>CAZUAR010000011.1:0-158853 GCA_964617845.1 uncultured Kofleriaceae bacterium | reverse complement strand
TGCCGTCCACATCTCCGATGTGCACGAGACAGAGGCCGGCGACGTTGCCGTCCACATCTCCGATGTGCACGAGACAGAGGCCGGCGACGTTGCCGTCCACGGCATCTCCGATGCGCCCCAGCCACGGGCCCGCGTTCGAGTCCACCCGTTCGCGCTCGCGCGGCGAGACCGGATCGCGAACCGACTGTATGGAGTCTCCGCGGATCGCCGTGGTGGGTGGGGCCCGTTCGGAGTCAGAGAGCCCGTGTCCTGACGGATGTCAGGACATCGGCATGACGGATCGCGATCGAGGGCCGTCACAGGCGAGAGAGGCCCTCCGCCAGCGACATCGTCGCGGTCCACCCGAGCTCCTCGCGGGCTCGCGAGACGTCCATGACATATCGATGGGCCTCGTCCGGCCGGAGCGCAACTTCTCCGAAGCCCAGTCGTTCGCGCAGGTGCTCGAAGGCCACGCCCTGCGCGGCCGCGATCGCGCGGGCGATGCCCTCGACCACCTCGCGGATGCGGACCTCGGCGCCGCTCGCGATGTTGAGCACGCCGGCGCGGGCGTGTGCGCGGGGCGGCGCCTCGACGGCCGCGACGATCGCGCGGGCGACGTCGTCGACGAAGACGAGGTCGCGCGTCTGCTCGCCCTGCGTCAGCGGGAAGCGGTCCCCGGCGCGCAGCGCGGCGACCACGCGCGGGATCAGCATACGCGGCGACTGACCGGGGCCATAGACGAGGCCGAGGCGCAGCACGAACGCGTCGCGGATGGCGGCGTCGGCGGACCGAGTGGTCGTCGCGTCGGCGGACCGAGTGGTCGTCGCATCGGCGAGCGCGCGCTCACCGTCGAGCTTGGCGTGGGCATAGTCGGACGTGCCGAGGGTGGGGCCGTCCTCGCGATAGGGCAGGGGCGCATCGCCGTAGACCTCGCCGGAGGACAGGTAGATCACGCGGTGCACGCCGAGGGCGCGCGCGCATGCGAGGGGCGCCGTCGCGTGGACGCGCAGGTTCGCGGCGCGATCGGGCTCGCGCTTGCCGGCGGCCCACACGAGGACATCGGCCTCGCCCGCGAGCGCGTCGACGATGCGCTTCGTCCGTGGCGCATCGACGACGTGCTGCGTGCGCGAAGCTCCGGCACCCGCCTCCTCGAGGATCGCGGTGATGTCGGCGCGCGGAAGATCGATCGCGATGTGATCGGCGGCGGTCAGCGCGGCGCACGCGCGCCGTCCGATGAAGCCGGACGCGCCCGCGACCACGACTCGCTGCTTGCGACGGCTCACGCGACGCCGAGGTGCTCGCGATACCAACCGACGGTGCGCGCGAGGCCCTCGGTGACGCCGAACTTCGGCGCCCAGCCGAGGCGCGTGCGAGCGCGCGTGGAGTCGAGGAACTGCGCCTTGATCTCGTGTGAGGCCTGGTCGAGCACGTTCGGCGTGAGGTCGGTGCGGTTCGCGGCGGCGAGCACCGCGTTGCAGATCTCGATCACCGACATCGGCTTGTTGTCGCTGAAGTTGAACGCCTCGCCCGTGACGTCGGCGCGGCCGATCGCCTCGGCCGTCTTCAGATAGGCGTCGACTGCGTCGCCGACGAACACGTAGTCGCGGATGAACGAGCCGTCCGAGCGAATGATCGGGCGCTCGCCGCGCAGGGCGCTGCGGATCGTGCCGGGGACGATGCGGTTCCAGTTGAGATCGCCGGGGCCGAACAGGTTCCCGCAGCGCGTGGTGCACGCGGGCACCGCGTAGGTCTCGAAGTAGCTGCGGGTGATCAGGTCGGTGATCGACTTGGAGGCGTCGTACGGGAAGCGACCCTCGAGCGGCGAGTCCTCTGTGTACGGCAGGACCGGCTGGTCGCCGTAGGCCTTGTCGGAGGACGCGACGACGACGCGGCCGACGAGCTTCGCGTTGCGGCGGCAGGCTTCGAGGAGGTTGTACGTGCCGCGGACGTTGGTCTCCCACGTCGAGAGCGGGTTGCGGTTCGCGGTGCCGACGATCGCCTGCGCGGCGCAGTGGAACACCGTCTCGATCTCGTGCTCGTTGAGCGCGCGCTCGAGCAGCGGGTAGTCCTCGAGGGCGCCGTGGACGATCGTGACCTTGTCCGCGAGGCGAAGGCGGTGGAAGTGCGACTGCGCGACCGAGTCGCGGACGAGCGCGACGACGTTGGCGCCGCGCTCGACGAGCGCGTGGGTCAGGTGCGAGCCGAGCAGGCCCGTCGCGCCGGTGACGAAGACTTGGCGATCGGTCCACGAGAACTGCGTCGAAGTCACTTCCAGGTCCTCCACGGTGCGCGGCCGCCGTTCCAGCTCTCCTCGAGCTTCACGAGATCGCGGTAGGTGTCCATGCACTGCCAGAAGCCGCGGTGCTGGTGAACCATCAGCTCGCCGTCGCGCGCGACGTTCTCGAGCGGCTCGCGCTCGAGCGTGCACGACTCGGACGGCGTCACGTAGTCGAGCATTCGCTTCTTGAACACGAAGAAGCCGCCGTTGATGACGCCGTGCTCGCCCTCCTCGGGCTTCTCGGCGAACGTGCGGACGCGTGCGCCGTCGACGACGAGCTCGCCGAAGCGGCCGGGTGGGCGCACGCCGGTGACGGTCGCGACCTTGCCGTGCGACGCGTGGAACTTCACGAGCGCGGGGACGTCCACGTCGGACAGACCGTCGCCGTACGTGAGCATGAAGTCGTCGCCCTTGAGGTACGGCGCGACGCGCGCGAGGCGGCCGCCCGTCATGGTCGCCTCGCCGGTGTCGACGCAGGTCACGCGCCAGTCGCGCGCGGCGGACTGGTGGAACTCGATGCGATTGGGCGCCGAGAGATCGACGGTGAAGTCGGACTGCATCGCGGCGAAGTCGAGGAAGTAGCGCTTGATGACGTCGCCCATGTAGCCGAGGCACAGGACGAAGTCCTTGTAGCCGTGGCCCGCGTAGAACGACATGATGTGCCAGAGGATCGGCCGGCCGGCGATCTCGATCATCGGCTTGGGCTTGCGCTCCGTCTGTTCGCGGAAGCGCGTGCCCTGACCACCACACAGGATCACGACGGGCATCGTCATGCGGTTGCTCCTAACACGAGTTGGTCGTCGCCGAGCACGGATCGATAGATGTCTTCGAGGCGATCGCGATGCGCCGGCAGGCTGTACTCGCGCTGCATCTTGTGGCGCGCGGCCTCGCCCATCGCCGTGCGGCGGGCGGGGTCCTTCGCGAGGGCGGCGAGCGCGTCGGCGAGGCCGGCGATGTCGCGCTCCGCGGCGAGGAGGCCGGTCGTGCCGTCCTCGATCTGCTCGGGGATCCCCGCGTGGCGCGTCGACACCACGGGGAGCCGCGCGGCGCCGCCCTCGACGATGACCGTCGGCGTGCCCTCCTCGTCGCCGTTCGCCGCGACGCGGGAGGGCACGAGCAAGACGTCCGCGTTCGCCATCGCGTCGGGCACCGGCGAGGCCGGATCGGGCCAGGCGACGTCGAGCGACAGCTCCGCGGCGAGCGCGCGCAGCGGCGCCTGCAGCGGGCCGCCCGTGCCGAGCAGCGTGAGCTTGGTGGGGATGCCGCGATCGACGAGCGCCTTGCACGCGCGGATCCCGTCGTCGAAGCCCTTCTTGTCGACCTCGCGTCCGACCATCAGCACGCGTAGAGGTCCGGACGGCGGAGCCGGGGTTCGCGTCACGTCGAAGCGCCCCAGGTCGACGCCGAGTCGCACGATCTCGATCTTCTCGGGCGGGCAACCCTGCGCTTCGAGGGCGCGTCTCATCTGGTCGGACAGCACGATGATCCTCGCCGCGCGCGCGAACACCTTCTTGCGCAGCAGCGTGTACCACCAGGCCCACGCGGCGAACCGCTCGCGCGTGCGGTGCAGCATGACGTCGTGTCCGTAGTACGAGACCACGAACGGGACCTTCGCGCGGGCGGCCCCCGCCATGGCGAACGGCCCGGTCTGGCCGAGGTGGGCGTGGATCAGCCTCACGCTCTTCGCCCAGCGCGCGAATTCTGGAGCGCGCCGCGTGATGTGGTACCAAACACGTGGAAACCCGTGGAGTACGGTCACGTCATCCCAGGGGAAGCGATCCGCCAGGAAGCGCCTCAGCGCGAACACGCGAACGTTGAACGCGCCGTGCTCCTGCAGCGTCCGCATGGAGTTGTAGATGAACGTCTCCGAGCGGACCAGGAAGTTGTGGCGCAGAAACCCGATCGGCGTGGGCATACGACCCGGCGCCTTGTATGCCACGTCAGCCTCGCGATCGCGCTGGCGGCGTGCGGCAATCGGGTAGCGCCACCGACGCGAGACTGGAACGTTCCGGCGGCAAAGCTCGGCGCGCAGCCACCCTTTGCCTCGCCGGGTGAGCGAGTTCGCTATCGCATCAGCGCGCTCGGCCTCGAGCTCGCCGCGCTGACGATGGCCGTCGGCGAGGTGACGCCCGTCGAGGGGAAGCCGGCGGTCGTGTTGCAAGCGGTCGCCGAATCGGTGGGGCTCGCGGCGCGCGTGAAGCCCGTGCGCGTGGAGTTCACGTCGTGGATCGACGTCGCCACCGGACTGCCGCTCCTGTTCCGCGCGATCGAAGCGCAAGAGGTGGTCGAGGCGCGGTTCACGAAGCTCGTCGACAGGAAGTTTCCGATCTCGACGCAGAAGGGCGACGAGCCCGAGAAGATCGAGATGCAAGCGACGAACGGACAGCCGCTCGAGCTGCTCGGCGTGATGCTCGTGCTGCGATCGTGGGAGTCGAAGATCGGTGGCTCGAGCACGTTCGAGGCGGTGCGCTCGAGCTACATGTGGCGAATGCAAGCGACGCTCGTCGCGCGCGAATCGATCTCGACCGAGCTCGGCGAGCTACCGACCGTGAAGTTCGACGCGGTGAGCCGGCGCCTCATGCGCGACGGATCGATCGATCAGGGCACCGAGCCGCGAACGTTCAGCGTGTGGATCTCCGACGACGCGGATCGCGTTCCGTTGCGGATGGTCGCGCAGACCGACTACGGCGATATCGAGATCCAGATCGTCGAGTACGTCGCCGGAAGACCGCTCGCGCCGCTGTAGTCCCGTCGATTTTTCGGGTGAGCGCCAGCGCACGGCAGACATTTGGGGGAGTTGGGAAGGGGGATCCACGGTCCCTCACCCAAACCTCCCGAGCCTAATCCAGCGTTTTGCCTAGAATCAAAAGACGCCCATGAACGGCTCCATCCTCGTTGTCGACGACGACTTCGACACCGCGTCGTTGTTCGCGGACGGTTTGCGCCGTCGTGGACTGAACGTGAGTGAAGTCTTCTCCGGCAAGCGTTGCCTGCAGCGTTTGTCCGAGCAGCACGTAGACGTCGTTGTTACCGATATCCAGATGCCGGAGATGACCGGCATCGAGCTCTGCAACCAGGTGCGCGAGCTTCACCCCGACGTGCTGTCGATCGTCGTCACCGGTTACGGCTCGATGGACAACGCCATCGAAGCGATCCGCGCGGGCGCCTACGACTTCATCACCAAGCCGGTGAAGATCGACGCGCTCGCGATCGCGATCTCGCGCGCGCTCGAGCATCTCTCGCTCAAACGCGAGGTGCTCCGGCTCCGGCAGACGACCGGCACCGGAACTCCCGTCGGCATGATCGCGGGATCGAGCCCCGCGATCCGGGACACGATCGAGCTGGTCCAGCGCGTCGCGCAGAGCGATGCGACCGTGCTGATCACCGGCGAGTCCGGCACCGGCAAGGAGCTCGTCGCGCGCGCGCTCCACGATGCATCGGAGCGCCGCGACGAGCCGTTCGTCGCGATCAACTGCGCCGCGATGCCGGCGCCGCTCCTCGAGAGCGAGCTCTTCGGTCACGTGCGCGGCGCGTTCACCGACGCGAAGGTCGATCGCCCGGGCCTGTTCGTGCAGGCGAAGAAGGGCACGCTGTTCCTCGACGAGATCGCCGAGATGCCGCTCGAGATGCAGGCCAAGCTGCTCCGCGTGCTGCAGGAGCGGCTCGTGCGGCCGGTCGGAAGCGACCAGGAGGTCCCGTTCGAGGGCCGCGTGATCGCCGCGACGAACCGCCGCCTCGAGCACGAGGTCGCCGAGAAGCGCTTCCGCGAGGACCTGTTCTATCGCATCAACGTGGTCTCGATTCCCGTCCCGCCGCTGCGCGCGCGCACCGGCGACGTGCTCGCGCTCGCGCAGCTGTTCCTGACGCGCAGCGCGCTTCGCAACCACAAGAACGTCGTCGGCATCTCGCCGCCGGCGGCGCGCATGCTCCAGGCGTACGACTGGCCCGGTAACGTGCGCGAGCTCGAGAACTGCATGGAGCGCGCGGTCGCGCTGTCGCGCCTCGACGAGATCACCGTCGAGGAGCTGCCGAAGAAGATCCAGGAGCACTCGACGACCAAGCTCGTCCTCGGCGAGACGCCGTGCGAGATGATCACGCTCGCCGAGATGGAGCGCCGCTACGTGCATCGCGTGCTCGACCTGGTCAACGGCAACAAGACGCACGCGGCGCGCGTGCTCGGCATCGATCGCCGCTCGCTGTATCGTCGCCTCGCCGTGACGGTCGAGCCCGAGCCGGGCGCGAACGGCTCGAGCGACACGCCGCCCGAGTCGGCGTAGCTCGCGTCGGTCGACGGGCGTCGCTAGTCGGCGCCTTTCTCGCGCTTGCACGCGGGCGCGTCGCGACCATCTCCGGCCGGCGCCTCGAACGCGACGAGGTCGAACGCGAGGTTATCGGAGCGCAGCCCCGCGGGCCCGTCGAGCGTCCGGGCGCCGGACGGTAGCCGCCCGCGCCACACGACCTTGTCGTCGATCCACGCGGTCAGGTCATCGCCCGCGATCGCGGCGCGAAGCGCGTGACGCTCGCCGACCTCGAGCGGCGGCGGGGGCCACGCCTTCGTCGGCTTGACCTTGGTGTAGCCGTCCGCGCCGCAGTCCTCGTGATCCCTCGCGCCCGGGTTCAGCTTCACGCTGACCTCGAGCTTGGGCCTCGGATCGAGTCGCCACATCACGTAGACGACGTTGCAGCCGTCCTTCGCGCGCAGCTTGAGGCCGAGCTGTCGCCGCGCGGGACCCGACGCGAGCGCGCGCCGTTCGTCCGTCTCGCCGCGGAACACGATCGCCATCTGGGCCGCATCGCCGCCCGCGCCCCGCGCGTACGCACGCACCGTCGGCTCGGTGATCGCCGCGCCGATCGCCGCGTGGCCATGCGTCGCGCACAGCGCCTCGCCGATCGGCGCGAGCGGGCCGACTCGCCGCGGCTCGGGCGCCGCTTCGGACGCACCGCACGCCGCGAGCCAGAGGGGCGCGAGAACCACGGCGATCGCGCTCGTTGTCCGCCGGCCGGACAAACGTGCACGACAAAGGGGACGGTCTCCGTCGCGTGTCCGAGGTTCGGACTCGGTCGAGTGGTGGATTTGACCAAGAGCGAATCTCATTCGGTGATCACCTCGCGCAGCGCCTTGAGGTGCGCTTCGAAGTACGCGTGCTCGGCCTTGATCTTGATCCACTCGAACCACACGGTCTGGCGGTAGCGCTTGCTGTCCTCGCCGCCGAGCCGATCGAGCGCCTTGATCTGCTTCTCGAGGTCCGCTTCGAGCGCGGCGGTCTCTTGCTCGCGCTTCTCCTGGGTCGCGATCAGGAGCGCGAGGCGCTCCGAGCTGGCGTCCGCGGCGGACGGGTCGCGCCCGCTCGCGACGAACTTCGCGCGGCCCGCCGCGGCGCGCGCGTTGGCCGAGCCCTGGAACAGCACGCCGAGGTTCACGCCGACCGCGATGACGGCGAAGTAGGGCGAGGGGTTCTCGTCGGAGCGATCGAGGAACGCGTCGAGGCCGAAGCGAAACGACACGTCGAACGCGCTCGCCCGGCGCAGCTTGCCCTCGACGCGCTCGAGGTCCGCGTCCGCGCGCGCGAAGCGCGAAGCCGCGCCGCTGATCGGGCCCGACGGTTGCGGCAGGATCGACATCTCGCGGTGCGTCTCGGTCGCGAGCTGGCGGAGCTCCTCGACACGGAGGCGCGTGGCCATCGCTTCTTGTGCGGTGGTGCGCCGCGCGTCGAGATCCGAGCTCGTGTCGCGCAGGATCTTCTCCGCGTCGGCGAGCGCGCCGTCGAGCACCTCGGCCCGCGCGGCGAACGCGGCGTAGCGGGTCTCTCCGCGCACCTGCTCGAGCGCCTCGTGGCGGCGGCACTCGGCGCGCGCGCGGTCGCGCGTCGCGATGCCCTTGTAGATGCCATCGAGGCTGACGCGCACGCCCGTGATCAGGCGCAGGCCGCCCGAGTTGACGTCGGGGTTGACCGCGCCCGCGGCTTGCTCGACGAGGCCGAACTGGCCGAACACCGTCGGCGCGAACAGGGTCGCGCTCTCGGCGGCGGCCTTGCCCTGCACGTAGTCGCAGAAGCCGTCGCCGGCGGTCTCGATGGCCTTGTCGTCCCGGTCGTCCTTGTCGACGGGCGTCGCGTCGGCGTGCGCGACGCGCGCGACGCCCGCGAGCGCGGCGATGATCGCGAGGTTGCGCATCAGAAGATGAACGGCTTGCCGCCGACGAAGAGGTGCTCTTCCATGCCCGCCTCGGGATCGTCGTCGTCGAACTTCACCTCGACGAGCTGACCGCGCAGGTTCTTGTCGCGATGCGGATGACGGAACTGGACCTCGCCCGGGATGACCGCGAGGACCTCGCCCACGTGGTAGCAGAAGATCATCGTCAGCTTGCACGCGTACAGCGGCTCGCCGGCCTTGACGTCGGCGAGGTTGCCGTACGGCACGAACGCGACCGTGGCCTGATCGTGGATCGCGCGCAGGTACGCCGAGCCCTTGAGGCCCGCGAGCACCTTGTCCTGCCGCGCGAGGCTCGCCTTGAGCGAGTCGCGCGTCTCGACCGCCTTCGCGAGCTCGAGCCGCGACGTGTCGTACTGCTGCTTGATCTGGAGCACCTCGTACGAGAGGCCCGCGTCGCCCGTGTCCTCGGCGTTCTGCAAGATCTGATCGAGCGAGCGCGTCGTCGCTTCGAGCTCGGCTGCGCGCGTCTCGAACTCGGCCTGGCGCTCGGCGAGCGACAGGTTCGACGAGCTGATCTGCGCGAGCTGGAACTTGCCCGACAGCATCGCGTCGCGATCGATGAGGCCTGCCGCGTACTCCGCCGCCATGCGCTTGCGCGCCGCGCCCGCGTAGGCGCGGTTCTGACTCGAGATCGCGGCGCGCGTACCGGCCGCCGTGTTCGCCAGGTTCTTGATGCGCGCGAGCGCCTGCTTGCGATTTTCGAGATCGCCGCGGATCGCCTTCGCGAACTCCTCCTGGAACGTCTGCTGCGCCACGATCGCGCGCTCGGCCTGGTTGAGCTCGTCGGCGATGCGGTCGCGCTGGTCCTGCTGCGTGGACACCTGCGCCTGGAGCGAGATGACCTTCTCGTCGCTCGGCGTGATCGCCATCGGCACGACCCACGAGTCGCTCACGTAGAAGAACGCGGTCGTCGTGATGTAGCCGACCAGCACGACCACGATGATCGTGAGGATCGAGAACCCGAGCAGGCGATACAGCGTGACGATCCAGCTCGACGCCTTCTTCGCGTCGGGGAACAGCTTCGCGAGCCGCCCCTTGAGCTGCCAGTCCTTCGGCTTGCCGAGGCCGAGCCTCTCGAACACGGCCCACTTGTCGTCGACCGGCTGCGCGACGGTGTCGGGGCGATCGAAGATCGGCGGCGCGAACGTCGTCGGCGCCTCCGACGCGAAGTCATTCGTGCTGACAACCGGTGGCGCGATGACAGGCGGCGGTGCCGCGATGACAGGCGGCGGCGGTGCGATGACAGGCGCTGGCTGCGCGAGTGCTACAGCCGTGTTACCGACGACAACCGGGCGAACCGACGGTTGCGCACTGGCGACTCGAGTGGCCGCGGGGCGGAAGACCTCGGGCTGGGGTCGCGAGTGCTGATGCATCGGCGCCGGGGAGGGCGCGTGCGCGGGCCTCGGAGGCGGTTCGCTGCGCACCGGCATTGTCAGAACGCGCGTCGCGTGAGGCGCGTGAATGCTCGGCAGGGGCGGGCGCAGGTGCGCGAGCGGATCGCTCGTGTTAGTCGCCGCCGCCGCCGCCAAAGCCCGCGGCTTCGCGAACGGAATGACGTTGGACGGTGCGTGCCGATCCTTGGGCAGTCTGACATCGACCGATGTCTTGTCAGCGTCCGCGAGTCTCGGGATACGTCGTTCTCGATCGCGTTGGTTACTCATGAACAGCAGTGACGCGATGTGCACAGACCTCGCCATGGTGATCACGCGCGTAACGCTGCGACCTCCACGCGCATGCGCATCTCTCCCTGGAGAGATCGGGTTCCACGATCACTGCACTCGTCCCACCGCAGTCCCTCACGCGCGCGGACAATCTCGTCGAGAAACAGCGCAACTGCGTTGATTCGCGTCTGCGCAAGACGTGCACGAGCAGCGGCATCAGGCTTGCTCCGCGATCGCGCGAGCACGCGTGACCTCGTTTCCGATCTACCTCTTCATCTTCATCGTGTTCCTGAACCGCTACGTGTTCGGGTTCTATTTGACGATCCTTCGTCGCAACAAGATCGACGAGACGATCGACGGCTACGAGCCGACCGTCACCGTGGTCGTCCCGCTCTTCAATGAAGGGCGGTCGATCTACGACACGATCGCGTCGCTCGTCGCCCTCGACTACCCCAAGGACAAGCTCGAGGTCACGATCGTCGATGACTGCTCGACCGACGACTCGTACGAGTGGGCGTGCAAGGGCGCGCGCGACTTCCCCAACGTCACCGTGCTGCGCAACCCGTACAACATGGGCAAGCGCAAGGGCATCAACCACGCCGTGCGGGCCTCGAAGGCCGAGATCATCGTCTCGGTCGACTCGGACGTCATCATCTTCCCGACCGCGCTGCGCGAGCTGGTCGCGCGCTTCGTGTCGCCCGACATCGCCGCGGTCGGCGGGCGCGTGCACGTGTCGAACCCGAACGAGAACTGGCTCACGCGCCTCCAGACCATCAAGTACTACTTCGGTCAGGAGCACCTGAAGAACCTCGAGCGCGGCTGCCGCCAGGTGCTGTGTCTCTCGGGCTGCCTGACCGCCTATCGCCGCCACGTCCTGATCGAGCTCGAGCCGATCCTCGAGAACCGCAACATCCTCGGCATCCCGATCAAGTACGGCGAGGATCGCTTCCTCACGCACCAGATCGTCAAGCACGGCTACCGCACCGTCATGACGATGAAGGCGATGTGCTTCACGAAGGCCGCGACCACGCTGCGCGGCTACTTCAACCAGCAGCTGCGCTGGAAGCGCTCGAACATCGTCGACTTCATCATCTTCTCGCCGAGCGCGTGGAAGATGAACCCGCTGATCTGCCTGCAGTACCTCAGCATGCTGATGCTGCTGCTCGTCTATCCGTTCGTGATCATCACGCACGTCCAGCGCCACGACTTCTTCGGGCTCGCGATGATGCACATGGGCGTGATCGGCGTGTGCGCGGCGATCTACTACCTCGCGCCGAGCGTGCGCGCGCTGCCGCCGTGGCTGCGCGTGCATCCGATCGCGTTCTTGCCGATGACGGTGCTGATGCCGGTCGCGTACCTGCTCCTCACGCCGCTCGGGCTGTTCACGCTCGATAGCTCGTCGTGGGAGACGCGCGGTCACGGCGCGGTGATCGCGGCGCAGCAACAGCAGGGGGCGAAGTGATCGTCGCCGCCCATCAGCCGCACTACCTGCCGTGGCTCGGCTACCTCGACAAGCTCGCCGGCGCCGACCTGTTCGTCGTGATGGACGACCTCCAGTACGAGGCGCAGAACTTCATCAACCGCCAGCGCGTGAAGCTCGCGACCGGCCCGCACTGGCTCGTCGTCCCGCTCGTGCGCGGCGCGCAGACCGATCGCATCTGCGACAAGCGCATCGACAACACCGGACGCGGCGGCCGCCATCACTGGCAGCATCGCCACTGGCGCACGCTCGTCGTGAACTACGGCATGACGCCGGGCTGGGACCGCATCGCGCCCGCGCTCGAGGACGTCTACACGCGCCGCTGGGACTTCCTCCTCGACCTCGATCTGCACGTCCTCGACCTCGCTCGCCGCTGGTTCGGCATCACGCGTCCGATCGTGCGCGCCTCGTCGCTCGAGCTCCGGGGCAACAAGACCGACCGGATCATCGCGATGTGCCACGCCGTCGGCGCGCGCACGTACCTCACCGGCAAGGGCGGCAGCGCCGGCTACCTCGATGTCGACGCGCTCGCGCGCGCGGGCATCGCGACGGTGTGGCAGTCGTTCGCGCACCCCACGTATCCGCAGCGCTACCCCGGGGTCGGCTTCTCGTCCCACCTCGGCTTCCTCGACTTCCTCTGCAACGTCGGCTCGCCGAGCACCAAGGAGCTTGTCCATGAATCGTCTGCTCGATGAAAAAGGCGGCCGCGTCCTCGCGTTCGGCGCGCACCCCGATGACCTCGAGGTCGGCGCCGGCGGGCTCCTCGCGCGCCTCGCCGCCGAGGGCGCCGACGTGACGATGGCGATCGTGTCGATTCCGAGCAACGCCGAGCAGCGCCGCCGCGAAGCGAACGCGGGCGCCGATGTCCTCGACGCCGAGCTGTTCATCCTCTACGACGAGAAGCCGTGCCGCGTGGAGGACATCCCGATGCACGAGCTCGTGCGCCGCTTCGACAACATCATCGGCGACGTGCGGCCCGACCTCGTGATCACGCACAGCGCGAACGACCTCCACTGGGATCACGGCCTCGTCAACCGCGCGACGGTCTCGGCCCTGCGCCGCACCCCGTGCGACCTGCTCGCCTTTCTATCGAGCCCGGAGATGAACGCGCAGGCGCGCGCGATCGGCCAGTGCTTCGCGGACATCTCGAAGACGATGGACCAGAAGATCCGCGCGATCTCCGCGCACCAGTCGCAGGTGCCCAAGCTCGACCTCGAGTCGTCGCGCGACCTGGCCCGCGCGATGGGCCGGATCAGCGGGTACGAGTACGCCGAAGCGTACGAAGTGCTGCGCGTGCGAATCTGACAAATGGGGCACGTCCGCACGGCGCTGGGGTAGCCACCCGTCGGAGAACCTGTGCTAGCGTCGCTCCCAAGCTTATGGGGAACACGCTTCGAACCGCTCTCGCGGTGATCGTCTTTGGGGCCTTTGGTTGTGGCGGCGGAGGTGCGGGAAAGATCATGGCGGACACGCCTGCGCTTCCGTATCTCGCGCCCGATGTCGACGAGATCACGGGCATCGATCCCGACGAGGAACCCGAGGAGCCCGAGGAGACACCGGCACCGGCGCCCGCACCCGCGGCACAGACGCCCGCGCCGGCACCGGCGCCCGCTGCGGTCGCTGCGCCCGCCGGGGCGACGAAGGAGCCCGCGAAGCCCGCGGCGACCAAGGGCAAGGCCCCGGCCGCAAAGGCCGCCGCGCCGGCCAAGGCGACCGCGCCGAAGACCACGCCGGGCGCCGAGAAGGCCCCGACCGCCGAGAAGGCGCCGGCACAAAACCCGCAGAAGTAACGCCGGCAATATGTGCGGCATCATCGGTTACGTCGGAAGTAGGCAAGCGACTCCCATCCTGATCGGCGGGCTGAAGAAGCTCGAGTACCGCGGCTACGACTCTGCCGGCGTCTCCGTGATCGACGATGGCGCGGCGCGCGTGGTCCGCTGCCGCGGCAAGCTCTCCGCGCTCGAGACCAAGCTCACCAAGGAGCCCGCGCCCGGAACGATAGGCATGGGCCACACGAGGTGGGCAACCCACGGTCGCCCATCCGACGAGAACAGCCATCCGCACAAGGCCGGGCCGATCAGCGTCATCCACAACGGCATCATCGAGAACCACCTGGCACTGCGCGCCGAGCTTTCGTCGGCGGGTGCCAAGTTCTCGTCGGAGACCGACACCGAGATCTTTGCCCACCTCGTCGAGCGCGCGCTGATCGATGGCGCCCCCGACCTCACGACCGCGGTGCGTAAGTCGCTGTCCAAGGTGCGCGGCAGCTACGCGTTCGTCGTCATGTCCGACAAGGAGCCGGGGACGCTCGTCGCGGCGAAGAACAGCTCGCCGCTCGTGGTCGGCCTCGGCGACGGCGAGAACTACGTCGCGTCCGACGTCACCGCGATCCTGTCCGAGACGCGCCGGGTGATCTTTGTCGAGGAAGGCGAGATGGTCACGGTCACGCGGCAGGGCGTGTCGATCACCGACTTCGACGGAGTGCCGCACCACCGCGAGCCCAAGACCATCACGTGGTCCGCGGTCCAGGCCGAGAAGGGCGGCTACAAGCACTACATGCTCAAGGAGATCCACGAGCAGCCGCGCGCCGTCGCGGACACGCTCGTCGGTCGCGTCGACCTCGAGCACGACGACGCCACGCTCGACGGCGTGACGCTCGACGTCGAGAACATCAAGCGCATCATCTTCATCGCGTGCGGTACGAGCTACCACGCGTCGCTCGTCGGCGAGTTCATGGTCGAGTCGCTCGCGCGCATCCCGGTCGAGGTCGACCTCGCGAGCGAGTTCCGCTACCGCGATCCGATCCTCGGGCCGAACGACCTCGTCGTCGCGGTCAGCCAGTCGGGCGAGACGCTCGACACGATGGAGGCGATCCGCGAGGCCAAGAAGAAGGGCGCGCAGGTCCTCGCCATCTCGAACGTCGTCGAGTCGTCGATCCCGCGCCTCGCGGACCACGCGTTCTACACGCACGCCGGTCCCGAGATCGGCGTCGCGTCGACCAAGGCGTTCACGACGCAGCTGATCAGCATCGCGCTCCTCGCGATCCACCTCGGCCGCCGCACCAAGGCGCTGTCGCGCGAGCGCGCCCGCGAGCTCTTGTCCGAGCTCGTCGCGCTCCCCGTGAAGATGCGCGATGTCGTCGAGTCCGGCGCGCAGATCCAGGCGATCGCCCGCCGCTACGGCAACGCGAACGGCTGCCTGTTCCTCGGCCGCGGCGCGCAGTTCCCGATCGCCCTCGAAGGCGCGCTGAAGCTGAAAGAAATCTCCTATATTCACGCCGAAGGCTACGCGGCCGGCGAGATGAAGCACGGACCGATCGCGCTCATCGACGAGCACCTGCCCGTGGTCGTGCTCGTCCCGCGCGGCCCGTCGTACGAGAAGACGGTCTCGAACCTCGCCGAGGTCCGCGCGCGCCAGGGCAAGGTGATCGCGATCGCCACCCGCGGCGACAACGAGATCGGCGCGCACTCCGACGACGTGATCGTGATCCCCGACACCGCGCTCGAGCTGCAGCCGATCCTCACGGTGCTGCCGCTGCAGATGCTGTCGTACTACGTCGCGGACTTCAAAGGCACGGACATCGACCAGCCGCGCAACCTGGCCAAGTCCGTCACGGTCGAGTGAGCCGGAAGCCCAAAGCCGACAAGCTCACCCACTTCGACGAAGCGGGCGCGGCGCACATGGTCGACGTCGGCCAGAAGCCCGAGACCGAGCGCACCGGCATCGCGAGCGGCTGGATCGCGATGGAGCCCGCCACGCTCGCAAAGGTGAAGGCCGGCGCGATCGGCAAGGGCGACGTGCTCGGCGTGGCGCGCATCGCCGGCATCCAGGCGGCGAAGAAGACCGCGGACTGGATCCCGCTGTGTCATCCGCTGCGGATCACCGGCGTCGACATCGCGTTCGACGTGCGTAAGGATCGCGTCGCGATCACGGCCACGGTACGCGCGTTCGATCGCAGCGGCGTCGAGATGGAAGCGCTCGCGGCGGTGAGCGCGGCGGCGCTGACCATTTACGACATGTGCAAGGCGATCGATCGCGGCATGACGATCGGCGACATCCGCCTCGACGAGAAGCGCGGCGGCAAGTCCGGCACGTGGAAACGCTAGCCCGGATCATTTACGACCGTTGTTGTTCGTCAATCTGCGCCTACGTGGCGCAGGCCCAGACCGAGAGCCACGCACGGATGCGTCTTCGACAGATGCGCCACGACGCCCACGTGGCGCTTTTCGACGTCCGTAGGCACCTCGTGAACGATCCGGGTTAGCCGCGCGTTCGCTCGAACACGAGCAGCTCGCCGAGCGTGTCGTGATCGCGCGAGCCGACGTGGACCATGCCGACGCGGCGGATCACGCCGAGCGACGCGAAGTGCCACGGAAACGTCGTTGCCTGCACGGCGTTGATGCCGGGCTGCTCGAGCGCCCAGCACACGCACGCGTTCACCGCCTCGACCGCGAAGCCGCGGCAGCGCGAGGACTCCTCGATCGAGTACGCGACCTCCGCGATGCCGTGCGACGGCATCCCGTGGAACACGACCGAGCCGATCACGCGCGGCTCGTCGCGCATCAAGACGAGCGAGTCGCCCCACAGC
The DNA here is from genome assembly GCA_964617845.1 of uncultured Kofleriaceae bacterium. Classification (GTDB taxonomy): domain Bacteria; phylum Myxococcota_A; class Polyangia; order Haliangiales; family Haliangiaceae; genus JABFXX01. The sequence continues at coordinate 142,654 of CAZUAR010000011.1, read as the reverse complement.
CGCGTCGCCGGATCGGCGCGCAGCGCGGCGCGCGAGTAGGGGAAGCCGATCGCGACGAGGTCATCGTTGGGCCACTGCTCGGGGAAGCGCGCGCCGACGACGGCCTCCGCGCGCGCCTTGTCGTGATCGAGCACGGCCTCGATCGCATCGAGCGTGATCGGGACGAGCCGCAGGCGGTCGGTGGTCAGCGCCGGCATGAGTCACGGCCCCGTGAACGCGAAGCCGAACACCAGTCCGAGCTCGGAGGGGCCGGTACCGATCATCGAGTACCGGAGGTCGAGGTTCACGAGGCAACAGGAGCTGACGTACTGATCGACGCCGATGCTCGCGATCGGTCCGACGAACGTTCGCGTCATCTTGCTCGGGATGATCTGGTCCGTGCGCATGATCATGCCGCCGGCGCGCAGCGTGATGTAGCGGCTCGGATCGACGCCCGGTCGCAGCCGGATGCCCGGCATGAAGTCCATCTTGAGGATGAGCAGATCGCTGTTGATGCGCGCTGCGTCGGCGTCGCGCATCGTGCCGAACATCAGCGACCACTTCGCCGACCAGTTGAGGCGCTGCGAGCTGTCCATCGGTTGCCACGCGGCGTGCGCGCCGAACAGGTAGCCGTAGCCGAGGCGCTTGGCGTCCGCGCCGGTGCCGCTCCCCGCGCCGACGAAGCCGCCGATCGAACCCGGTGCGAGCGGGTCCGCGGTCGCCGTGCGCGCCAGCAGCGCCGCCGCGATGCAGGCCGCCACGCGCATCGTTAGAACTTCGAGGTGGTCGCGAGGAAGGTCATCTTGTCGTTCGTCGCGCGGAGGCGACGCGACAGCGTGCGCACCCAGTTCCACAAGAGCTCGTACGCGAGATCGCGATCGACGAACAACAGGTCCTCGAGGTCCTTCCGGTTCACGACGAACAGGCGGCACTTCTCGTGGCACATCGCGGTCGCCGAGCGAGGCGCGTCGTCGATCAGCGACATCTCGCCGAAGTACGCGCCGGGGCGCAGCACGGCGAGCGCCTCCTCGCCCATGCCGGGCACGATGCGGCTGATGCGCACGGCGCCCTCGACGATCAGGTAGAACTTGTCGCCGGGAGAGCCCTCCGCGAAGATCGTCGCGGACGAGCGGTACTGCTCCTCGAGGCCGATGTCGACGACGCGCCTGAGGTGCGTCATCGGCAGCCCGCTGAACATGTCGATCGCGGCCAAGATCTCCAGCGTCGACTTCCCGGTCAGGTCCACCGCTGGCTTCTCGTCGTCCGACATGCGCCCATCAGCGTCCCATAGCGCTCTCCGAAACGCAAAACGGCCCCGGGTCTCCCCGGAGCCGCGATGCCCGTTGCCTTCAGCGACCCAGTTCGATCAGCCGACCTTGAGGACGAGCAGCAGCGCGATGATGAGCGCGTAGATGACGAGCGACTCGATCAGCGCGAGGCCGAGGATCATCGGGCCGCGGATCTGGCCAGCGGCGCCCGGGTTGCGAGCGATGCCGTCGAGCGCGGCGGCCGCGGCGCGGCCCTGACCGATGCCACCACCGAGGGCGGCGATGCCGATGCCGAGGCCGGCAGCGAGCGCGATCAGACCGAAGTTCGACGCGAGGCCCTGCGCCTTGACGGCGGCTTCCTCACCACCGCCCTGCGCGAGGGCGATGCCGCACATGGCGACGAGGATGAAGAGGGACGAGACGGCGGTGGAAACAATCTTGGTGGTGCGCTTCATGGTTGGTCTCCTGGTGGGTCGCTTGGGCGCCGGTTAGTTAGCGTGGTTTCGATGCAGGGTAAAGGTTGGTGGGATTGAAATTTGTCGTCGGAGATCGACGGAGGACTAGTGCTCCTCGTGCTCCATGGCCATGCCGATGTAGACCATCGCGAGGGTGCAGAACACGAGCGCCTGGATGAGGCAGATCAGGATGCCGAGCAGGAGGAACGGCAGGGGGACGAGGATCGGCACGAGCGCGAAGAAGCTCATGACGACCTTGTGGTCCGCCATCATGTTGCCCATGAGCCGCACCGCGAGCGACAGCGGTCGCGCGAAGTGGCTGATGAGCTCGATCGGGAGCATCAGCGGCGCGAGCGGCAGGCTCGGACCGAGGAAGTGCTTGAAGTACGAGAGGCCGTGCTCCTTGACGCCGTAGATGTGCGTCGCGAAGAACACGAGGAGGGCGATGCCGACGTTGGTCTTGAGCGTGTCCGTGGGGGCGGAGAAGCCCGGGATCAGCGCGAACAGGTTGTTGAACAGGATGAACATCCACAGCGCGCCGATGAGCGGCAGGAACTTCGGCGCGTGCTTGGGGCCCATCGCCCCCTCGACCATTCCGTAGACGGACTCGGCCGTGAACTCGAAGAAGTTGCGCAGGTTCATCTTGCGCGGCGGAACGACGCCCTTGTCCTGGCTCTTGGTGCCGCTGAAGAACGACAGCGACCCCCAGATCACGAACAGCACGACGAGCGACGTGATCAGCACGTGCGTCAGCGTGAACCCCGACGGGAACATCGCGGTGCCGGCGTGGCGCGAGAGCTTGGCTTCCGCCCAGTGGTTCAGGTCCTGCCAGAACGCGAAGCGGTTGAGGTAGTCGAACCAAGTTCCGTGTTCACCCATTGGAGTGCTCGCTGTCGGAGCTCTGCGCCGGAGAAGACCGCAGCGCCGAGTACGTTGCCTCGATGACGATCGAGATGATGAAGATCGAGTAGCCGACCGTGAACGCGATGACGTTCAGCGGCAGGAGCAGGACGCTGACGGCGACCGCTCCCATGAGGAAGATCATCTTGGGCAGCATGAGCAGCGAGGCGTTGCCGCCCTTGCCGGTCGCTGCTTCGGCCGTCCACTTCGCGACGAGCTTGCGAAGGACGAAGAAGTTGAGGCAGGTCAGCGCGCTGCCCACCATGAGGCCGATGATGATCGGCTTCTCCTGCGTGAAGAGGCCGACGAGCACGGTCACGACCGCGAGCGCGTAGTTCAGGCGCTCGATGCGGAGGATGCTCGGGCTAGCCACGCGCGGCCTCCGCTTCGGCTTCTCGCGCATCGCGCGCGGCCGCGCGGTCGGCGCGGTTCACGGCGCGAATCACACCGCGCAGCCCGGCGACGAGGCCGAACACGAGGAAGAGCAACATCATCCACGGCTGGGTGCCGAGCTTCTGGTCGAGCCAGTAGCCGAACAAGAGGCCGATGACGACGGAGATGCCGAGCTCGAGACCGACCGAGCTGTTCGACAGGTAGTCGAACGCCCGCCGACCACCGCGCGCCGAGGGCGCCACCGAGTGGTGCAAGGACTCGCCGGGCTTCACGACACTTCGATGCAGCGTGGGAGGCGCAGAATCCTGCGACATATCGCCACGGTTGGTGCGCTCGGGCTGCATCAGCGGGCCCCAGGTACCACGCTCGTTTTCGGCCGTCAATCGCAAGCCCGACGAACGTCGGGTGCGCAGGTTCATGCCACGAGGGAGGCTCTCGCGGCGGTGACGATCTGATCGATGTCGTCGTCGGTATGGGCGAGCGAGACGAACATCGCCTCGAACTGCGAGGGCGGCAGAAACACACCGCGATCCCGCATGTTGCGGAAGAAGCTCCCGAACCGGGCGGTGTCGGCGGCTTTCGCAGACGTGTAGTCGGTGACGGGCGTTCCGCAGAAGAACAGCGTGAGCATCGACCCGACGCGGTTCAGGACCGCGGGGATCTTCGCATCGATCGCGGCCTGGAGCAGGCCATCGCCGAGCCGCTTGGCGAGCCGCTCGAGCTGGTCGTAGGTGCCCGGGCGTCCGAGGATCTCCATCGCGCGGAGGCCCGCGGCCATCGCGAGCGGGTTGCCGCTCAGCGTGCCGGCCTGATAGACGGGGCCGAGCGGCGCGAGCTTCTGCATGATGTCGGCGCGTCCGCCGAACGCCGCGGCGGGGAGGCCGCCGCCGATCACCTTGCCGATCGTGGTGAGGTCCGGCGTGATGTTGTAGCGAGCTTGCGCGCCGCCGTACGCGACGCGGAACCCGGTCATCACCTCGTCGAAGATGAGGACGGTGCCGTGCTTGGTGCACGCGGCGCGCAAGCCCTCGAGGTAGCCGGGCGCGGGCACGACGAGGCCCATGTTGCCGGCGACCGGCTCGATGATCACCGCCGCGACGTCACCGGCGGCGAGCGCGGTCTCGACGGCGGCGAGGTCGTTGTACGGGACGACGATCGTGTCCTTCGCGGCGCCCTCGGGCACGCCCGCGGATCCGGGGATGCCGAGCGTGGCGGCGCCCGAGCCGGCGGCGACGAGCAGGCAGTCCGCGTGACCGTGATAGCCGCCGTCGGCCTTGATGATGCGCGGGCGCCCGGTGAAGCCGCGCGCGAGGCGCAGCGCGGACATCGTCGCCTCGGTCCCCGACGACACCGCGCGGACCATCTCCATCGACGGCACGGCGTCGCGCAGCGTCTCGGCGAAGCGGACCTCGATCTCCGTCGGAGCACCGAACGTGGTGCCCATCGCCATCGTCTCCTTGATCGTGTCGAGGATCTCGGGATGCGAGTGGCCGAGGATCAGCGGGCCCCAGCTCCCGATGAGATCGAGGTAGCGGTTGCCGTCGGCGTCCCACACCGCCGCGCCGTCGCCCTGCGCGATGAACACCGGATCGGCGCCGACGGAGCGACACGCGCGCACGGGCGAGTTCACGCCGCCGGGGATGATCGCTTTGGCTCGCTCGAAGATCGCTCTGCTGCGGTCGATGGACATGTGCCCGGACGGTAGCAGGCCGGCGGGCTACTCGGTGAGCGCGTCGCGATAGACCGCACGCAGCCGGTCGCGCTTCACGCCCCACGCGCCGCGCACGTCCAGGTGCTTCATGTGCGGGAACTTCGCGTCGGCGAGCGCCTGGCCCGAGGCGTCCTTGAGGCCGAGGTTCTTGAGCTCGAGGTAGCGCAGGTTCGGGATCGCCTTCGCGCTCGCGAGGGCGGTGATGCCCGCGTCGCCGATGCCGTCGTTGTTCGCGAGCGTCAGCTTCTCGAGCGCGCCGAGCTTGCCGCTGGTCGCGAGCGCGATGCAGCCCTCGTCGCCGACCTCGCACGCGGTCAGATACAGCGTGCGCAGGTTGCCGAGGTGCTTCCACGCGACGAGCGCGGCGACTCCCTCGTCGCCGATCGGGTTGTTCGTGAGCACGAGGCGCTGCAAGGAGGGCAGGGCGTTCTTCATCGCGGCGATGCCTTCGGCGGACAGGTCGTTGCCGCTGACGTTGAGCGCGACGAGGTTGCCGAGGTGCTTGGACTTCACGAGCGTCGCGAACGCTTCGTCGCCGATGCCGGAGTGCACTCCGAGCGCCGTGATCTTGCCGAGCCACGCGGCCTTCGCGACCTCGGCGATCGACTCCTCGTCGACCCCGTGCAGCTCGAGCTCGGTCACCGGCTCGGCGGCGAACAGCTTCGCCGCGTACGTGAGGAACACGTTCACGTCCGCGCGGACGTACACGAGCTGGCCGCCCTTCTGGCGCTGGGCCATCACGGTGTACGGCCACCATCGCGCGCTGTTGTTCGCGAGCAGCTCGTCGCGCCGGGCGCGCAGCACCTGGCGCTTGGGCACCGACAGCGGCTGGCGCAGCGCGAGATCGACGACGGCGAGCTCTTCGCGCGCGAGGTCCTTTGTCGGCGCGGCGGGCGTCGCGGGAGCCGCCGCCGGTGCAGGCGCACCGCCGAGCACGCCATCGAGGAGGGCGACGTCCGCGGCGGTGAGGACGCGCGGCGTCTGCAGCGACATGCCAAGCGTGCCCTTCGTCGTCGGCAGACCCTTGCCGTTCTCGAACACGAGCGATGGCTTGAGCGACGAGATGTCGGTGATCGGCGTGGTGCACGCGGTCGCGACCCACTCGCTACCGCTGAACGCGGGGTTGTCGAGCACGGCGACGAGCCACAGCGCTTCGTCCGGCGGCCGGACCGTTACGAGGTACAGCTTGCCGCCGCCGCCGAGCGGCGCGAGCCCCTTGTTCGCGCTGACGTAGCGATCCATGCCGAGCGCGGTGCCGACCTTGGGCGCCTTGCCGGCGACCTTCTCGAACACGGCCTTGCTGACGATCGCCATGACGTCGCTCATGGCGTGCCGCGCTCCTTGTCGACGAGCCGCGCGACCTCGGCGCTCCACGTCTTGCCGAGCTCGGGCTGCACCATCTGCACATACGCCGCGTAGCCCGCGAGGTACGCCGCGAAGTCCGGACGGCCCTTCGCCTCCGCGTCGAGCCCGTGCTTCTCGATGTTGTGCAGGATCGCGCGGAACCGCCGCCGATCGCGGCGCGGCACGTGGACATCGTGGTTCACGACGATGCCGGTCACGCGCTGCTGCGTCTTCTGGCGCAGGATCTTTCGCTTCGCGGGATGCTCGATGAAGCCTTCCTGCTGGCACACGCCGTCGATCCACCACAACAAGCGCCCGATCGAAATCTCCGGTGTCTTCGCGAACGAGAACGTCAGGTCATCTGCATAGCGCGTGTATGTCGCGCCGAACTTCGCGGCGAGCTTCGAGAGGCGCGCATCGAGCCGCCGGCACGCGAGGTTCGCGAGCGCCGGCGACGTCGGCGCACCCTGCGGCAGCATGCCGGGCCACACGACGTGCCCGTCGGCGAGCTTGGGCCGATACGTCGTGATCGCGGCGAGCGCGCTCGCGACCGCATCGTTGTAGCCCAGCGCTCCGAACACGCCGGCGACGCGCTTGTAGTGCACGGTCGGAAAGAAGTCGACGAGGTCGAGCTTCACGACGAGCGCCGCGCCGACGTGCGGCCTGGCGTTCGTCACCGTCGAGCGCCCGCTCACGAAGCCGTGCGCCGCGTCGTTCTGCGGGACCTTTGCCAGGATCTCGTCGAGGATCTTGCGCTGGATCTTCCGCAGCGGGCCGCGCGGCGCGGCCAATCGCCGCGTGCCGCCCTTGGCCTTGGGCACCTCGAACTCGACGTACGCCGACCCGGCCGCGGCGCCCGGCCGCATCCAGCGCACGAGCTCCTTCTCGTCGACGCCCAGGAACGCGAGCAGCTCCGCGCGCGTCGTGATCGAGGGCAATCCCGTCGCGCCGAGCGCCGGCACGTTCGTCGGCTTCTTCGGCTTGCGCGACCACGACCGCCGGTGTCCGAACAGGCCGAACGCCCAGCCCGTCGGGTTCCAGCGCCCGATCCGCGAGCGCGCACCGTCGTAGCGCGTGTCCGGCAGCGCGACATCCTCGAGCCCGAACTTCTTCACCGTCGCGCGCGCCCGCTTCGCGACGCCGATGTCGGGATCCTTCACCACGCGCCGCAACAGCTTGCCCGCGAGCGTCCGCGGGAACCCGAGCTGGATCAGCTCGACGCCCGCGCGCCGCTCGCGCGGATCCACGCTCGCGAACAGCGCCTCCACCTGCGCCGTGAGGTGCTTCGCGACATAGAACCGCGCGATCTGGTACTCGGCCATCGCCTGGTGCCGCTCGACGAGCGCGCGGATCGCCGCCGCATTCGCGATCGGCTCTGCCACGAGCTTGCGCAGCTCGAGGATCAGCTCGATGGGATTCAACAGCGGCGTCACGACAAAGCGCTCTCGGGTGGACAGCTACTTGCTCGGCAGTGATCTCCGAAGACGAAGAAGCCGGTAAGCGGACTTCGGACGAGTACATTCTTCACGTCATGTCGCGATCGGCCGCGACGTAGCATCGCGGACAGAAGGCTAGCTCGTGCACCCGAGAGCCTCTCCACCATAGCAAAGCCCTCGGGGACGCGCGGGCTACTTGCTCGGCAGTGTGACGCGCGCTCGAAGAAGCCGGTAAGCGGAGCGCGCGCTCGTACGTTCTTCATGTCAGGTCACAGTCGGCCGCGACGTAGCATCGCGGACGGAAGGCTAGCTCGGCCACGTCCCCGAGAGCCCAGCGATCGTTGCAGAGCCTCGGGCGTGACACAAGCCTCGTCGCGATCTCCCTCGCCGGGAGCGAGCGCTTCCTCGAGCATCGCCATCGCCGCCGCGGCCGCATCGCGCGTCGGCTGCCGCACGAGCGCGTTGAACTGCTGGCTCTCGACGCGCACTCCCGCCCCGTGGGTCCGCACGCGCTCGATCTCGCTCGCGCTCATCGGTCCCGCGCCGAGCACGTCGAGGTTCTCGACGAGCTCGCGGTGCCGCCGCGGCGCCGAGATGGTCGCGGTCACGCCGTCCTGCGCCATCGAGTACCGGTAGCAGTCCTGCGCGCTCGGCGCCCCATCGCCCTTGAGCATCCGCCCGTAGCAGAGCGCGGTGAAGGTGAGCACGCCGACGCCCTTGGTGCGCGCGTGCGCCAGCATGCCGTCCTCGATGCCCGGGTGCGCCGCGCTGTGCCTCGTCATCACGACATCCCACGCGCTGCGATCCATCGCGCGCATCGCCAGCGCGCGATCGTGCGTCGAGAACCCGATCGCGCGCACCTTGCCGGCCGCCTTGAGCGCAGACATCACCTCGAACGCGCGCTCGTCGACGCGCGCATCGCTGCGCGTCCAGAACAAGAGGTACACGTCGATCACGTCGCGCCGCAGCCGCCGCAGCGCACGGTCGACGTCCTTCACGATCGAGCGCGCATCCGCGTGATACGTGCCGGTCACGACCTGGCTGCGCGCGCGCTCGCGCCGGGATCGCAAGAACCGGGTCAGCCCCGAATACGGCGGCTCCCAGAAGTAGGTCGTGACCCCGCGCTCGGCCGCGATTCGCAGCGAGCCCGGCTGCAGATCGAACGCGCCCGAGATCACGAGCGGCGTGGTCGCGACGCCCGACGAGCCAAACGCTCGGAGCTCGCGCGCGACCGCGGCCTCGCGCGCCGACGAGCCCGATGCATCGACGGACCCGGCCACATCGGCGACCGCGCTCTCGTGCGCGGGGCCCTCGTCCGGATCGCGTGAGGACGAGATCCTCGCGCTCGCCCGAACGTCGGTGCTCGACGCGTCCGTGGAATCGCTGGTCGCGGGCGTGTCGCTCGTCGCGACCGAGTGGGCATCTCGGGGTACGAGCGTCTCGCTCGTCGTGATCGAGTGGGCGTCACTCGTCGCGAGCCACGCACGGATCGCATCGGTCTCGTGCGCGTGCTCGTGTTCGATCACCCGCTCGTGGATCGGGGCCACCGTCGTGGCACGCGCGTGACGGTCCGTGATGGCGGCGCGCAGAGCATCGTCCGGGATCGTCGCGAGCTTCTCGACAATCGCGGACTGCACCATGACCGACGGATCCGCCGCGAGCGCGACGATCCGCGCCATGTGCTCGGTGCGTGCCGGCTCGAGGAAGGGAACCGCGAGCGTGCGGATCCACTCGTCGGCGTCCGCGCTCAGTTGGACGAGGAGGCCCTCGAGCTCGGCGAGCTCGGCGCGCTCGGCGTCCGCCCGGGGGCGCGCATCGCGACGCGCCGTTCGGAGCCTTCCAGCGATCGCGCGACTCGCCGCGCGCCGAACCCACGGATCGCGCTCGCGGTCGACGAGGGTCGCGAGCTCGTCGAGGCTCGCGTACGCGACCATCGACTCGCGCACGGCGGGATCGAGATCCGCGAGCGCGCGGGCTCGCGTCTCCGCAGAAACACTCGCGCCGACGATGGAGAGCGCCGTCGCGCGCACGAGAGGGGCTGCATCGAGCAAGGCCGCGTCGACGTGCGCGCGAACACCCGCACCCGCATCGCGCTCGACACCCGCATCGCGCCCGACAGCCGTTTCGCGCTCGACACCCGCATCGCGCTCGACACCCGCATCGCGCTCGACACCCGCATCGTGCTCGACACCCGCATCGCGCTCGACACCCGCATCGCGCTCGACACCCGCCTCGCGCTCGATCGCCGCGGCGGCGGCGGCGAGCCGCATGCGGACAGCGCTCGATGCATGCGGCGTGATCGCAGCGAGGACCTCGCGGCGCACGTGCGCGGGCCGCAGCAGCAGCTCGTCTGCGGCGGCGATCGCGAGCTCGACGTCGTTCGCGACGAAGGGCGCGAAGAGCGCGTCTTCCGTCGACCCGTCGCTCGGCGACCGCCGTGCAGCGACAGGTGCATCGACGGCGCCGTTCTTCGACGAGGAGCACGGCGCGCGAAGCGCGTCGATGAGGCCGGCGACGGGCGCCAGTGGCATCGCGAGCGCGCGTTCGTCCAGCTCGACGGCGCGCGTCCACGCGAGGTGCGCGAGGTCCATGTAGCGCGTGGCCACGACCCAGCCGATCGCCCACCGCGAGGCACCCGGGCGGGCGGGCGCGGAGAGCACGCGCGTCGCGAGGGTCAGCGCGGCGTCCCCGAGCGAGTCGAGCATCGTGATGACGGTGTGCGCGACGTGCGGGATGCGAGGCTCGTCGAGCCAGTTGAGCGCGGCCGCGAACGCGGTATCGTCGTTCGCCTCGATCAAGCGCGCGGCGGCGAGCGTGCGCAGCGGCACGTGCGGATCGCAGAGCAGCTCGACGATCGCGAGCGGCGGGGGCGCCTCCATGTCTGCGAGGCGAGCGGTGACGACGGCGGGGTCGCGATCGAGCAGCTCGGGCGGGAGCCGCGACGAGATGGGCTCGCGCGCGAGGCCCTCGACGAGCGTGGGTCCCCACAGCGCGCTCAGGTACTGCGCGGTGCCCGAGCCGGCGGGCATCGACGCGAGGATCTCGGCGCGCCGATCGGGGGCGCGGTTGCCGTGGACGGTGAGCACCTGGATCGCGGCGTGGCGCACGCGCCAGAACGGGTCCGTGAGGGCCGCGCGGGCCGGTGCGATCGGATCCGCGGAGGCGGCCGACGACGCGTCGGCGGCGCGCGCGCCGATGACGCCCAGCGCGTAGAGCGCGGCGCGGCGGACCCACCACGTCGTGTCGGTGCGCGCGAGGGTGCAGAGCGGCGCGTACGCGGCGACGGGGGCGTGGCGGGCGAGGGCGCGGATCGCGGCGTCGCGCACGACGGGCGACTCGTCGGAGAGCGCCTCGACGAGCCACGGGATCGGATCGGGGAGGGCGATGCGTGCGGCGCCGAGCGCACCGGCGGCGAGCGCGCGGACGGCGACATCGGGATCGGACGCGAGGACGCGGCGGAGGCCGTAGACGATGGTCGGGTCCGCGAGCTCGTCGGGCGAGAGTCGCTCGATGCCGCGGCGGCGCGCGGAGGCGTCGGTCGCGAGGAAGGTGAGCGGTGCGGTCACGCCTTCACCTTCCTGCGCTTGCGGGCGAGGCGCGCGCGGAGCCGCTCGCCGACGGCACGCCGGACCTCGGCGCGATCGCCTGCGAGCTCTTCGGGCAGCCAGAAGTGCAGGACGCGCGTGCCGGAGACGACGAAGGCGCGGGTGAAGGAGAGACCGTCGGCGGTCGCGCTCTCGGGCGCGCTCGCGATGCACGCCTTGCACAGACACGGGAGCGGCGGGGACTCCTCGTGGCCGGTGAAGTTGATGAAGCTCGCGAGCAGCGAAGCGGCTTCGCTGCGGAGGCCGCGCGCCTCGAGCGCGTCGATCGCATTTCGGCGCGCCAGCGCGTCGTCCGGCGCGTTGATCAGACGCACGAGCAGCGACACCAGCTCGTCAGCACCCATCGTCAATTTCCCCGCGAGCAGTATGCAATTTCTCGTCGATTTTCGGGAGCGATCGGCACCCGAAAACCGTCGAAGAGCGCTACAAATTCACACCTCGAATGACTGACGTTCCGGCTTCGAACATCACGCCGATCTCGATCGAACACGAGATGAAGAGCTCGTTCATGGATTACGCCATGAGCGTCATCGTCTCGCGTGCGTTGCCCGACGCGCGAGATGGGCTCAAGCCCGTCCACCGGCGGATCCTGTTCGCCCAGCGCGAGCTGAACAACACGTGGAACCGGCCGTACGTGAAGTGCGCGCGCGTCGTCGGTGACGTGATCGGTAAGTACCACCCGCACGGCGACGCGAGCGTCTACGACGCCCTGGTCCGCATGGCTCAGGACTTCGCGATGCGCTACATGCTCGTCGACGGCCAGGGCAACTTCGGCAGCGTCGACGGCGATCCGCCGGCCGCGTACCGCTACACCGAGTGCCGCATGAGCCGGATCGCCGGCGAGCTGCTGGCGGACATCGCGAAGGAGACGGTCGACTTCCAGCCGAACTACGACGACAAGGAGTTCGAGCCGACCGTCCTTCCGACGAAGGTCCCGAACCTGTTGATCAACGGCGCGACCGGCATCGCGGTCGGCATGGCGACGAACATCCCGCCGCACAACCTCGGCGAGGTGATCGACGGCGTGCTCGCGCTGATCGAGAAGCCGACCCTCACGGACGACGAGCTGATCAAGTACATCCCGGGGCCGGACTTCCCGACGGGCGGCGTGATCCAGGGACGCGTCGGCATCCTCAGCGCGTACAAGACGGGCCGCGGCGCGATCGCGGTGCGCGGTGTCGCGAGCGTCGAGGAGCTGCGCAAGGATCGCTCGGCGCTGATCATCACCGAGCTGCCGTACATGGTGAACAAGGCGCGGTGGATCGAATCGACCGCCGATATGGTCCGCGAGAAGAAGCTCGAGGGCATCAGCGACATCCGCGACGAGAGCGATCGCACCGGCATGCGCGTGGTGTTCGAGCTCAAGAAGGACGCGAGCGATCAGGTCGTGCTCGCGAACCTGTTCAAGTACACCGCGCTGCAGAGCTCGTTCAGCGTCAACATGCTCGCGATCGTCGACGGTCGCCCGGTGACGCTGTCGCTCAAGCGCGCGCTCCAAGTGTTCGTCGACCACCGCCGCGAGGTCGTCACCCGGCGCACGCTGTTCGATCTGCGCGAGGCCCGCTCGCGCCGCGAGATCGTCGAGGGCCTGGGCCTCGCGGTGATGAACATCGATCGCGTGATCGAGATCATCCGCGCATCGAAGGACACCGACATCGCGAAGAGCCGCCTGATGTCCGAGAAGCTCGGCGGTCTCGACGGCTTCCTCGAGCGCGCCGGCCGCCCGCCCGAGGAGGTCGCCGCGGCGAAGGAGCGCGGGTTCGTGCTGCTGTCCGAGCGCCAGGCGCAGGCGATCCTCGACATGCGCCTCGGGCGCCTGACGGGCCTCGAGCGCGAGAAGCTCGAAGCCGAGTACAAGGAGCTGTGGGAGCTGACGGACTACCTCGAAGGTCTGCTCGCCGACGACAAGAAGCTCATGGCCGCGATCGTCGAGGAGCTGAAGGCGCTCCGCGCCGAGTTCGCCGACCCGCGCCGCACGCAGATCGTCGACGCGCAGGGCGAGGTGATGACCGAGGAGCTGATCGACGAAGAGGACATGGTCGTCACGCGCACCCACCTCGGCTACATCAAGCGCACCAAGGTCAGCGAGTACGAAGCGCAGGGCCGCGGCGGTCGCGGCATCACCGGCGCGACGTCGACGGATGACGACTTCATCGTCGACATGTTCGCCGCGTCGACGCACGACCACACGCTGCTGTTCACGGACAAGGGCCGCGTCTACTACAAGAAGGTGTTCGAGCTGCCCGAGGGCTCGCGCACCGCGAAGGGCCGCGCGTTCGTCAACGTGCTCGAGCTGCAGGACGGCGAGCAGGTCGTCGCGATGCTGCCGTTCAAGGAGTTCCGCGACGACACGTGCGTGTTCTTCGCGACGCAGTCGGGCACCGTCAAGAAGACGGAGCTCTCGCAGTTCGAGAACGTCCGCCAGAGCGGTATCCGCGCGATCTCGATCGAGGAGGGCGACCGCCTCGTCGGTGTCGCGCTGACGACCAAGGCCGACGACGTGCTGCTCACGTCCGCGAAGGGCTTCGCCGTGCGCTTCACCGAGGACAAGGTCCGTCCGATGGGCCGCACCGCCGGCGGCGTGCGCGGCATCGCGCTGCGCGAAGGCGACCGCCTCGTCGGCATGGTGACGTTCGCGCGCGAGGCGGCGGCCACGCTGATCACCGTGTGCGAGCGCGGCTACGGCAAGCGCACGGCGGTCGGCGACTACCCGACCAAGAACCGCGGTGGCAAGGGCGTGATCGCGATCAAGACGACCGCGCGCAACGGCCTCGTCGCGGCGGTGCGCATCGTCAGCGACGAGGACCACGTCATCTTGATCTCCGACCGGGGCAAGCTGATCCGCCTGCGCGTCCGCGATATCTCGACGCAGGGCCGCGCCACGCAGGGCGTGCGCCTCATGCGCGTCGACGACGGCGAGAAGGTCGCCGCGATCGAGCGCCTGGCCGATCCGGGCGAGGAGAGCAGCATCGCCGAGGGCGCGCCGATCGAAGCGATCGACGATAGCGACACGATCCCGAACGAGGACCTCGAGGCCGACGAGGGCGAGGAGGGTGAGGACGAGGGCGACGAGGGCGACGAGACGCCCGACGACAGCGAGTCGTAGTCCGCCGAGCGCGTGAGGTCTCCGCCTCCGCGTGAGCGTCCCCGCCTCCGAAAACGAAAACGGCTCCCGCGCGGGAGCCGTTGGCGTCTGGAGCGACGTGCTCGTTAGTTGAGCGTGCCGCCGCCGCCCGTCGCCGGCGCTGCCGGGGCCGGCGCTGCCGGGGCCGCCGACGCACCCGAGCTGACGAGCTGGAACTCGACACGGCGGTTCTTGGAGCGCGCGGCGCTCAGCTTCCCACCCTTGAGGCCTTCGATCGGCACCACGGGGTTCGAGTCACCGAAGCCCTTCGCCGAGAGGCGGCTCTCGTCGATGCCCTTCTTGATGAAGTACGCGCGGACGCTCTCGGCGCGACCCTGCGAGAGCTCGAGGTTGTCGGCGAACTTCGCGCCCTTCTTCGCCTTGAGCGGCTGGTCGTCCGTGTGGCCCTGGATCTCGAGCTTGAGGTCCGGGAACTCCTTGAGGATCGCGACCGCCTTGTCGAGCGTTCGGTTCGACGTCGGCAGCAGCGCGTCGGAGTTCACGCGGAAGTTGATGCCCTGGATGACACCGGTGAACTTGCGGATCTTCTCCGGCACCTCGTCGGGGCAGCCGTCCTCGTCCTGATAGCCGTTCTTGGTCTCCGGCTGGTCGATGCACTTGTCCTGCGCGTCGAGAACGCCGTCGCCGTCGTTGTCGAGGTCGGGGCAGCCGTCGTCGTCCTGGAAGCTATCCTTGTCCTCGGGCTCGGCCGGGCACTTGTCCTGCTGATCGTTGATGCCGTCGCCGTCGTTGTCCGGATCCGGGCAGCCGTTGTCATCCTCGAAGCCGTCCTTGTCCTCGGCGTCGGTCGGGCACTTGTCGGAGGCGTCCAGGATGCCGTCGCCGTCGTTGTCGGGCTCGGAGCAGCCGTCGTCGTCCTGGAACGCGTCCTTGTCCTCGGGATCGGTCGGGCACTGATCCGCCGCGCCGACGATGCCGTCCTTGTCCGGATCGTCATCCTCGGGGACCTCTTCCTTGACGACAACGGTCGTCGAGTTGCCGAACGACATGTAGAACGACGCGAGCGCCTCGAAGTCCTGCGTGACCTTCTTGACGTCCGGGTCGGGCGGGATCGTGTTCTCGCTGCTCGGCACGAGCAGGAGGCGACCGTCGAGGCGCACGCCGACGCGCGGCGTGATGCGGTACTTGAAGCCGAGGCCGAAGTAGAACGCGGCGTCGGTGTCCTCGGTGATGACGCGCTTGGGATCGCTGCCCTGCATCTCGTTGTTGGTCTGCACGACGGTGAAGCCACCGCCGCCGACGAACACGAACGGGATGAAGCGGTTCTCGGGGTTGCGCGCGCGGAGCTGGGCGACGAGGTGCGCACGGAACGTGAGGTCCGTCGTCGAGTAGTCGAGCTCCTGGCCGACCGTGCTCTTCGCGATCGTCGGGATCACGCCGAGCTCGCCCTCGACGCCGATGACATCGGCGAAGAACACGCCGACGCGCAGGCCGAGGAGAACAGACGTCCGCTGATGCGGGGCATCCGCGAAGTCCTTCACGCCGAGCTCGTTATTCTCGTTGAAGACGTGGACGCCGGCAGTGCCACCGATCTCGACATTGGCCGAGGCCAACGAGGAGCTCGCTACGATGGCGCTGCAGGACATCGCAGCTAGGGTCGATGGAGACAAGCGCATCATATTGAATTGGTATCGCGACCAAATCTCCAAGATCCACTGATCGGCCACACTTGATCGCACTTCTGTAAGGACTTTTTGGGGTAACCAGTCCCATGCCCAATCGGCTCGCCAGCGAAAGCTCGCCGTACCTGCGACAGCACGCGGACAACCCGGTCGACTGGTGGCCGTGGTCGGCCGAGGCGTTCGCGGAGGCAAAGCGCACCGACAAACCGGTGTTCGTCTCGATCGGATATGCGGCGTGTCACTGGTGTCACGTCATGGCGCACGAGTCGTTCGAGGACGACGCCATCGCGCGCCTGATGAACGAGAACTTCATCAACGTGAAGGTGGATCGCGAGGAGCGTCCGGACGTCGATGCGATCTTCATGAACGCGATCATGGTGCAGGGCGAGGGCGGCGGCTGGCCACTGTCCGCGTTCTGCCTCCCCGACGGCCGCCCGTACTTCCTCGGCACGTACTTCCCGCCGGCGCCGCGCTTCGGGCGGCCGAGCTTCCCGCAGCTTCTCACCGCGATGGCCGACGCGTACCGCAGCCAGCGCGCCGACGCTGAAGACAACGCGCTCGCGCTCGTCGATGGCCTCCAGCGCGTCGACGCGCACTACCGCCGCGGTGCGCGCGACGCAAACCCTGCCGCGCTCGCGACCTCGCTGATCGTGACCGCCGGGCAGCAGCTCGCGGAGCGCGCCGATCCGCGCCACGGCGGTCTCGGCGGCAAGCCGAAGTTCCCCTCGAGCTCCACGCACGATCTGCTCGCGCGCGCCGGCCGCCTGTCGTTCGGCGAGCCCGCAAAGGCCGCGTTCCACGACTGGGCCAAGGGCATGGCCGAAGGCGGCATCTACGATCACCTCGGCGGCGGGTTCGCGCGCTACTCGGTCGACGAGAAGTGGCTCGTGCCGCACTTCGAGAAGATGCTGTACGACCAGGCGCAGCTGCTCTCGATCTACGCCACCGTCGTCGCGCAGGGCGGCTCGTTCGCCGCGCGCGCCAACGAGGTCATCGCCGAGACGATCGCGTTCCTCGAGCGCGAGCTGTCCGATCCTGCCGGCGGTCTGTGGTCGTCGCTCGACGCCGACTCCGACGGCGAGGAGGGCAAGTTCTACGTGTGGACGCTCGACGAGGTGCTCGTGCAGCTCGGCAAGGTCAGCGGCCTCGTGTTCGCGCAGGCCTACGGCGTCACCGAGCGCGGCAACTTCGAGGACACACCGTCGTGCGTGCTGTCTCGCATCGCGCCGCGGTCCTCGCCGCACGAAGAGGAGCAGCTCGCCGAGGCGCGCCAGAAGCTGTTCGAGGTGCGCTCGCACCGCAATCGTCCCGGCACGGACGACAAGGTGCTCGCCGGCTGGAACGGCCTCGCGATCGCCGGCCTCGTCGCCGCGTGGAAGGCGACCGGACAGGACCACGCGCTCGACCTCGCGCTCCGCGTCGCGCGCTTCGTCAGGGAGCGCATGATCGCGCACGAGGTCGGCGGTGATGCCGCGGGCGCAGCCGTGTCGTTGGCGCGCGTGTTTCACGCGGGTGCGACCAAGTCGCTCGACGGAACGCTCGAGGACTACGCATTTTGTGCGTGCGCCTTTCTCGATCTGGCGGAAGCCACGGGGGATCGCGCGTGGTGGGAGCTGGGCTCGCAGCTGATCGCGACCGCGCGCGCGAGGTTCGTCTCCGAGGAAGACGGGGTCCTCGTCTTCTATCTGTCGACCGGCGGCGACTCGCTTCTCCCGCACCGCCCCGAGTCGCATCAAGACGGCGCGATTCCCTCGGGCGCGGCGTGGTTCACGACCGCGCTGTTGCGACTGGGCCTCGTCGCCGGCGACGAGAGCGCGCTGCAGCTGGCGGAGAGGTACCTCGTGCAGCGCCTGGGCGGCAGCGTCGCGCCGAATGCGTTCGCGAACAGCGCCTTGTTCGCGGCGCTCGACCTGTACCTGCACGCGAAGGTCCTCGTCGTCACCGACGGGCCGGAGCGCGACGCGCTGCTGACCGCCGCGAGACGAACGTATGCACCCACGCTGTGCATCGCGGGGCCGTGGGCGAGTGCGTCGATCCTCGAAGGCAAGACGAGCAGCGAGGGACGCGCGCGCGCGTTCGTCTGCACCGGGCCGACCTGCGCGCCACCGGTGTCCACGGTGCCCGCGCTCCTCCAGCTCCTCTGATACGCTGGCGGTCTATGGGCGATGAAGTCGTCGAACGCGAGTTCATGGGCAAAGGCCGATCGAAGATCTGGACCTACCTGATCTTGATGGTGCTGCTGGTCGCGATCGTCGTCGTGATCAACCTCGTGTGGCTCAACCCGGGCGCCGCGTCGTCGGGGCTGAAGAGCTTCTTCGGCATGCCGAGCTGGGCGCTGGCGACCGTGACGTTCCTCGTCGGTGCCGTCGTGTTCTGGCTCGGGCTCAAGATGGAGACCGACTGGCCCGAAGCGATCGGTGCGTTCTTGATCAGCGGATCGGTCGTGTGGTTCGAGCTGATCCTCGGGTGGGACAAGCTCGCCGTCGGTGGCGTCGTCGTGATCCCGTACATCTTGCCGGTGGCGATGTTCGCGCTGCTGCTCATGTACGGCATGAAGAAGAGCGTCTAGTGCTGCCGCCGCTCTACGGTCGATGGATGACCGAGCTGCTCGGCGGGCCGATCGCGACCGAGTCGCGCGCGACGTGCGACGACTGCGCGATGCTGCCCGAGAAGGGCGCCGAGCGGCAGTTCGACAAGAAGACGAAGTGCTGCACGTACTATCCCGAGCTGTCGAACTACAGCGTCGGCGCGTTGATCGGCGATCCGACCGCGAGTGGACGGCGCGAGCTGAAGAATCGCTTCGACCGCATCGTCGGCATGACGCCGCTCGGGATGGCGCGGCTCCCCGTGTATCAGGCGCTGCTCGCGAAGCTCGACAACGCCACCGCGTTCGGCCAGGCCGTGTCGATGCAGTGCGGCTTTCAGGACGAGCAGGGCAGGTGCGGCGTGTGGGCGTATCGCGAGGCGACGTGCTTCCACTACCACTGCAAGTTCGATCGCGGCTCGCGCGGCGCGGCGCTGTGGAAGGCGCTCAAGGAGCTGTTCGTTCCGATCGAGAAGCAGCTCGCGATGTGGTGCCTCGTGGAGCTCGATCCCGGTGACGTCGCGCTCGAGATGCTGACGATGCCGGCGCCGGTGTCACCGCGACTGGGACATCACGAGCTCGACGGCACCGTCGACAAGGCACACATGAAGCTCGCGTGGGGCACGTGGCTCGGGCGCGAGGCGCAGTTCTATTCGGAGTGCTGGAAGCGCGTGAAGGCGCTGTCGTGGACGGACGTGCTCGCGATCTGCGGACCCGACGTCCGCGTGCGCGCGCGCGCGGTCGTCGCCGCGTACAAGGCGCACGAGTCGACGCAGCTCCCCGAGGCGCTGGCGATCGGCTCGTTCCAGAGCAAGCCCGTCGGCAAGAAGACGCGCCTGCGCACGTTCAGCCCGACGGACGTGATCGATCTCGATCCGAGCGTCGTCGCGGCGCTCGCCGAGTTCGACGGCCGGCCCACCGCCGAGGTGCTCGAGGTGCTCGCCACGCGCGGCGTGTCCCTCGACGACGGCGAGCTACGCCGGCTGGTCGACTTCGAGGTGCTGATTCCGGCGGCGCGCCTGACCAAGGGCGCGTAGCGAGCAGCCGCGCGGATCAGCGAGCGTTCGCGCGCGCGCGCTCGAGGAGCGCCTTGCGTGTCGCGGGGAGACGCTTGGCCTGCGCGAGCGGCTCGAGTGTGTCGCGCACGAGCTTCCACTCGGCGGCGGCCGCCTTCGCGTCGGGCGCGGACTCCGCGAGCCCCGCGTGGATCTCGGCCACGTAGCCCGGCCAGTGCGCGTTCTGCGGCGCGCGTACCACGGCGGCCTCGGCGAGGACGCGCGCTTCCTCGAGCGCCGCGGCGCGTGCGGCGCGATCGCTCGTGACTCGCGCGAGCTCGGCGCTCGCGATGAGGCCCTGGGTCAGCGTCTCTTTCCACTCGACGTTGACGGTGTCGCCTTCGACCAGCTCGCGCGCCCGCTTCATGCCGCGCGCGAGGAGGTCTCGGGCGCGCTTTGCATCGCGCGGAGCGACGAGCCTGCCGAGCGCGATCTCCGTCGACGCGAGCTCGTTCTTGAACCCCGTGTGCGCGGGAGCTTCGGCGACGAGTTGCTCGCGGAGCGCGAGCGCCTTCTCGTGCGCGGCGATCGCGGCGTCGAGTCGCCCCTGGAACGCGTGCGCGTTGCCGAGCTTGGTGTGCGCCCACGAGACGCTCCGTCGATACGGCGCGCTCTTCGGGTCGGCGGCCGACATCTTCATGCGGATGCCGAGCGAGCGCTCGTAGTACGAGATCGCCTTCGCGATGTCGTTCGTGTAGACGTAGCCGTCTCCGGAGCGCAGATACGAGCGCGAGAGATCGCCCTGCCAGGCGAGCGCTTTCTCGTCCTTCGCGACCAGCACCTTCTGCGTCTCGATCGCGAGCTCGAGGTGCTGGAGACCCTCGGCGAATTCGCCGACGTCGAGGAGCGCGAACCCGAGGTTCGACATCAGGTTGCCGCGGTCGCGGTGCCACACGGTGTTCGTGGGATCGCGGCGCGCGAGCGTCTCGCTCGTCGGCACCATCTCGCGATACGTCTGGATCGCGCCCTTGTCGTCGCCGAGCTGGCGCTGCACGTCGGCGAGCTCGGTCTGCACCGCGATCACTTCCTTGAGCACCTCGACGTTGTCGGGCTGCGTCTCGAGCAGCGTCTCGCGCAGCCGCAGCGCCGACTTGAACGACTGCAGCGCCGCCGCCGACTCGCCGCGCGCGAGGTACACCGAGCCGAGCTTGATGTGGCTGGTCGACAACGCGAGGATGTCCTCGGGCGGTCGGGCGGCGCCGCCGCTGCCTGCGAGCTCGCGCTCGCTCTTCGCTTCGAGGTACTCCTCGAGCGCCGCGTCGATCTTGCCCTCGTTGCGCAGCAGGTCGCCGAGCTTGTCGTGCGTGTCGGCGCCGCCGAGGAGCACCTGACGATCGCGCGGCGCCTGCGCGCGCAGCGTATCGAACTGCTTCTTCGCCGCCGTGAACGACGCGATCGCAGCGGGCACCTTGCCGCGCGCTTGATGGATCGTGCCGATCTCGAAGTCGAAGCGCGCGAGCATCGTGCGGCGAAACAGCGACGCGCTCGTCGTGTCACCCGCGATCGATCGCTCGAGCTTGGCGCGCGCCTCCGTCCACGTCGACAGCGCGCGATCGAGCTGGCCGGAGTCGCGCTCGGCGAGACCGACGATATCGACCGCCTTCGCCATGCGATCGCCATCGGCGTCTGGCATGCCGCCGGGGATGTGCTCGAGCGTCTCGTAGTAGTTGCGGATCTCGCCGCCGAGGTTGGACAGCACGTCGAGCCGGCCGATCTGCTGCAGGCGAACCTTCACGTCCGACAGCATCTTGTCGATCAGCTTCTCCGCCGCGACGCGCCGGCTCTCGGCGATCACGCGCTGCTCGTTCGCGAGGTCGCGCTGCTCGACGATCTGGCGGATCGCGAGCGTGCCGAACACCGCGAACGCGATCACCGACAGCGTCGAGATCGTGACCGCCGCGCGGTGCTTCTTGATGAACCGGCCGACGCGCTGCCACAGCGTGTAGTGGTGCGCACCGACGAGCTGGCCGGTCATGAAGCGCCGCAGCTCGTCGGCGAGCTCGCCCGCGTTCGCGTACCGCTTGTCCGGGTCTTGCTCCATCGCGCGGCCCACGATCGCGACGAGGTCCTTCGGCGCGTTGCGCTCCGCACCCTCGCGCTCCTCGAGCGGCACCACGCGGCCGAGCGCCGCGGCTGCGATCACGTCGGTCGCCGTGCGCGCGTTGTAGGGCGGCACGCCCGCGAGCAGGTGGTACAGCATCGCGCCGAGCGCGAACACGTCGGCGCGCGTGTCGACCGGCTCGCCGC
This sequence comes from uncultured Kofleriaceae bacterium, assembly GCA_964617845.1. Lineage (GTDB taxonomy): Bacteria > Myxococcota_A > Polyangia > Haliangiales > Haliangiaceae > JABFXX01. The sequence goes on along the minus strand of CAZUAR010000011.1, from coordinate 120,910 downwards.
GCGCCTGCTCGGGTGCCATGTACGCGGGCGTCCCCATCACCGCACCCGCGATCGTCAGCGTCGACGAGGTGTCGGTGACCGTCTTCTTCTTCTTGTCGCTTCGTTCCGACGCGGACCTCGGCGCGCGCTCCTCCGACGCGAGCCCGTCGCTCGCATCGAGGTCCTTCGCGAGACCCCAGTCGATCACGACGGTCTCGCCGAAGTCACCGATCAGCACGTTGGCCGGCTTGAGGTCGCGATGGATCACGCGCTGGCTGTGCGCGTACGCCATCGCATCGGCGGCCGCCGCGATCCGCGGCAACAGCGCGATGCGCTCGTCGAGCGTGCGCAGCTCCGCGATCACCTTGTCGAGTGGCCGCCCCGAGACCATCTTCATCGCGAAGAACGGCTCGCCCGTCGGCCACTGGCCGGCCTCGTAGACCGGCACGATACCGGGGTGCTGCAGGCGCGCGGTGATCAGCGCCTCGCGCTGGAAACGGCCGAGCTGATCGGGCGACGGATCGATCAGCTCCTTGAGCGCGACCGGTCGCCGCAGTCGCTGATCCTCCGCGGCGACGATGCGCCCCATCCCACCGCGCGCGATCTCCTTGTCGCCCTTGTAGACCGAGTGCGGCACCGTCGGCAGCGCGGGCAGATCGCCGACCACCGGCGCGGCCATCGTCTGATCCGACTCCATCTCGCTCGGCTTCCGCGCGGGCGCCGTCGGCGTGGTGGGCGGTCGCGGCTGCGCGGTGGCGGGCGCGGGCGTGCCGAGCGGCGGCAGCACGTGGGGCGCCACGGTCTGCGCGAACGCATCGTCGGTGCCCATCGACATCCGCTCCAGCGTCGTCGCTGGATGCGGCGTGGGCGCCGCAGCTGCGGACTCGTCGTCCTCGGGGCGCCCCATCTGTGGCAATCATAGCGCCATGTCGAGCCACAATCCCGGCATCCTCCCGGTGGCACGCGTCGGGGCAGGCCCGAGGATCTTGCTGATCCACGGCAGCGCGGCCGACCACACCACGTGGTCGATCCAGGTCACGAGCAAGCTCGGCGAAGACCTGCGCGGCCGATTCACCCTCATCGCGTACGACCGCCGCCGCGATGTCACCTCGGTCGAGGGCCACGCCGACGACGCGGTGGCGATGCTCGATGGCGATGATGCGCCCGCGCTGGTCTGCGGTTCCTCCTTCGGTGCGGTCGTGGCGCTCGACGCGATCCGGCGCTATCCGGCCCGCTTCGCCGGCGCCGTGTTGCTCGAGCCACCGATGCAACCGAGCGACGTCGTCGCGCCGGAGCAGAACGAGCTGCTCGTGCGCTTCGATCAGCGTCGAGCAGAGCAGGGCGACGAGGCCGCGGCGGAGCTGTTCCTGCGCACCGTCCTTGGCGACGCCGCGTACGAGCGCATGCCGAAGGCGTTCCAGGATCGAAGCAAGTCGATGGCCGCGCAGATCCGCGCGGACTCGGCAGCGTTGATCGCGTATCGCCCGCGCTACGCCGAGCTGCGCTCCGTGACGACGCCCGTGCAGCTCGTCGGCGGCGAGCGCTCCGCCGCGTACTTTCGCCCCACGCTCGACGCGCTCCTCGCGGCGCTCCCCGACGCACGCCTCGAGATCCTCCCCGGCGCCGGCCACATGATGCACGCGGAAGCGCACAAGAAGTTCGCCGACGTGGTCACCGCCTTCGCCCGCGACTGCGGGCTTCTCGCGCGGTAGCACGCGACACGGACGGTCGCGTGCGCTAGGGTGCGCGCCCCTATGGCGTTCGACCTCGGCTCTCGCATCCCGGACACCGGTGACGAGCGACCACCCGCCGTGGTCGTCGCCGTCCAGCTGCCCGGCGTCACCGACGACGAGCTCGAGAGCTCGCTCGCAGAGCTCGAGCGGCTCGCGACCACGCTCGGCCTCGACGTCGTGGGTCGCGTGACCCAGCGCCGCGCCAAGCTCGCCTCGGGCGTCGTCCTCGGCGAGGGCAAGCTCGCGGAGCTCGCGACGTGGACCGGCGGCTCCGGCAAGGTCGAGACGTACACCAAGCCCGGCTCGCGGAAGGCACACGACGCCGCCGACGCCGAAGACGACGAGGACGCGGACGACGACGAGTCCGACGACGCGCCGGATCCCGACGACGTCCATGGAGACGAGAAGCCGGCGGACGTCGCCCGCGCCAAGGTCGTCCTCGTCGATCACGATCTCGGCCCGACGCAGCAGCGCAACCTCGAGAAGGCGACCGGCGTCGATGTCCTCGATCGCACGAGCGTGATCCTCGAGATCTTCCATCGCCACGCGAAGACGCGCGAGGCGCGGCTGCAGGTCGAGATCGCGCGCCTCAAGTACCTCGCACCGCGGCTGCGCGAGAGCGGCGGCGGTGGCGACCGCGTTCGCGGCGGCATCGGCGGCAAGGGCGCGGGCGAGAGCACGCTCGAGCTCGATCGCCGGCGCATTCGCGATCGCATCGCGGAGCTGCGCCACGAGCTCGCGCAGATCGAGGGCGGCGCGCGGACGCGACGCGGCCGGCGCAGCGAGCTTCCGACGGTCGCACTCGTCGGCTACACCAACGCGGGCAAGTCGTCGCTGATGCGCGCACTGACCAGCTCGGACGTGTACGTCGCCGACAAGCTGTTCGCGACGCTGGACACCACGGTGCGCCGGCTGTTGCCGCCGACGGATCCGCCGATCCTCATCACCGACACCGTCGGCTTCATCAAGAAGCTGCCGCACGACCTCGTCGCGTCGTTCCGCTCCACGCTCGACGAGGCGGGCGATGCGGACCTGCTGCTCCACGTCCTGGACGCCTCCGATCCCGCGCTCGCAGATCAGCTCGCGGTCACGCGCGAGGTGCTCGCCGAGATCCACGCGGACGAGGTCCCGACGTGGCTGCTGCTCAACAAGATCGATCGCGTCGACGAGGCGGGCCGCGCGCTGCTGCGCGATCGCTACCCGCGCGCGATCCAGCTGTCGGCCCGCGACAAGCACGACGTGTCCGCGCTGCGCGATCGGCTGATCGAGCAGTTCATCGGCGCGCTCGAGGAGGCCGAGCTCGTCGTACCGTGGGCGCTCGCCGGCAAGATCGCGCACGACATCCACGAGCGCACGACGGTGCTGGCCGAGGAGCACGGCGACGACGGCACGACGTTCAAGGTGCGCGCGCCGTCGGGCGTGCTCGACACGATCCGCGCGTCGCTAAAAGCGAACTGACACGCCGGCGAGCGCGCCACCGTCGGTCGGGACGACGTACGCCGTCCTGTCGGGCTCCGTCTTCGGGTTGGTCGCGATCAGGTAGATCGTGAGCCCGGCGAGCACCGCCCCGGCGCCGAGCGAGACGAACGCGCCGGGCAGGCGGTTCGTCTTGCGAGCGCAGTTGCGATCGTCGGATCCGTCGGTGCACTTGTCGTGCGTCACGAAGAAGAAGGCGGCGAGGCCACCCGCGCCGAGGGTCCCGATGCCGGTGACGATCGGCCACCCGCGCCATCGCGTCTTCGACGGGCGCGGCGTGTCGACGAGGCGACCGGCGTCTTCGACCTTCGCGTTGCCGGGCGCGCCCGGGCCCAGGAGCACGACGATGTCCGGCGTCGCCGGCTCGCCCGCGAGGAACGCCGCGAGCTGCCTCTTGCTCCCCTCGCCGGCGGTGATCGGAATGCTCGCGAGCCGCTCGTTGCGCCCGCCGAGGTTCACGAGCGCACCGAAGATCACGCCCTTGCTCGCGTCGATCCCGACGACGATCACCGCGCGCTCCTCGATCGCGTTGGCGAACAGCGCGGCGTGCTTCGCTTCGAAGCGCTCGCGCTCGGCCTCGCTCGTGTACTCGAGGCCCGTCCAGCTCGGCGAGCTGTGGATCGCGCTGTCGAGATCGAGATCGATCGAGACGGTCGCATCGACGGCGGAGCGCACCGTGATGCGATACGTGCGCGACTGCTTCGCGCCGTCGCGCGCGAACACGCGGTACTCGCCGGGGAGGAGATCCTTGACGACGTTGCCGGTCTGCTCGAACCGCTCGTTGACGTAGACCTCCGCGGTCGCGGGCGCCTTCACGATCAACCGGCCCTGCGCCTGCTGGAGCAGCTCGCGCTGGATCTCGGCGTACTGCTTCGCCGCGCCGGCGCCCCACGTCGCGGACGGCACCTGCGTACCGGGGAAGCTGCGCGCGAGCTCTTCGAACGTGAGCCGCGCAGTCTTCGGATCGCCGTTGCGATCCTGGGCGAGCGCGAGCGCGACGAGGCCGTCGAGCATCGTCTGGCGCAGCGCCTGGTTCTTCGCGAACGCGCCCGAGTTGTCGTGCGCGGTGTCGATCAACGGCTGCAGCTTCGCGACCGCCGCTGCGTAGTTGCCGCGGATGTACTCCTGCTGTCCGTCCTTGAGCTGCTTTGCGAAGTTCGCCGGCAGGCTGTTCTGCCGCGGACGCGAGACCTTGCCTTCGTACAAACGGCCGATGCTGTCGCCGGCTTCGAACCCGCGCTGCTGGAGCTCGCCGAGCAACGGCTCGAGCGTCTTCGCGGCGTCATCGGGACGAGCGCCGCCGTACGACTCGAGCACGATGCCGTCTCTCGCCCAGGCAACCGGAATCCACAGGACGACGACCGCCGCCACCAACCAGCTGCGCATGCTACGGAGACACCTCGTCCGCGCCCATGTCACTACGGCCATCGATCGGGCGCATGTTGCCATCGATGTCCATCGTCAGCGTCGCCGCCATGTCGGCCTTGTCCTTCGCGGGGCTGGTCGGCATCAGCCGGTAGTAGGTCGGGCTCGCCGGGGTCGAGGTCGACTTGAACATCGGGTCGCCGTTCATGTTGCCCGCTCCGGTGATCTGATCGCCCGGGCTGAAGAACGTGAACGTCGCATCGCACGATGACGTGTCGTTGCCGACGACGATGTTGTTGGCGATGTCGAGCCCCGACGAGCACGTGATGCCCCGGTAGTTGCCCGCGCCGCCCATCGAGATGTTGTCCGCGACGGTGTTGAACTCGAACCGCGCGCTGCCTCCGGCAGGCGACAGGAACGCGCCGCCGGTGTTCATCGTGCTCTTTCCGTTCTGGGTGATGATCGTGTTCGTCACCGAGAACGAGCCGTTCGCGAGGAGCAGGCCCTGGTTGCCGAAGTTGTTCGCGATCACCGACCGCGTGATCGTGACGTCGCCGCCATCGGGAGCGCGCACGCCCGAGCCGTCGTTGTTCTCGATCAGGACCCGGTCGAGCGTGAGCTTCGGGTCGCCTTGATTGATGAACAGGATTCCGTTGCCCATCGAGGTGCCGGTGGCACCGAAGATGCGGAGCCCGTAGATCGCCAGCTCGGTCCCCGTGCTCATGATCTCGATGATGTTGCCGGGGCCCGTCCGCGTGAACGCACCGTTCGCGTCGGCGTAGATCTCCGTCGAGCGCGCGTTGAACTGGACCGCGGCCGTGTTCGTGATCGTGCCGCTGACCTTGATCACCGTTCGTCCGGTAGCCACGGCGACCGACGCATCGGCGCACGGAGCGCCCTGCGTGCAGGCATCCCCGCCACCGTTGGTCGCGAGGTACGCGACCTCGCCCGCATCGGCGCAGCGGCCATCGGCCTTGCACACGGCGGAGGCGCACTCGGCGTGATCGACGCAGTCGCCGCACGTGTTGTCTCCGCGGCACACGCGACCTTCGGTGCACGTCGTGGGGTCCTCGACGGTGCACTGCACGCACATGCGATCCTCGGTGCACACGGGCTTCGCCGGATCGATCGCGATGCACTCGTCGTTGCCGAGGCATCCCGTCCCGCCGTCGCCGTCGTCCGCGCAGTTCACCGTGTCCTCGGGGTGCATCGCGCAGTACTTCTCGCTCTGCTTCGTGCAGCCGCTCGCGACGAGGAGGATGAGGGCGATGTGCTTCATCAGAATGCTCGCGTCCATCCAAGAGTAGCGCCGCCGGGGACCATCGCGACGGTCGGTGACGAATCCGGCGTCGATCCGCTTCGCAAGTACCACCACGTGCATGCCGCGATCGCGACGACGCCGGCGCTCGTCAGCACGATGCCGCCGAGCCGGGTGTCGCGATACTCCGGCTTCTCGCCGGTGTCCTCCTCGCTGGTCACGATCAGCGCGACGCCGACCGCGGCGAGCGCGACGCCGGCGCCCGCACCGACGAGCGGCAGCTTGCTGCGCGGTCGCTCCGGAGCGAGCGCGATCGATATCGCGAGCTTCTCGCCGCCCTTGATCGTCACGCTGCGGCGCTCGCTCGCGTAGCCATCCGCGGTGACCTCGACGACGTGCTCGCCGATCGGCAGCGCGGCACCCGCGGCGCCGTCCTTGCCGTCGATGCGCACGCGCGCTGTCGACGGCGTGATGCTCAGCTCGAGCGTGCCCACGTCCACGCGCTGCTTTCCCGCGAGCGTGGTCATCACCTCGTCGATCGTCGTGTGCATCGTCGCGTCGGTGCACGCCGAGCACGTGCGCCGCGCGGCCATCGGGTCCGAGCCCTGCTCGAACCAGTACGCCGTGATCGTGATGTCGCGAACCGTCCCGCTCACGACGAGCTCGGCCTTCGCGAACATCACGCGCGGCGACTGCCCCTCGGCCTCGACGATCTTGCGCGCGCACGCGAGGTCCTCGATCACGAAGCAGTCCATGAACGAGACCAGCGCATCGGGGCGCAGCGGCGCCGCGACGAGCGTGTGCCCGCGCTGGCGCAGCCAATCCTCGACCTGCGCGGCGAGCTGCGGCTGGATCGATGCGTCGCCGGTGACCACGACGCCGACGCCCTCGGCGCGCGCGGTGGCCGCGAGCCCGAGCACGAACATCGCTGCGAGGACGATGGACGCTCTCACTTGAGGATCTCGATCTTCTCTGTTTTGCCTTCTTGGATCAAAACGCTTCGCTTCTCCCCGTTCGAGAACTTCACGGTGTGCTTGCCGACCGTGACCTTCCACGGCGGGTTCCTGATCGGAGTATCGCGCACTCTGCCGTCGTCGAGGGTAGCGGTGAGGATCGGGTTCGTGATCACCTCGAGGTAGCCATACTTCTTCACGGCCGGTCGGACCTCGCCGCTACCCGAGCGCGCATCGACCGCGGGCGCGGCGTCGACGACCACCGCGGGCGCTGCATCCACCGGTACCGTCGCCTCCGGCGCGGCATCGATGGGTGGGGGCGGTGTCGCAGCAGCGGCGTCGGCGGGCGGGCCGGGCTGCGCGCCGCTGGCCATGGCCACGTCGCTCCCCGAGCCACCGCCGTTCGCGCCCGTCTTGGACTTCATCGTCGCGACGATCCCGAACGTCGCACCGCCCGCAACCGCCGCCACGAGCAGGCCGAGCGCGATCTTCTTCCCCGTCGACATGCCCGGCGGGCCGAGCGTGCCGGTCTTCGCGCTGCGCATCGCGCCGATGCTCGCGGCGGGCTGCGGTGGACCGGCGGCGTGCTGGTGCTGCGGATGATGCGCGATGATCGTCGCGGCATGCGCGGCGTGCGCGGGCACGGGGGTGAGCCCGGGGTTGGAGCGGCTCTGGCGGAACGGCGCGTCGTGGGGGAACCGCTCCGTCATGAGGCGGATCAGCTGCTCGCGCCCCGATTTCGGCGCGTCGTTGCACTCGAGTAGGTCCGCGATCGCGAGCTCCGCCGTGCGGTAGCGCGCGGGCAGGTCGCGCTCGAGGAGCTTCATCACGACCTTCTCGAGATCCTTGGGCACGTCGGGCCGCAGCGCGCGCGGGCGGGGGATCGTCCCGAACAGCACGGCCGCGAGCGTCGTGCGCGTGTCCTCGCCGACGAACAGCCGGCGCCCGCACAGCATCTCCCACAGCATCACGCCGACGGCGAACAGATCGCTGCGTCCGTCGAGGCGCTCGCCGTTCGCCTGCTCGGGGCTCATGTACGCGGGCTTGCCCTTGATGAACTCCGACGCGGTCGCCTCGCTCGCGGAGCGTGCCTTCGCGATGCCGAAATCGCTGACCTTGACCGCGCCTTCCCACGAGAGCAGCGCGTTGTGCGGCGACACGTCGCGATGGACGATGCCGCGCATGCCGTCGCTGGTGCCGGGTTGACCGGCGGTGATCGGCAGGTCGTGCGCGTAGCCGAGGCCGCGCAGGATCTCGCTCGTCACGAAGATCGCGACCGGAAATGGCACGAGCCCCGTCTGCATCAGCGCGTCGAGGTCCTTGCCCTCGATGTACTCCATGACGAGGAACAACCGGCCCTCGGGATCGCGATCGAAGTCGAGGACCGAGACGACGTTCGGGTGCTGGAGCCGTGCGCTGATCCGCGCCTCGTCGACGAACATCTTCGCGAACTGCGGGTTGTCGGAGAACCCCGGCAGCACGCGCTTGATCGCGACCTTTCGCGAGAAGCCCTCCGCGCCCATGGTGTGCGCGATGAACACTTCTGCCATCCCGCCACCGCCGAGCCGGTAGTCCAACTGGTACTTCCCGAGGACCCCTGCCATCGAGGGCTCGACGATACCGCAGCCGCTACTTCTTCGCGAATGCGTGCGGGCCCGTGATGCCCCGGGACGCGAAGTACTTCCGGGTGGCCTCGACGTGCAGATCGAACGCGAATTCATCGTCGAGACCGTCGGGGCCGTAGATCAGGCCGCGCTCCTGGGTCTCGGCATCCGCCTCGAACGAGGGAAACTCCGAGGCGTCGACCGGCTTGGCGACGCAGAACAGGAGCAGCCGATTGGGCCGCGGCGAGCTCGACCGCCAGATCAGCTGCTCGAGGTCGGTGTCGATCTCGACGCCGGTCTCCTCGCGGACCTCGCGCGCCGCGCCGATGTTCCAAGCCTCGTGCTCCTCGAGGAACCCACCGGGCAACGCGAGCTTGCCGATCTTCGGCGGCAGGTTGCGCCGCACGACGAGCACGCCGGTGCGCCCGCCGTCGACGACGGGCACGATCGTGACGCCGACGGGGATCGGGTTCGCCCACGTCTGGTACTTGCAGCCCGGACACGTCCGCGGATACGCGTGCGGCGCGTCGTACTTCGTGCCGCAGTACGAACAGAACGAGTCGCGCGCGAGTGCCATGCGTGCAGCTTAACGCGGCAGCAGCGAGTCTTGACCGCGCTCGCGCATCTGCTTGCGCCACGTCTCGAGGAAGCGCACGAACGCCTCGGCGAGCTCCGGATCGAACTGCGTGCCCGCGCACCGCTCGATCTCGCCGGTCGCGACCTCGTGCGGCAGCGCGCGACGATACGCGCGATCCGAGGTCATCGCGTCGTACGCGTCGGCGATCGCGACGATGCGGCCGACGATCGGGATGTCGTGTCCGCGCAGGCCGCGCGGATATCCGCCGCCGTCCCACCACTCGTGGTGACACCAGCAGCCGTCGATCAGGCCGTGCAGGCACGGCACCGGCTCGAGGATGCGCTTGCCCTTCGCGGGGTGCTCGCGGAACACCGCGACCTCCTCGGGCGTGAGCTTGCCGGGCTTGTTGAGCATGTCGTAGCGCACGCCGATCTTGCCGACGTCGTGCATCACGCCCGCCTGCACGATGTTGCGGATCTCCGCGTCGGGCAGCGTGAGGCCGCGCGCCAGGATCTCCGAGTACACCGCCACGCGCTCCGAGTGACCGCGCGTGTACATGTCGCTCTCCTCGAGCGCCTGCGCGAAACCCGCGACCGTCTGCTGGAACATCTCCTCGAGCGAGGTGTTCGCCTTGACGAGGTCGTCGTTCGTCGAGCGCAGCTCGCTGTACAGGCGCGCGTTGTCGATCGCGCTCGCCGCGCGCGACGCGAGCACCGCGAGCATCTTGCGATGGCCCTCGTCGAACTTCTTGCCCGGCGTGAACGAGAACACGTTCAGCATGCCGACCATGTTCGCGCGCACCTGCAGCGGCACCGAGATGAACGACGACAGGTCCGCGGGCGCGGAGTGCTCCGTGAAGAAGCGACCCGCCTTGCCGCCGTGCGCGAGGATCGGAACGCCGAGCGCGAACTGCTCGCTGATCACGCCGAACGAGGGCGAGGGCAGGCCGGTCGCCGGACCGCCGGGCCCGTGCGCGCTGATGATCTTCACGCGCTCCTCGTACGAGCCGGACCTCGGATCGCGCAGGTGCAGCGTCGCGACGTCGCCCTTCACCTCGTCGAGCGCGGCGCGCAGGACGACGTCGAGGATGTGCTCGATGTCGTGCGAGAGCGCGATCGCTTCGCTGACCTTGTAGATCGTGAGCGCCTCGCGAAGGCGGATGTTCTCCGCTTGCAGCCGCTGGCGATACAGCGCGCGCTCGACGACATGGATCACCTCCTCGACCTTGAACGGCTTCAGGAGGTAGTCGTACGCGCCCTTCTTCATCGCCTCGATCGCCGTCTCGACGGTGCCGAAGCCCGTCATCAGGACGGTCAGCACGCCGAGCCGCTCCTGCTCGATCCGCTCGAGCAGTTGCAGGCCCGAGAGGCGCGGCATCTTGAGGTCCGTGATCAACAGATCGTACGGACGCAGCCGGAGCTCGGTCAGCGCCTTCTCGCCGTCCTCGACGGTGTGGACGCTGAAGCCTTCGAGCGCGAGGAACTCCGCGAGGATCTCGCGGATCACGCGCTCGTCATCGACGACGAGGATGCGAGCGGCTTCGGTCGAAGCCTCGCTGCTCGCAGCCTCTGCCGTCGCGGATGCCATTCACACCTGCTCTTACTGCGCGGCCGCCGCGGGATCCGCTGCCGGAGCCGGAGGCGGAGTCGCCGGCGCGGGAGCCGGCTTCGGCGCCATCGGATCGGGGAGCGCGCTCGGGCGACCGTTCTCCTGGTCCGCCGTCTGCTGCGCCTTGAGCCAGTTGTCACGCGCGGCGACCGCGCGCTGCTTCTCGCTGTCCGCCTTGGCGCGCGCGGACTCGGTGCGCTTGCCGCGCTCCTCCGCCTGCTTGGGGAACCAGTTGTAGTCGATGCCCTTCGGGCTCTTGTTGTTGCGCTTCGCGACCTCGGACTTCGCGAGCTCGTACTGCGCCTCTTTCCAGTACATGTTCTCCTGCGTCCAGCGCAGGTGCTTCGCGAGCCAGCCGCGATACGCCTCGTGATACTTCACGCGCGCGTCGGCCGCCTTCTTCAGCGACTCGGCGGCGTGCAGCGCCTTCGCCGCTTCATTGATGCGGTTGTTGTCGGCGGACTGCTCGGCCGACTTCTTGTTGTTGATCGCGGTGTCGATCGCGAGCTGCGCGCCCTTCTGATCGTTGCGCACGTTCGCCAGATCCGACGTCGCCTGGTCGAAATCGGCCTGCGCCTTGTTGTTCTCGAGCTTGGCCTTCGACCACTCGGTCTGCGCCTGGAGCACGCCGGTCTGTTGAGATGGATCCACGTCGGCGATGAACATGTCGTCGAAGTGACGAGCGAGAGGTCCGGGCGGCGAATCGTCGGGACCGCCACAGGCAGTCAGTACGAGCACACCGATGGCGATCAGCTTTCCGAATAGGCGCATAGGTGGAGCCGAGCCTACTACGCCCGGAAACGGCGAGCTACCATCGGACACACATCCCATGACCGTCCTACTCGCCGTCGACGTCGGCAACACGAACACGGTGCTCGGCGTGTTTCGCGACACGGAGCTCGCGGCGAGCTGGCGGATCCAGACCGTGGCGGCGCGCACGTCGGACGAGTACGCGGTGCTCCTCAAGACGCTGCTCGACATGGAGGGCTTCCCGTGGAAGTCGATCGACGCGGGCATCATCTCGAGCGTGGTGCCGCCGGCGGTGTTCGGGCTCCAGCGCTTCTTCAAGCACTACTGCGGCGGGCCCGCGCTCGTCGTCGGTCCGGGCATCAAGACCGGCATGCCGATCCTCTACGAGAACCCGCGCGAGGTCGGTGCCGATCGCATCGTCAACGCGGTCGCCGCGTACGAGGACTACAAGTCGGGCCTGATCGTCGTCGATTTCGGAACGGCCACGACGTGGGACGTCGTCAACCCGAAGGGAGAGTATCTCGGAGGCGTGATCGCACCCGGGATCCAGATCAGCGCGGAGGCACTGTACGAGCACGCCGCGAAGCTGCCGCGCGTCGAGCTCGCGCGACCGGGCAAGGTCGTCGCGCGCAACACCGTCGCGTCGATGCAGGCGGGCCTCGTCTACGGCTACGCCGGCATGGTCGACGCGCTCGTCGAGCGCATTCGCGCCGAGGTCGACTGGCCGGCGAAGTGCATCGCGACGGGCGGGCTCGCGCCGCTCATCGCCACGGAGACCCGGACGATCGAGGCGACGGACGATCTCTTGACCCTCAAGGGACTCAAGATCCTGTATCACCGCAACGCGACCTGACCATGGCCAACGAGCTCACATCGCCGCTCGATCCCTCGACGCTGTCCTCCGCGGCGCAGCGAGCGCTCGGTCCCGGGCCGGGCCGCATGATGGCGAGCAAGGGCATGCTGCCGCTGCCGCCGGCCGATCAGGTCGCGGTGCTCTACCAGCTGTCGCTCGACGCCGATGCGTCGATCAGCGGCGCGGCGAGGGCGACCGCGAACGGCCTGCCCGAGAAGCTCCTCGTCGGCACGCTCGCCGACACGAAGCTCGATCCGCGGGTGCTGCACTTCTTCGCCGGCATGTTCGCGGACCGACCGGCGGTGTTCGACGCGATCGTGCTGAACCCGACGATCGCGGACCAGACGATCGCGGTGCTCGCGCAGAAGGGCGGGGCGCGCGAGGTCGATCAGATCGCGCAGAACGAACAGGCGCTGCTGCGCCATCCCGAGATCATCGCGGCGATGTACATGAACCGCAAAGCGCGCATGTCGACGATCGATCGCGTCGTCGAGCTCGCGGTTCGCAACAACGTCAAGGTGCCGGGCATCGCGTGCTGGGACGAGATCGCGCGCGCGCTGATGTCCGACGGCCCAAGCACGCCCGAGGATGATGCGCTGTTCATCGCCGCGACGTCCGAGGCGGGCGACGACACGGCCCTGACGCAAGGCGACGCCGAGGCGGTGATCTCCGAGGAGGAGGCCGCCGCGGCGCTCGAGAAGGTCGGGCGCGTCAAGGTGCCGCTGGACAAGGCGTCTGTCCCCGCGAAGATCCGCATGGCGACGCTCGGCGACGGGCCGATGCGCGCCGTGCTGATCCGCGATCCGCTGAAGATCGTGGCGGTCGCGGCGATCAAGTCGCCGGCTGTAACCGACAGCGAGGCCGCGCGCTACGCTGCTAACGCCTCGCTCGCCGAGGAAGTCATCCGCTACATCTCGCAGAAGCGCGAGTGGACCAAGCTGTACGGAGTGAAGGTATCGCTGTGCCGCAACCCGAAGACCCCGATTCCGGAATCGACGAAGCTGCTGCCGTTCCTTCGCGAGAAGGATCTGAACAACATCAGCAAGTCGAGGGGCGTTCCGTCGGCGGTGGTGTCGCAGGCGCGAAAGCTGATCATGCAGCGGCGCGGCGGGGACAAGAAGTAGCCCGCGGGCCCGACACGTCGGGGCCGCACTTCCTCGCGAGGATCGGGCTCGCGCTCGTCGCGCCGAGGTGGGCGCTCGCGGTCGCCGCGGATCGCAAGCACGCCGGGCGCTCGGGGACCGACCTCTTGTTCTTCATCGCGCTCGTGCTGTTCGCGACGCAGCTGCGCGGGCTCGTCGGTGCGGCGTGGCTGGCGAAGGAGGTCGGCTTCGGTCTCGGCATGCGCGGTGCGATCCAGGTGCTCACGCGCGCGCTCACCGTCGAGCTCGGCTTCCTCGTCGTCGCGGCGCTGGTGTTGTTCGCGATCGGTGGCGCGCGGCGAAACCTCGGCCGCGCGTTCGACCTCGCGTGCGTCGCGGCGCTGCCGATGTTCTTCGTCGCGCTGATCGCGACGGTCGTCGTGCGCGCGCTCGATCTCGCGGGCGTTCACGTCGACGTCCCGCGCGTCGTCGGCTTCGTGCTCGCGGGCATCTCGTACGCGTGGGCGGGCGCGCTCGTCGCGCTCGCGGTGCGGCCCGCGCGCAAGGGCGCGGTCATCACGGCCGCGGCGTCGGTGCCGTCGAGGATCGGCACGCGCGCCGGTGCGGCGATCCTCGCCGTCGCCGTGCTCGGCATCGGCGTGCAGGTCGGCTGGCTCGCGAACAACATGGAGAGCGTGCGGCCGATGACGGATGGCGATCCGGCGCCCGCGTTCGCGTTGCCATTGATCGCCAAGGGCGGCGCTCCCGGTGCGCAGATCACGCTCGCGCAGCATCGCGGCAAGGTGGTCGTCGTCGACTTCTGGGCGACCTGGTGCGGGCCGTGTATTCGCGCGATGCCCAAGCTCGAGTCGCTCGCGCGTCGCTACGCGGGGCAGGTCGAGGTGATCGCGGTCAACCTCGACGACGCGGCGAAGGCGCGCGCGATGTTCGACGAGGGCGGCTACCGCATGACGCTCGTCGCGGACGACGGGCAGGTGTCCACGCGCTACGGCGTGTCCACGATCCCGCACTCCGTCGTGATCGATCGCGACGGTGTCGTCCGGACCGTCTATCGCGGCGGGACCAGCAAGCTCGTCGCGGACGTCGAGGCCGTGATCGGTGAGGAGATCCGGAAGTAGTTATCGAAGCGCGGTGGCGTAGTGCTCGATCGCGGCCTCGTGCTACCACGTGGACATGGCCAGCTTGGTCTGCGCCACGTGCCGCAAGTTGATTCCGATGGGCACTTCGGCCATCCGGTGCACGGTCGCTTCGTGCAACACGGGCCGGCTGAAGTTGCGCTTTTGCAGCGTCGCGTGCTGGCAAAAGCACGTCCCGACCGCGCGGCACCGTAAGGCCGCGTACGTGGTCGAAGAGCGCGCGACCGACACGGCCGAGTAGGCACGTCGCCAATTTTGCGAGCGAATTCCGTCGCGTGATACCGTTTCGGTCGTGCGACTCGGGACATGCATCGCGCTCGAGCTCGCCGTGGCCGCGAGCTGCGCGGGAGGCGTCGTGTTCGGCGTCTCCGCGGCGCGCGAGGCCGCGGGCGAGTACCTCGAGGTGCGTCCCGCCGAGGCAGCGCCTGTCATCGCCTCCGTGGCGGCGATCGAGATCGCGATGCCGCGCGCGACGTTCGTCGAGCCGCCGCCGCCGCCAGCGCCGGTCGAACCGATCGTCGAGAGCGTCTACGGCGCTCCCGATGCCGAGCTGCTCGGGCCGATCGGCGTCGGCAAGGTCACGAAGATCAAGCTCAACCACGGCGGCACCTCGCTGTCGCTGCGCGTCGAGTTCGAGAGCGGCGCGCGCGCATCGTTCAAGCCGGAGCAGATCCATCCCCAGTCGGATCCGCGTCGGGAGATCGCCGCGTACCGCCTCGATCGCTTGCTCCGGATCGGCCGCGTGCCGCCGGCGAAGTCGTTCGTCGTGCCGGTCGCGGACCTGCTCGCCGCGGCGGAGCCGAGCCATCGCACGTACATCCAGACGCGGCTCGCCGACGAATCGCTGATCCGCAAGGGCGGCATCCTGCGCGGCGAGCTGTCGTGGTGGGTTCCCGAGATCAAGCAGGCGAAGCTGGGCCGCCATCGCATCGACGAGAAGGAAGGCAAGCAGGCGTGGATCGAAGCGCTGCAGATCGGCGCGAAGCTGACCGAGGAGGAACGCGACTTCGTCGCGCAGATCAGCGCGGTGATCTTGTTCGACGTGCTGATCGACAACCCCGATCGGTGGACGGGCGCGAACACGGTGACGTCGCCCGACGGCAAGACGCTCTTCTTCATGGACAACACGATGTCGTTCTCGCGGTTCGGGTTCGGACACCACTCGAACTTGCTCGCGCTGCGCCGGACGCAGGTGTTCCCGAAAGGGCTCGTCGCGCGGATCCGCGCCCTCACGGCCGAGTCGATCGCGAGCGCGGTCTTTGCCGGGGAAGATGATGGGCTCGCGCCGCTCCTCGACGACAAGGAGCTCGCCGCGATCCTCGTGCGACGAGACAACATGCTGCGCTACATCGATCAGCTGATCGCGGAGCATGGCGAGGCTCAGGTCCTGGCGTTTCCATGAACACGAGCTGTCCGATCTGTGGGAAGGCCGTCGATCCGCTGCGCTCGCGGCACGTCGGCGTGCGCGCCGGCAAGGTCGTCGCGTATTGCAGCGCCGAGCACGCGAAGGAAGCCGAGACGAAGCCGACCCAGATTCCAGTCGAGCCGCCGAAGCCGCGCACGCCCGCGGGCGGCATTCCCAAGGTCACGGTGCCGCTCGATTCGGGGCCGGTGATCGAGATCGTCCACGAGCCGGCGTCGGGCGTCGTGACGAGCGCGCGCGATGCACGCAAGGACGCCACGCCGGTCCCCGCGAAGCGCAAGGTCGAGCCGGAGACCACGAAGAAGCGCGACGACACGACGCTGAAGAAGTGGACCGTCGAGGACGACGAGGCAATTCCGGATCCGGATCGCAGCGGCATCCGCATCTCGGACTTCGAGGAGCGGCGCAAGCGCGAGGGCACGCCGCTGCCGATCGCGCCGCGCAGCAACACCGTGCTCGTCGTCGTCGCGATCCTGCTCGTGCTCGGTGCCGGCGCGTACGCCGTGTATCGCTTCGTGCTGGCGAAGCCCGATCCGCGCGCGCAGAAGCACCCCGCGATCATCGATGCCGCGGCCGTCGTCGAAGCGCCGGTGGATGCGGCCGCCGCGAAGCCCGATCCGAGCGCCGCCGTCGTGCAGGCGCAGAACGTGCTGCGCGAGAACCTCGCGTCGGAGTCGCCGCGCGTGCAGCGGCTGGCGGCGGCGGCGCTCGCTCGCACGCGCGATCAGGCCGCGATCGATCTCCTCGCGACCGCCCTCGGCAAGGAGACCGTCGAGGTGGGGAAGCTCGAACTCGCCTACGCGCTCGCGCGCGGCGGCGACGAGCGCGGTCACCAAGCGCTCGTCGCGGGCCTTGGCTCGGGGCGCCGTGACGTCAAGCTCGAGGCGGGGCGCCGGCTCGCGCAGCTCGGCGATGCGAAGGCCGCGCCGGTGCTCCAGAGCTACCTCGAGGTATCGCAGCTGCGGCTCGGTGCCGCCGAGCAGCTCGCCTATCTCCAGGACAAGCGCGCACTCGACGTGCTCGATGCCATCCGCGCGGATGCCAAGACTTCGCGCGACGAGCAGGCCCGTGCGACGATCGCGCTCGGTATCGCAGGCCGTAAAGACGTGATCCCGGATCTCCAGGCTCTCCTCAAGGACTCGCACTTCAACGCGTTCGCCGCGTCGGCGCTCGCGCAGCTCGGCGATCCGACGGCGCGCGCGGTGCTCGCGGAGCAGCTCGCGGTTCCTTCGCTGCGCGTCGAAGCGGCGCGCTCGCTCCGGCGTCTCGATCCGCAGCTCGATCCGTCGCCGTTGCTCCCGGACCTCCTCGCGGCGCTCGGCTCGAGCAAGGACACCGAGCAGGTGCAGAGCGCCGAGGCGATCCTCCTCCTCGCGGGAGACCTCGCGTGGTCGGAGCGTCCGTGACCGCGCCGGCCGCGATGAGCCGCAACCTCGGCCTGTTCTACGCGTTTCGTCTGCTCGCGACGAGCTACGTGTACATGCCGATCTTCATGCTGTTCCAGGCCTCGCGCGGCCTGACGTTCGGCGAGTCGATGGCGCTCGGCTGCATCTTCAGCGGTGTGATCGTCCTCGTCGAGGTGCCGACGGGCGTGTTCGCCGACCGCCTCGGTCGCCGCCGCTCGATGTTGCTCGGCGCGCTCGCGATGCTGTTCTCGTGCGCGATCGCCGCGCGTGCGTCCACGTTCGGCGAGTTCGCCGTCGCCGAGGCGCTCGCGGGGCTCTCGCTCGCGCTGTGCTCCGGCGCCGACACGGCCTACCTGTTCGACTTCCTGCGCCAGCACGATCGCGCGCACGAGTACGACCGCCGCGAGTCGACCGCGAGCGCGTTCCATCTCCTCGGCAGCGCGCTCGCCTTCGGCGCGAGCGGCTTCCTCGCCGAGATCGATCTCGCGCTTCCGTACGTTGTCACCGCCGGCGTCGCGGCGCTCGGCGCGGTGATCGCGTGCCTGCTGCAGGACGATCGCCACCTCGCGCGCGCGGCGCCGACGCCGAAGCAGGTATCGAGCGCGCTCTCCGACGTGCTGCGCAACCAGCGCCTGCTGTGGCTCGTCGGGTACTCCGCGGTCGTGTTCGTGCTCGTCCGCGCGACCAGCTACCTCTACCAGCCGTACCTGCACGCGCGCGGGCTCGGCCTCGTCGCGATCGGCCTCGTGTTCGCGTGCATGTACTGCGTGGCCGCGATGGTCGCGTATCGCACGCACGCGCTGCGGCGGCGCATCGGAGACGAGGCGCTGCTGTGGGCGCTGCTCGCCGTGCTCGCGATCAGCTTCCTCGCGCTCGCGGGTGCGAGCTCGGGCCCGTGGCTGCTCGCACTGCTCGGCGTGCAAGCGATCGCGAACGGCATCTACTCGCCGCTGACGAAGCCTCTCATCAACGCCGAGATCGCGGACTCGCGCCGCCGCGCGGCCGTGCTGTCGGTCGAGTCGATGGCCCGGCGGATCGCGATGGGCGTGTTCACGCCGCTCGTCGCGCTGTGGGGGCAGAGCGACGTGATGATCCTGTGCGGCGCGGTCGGTCTGGCTGGCTTCGCGCTCCTCGCCTTCGCCCGCATGCGGACCAGTGGCAGCGTCGAGGTGATCGCAGACCCGCCGTCGGGTGGATCGTGACCGAGCCCGCGGAGCGACCGCCGCGCTCCCCCGCGAAGGTCGCGGTGATGTGCTTCGGCGCCGCGGTGCTCGCCGGCATCGTGATCGCCGCGATCATCGGCGGCATCCGCGGCGGTGCCGGCGCGCTGTCGCCGTTCGAGCGCGGGCAAGAGGTCGGCAAGGGCATCACGCCCGTCGCGCTGATCGCCGCCGTGATCGGCTACCTCGTTCAGTCGCGCCGCCTGCAGAAGCGGTAGCTCCGGTCGCGCGCGAGCTCACTCGAACGCGGCGAACGTGAACGTCGTCTGGAGGTCCGCGTCCGCGCCCTTGGTCTCGAAGCCCGTGGCCGCGCCGCCGCGCACGACGACCTTGAACGAGCCCGTCAGCATCTTGGCGTAGTCCGCGTCGGGCACGTCATCCGCGGGGAACTCGACGTCGAACGCGATCGGTCCCGCCGGTGTCTGGGCGTCGAGCGTGCGGCTCGCGACCGGGTACGTGTTGTTCGTGTCGTTCATCTGGAACAGCACGTCGACCTCTCCGTCGAAGACCTCGCCGAGGGTCGTGACGCCCGTCGAGCCGGCGCCGAGGAACAGCTCGACCTCGTCGACATCGATGACGGCGGGGTCGCGGCCGTCGAGGGCGTCCTGCGCATCGGAGACGAATGCGCCGTACGGGTTGCCGCTCTCGGTCGTGATGTTCTTCTCGTCCGTGACCACGGCGTTCTGGGTGTCACCCGACTTTGCCTTCAGGTTGATGGAGACCGGCGCCGAGTACGACAGCGGGTCGTCGCTACACCCCATCGCGAACACGGATGCGATCAATGCAAGTCGAAGCATGCGTCCTCCCAGGGCTTAGGTGGGGCCGGGCCCCGTCGAGGTCACCGCATTCACAACTCGTAGGAGTGACTCGGGAAATCGCTGCGGGAGTTCAGGATTGACACCTACAGCTCACCAGATCAGACTGCCGCGCTCCCTGATGTCCGGCCGTCCGTCGATCTACTTCGTCTCCCTCGGTTGTCCGAAGAACCAGGTCGACACCGAGCTCATGCTCGGCCAGGTCCAGGCGGCGGGTCACGATCTGGTCGATGCGCCCGAGGGCGCCGACGTGATCGTGGTCAACACGTGCGCGTTCATCGATGCGGCGAAGGAAGAGAGCATCGACACGATCCTCGAGATGGCGCAGCACAAGGGCCGGGGAAAGAAGACAGGCAAGCTCGTCGTGACCGGGTGCCTGGCGCAGCGCTACGCGGACGAGCTCGCGAAGGACATCCCCGAGATCGATCACATCCTCGGCAGCGCGGACTTTCCCTCGCTCGCGAAGGCGATCGCGCCGGCGCTCGCCGAGAAGCTGCCGAGCGGCAAGGCGAAGGCGAAGAAGAAGGCGCTGCCGGTGATCCAGGTCAGCGAGACGCCGACGTACATCTACGACCACGAGTCGCCGCGCGTGCGCATCGGCGCGACCCACTCGGCGTACGTGAAGATCGCCGAGGGCTGCGATCGTCCGTGCTCGTTCTGCATCATCCCCAAGCTGCGCGGACCGCAGCGCAGCCGGCGCATCGAGGACATCGTCGCCGAGGCCGCGCACCTCGCGAAGAGCGGTGCGCTCGAGCTGAACCTGATCGCGCAGGACCTCACGCGCTACGGCTGGGATCAGGGCAGCTCGCCCCAGGATCGGCAGACGCTCGCGCAGCTGCTTCGCGCACTCGGCAAGGTCGACGGCGTCGAGTGGATCCGCTTGCACTACACGTTTCCGAGCGCGTTCGACGACGAGCTGATCGACGTGATCGCGAGCGAGCCGAAGGTCGTGAAGTACATCGACGTTCCGCTCCAGCACATCAGCGACGCGATGCTCAAGCGCATGCGCCGCGGCCACTCGAGCCGCGTGACGCGCGAGCTGGTCAAGACGCTGCGTGCGCGCATCGACAACCTCGTGCTCCGCACGACGTTCATCGTCGGCCACCCGGGCGAGACGGCGGAGGAGTTCGACGAGCTGTGCGCGTTCGTCGAGGACTCGAAGTTCGATCGCGCGGGCGCGTTCACGTACTCGGTCGAGCCCGGCACGACGAGCGCGATGTTGCCGCATCGCGTGCCCGACGACGTGATGGCCGAGCGCCAGCAGCAGCTCATGGAGATCCAGCGCAAGATCAGCCGCGCTCGCAACGAGGCGATGGTCGGCAAGCACATCGACGTGCTCGTCGACGGCGTGTCGAGCGAGAGCGAGTACCTGCTCGAGGGACGCTGGTACGGCCAGGCGGCGGGCATCGACGGCGTGACCTACCTCGCGGACGGCCAGGTGCCCGCGGGCTCCCTCGTGCGCGCGCGCGTGACGCAGGCGAGCGACTACGATCTCGCGGCGACGCTCGAGATCTAGAGCGGCATCCTCGACACACCCCAACTCCCCGAGCCAGACGCCTCGCGAGCAGCAAGCCGCTCGTGTTGCGGTTCACTCCTGAACGTGGGCTCGTACCCGCGCTAGCACCCAACCGCTCGTCGAACCGGCGTCGAGACGCTTCTGCGTCCTCGACGCTGGAGCGAGCGAGCTCGCCGGATGCCCCTCGAGAAGCTCTGCCGAATCGAGACGGCGTGCGCTGACGCGTCGCCAACACCTCGTCGGTGTGCAGTGACCTATCGTGCGAGGGTTCGCCGGCGCCCGCGTCGTGCGCGTTTTGCTCGAGCTCCTCGCGGTCGCAGCGTGCGCGAAGAGCTCGGGCGGAACACGTACGACGCGGGCGCCGGCGAACCCATGCACGACAGGCCACAGCGGGCCGACGACGAACCCATCAAGGACGCGACGACGCACGCCGTCTCGATTCGGCAGAGCTTCTCGAAAGCATCTGGCGGCTCGCTGGCTCCAGAAGGCTGCGTCGAGGACGCCGGCCGACGCGTCTCGACGCCGGTTCGACGAGCGCCGCGCTCCCGACACGTCGCCGAAGCGTCTTCGCTATTCGTCGCGCTGTCGCATGGCTACTCGACGCGCGGTTTGGGCGCGAGCGCGGACATCACAGCGGCCAGATCAGGATCTGCCCGTCATCGCCGGCGCTCGCGAAGCTCTTGCCGTCGGGCGCGACCGCGACCGCGTGCGTCGTCCCGACGTGTGCGCGCTCGCGCGTCCACCCCTCGTCGGTCTTGCCCGGACGCGCGACGATCACGTCGCCGCGATAGCTGCCGATCACGATCCGGCCGTCGGGCGTGAAGGCGATCGACTGGATCGCGGCATCGCTGACCCAGTCCTCGGTCTCGGGCGTCTGCTGGCCGACGCGGTAGATCGACACCGACGAGCCGTCGGCGATCGCGAGGCGCTGGCTGTCGGGCGTGAACGCGAGCACGCGGCGCGAGCCGCTCGGCAGGCCGCGCACCTTCACGTGGCCGGAGATGGGCTCGATGATCTCGATGCCGTCCTCCGCTTCGCGCGCGAGCCACCTGCCGTCGGGCGAGAGCGCGAGGACTTCCTCGTACTCGCTCGGTAACGTGCGCGCGATCGTGCCGTCCGACAGGCGCATCACGCGCATCGTGTCCTCGCCGTCGTGCACCGCGCCGACGGAGTACGTGACGCTCTCGTCGGGCGCGAGCGCGAATGCGTGCATGTGCAGGTCCTGCAGCGGATACGCGAGGTCGAGCGCGCCGGTGGCGCCGTTCCAGCGCCGCATCACGCCCTGACCGGTGCCGCCGGTCGCCGTGTACAGGCGCGCGCCATCGCGCGACCACGCGACGGCGATCACCGGCGAGCCGGTCGGCCACCGCAACCAATCGGACGTCTTGTCGATCCGGATGACGCCGTACTCGTCGCTGATGACCGTCAGCTCGCGCGAGGGGAGCGCGATCGTGCCGCTCGCGAGGTCCCAGATCCGCGCGCTGCCATCGTCGCTGCCGGAGGCGAGCGCCTTGCCATCCGGACGATACGCGAGCGACATCACGCCGCCGCGATGCCCGGCCGGTCCCGCGAGCTCGCGATCGCCGACGATGTCCCACGTGCGCACCGCTCGATCGCTCGCGATCCACAGCTCGCTCCCCGCGAACGCGAGCCCCTTCACGTGCTGCTTCGGACGCATGATCTCGCGGCGCATCCTGGTCGCGAGGTTCACCACGGCGAGCGAGTGCACGCCGGAGTCCTGGCCGTACACGAGCGTGGTGCCATCGCGCGAGAACGCGATCGCGGTCGCGGCGAGCGACGTCTCGAACGCGCCGACCTCCTTGTCGGCCGCGACGTCCCACAGCCGCACCTTCTCGTTCGTGTACTCGCGCTCGTCACTCCAC
The DNA here is from genome assembly GCA_964617845.1 of uncultured Kofleriaceae bacterium. GTDB lineage: Bacteria > Myxococcota_A > Polyangia > Haliangiales > Haliangiaceae > JABFXX01. The sequence goes on along the minus strand of CAZUAR010000011.1, from coordinate 98,252 downwards.
GCCAGCACGGTCCCCGACGGTGCGAATGCGATCGCGTCGGGGCGCGACGTGATGCTGGTATCGACGCTGCGCGCGACCTTGCCGGTCTTCACGTCGATCACGAGGAGGTTCCCGGTCGACACCGACGTCGTCGCGAGCCACGCGCCGTCCGCGGACCACGCGAACATCTCGGGACGCTTCACGTCGTAGATCTTCGTCACCTCGCCGCCGCCGAGCGGCTGCAGGCGCACCTCGGCGATCCCTTCGCACGCGACCGCGATGCGCGTGCCGTCCGGCGACGCGGCGAGATCCACCGTCCATTCCTTCTTGCAGGTCTCGAGCTCCTCGACCACGGTCCACGTCTTCGTCGAGACGACGCGGATCGGATCGTTGCCGCTCGCGAACACGAGCGCGTCCTTCGCGAACGTGATCGCGCTGATGTGATCGAACGGGCCCGCCTCGCCCTCGGCATAGACCTGCTCGCCGGTCGCGGTCTTCCACACCACGATGCGGTCGTCGCCGCCGCCGAGCGCGACGAACTGGCCGTCCGGGGACACCGCGAACGCCGTCACGCGATCCGCGATGCGAAACCGCGTGCCGCCGATCCGTCGGATCGCGCCCTCGGGCAGCGGCTGATCCGGCGCGTACGCGCGCACCGGCGCAGGCGGCAGGGCCGTCGTGTTGGCGGGCGCGCTCTCGCCGCTGCGCTCGCGCTTGCTGCCGCACGCGACGAGCACGACGACGAGCAGGACGCGCGAGGTCATACGCGGTCCGGACGGTACCCCGGCCGCGCGAGTCGCACACGGTGGGACGCTCGTACCGCGAGCGATCGGCGTCATCGCCCGAGCGCGGCCCGCGCCGAGCTGTGTGGCCGGCGCGCTCGTGTCGGCGGGAGAGCTCGGCCTTGCGCGCGCTGCGCCGCGAGCTCACACCGCGGGCAGCAAGTAGCGATCGCGCTGCGCGACCGATGCGCACAGCCCGTCCCACATCGCACCGGCGAGCTCGCCGCCCGGCGCCATCGCGAGCACGCACCGATCGAGCCGCGCGCGTCCCGCGTCGTCTCGCTCGAGCCGCACGTGACCCACCGGACGCCGCGCGATCGGGGACAGCGCGGCGTGCAGCTCGGCGATCGCGCTCGCGCTCGCGCGGCGCACGTCGAGCACGGGGAGCTCCATCGCGTCGTGAACCGTCCACTCGACGGCGCCATAGCCCATCGATCGCCGGCCCATGCTCTCGAGCGCGAGCGCCGTCGGCAGCGCGTTGAGCACCGCGGCGAGTGCGACCAGATCGACGCCGTCTCTGGGGTGCAGCGCGTACACGCGCTGATCGGCGAGCATCGGCACGTCGGCCAGGCGCTGCACGAACCGCGGTCCATACGCCTTCGCGAAGAACAGCCGCGCGGGATGCACGGGCAGGGACCACCACGGATCGCGGCGCGCGGCGCTGGTCGAGAGCGCGGCCGCCTCGTGTCGCTCGAACCACGCGCGGATCCGCGGCGCCCTCGCGAGCTTCGCGTCGGGCGGCACCGCGATCGCGACGATCGGCGATTCCTCGGGCGCGATCGCGATCGCCGCGGGCGCCCCGTTGAACGGCGAGCGCACGACGGGCGCCAGGAACCGCCGCTCGAGGCCGAGGCGCGTGGCCTCGTCGCGCCGCACGTAGAACACGTCGTTGGCGCCGGTGGTGAGCCCGCGCCGCACCTCGCACAGCTCGCGGAGCGGCACGAGGTGCGCGTGGGCCTTGTCGCGCCACGCGAACCACACGGTGGGCGCGCGCAATGCCTCGCTCCACGCGGCGACGTTGCTGGCGCGTGCACGCATCTCCTCCCGCGCGATGTGATGGGGGCTGTGCGGGCGCGCGAGGTCATGGAGGCCGTGCGGGCGCACCTCCTCCGAAGCGCTCGCGATGTCATCGAGGCTGTGCGCGCGGCTCGCGACCTCGCGCGTCGGCGCCGCGAGCCGAAGGATGCGCGGTTCGTTCGCGCCGCGAACCGGGTGCAGCTCCGCGCGCGCAGACAGCCCGGCCTCTCGTACGACGAGCAGAGGCTCGCGTGCGGCCACTCCAGCCTCGTGCGAGTTCGCCACGAGCAGAGGCTCGCGTGCGACGACCGCGCCCTCGTGCCTACGCGCGACGAGCAGCATCGAGTTGACGGCGGCGTCCGCGAACCATCGCTCGGCGGGCGCCGTGATCAGCGCCTCGATCTGCGCGATGCGCTCGATGGCGGTCCACAGCTTCGTCGCGCCGTCGGCGTCGAGCAGCGCCGTCGACACCACGAGAGCGACTCGGCCCCCGGGCCGTACGAAGCGCAGCGTGCGCAGGATGCACGTCGCCGAGACGTCCGCGTGGCGCGCGATCGCGTCGACGAGCTCGGCGGGGAGCGCCGGCCAATCGGCGGCGAGCACGCGCGCGCGCTCGCGCTTGATCGCGGGGTCGACGCGGCCCGCGCGCACGTACGGCGGGTTGCCGAGCGCGATGTCGAACCCACCGGTCGCGTCGAGAAGCTCGGGGGCCAGGAGGTCGGAGACCACGATGTCCACGGTCGGGCGTACGGGGTTGTCGTCCGCCGGCCGGACACGATCGGCGATCGAAGGGGACGGTCCCCCTGGATCGCGCACACCCGCGACGAGCTGGCGCGCGCGAGCGGCCGCGCGAGGGTCGATCTCGATGCCGACGACGTCGCGAGCACCCGCGGCGATGGCGGCCGCGAGGAAGACGCCGTCACCGCACGTGGGATCGAGGACGCGCGCGGCCGCGGGGATGCCGCCGAGCGCGGCGATCGCGAGCTGCGCCACGGGGGCGGCGGTGTTCCACTGGCCCAGCTCGGCGCGGCGCGTGACCACTCACGCCTCCAGGCGGCGGATGCGCCAGGTCGCGAGGCCGCCCGTGACGAGCATGATGGCGAGGATGCCGATCAGGCCCTCGACGAACGACCCGTCGGAGGTCCACATGCCGGAGAGCGTGCGCAGCTGGTGGGTCACGCTGATCTCCTGCAGCCGCGCGGGCAGGGCGCCCGCGGGCAGATCGAAGAACAGCAGGTAGCAGATCGCGAGCGCCATGCCGTGCTTCGCGGCGAGCGTCGAGAACGCGGCCGCGAGGAGCGATAGCGCGACGGCGCCCACGCCGATCGCGAGGAAGGTCTGCGCGGGGGCGAAGCGAGCCCACGCGGCGTGCGAGGCGGCGAGCCAGCTCGCGATGCCGATCGCGGCGACGAGCGGGACGATGGTCGCGAGCTTGCCCGCGAGCACGGCCCACCGCGGGATCGGGCGCGACCACAGGTACGTGGCGGTGCGCTCTTCGATCTCCTCGCCGAGCGAGGACGCGACGAACATCGGCGCGAGGATGCCGAGCACGAGCAGCTCGAAGCCGAACAGCTCGTCGCCGACGCCGGCTCGATCGCGGCCGCGCATCAGCAGCGCGTAGAGGATCGGCAGCACGCCGACGAGGAGGCTCACCCAGAGTGCGCGCCCGCGGACGAGGCGCGTGAACGTGACGCCCGCGAGGACGAAGACCGTCGAGATCGCGGACGGCGCAGCGCGCGGCCCGATCGGTGCCGGAGACTGCGCGGGCGCGTTCATCGCGGACCGCCGGTCGTGAGGTACTCGAAGACCGCGCCGAGGTTGTTGTCGGGCGACGACAGTGCGCTGACGTGCACTCCGTGCTCGAGCACCGAGGCGGCGAGCTGGTCGTAGCAGCGATCGGGATCGCGCGTCTCGATCACGACCGCACCGCGCTCGAACGCGAGGCGCGCGACGTGATCGGCGGCGGCGAGGGCCGCAGCGAGCGCGCGCGGCTGGTCGCACTCGACGCGGATGCGGTGCGGGTGGCGATCGATCAGGCGGCGGATCTCGTAGACGTTGCCCTCGGCGAGGACCTGACCGCGATGGATGACGACGATCTCCGAGGTGAGCGCCTCGATCTCGTAGAGCACGTGCGAGGAGACGACGATCGTCTTGCCCGCGGTCGCGAGTGCGCGGATGCGCGAGACGATGTCGACGCGCGCGATCGGATCGACGCCGGTCAGCGGCTCGTCGAGCAGCAGCACGTCGGGATCGTGCGCGATCGCGGTCGCGAGCTTGGTGCGCTGGCGCATGCCCTTCGAGAAGCCGCGCACGCGCCGGTGCATCGCGTCGGTCATGCCCATCGCGGCGATCGCGTGCTCGGCCGCGGATCGCGCGCGCTGCGACTCGACGCCCGCGAGCCGCGCCATCGCGGTGACGAGCTCGAGCGCGGTCAGCTCGTCCCACGTCTTCTCGTGCTCCGGCGCGTAGCCGATGCGGCGGCGCACGGCGACGTCCTCGAACGGCACCGCGCCGAACACGGTGACCGCACCCCGTGACGGCCTGAGCAGGCCGGCCATGAGCTTCATCAGCGTCGACTTGCCGGCGCCGTTGGGGCCGAGGAGGCCGACGATACCGCCGCCGGTTTGCCACGTGACGTCGGAGATGCCGAGCACGTGCCCGTACCACTTGCTGCAGTGGTCGGCGCGAATCACCGCGTCGGCGGTCACGACGAGCCTCCGACACCCGAGCCGTGCCCGCGGCGGACCTGGACGGCGATCACGACGGTCGCGAGGACGACGTGGACGCCGATCGACAGCATCGCCTGGTCCGGATCGAGGTGGCCGGCGCGCCCGCGGAACAGGCGCAGATCGAACAGCTCGGCCGCGATCGCGTCGAGCGCCGTCGAGATGTCGAGCACGCCGATCCACGACAGCGCGAGCCGGCCGAGGCGCGACACCGCGAAGCCGAACACGAGGTAGTAGGCGGCCCACACCGCGAGCGCGTGGCGCGGGTTCGCGAACAGCGCGGAGAACATCATCGGCACGGTCGCGAACACGAGCGTCGAGAACATGCCCATGAGGAACGCCTTGGGGATCCACGGCAGCATGCGCACGATGCCGTCGAGGTCGCGCTCGAGGCCGAGGCGCGCGATCGCGAGGACGACGGGGCCGGCGAGGTTGACGATCGCCATCACCACGATCATCCCGGTCAGCTTTCCGAGGATGTAGTCGCGCGGCCGCACCGAGCGCGCGAAGTAGAACGTGAACGCACCGCTCTTCGCGTCGCTCGCGATCACCGCCGCGCCGATCGTCAGCGACGTCAGGAACGCGGCGCGCGTGTACCACTGGATCGACTTGGGCAGCGTCGAGTCGGCGAACGTCGTGGCGACGTTGCCGAACAGGTCGTTCACCGTCTTGTCCTTGAAGATGAACATCACGCCGCCGGCGATGAACGTCGTCAGCACGGCCATGCCGATCGACGCCTTGAGCCGCCACCAGGTCTTCCACGAGGTGGCGACCTGGTTGCGCATGATCACGAGCCAGCGCGATCGCGCCGAGCGACGTGGACCCGCGTAGCGCTTGTACCCGAGGTCGTGGATCACGCTCATGCGCTCGCCTCGTCGCTATCCGAGCCGATCACGCGCAAGAACGCCGCCTCGACCGTCTGCCGCGTGACGCCGAGCTGGCGCACCTGCACGTTCGCCGTGCGCGCGCAGTGAAACACCATCAGCGAGGTCGTCCGCGGCGGCAGCTCCACCACCAGCGCGACGGGCGACGTCACCTCGCACGTCGCGCCGAGCGCGGTCAGCGCGTCCGCGAGCTTCTCTGCCTCGGCCTTGACCTCGACGGTGAGCTGCCCCGTCTCGCCACGTACGCCGCGCAGCTCGTCGATCGTGCCGACGAATCGCACGCGCCCGTGATGCATGATCAGCGCGTGATCGCAGACGCGCTCGACGTCGGGCAACAGGTGCGTCGACAGCACGATCGAGCAGCCGCGCCGCTCGGGCAGGTCCGCGATCAGCGCGAGCATCTCGTCGCGCGACTGCGGGTCGAGCCCGTTCGTCGGCTCGTCGAGGAACAACAGCTCCGGGTCGTGCACGAGCGCGGTCGCGAGCTTCACGCGCTGCTTCTGCCCCGTCGAGTAGCCGTCGATCGGCTGGTAGCGCTTGTCCTCGAGGCCCGCGTAGTACAGCGCGGCGTGCGCGCGCTGCATCGCTTCGGTGCGCGGCAGCCCCGACAGCTCGCCCGCGTACGTGCACATCTCGACCGCCGACATCCCGCCGAGGAACGCGTCCTGCTCCGGCATGTAGCCCACGCGATCGCGGATCTCGGCGCCGTGCGTCGACGCGTCGAGCCCGAGCACGCGCGCGCGGCCCTCGTACGGGATGAGCCCGAGCAGCGACTTGAGCAGCGTCGACTTGCCGGCGCCGTTGGGGCCGAGGAGGCCGATCACCTTGCCTTCGACGATCGCGTCGAGGTCCTTCACCGCGACGATGTCGCCATATCGCTTCGTCAGCTTGTCGAGCTGGATCAAGGTCACTTCAGGACCTCGACCTTCACCTTCGCGATGCCGTCCTCGATCATGTCGAGCTGGCGCGCGGCGGCCTCGGAGAGGTCGATGATGCGCCCCTTGGAGTAAGGACCGCGGTCGTTGATCCGTACGATCACGACGCGGCCGTTCTTGATCCGCGTGACGCGAACGCGCGTGCCCATGCGCAGCGTCTTGTGCGCCGCCGTCATCGCGTTCTTGTTGAAGCGCTCGCCCGACGCCGTGGGGCCGCCGTGGTGCTTGCCGCCATACCAGCTCGCGATGCCGTACTGCACGCCGGGCTTTGCCGGGGTGCCGGTGGGCTTCTTCTGTGCACCGCCGCTCGGACATCCCGCGACGGCGAGCAGCACGAGCAGTGCTAGCCCGTAGGCCGTAGCCCTTCGGACTACGTCTGCGGCCTCCGTCGCAGGATCGGCTCGCGAAGCGCTCGCCTGTACGGATGCGCGCTCGCGAGCTCGCGCTAGCGCACGCAATTCGGACCCATGCGGCCCGCTTTGGCCAGCCCCGCTTTGCGTAGCTCGGCGCCCGTCGGTCCGTCCCCGAGTTGCGTGCGCAGGTTCGCGCCGTGTCCCGCGCCCGTGACGTCACGCAGGTACGGCTTGAGGTCGAACGTGTCGGAGTGCTCCTTGGTGTGGCACGCGCTCGCGCACAGCTTCTCGTCGGGCATGCGCACGATCGCGGGCGGCTTCTCCTCGCCGCCCTTGGCGACGTGGATCGAGCCGGGGCCGTGGCACGTCTCGCACTGCACGTCGCGCAGCGTCTCGTTGTTGGCGAGGTTCGAACCGCCCGGCTTGTCCCATCCCGTGACGTGACAGCCGATGCAGTCGTAGTCGAATTGCTGCCCGCGCTCGACGAGCGTCTCCCAGGCGTGGGCGTGTCGCGTGGTGTTCCAGAAGTCGACCGCGTCGGAGTGGCAGTCGCTGCACGCCTCGCTGCCGACGTAGCCGGCCTCGCCCTTCGCGGGCGGCTGGACCTTCTGGCCCTCGGCCGCCTTCACGTTCGCCTGACCGGCAGCCGTGTAGAACGCGGTGACCGCGCTCTGCACCTTGGTGTCGCACGCGAGCGGCTTGTTGATGCGGATCTGCTCGAGCGTGAAGTAGCTGCCCTTCGCCGGGATGATCAGCGGCGTCGTCGCGAGCGCGGCCCTTTCCTTCGCGAGCTGATCGCGCTCGGCCTGCTTCTGCTTCACGAACGCGGGGTCGGCGTCCTTGTCGGCCTTCATCTTCGCGAGGTCGGCGTCGAGCGCCGCGAGCTGCTTGTCGATCGTCGCGATCTTCGCCTTCGCGGCCCCGGCGCCGATGGCGTCCGCGAGCGGTCCCTTGTCGTTGCGGAGGGTCACGTCGACGCGCGACACGACCTGTCCGCGATTGCCCGGGATCACGAGCCACGTGTCGCCGACCTTGGTCGCCTCGGGCTCGACGTCCTCGGGCTCCGGCGCCGCCGCACCGAGCCCCGCGATCGCGAGGTCCGCGCCGCCGATCTCGCGCACGAGCTTGACCGCGTCCTTCTTCGACGCCGCCTGGACGAGCGCGACGACGACGTCCGCGCCGTCCGCGCGCAGCTTCGTCGCCGCCGCCTTGCCCGCCGCGATCGGATCCGTGATCGCGAGCGTCGCCGGTGGCAGCGCGCCCTCGGCGATCACGCCGAACACGCCGACGCGCGCCCCGCCGACATCGACGATCTTGGGCGGCTCCGTCGCTACCTTGCTGTCGGGGGGGAGGTTCACGACCTGACGTGGCACCCGGATCTTCTCGGTGCCCTTGGCCAAATCTGCCGGGCCGAGCCCGACCGCCGCCACTCCGAGCGCCTCCTTATATGTGGAGATCAGGAGGTCGGCCTTGAGCTCCTCCTGTGTCTCGAGGTGCGGAGGGATCGGGTTCTTCGAGTACAGGACCGAGCCCGCGTCCAGGACGAGCGTCGGCCCCGCCGCGCGGATGCCATCGGTGACCTGCGAGGTTCTCGCGATATCCCCGAGCGGATCCGTCGTGCAGCCGCACGGCCCGATCTGACCGCGCATCTCGGCGAGCGCGACGATGGTGAACGGTTTCCCGCTCGCACCGCCGCTGCCGTTGGTTTTCACCTGATCTTTCGAGGAACAAGCCGTCGCCAGCACCAGGGCCACGACGCCGATCCGGCCGTGCATGGCTGCCGATATAGCACGTTGACAGGGGGGGTACGCCTGGGTAGATTGCCGCGCTCTTTACGCAATTGGGCACACTGCTCGAGGATCTATATGGCTGTCGCGATTCGTTTCTCCCGCCAGGGCAAGAAGAAGTCTCCGTTCTACCGCATCGTCGCCGCTGACAAGCGCAACGCACGCGATGGCCGCTTCATCGAGCTCCTGGGCACCTATCACCCGACCACCAAGGTCTTGAAGCTCGACATGGAGCGCTACGAGAAGTGGATCAAGGTCGGCGCTCAGCCGTCCGGCACCCTCGCTTCCGTCGTCAAGCGCACCAACCGCGCTGCCAAGTCGGCCTGAGGCATCGATGTCGGATCTCGACAACGATAACGACGACGACGATCGCGATGACCGCGGCGGCAACGATCGCGGCGATCGCCGCGGCCCCGGTGGCGGCAATCGCAATCGCGCCGTGTCTCCCGACGTCGCCGAGCTGATCCGCTACATGGCGGTGAACCTCGTCGACAAGCCCGACGAAGTTCGCGTGGAGCTCGTCGAAGAGCGTCAAGCGAACGTCTACGAGCTCGAGGTCGCCGAGTCCGACCTCGGCAAGGTGATCGGCCGCGGCGGCAAGACGGCCCGCGCCCTTCGCACCGTCGTGCAGACCTGCGCGCCTCCCTCGCGCAAGCGCACGCTCGTCGAGATCCTCGAGTAACGGCGGCGCCCGCATGCGGGGCGACGCACGCATCGAGATCGGCGGCATCGCGCGGGCCCACGGCATCCGCGGCGAGGTCGTCGTCCACACGCACGACCCGGACTCCACGACGCTCGCGTCGATCGCCGAGTCCGGTGGGTCGATCTACATCGGCGGCGCGCCGCACAAGGTCCTCGTCGCGCGCGACACGCCCCAGCGCGGCTGGCTCGTCCAGCTCGAGGGCATCTCCACGCGCAACGAGGCCGAGCTGCTCCAGGGCAAGCCGGTCGAGATCGACCGCGGGGCCCTCGAGCTCGACGAGGGCGACGTCCTCCTCGACGACATGGTCGGTTGCAAGGTCGTCCTCCGCGACGGCACCGACTGGGGCGTGATCGCCGCCATCGATCTCGGCCCGCAGGACCTCCTGGTGATCCATGACGGCGAGATCGAGCGCCTCCTGCCGCTCGTCGACCAGTTCGTCGTCGATGTCGACATCGCCGCGGGCACCGTCACCGTCGATCCACCGCCGGGCCTCCCCGAGTCGCGCGTGAGCAAATGAAGTTCTCGGTGGTCACGGTCCTGCCGGAGCTCATCGAGCGTGCACTCGACACCACCGCAGGCGGTGTCGTGGGCCGCGCACGCGACGCGGGCGTCATCGTCGTCGAGACGATCAACCCGCGCGACTTCACGCACGACAAGCACCGCACCGTCGACGACACGCCGTACGGCGGCGGGCCGGGCATGGTGATGAAGGCAGAGCCGCTGCTCGCCGCGATCGCGCGGGCATGCGAGGCGGGTGGGGGGCCGTCGAGGGCGTCGTCGGAAACGAGGGCGTCGTCGGACGCGAGCGCATCGAATGCATCGAGCGCATCGAGTGCATCGAGTGCATCGAGTGCATCGAGTGCATCGAGTGCATCGAGTGCATCGTCGGATGTGAGCGCATCGAGGGCATCGTTGGATGCGAGCACATCGTTGAATGTGAGCGCGTCGGGCGCGTCGTCGGTTGCGAGCGCATCGAGCGCGCGCCCCCACCGTATCTTTCTCGGCCCTGCGGGCACACCGCTCACGCAAGCGCGCGTCAAAGAGCTCGCGAAGCTCCCGCACCTCGTCCTCGTGTGCGGTCGATACGAAGGCATCGACGAGCGCGTGATCGACATCGCGATCGACGAGGAGATCTCGATCGGTGATTACGTCCTCTCGGGCGGCGAGCTCGCGGCCCTCGTCGTGATCGATGCGTGCGCGCGCCTGGTCCCCGGCGTCCTCGGCGAGGCCGCGAGCGCCGACGAGGAATCGCACAGTGCGGGCACGCTCGAGTACCCGCAGTACACGCGCCCACCCAAGCTCGGCGACAAGGAGATTCCGCCGAGCTTGCGCAGATCCGATCGGTCAGGCCACTTCCCCGCCGGAAATCAAGCTCGCGCCGGAGATCGTGCTCGCACCGACGCCGGCGATCGAACGCGCACCGACGCCGGCGATCGAACGCGCACCGACGCCGGCGATCGAACGCGCACCGACACCCAAGAGCAGACGCACTCGCCGGCCGGAGATCGAACGCATTCGCGCGATGAAACGCGCACCGGAGAACGAACGCACTCGCCGGCCGGAGATCAAACGCATTCGCCCGCCGGCGATCGAACGCGCACCGGAGAACAAACGCACTCGCCGGCCGGAGATCAAACGCATTCGCCCGCCGGCGATGAAACGCGCATGACCGCCGGAGATGAAACGCGCACCACCGCCGGCGATGAAACGCGCACCACCGCCAGCGAGGAAACGCGCACCGAACACGGAGTTCCCGCGATTCTCTCGTCGGGAAATCACGCCGCGATCGCCTCGTGGCGCCGCCAGCAATCACTCGCGCGCACCGCGAAGCGCCGACCCGATCTCTTCGCGCGGCTCGCGCTGACCAAGGCTGATCGCAAGCTGTTGCCGACGCCGCTCTCGCAGCGCACACACCTCGCGCTCGTGCATCACCCCGTCGTCGATCGCCACGGCAAGATCGTCACGAGCTCGCTCACGAACTTCGACATCCACGATCTCGCGCGCTCGACGGCGACCTACGACCTCGCGGCCTATCACATCGTCACGCCGATCACCTCGCAGCGCGAGAAGGCCGAGCACATCGCATCGCTCTGGCTCGACGATCCGCTCACCGGCGCACCGCCCGCGCGCAAGCAACCGGCCTCGGGCTCGCGCGCCGGCGCTCTCTCGCGCGTGCGCACCGCGGACTCGGTCGAGACGGTGATCGCGAATATCACCGCGGAGCACGGCGCGCCGCCGATCGTGGTCGGTACCTCGGCGCGGGCGGACTCGTTTCCGGCCGCCCGCCGGACGTCCGCCGAAGAATTGCTCGCGGAGCTCGCGATGGACACGGCGCCACTCCTGATCCTCCTCGGGACAGGCTGGGGCCTCGCCGATGCGCTGATTCCGTCGGTAACTCGCGTCCTTGCGCCGATCGAAGGAGCTTCGGACTGGAACCATCTCTCCGTCCGCTCGGCGGGAGCCATCCTGCTCGATCGACTGTTCGACAAGCAGGTCGGGCGCCCCGCTTGACGACCCCCCTCGATCTCTGGCAGAACCCTGCGTCCCAACGGCCTTTTCCCGGACTTTATGACCATGAGCGCGCAGCGAATTCTCGACAGCATCGAAAAGTCTCAACATCGCAAGGCCGCGCTCCCCGAGTTCCGCCCGGGCGACTCGATCAAGGTCTGGGCAAAGATTCGCGAAGGCGAGAAGACGCGTCTGCAGGCCTTCGAAGGTGTGTGCATCCGCCGCATCTCGAAGGGCGCGCGCTCGACCTTCACGGTCCGCAAGATCTCGTACGGCGTCGGCGTGGAGCGCGTGTTCCCCGACAACTCGCCGAACATCGATCGCATCGAGGTGCTCGCGCGCGGTCGCGTGCACCAGTCCAAGCTCTATTACCTGCGCGACCTGTCCGGTAAGGCGGCGCGCATCAAGGAGCGCGAGGGCCTGAACGACAACACGGCTGCAGAGCCGGCCGAGGCCGCCGCGCCCGCGGAGGGTGGGGAAGCGCCCGCCGCGGAAGGTGGCGAGGCGAAGGGCAAGAAGAAGAAAGAGCGCAAGGCGAAGAAGTAGCCTCGCTCGCGCGGACACCGCGCACGCGCCTCGAGCGCACATGTTTCACAGGGAGGGGAAAGTGATCGGCTGTGAAACAGGACTGGCAGGAACGCACTCGGCTCGCGCCGAGTAACACGACATCGTCGAGCTCGACGGCGTCACTTGGATCGCCCGCGAGCCCAACGCCCGCGAGCACGACGCCCGCGAGCCCGAGCCCATCGCTGGCGAGCACGAGCCCATCGCCGACGAGCACGAGCCCATCTCCGGGCACGAGCCCATCGCTGGCGAGCACGAGCCCATCGCTGGCGAGCACGAGCCCATCGCCGACGAGCACGAGCCCATCGCCGACGAGCACGAGCCCATCTCCGGGCACGAGCCCATCGCTAACGAGCACGAGCCGATTGCCGACGAGCACGAGCCGATCGCCGGCGAGCACGAGCTCATCGCCGACGAGCACGAGCCCATCGCCGACGCCGACGAGCACGAGCCCATCGCCGACGCCGACGAGCACGAGCCGATCGGCGACGAGCACGAGCCGGTCGGCGACGAGCACGAGCCCATCGGCGACGAGCCCATCGCCGGCGAGCACGAGCCCATTGCCGACGAGCCCATCGGCGGCGAGCACTTCGCCCGCGAGCACAACGCCCGCGAAGGTATCGCCGCCGCCCGCGAACCGATCGCGAGCGCGTGCGAGCTCCTCCTCCGGTACGACGAAGCCGACACCGACGCAGGACGAGCGATGGCCACGTCCTGCATCCGCGACGCTGCGCGCGACGGGACCGACGCGGCGACATCGTCTCTCCGACGAGGAGAAGCGCGTGCGCGCGCGCGATGCCCAGCGGCGGCGTGACGACCGCCAGCACAAGATGCACGGCGCTTCGCTCGAGGACGCGATCGCCGACAAGCCGCCCGCGCCGAACCAGCTCGGCGCGGCGGCGGAGGATCGCGCGGTCGTGGCGCTCGAAGCGGCCGGCTACGAGATCATCACGCGAAACTGGAAGCGCGATCTCGGCGAGCTCGATGTCGTCGCGTGGGATCGCGATGTCCTCGTCTTCGTCGAGGTGCGCAGCCGCGCGGATGACGAGCACGGCCACGCTGCCGAGATGGTCTCGTGGCAGAAGCGCGCGAAGGTCATCAAGGTCGCGTACCTCTATCTCGTCGTCGAGCGACCCGCGTACGAGAAGTGCCGCTTCGATGTCGTCGCCGTGACCGGGCCGAGCGTCGAGATCATCCAGGACGCGTGGCGACAGGGCACGTGGTTCTGACAGGACGCGTGCACGCTCGCCGACCGTCGCGCGACCCGCGCGCTTCGTTACTCGCAGAGCGCGGATGCGCTACTGGCAGAGCGGGTACGCGCTGTTGCCCGCGCGACCACTCAGGTTGCAGCAGCCGTTGTCGGCGTTCGAGGCATCGCACGCCTTGGGCGTGGTCAGCTGGCCACCCTCGGGGATGACGACGTAGTCCTTGCAGATGCAGAACTTGCGGCAGCAGAACGGACCGACGGTGACGGCGACGCCACACGTGAAGCCCGTGATGCACGGAGACTCGGGAACGCGCTCGCAGTCATCATCGGCTTCGCACTCGGCGGTGCAGAGACCGTTGTTGCCGGCAGGGAACGTCGAGCCTGCGGGAAGCTCGCGACCGAGTGGAACTCGGAGACACGTGCGCGAGACGCAGTCGAGCGACGGTGACGCGACGACGACCTCCGTCGCCGCTGGCGACTCCGTGCCGAGGTCGCAAATGCGGCCGACCGGTTCACCGAGACAGCCCGCGAGCAGAGCCGCGAACACACCCGAAAGAACCACGACGTGACGGCGTCGATTCATCGCGCCCGATAATATGAGGGACCACATCCAAGTCAATAGAACGACTCCAAACATTGCCGAAGCCGGTTCTCGACCGGTGCCGATCGCGGGGTGGAGCGTCATTTCGCGTTTGTGTCGCGATCCGCTGACATCCGTCAGCAGAATCGCTGCGAGGGTGTTGCACGAGTAGCGCAGCGTCGGCGGACACCGTCGGAGATCGACGGAGAACGGTCGCCGGGGACAGCGTGAGATCGAGTGCAACGGGATCCCCTTCGACGTGTCTGGGGAACGCCATCTATCGAGTGTCCGGCAAGCGGACTCTCGCCGCCTTGACAGGCACCATCCCGTTGCCGATGATTCCGCGGCCGTAACCAGCTGGGATGGCTGGCCGGCCCATGCACCGGAGGACTTGATGCGTTTGCTCACGAAGTTGTCCCTCGTCGCGCTTTCAGCGCTCACGATCCAGTCCGCGGCCCTCGCCCAGAAGAAGGACCAGGGCGATATGGAGTTCGAGCCGGAGAGCGCGGCATCGACGCCGCCGTCGAAGACGCTCGAGCGCGCGATCAAGCTGTACGACAAGAAGGACTTCTTCTCGGCGAGCATCGAGCTCAAGAAGGTGCTCGACGGCGAGAGCGGCGACGACGCGAAGAACAAGCAGCGCGCCGAGTTCTTCATGGGCAAGACGCTCTACCAGATGGGCTTCTACGCCGGCTCGCTGGCGTACTTCGACAAGATCGTCCAGACCGGCGACGCGCACACCTATCACGGTGCCGCGCTGAAGTGGCTCGCCGCGCTGAGCCGCGTGCTGCCCGAGACGTCCGGCATCCTCGAGAAGATCGGTACGTACGACCCGAAGGCGCTCGACGATTCGAGCCTCGCCACGGTGAAGGACGAGCTCTTGTTCCTCCTCGGCCGTCACTACTACCGCAAGGGCGGCGACGGTGACTTCGAGAAGGCGATCCAGCTGTTCCAGCAGGTCTCGCGCGAGAGCGAGTTCTTCGTCAAAGCGAAGTTCTTCGAGGGTGTCACCTACGTTCGCAAGTACGAGGGCAAGCCCGCCGTCGACGCGTTCAAGGAGATCCTGATCATCGGTCAGGAGCGCCCGCGCCAGTACAAGGCGGACGACATCGCCAACTATAACGAGCTCGCGCAGCTCCAGATGGCGCGCGTGTTCTACTCGACGCAGCAGTTCGACACGTCGATCAAGTACTTCGAGAAGCTCGACCAGAACTCGGCCGACTGGGCGGAGTCACTGTTCGAGGCGAGCTGGGCGTACTTCATGAAGACGCTCAACTCGAAGGCGCTCGGAAACATCCACACGCTCAACGCGCCGTACTTCGAGGACCAGTTCTTCCCCGAGTCGGAGCTGCTCAAGAGCGTCATCTACTTCAAGTACTGCCTCTACGATCAGGCCGAAGAGGCGATCGCGGACTACAACGAGAAGTACGCGCCGCTGCGCAAGAACCTCGAGGACGTCGTCAAGAAGTTCGACGACAACGCCGAGTTCTACGACTACGTGAAGAAGGTCAAGGCCAACAAGGCCGGCCTCGACGAGAAGACGCAGCGCCTCGTCATGAGCGTGCTCAACGACAAGACGCTCCTCAAGACGTTCGCGTGGGTCGACGAGCTGAACCACGAGCTCGACATGCTGCAGAAGTCCGACAAGGCCTGGCAGACCACGCAGGTCGCCGCCGAGGTCCTCCAGGAGCTCACGGTCCAGCAGTCGGTCGCCGCCGCCGAAGCAGGCAAGGTCGCCCGCGATCGTATCGATCGCCTCCAGCGCGAGCTCGGCGCTCTGTCGCGCGACGGCTCGAAGATCAAGTTCGAGATCCTGAACGCGAAGGCCGAAAAACTCTCGGCCGACTCGCTCAAGCTGAACCGCATCGAGAAGGGCCACAAGGAAGAGCCGATCATCGTCGACGACGAGCACTTCCAGTGGAAGTTCAACGGCGAGTACTGGAAGGACGAGCTGGGTTACTACCGGTTCAAGATCCGGTCGCGCTGCCCCAAGTGATCTGCTGAGATTTTTCAACCGTCGAGCCCAGTTGGGCTCGCTGTCGTTTTCGGGGAGCCCAATGACAAATGCGTGACGACCTCCACGAACCGACTCGTTAGATTCACCATCGCCTCGCCAGGGTTTTTGTCCCGCCGGAGAAAAAGGGAATCGCAATGAACAGAATGAAGCTCGCGATCCTCGGCCTCGTGTTCCTCAGCGCCAATGCATGGGCGCAGGCGAACAGGCCGAAATACACCCGCCAGCAGGACGTCAAGATCGACGTCAAGCTGTCGGACCGCGTGAAACCGACCACGCCCAAGGCACCCGACAAGAAGGACACGCAGCCTTCGCTGTCCGCCGACGACGTGCTCTCGATCGAGGGTCTCGTCGGAAACATCCGCGGCGAACAGGAGCAGATCCTCGCCGACCTCATCTCGCAGACGCCGGACTCGGAAGTCGAGGAGAAGTCCGACTACTACTTCCGTCTCGGCGAGCTCTACGCCAAGCAGCAGCGCTACTGGCGCCTCAAGAGCGTCGAGTTCACGATCGCGGCCGACCTGCCGAAGAACGCGAGCCAGAAGGCCAAGCTCATGCGCGACAGCCAGCAGGCCGCCGCGAAGGCGAAGGACTACTTGCTCAAGGCCGTGAAGACCTACAAGGGCCTCACGGACAACGACGCGTTCCGCAACTATCCGAAGATGGATATGGCGCTGTTCTATTACGGGTACACGCTGCAGGGCGGCAAGTACCTGAAGGAAGCGCGCGCGGTCTACGACAAGCTGCTGAAGAACTACCCGCAGAGCAAGTACGTCCCCGAAGCGCACCTCGCGTTCGCGGACTACTACTTCGAGAACAACCAGCTCGCCGACGCCGAGAGCCGCTACAAGATGGTTCTCAAGTTCCCGAAGAGCTCGGCCTACTGGTACGCGATGTACAAGATGGGCTGGATCCATCTGAACCTGTCGCGCTTCATCGAGGCGCTCGACACGTTCGCGCAGGTCGCACAGGCGACGAAGAACAACAAGAAGCAGGAGATCCTGAACCGCGCCGCGAAGAAGGACTTCGTCCGCGCGTACTCGGAGATCGGCAAGGCCGACAAGGCCTACGTGTCGTTCCAGCGCATCGACAACAAGTACGCCTTCAACATGCTCGAGATCCTCGCCGACCTCTATCTCGGCCAGGGCAAGAGCGACAAGGCGATCTACGTGTTCCAGGAGCTGATGAAGCTCGCGCCGACGAACAAGAACGTCTGCCTCTGGCAGTACAACATCTCGCACGCCATGCTCTCGATGGCCGGCGCGAACAACAGCGACAAGGTCAAGGAGATCGAGAACCTCGTCCGCCTGTGGGGCGCGCTCAAGGGCAAGAAGACGCTGCCGCAGAGCGAGGCGCAGGAGTGCCATGACAACGCGGCGGCGATGTCCGGCGAGCTCGCGCGCGCGTATCACTCCGAGTCGGCGAAGACCAAGAACCCCGAGACGCTCGCGTACGCCGAGAAGCTCTACAAGGTCTACCTCGACGTCTTCACCGACGCGCCCGACTACGCCCAGACGCAGTACTTCTACGCGGAGCTGATCTGGAGCCGCGCGGAGAACGAGAAGAACGCGCGCATCCAGACCGAGCTCTGGGAGAACGCCGCGGTCGCGTTCACCGACGTCGTCAAGGGCGGCAAGCTCGACGCGAAGCTGACCAAGGAAGCCGCGTACGCCGCGGTGCTCGGCTGGAAGAACGCGCTCAACGTCGACCCGCGCATCAAGCAGCAGGCCGACAAGGTCGAGGACGCGACCAAGGACTACGACAAGATTCCCGAGCCCAAGCCGATCCCGCCCCGCGAGGAGAAGATGCTCGCGGCGTTCGACATCTACATCAACTACATCAAGGACCCGAAGGACGACGAGCTCGTCGGGATGAAGTTCCTCAAGGCGAACATCTACCGCCGCTATAACCAGTTCGATAAGGCGATCCCGCTGTTCGAGGAGATCATCGACAAGCACCGCGAGCACGAGACCGCGGAGTACTCGGCAAATCTGTTGCTCGATACGTACAACCGCACGCAGAAGTACGACGCGCTGCTCGCCCTCGCCGAGAAGCTCGGCAAGGACCAGAAGTTCCTCGAGGGCAAGGACGACCTCAAGGCCGTGCTCGCCGACATCAAGGCGAAGTCGATGCGCAAGAAGGCCGAGCTGATCGCGAAGCAGGCCAAGGAGACGAAGGACTTCGGCAAGTACATCGACTGCGGTCAGGCGTACCTCGACATCTACAACGCCGACCCCGAGAACAAGCAGAACGACGAGGTCCTGTTCAACGCCGGCTTCTGCTTCATGGAGGGCCGCTCGATCGGCGCCTCGATCCAGGCGTTCACGTTGCTCCAGAAGTACTACCCGAACAGCACGCAGTCGAAGAAGGCGCTGATGGCGATCGGCAAGGCGTACGGCGACATCGCGTTCTACGACCGGTCGGCCGAGAAGCTCGAGGAGTACGCGAAGAAGTACGCCGGCGAGAGCAACGCGTACGACGCCATGTCCGACGCCGTGTTCTATCGCAAGGGCATCGGCGACGACGCGAAGGCGATCGAGAACACGAAGTACTTCATCCGCACGTTCGGCAGGAAGAAGCCGGCAGAGGCCGCGAACGCGTCGTTCTCGCTGACCTCGGTCTACGAGAAGCAGGGCGACAAGGACGCGGTGATCAAGCACCTCCGCGAGTACATCCGCACGTACGGCTCGAAGGGCGGCGATGACCGCCTCGTGATCGCGAACGCCAAGATCGGCCAGATCCTGTGGGAGCAGAGCTGCCCGGTGAAGCAGGTCGACGGCTCGTGCGTGAAGATCGTCCGCGAGCGCGCGATCAACCTGCGCAAGAAGAAGAGGGGCAAGTCGGGGTCGGATCAGCCGCTGCAGTGCGGCCCGGACTCGAAGATCAAGCTGACCGTCGTCAAGCGCGACGAGCGCAAGGTCAAGGAAGCGCTCGCTGCGTTCGGCGCGGCCGCGAAGGCGTTCGAGAAGAGCGGCGGCAAGACCGGCGGCGACGAGGGCGGCGCTCGCTACTACTACGGCCTCGCGAAGATCGCGGCGGCCGACAAGGACTTCGAGGCGTACCTCGCGCTGACGTTCCCGCAGAACCTGAACTTCGATCCGGATCCGAAGAAGAAGGCGATCAAGGAGAAGAGCCTCAAGCGGTTCAACGACTGGGTCGAGCAGAAGAAGAAGGTCGGCGGCGAAGCGACCAAGAAGTACGAGGGCGTGCTCGCGATCAAGGACGCGGCGAACTCGATCACCGCGGCCGCGCGCCTCGGCCAGATCTCGCAGAACTTCTCGGACGCGCTGTTCACCGCGCAGATCCCGCAAGACGTTCGCACCGGCGAGTTCGCCGACGAGAAGGTCGAAGCGTTCTGCGACAAGATGACGGAGGTCGCCGAGCCCCTCGAGGCCGCGTCGCTCAACGCGTACAGCGTGTGCCTCTCGAAGTCGACGGAGCTGGGTTGGTTCTCTGAATGGTCGAAGATGTGCGAGCGCGAGCTCGGACAGATCAAGCCGGAAGAGTACCCGTCGGCCTCCGAGCTGCGTGCCGAGCCGACGAACGTGTCGGCCATCATCGCGGTCGAGCCGCCGGTCAAGCTCGAGTAATCACCTCACCCGAATCAACGGAAGAACAATCCAATGTTGAACAAGCTCATCTACAGCGCGCCGATCATCATCTCGGCAGCGCTCGTCGCGTGCGGTGGTGCCAAGGGCGGTAGCGGCCTCAAGAGCGGTGGCTCCGTGCCGCCGCCGCCGACCGTCCCGACCGGAAACGGTCAGGCCGACCGCGAGATCTCGCAGGACGCGAAGAACGACTACGCCTCGGCGGCGTCGTTCTTCGCGCAGAACGACAAGGGCTCGTGGAACGAGTCGACCTGCCGTCAGTCCGCATCCAACTTCGAGTCCGTCGCGCGCGCGCACACGGATCTCGTCGAGGCGCAGTTCATGGCGGGCCTCTCGTACCACCGCTGCAACCTCGCGAAGGAAGCAGAGGCGGCGTACCAGGCGGCGACGCGCATGAAGGGCGATCCGACGAAGATCGCGATGGCGCTCTCGAACCTCGGCGAGCTCTACTACAAGGCCGGCAAGGTCGACGGCGCGAAGCAGTACTGGGAGAGCGCGGTCAAGGCGAACGGAAAGCTCGTCGCGGCGCGCATCAACATCGCGTCGCTCGAGCTCGAGCAGATGCGCAAGATCGGCGAGAAGGACTCCAACTGGAAGAAGCTCGAGGAAGACGCGCGCTTCAACCTGTCGAACGTCCTCGGCGTCGACTCGGACAACGTCACCGCGTACACGGTGTACGGCCTGATCTACATGGAGGGCTGGAAGCGGAACAAGAACCGCCTCGACCTCGCGAAGCTCTTGCTCGACGAGGGCAAGAAGCGCAACGAGAAGTTCGCGCCGCTCCAGAACGCGTACGGCTTGCTGTACATGCACCGCGGTGCGCTCTCGCTCGCGCTCCAGGCGTTCCAGGCCGCGGTCGAGCTCGACCCGAAGTTCGCCGAAGCGCGCGAGAACGTCGGGCTCACGACGCTCGGCTTCCGGAACTACGAGGTCGCCAAAGACCAGTTCTCGAAGGTGATCGAGCTCCAGCCGAAGAACTACGACGCGTACATCGGCCTCGGCGCCGCGCTGCGCGGGCTCAAGGATCTCGACGGCGCCGAGGCGCAGTACAAGAAGGCGAAGGACATCGACCCGCGCCGCGGCGAGGCCTACTACAACCTCGCGGTGCTCTATAAGGACTTCCGTGCGAGCAAGCAGGAAGACCTGAAGGCGTCGCTCGGAACGTACGCGACGGCGAAGGACTACTTCCGCCAGTTCCTCGACAAGCAGGCAGACGAGGCGGACAAGGCCGAGGCGAAGGAGCAGATCACGGTCATCGACAAGACGACCGTCCAGATCAACAACTTCCTCAAGGCGCAGGCAAACATGCCTCCGCCGCAGCCGACGCCGGCGCCGACGCCTGCACCCGGAGCTCAGAAGTAGTCACGAACCGTAGCGAAATGCCCCGCTCGTCGACCGTGTCTCCGACGACGATCGCGACCGGGGCAAAACGCTACGATTCTCGACAGACGGCCCCGCGCCAAGTTGCTGGAATCGCGCAATCGACCGCCAGCAACTGAACACGAGATCGTGTGTCTTGTTCGAGCGGAACTTTTTGGAAAGAATCTCGGAACCGGAAACCAAGCCCTGTTGTCAGGACCTCCGTGCTCACGGGTCCACGCAACAAGGCGCTCCTGAAAGGGACGACGATGCGGAAGACCTTTGGTGCAGTTGCTCTGTCGATGTTTGTTCTCGCCCTGATCGGAGGCGCGGCGATCGCGCAGCCGGCGAAGGGTGGAAACACGAACGCGAAGGTGAAGGTCTACGACTTCTCGGGGGACACCATCGAAGGTGACCTCGTGAAGCCCGAAGGCTCGGATCTCAACGCGCGCGACTTCGCACAGCACTCGTCGCTGATTCGTATCCGCAAGGACTTCATCCCCGAGATCATCAAGTCGGCCGAGGATTTGTAGTCGGAGCACCCGCGTCGATCTCCGGATCGTCGTCGAGCGCGTCTGACATCGTCGGCCTTGTTTTGCAGAGCTCCCTAAACGGAGAACATCATGGCCGGCGCAAAAGTACCTCTCACGTTCCGCATCTTCAAAGGCGACCAGCTCCTCCGCGAGGAGCGACTCAGCCTGAGCGTCATCAAGCTCGGCAAGGTCCCTTCGGCTCACCTCAAGCTCGACGACGAGACGGTGAGCCGCATGCACGCGATCATCGAGGTCAACGGCCCCGGTGATGTGAGCATCATCGACCTCGGCTCGACGAAGGGCACCTTCGTCAACGGCCAGAAGGTCAACAAGGCGAAGCTGCAGTCCGGCGACACGATCGTCGTCGGCGAGACCCGCATCGAGCTCGCGATCGGCGTCGGCGAGGAAGCCGACGAGGCGCAGACCTCGGTCAGCACGCCAGCGGCTCCGCCCGCCGACGTGGTCTCGTCGAGCCCGCGTCCTGCCGCGCCGCCGATGGCGCAGACGATGACCGCACCGGCCGCGCCGCCGCCGCGCCCCGCTCCGGCGGCTGCCGCGCCGGCGTTCGCGCCTCCGTCTCCGCAACCGCAAGCGTACGCGCCGCCTCCCGCGGCCGTTCGTCCGCCGCCCGGCGTCGCCGGCGGCCCCGCGATCTACGGCTCCACGCCGGTCGGTGCGCCGCAGGGGTTCCAGGCCGCGATGGCCTCGGAAGCCGACGACATGGGCGGCGCGCGCGCCGTCGAAGTCGCGGCGATGCTCGGCGACTCCGTCGTCGGTGTGAAGCACTGCATGGACCCGCGCGGTGGCAAGGTCACCCCGGTCACCTACGCGTTCTTCGCGATCGCCGCCGCCGCGGTCATCATGGCCGCCGTCGCGTTCTACGTCTCCGTCGACAACGCGGCCTACAACAAGGGCCGCTACGAGTACGAAGTCAACGTCCTCAAGAAGCCCGGCTACTCGGTGCGTCCGCGCATGCTGCCCATCGCGTACGACGTGATGATGTTCGCGGGCTTCTTCCTCGGCATCGGCTTCGCGACGGCGGGCCTCGCGCGCATGCGCTCCGAGAAGAAGTCGCCGTTCTTCCGCATCGGCACCGCGCCGGGCGTGGAGTTCGCGACCGAGGGCGCGCCCGCCGCGGCGTTCCCGCTCGTCGCTCCCTACGGCGATGACTTCCAGCTGAACTTCACGCACGGCATGGAAGGCGAGATGGTCGTCGGTGGTCAGTCGACGTCGCTCGCCGAGCTCGCCTCGCAGGGGCGCACGTCGATCTCGCCGATTCCCGCGGGCGCGAAGATCCGCGTCAAGACCGGCAAGACGACGTTCCTCGTCTCCGCGGTTCCGCAGCCGCGCCGCCACGTGATGCCGCTGTTCGCGGCGCTCGAGAGCCGCGTGCTCGCGTACTTCGCGGGCTCGCTCGCGGTGCACCTCGGCTTCTGGTTCCTGATCGATCAGGTCGACCCGGAGGACTCGGGCGCGAACATCGATCTCGCGTCGCTCGAAGACACGTCGACGCGCACGAACTCGTCCTCGCAGGATGATCCGCCGCCGCCCGAGGAAGAGGACAAGCCCGAGGACGGCGAGGACGAGTCGGGTGGTACCGGCACGGCCATGGCCCTCGAAGAAGGCAAGATGGGCAAGAAGGACTCGGACCGCGCCGAGGGCCAGTACAAGATGAAGAAGGAGCAAGAGGATCCGCAGCTCGCGCGCCAGCAGGCGATCGAGCAGGCGCGCAACGCCGGTATCCTCGGTTCGACGGCACTGACCCAGGGCGGCGCGTTCGCGTCCCTCACCGGTACCGGCGACATCTCCAGCGGCTTCGATGACTCGAACATCTACGGCGGTCTCCTCGGTAACGAGGCCGGCGAGATGAACGGCGGCTTCGGCTTCGGTCGCTCGGGCTTCGGCCCCGGCGGCGGTGGCACGGGCTGGGGCACGATCGGTACGGGCCGCTACGGCACGATCGGTCACGGCTCGGGCACGGGCTCCGGCTACGGCGTCGGTGGTGGTCGCGGCGGTATGCGCGGTCGCTCGGCCGCGGTGCCGACGGTGTCGATCGGTCAGCCGAACGCGCAGGGCGATCTCGATAAGGCGATCATTCGTCGCTACATCAAGCGCAACATCCAGAAGATCCAGTACTGCTACGAGAAGGAGCTGCTCGCGAAGCCCGGCCTCGCCGGCACGGTCGCCACGCAGTTCTTCATCACGCCGAACGGCACGGTCGCGTCGTCGTCGGGCTCGGGTGTCGACGGAAACGTCGCGAGCTGCGTCGCCGGTGTCATCAAGGCGATCGAGTTCCCGAAGCCGAAGGGCGGCGGTGGCGTGCAGGTGAACTATCCGTTCACGTTCCGTCCCGCGGGCTGATTCGGAACACACCGACCGCGAACGCCGATGGCCGAAAGCCGTCGGCGTTTTTGTTTGAACGAAGTCGACCTCGAGGTCAAAGGTTTGGCCGGTCTTCGACGAGGAATGACGCGCGTGTTTGTCAGGTCGAATTCGATGAGATGACTTGAGTCACGCGCGACGTCGTTCTACGTTTCGCAGCATGAAGCTCCTCACCACGACGGTGATCTGTGCAGCGATGCTCGCTGGTCTTGCGGGCTGCCCCAGCAAGAACCGCGGCGAGTCGATCAAGCTGTCCAACGAGTGCGTGAAAGCGTACGGACAGAAGCAGTACGAGACCGCGATCGAGCGCTGCACGAAGTCGACGGAGCGTTGGCGCGATAATCACATCGCGTGGTACGCGCTCGCCGGCGCGTGGATCGGTCGCGGTGACTGGGCGAAGGCCTCGGACGCGATGCAGAACGCGGTGCAGATCGCGCCCGAGCAGGCGATGTACCAGATGATGTACGGCCGCACGCTGTACGAGAAGGCGATCCAGATCGCGCGCGAGGATCAGGCGCGGCGCGAGAACAAGAAGCCCGAAGAGGTCGTCCCCGATCTCACCGTCGTGAACTTCGAGAAGCCGCTCCAGTATCTGCAGAAGGCGGTCGAGCTCAACCCCGAGCTGTGGCGCGCGCACTACTACATCGGTCGCATCTACCGCGACACCGATCGTCCGAAGGAAGCGGCGACCGCGCTGACCAAGGCGCTCTCGTTCGCGCCGATCGAAGCAGCGCCGTACATCGCGCTCGGCGAGCTGTACCGCAAGTGGGACTACACCGACGAGGCGCTGTCGGTCGCGCAGCAGGGCGCGACGGTCGTGCCCGGCGCCAACGAGGTGAGCGACATCTGGTACGTCGTCGGCATGGCGTACGACGACAAGCGCATGGACGACAAGGCGATCGAGTCGTTCGACAAGGCGCTCGAGAGCCGCCCCGACAACCACAAGGCGAAGTTCCAGCGCGGACAGGCGTACTTCCGCAAGGGCGACTTCGCGAAGGCGAAGAAGGACCTCGAGGACTTCTCGAAGTCGGGCGGCGCGTCCGTCGAGTTCGCGAAGCAGCAGGCGAGCAAGATGCTGCTGGACATCGCGGCGAAGTCGGCGATGCAGCAGAACCAGGGCGGAGGGGCCGAGAAGCAGTCCCCCGAGGACGTCGTGAAGGGTGGCAAGAAGTAAACCGAGCGCCTAGCCGCTCCTCACCGACGAAGATCGAGGAGACGGCGACGCCAGGGAGGGGAGCTTCGGGCTCCCCTCAGCGTTTTCGGTGACGATCCGGCCGTTCGAGCACACAGGATCCGCTCGATCGGGTGGGCCCGGCAGAAACCGGACCATGGATGCCACATCGCTCTAAAGTGGCGTGATATAACGCTCATCGGTTGAGGGACGGGGTTTCTTCATTGTTTGCGGGAGGATAGTCCGCAGATGGATACGCGTACGCTGCTTCGTGAACGCCTGCGCCGATCGCGAGATTGGTCAGCAACGATCGATGAGTTGGAGAAGGAGCTGGAGAGCTCGGGCACCAAGCCCGAACAATCCGAGCGCCTCGTCGAGCTCGCTGCACTCGTCGAAGATGTGATTCCGGAGCGCGATCGCGCCATCGGTCTCTATCAACGCGCGTGGAAACTACATCCCGCCAACGTGCGTGCGCTGTCGCGCGCGCGCGAGGTGTACGGCGAGATCGGCCGCTTCGAGATGGTGGCCAAGCTCGGCGAGATGGAGCTTCGCGATCCGAACGCTCCGGGCAACCTCGCCCAGATCGTCGGCGAAGCGATGCTCGACAGCGGGCAGAAGGACAAGGCGTTGTCGGTGCTGCAGCGCGCCGCCGAGATCCAGCCTGACTCCGTCCGCGTCCAGGATGCGCTCCGCGCCCTCGACTACGATCCCGAGTTCTGGAGCGACTCCGTCGACGACGTGATCGACAAGGCGGATCGCCTCGAGGACGAGCTCGCGATTCGCGCGCTCGTTCGCGCCGCGCGCATGCTGCGCATCGAAGCGCCGGAGGACCCGCGCCTCGAAGAGGTGTTGAAGCTCATCCTCGTGAAGGACATCGAGGAGCCGAGCGCGAACTTCATGTACGAGACGCTGCTCGCATCAGCGCAGCGTTGGGACGAGCTCGAGGCGCATCACAAGCGCCGCGCGGAGCGCGCGAAGGACCACGGCGCCAAGGTCGAGGCCCTTCGCATGTTCGCGCTCGAGTGGCTGCAGCGGTTCAAGGATCGCGATCGCGGCGCGAAGTTCTTCGACGCGGCGATTCGCGCGAGCGGATCCAACGGCGCGGGGCCGATGCGCTCCGTCGTCGCGGCGTACTCGCTGCTCAAGCAGGTGCACGGCGACAAGGGCGAGTGGAACCAGCTGCTCGACGTCGCCGAGGCGGTCGTCGACAAGCTGACCGGCGAAGAGAAGCTGTTCGTCGCGCTGCAGGCCGGCAACATCGCCTTCGACAAGGTCAACGACATCGCGCGCGCGCGGAAGTTCTTCGCGATCGCGGCGACGATCGAGCCGAAGAACCCCAACGTCGAAGACTTCGTCGGCGCCGTTGGCCTCGACGAGGCGCCCAGCGCCGCGGGCTCGATGCCCGGCATGCAAGCGCAGCCGGCGGCCGCAGCGCCGGTCGAAGACGTTCCCGATGATCTCGCGACCGCGGTGAAGGGGAAGAAGGGCAAGAAGGGCAAGAAGGGCAAGGTCGAGGACGGGCGGGACGATGACGACGACGGAGCGGCCGAGGCTGCTGCCGCCGCCGCCAAGAAGCAGGCAGACGAGGAAGCGGCGGCCGCGAAGGCTGCTGCCGACAACGCCGCCGCCGACAACGCCGCTGCCGACAAGGCCGCTGCCGACAAGGCCGCTGCCGACAAGGCCGCTGCCGACAAGGCCGCCGCCGACGCCGCCGCGAAGGCAAAGGCCGACGAAGATGCTGCCAAGGCGAAGGCCGCGGAGAAGCCGGCCGCACCGTCGGCGCCGCTCCCCGCCGGGCTCGACGAAGCGATGAAGGCGGCGAAGGCCGCCGAAGGTGGCGCCGACAAGGGCGTCGCCGCGTGGAAGAACGTGATCGCGCAGAACCCGACGGCGAAAGAGCCGCGCCGCGAGTACGCGCGCGTCCTGCGCACGAACGGATCGTGGGCGCAGCTCGCGGACGCACTGAAGGATGAAGAGGCGAAGGCCACGACGGCGAGCGCCGACAAGGCCGCCGTGTTCCTCGAGCTCGCCGAGGCGTATCAGAAGCTCAACAACGACAACCAGATGATCGCGGCGCTCAACAGCGCGGCGAAGGAGGATCCGGATCGCCTCGAGATCTACGATCGCCTCGCCGCTCTCTACGAGACCAAGAAGCGCTGGCCCGATCTCGTCAAGGTCCTGTCCGAGAAGGCCGAGCGCTCGAACCCCGACGAGAAGATCGCGATCTATCTCCAGGTCGCGAACCTGTACCTCGAGCGCTTCAGCAACCAGGCCGAGGCGATCAAGGCGTTCGAGAAGGTGCTCGAGCTCGATCCGGCGAACCAGCAGGCGACCGATCACCTGCTCGCGGTCTACGAGAAGCGTCGTGACTGGGAGAAGCTGATCAAGCTCAAGGAAGCCGAGGTCGAGCGCACGCCGCCCAGCGAGCGCGCCGCCAAGGTGATCGACGTCGCGAACATGGCCGCGACGAAGGTGAAGAAGCCCGAGGTCATGACCTTCTGGTGGGAGAAGGTCCTCGAGTACGAACCGACGCACGAGACGGCACTCGCCGAGCTCTACAAGCTCTACGAGCGCAACAAGGAGTGGGACAAGCTCGCCGACATCGCGAGCCGTCAGGCCGACGTTGCGTCCGACGACAAGGCGCGCGCAGACGCGCTCCAGCGCCTCGGCCTCCTCTACACGGAGAAGGTCGAGAACAGCGCGAAGGCGATCAACGCGTGGCAGCGCCTCCTGCAGATCGACGAGAACAACCGTCGCGCGCAGGACGCTCTCAAGAAGCTCTACGTCTCCGAAGGTCGCTGGGAGGATCTCGAAGAGTTCTACCGTTCGCGCCAGAAGATCGACGAGTACATCCGCGTCCTCGAGCGCGAGGTCGAGGCGGGCAACGAGCAGTTCCGCCTGTCGCTCGCGATGAAGATCGCGGTGCTCTACCGCGACGAGATCCAGAAGGCCGATCGCGCGATGCGCGCGTTCGAGAAAGTGCTCCAGCTCGACGAGAACAACCTCGCCGCGGCCGAAGCGCTCATCCCGCTGTACGAGACGGGGCGTGATCCGCGCGCGCTGGTCCGCGTGCTGGAGATCCAGCTGCGCGCGACGCCGGCCGACGATCAGATCACGCGCCAGGAGCGCATGAAGCGCCTCGCGCAGTACAACGAAGAGAAGCTGCGCGACAAGGGCGCGGCG
Organism: uncultured Kofleriaceae bacterium; assembly: GCA_964617845.1. Taxonomy (GTDB): domain Bacteria; phylum Myxococcota_A; class Polyangia; order Haliangiales; family Haliangiaceae; genus JABFXX01. Next base: position 69,977 of record CAZUAR010000011.1, on the reverse strand, counting down.
TTCGGCTGGTGGCTCAAGGCGCACGCCGAGGATCACGAGTCCGAGGAGATCCGCGCCGAGGCCGAGCGCCTCGCCGGCGAGACGCAGGGCTGGAACCCGCTGATCGAAGCCTACGCCACGTCGCTGCCGAAGTTCGCGCACAAGGCGGACGCGCTGCCGCTGATGCTGGTGATGGCGCGCGTGATCGAGCAGGAGCAGGGCGATGTCGAGCGCGCGCTCGACATGAACCGCCGCATCCTCGAGCTCGACGAGCAGAACGAGCAAGCGCTCGACGCACTGGAGCGCCTCTACATCGGCAAGGGCCAGTTCGAGGAGCTGCTCGGCATCTACACCAAGAAGCTCGACCTCACGAGCGACGGTGACGAGCGCATCGCGATCCAGTCGAAGATCGGTCAGCTCTACGAGGACGAGGTCAAGGACGACCAGAAGGCGATCGCCGCCTATCTCGCGATCCTCGACGCGGCGGGCGACGAGCCGAGCGCGCTGCGCTCTCTCGATCGCGTCTACCTGCGCAACAAGCAGTGGAAGGAGCTCGCCGACATCCTCAGCCGCCAGCTGACGATCGTCGGTCCCGACGAGGACAAGCCCGGCCACACCGAGCTGAAGTTCCGCCTCGGCCAGGTCAAGGAGCAGCACCTCGACGACGTCCAGGGCGCGATCGACGCGTACCGCGACATCCTCGACATCATGCCGTCGCACGAGCGCGCTCGCATGGCGCTCGAGGTCCATCTCCGCGACACGGACAAGCACAAGCTGCTGGTCGCCGGCATCCTCGAGCCCGTCTACGAGCAGCTGTCCGAGTGGGGGCCGCTCGTCGGTGTCCACGAGATCCAGCTCGCCGCGGAGAAGGACTCGCTGCGGCAGACGTCGCTCTTGCTCCGCATCGGCGAGCTGCAGCGCACCAAGCTGCTCGACGCCGAGAAGGCGTTCGATGCCTACGCGCGCGCCTTCCGCGTCGATCCGTCGACGGAGGCCGCCAAGGAGCAGCTCGAAGCGATCGCCGCCCTCATCGAGAACGGGTGGGAGCGCCTCGTCAAGCTGTACGAGGACGGGCTCAACGGGAAGAACGACCTCGATCCGTCGCTCGCGCACGAGCTCGCGACCAAGGTCGCGCGCAGCTACGAGGACCGCCTCGGCAAGACCGAAAAGGCCGTCGAGTACTGGAAGCGGGCGCTGTCGATCGAGCCCGATGACCTCGGTGCGCTCGCCGCGCTCGAGGCGATCTTCACCCGCGACCAGAAGTTCCCCGACCTGCTCGAGGTCTATCGCCGTCGCGTCGAGATCGCGCAGGATCCCGACGAGCGGCTCGACTTCCTGTTCCGCATCGCCTCGCTGCACGAGGAGATGCTGGAGAACCAGGACGAGGCGATCGCGACGTACACCGAGATCCTCGGGCAGTCACCCGACGATCTGAAGTCGCTGCGCGCTCTCGATCGTCTCTATGTCGCGCGCGGCAACTGGCGCGACCTCGGCGACAACATCTCTCGTCAGCTCACGCTCGTCGAGAGCCCGCACGAGCAGGTCGCGCTCCTCGTTCGCCTCGCGCAGCTGCGCGAGACGCACCTCAAGGAGGCCGGCGCCGCCGTCGAGACGTACCGCCAGGTCCTCGATATCGAGGAGCAGAACCGCGACGCGATCGCGGCCCTCGAGCGGCTGATCGCGAACCAGGAGCACGAGCTCACGATCGCGAACATCCTCGAGCCGATCTACAAGGCGCGAGGCGAGTGGACCAAGCAGATCGGCGTCTACGAGATCATGGCGAAGCACGCCTTCGATCCCGCGCGCAAGATCGAGCTGCTCCACCAGATCGCCGAGCTGCACGAGATCGGTGGCGACAACAGCGAGAGTTCGTTCGCGACGTTCGCGCGCGCCATGCGCGAAGATCCACGCAACGAGATCACGCATCAACAACTCGATCGCCTGGCCCGTGGCCTCGGCAAGTGGGCCGACGCCGCGAACCTGTACGAGCAGGTCGCCGCCGACGCGCAAGAGGACGACCTCAAGGTCGCGCTCCTGTTCCGCCGCGCGCAGATCCAGGAGCACGAGCTCCGCGACGACGCGGCCGCGGTCGCGACGTACGAGCGGATCCTCCAGGCGAACCCGGGCACCGTCGAGGCTGCCACGGCGATCCAGACGATCCACGAGCGCACGGGAGACTTCCCGAAGCTCGTCGAGGCGATGAAGCGCAAGGCCGACATCGTCCCGAACGTCGACGACAAGAAGGCGCTGCTGTTCCGCGCCGCGCAGATCGAGGAAGAGGTGCTGTCGAACGCGGACGCCGCGATCGCCACGTACCGCTCCGTCCTCGCGATCGACGACGTCGACATGGTGGCGATGGATGCCCTCGAGCGTCTCTACGTCCGCCTCGCGCGGTGGGAGCCGCTCAAGGACGTCTACGCGAAGAAGGCAGACCTCGCCGAGGATCCGAACGACAAGAAGGCGATGCTGTACGTGCTCGCGCAGGTCTACGACCGCGAGCTCGGCGATGTCGCGAAGGCGATCGAGACCTACCAGGGCATCCTGGATCTCGACGCCGACGAGCTGCCCGCGATCCAGTCTCTCGATCGTCTCTACGGTCAGGCGGAGCGCTGGTACGACTTGCTCGCGAACCTCGAGCGCCAGGTCGAGCTGTCCGAGACCACGGGCGAGACGGTCGCGCTCAAGTACCGCATCGGCCACCTGTGGCAGCTGCGCCTCGGCGACGTCGCGCGCGCCATCGAGAGCTACCGCGAGGCGCTCGAGATGGATCCGTCGCACGCCGAGACGCTGCACGCGCTCGACGGATTGGTGCACGGGAAGATCGAGCCGGTCATGGCCGCTCGCGTCCTCGAGCCGATCTACGACACCGCGGGCGAGTACGGAAAGCTCGTCGATGTCCTCGAGGTGATGGTCACGCACAACGAGGATCCGCTCGCGCGCGTGGACCTGCTCCACCGCATCGCGAACCTCCACGAGCAGATGATCGGGAACCCGAGCGCGGCGTTCGACGCCTACGCTCGCGCGCTCAAGGACGACTCGGGCAACGCGCAGACGCTCGGACACATCGAGCGCCTCGCGGCGATCACGAACAGCTTCGAAGCGCTCGCCAAGCTCTACGAGGCCGAGGCATCGAAGTCGCTCGACGTTCCGCGCCAGGTCGATCTGCTCTCGCGACTCGCGCGCGTCCACGAGGACGAGCTGCGCGATGTCGGCAAGGCGATCGCGACGCTGCGCAAGCTGCTCGACGTCGAGTTCGACAACAAGCCGGCGGTGCTCGCCCTCGATCGTCTGTACACGCAGACGAACGCGTGGCCCGAGCTCACCGAGATCCTGCGCCGCGAGATCTCGCTCGCCGAAGGCGATGCGGAGGTTGCCGCGCTGCAGTTCCGCCTCGGTCAGACGCTCCAGACCCAGCTCGGCGATCGCAAGGGCGCCGTCGAGGTCTATCGCGAGATCCTGACCGCGCACCCGACGCACGAGACGACGCTCGCGGCCCTCGAGGACATGTTCCACGGTGGCCACCTGCAGGTCGAGATCGGCAACGTGCTCGAGCCGCTGTACGAGGCGGCGAGCGAGTTCCACAAGCTGCACGGCATCCTCGAGGTGCACCTGACGAAGCTGTCGGGTGCGGATCGCCAGGCGATGTTCCAGCGGCTCGCCGAGCTCGCCGAGGGACGCCTCTACGATCAGGGCAAGGCGTTCCACTGGTGGAGCGAGGCCCTCGTCGAGGATCCGCGGTGGGACCGCGCGCTCGAGGAGAGCGAGCGTCTCGCCGGGGAGACCGGTGCGTGGGAAGACATGGTCGGCGCGTACACGCGCGCGCTCGAGCGCACGACCGACAAGGATGCGAAGCGGATGACGCTGCTCCGCATGGCGCGCGTCTACGAGTTCGAGCTACGCGACGCGGCGCAAGCCGTGACGACGCACCTGCGCGTGCTCGAGATCGAGCCCAAGGACGCCGACGCGCTCGCCGCGCTCGACCGCCTCTACCTCGGCGCGGGCATGTACGAGGATCTCGCCGAGATCCTCCGCCGCCGCATCGAGGTGGTGCAGGAGCCGGACGAGCAGCTCGAGCTGTACTTCCGCCGCGGCGAGATCTTCGCCGACGCGCTCGGTGATCTCGATCAAGCGCTCGCTTGCTACACGTCCGTCCTCGACCAGGAGAGCCGCAACCGGCGCGCCCTCGAGGCGATCGAGTCGATCCACTTCCGCCGCGAAGACTGGCAGAAGCTGTTCGAGACCTACGAGAAGCTGATCGACGTCGCCGACGCCGACAGCGAGATGGCCGACATCTACGCCCGCATGGCCCGGATCTCCTCCGAGGCGATGGCGGTCGGGCCCAACGAGAAGGGCGGCGAGGACAAGGCGATCGAGCTGTGGCAGCGCGTCCTCGACATCCGTGGCGAGGACATGCAGGCGCTCACCGCGCTCGGCGAGCTGTGCACGCGCCGCGAGCGGTGGGAGGAGCTGGTCGAGATCCTCGAGCGTCAGGTCGCTGTCGCGTCGACGGATCAGGACCAGATCCGCCTCTACAAGCACCTCGGCCGCATCTGGGAGGAGAAGCTCCAGCGCGAGCGCAACGCACTCGACGCATGGCTCGCGGCCGATCGCATCGACGGCAACGACCTCGAGACGCTCCGCGCGCTGGCGCAGCTCTATCGTTCCACGCAGTCGTGGGACGAGCTGTCCCAGACGCTGTCGCGCATCATCGAGGTCGGTCAGATGACCGACACGATCGCCGAGGCCGAGACGATCGAGCTGTACGCACAGCTCGGCCAGCTCGAAGGCGACGTGCTCGGCCGCGTCGACGCTGCGGTCGATGCATGGCGCAAGGTCATCGCGATCGATCCGTCCGACTTCCGCGCGCTCGCGGCCCTCGAAGGGTTGTTCACGCGCGAGGGTCGGTGGGAAGAGGCGATCGACGTGCTCGAGAAGCGCGCGCTCGTCCTCGACGACGAAGCCCAGCGCCGCGAGACGCTGCTCCAGGCCGCCGCGACGTGGGAGGAGAAGGTCGAAGACCTCACCCGCGCCGCACAGGTCTACGAGCGCGTGCGCGCGTCGGACCCGTCGAACATCACGGCGTCCGACCGCCTCGAAGCGATCTACCAGCAGCAGTACAAGTGGGAGTCGCTCGTCGAGGTGTTGCTCGAGCAGTCCGAGCTGCGCCCCGTCGTCGACGATCAGATCAACATCCTGAACCGCGTCGCGAAGATCTACGAACAGGAGATCGGCGATCAGGAGTCGGCGTTCTACGTCCTGCAGGCCGCGTTCAAGCGCGACTACTCGCACGACGTGACGGCGATGGAGCTCGAGCGCCTCGCCACGGCGACCAACCGCTGGCAGGAGCTGCTCGACGAGTACACGAACCGCGTCAACGAGCTCGAGCGCGAGGATCGCGGCAGCGCCGCGGACCTGTGGGTCAAGATCGGACGCTGGTACGCGGAGCACCTCTCGCACCTCGAGTACGCGATCCATAGCGTGCAACAGGCCCTGCGCATCGATCCGAGCCACACCGGCGCGCTCGGTGGCATGGGCGAGCTGCAGCGCAAGCGCGGCTCGTGGAGCGAGCTGATCGAGACGCTGCAGCGCCACGCTGCCGTCGAGCAGAACCCGGAGAAGAAGACCGATCTCTACATCCAGCTCGCCGAGCTCCTCGAGCGGCAGATGCAGGACATCGGCGGCGCGATCCACAGCTACCAGCAAGCGCTCACGCACGGACCGTCGTCGAACACGGCGCTCGTCGCTCTCGATCGGCTCTACCGCCGCACCGAGCAGTGGCAGCCGCTGATCGACGTCTTGAACCGCCGCGCGGAGCTCGAGTCCGACGAGCAGAACATCGTCCGCTTCCGGCTCGAGGTCGGCACGATCTGGGACCTGCGTCTGTTCGACGCGGGCCAGGCGATCACGGCGTACCAGCAGGTGCTCCACACCGATCCGTCGAACCTGGGCGCGCTGCGGGCCCTCGAAGGCCTGTACGAGAAGACGAACCAGTCCGAGAAGTACCTCGAGGTCCTCGAGGCGCAGCTCGACGCATCTCCGTCCGACGCGGAGCGCGTGCCGCTCTACGAGCGCATGGCCGCCGCGTGGGAGGAGAGGTTCGGCAAGCTCGACCGCGCCGCGGAGGCGTTCGAGAAGATCGTCGCGATCGACAACCGCAACTATGCGGCGTATCGCGAGCTCGCTCGCCTGTACCAGCAGGCGGGTCGCTGGGAAGCGCTCGTCGAGACGTATCGCAACCACATCATGGCGACGACCGACGTGCAGCAGCGCGTCGACCTCTACGTGGCGATGGGCTCGATCTACGAGGCGAACCTGCAGGACGTCGACCGCGCGGTCGAGGCCTACAGCGACGTCCTCTCGTTCGATCCCGACGAGCAGCGTGCCCTCGACGCCCTCGGTCGCCTCTACGAGAAGATCCAGGAGTGGGACCGCGCGATCGACGCGATGGCCCACCTCGTCACGCTGACCGACGACGCCCGCAAGCAGGTCGATCTGTACTGGCGCATGGGCCGGTTGCAGTACGGCCAGCTCGGCGACGCCGACAGCTCCGAGGCGAACTTGCTCCGCGCTCTGGCCATCGACCCGGCCCACGTGCCGACGATGGAAGCGCTGACCAAGCAGTACTCGGATCGCGGCGACTGGCTCAAGGCCGCCCAGATGATGGTGCGCGCCGAGAGCTACACGCCGGTCATCACCGACAAGGTCCGCCTGTTGTTCGAGGCGGCCAAGATCTACGACGACAAGCTCCAGCAGGATGAAGCGGCGAAGCAGCTCTACAGCGCCGTCATCTCGCTCGATCCCGAGCACGTCGAAGCGGGTCGCCCGCTCGCCGCGCTGTACTTCCAGAGCCAGCAGTGGACCGAGCTCTCGCCGGTGATCGACATGCTCGCCCGCAAGGTCGGGCAGCTGCACGCCGACCCGCGCGAGCTCAACGAGCTCTACTACCGCGCCGCGAAGACGGCCGACGAGCTCGGCGACTACCAGAAGGCACTCGGCTACTACAAGGCCGCGTACGACATCGACTCGACGTATCTCCCGACGCTGACCGGACGCGCCGACCTCTTGTTCAAGATGTCGGACTACGACAACGCCGGGAAGATCTACCAGACCATCCTGGTCCAGCACCGCGACGGTCAGAACGAGCAGGACGTCGTCCGCATCTACAACCGCCTCGGTGCGGTGCGGCAGGCCCTCGGCGAGCGCAAGAAGGCGCTCAACATGTTCGAGAAGGCGCTCGAGATCGATCCGACGCACCGCGAGACGTTGTTCGCGGTCATCGACCTGCAGCAGCAGCAAGGTGACTGGGAAGCCGTCGTCCACGCGAAGCGCGGCCTGATCAACACGGCGCAGCCCAAGGAGAAGGTCCAGCTCCTCGACGAGATCGCGACGATCTACAAGGACCGCCTGAACAACCCGCAGAAGGCGATCAGCGCGTACCACGATGCCCTCGAGGCCGCGCCCGACGATCACCAGCTGCTGCAGAAGGTCCTCGACCTCTACACGGATCAGAAGCAGTGGAAGAAGGTCGTCGAGACGATCGATCGCTTCATCGCTCTCGAGAACGACAACATCCGCAAGGGCGCGTACTACCACGCGTCCGCGACGATCTATCGCGACGAGCTGAAGTCGCTCGACGAGGCCGTGGACTACTACGGTCGCGCGCTCGACAGCTTCTTCGCGGATCCCGCGAAGCTGCCCGAGGCGATGATCCCGCGCGCGCTCAAGTCGTTCGAGGCGATCGATCGCGTGCTGACCACCAAGCGCGACTGGAAGGGCCAGGAGCGCGCGTACCGCGACATGATCAAGCGCATGCCCAAGCCGGGCTCGGGCGCGTCTCCGACGTTCCTGAAGATCCAGGTCGGTCTGTTCGACGGCCTGGGCGAGATCTATCGCTCGCGCCTCAAGCACTACCAGTCGGCGACCCAGGCGTTCGAGGTCGCGCAGCAGCTCGATCCGAAGAACGAGCTACGCGCCGACGGAACGGATCGCGCGGAGATCCTCGCCGAGCTGTACCTCGTCGCAGGTCCGGACTACACGGACAAGGCGATCGAGCAGCACATGCGAATGCTGCGCAACGAGCCGTTCAAGTACGACTCGTACAAGGCGCTGCGCCGCATCTACATGGACGCGCACCAGTACGACAAGACGTGGTGCGTCTGTAACACGCTCGCGTTCCTCAAGAAGGCCGACCCGGACGAGCTGCAGTTCTACGAGCAGTACAAGCCGCGTGGCCTCGTGAAGGCGAAGAACGTCATGAGCCCCGATACGTGGGCCAAGCTCATCCACCCCGACGAGAACCGCTACATCTCGGCGATCTTCGGGGCGTCGTGGCAGGGCGTCGCCGCGATGAAGGCGTTCCCGCACAAGGACTTCGGCATCAAGCGCAAGGATCGCCGGCAGCTGCCGGGCGATCCGCTGATGTTCTCGAAGCTGTTCTACTACGTCGCGCAGGTGCTGAACGTGCCGCTGCCGGAGGTGTTCCTCGTCGAGGACAACAAGCCGGCCGACATCCAGCTCGCGAACGCGATCGAGAAGAACGAGCTGTGTCCGTCGTTCGTGGTCCGCCCGCACTTGCTCCAGGGCAAGAGCGAGCGCGAGATCGCGTTCCTGTCGGCGCGCCGCCTGACGTTCATGCGGCCCGAGTACTACCTGAAGATGCTGCTGCCCACGAACACCGAGCTCAAGGTGGTCGTGCTCAGCGCCATCGTGATGGTGCAGCCGCGCTTCCCGGTCCCGCCGGACATGGTGCAGCTCGTCCAGCAGTACCTCCCCGAGATGCAGAAGCGCATGCCTCCGCAGGTGCTCGAGCAGCTCGGTGCGGTCGTGGCGCGCTTCATCCAGGCCGCGCCCGAGATCAACCTCGCGAAGTGGGGACACGCGGTCGACGCGGTCTCGCATCGCGCGGGCTTCGTGGTGTGCGGCGATCTCGAGGTCGCGGCGCGCATGGTCTCCGCAGAGCCGGTCGTCGTCGGTGGTCCGCAGGTGAAGGACAAGATCAAGGAGCTCGTCCTCTACTCGATCTCCGAGGAGTTCTTCACGGTGCGCGCGCAGATGGGTCTGACGATCGCGGGCTGAGGTACAGGCCGCGCGGGGATCAGGCGGCGGCGCGCTTGGCGTTCGTGATCGGAAGGCGGATCACGAAGGTCGTGCCGCGTCCGATGTCGCTCGTGAACGTCAGGTCGCCCCCGTGGCGCAGCGCGACCGACCGCGCGAGGGCCAGGCCCTGGCCGGTCCCCTTGCCGACCTCCTTGGTCGTGAAGAAGGGGTCGAAGATGCGATCGCGGATCGAGTCGGGGATGCCGCCGCCGGTATCCGCGAGCTCGATGTAGATGAAGCGATCGTCGGCGCGCGTGGTCGCGCGGATCGTGCCGCGAGCACCAGTGCGCGCCTTCACGTCGCCGATCGCATGCGCGGCGTTGATCACGAGGTTGAGCAGCGCCTGGTTCAGCTCGCCGGCGAAGCACTCGACGTGCGGGATCTCGCCGAGCTCGGTCGTGACGTCGGCGACCATCGCGTACTCGTGGCGAGAGATATCGAGCGTGGTCTGCAGCGCGCGGTTGATGTCGCACGTTGACTTCTGCGCCGACAGCTCGGGGTGCGCGAAGGTCTTCACCGAGCGGACGATGGCGGCCGTGCGCTCGAGGCACTCCTGCGTGACGACGAACGACTCGGGGAGGTTCTCGCGCAGGTACGCGAGCTCGGAGGCTTGCTCCGGGGTGGGCGTCGCCATCGCGAACAGCTCCTCCGTGCCTTCGCGCATGAACTCGAGGTTGCCCATCATCGCCTGGAGCGGCGTGTTGATCTCGTGGGCGATGCCCGCGGCGAGGCGGCCGACGGACTCGAGCTTCTGCGCGAGCCGGAGCTCCATCTCCACGCGCTCGCGCTCCTCGCGCTCGTGGATCGCCTGCCAGAACTCCTCGTTGAGCTGACGGCTCTGCCTGTGGAGGTAGAGCATGTGCATCAGCGTCAGCGCGAGCAGCATGACGCTGACGCTGGACGCGAGGATCACGAGCGCGACGCAGACCGGCAGCCGGGTCCACCGCGATAACACGTCGTGGATCCACAGGTCCGGGCACACCGTGTACGTGCTGCTCGCGCGCAACGCGATCATCGTCACCACGAGCGCCATGCACCCCGGATCGAGCGAGCGCCTCACGCCCTCGAACGCGACGAGCAGGTCCCACAGCCCGACGCTGATCGAAGCGAACAGCGCGAACCGACGTCGCCATTGCAGCGGACTCAGACCGAGGCGCGGCGTGTTGCGATAGAACGCTCGCCGCCACAGTCCGAGCGCGCCGAGCAACGCCGCGACGCCGATCGTCGCGATCAGTCCGACGGGCTCGTGTACGACGAGCGGGATGTAGAGCAGGGCAGGGATCGGATAGAACAGCGTTCCCGGCCTGGATCGCGCGATCAGCGTCTGCTGGAGGATCGCGAAGCGCTTCTGCTTCGTGCTCTCCGAGACGTCCGCCATCGTGGCGGGCCAGATCCCACGCATCTCCACCGAAACGACCGGATGCCGGACTTATTGAGCGCACGGGATCGAGGAGCACAAGACCTACATCTGCCGGTGGTAAGGTGGGCTGTAGTGCGCGTCCTGGTCTTGCTGTTCGTGACGGCATGTCGCCTTGGCTTCGACGAGTCCCCGCTCGACGGCCGCGACGCGAACCTCGCGTCCCCCGACGGCTCGGAGCGCTGTCCGAGTGGGCGAGGGCCGGCGATGTCGCTGGTCGCCGATGGCTTCTGCATCGACAACACCGAGGTCACCAAAGCGCAGTACGAAGAGTTCCTCGCGGCGTCCGTTCCCGTCGACAACAGCGGCCGCTGCACCTTCAACCAGACCTATTCGATCAAAGAATACGTCGACATCGCGACGACGGACCCCGAGCAGGCCGTCGCGGGCGTCGATTGGTGCGACGCGCGCGATTTTTGCGCGTGGGCGGGAAAGCGGCTGTGCGGCAAGATCGGCGGCGGATCCCTCGCGTTCAGCGATCACGCGGCGCCGAACGCGCAGTGGTATCGCGCGTGCTCGCAGGGCGGGCTCATGCGGCGCTTCTCGTACGGCACGACCTCCGACGACACGGCCCACACCGGCTGGTGCCACCTCGACAACAGCAACAACGCGCCCGGGCAGCAGGCCGTCGTCGGCAGCTATCCGCAGTGCGTGCTCGTCGGAACCAACGTCTACGATCTGCTCGGCAACATCCAGGAGTGGACCGATGCGTGCGAGACGACGGCGGCCGCCGACGGCGACGATCTGTGCAAGGTCGTCGGCGGCGTCTGGTACTTCGGGTCGTCGTACAGCGACTGCGACTTCTTCGATCCCTCGGGCAGCGCGGGCGTCCCGCGCGACACCGCCGAGAAGCACACCGGCTTTCGCTGCTGCGCCGACTGATTCGTCGGCGTCGCCTTCACGGCGTGTCGGTCAGCGTCGCGCGCTGGCACTCCGGGCCGCAGCGCTCGCCGTTGGGATAGTACGGCGTGTACGTCGCGGTCCAGCGATAGTCGTCGACGACGTTCCCGTCGGCGTCCCAGCCGGTCACCGTGAACACGTCGCCGTTCTCGCCGTCGGTCGGCGGCTCGACCGAGACACAGCCGTCGTACTGCGAGATCGGCCCGAGCGCGTTCGTGACGTACGACTCCGCGGGCGAGTACAGGACCTCGCTGCACGTGGAGTTCCGGCAGACGCGCAGGTGGGTGGTGGTTGCGAGCGGGACGCACATCTCGACCGTCGAGGCGCAACCGACGAGCGTGCAATAGGTGGTGCACGCCTCGAGCACGAGCGGCACGACGAGGATTGCGAGAACGAGGGCTCTCCGCATCGCGCTACTGTACCGCGCGAGCATCGCGCATCGCGCGTGACGCGCGCCTCGCCGGGTGGCAACGACTCAGCCGTTGGTCGGCCCGGACCACTCGTTGCCGCTGACTCGCAGGTTCTGGTTGGCCATGCCGATGACCTTGTAGACCTTGAGCTCCTCGGCCTTGCCCTTCACCTTCACCGGCGGCAGCTGCTTGCAGTCGATGCGTCCGCTGACGTGGCGATACGTGTCCTCGGAGATGATGATGTCGCCCGAGCCGGCCACGTTGACGAGGCGCGAGGCGACGTTCATCGCGTCGCCGATCGCGGTGTACTGGAGCGCGCGGGTCGAGCCGATCGACCCCGTAATGACGTGGCCCGTGTTGATGCCGACGCCGATGCGAAGCGCGGGCTGATTCTCCGCGGCGCGCGTGCGGTTGAACTCCTCGAGGGCGTGGAACATCGCGAGCGCGCAGGCGACCGCTTTGAACGGCGCGTCCTCGATCGCGATCGGTGCGCCGAACAGGCCGATGATCTCGTCACCGACGAACTTGTCGAGCGTGCCGCTGTACTGGAACAGCACGTCGACCATCACCTCGAAGTACTCGTTCAAGGTGTTAACGATCTCCTGCGGCGGGCGGCCGTCGGACATCGTGGTGAAGCCGCGGATATCGGAGAACAGCATCGTCACTTCCGAGACGCGGCCGCCCTTCTCGATGACGAGCTCGCCCTTGAGCACCTGCTCGACGACGCTCGGCGGGATCAGGCGCGAGATCTGTGCGCGCGTCTGCGCTTCCTTCTCGATGCGGCTCGCGAGGCGAGCGTTCTGGATCGAGATCGCGGCCTGCGCGGCCATGCCGGTGCAGACCTGGAGGTCCTTCTCGGTGAACGCGTTCGACGTGAACAGCGAGTCGAGGTGCATGATGCCGAGCAGCTCGCCGGCGTGCAGGAGCGGCAGCGTCATCGTCGAGCGAATGCCCTGCATGATGATCGAGTGCGCGCCGGAGAAGCGCGCGTCCATGGTCGCGTCGCTCGACAGCACCGCGGCCTTGTTGTTCGTGACCTCGGACATCACCGTCTTCGACAGCACGATGTTCGGATCGCTCTTGCCCGAGCGCGTCTTGACGAAGCTCGGCTTCATCTCCTTGGTGACCGGATCCTCGAGGAGGATGACGCCGCGATCCGCGCCGACGAGCTCGAACGCCTTGTCGAGGATCTTCGGCAGCAGCTTGTCGAGATCGAGCTCGCTGCCGACGGCACGCGCGAGCTCGTGACCGATGCGCAGGCGCTCGTAGTCGCGGCGCAGGTTCTTCTCGTCCGGGATCTGCCGCTCGGGCATGAAGTCGCCCGTGTTCGCCTGGATCCGCCCGCGGATGTGGCTCTCGGTCAGGCCCGGGGCGATCGTGACGCGCTGGAGGACGTCATCGGCCTTCGGCTTGTCGACGAACACGATGCGCGTCGAGCCCATCGTGAACTCGTCGCCGTCGGAGAGGTAGTGATCCGCCACGCGCTCGCCGCGCATGAACGTGCCGTTGAGCGAGCGCAGATCGCGGAGCAGGTACCGTCCGTCCGCGGCGCGTTGAATCTGCGCGTGCTCCTTCGAGATGATGCGATCGAGGATCTGGATCGTGTTGTCGGGATGTCGCCCGATCGTGTTGAAGGCAGCGAGCTCGAACTCCTGCCGCTCCTCCCCTGAAATGACGATCAGCTTGGCCATCGCAAACTCGGAACTGCCGACAATCGTAGACCCACCGGCTTTCCCGAGTAAAGCAACGACTCTTACCAACTCCGCGACCAGCAACGGAAAAGCCGGGCTCCGGAGTGGCGTTGCCGATCCCTTGGTGGGAGTAGGTCCGCCTCGGGTCGTGGGCAGTGCAGGGTCCTCCCGACACGAGGCAGGGCTCAACTGCGCGAGGCGACAGGCGCGTCCCCAGGGCACGTCGCTTGCTGCCCGACCAGGGCATGAAGCTCGTGCTCGCAAGCGTGGTGCTGCTCTCGGCGTGCGCCCACGACGCCGGCCTCGATGGTGTCGACGGCGATGCATTCTGGGACGACACCGAGGAAGACACCGGGACGGACGACGCCGCCGCGGCGGGGAATCGATCGGTCGCCCTCGAGCCGGGCGCGACCGACGACGCGGAGCTCGTGAAGTTCCTCCCGGTCGGCCGCACCGAGGCGTCCGCCACCCGCAAGGTCGCGCTGCGCGTCCGGCCGCCGACCCTGGCGCCGGGCGACCGTCTGATCGCGCCGGCCGAGGTCCAGGTCACGACCCGCTGCGATATCGGTCAGACCGCGCCCGGCTGCAACTACAGCCCGACGATCCGCGCGCAGCTCCTGCTCACCGGCAACCCGGATGACACGACCGCGAACGGAAACTCGCGGGTGATCGCCACCCAGACCCAGAGCTGCACGAAGAACGAGCACCACTGCATGTTCGTCTTCCGTCCGGGCGAGGCGACGATCGACGTCGGCAACTGGCCGTGCGTGCAGCAAGGCTCGTGCGTCGTCAACCTCGTGCTGTGGGCGTGGGACCCGGCGGCGCGCTCCGGCGGCGCGCACGAGGTCATCGTCGGCGGCAACGACGGCGACTTCCTCGCGAACCATCGATACGACGGCGACCTCGCGCGGCTCGTGGCGCTGCGCGAGCGAAACCTCGGGCCCGCCGATCGCCACGCGCGCGAGTCGAGCGGCAACGGATCGTTCGGCGTGAACACGAACGCCAACCCCGAGGTCGTCTACTCGCACAGGCTCGCGGAGGGCGACCTCGTCGCCGGCGAGACGTTCCTCGTGGAGGCGCTCGTCGACGCCGACGTCGCGAATCGGGCGCGGTTCTCGACGGAGCTGATCGTGTCGCATCGCCCCGACGCGACCGACGGCAAGATCGAGAAGCTCGCGCCGGCCTCGGTCGGCGAGCAGAACGGCGTCAACTGCTCGGGCGCGTGCCGGAGCCGCAAGGTCATCGCGTTTCGCGTGAAGGAAGACGTGCAGGGCCCGGTGTTCGTGAACGTCGTCGTGAAGTCGGCCGTCCCGGGCGGCGGCTCGACGCGCGTGACGGTCGATCGCTCGAAGGGCTGGGTCCGCTCGGTGCGCTACGCGGCGGCCCTCGGCCGCTGACTCCGTAGTTCGAAAAGACCAAACGATCGCACATCGCGTTTAGAGAAAACCGACATACTGCCGTGGCATGGAATGGCTGAACTACCACCACCTGCAGTACTTCTGGATGGTCGCGAAGCACGGGAGCATCACGCGCGCGAGCGTCGAGCTCCGGCTGGCGCACCCGACGATCAGCGGCCAGATCCATCGGCTCGAGCAGGTGCTGGGCGTGAAGCTCCTCGTACGCAGCGGCCGCAACCTCGTGCTGACCGACGCCGGCCGCGTCGCGTTCCGCTACGCCGACGAGATCTTCGCGCTCGGGCAGGAGTTCCAGGACACGCTGAAGGGACGCTCGACGGGCCAACCGCTGCGCCTTGTTGTCGGCGTGTCCGACGTGATCGCGAAGTCGATCGTCCACCGGATCCTCGAGCCGGCGTTCGACCTCCGCGACAAGGTCCGCGTGATCTGTCGCGAGGCGCGGTCAGCCGATGCGTTCATGGGCGACCTCGCGGTGCACGCGATCGACGTCGTGCTCGCCGACGCACCGGCCGGGCCGGGAACGCCGGTCCGCACGTTCAGCCACCCGCTCGGCGAGTGCGGGACGTCGTTCTTCGCCGCGGCCGACCTCGCGAGGACCTGCCGCAAGCAGTTCCCGCGCTCGCTCGCCCAGGTCCCGATCATCCTCCCCGCGAGCGACTCGACGTTTCGCCGCGCGCTCGACGAGTGGTTCCGGTCGCGCGATATCCGTCCCGAGATCGTCGCGGAGCTCGATGACCACGCGCTCGCCTCGGTCCTCGCCGAGAAAGGCATCGGCGTGCTCGCCGCCCCCGACGTGATCGCGAAGGAGCTCCGCCAGCGCTACGCGTTGCAGCTCGTCGGTCGCGTCAAGGACATCCGCCAGCGCTTCTTCGCGATCTCCGTCGAGCGCAAGATCAAGAACCCGGCCGTGGCCGCGATCTGCGAGGTCGCGCGCAAGAAGATCTTCGCCTGAGCTAGCTCTCGCCGCCGATGTCGTCGTCCTCGAGGACGCGCGATCGGGCGATGCAGTCCTGGCAGAACCCGGTGGGCTCGTCGAACCCGGACACGTACCGCTTTCCGTCGCACGTCGAGCAGGTGCCCACCACCCGGCGTTCCCGATCGTTTCGCCGCAGCATCCCGGCCGTCCGTCCCAGCGCCAAGTAGATCGTCGGTTCGCTCATGGTTCGTTGTACGCCCGGCAGGCTCCCTCGACCATGAGGTTGTTTCGTTTCATCCGACGCGAAACCCGTCGCTCGTCGAGAAATCTGTCGAGATTCTCGGTGTGAGTGCTCCAAATTATCAAATAGTCGAACGATCGCGGTCCGCGTAGGGTGCCGCATCATGTCGAACGCATATACCGGCGCCGCCGCGAGCAAGCTGCGCACCCTCGTCGAGGCCATCGAGCAGGACATCGCGCAGACACCACCGACGGCGACGCTGCGCGCGGCGTGGGGGCAGCTCGTCGAGACCCTGGCGCTCGGTCCGGAACCCCAGACGCGCGAGTGTCCCGTCTGTCACAGCATCGGGATGCGCGCCGCGAGCCGCTGCGGTACCTGCTGGAGCGCTCTCGAACCGCTGCCGCCGCTTCCCGAGGAAACGCGGGGGCACGCGTGAAGCCCGATCTCGAGATGCGCGTCAGCGCGCGAAAGAGCGAGCTCATCGCGGAGATCATCGAGCACAAAAAGAACAGCTCGCGCTATGGCGCGGCGGACGCGATCCACCGGCTCTCGGCCCGGCTCTCGGAGCTCGCCTATATCGAGAAGCAGAGCGTCGGGGATGGCTGGGCCAACGTCGGTCCTCAGGGACGCGCTCGTCTCGACGCGTGGATGATGAGATAGCGGCTCGGCCGCGAGCTGCGAGGTTCTTCGAGAGGCGAGCCGCCTTGCTCGCCCGAATTCCGATGACCACGTTGCACTCATCATGGTGCGTACGTGCAAATCTTGCGGGGCCGCGAACCGGATCCCTGCCTCTCACCTCCACCGATCGGGTAGATGCGGGCGCTGCAAGACCGCGCTCCCCGCGTCGTCATCGCCGATCGACGTCGCTGACGTCGCGATGTTCGATGACATCGTCGCGAAGGCCGCCGTCCCGGTGCTCGTCGATTTCTGGGCGTCGTGGTGCGGTCCGTGCCGCATGGTGGCGCCCGAGGTCGCGCGTGTCGCCCAGGACCTCGCGGGTCGCGCGGTCGTCCTGAAGGTCAGCACCGAGGAGCTGCCACAGCTCGCGCAGCGCTATCGCGTACAGGGCATCCCGAACTTCGCGGTGTTTCGCGGCGGGCAGCTCGTGCGGCAGCAAGCCGGCGCGATGCGCGCGCCCGACCTCGCGCGGCTCGTCGACGTCCCCCGCGCGGCGTGATCGGCCGGGCCGTCACGGGGCGAGGAACAGGTCCCAGCGGATGCGGCGGTTCGACGTCGATTCGAGGTGCAACCCGCCCGCGTCGACGGCGCCGGTGACGCTGATCTGCACGCGGGTCACACCGTCGGCGAGCGCCGTCGTGCGATAGCACGCGGTGCAGGTCGCGAGGTCGTCGTCGGAGGTGGCGAGCGGCAGGGCAGGGGGTGCGAACGCGGCCGTCGTGTGCGCGCGCAGCACCGCGCCGTCGTGGAGCGCGACGTGCGCGTCCGTGGCCTGGGGCGCGAGGACGCCGACGACGTCGTAGACATCGGCGACATCCGCCGGCGAGACGATCGCGGCCGACGACTCCTCGGCGAGCGTGTCGATCGTCGGATCGAGCAACGGTACGAGGTAGCCCGCGCGGACCAGCAGCGGGAGCTTCGCGAGCGGCGCGTCGAGCGTGACACTCGCGCCACCGCGCACGAGCGCGTGCGTCTCCCAGTCGACGAACGTGCCCGGTGGCAGCGTGACCGTCTTGGTGCGTGCGCCTCGCTCGACGACCGGCGCGACGTAGAGCGCGGGGCCGAGGTAGTACGCGGCGTCCTCGCTCGCGAGCTCGGGGCGATCGGGATGCTCGAACCACACGTGGCGCATGATCGGAGCGCCGCTCTCGTGTGCCTCGAGGCCGAGCGTGTACAGATAGGGGAACAGCCGCGTGTGGAGCCGCGCGTACGTCTTCCACGCGGCGTTCGCATCCGCGCTGCTCCAGATGCTCGCCTTCGCCGCCGGGTCGCCACCGACGCACGCGTTCTGGTCCTGCATCACCGGCGATAGCGCGCCCTGCTGGATCCATCGCGCGAGTAGCTCGCCGTCCGCGGCGGCAGCGCCGTCCATCAAGCAGTGATAGCCACCGATGTCGCCGGCGAAGTTCGGCGCGCCCGAGATGCCGAGGTTCACGCCCGCGCGCACCATGCTCGGCAGGCCGTCGCTGTCCTCGAACGACGCCGCGGGATCGCCGCTCCACACGACCGGCACGTACGCGCTCGAGCCCGTGTAGCCCGAGCGCATGAACGCGAGCCAGTCGCCGGCGAGCGGTCCAGCCTCCATGTGATCGTGCACCGCGCGCGCGTACAGCACGGGGTAGAGGTTGTGCAGCTCCTCGCCGGTCATGCCGTTGGCGGCGATCACGTCGGGCTGCACGTACTCGCCGAAATCGTACATCCAGCCCGAGTAGCCGAGCTCGGTCGCCCAGTCGAACGAGCTGGCGTACCAGTCGCTCGCAGCCTTCGACGTGAAGTCGACGACGTACAGATCGACGAGGTTGCCACCGGTGAGCACGAACACGTCGGGCAGCGAGCCATCGGGGTTCAGCAGGAAGTAGCCGTTCGCGAGGCCCTCCGCGGCCCAGGATGCGAGCGGGCTCTCGGGCGCGATGTTGATCATCGAGTTGAAGTAGCCGTTCACGCGATAGCCGAGCGCCGTCGCGCGCGCGGTCCACGCTGCGAGCTCTGCTTCGCGGCCGACGTGCGAGCCGTTCGGATAGAAGTGGACCGCGTCGTCGATCGCGGTCAGCGCGAGATCCTGATCGCGCATCGCTCGATCCTCGGGCACGCCCGCGACCATGCTGTTGGGACCGAGCCTCCGCCGCGGTCCATACGCCCACGGGGGCGCCGCCATCGGCCGCCCCGTCACCTGCGTAAACCGATCGACGATGTGATACGGCCACGGGCGCGGATCGTCCGCGGTTCGCGTGTACACCTCGTACGCGAGGTCCGGCCCCGAGTGCCACACGCGCCACGCATCGTCGCGCTCCGTCGCGAGCGCGAACTCGCTGCGCCACGTGGTGTCGAGCCAGAACCCGTAGCCCTTCGTCGACACGAAGAACGGCACCGGGTAGTAGGTCATCGCCTCGCCGAATGGATACGGATTCGACGGGCCGGCGGGCATGCCTTCGCCGGTGCCGATGCCGCCTTCCTCGAGGAACGAGTACACCGTCACGCCGCGCTGGTTCGTGCGATTGAACCGCTCGCCGAAGCCCAGGAACGCCTCGTCGGCGTCGCTCGCGAAGCCGGCGCTCCACGCGCGCGGCACGGTCTTGCCTCCATCGTTGACGCGCGCCTCGACGCGCAGCCGGGACTCGCCGACGGCGTACGAGACCTCGATGCACGGCGAGCGTCCGCCATCGCGCTCGTGCAGGTGCAACGTCAGCTTGTCACCGAGGTGCCGCGCGCCGACGACCTCGAGGTCCTTGTAGTCGTCGAGCCCGGCCTGCACGCTGAAGTAGCCCGGCGACGCGAACGTGCGCGTGGTGACGACGCCGGTCGTCCAGCTCGCCGGGGTGTAGCCCGTCGCGACCTCGTCGTTCGCGGTCGCGAGGACCGCGGTGCCGGTGTCGTCGACCACGGTGACCGACCACGGGCGCGTGTCGACCTCGACCGTGATGCCGCGTGCCTCGAGGGTGTAGTGCGCGGCGACGTCGCCGGTCTCGCCGCAGGGAAGGTTGTCACCGCACGCGGCGAGGCTCGCCACCAGGGCCCAGGAGCGCATGGGGCGAGAGCTTATCGGAGCCCTTGTGAAGCAACGCGAGCTATGGCATTAACTGCGCCTCGAAAAGCGATCGTGGCGGAATTGGTAGACGCGCTGGTCTCAGGTGCCAGTGGGTAACACCGTGGGGGTTCGAGTCCCCCCGATCGCACAACGAACAGCAGGATCGCGCAGCAGCGATCGCGCGATGAGGGCGCGCACACTCACGCGTTGGCCGCGCTCACGCGTTCACCGCGTGCAAGAGACGATAGGCGCGCGGGCTCATGCCGAGCTCGCGCTCGAACGCGCGGCTCATGCGCGCGGCCGTGCCCCAGCCACACGTCTGCGCGAGTGACTTGATCGGCTCGTCGCTCGCGGCGAGGAGCTCGCGGGCGCGCTCGACGCGCAGCTTGTCGAGCAGCTTCGCGGGCGTCGTCGAGAGGTGCGCGAGGCAACGGCGATGGAACGTGCGCGGCGAGAGGCCGGCGCGCTTCGCGATCGCGTCGACATCGGCCTTCGCGAGGTTCGCGCGCGCCCACGCGATCGCGGGCGCGAGCGGATCGTGCGACCGCTGCTGCGCGACGAGCGCCTCGCTCCACTGCGATTGATAGCCGGGCCGGCGCGCGTACAGCACCAGCTGCGCCGCGACCTGGTCGGCGACGCGGGCGCCGAGGTCGGCTTCGACGAGGGCGAGCGCCATGTCGATGCCGGTCGTCACGCCCGCGCTCGTCCACGTCGAGCCGTCGCAGACGAAGATCGCGGTGCGGTCGACGTCGACGCGAGGAAACATCTGCGCGAAGCGATCGAGCGCGGACCAGTGCGTCGTGGCGCGCTTGCCATCGAGCAAGCCAGCGGCGGCGAGGAGGAACGCGCCCGAGCAGACGGACGTCATCCGGTGCACGACGCGAGCGGCGCGCCGAAGCCACGCCAGCAGCGCGCGATCGGAGGCGGCGGCGGTCACGGCGCCGCGATCGCCGCCGGCGACGACGATCGTGTCCTCGGCGCGCGGCGTGATGCGCGCGAGATCGCGCGTGCGAACCTCGAGGCCGCACGAGGTCGCGAGCGTTCCGCCGCCGCGCGACGCGATCACGAGCTCGTAGAACGTGCCGCCGCGCAGGCGTATGCGTGCGCGCGAGCTCGAACCGCGTGCGGCCGACGAGCGCGAGACAATCGCGGGGTCACCGACCGTTCCGCCGCGCGCGCGCCCACGTGGGCGCGAGTCCGTTCCCCGCGCGCGATAGACGCCCGCGTGGACGCGCGCGGCGACCGCGAACACCTCGGCGGGGCCGGTCGCGTCGAGCGTCTGGACACCATCGAACACGACGAGGATCACGCGTGGCATACAGCCTCGGTCGGACGGACGATCACGCGTGGCATACAGCCTCGGTCACGAGGACCAGAACTAGCGTTGTCATGGAGCAGGGCGAGGTTCATGAGTGGCGCTCGCGAGGTGGTCGAGCGAGGTGTCGAGCGACTCGTGGCAGAAAATAGACGCTTCTTGTCATTTCTGCCAGCGCTGGTTTCGGCCAGGATCCGCTCATGGCACTGCACATCGGTCTGCTCCTGTTTCCCGATCTGACGCAGCTCGACCTGACGGGGCCGTACGAGGTGTTCCATCGTCTGCCCGACGCGAAGGTCCACCTCGTGTGGAAGGACCTCGCGCCGATCCGGGCGCAGGGTGGGATGCAGCTCGTGCCGAACACGACGCTGGCGGACTGCCCGCCGCTCGACGTCGTTTGCGTGCCGGGCGGGTTCGGGACGGCGGCGTTGCTCGAGGACGCGGTCGTGCTCGACTGGCTGCGCGCGCAGGCGAAGACCGCGCGGTTCATGACCGCCGTGTGCACGGGGTCGCTGGTGCTCGCGAAGGCGGGGCTGCTCGCGGGGCGCAAGGCGACCTGTCACTGGAACTACGTCGACGTGCTGCCGAAGCTCGGCGCGGTGTACGAGCCGGGGCGCGTCGTCGTGGACCGCGATCGCATCACCGGCGGTGGCGTGACGGCGGGCATCGACTTCGCGCTGCGCGTCGCGGCGGAGCTGGCGGGCGAGCAGGTCGCGAAGGCGATCCAGCTCGGTCTCGAGTACAACCCGGCGCCGCCGTTCTCGTGCGGACATCCCGACGTCGCGGATGCAACGACGATCGGCCTGGTGAAGGCGCGGCTCCAGCCGTCGAAGGCGACGATCGAAGGGCTCGTCTGAGATTTCGACGGGCCGAAGCTATCGTCATCGAATTGTCACCGAGCGGAGCTAGAGTGGCCGCGTGCAGACCGTTCTCGCAGTGGTGGCGAGAGAGCCCGAAGCATGCTGGCGCGCGTTCACCGACGCGAGCACGTTCTCCGCGTGGATTCCGGGGCTGCGCCGCGCGCGGGTGATCCAGGTCGGCGCGGACGGGCTGCCCGTCGAGATCCTGTTCGAGTTCGGCGAGTCGCGCACGTACTCGCTCGTGTACACGTACGACCTCGCGCAGCGCGAGGTGCGCTGGGAGCCGCGCGCGAACAAGCGCGACGCCGTCGCGGGCTTCGCGCGCTTCGATGCGTTCGATGACGGCACGCGCGTGACGTACGGCCTCGCGAATCACAGTGGTGCGACGCGGCTCGACGAGCTCACCGAGCTGGTCGCTGCGTTCGGCGCGTGGATGGCGACGGCGACGCGTCGCTAGTGTCGATCGATCTCGACGTCGATCGAGATCGACACCTGATCGCATGCCCACATGTCGTCGCGCAGTCGCGTGCGCGCGAGGTGCAAAACGAGATTCATCTCGTGCACCGCACGGCACAATAGTCTAAAAATTTCGACTGGTTACGTTCACTTTGTGATTGGCCGCTTCGGCACGGACGCCTAACGTCCGCGGCCGAGGGTTCCCACATGAAGTGTCATTCGCTCGCTCTCGTGTCGTTCGCATTCCTCGTCGTCGTCGGTTGCGGACCCAGCTCGCGCAACGGAGGCGACGACACCGGTGATGACGATCCGGCGCCGACATGCCCGCGCTGTTCGCCGGACAAGTCGGCGATCGTCGACTGCGAGGGCGCGGCGCAGGCGTGCGCGCCAGATCAAGCATGCAGCGACACCAATGGCGTCGCGCAGTGCTACAACGCGTGCGAGGCGGCGGAGCGCAATGGCTCGTCGGTCGGCTGCGACTACTACGCGGTCGACATGGACGCCGCGATGGGGCCGCCGCAAGACGCTTGCTACACGGTGTTCATCGCGAACACGTCGCCGGGGCAGGTGCACATCAATGTCGAGTGGGGCGATCAGCCGATCGATCTCGCGGTGAGCGCGAAGCTGCCGATGGGCTCGGGGCAGAACATCACGTACGCGCCGTACGATCCGGCCGTCGGGTTGTCGCCGGGCAAGGTCGCGATCCTGTTCCTCGCGTACGCGCCGGGTGGCGCGCTGCTCATGCCGAACGTCGCGTGCCCGGCGGGCATCACGCCTGCGATCGGCACCGAGGCGCAGATTCCCGCGAACGGCTTCGGCAAGGCCTTCCACATCACGACCGACAACCCGGTCGTCGCGTATCAGATGCTGCCGTACGGTGGAGGCGCGGCGGCGGCGACCGGCGCGTCGCTGTTGTTGCCGTCGAGCGCGTGGGGCAACCAGTACGTCGCGGTGTCCGCGTACGACCCGCTGCCGGCGCAGCAGCCGCCGATCCAGGTCGCGCAGGGGCCGAGCTACAACATCGTCGCGAAGGAGGACGGCACCAACGTCACGATCCTGCCGAACCAGGCGATCCTCGGCGGCGGCGGGCTCGCCGCGGGCGCGCAGAACGCGCCGTACACGTTCCAGCTGTCGAAGGGCCAGTACGCGCAGATCACGCAGCTCAAGGGACTGTCGGGCTCGCCGGTCTCCGCCGACAAACCGATCGGCATGTTCGGCGGACATCAGATCATGAGCGTCGATCGCTGCTGCGGTGATCACGGCGAGCAGATGCTCGCGCCGGTGCGCGCGATGGGCTTCGAGTACGTCGCCGCGCCGCACGGCGATCGCAAGCCGAGCGCGGGCGAGGAGCGCATCTATCGCATCTTCGGCGCGGTCAACGAGACGCAGCTGACGTGGGATCCACCGGGCCTGGGCCCGAGCGAGGTCAACGCGGGCGCGTTCCACGAGATCCGCACCTCGCAGCCGTTCACGGTGCGCAGCCAGAGCAAGGAGTTCCCGTTCTCGATGTTCACGTACATGAGCGGCGCCGGCGAGATGGGCGAGGGCGGCTGGGGCGACGCGGACTTCGTTCGCATCGTTCCGCCCGAGCAGTTCCTCTACCACTACGTGTTCTTCACCGATCCGACGTATCCGTTCACGACGCTCACCGTCATCCGCAAGAAGAGCGGCGGTGGAGACGATGGCCCGGCGAAGTTCCACGAGGTGAAGCTCGCGTGCATGGGTGGGCCGATCGGTGCCTGGCAGTCGGTGGGCCAGGACGGCCTCTACGAGATCACGCACGTGAAGCTCGTCGATCACTTCAACGGCATGAACGGCTGCAACAACGGCGTGCAGCAGATGGACTCCGAAGGTCAGTTCGGCGTCTGGGTGTGGGGCTGGGGCAGCGAGGACACCAGCACCGGCTGGGTCAGCTACGGCTACCCGGCGGGCGAGGGCGTGCTGCCGATCAACGACGTCGTGATCCTGCGCTCGACGGACTTCCCGTCGTCGCCCGACGCGCCGAAGGCGACCGACGTGTCACCGACGCGCCTCGTGCCGCGCTCGAAGATCACGTGGTCGCTCGCGACCGACGAGCTCGGGCGCTGATCACCAGAGACCACCGCCGGCGACGTAGCTCGACGGCGGCAGGCGGCTGACCAGATCGGGCACCTCGCCGCCCGTGTGGCGCTCGCAGAACAAGCGCTCCGCGCCGGTCGAGCGCCGGATGCGTCCGCAGTCCGGACACTGCGGCTCGAGGTCGGGGCCCTCGGCGCCGACGACGAGCGTGGGGACGTCGATCGTGTCGAGGATGACGTCCGCGTGCGACGGCACGCCGAAGCGACCGATGACGAGCAGGTCGGGACGCAGCTGCATCACGAGCTTGCCGATCGCGATCGGTGCGAGGTCGGTCAGCACGTGGAACGTGGCCTTGCGATTCTCGCAGCCGAACGCGTCGCACATCTCGCGCGCCGTGGACTCGAGCCATGCGGCTCCCGCAGACATCTGATGCTCGTCGGGAACCACCGTGACGAAATGAAGATCGTCGGCGCCGGTGCGGACCGCCTGATCGAGCCCGTGCTCGATGACGATCGGCCCGTACTCCGAGCGATCCGTAGCGATCAAGATCCTCATGCTCTCAAGGTGAGGGCGCTCGCTCGATGTGCAATCGGAGCACGTCGCACGCGATCGGCGATTCCTCGACGGCAAATCGACTACAGCGGAACGCCGAGCGTGGTCCCGCTCGCCGAGATCGTCGACGAGGTCGGTCGCAGCTCGAAGCCCATCGCGCGGATCGCGGCGAGTTGCGTCTGTCGCTCTCGCGTGAGCGGCGCGTGTCGCTCGGACTCCGCGAGCGCGTCGAAGCGATCGTCGCGGGCGAGGCCCCACAGCGAGACGAGCGCGCGGTCGTCGGGGGCGGTCACCTTCTGATCGCGCAGCTCGTTCGCGAACAGCGAGTCGAGCGCGTCGTACAGCATGCGCTCCTCGTTGTTGGTGATGATCGCCGGTGCCCCGAGCTCGACGAGACGCGCGAGCCGGTTCGCGCGGTTGATCGCGCGGCGGTAGAGGTCGTTGACGTCGCTCGTCGCCCATCGGCCGCCGTCGAGCGGGACCATCGGGCGCAGGTACGGGGGCAGGACGAGGATCGTGTGCACGAGCAGCGGCGCGACGTCGGGATGCTCGAGCTTCGCGCGCAGCGCGGTCCACGCGTCCTCGTCGCCGCCGTGGAGCGTCGCGCGGACATCGAGGCCGACACGCTCGACGACATCGTCGTACGCGTTCGCGACGGCGAGCGGATGGATCACCGGCACGGGCAGCTCGAAGCGGGCGAACGTCGTCGCGCGCGGGTGATCCCAGCCGTCCTTGCTCGACAGCTGTGCACGCTCGGGAAACGCATCGCCGTCGCCGAATGCCTCGACGCAGAACAGGCCGCCCTTCTCGGGCGCGTGCGTGCGGTAGTTCATCGTCTCGGGCTTGGTGATCCTGCCGAGCTTCGCGATGTCGCCGGGCGGGACGAGCGCGAGCTCCGCGCGAGTGAACGCGGCGCCGTCGGGAGCGCGGAGTGCGGACAGCCAGACCTGCGAGAGCGGGCGCACGTCCCGAGCGTATACGATGCATGCATGAGCGAGGACGGGAGCAGCCGGACGACGGACGAACGCTCGAGCGCGGCCAAGCTCGAGCCGCAGGGGATCAGCGCTCCGGTCAAGCAAGGACAGCGCTACGTGCTCGGCGGGATGCTCGGGCGCGGCGGGATGGGCGAGGTGCTCGAGGCGTACGACGAGCAGATCGGCCGCGACGTCGCGGTGAAGCGCCTGCGCACGCCATCTCCGTCGGAGAAGCAGATCGCGCGGTTCATGCGCGAGGCGCGGATCCAGGGCCGCCTCGAACACCCCGCGATCGTGCCGGTGCACGAGCTCGCGATCGGCTCGGACGGAAAGCCGTACTTCGCGATGAAGAAGCTCGCCGGCACGACGCTCGCCGACATCTTGAAGTCGATGGCCAAGGCCCCCGAGCCCGGCGCGCGCGAGAGCACCACGGTGCTGCGGCGCTATCCGCGCCAGCGCCTCCTGCGCGCGATCGCGGACGTCTGCCTGGCCGTCGAGCTCGCGCACACGCGCGGCTTCGTGCATCGCGACCTCAAGCCCGAGAACATCGTCCTCGGCGAGTTCGGCGAGACCTACGTGCTCGACTGGGGCGTCGCCAAGGTCACCGGCGAGGACGACAGCGCGCTCGTGATCAGCATCGACACGAGCGAGCTCGTCACCGCCGCGGGAGCCGCGGTCGGCACGCCGGGCTACATGGCGCCGGAGCAGGCGAGGGCGCTGCCCGACATCGACGCGCGCGCCGACGTGTACTCGCTCGGCTGCATCCTGTTCGAGATCCTCGCCGGCGAGCCGCTGCACCCCAAGGGCGCGGCGGGCATGACCTCGGCGGTCAAGGGCATCGACGGGCGGCCCTCGCATCGCGCACCCACGCTCGACATCCCGCCCGAGCTCGACGATCTGTGCGATCTCGCGACGCGCCTCGCGCCCGAGGACCGCATCGCCACCGCGCGCGAGCTCGGCGAGCGCATCCAGCAGTTCCTCGACGGTGATCGCGACCTCGAGCGGCGCAAGGATCTCGCGCGCACGCACCTCGCCGCCGCGAACGCGGCCTTCGCCAGGGAGGACCGCCATCACGCGATGCGCGAAGCGGGCCGCGCGCTCGCGCTCGATCCGACGCTGCACGCCGCGAGCGCGCTGATCACGCGGATGATCATCGAGCCGCCGACGACGCTGCCCGACGAGGTTCGCAAGCAGTTCGACGCCGAGAGCATCGACGTCATCCGGCGCACGATCAACGTCGGCATGATGGCGAGCGCGAGCTACCTGTTGTTCGTGCCGATCCTCGGCCTCGTCGGGCGCGTGCCGGTGCACCTGCTCGCGACGATCGCGGGCGCGTCCGCCGCGAGCATCGGGATGCTGTGGTGGATGCGCCGCCCGGGCAGCCGCCTGTTCGTCGCGCCGCTGATCGTCATGCAGTTCGTGCTCATCGCGACGTGCGCGCGCATGTACACGCCGTTCCTCCTCGGGCCCGCGCTCGCCGCCGTCACCGCCGTCGCGCTGATGACCGGTCCGCAGTACGCGAAGCGACAGGCGACGCTCGTCGCCGTCGTCGCGATCCTCGCGGTGATGGCGCCGGCGATCGCGGAGGAGCTCGGCTGGCTCGCGCCGACGATCGAGATCGCCGAAGGCGTCGCGACGATCCGCACGTGGGCGATCCAGGGCCACACCACGTTCTTCCTGCTGATGTCCGCGTACACGATCGCGGTGGTCACCGCCGCGGTCGTCGTCGTGCGCGGCCTGCGCCAGGCCGAGCGGCGCGCGCGGCGACACATGCACGTGCAGGCGTGGCAGCTGCGGCAGCTCGTCGCCGAGGACTAGCCGCTACACGACGCTGGCGGCGCGCAGGAACTGGTGCACGCTCGCATCGGTGGACGCCCGCAGCTCCGCCGGCGTGCCGCACGCGACGATCGCGCCGTCGTGGAGCATCGCGACCGTGTGAGCGATGCGAAACGTCGACAGGATGTCGTGGCTGATCACGATCGTGGTGACGCCGAACTGCTCCTGCGCCTGCACGATCATGTCGTCGATCTCGTGCGCGCGCACCGGGTCCTGGCCGGTCGTCGGCTCGTCGTAGATGAGGATCTCGGGCTGCATGACCATCGCGCGCGCGAGCCCGACGCGCTTGCGCTCCCCGACCGACAGCTCGTGCGGCATGCGGCGGCGGAGCGGCGCGAGCCCGAGCCGTTCGATCACATCGTGCACGCGCGCGTGGATCTCGTCGTTCGACAGCCGGCGCTGCTCGACGAGCGGAAACGCGACGCTGTCCTCGACGTCGAGCCAGTCGAGCAGCGCGGCGTGCTGGAACACGAGCGCGAGGCGCGTCCGTACGCTCTTCAGCTGGCGCTCGTTCATCGCGACGATGTCGTCGCCGAAGACCAGCACCTTGCCGCGATCGGGCTGCAGCAGCCCCATGATGTGCTTCACGAGCACGGACTTGCCCGAGCCGCTGCCCCCGATCAGCGCGGTGATCCGGTGCGGATAGATCGCGAGGTCGACGCCGCGCAGCACCACCTTGTCGTCGAACCGCTTGTGAACCCCGACGAGCTCGATGACGGGGCGCTCGGCGCTCGGCACGGTGGTCGCCGCACGTTCCGGAGACGCGTCGGCGAGGAATGCGCGGACCGGCGCGAGCTCGCAGTGCATCAGCTCGTCGTAGGTTCCGACGAAGATGATCTTGCCGTCGTGGAGGAACCCGATCCGATCGGCGAGCCTTCGCACGCTCGCCAGCTCGTGCGTGATGATGACCATGGTCGTCGCGAAGCGCCGCCTCGCCGAGGTGATGAGCTCGTCGACCTGTTCGACCATGACGGGGTCGAGGCCGGTCGTCGGCTCGTCGAACAGCGCCACATCGGGACGCGCCACCAGCGCACGCGCGAGCGCGGCCCGCCGCTTCATGCCACCGGAGAGAGCACCGGGGAGCAGGTGGGCGCTGTCCGCGAGGCCGAGCATCTCGATCAGCTCGTGCGCCTGTCGCGCGGCGTCGGCCGGGGACAGGTGCGCGGTCTCGCGCAGCGGTAGCTCGACGTTGTCCGCGACGCTCATGTCGTCGAACAGCGCATAGTTCTGGAACAGCATCGCCATGCGCGCGCGCACCTCGAGCAGCTCGTCGTACGAGAGCGCGGCGAGATCGCGATCGAACAGACGGACGCGGCCGTGGTCGGGCGTCACGAGCCCCGACATCAGCTTGAGCAGCAGCGTCTTCCCCGAGCCGCTGCGGCCGACGATGACGGTGGTCTTGCCGCGCGGGATGTCGAGGGTGAGACCGTCGAGGACGCGCTTGTCGCCGAACGCGATCGAGACGTTCTCGAGGGCGATGACGGGGTCAGCGACAGACATGGTCAGTTCGCGGCGGGGGCGATGGTGGCCCGCTTGCGCTCCAGTCGCTGCATCAGCGCCTCGAAGTCGTGGTTGACGAGGAAGCGGGCGAACGACTCGCGGTAGTTGTTGACGAGGCTGATGCCCTCGATGCTGAAGTCGTAGACCTTCCACGCCGAGTCGACGCGGTGGAGCCAGTACACCATCGGCACCTTCTCGCCGCCGTGCGTGACCACGATCGTTCGCACCTCGGCCTGATCGCGGGACTCGGTCGAGCGTTCGATCGACACGCGCTCGTCGCCGCGAAAGCGGTCGAGGTCGTCGATGTACGCGTCCGCGAGGAGATCGGGGAACAGCGCGGCGAAGCGTTGTCGCTGCGAGGCGTCGAGCGTGCGCCACGTCGGGCCGAGGCTCCGCCGCGACATCTCCGGCCAGTCGAAGAACCGATCCGCCACCTCGTGCAGCCGCGCGACGCGTTTCGCGCGTGCATCGGCCGACCGGGTCGCCGGATCGCGCAATACCGCGAGGACGTCGTCGATGCCGGTGCGGATGACCTGCTCCGCGGTCGGCGGCGCGGCGCTCGCCGACGAGAACAGGACGACGATGGCGACGGCCAAGAGCGTGATCGATCGTGCCCGCATCACCGACCTCCTTTCGCGTACAGAGAGTCGACGGCCCCGAAGGCGCCGATCGCGCGCGAGAGCTGCGCGAGCGCGACGTTGAACCGGTACACCGCTTCGAGCTGTGCGAGCCGATTCGTGATGTACGCCTCGACGGCGTCGGCCAGCGTGATCGAGTCGACCATGCCCACGGCGTAGTCCGCGTTCGCGCGGACGACCCATTCCTTCGCGAACGCGACGGACGCCGCGAGCGCGGGCAGATCGGCGCGAGCGCGTTCGAGCGCCTCGTAGGCGTTGGTGACGTCGGCCGGCAGGGCGTCGCGTGCCCAGCGCTCGAGGTGCCGCAGCTCGTCGCCGCGCGCGTGTTGCTCGTCGGCGCGCGCGCCCGCGAGACCGCCCCATAGCTCCCAGCGCAGCCCCAGGCCGACGCCGGGCACGATGTGCCGTGCGGGATCGTAGACGAACCGACTCTCGACGGGATCGCGGTCGACGGTGTACGCGAACGAGACGAAGCCCAGCGCCACGAGGTCCGGGAGGTAGCCGGAGCGCTCTGCCTCGGCCAGCGCATCGGAGGCGGCGGCGCCCTTCGACAGCGCGACGAGCTCGGGGCGATCGTCGAGTGCGCGCCGGACGAGCTCGGGCAGCGCGAGCGTGCCCGTCGTGATCGCGTCGAGGTGATCGTCGGCGAGCTCGATCGTCGCGTCAGCGCCCAGGCCGAAGTACGAGCGCAGCCCTGCGGCCGCCTGTCGCGTACCGGCCTCTGCCTGATGTAGCCCGGCGATCAGCGGGCCGCGCGCGGTCTGAAGGCGCAACAGATCGTGCGGCGTGACGTCCGCGGCCTTGGCTGCGATGCGCGCCTCGGTCGATTCGATCGATCGGACGAGCATGTGATCGGCCTCCTCGAGGAAGCGCTGCAGGTCGCGGGCGAGGAGGTAGCCCTCGTAGAGCTCGGCTCCTTCGACCGCGACCTCGGCCTGCTGCATCCGGCTTCGGGCGGCGTACGCCGCGATCCCGAGCTCGGCGGCGTGCTGTCGATGGGCGATCTTTCCGAACGTGTAGAGCGGCTGGATGATCGTCAGATCGCCGCTGAACGCCGGCCTCACGTCGCCGAGGCGGTAGTCCGTCGCGCTCTCGACGGAGTCTGCCTGCGTTCCGTCGACGAGCGTGGCGCGCAGTGACGGGAGGATTCCGACCGACGCCGAGATGCGCGGCCAGCGGAGCGCGTCGGCCTGTCGCTTCATCGCGCGGGCCTGATCGGTCTGGCTGTCCATCGCTCCGGTCGTCGGGTGCCGGGCGGCACGTCGCATCACGTCGGCGCGCGAGAGCTTCTCGGCGCTGGCGGTCCGGATCGCGAGCGGTATCGCGGCGAGCAACAACAGGGAGAACGTTCGCGTCATGGTGTCCTCAGCGGAGGGGATCCTCCAGTGTCGGACTGGACCGGGCGCGGTCTTCGTCCTCGGTGGCGGGCGGCTCGGCTGCAGAACCAAAGGCGTACTTCTGCAGCAGCTGCGTGATGTCGATTGCCGGCTCGGTCTGCGTGATCGCGTCGCCGTCGCGAAGCATCCGCTCGCTCGCACCCGGCGAGAGCGAGATGAACGACTCGCCGAGCAAGCCGCTCGTGCGGATCGACGCGATCGTATCGGACGGGATCTCGACCTCGGCGTCGACGAGCAGTTCGACGCGCGCGGTGTACTCGGCGAGCTGGATCTTTGCCACCTCGCCGACGTTGACCCCGGCGATGCGGACGGGCGCTCCGTTGCGTAGATCGCCGATCGACGAGAAGCGGGCGACGATCCTGGTCTCGTCGCGCGAGAACACGCGTACGTTGCCGAGCGAGATCGCGAGGTACGCGATGATCGCGATGCCCACGGCGACGAAGGCGCCTACCAGGATCTCGAGTCGGGTGTGCTTCTTCATGATTGCCTACATGAGGAGGGCCGTGAGGACGTAGTCGGCGACGAGGATGAGCGAGGTCGACTCGACCACCGCGCGCGTGGTCGCTCGGCCGACGCCGGTCGCACCGCCGCTCGCGTAGTAGCCGCGATAGCAACTGATGGTCGCGATGAGAGCGGCGAACACGAACGACTTCTGGATCCCGAGCGAGATGTCGATCCAATCGACCGAGCGTTCGACTCCGCTCCAGAACACGCCGGACTCCTGACCGAGGACCTCGGTGGTGAACACGGAGGCCGCGACGATGCCCGCGAAGCTGAATAGCGCGGTGATGAGCGGAACCGCGATCAGCGCCGCGAGCAGGCGCGGACTCACGAGGTACTTGCGCGAGTCGATGGCCATCAGCTCCAGCGCATCGATCTGTTCGGTCATGCGCATGTTGCCGATCGTGGCCGCGGTCGCCGATCCGGCGCGCGCGGCGATCACGATCGCGGCGAGGACCGGTGCGAGCTCGCGGAGCAAGCTCAGCGCGACGAGCGGACCGACCTGCGACTCGCTACCGAAGCGCTGCAGCGTGTTGTGCCCCTGCAGCGCGAGCACCATTCCGGTGAAGCTCGCCGTGAGGACGGCCAGGGAGATCGAACGATTGCCGAAGAAGTGAACCTGCTCGATCACCAGGTGGCCGCGAAACGGACGGCGCACGATCGCCGCCGCGGCGCGTCCCGCGAACACCATGAACCTCCCGAGGCCACCGATCCCTTCGATGACCCGACGGCCGAGGCCGCCGAGGAGGTCGCTCGGTCGCAGACCTTGCGCGATGGTTTGGATGGACGGCTCCACGGTGCCCGTACCCGACGCGACAGCAAGGGCCATGCCTCGACATCGCGCGCAGGATCGACTCCTCGCCGGCGAGGACGCGCAAAACCTTCGCGCCTGCCGTCTCGGCGCGAGACATTCGCGCGCCTCGCACGATCGTCCGCGGCCCGCGCGCTGCATATCCGCCGGTCATGTGGAAGATCCTGCTGACAGTCATGCTCGCGATCTCGACGAGCTGCGCGACGACATCGACGACCGAGACGACGTACGTGGCGCCCCGCACCGAGGAGATGGGACAGACCGGACGCGTCGAGTCGGTGCGCGAGGTGATCGCGCGCGTCGATGGCGATCCGGCGGCCGGGGCGCTGCTCGGAGCCGTGATCGGCGGAATCCTCACGCGCGGACGTCCGATCGGCGTCATCGGTGGGGCCGCCGTCGGCGCCGCAGCGAGCCAGGGCTCCTCGGAGCGCCGGGTCTACGACGTCCGCGTTCGATTCGACGATGGTGTGTACGGCGACTTTCGCTACTACGGCTACTCGCCGTTCGCGCCGGGTGCGCGCGTCGTGATGACGCCCGAGGGACTGCGCGCGTTGTGATCCTCGCGCAGAACGCGCACAGCCTCGGATCGAGTAACGCAATTCGTGCGCGAGTGCAGCGCGAGAACCCGCGCTCGCGATGGCGTGCGTCTTGCCTCGTGGACCTCGCGGTTCCATCAACGAGGAGAGAGTCATGGCCGAGATCTCGAAGAGCACGGAAGCAGGGCGCGTACAGCGCTCGGTTCAGAAGCCCGACGCCCAGCTCCAGCAGGACGTCTTGAACGAGCTGAAGTGGGACACGCGCGTCGAACCGAACGAGGTCGGCGTCGAGGTCGACAGCGGCATCGTGACGCTGACGGGCACGGTCTCGAGCTGGGCGAAGAAGATGGCCGCGCAGGAGGCCGCGCATCGCGTCGCCGGCGTGCTCGACGTGGCGAACGATCTCATCGTCCAGATCGGCATCAGTCCGGAGCGATCCGATACGGACATCGCGGCCGCGGTGCGCCACGCGCTGCAATGGGACGTGTTCGTCCCCGACGAGGACATCCAGTCGTCTGTCTCGCACGGCTTCGTCACGCTGACCGGCGAGGTCGCGACCGCGACGCAGCGCGAGGATGCGGCGCGCGCCGTGCGCAACCTCGCAGGCGTCTGCGCCGTCGAGAACCGGATCACGCTGCGGCAGCACGAGGTCACCCCCGACGAGCTTCGCGCGGCGATCCACAACGCTCTCGAGCGTCACGCGGAGCGCGACAGCGAACGAATCCGCATCGACGTCGAAGGTGGCCGCGTCACGCTGCACGGCGACGTGCACACGTGGCGCGATCGTCAGGCCATCGTCGGCGCCGTGACCGGCACACGCGGTGTCGACAGCGTCATCGACCGCCTGCACGTCGGGTAGGAACGCGATGACCGAGCCAGCCAACCCCGTACAGCGAGCAGTGAACGGAGATCCGTCATGCCGATTCCGCTACGCGTGACCTTTCGCGACATGCAATCGACCCCCGCGCTCGAACAGCTCGTCCGCGACTGGGTCGCCAAGCTCGAGCACGTCGAGCCTCGCATCGAGCATTGCGATGTCGTCATCGACCGTCCGCACCAACATCATCAGCACGGGCAACGGGTCCACGTTCGTGTCTCGGTCGCCGTTCCGGGACGCGATGCGATCGTCAGTCGCGATCACTCGCTCGACGGCGCACACGAGGACGCGTACGTGGCGATCCGCGACGCGTTCCAGGCCGCGCGCAGGCAGCTCGAGGACCACGTGCGACGCCAGCGCCAGGATGTGAAGACCAAGGTCGAGCCCGAGCACGGGCGAGTGAGCTACCTCGACGTCCAAGGCGAGTGGGGCTACATCGATGCGAACGGCCGGCGCCTGTACTTCCATCGCAACAGCGTCATCGGCGACGAGCTCTCGCTCGGCGACGAGGTGCGGTTTCACGAGGAGCGCGGCGACAAGGGGCCGCAGGCCAGCTCCGTGACGCGCGTCGGCGAGCACGGGCGTCACGTTCTCGCGGGCGAATGACGCCTGCTTCGTGAGAAGCGGGCGACGGAGGGTGGGAGGGAGTGCCCAGGGACGGAGTTGAACCGCCGACACGCGGATTTTCAGTCCGCTGCTCTACCAACTGAGCTACCTGGGCAGTTGGAGGTGCAGGAATCTACATAGGTGGACCCCTCTTGGCAACCCGAACCGTAGGTGATCGCAAGGAATCCCGAGGGCTTGATGGGCCTGGGCCACGCGAAATGGCACAATAGCGCCTCGAATGCCCGCGAGGGACGGCACTGATCCGGCGGCGAGCCACACGCCCGTGCCCGTCGAGGGCGACGGCGAAGAGCTCATCGGCATGGTGATCGAGGGTCGCTATCGCTTGAACGCGACGCTCGGTCGCGGCGGCATGGGCCTCGTCTACAAGGCGGCGCACGTCGGACTGCGGCGGCAGGTCGCCGTGAAGATCCTGCATCCGTCGCTCGCGGCGTCGCCCGACGTGCGCAATCGCTTCGAGCGCGAGGCGCTCGCGGTCGGCAAGATCGATCACCCGAACTGCGTGCAGGTCTACGACAGCGGGCGGTTGCCGGACGGATCGCTGTACCTCGCGATGGAGTTCCTCGACGGCAAGTCGCTCGCCGACGTGCTCGAAGCGGAAGGGCAGCTCGCGCCCGGTCGCGCGCTACACATCCTCGCGCATATCCTGCGAGGCCTCGGCCACGTGCACTCGGCCGGGCTGATCCACCGCGACATCAAGCCCGAGAACATCTTCCTCGTGCGCCAGGGCGACGACGTCGACTTCGCGAAGATCCTCGACTTCGGCATCGCGAAGGGAATGACCGGCTCGGATCTCGACGAGGGCGTCAAGCTCACGCAGGCCGGTATGGCGTTCGGCACGCCGATCTACATGGCGCCCGAGCAGGCGCTCGGCAATCCGATGGACGGCCGCGCGGATCTCTACGCGGCGGCGGTGATGGGCTACGAGATGCTCACCGGGCAGCCGCCGTTCTACTCGGACGACAAGCTCGAGGTGATGTCGATGCACACCGCGAAGCCGGTGCCGCCGATGCGGCAGCGGTTGATCAAGGGTGGGCGTCCGGTGCCGAGCTCGATCGAGCGGCTGATCGTCAAGGGACTGACGAAGAAGCCGGCCGAGCGGTACGCGTCGGCGGAGGTGTTCCTCGCGGCGGTCGAGGCGGCGCTGCACACGCCCGACGGCGGCGTGACCGACGTCAGCATCGAGCGCGTGTCGCGCACGTCGACGACGGGCAGTCAGCCGCTCGTCACCGAGGACGGCGCGCTCAACCTCGCCGACGCGGACATCGGCGCGGCGATCGACGAGGAGCTCGCGGCGGCGGCGACCAAGCCTGCCCCCAAGCGCGTGTTGACACCACCGTCGGCGGTGGGGCCGCTGCCGAGCGCGCCGAAACCGGCGTTGCCCGGGATGCCGCCGGCGCGCGGCGGCGTGGGCCTGGGCTTGCCGTACACGGGACCGACGGGCGAGCCGATCTTCGGCCTCACGCCCGAGCAGCGGCTGGCGGGACAGGCGCCACCGAACGTCAGCGATGAAGGCCCGACGCGCGTCGTGCACCGCGAGGCGCTCGCCAAGGGCGCCGCGCAGCGCATGTTCTCGACGACGGATCCCGCGACGAGCATCGCGGCGGCGCTCGAGCCCGAGGACGATCGCGCGGCGACGCGGCCGCTCGAGAGGAACCCGGCCGCGAAGAGCAGGCGCTGGCTCGTGTGGGCCGGCGCGGCGCTGTGCATCGCGGCGGGGATCGCGATCGCGATCATCACCACGCGCGGCGCTGGTCGCGAGCGGACGGGCCTCGAGATCGATCCCGACTCGGTCGCCGGGAAGGCGCAGGCGCTGCTCGAACGCGGAGAGACGAGGAAGGCGATCTCGATGCTCGAGAGCAACAAGGTCGCGATCGCGCAGGATGGGCTCGCGCAGCTCGTCCTCGGGCGCGCGTACGCGGCGCGGCACGAGAGCGCGCCATCGCTCGAGGCGTACGACCGTGCGCTGCGGCTGTTGCCCGAGGTCGAGAAGGACGAGGCGCTGCGCACCGGACTGCGGACGATGGCCGGCGATTCGGATCCCGGCGTCGTCGCCGCCGCGTTCGAGATCTGGGTCGGCAAGACCAAAGATCCCGAAGCGGAGCCGCTGCTGCTCAAGGCCGCGATCTCGGAGAGCTTGCCGCGGCGACACGCGGTGAAGCCGGTGATCGTGCGGCTCGGGCTCGATAGCAAGGTCGAGTGGTGGGTCGCGTACGCGTGGGATCTCGATCAGGAAGAGAGCTGCGAGCTGCGCAAGGAAGCGGTGGCGCGGCTGCGCGCCCTCGACGATCCGCGCGCGGTGCCGGCGCTCGAGCGCGCGCTCGCGAAGCGGATCAAGAGCGGCCCCCAGCGCAACAAGCCGTTCAGCCCGTGCCTGATCGCCGACGCGAAGGCCGCGATCGGCTATTTGCGCGGCCTCCCGCCGAAGAAGTGATCGCGTGGTGATCGACCTGCCGGACACACCGCGCTGGGTGGAGGCGCACGGCATCGCGTCCGATCCGACGAGCTGGCGGCGCGAGCTGCCCGACGGGTTCGCGCTCGGAAGCGATCGCGCGAAGCTGATCGTGATCGCGGGCGCGGTGGCCAAGGACGCCGTCGACGCGCTCGCACGCGAGTGGCCGTCCCACGCGATCCTCGTCGGTGAAGGCTACGGCGGGGAGCGCGCGATCCTGTACACGCTGCCCGAGCCGGGCGCGCTCGCCGAGCTTGAAGGCGCGGTGCTGCTCGACAGGGACGCGCCGCTCGATCACCTCGCGCCCGCGCTCGCCGACGAGCTGCGCGCCACGCCCGAGCGCGTGTGGTGCGCGTGGGTCGACGAGCTGCCGGTCGCGTTCGCGTACGCGCCGTGGCGGAGCGCGACGTGGTTCGACATCTCCGTCGACGTCGATCCGAGCGCGCGGCAGCTCGGGCTCGGCACGCTCGTCGCGAGCGCGCTCATCCACGACGAGCGATCGCGCGGGCGCGAGGCGGTGTGGGGCGCCGACGAGGGCAACCACGCGTCGCGAGCGCTGGCGCGACGGCTCGGCTTCGTCGAGGTCGACGAGCTGTGGGTGATCGCGCCGCGCGCGACTCAGAGCGCGAGCTCGTAGCCGACGTTGACGGTGAAGAACGGGCTCACCGGCGGCTCGTACGCGAAGCCGAGGCCGCGGCTCCGCCACACGGTGACACCGAGCGCGAACCAGGGCTGCACGTAGAACCGGCCGTCGAGCGGGTGCCACTGATAGCCGGCGATCACCTCGGGCGAGAGCTCGCTGACGTCGATCCGCATCGCCGGATCGCTCTCGAGCTCGTAGCGGATCCGCAAATAGCGGAGCGACGCGCCGATGGCGAGGCCATCCTTCCCGGGCGGACCAACGTAGTACAGCCCGTAGATCGCGCCGCTGGGGCGCACGCGTTGATCGACGCCATCGTTGCCGAGGAGCCCGGACAGCACGTCGGGCACGTGCAGCGCGAAGCTCGCGATCGCGATGCGCACGCCGTGGAGCGCGGGATGGCGAACGCCGATCTGTCCGCCGTAGCCGGGCTGGTTCGCGAACGTCAGCGGATCGAGCTCGGCGTGGAGCAGCGTCTGATCGTCGGCGCGCGCCGTCCCGGCCACCAGCGCGATCGCGACCAGCGCCTTTTGCATCCCCATGCCGAAACCGTAGCTCGATTGCGTGCGACGCTGTGGGCGATGGCTCGCTGGCTGTTCGTGATCGCGCTCGTCTTCGCGCCGCGAGTCGCCCGCGCCGACGAGCCGAGCAACACGAAGCTCGTGCTGTGGGGGCTCGCGATGGCACCACCGACGTACCTCGTCGGCGTCACGCTGCACGAGGGCAGCCACGCGCTGATGGCGAAGATCGTCGGCGGCACCGTCGACGAGGTGCACCTGTTCCCGCCGGGCATCGACCCCAAGGCGAACAAGTTCCGCTTCGGCTGGGTCTACGCGCGCGGCCTGAACACCAACACGAAGAAGCAGCTGTTCTACGTCGCGCCGAAGATCACCGACACGCTGCTGCTCGGTGGCTTCGCGGCGTTCGCGTATACCGACGCGTGGCCCGAGAACAAGTACGGCCAGCTCGCGCTCACCGTGTTCGCGACGGGGCTGTGGATCGACTTCGCGAAGGACATCTTTCTGTTCTCGCGAAAGAACGACGTCGCCAAGATGTTCAACCTCTGGTGCATGACCGGCTGGAAGCAAGTGCCCGGGCGGCTGGTCTACGCCGCGGCGATCGTCGGGCTCGGTGTCGTCGTGTGGCGCGGCTACGAGCGCACGTTCTTCGACGACGATGCCGCGACGACGACACGCTCTGCCGGTGCGCCACCGCTCGTGCTTCCGGTACTGACATCGATCTTCTGAGCGTGCGGGCGCACGCGTTGCACCTACATGCGTGTGGAGGTTTTGCCTATGAAGCGCGCCGCAATCGCGATCGTGGATGCTGCCCGTGCGCGGCTCTATACGTACCAACACGATGCCGACTCGCAGGAGTTCGTCGAGGCGCTCGATCTCGTGAGCGCGGGACGACGTGCGAAGGACGGTGACTACTTCACCGAAGCGTCGCCCGGCACGCGCAACGTGGTCGGGACGCGCCACGGCGTGGACGACCATCGCAACGCGCATCGCGACGAGATGGACTCGAAGTTCGCCGCGCACGTCACGAGCGAGCTCGAGCGCATGGCGAATGAACGCGGGCTCAAGCACGTCGTCTTTGTCACCACGCCGCGCATGCTGGGCGTGGTGCGCCCGCACCTCGAGACGCTGCGCAAGCACGGCTTCCTCGTCGACGAGCTGGAGCGCGATCTCTCCAAGCTGACCGCGCCGCAGATCCAGGATCACCTCGCCCAGCTCGACGTGATCGAGCCGCGCCGCCGTGCCGTGCAGCCTCGCCGGTGAGCGAGCGCGCGCGGCGGTTTGGTGAGCGAGCGCAGCCGCACGACAGATCCGGCCCATCTGCCGGGGGTTAGCGCGTCACCGTCGTCGGCAATGTTCTTGCTACCCACGGTCCTCCCATGAGGACCATTAGCTTCGTAGTGATCGCCGCCGCGCTGGCGGGATGTGCGACCGATACTCCGGGCGGCGGCGGTGATGACGGCGGCGGCGATGATGCGCCCCCGTTCACCAGCGGCGTGAGCACGCTCTCCGGTCACGCCGAGGCAGGGTGGGTCGACGGAGCGCGCGGCAAGGCACGCTTCAACAACCCGGTGAACGTCGCGTACGGCCCGAACAACAAGGTGTTTGTCGCCGACTTCGACAACAACAAGATCCGCATGGTCGACGCGGAGACCGGCGACACCGAGACGTTGATCGATCAGGACAACTTCCAGCGCCCGTTCGGAATGGTCTTCGCGTCCGACGGCACGTTCTACGTCTCCACCGACAACAACCCGATGGGTGGCCACGACGGACGCTCCGGCACGATCTGGAAGGTCGACATCAGCGCCAAGACCGCGACGCCGGTCGTCGAGAACATCGGACGCGCGCGCGGCATGGCCGTCCTCACCGACGGCAAGATCGCGTTCACCGACTACCAGGCGCACACGGTCTCGCTGCTCGACCCCGCCACCAAGCAGGTGACGATCATCGCCGGTAGCCTCGGCCAGGCCGCGTTCGTCGACGCGAAGGGACCGGCCGCGCGCTTCAACGCGCCGTACGGCATCGTCCAACGCGCCGACGGCAAGCTGGTCGTCGCCGACCAGTTCAACAACCGCATCCGTCTCGTCGCCCTCGACGGCACCGTGTCGACCCTGCTCGGATCCGCCGCGGGCTTCGCCGACGGTGCGCTCGGCGGTGCGAAGCTCTCGCTGCCGCAAGCCCTCGCCCAGACCTCCAACGGCGACATCTACATCACCGACCTCTCGAACTACCGCGTCCGCAAGCTGAGCGGCGACTCGCTCACCACCGTCGTCGGCTCCGGCGAAGGCGGCTACCTCGACAGCGACGACAAGCTGTCCGCCGAGGTCTACGGGCTCGAAGGCCTGAGCCTCAAGGCGGACGGCTCGATGATGTTCATCGCCGACGGTGGCCGCGGCGAGAGTGTTCCGTTCAACCGCATTCGCTCCGTGAAGATGTAAACCCATGCGCACCTACTCGCTCACCTCCGACGATGTTCGCGTGCTCGCCTTTGCACGCGGCTGGTCCCCGAACACAGAACCTCGAACGCAGCTCGAGCTGTTGCGACTGCGCGTGATGGAGGTTGGCGTCGAGCTCGACGTCGTCAGCGATCGCGGCGTGTGGATCTTCGGCGTGGACGGCTGCCTCGACTTCGTCGACCGCCTCGCCGCCGACGTCCCGATGTCCGCCACGATGATGCAGGCCAATCGCGACAACGACGTCTACCTCATCGACGACGGCGCGGTCGTTCGCATCGCCCACGACGGCTCCCTCGTCGACGCCATCACCGGCGTCGGCGAGCTCCTCGCGATGAAGCGCCGCGTGATCGAGGCCCCGCAACACACCACGATGCCCAACGGCCTGTTCAAGCCGGTCTTCGAGACCTCCTACGCCACCGACGTCGAGGTCGTGTCGTGACCGAGCGCTCCATCGTCGAGGCCGCGGCCCGCCTCCGCCGCCACGGCGAGCCGTACGTGATCGCGACCGTCGTCGCCACCAACGGCCCCGCCTACCGCCGCCCGGGCGCGCGCATGATTCTCACGCGCTTCCGCTGGCTCGCCGGCAACATGAGCGGCGGCTGCATGGAAGGCGACATCGCCACCAACGCCTGGAGCGACACGCGCGACGGCAACGCGCGCCTCGTCACCTACGACGCCGCGCAGATCGTCGACGACGACGACCTCCGCTCCGCCTTCGGCCTCGGCGAGGGAACCGTCGAGGTCCTCCTCGAGCGCTCGAGCGGACTCCCCGGCCGCCTCGACGTCCTCGACGTCGCTGCCCGCAGCCTCGGCAAGCAACAGCGCGGCGCCGTCGCGACGCTCTTCGAAGGCGACGGCGATCAGCGCATCGGCGCGCGCATCGCCATCCTCGCCGACGGCGAGGTCCTCGAAGAAGCCGACCCGTTCACCGGCCCGCTCCGCGAGCGCCTCGTCGCCGAGCTTCGCTCCGCGATGGAGAGCGGCACCTGCGCCTCGAAGCTCCTCGAGACCTCGCGCGGCACCGTCCGCGTCCTCGTCGAGGCCATCGTCCCGCCGCCCACGCTCTTCGTCTTCGGCACGGGCCACGACGCGGTGCCCATCGCGCGCCTCGCGCACGACCTCGGCTGGACCGTGGTCGTCTGCGCCAGGGACTCGCGCCACGCCACGCGCGACCGATTCACGATGGCGGACGACATCGTCGTCGGCGACCCCGCCTCCATCCGCCCGCGCGTCGACGCCGCCGACCGCTCCGTCGCCGTCATCATCGGCCACGACGCCACCCGCGATCGCGAGGTCCTCGGCATGCTGCTCGACACGCAGGTGCGCTTCATCGGTGTCTGCGGTCCCGCGCGCCGCACCTCTCGCATGCTGACCGAGCTCGGCCGCAGCGGCGACGCGCGGCTCCATACCACCGCCGACATCGGCATCGATGCGCCGCAAGAGGCGG
This sequence comes from uncultured Kofleriaceae bacterium, assembly GCA_964617845.1. GTDB lineage: Bacteria > Myxococcota_A > Polyangia > Haliangiales > Haliangiaceae > JABFXX01. The sequence continues at coordinate 27,758 of CAZUAR010000011.1, read as the reverse complement.
CCCTGTCCCTGCTCGCGGAGATCCAGGACGCGCTGAAGACCCCGGTCGTCGTCGAGATGCCGCGCGAGCGCGCGACGATGTCGCCGCCGAGCCGCCCCTCGCAGGTGCTCGCGGTCGCGGCCGCGGTCTGACCATCCATGATCAGGTTTCGGGCCACGGGCTCTCGCCCAGTGCTTGCTGCTTGTTGCGCTTGGTCAACAAGGCCCTGATCGCGGCGATCGGAACGCCTTGATTGTATCGAGGATGGCCATAACCCGGATCTCCGTAGTGATGCACTGCGACCAGGTTCCAGTCGAAGTCAAAACAAGGGGAACCTGAGGAGCCAGGCTCCGTGTTCACGGTATGGCGGATGCGATCGGATGAGCACCGCAGGACGGCACGCGTATCCATCGCCAGGTTGAGTGGCGCAGCGCGTGGATGCTGGAGGATCAGCAAGGGCATCTCGAGATGAGGTGACACCGTACTCGAAGCGTCGATCCATCCTCGTCGTTCCTGGTCGGTCGCAGTGACGGGCTCGTCGCCAATACGTCGCGCGAGTCGGACGAGCACGAAGTCAAGCTCATCGCCCTTCGGTGGCGGATCGTCCGGCGTGCCGTTGTGTTCACCGACGCTGGGCGGGCTGGATTCGATCAGCTCCCGTGCCCGACGCCTGACCGGCGATGTCGACGCGACAAACGCATCTCTCGCGAATTGCTGAATGCCCGTTGCGGTCCGAGGTGATGCCTGTGCAACGCCTTCGAGCTGCAACGAAATCCTCTCCGACAGGTCTGCCCGTTCGTGCGGCGCCGACTCCAACGGCAACGACCAGCGACAAGAAGCCGACCTGGTAGAACGCGAAGAGCAGTGACTCCGTGAAGGCTCGTACGTAGCTCGGTTGGTTGGCGATCTCGTCCTCTACGTACGCCGGCTGATAGGTGTAGACAGCATTGGTCTTCCCGCCGGCCTCATCGATCATGAACGCGAGATCGCCAGACTACGGTGCAGCATTCTGCTGCACTCGCTACGTCGGCCGCAGCGTCGCCATGAACTCGCGTTCTCGATGCTGCTGCAACTTCGATGGCGCGGCTTCCTCGGTCGCACGGTGGTCGGCTTCCTCAGGAAGCGAAACAACGACCTCGTATCGAGAGCCAGTCGGCGCCCACGTGGGCGCGCGATTCAACATTGCCGACGAGCTCGTCCGTGCCGTGTTCGCTTGCGAGTCCACTCGCGCGAGCTCGACGCGAGTGCGGTGGCCCTCTCCCGATCGAGAACGCGAAGCGCCGATGCGTTTTCTTGAAGAAACAGGTTGACGGATTTCCGGATCGCGCACGTTCGATCTGCGCGCGAAACTCGACGGTGAATCGCGAAAACGTCTCGTCGATCGCAAAACACACGCAGAGCGCAGCACGTCGTTTCTCGACGAGGATCTGTCGTCGCCTCGCCGACTCGCGCGAGCTCGCGATTTCGATCTCGATGGTAGAAGAGTCAAAACATCGACGAGGAGGATCGACATGGGCGCGGCGGCAACGAGGATCGAACGGTGGCAGGAGGTGCACGCGGAGCTGATCGACATCGGCGTGCAGCGCGGAGCGATCGATGCGCGTGAGGCAGCCGCGCTTCGCGATGCGGAAGAGCTGCAGATCTGGAAGCCGCTCGCGTACGTGTCGATGCTCGACTACCTCGAGCGCACGCTCGGCTACGCACCGCGCACCGCCCAGGAGCGGCTTCGCGTCGCCCGCGCGCTGCGCGCGCTTCCGCACCTGAGCGACGCGCTCGCGACCGGCATGCTGCACTTCTCGGCGGTCAAGGAGCTGGTCCGCGTCGCGACGCAGGCGACGGAAACGGTGTGGCGCGACTCGGTGCGTGGCATGAACCTCCGGCAGATCGAGGAGCTCGTCGCGGGCCGGCGACCGGGCGACCTACCGACGGATCCGCGCGACGAACGGGCACGCACGCACACGGTCCGCTTCGAGGAGGTCAGCGCCGCGGCGTTCGCGACGCTGCGGCACGCGCGACAGCTGTTGAACGAGGAGCACGGCAGGCACCTGTCCGACAGCGAGGTGGTCTCGGCGCTCGCGAACGCGATCGTTCAGCCCGCAGCGCCGGCGGACACCGATGGCCGCGCGAAGCACCAGCTCGCCTACGTCGTCTGCGAGGTGTGCGATCGCATGTCGCAAGAAGCGGCGGGCGTGCGCATCCCCGTCGACGACGCGACGAAGGCGCAGGTGCGCTGCGACGCGCAGCACATCGGATCGCTCGACGCCGGCAAGCCCGCACGCGCGACGCAGGACATTCCGCCTGCGACCGCACGCTTCGTGTGGCGGCGCGATCAGGGCCGCTGCCAGACGCCGGGCTGCCGCTCGGCGCGGTGCATCGAGATCCATCACGTCGTCCCGCGCGAGCGCGGCGGGACCCACGATCCGTCGAACCTGACCCTGCGCTGCGATTCGTGTCATCGCGCGCACCACGTCGGGGCGATCACGATCAGCGGAACGGCGCCCGATCGGCTGACCACGACGCGGAACACACTCGGCGGTTCGACGAAGGCGCAACATCGTCGACCGGGGCTGGCCGCAACACCGCCCTCGACGTATGAATCGGCCACGATGCGCCTGGAGGCGATCATGGCCCTGACGACGTCGGGCTTCCCTCGCGGGGTCGCGGTGGCCGCGGTCGACGAAGCTTGCGCCCACGTGGGCGCGAGCAGCGAGCTGGGGGAGCTGGTTCGCGAGGCGTTTCGTCGGTGTCCTCGACGCTGATGGGATGGGGATCGACGGTGCAGCGAAATGGTGAGTGACCTGCGGTGTGTGCGCTTCGCCCTTCGGCGTGAGTCGGATCATCGAGAGAATCTGGATCAATCTGCGTCGAGATTGATCGAACTTCTCGACGAGCTCACTCGACGTTCGCGGGGTGGGACAACGGCAAAGCGTGCGCCCACGTGGGCGCAGGCTTCATCGGGAGCGCGCGCGGATGGCGGCTTCGCACGTCTTCGCGTCGTCGGTCGGGCAGCGCTCGACGGACAGCGTGTACGGTCCGCGCTGCTTCTCGCTCGCGCCGTCGATGACGACGAAGTACTCGCCCGGCTCCAGCAGCTGCGAATCGACGAGCGGGGGCAGGTGCGTGTAGCAGCCGAACTCGCTGCCGCCCGCTTTGAACACGCTGATCATCGGCGCCCAGCCGGGCGTGTCGATGCGGAACCCGTAGCGGCCGGTCTCGCGGATCGTGAACGGGTAGCGGTGATCGCCGGCGGGTGCAGTGCAGCCATGTGACTCCTGGTCGATCGCGCGCGTCGTGTCGCCGGCGACGGAGCCGCCGACGGTGAGCCGCAAAAGCGTGGGCGCCTCGTGGATCGTGAGGCGATAGTCGCCGCTGTCGCCGCCGAAGCCGTCGACCATGACGGCGACGTCGGTGCCCGCGGGGAGCTCGATGTTGATCAGCGAGCGGCGATAGAAGCCCTTCGCGTCGTCGTTGCACGCGATGACGTTGCCGGCCTTGTCGACGAGCGCGAGGACCGCGTCGTACTTGGCTTCGAGCTCGAACAGGTACGTGGCGGTCGCGCGCGGTGTGAACGTCCAGCGCTCCTCGGGGCTGCCGCGCGCGGCGATGGGCATGCACTCGGGCGGCGCGTTGAACAACTGCTTCGCGCCGCGGGTGGAGCCGGTGGCGGTGGAGCCGACGATGAGGGGGCCGCGTTGGCGGGTCGGGCCGCGCTCGGCCGGCTTCTGGAACGTGCGCTCGACGGTCCAGCTGCTCTCGCCGGCGCCGAGGTTGATCGCGAGGTCGGCGCCCTCGCCGTCGCGGCGGATGGCGATCGGGCCGTGGATCATCGAGATGCCGCGGCGATCGCGGGCGATCGGAAACGTGGTGAGCGCGGGGTGTGCGCGGTGACAGCCGGGGAGGAACTGGCGCGCTTTGCCTTCGGGGAGCGTGCAGAGGCGGGCCTGGCCGTCGAGGCCGATGACGACGGAGTCGGCGAACACGCGGATCTGGTGATCGGGGATGGCGCGAAACGACGTGATGGGCGTGTCGGCGTAAGGCCTCTCGGGGCCGTCGAGGGTGGGCTCGTCGGCGCGGGCGACAGGTGGTGCGTACGCGATGGTGATCGAATCGCCGACGGAGATGCGCTCGCCGTCGCGCGCGTAGGCCAGCACGTCGAGCGGTGGGGCGCCGTGGACGGAGCGGCCGCGCGAGTCGTGGCCCGAGTGGAAGCGATGCGTCTTGTCGTTCCAGGTGACGACGTCGTGGAGGCCGCGCGTGCGCGAGGGGCGATCGGCGAGGACGACGGAGATGTCGTCGGCGTCGCGGCGGGCGACCCAGACCTGGCGACCGTCGTCGAGGGAGCGGAGGGCGATGCGGCCGATCGGAGGCAGCGCGATGGTTCCGCGCGGGTGTGCGATCGATGAACGCACCCCCGTGTCGGTGATCGGCTCCGGCACCGAGGCGATCGAGGCGCGTGGCGCGAGGTCGAAGGCGAAGTCGCCGTGGTCGGTGTGCCACGTGAAGTGCGGTGGGAGGAGCGAGCGCGGGACGGCGACGACGCGCGCGGTACGCGAGGCGAGGAGGATGCACGTGTCGGCGAGTGCGGCCTGCTCGAGGGTGAGGACGTTCGCGGCGTCGACGTGCGCGGCGACGAGCTCGGGCTGGCAGACGCCGTCCTCGAAGTTGGTGCCGAGGACGACGTGCGTGGTGAAGTCGATCGCGGGGGGCGAGCTGCGGAGGCCGACGTCGCTCCACAGGGCGGCGTACTCGTCCGCGTTGGTCGCGAGGAGTCCGGCGCGACCGTGGCCGGCGGTGGTGTTGGCGAGGACGCGGATCGCCGAGGTGGCGACGGGCGCTCCGGGGGGCGAGGGAGTGCGCGTGCGTGTACCGGCGATCGGCGCCGTGCAGGCGGCGACGAGGAGCACCACGAACGCGAACGCGAACCGCATGACTCGAGGACGGACGAGCGCGCCCATGTGGGAACTATTTCAGCGGCTCACCGTCGGGGCCGTAGGCGGGAGGGACGTAGATGTTGATGGTGACGAGGTCTGGAACGACTTCATGGATGGACCGTAGCGCGGGCTCCGGTCGCGAGGGGCCAGTCGGGATGACCGGTGGCACCGGGCCATTCGTCGGCGGTGATCGCGAGCTTCTTGCGGCGGGCGTGCGCGAGCAGCGTCTTGGTGACGAGCGCGCGGTGACACGTGTGTTGCTTGGCGGGTGACGCGCAGCTGCAGAAGTAGATCACGCGGCGATCGGTGCGCGCGGTGATCAGGGCCGCGAGGGTCTCGATGTCGCGCGGATCGTCGAGGACGTGCTCGGTCAGCGAGGGATCGAGGATGCGGCGGTTGCCGAGGCCGCGCAGCCAGACGTAGCGATCGGGGCCGAGGAGCGTCTCGAAGGCGCGATCGCGAAAGCCCACGGCGCGCACGGCGCGGCGGATGCGAATGTCGGCGAAGAGGGGCGGCGCGAAGCCGCGCGCGGCCTCGATGCGATCGACGAGATCGACGACGAAGCGCGTGTGATTGCCCCAACCGGCGTAGCCCCACTGGAAGGCGTGCATCGCAGGCGTTGCTTAGCGCGGAGTGCGCGATCCGCACGGAATCGCTCGGGGAACTGAGGTCTATCCGACATCGGAGGTGGGAGTATGCACTCCTGGTTTTCGGTCGGTTTGGGGGTGACGAGCCACAAGAGGGAGATCGATCGCGCGCAAGTGCTGCGGATCGAGTGGCATCGATCGTGGAGAACGATCGCGTATGCGCCTCCACCACAAACTGCGCGGAATCAGCACGATCCTCTTCGGACTCCTCGTAGCCTGCACGGGCTCGATCGAAGGAGGCGGTGATGATGGACCCGGACCGGGACCGGTCGCGCGCGACGAGGTGAAGGTCATCGTGAAGGACGCGATGTCCCCGCAGGCGGGTGTTCGCGTGATCTTCCAGAACGCGGATGACTCGGTGATCGCGGAGGTGATGACCGACGCGAACGGTGCGGCGAGCGCGGAGATGACGGCGGGCAACGTGTCGGTGATCCGCACGTACGCACCGGTGACGCCGCCGCCGCCCGAGGGAAATCGCGTGCCGGAGGTGTACACGTACGTCGGCGTGAAGGGCGGCGATCTGATCGAGCTCGGCAAGAGCGAGCCGACGTCGGAGGTGACGCCGAGCGCGATCGTGGTGCACGTGCCGGAGGTGAACGGGACGGTGACGGTGAAGACGCCGTGTGGATCGGGGCAGGGCGAGGCGCCCAACGTCGCGATCACGGTGACGAACTGCCCGTCGATGATGGACATGTACGTCACGCAGAACGACCAGGGCTTCTACATGCAGAAGCCGTACGGGCCGAACATCGACGTGTCGATGGGCGTGTTGAACGAGTCGCTCGCGTCGACGGTGTCGGCGACGAACGTGCCGCCGAACTCGCAGGTGAACGTCGAGCAGAAGATCTACGCGGGCAGCTTCGAGCTGTTCTCGACGGGCGAGAAGCGCGTCGACCAGAACGCGCAGAACGTCGACATGCCGAACCTGAGCGGCGTGGACGGGCTCGTGGTGATGCGCGTGAACACGCAGCAGCAGGGCGCGGTGATGACGGGAACGCGGACGGCGTTCTCGGGCGCGGTGTCGAGCGTCGATGCGAGCGCGTATCCGATGCCCTACATCATGGGCAACGTCGACTACGACCCGACGGGCATCACGTGGACGGAAGCGGGTGCGGGCACGGCGGACGCGGTGATGGTGACGCTCGCGGTGACGCGCGGTGCGGCGATGGGCATGGTGCCGGCCGTCGACGCGGAGTACGTGCGCGCGATCATCGCGCCTCACGGTGCGAGCCCGCTGCGGATTCCGGCGGTGCCCGATGCGCGGTTCAACCCGACGGTGCAGGACGAGATCGGTGGCGCGCTCGGGCTCGTGTCGTCGAGCGGCGGTTACGACGTGATCCGCGCGAAGGCGTTCGCGAAGGAGTCGATCGTCGACGCGACGCCGACGGGTGGATCGATCTCGCTGTCGTACTCGGGTCAGGCTCCCGGCTTCTGATTTCAGATCATAGCGGCGGCGTGGGTGGGCGCCGCCGACTATGATCATCGCGTGCTCCAGCCCGGCGTAGTCATCGGCGGACGGTTCCGTGTGGACCGCGTGCTCGGTGCGGGCGGCATGGGCGTGGTGGTCCAGGCGACGCACACCGAGCTCGGCCAGCAAGTCGCGCTCAAGGTGTTGCACGACGAGCTCGCGGCGAACCCGACGATCGTCGCGCGGTTCTTGCGCGAAGCGAAGGCGGTCGCGACGCTGCGCACGGAGCACGTGTGTCGCGTGTTCGATGTCGGGCGCCTCGATAGCGGCGCGCCGTTCATCGTGATGGAGATGCTCGAGGGCACCGACCTCACGGCGGCAGCGCTCAAGGGCGTGCCGATGACGATCGCGGTCGAGTACGTGATCCAGGCGTGCGTCGCGCTCGCCGAGGCGCATGCGGTGGGGCTCGTGCATCGCGACATCAAGCCGCCGAACCTGTTCGTGGTGCGCAAGCCCGACGGTGGGCCGCTCGTGAAGGTGCTCGACTTCGGCATCGCGAAGGCGGCGACCGCGGCGGAAGCGAAGCTCACGCACACGACCTCGACGATGGGATCGCCGGGCTACATGTCGCCCGAGCAGATCCGCTCGACGCGCGATGTCGATCTGCGCACGGACATCTGGGCGCTCGGCGTGACGCTCTACCAGCTCCTGTCGGGGCGGATGCCGTTCGGCGGAACGCAGCTCGCGGAGATCGCGGTCGCGGTGATGACAGCCGCGCCGCCCCCGCTGCAGGTGGATCCGAAGCTCGCGGCGGTCGTGATGCGGTGTCTCGAGAAGGAGCCCGAGCGGCGGTACGCGAACGTCGCGGAGCTCGCGGTGGCGCTGATGCCATTCGGCGGGCCGAGCGCGCCGCGGTTCGTTCGCGAGATCACGCGCGGTGCCGTCGGTGGTGACGCCGCGCCGGCGCCGGCGATCGTCCCGCAGCACGCGCCGACCGCGGCGTCGCTGGTGGGCATGACGCAGGCGACGGGCGTCGCGGAGATGACCGCACCACCGGTGCAGCACGCACGGCCGCAGTCGATGCCCCACGGAACATCGCCTGCGATGGCGGCGGGCACCTCGCCGCACGCACCGGCGGTCGCGGCGGCGTCGCGCAAGGGGACATGGATCGGGGTCGGCGTCGTGATCGTGGTCGTGCTCGTCGGTGGCGGCGCGCTCGCGGGCTACCTCGCGCGCGGGGGCAGCGCGAAGACCGCGCACGATGCCGGCGTCGCGTTCGGCTCTGGCTCGGGCTCGGGCTCGGGCTCGGGCTCCGCGTCGATCGCCATCGTCGCGCCCGATGCAGCGGTGGTCGCGGCCGTCGACGCCGGGGGTGGATCGGGCGATCCGTGGAATAGCGAGCGCCCGAGCGATCCGCTCGCGACGGGTGGCGACGAGAGCGACGACGAGGACGAGGACGAAGACGCGGAAGCCGTCGTCCGCGCGCAGATGGACATGGCGCGCAGCATGCTGACCGAGGAACAGAAGAAGCAGACGATCGCGCAGCTCCGCCAGATGGAGAAGGCGCTCGAGCAGACCCGCACGTCGAACCCGGCGCTCTACCAGCAGCAGCTGATGGGGTTCATCAGCGCGGCTTGCTACATGGGCGAGATCGCGATGGCGAACCGCATGTTCGACAAGGTGACCGACCCGACGTATCGCGAGTCGGCCGTGATGAGCTGCAAGCAGATGGGCGTGGCGATCGGCAAAGCGGCCGACAAGAAAATGTGACCCAAGGTCGAAGGTTCAGATCGTGTCGCGACATGATGCGTTGACCCCACCATGAGACGGCTCGGAGCCCTGATCGTGATCCTCGGTGCGTGCGCCGGCAGCCGCGAAGTCTCGAAGCTGCGCTACACGTCGACGGATTGTCCCGACCCGAACGGATGCGAGGCCCCGCTGGGCGAGCAGGCGTATCAATCGCCCGACGAAGCGCACGATCCGATCGCCGACGCGGCGGCGCAGAGCGAGCCGCCGTCGTGCAAGAGCGTCGCGATCGCGCTGACCGCGCTCGAGCTCGGCAACTACGCGAGCGAGGACGAGGAGCGTGCGGGCATCACCGCGAAGCACCAACAAGCGTGCGAAGCGGCGAAGCTCGACGCGCGCGAAACCGCGTGCATGTCGACGGTGACGGACGTCAAGCACGTCGGCTATTGCACGCGGAAGATGGGCGCGCCGACGCAGCGCGTGCCGATGATGTCCGAGAGCGAGTGCAAGACACTGTCGAACGAGCTGCGTCCGAGCTTTCAGAGCTACGGGCGGCAGAACAACCTGCCGGCGTACGAGCAGGCGTGCATGAAGGACGGCTGGTCGCTCGAGCTCGGGCAGTGCATGCGGACGCAGGCATACGACCCGATCGGGGGTTGTCGTCCGCACGCCCCGGGGTGGGTGTTCGAGCAGCTCGAGGCGCGGATCGAGAAGCTCGCGACGGCGACCAAGTAGCCGGCATCGCCTGGGGGCGGGACTCGACCAGAGACCACGCACCGATAGGAGGGGCTAGCGACATGTCAGGGGGCGCGAGCACGCGCCGCGTTGCACGGACCGGCGATCGCAGCGAGGATGCCGTCATGCGAAGCGTGCTCGTTCTCGCGGTGCTCGCGCTGGCCGCGCCGCGCGACGCGCACGCGTGCTTCGAGCCGGGCTTCGAGCAACACCACCTCGATCGCTCACAGCTCGCCGACACGACGAAGCCCGGGCCGGTGTCGGTCACGATGTGGATCGAGGAGCCCGGCGGTGGCGGCTGCGTCGGGCCGGCGGCGAACACGTGCGGTACGTCCGGGCGCCGGCTCGTCGTGAGGGTGACGGCGAGCGACGATCAGACGCCGCCCGACAAGCTCGGCTTTCGCGTGACGGTCAGCGCGGGGACCGCGCCGTTCCCCGAGCCGGGCGACGTGCGCGCGCTCGACGAGCTGCTGAGCTTTCCCCTCGGCGAGTCGGAGTCGCTCGACTTCGAGCTCGCGGTCCGTGCGATCGATCTCAACGGCAACATCGGCCCGGCGACATACACGCAGGTCGCGCAGTCCTCGGGCGGCGAGGGGTGTGCGTCACACCACGCCGGGCGCGCCGTCTCGTTCGGGCTCGTCGCGATCGTGCTCGCGTTCCTCGTAGGTCGGCGTCGTCGCTGATCAACGTCGGCGAGCGCGATCGCTTACGCGCCGCCTCGACTTCGAGCGGTCGCGAGAAATCGCGACATCGCTGTCTCGACCCGCGTCACGCGATGCGCAGAAAGCGTGCAGGATCGTTCGCGCGTGATGCTGGCGCTCGCGTTGCACGATGCGATCGCATGCGATGGATACTCGCGCTCGCGATCAGCGCGGCGATCGGCGGGGGAGGGATAGCGCGGGCAGATACATGCTCTACCGGGGACGAGGCGAGCGAGGCCGTAGCGCCGGAGTCCGCCGGGTGTGCGGTACGTCCCGGTGTGGGCGCGCTCGTGTCGTTCGTCATGTCGATCGGCGTGCTGGGACTCGCGACGACACGGGGCGCGCGACGTGGAGGATCACGGCCGCGATAGCTCGACCTCGAACGTCTCGCGATCGAGCGGGAACATCGCGTGGTCGAGCGCCAGTCCCCACACGTTCTCGACGAGGCAGGTCGCCATCGCGTTCTTCGCGTTCGCGTCGACGTCGACGACCTCGTGCAGCGTGGTCTCGATCGCGAGCGTCACGCTCCACGGACCCGCCGGCCGCACCGCCTTCACGCACGACTCGACGTCGATCAGCGACTCGAAGCTCGGCTTGATGCGGCCGTAGCCCGCGCCACCGCCGTAGCCGTGGCCGATCGTGCCGTAGCGACCCGTGCCGATCGTGCCCTCGCCGAAGCCGATGACGGACGGGCGCGTGCCCGGCTCCCACGCGACGTACGACGTCACCGGCGAGACCGCCTTGCCGAACATCGCGAGCGCGTACTGCTCGGCGTCGGACAGGGAGTGGTGCATGTCCGCGCCGAACACGAAGCCCGCGGTCTGCACCGAGAACACCGGCGACGCGGTCAGCGGCTTCTTGATCGGATCGCTCCACAAATAGCCGGAGAGCGTCAGCGTCGACGGTGCGTCGGCGACGTCTTGCATGAGGCGGAGGCCGTCGCCCTCGTGCAGCGTCTCGTCCTCGAGCTTGAAGCCCGGGACGACGACCTTCTCGATCCGCGTCGGGCGCACGAGCTCGAGCGCGATCGGGATCAGCGCCTTGAGCGTCTCGGACGCGGTGATGTCGACGTAGATGCCGTGGTGGCGCGTGGCGAGCGGCGCGAACGGAGCGTCATCGCGGCGCGTCAGCGCGGGGCGATCGCTCGCGCTCGTGCCGGGGACGACGACGTGGACCACCGCGTCGCCCGGGAGCTTCGCGAGCGCGGCCTGGGCGATCGCGGGCGTGAGCGCCGTGCGGGTCCGCTCGTCGGTCATGATCACGATGCGGCGCGGACCTCGTCGATCGACGAGCGCGGCGGCGGCGGCGCGTGCGCCTTCCTCGATCGCGCTGCCGTTGCCGAGCGCGAACGCGCCGCGTGCCTTGGCGACGGCGAGCGCGTCACCGAAGTCGCTCGCCGCGACGAAGCGCCCGAACACGCGCGTCGCGTGCCGGCGGTACGCGACGATCTCGACCTCCGCGTCGGGGACGTGCGCCATGTACGCCTTGATCACGTCGAGCTGCGCGGCGAGTCCGTCGGCACCGATCGAGTGCGATGCGTCGACGGCGAACACGACCTGCGCCTTCTTCGGCAGCGGCACGAGCTGCGGCGAGACATCGACCTCGACGCGCGAGAACGCGTGCTTGTCGGACGCGATCGCGCGGCCGAGGCGCGCCTGCCACGTGTTGATCGCGGGAGGCGCGACGGAGATCGACGCGACGCCCGCATCGCTCGCGTCCTCGGGAGCGTCGGGGATGAACACCGGCGTGTCGAGGGCGGTCTCGCCGATCGCGGCCTTGCCGTCGCCGAACGTGAGCGACCAGCTGTCGAGCGACCCTGCGTCGAGCGCGGCGTGATCGGAGACGACGAGGCGCCACGTGCCCGCGGCCTTCGTGTTCGCCGGCAGGTCGACGACGAACGTGCCCTTGAGGTCGTTGTCGCCACCGCCGGACTTGGCGTGGAGCGAGATGCTCTCGCCGCCGGGGGTGACGAGGTCGACCGCGAGATCGCTCTTGTACGTGTGCACGATCTCGAGCGCGACGGTCGCCTTCGCGTACGTCTTGTTCGCGGGCGCCGATGGCTCGATCTCGATCTTGCTCGCGACGTAGCTCGCGTCCGCCTGCGCGTCGACTGCGTCGGCCCATGGCTCGCGCACGGGAGGCAACAGCACGACGGGCGTGTCGCGCGCGACGCGCTTGCCGTCGATGATGATCGACGTGCGCGCGTCACCCCACGCGGGATGCACGGTGACGACCGGCGTGGCGAGCGGGAGCGCATCGTCGTACTGCACGCCGGAGGTCGTGCTGCGCGGATACGAGACGAAGTAGCGGCCGTGCTCGTAGCGCGTCGGGACGGTCAGCGTGTACTCGACGGTCGACACCGTGCCGGGCATCACCGGGAAGATCTGCAGCGAGAGCTTGTCCGCCCACAGCCATGCGAGCAGCGCCGGATCCTTCGCCGCGGCGGAGCCGAAGCCCGTCATCTCTTGATAGAGCGCCGCGGCTTTGTCGCGCTCCATGAGCACGCCGTCGTACCACTTGTCGTTCGCGCGAATGCGCAGGCCGGTCGCCGCCGCGCCGTACGGGATGTCGAGCCGGAGCTCGACCTGATCCGCCGTCGTCCCGGGGTTCGAGAACATGCGGCGCACGGTGTACGTCGCGACGCCGTTCTTGATCGCGATGGCGACGGTGTGCGACGCCTCGAACATCGGCATCCGCCGCGTCGCGCGGAACGTGTCTGCCTGTGTGTGCCCGGCGGCGAGCGAAACAAACAGCGCGAGCAGCCAATGTCGCATCGCACGTCGGACAACGGCCGCGTCAGGACGTTCCCGATCGTCTCGCCAAATCCAGCTACACGCGCGCGCGGCGAGCAGTTCCCATGGCTTCGCGGAGCGCGTCCGCGGTCACGGGCTTGGTCAGGTGGCGATCGAAGCCCGCGGCCAGCGCTCGCTGTTGATCCTCGGGCTGGCCGTAGCCCGACATCGCGACGAGGTACGTGTGTCCGTTCGCGCGCGCTCGCACGCGCTCGGCGATCTCGAAGCCATCGATGCCGGGCAGGCCGATGTCGACGAACGCGATGTCCGGCTGCTCGGCGATCAACAGCTCGAGGCCGAGGTTGCCGTCGGGCGCGGTACTGACCTCGCAGCCGCACGACTCGAGGAGCTCGCGCGTCATGTCGAGCAGATCGCAGTTGTCCTCGACCAGCACGACCCGCATCCCGCTCTCCGGAGCCGTCGCGATCGGTTGCGAGATCCGCTGGGCGCGACCCGCCGCCGCGCGCGGCAGGCGGACGGTGAACGTGCTGCCCTTGCCGAGGCCCGCCGACGTGGCGCGGATCGTGCCGTCGTGCAGATCGATCAGCGACCTCGCGAGGGTGAGGCCGATGCCGAGGCCGCCCTGACTGCGCGCGAGCGAACCTTCGACCTGCGTGAACAGATCGAACACGCGCGGCAGCATCTCCGTCGGAATGCCGATGCCCTCGTCCGTGACGTCGACGACGCATTCGTCGCCGTCGTCGCGCGCACGAACCTCGACATGCGAGCCCGTCGCCGAGTACTTGATCGCGTTCGAGATGAGGTTGTTGAACACCTCCTCGAGCCGGACGAGGTCGCCCTCGACGAGCATCGGCGTTGCGGGCTTCGCGAACGAGAGCGTGATGCCGCCGGTCTTCGCGGCGAGCTCCGCGCTGTGCAGACAGCGCTGCACCACCTCGGCGAGATCGATCGTGTGCTTCTCGAGCCGCACCTTGCCGGACGTCACGCGCGCCACGTCGAGGAGGTCGTCGACGAGGCGCGAGAGGTGCCGCGTCTGGCGCTCGATGATCGCGCGCTGGCGTGTCTGTCCGTCGCCCGCGGGCATCGTCTCGAGGGCGAGCGTGATCGCACCGAGCGGGTTGCGGAGCTCGTGGCCCAGCATCGCGAGGAACTGGTCGCGGCGATGGATCGCGTCGCGCGCCTCGTACTGCCTGCGGCGCGCCCGCAGCGCGGAGCTCACGGCGGTGACGAGCGTGCCCGACTGCACGGGGCGCTCGAGGATCGCGACGTTGCCGAGCGACTTCACCTCGTCGAGCCCACGATCGGCGACGTCCGCGCGCGCCGGCGCGAACAGCACGAGCTGGAAGTCCGACCACGGCGGCTGCTTCGCGAGCCGGTCGGCGAGCACGTCGCGGCGCTCGTAGGTCAGCGTCTCGGCCGTGAGCACCGCGCAGCCGGCGGTCTCGACGGCGTGGAGCAGATCGTCGATGCCCGCGCACTCGCGCGCGACGATCCCGTGACGGAGGAGCAAGCGAACCGTGAGCGCACCATCGCGACCCCGAGGCGCCCACACGAGGACGAGCTCGGACTCATCCACGCGACAGCTCCGAGGCCTTCCCGGAGAAGCGAGGTACGCCCGTCAGCACGCCGGTGAATTCTTCGAGTGGGTTCCCGACGCGGAAGCCGTGCTCGTCGAGGACGAGCTCGCGGATCGCGTTCTCGTGGCGACCCGACCGCTTCTTGACCACGGAGATCGCCTTGCGAATGCGCCCCCCGGCTTCGAAGTAGCGGAGTAGCACGACGGTATCGGCGAGGTAGCTCACGTCGATCGGCGACTGCATGTTGATGCCGACGAGACCGTGCTGTGCGGCGACGATGATCGTGGCGACGCCATTGTTCGCGAGGAAGCTGAACAGCTCGTGGAGCTGGATCATCAGCACCCGATCGTCCCCGATCGAGTGCTGGTAGCCGTTGAGCGAGTCGATGATGACGACGCGCGCGCCGTTCTTCTCGACGGCGTCGCGGACGCAGTGCGCGAACTCTCCCGGGCTCATCTCGGCCGGATCGACCTGCTGGATCGTGATGCGTCCCTCCTGGAGATGTTGGTCGAGCTCCAGCCCGGTCTCGCGCGAGCGCGTCAGCAGGGTCTGGACGCGTTCGTCGAAGATGAAGAACGCGGCCTTCTCGCCGCGCTTCGCCGCTGCCGATGCGTACTGCGCCGCGACGGTCGACTTGCCCGAGCCGGCGGAGCCGATCAGCAGCGTCGACGTGCCGTAGTCGAGTCCGCCGCCGAGCAGCGCATCGAGCTCGGCGCTGCCCGACGAGATCGTCGTCGCCGGGAACTCGGTGTGGTGATGCGCCGCGACGATGCGCGGGAACACGCGCACGCCACCGGTCTCGATGATGAAGTCGTGATAGCCACCGCCGAAGCGCACGCCGCGCAGCTTCGCGATGCGGAGCCGCCGGCGATCCTCGCCGTAGAGCGGCGACTCCATCTCGAGCGAGACCACGCCGTGCGCGAGGCTCTGAAGCTGCTTGTCCGAGGGGTCGCTCGTGCGATCGTCGAGGAGCAGCACCGTCGTCTTGCGGTCGGCGAAGAACTGCTTGAGTGCGAGGATCTGGCGCCGATAGCGCAGCGGGCTCTGCGCGAGTAACCGGAGCTCGGACAGCGAATCGAACACGATGCGATCGGGCTTGCTGGCCTCGACGTGGGACAGGATCAGCCGCGTCGTCTCGTGGAGGTCTGCATCCGACGCCTCGAACAGCGAGGTGTCATTGATGAGGCTCGCACTCTGCTCGAGCGCGGACAGCTCGAGCACGTCGACACCGTCGAGCGACCACTCGTGCGAGTGCACGACGGCCTCGATCTCGGACCGGGTCTCGGAGAGCGCCACGTACATGCAGCGCTCGCCGGCGGCGATGCCCGCGAGGAGGAACTTCATCCCCAGGGTGGTCTTCCCGACACCCGGATCGCCCTGGACGAGATAGATGCGGTTGCGAGGAAACCCTCCGCGCATCACCGCATCGAGGCCCTCCGATCCGGTGGAAGCGCACTGCATCTGCGTGAACGTACGCGACTTACATGCCAGCCGAAGTGGCTCATTGCTGGAACGTTCTACAAATGAAGCTGTGCGCTGGCGCTCGTGGCGTGCGCGGCCGCTACACTTCGGCGCGCACTGCCGCTCGTCGACGGCCAGTTCGATCGGGGAGCGACCTAGAGCCGCTCGACGGCTTCTCGGTCCTCGTGATCGAGCTCCTTGCGGGGAGCGACGCGGATGATCTTGCCGTCGTCGCGATAGCGGAACCACAGGCCGTTCGCGGCGAGGATCTCCTTGAACGCGACGTCCCACGGCACGCCCTTCATGATCACGGTGACCCTCGTCTGGATGTGGTTCGGGATCGCGATGTTCACCTTCGCCATCGTGCCGATCATCTTCGCCAGGTCGTGCAGCGGCGCGTCCTTGAAGTCGAAGTCGACGGTCGGCCCGGCGGGCAACGCATCGGTGCGACCCAGCCGCTCGCGGATCGGGGCGCGCTCCTGCGCTTCCTCGCGCTCGTGGACGAGCTCCTTGCGCGGCGCGATGCGCGCGACGTTGGCGCCCGGCGTGTACTCGTAGTCGAGGCCGTGCATCTCGAGCACGGTGTCGAGGAGCGAGCGGCAGGGGACCGCGCCGACGTCGAGGGTGATCGTCGCGCGGAGCGAGTCGGGCAGCACGATGTTGATCCCGCACGAGCCCGAGATGGTGCGAAGCACGTCCTCGAGCTGCGCGTTCTTGAAGCTCAGCGAGACGAGGCTGTCGTTCTCGAACCGCGGGGGCAGGGGCGGCGGCGTCGCGATGTACTCGGGTTCGTCGCCGTGCAGCCGCAGCAGGTCCTCGACCTTCACGCGAGAGACTCCGGCGGCCCGCAGCGCCTCCGCTTTCTCGCGAAGCAGATCGGTTCGCGCGCGCAGCCGCGCGATCTTCTCGTGGATGTCGCGAGCGTGCTCGTGGCTCGGATCCTCGTCGAGGTCGGCCTCGTCACCATCGTCGGGCGCGGGCGCCGCGGCGGGCTCTCCGCGCAGCATGTAACCGGCGATGCCCGCTCCGCCGAAGGCGAGCGCCGCCGCGAGGATGCCGGCGGCGACCTTCCATGCGCGGCGCGGGATGCGCGACGTGCGTGGCGCGAGCGCGACTACGTTCGCGGGAGCATCGAGCGCGGCGAGCGCCGCCGCCGCGTTCGCGAAGCGATGCTCGCGCTCGGGTGCGACGCACTTGGCGAGGAACTGCTGGAGCGCCGGCGACACGTTGATCGATTCGAACGTCGCGGGGCCGAACACGCGCCACGGCTCGCGACGCGTCAGAAGGTGGATCAGCGACGCGCCGAGCGCGTACGTGTCGGTGGTCGCGTCGACCTGCCCGGCGAGCTGTTCGAGCGGCATGTAGCCGAACGTGCCGATCGACGTCGAGCCGGCGGTCGTGCCCTGTACGTGCGCGGCGCCGAAATCGACCACGGCGATCGAGCCATCGGGGCGCGTGATCAAGTTCGCGGGCTTGATGTCGCGATGGATCACCATCGGCGACAGGCCCTGCAGATAGACGAGCACGCCGAGCACCTGCCGCGCGATGTCGACGATCTCCTTCTCGCTGTAGAAGTGATCGTCGAGGCGCGTGTCGAGGGCGGTTCCCTCGACGAGCTCCTGCGCGAGGTAGTAGCGCGTGTGAACGCCGGTGCCCTCCTCGAACGCCGCCTTGAACCGCGGGATCGCCGGGTGCTCGAGCGCGCGCAAGAACTTCGCCTCGCGCTCGAACGCGCCGACGGTCTCTGCCGACGGAGACTGCACGAACGCGAGCTCCTTGAGCGCGACCCGCGTACCGTCCGCGTCGCGCGCGACGTACATGCGACCGTGCGCGTTCGCGACGAGCACGCGCTCGATGCGATAGCCGCCCGGGTGCACGGCGGCCCCGCACGAGATGCAGCGCACGGGTTCGCTCGTGTCGGCGACGAGGTCATCGCAGCTCGGGCAGAACGTGCCGGCGGCCGCGGCGTCGCGGAGCGAGAGCTCGAGTGCGGCCTCCTCGGCGAGCATGTCGCGGGCGGCGGCGTCCTCGGCGATGCGAGCTTCGAGCGCCGCGACGTCACCGTCGTACGCACCCATCACGTACAGCGCGATGTCATCGCGCGAGATCTTCTGCGTCATGGCACGACCTCCTCGGTCGAGAGCGTCTTGCGAATGTGAGCGCGCGTCTCGCACAGGATCTGGCGGACGCGCTGGAGCGATAGCCCGACCTCGCGCGCGGCGTGCGCGGGCGAGCCGCCGGGTGTGGCGTAGACGAGGCGAAACACGCGGCGCGCGGTCGGCGAACAGCTCGCGAGCGCGGCGAGCACCTTCTCGACCTGCGCGCGCGAGTCGATCTGGCGCTCGACATCGATCGAGCCGGCCGACATCGGCGACGATGGTTCGTCCGGCACCGCGGACAGCACGCGCTTCTCGACCTTGCTGCGCTGCAGCTCGTTGAGGCCGAGAAAGCGCGCCTGGCGGATGGCGAGCCCTGGCAACTCCAGATCGGGCAAGCCACCGCTCGCGTGTCGTTCGATCAACTTCGTCCACGCCGCCTGCGAGATCTCTCGCGCGCGATCCGGGTTCAGCCCGAGCGCGAGCACCGAGAGATAGACCTGCCGGTCGAACCTCCGGATCGCGTCATCCCAGACAACGGACTCGTTCCGCGGTGGCAATTGGGTTGGTGTCATCGGGTGCACGGACCAAGAACAAGGCAGCGACAGAACCATATCGGCGTCGTGCAATGAGCGAGCGTCGCTAGAACGATCCGGCGCGTAGCGGGTACCCAGCGGGCTGCCTACAGGTTCGCCCGTTCTGGTCGAACCACGGGCGCGCCCAAACGCTCAACTGGTGTTCATTTCATGACAATCAAAGGTCGCGCGCCTGACGTGAACCGTTGTATTCCCGAGAAAATGCAGCGAGTACCAGAGTTGGGAACCCTGCGTGCGGAGCTTCGTGCCGCGGGGGTCTTCGAGCCCGTAGAGCTACGTAGTTGGGGAAAGCTCCTGTTCTTGTTGAGTGTCGTCGCGGGCTGCTTGGTCGGCATCGCGCTCGAGGGCTGGTACGCGGCCTTCTTCCTCGTCCCGATCGCCTCGATCTTCGCGACCGCGGCGGCGATGATCGGTCACGAGGGCAGCCACCGCAGCTTCTCGAAGTCGCCGGCGCGCAACGCGATCGTGACGTACCTCGCGTTCCCGATGTTCTCCGGGCTCTCCGCGATGTACTGGCGCGAGAAGCACGACCGCATGCACCATGGACACCCCAACGTCGAGGGTGTGGACCCGGACGTGCGTCCGTGGCCGTTCGTCTCGTCCAAGGGTGATCACGAGCGCTCGACGCCGCGCCTGCGCTGGTTCCAGCGCAACTTCCAGGCGTGGGCGTTCTGGCCAATGTCGACGCTGCTCGCGCTCGGCATGCGCCGCAGCTCGCTGATCCATCTCTTCGAGTATCCCAAGAAGCACGGCTTCAAGAAGGAGTGGTGGATCGAGGTCGCCGCGCTGACGATCCACTACTCGGCGTGGCTCCTCGTGCCGTCGTTGATCTTCGGCCCGCTCGCCGCGTTCCTCGTCTACTCCGCGATCTGGGCGGGCGTCGGCGTGTGCCTCGCGCTCGTGTTCTCGCCCGCGCACATCGGCCTGCCGATCATGGCGGAGCAGAACAACGACTGGCTCCACCAGCTCGAGACCACGCGCAACCTCGAGATGCCCAAGCTGATCTCGTTCTTCTTCATCGGCCTCGACTACCAGGCCGAGCATCACCTGTTCCCCAAGATCCCGCACAAGCACCTGCCGAAGGCCGCCGCGATCACCAAGGCGTGGTGCGAGCGCAACGGCGTGGTGCACCTGTCGGTGCCGTACCTGTGGGCGCTCGCCGACGCCGCGAAGTTCATGGCGAAGAGCTACGAGCGTGACGCCACGGCGCCGCTCGCCGTACGCGCGGGCCTGATCGACGACGTCCCGCACCGTCTCGCGGCCTGAGGCGCGCGGACCTCGCGCCCGGATCGTAGCTTCCTTCGTCCGGCGCGGACGGAGTCGCCTAGCTCTGGCGAACGTAGGCCGGCTTCGCGGTACCGGTCTTCGTCATGACGACCTGGTAGAGCTGGCCATCGCGCGAGCGCGAGGCGCCGGCGGCCGCCATCAGATAGAACTTCCACATCAGGTAGAAGCGGCGATCGTAGCGGTGGCTGATCTCCGAGTACGTGCGGTCGAAGTTGTCCCACCACGCCATCAGCGTCGGGTCGTAGTCCGGCCCGATGTTGTGCATGTCCTCGGGGACGAACAGGCCTTCCATCGCGCGCGCCATCTGCGCGAGGGACGGGGCGACCGCGTTCGGGAAGATGTACTTCTCGATGAACGGCGTGCCGTGGCGCAGCGAGCGGTTGTTGCCGATCGTGTGGATCAGCGCGACGCCGTCCGGCTTGAGGCGGGCGTGCATGACCGAGAGCATGTCGCGGTGGTTCTTCGGGCCGACGTGCTCCATCATGCCGATCGAGATCACGCGGTCGAACGTGCCGGTGACATCGCGGTAGTCGCAGAGGCGCAGCTCGACGTCGAGCTTCTTGCCCTTCGGGCCCCACATCTCGTTGCCGAGCGCGACCTGGTCCTTGGACAGCGTCACGCCGATGACCGAGCAGCCGTACTTCTCGGCGGCCCACGACGCCATGCCGCCCCAGCCGCAGCCGAGGTCGAGCACGCGCATGCCGGGCTGGAGACCGACCTTGCGGGCGACGAGATCGAGCTTCGCGTTCTGCGCTTCCTGCAGCGTCTTCGCGCCCGAGCCGTAGTACGCGCAGGTGTAGACCATGCGCTCGTCGAGCATGCGCGTGTAGAGGTCGTTGCCGATGTCGTAGTGCGCCTCGACGGACGCGCCGGAGCGGGTCTTCGCCTGGAGGTTCAGGAGGACGGCCTTGACCGTGAGCGCCTTGAGCTTCCACGACCCCTGGATCTTCTCCTTGAGGTTCGCGCGCATGATCTTGTCGATCGTCACGTCGAGCGCGTCGGTCTCCCACCACTCTTCCATGTACGACTCGCCAAAGCCGATCGACGCGTCGCGGAGCGTGCGCTCGTAGAAGCGCGGGTCGTGAACGGTGATGTCGCCGGGGTGGTTGCGGGTGCCGTTGATCTGGATGTCGGCGAGCTCGAACAGCTCTCGCACGATGCTCTCGGCCTCCGAGGCGCGGTTCGGGACGATGCCCGGAAGAACGCGCTCGAACAGGTTCCGGAGCGTGCTCGGGGGAGGGGGCGGCGTCGGACGCGCCCCGTTGCTGCTCGCGTGGTGCATAGGGGCGCGGGTGTCCCACGGGCCCGACCGGGGTTCAAGCACCAAGTGTGGCGAGAGAGCGCAGCTCCGCGCGGTCGAACCTATGCCACCGCGGGTGTCGACTGCGCTGCCTTTGCTTCGGCGGTCTGCGGGATCGACTCGTTCCGCTTCATCAGGATCGGCATCAAGAACTGAGCGACAGCTCCAAAGATGTTGTGCGTCGGCTCGAGCATCTTGCCGATGCCCTGCGCGGTGATCAGCGCGACGAACACGAGCATCATGTCGGTGACCGGGTGGACGCGGTACTTGCGGCCGATCGCGAACATCTCGCCGATCAGCTCGCCGTACTCGAGGTTGCCCGTCGACTTCGCGCGGAACTTCACCGCGAACGCCTCGACCTCGACGCGCAGCGACTCCCAGTCGATGGTGCCGAGGTACTTGTGGAAGCGCTTGAGGTGAGCGACGAGGTCGTCGGGCGTGCCCATCGCGAGGCACTTGGTCATGTCGATGAACTGGATCAGCACGTCCTCGTGCAACAGTTTCGCCAGGCCCGCGTCGAAGATGATCAGCGTGCCGTCGTCCTGCACGACCATGTTGCCGGGGTGGAGGTCGGCGTGAACGAAGCCGTGCTCGAAGCACATCTTGAACATCGCGAGGCGCACGGACTTCGCCACCTTGAGGCGCATGTCTTCGGCGGCGGTCGCCGCGACGTGGTCGACCTTGGAGCCGCGCACGAACTGCATGACGAGCACGCGCTCCGTCGACAGCTCGTGGTGCACCTCGGGGAACGAGATGCCCTCGACGCTGGCGAAGTTCTCGCGGAAGCGCGTGTAGTTCTCGGCCTCGATGCGGAGGTCGGTCTGATCGTGGATCGCTTCGGTGAAGTGCTTGGTGTGGCCGACCGGATCGTTGTGGCGCCACTTCTCGCGGATCGTGAGGAGCTTCGCGCCGCCGAGGAGGATCGCTTGATCGCGCTCGACCTGCCGGCGCACGCCCGGGCGCAGCACCTTCACGGCGACCTCGCGGCCGTCCTTGAGGCGCGCGCGGTGGACCTGCGCGACCGACGCGGCGGCGAGCGCCTTCTCGTCGAACTCGCTGAACACCTCGCCGAGCGGCTTGCCGAGCTCGGACTCGATGGTCGCCTTGACCTTGCTGAACCCGAACGGCGGGAGCTTGTCCTGGAGCAGCTTGAGCTGGTTGATGATCTCGGGTGGAAACAGATCGGGCCGGGTGGACATGACCTGGCCCAGCTTGATGAAGGTTGCCCCGAGCGAGGTCATCGCCTGGCGCAGCATCCAGCCGCGGAGGTGGGCGAGGGCGCGGGCGCGCCGCGGCCCCCACACGAACAGCGCGATGCCGAGCCGCGCGATCCCGTACATCACCCCGCAGACGATCACGACGATCACGAGCCACAGGAAGTGGAGGAAGTTTCCGGGCCAGCGCAGCACTGCGGGCCGCATCGTGCCACGGAAGCCCGAGCGCCGGGAGCACATGTGGCGGGGCCGCGCGTGGGGGACGCCGACAACTCCGCGCCACCACGGCCCCGGGTCGGTGTGGCGTGCGGCCTCGTCTTTGCGAGGAAGGCGGACATGAACACCTTCAAGGCCGACATCGAGGAGATCCGCCGTCGCGCGATGGAAAAAATGGACGAGGGCGCGGTGACCGCGTCCTACCAGGCCGATCGCCAGCGCGTGATCGAGGTCCTCAACGAGGTCCTGGCCACCGAGACGGTGTGCACGCTCCGCTACCGCAACCACTACTTCATGGCGCAGGGCATTCACGCCCAGAGCGTCGAGAACGAGTTCCTCGAGCACGCGAAAGAGGAACAGGACCACGCCGACAAGGTGGCGAAGCGGATCACGGAGCTCGGCGGCACGCCGAACCTGAACCCCGAAGGGCTCGCGACGCGCAGCCACGCGCAGTACGGGACCGCCGAGCAGCTGCAGGACATGATCAAGGAGGACCTGATCGCCGAGCGCATCGCGATCGCGACCTACTCGGAGATCGTGCGCTGGCTCGGAAACGACGATCCGACCACGCGCCGCCTGATGGAAGAGCTCCTCGCCAAAGAGGAGGAGCACGCGGACGACATGGCCAAGCTCATGTCTCGCATCAAGTAGCCGCGAAATGCTGCACCGGCGCGCACGGTCGGTCGCGATGGCGCTTACGGTGCCGTGCGCGGGTGATCGCGCTCCTGCGCGTGGTAGCGTGAGCCGCTGAGGATGGCGTCCGTACCGAGCGACCACGACATCATCCTCGCCCTCGGCGAAGATCTCCCGATCGGCATCTGGGTCGCGCGCGCGCCGAGCGGCATCGAGGTCTACGCGAACAGGACGTTCGCGGAGATCATGGGAACGGCCGCGAGGAAGGACGTCGCCGTCGGCAACTACTCCGAGCCGTACGGGATCCTCACGCGCGACCGCAAGCCGTACCCCGAGGACCGCATGCCGTTCGTGCGTGCGCTCAACGAGAAGCGCGTCGTCGTCGTCGACGACATCACGATCCGCCGCCCCGACAACACGTGCGTCGACATCCGCGCCTACGGCCGTCCGATCATGGACGCCGAGGGCACGATCACGCACGTCGTGATCGCGTTCTTCGACATCACGCGCGAGGTCGCCGCCGAGAAGGCGCGCGCGGAGAGCGAGCAGCGGCTTCACCGCTCGCAGCGCCTCGAGGCGATCGGCACGCTCGCAGGCGGCATCGCGCACGACTTCAACAACCTCATCTTCGGCATCAAGCTGATCGCCGCCGATCTCGCCGCGAGCGAGGTCGACCCCGAGCGCAAAGAGGCGCTGTCGGTCATCGACGAGATCACCGAGCGCTCGGCCACCCTCACGCGTTCGCTGCTCGGCTTCGCGCGCAGGGGCAAGAACCGCGCGGCGCCGGTCTGCCTGTCCGACGTCGTCGCGTCGATGGCCGAGCTCCTGCGCCGCACCGCCTCGGGCCTCGAGCTGACGATGGAGCTCGCCGCCAACGATCGTGGCTGCGTGATCGGCGATCAGAGCCAGCTCGAGCAGGTGATCATGAACCTCGTCGGCAACGCGCGCGACGCCCTCCAGGGCACGGGCCGCGTCGCGATCCGCACGTACGACGTGCAGCTGTCCGGCCCGCCATCGCCGAGCGCGATCGGCGCCGCGGGCGCGGGCGCGTACGTCGTGCTCGAGGTCTCCGACGACGGCCCGGGCATTCCACCCGAGCTGCGCGACCGCGTGTTCGAGCCGTACTTCACGACCAAGGTCATCGGCCCCGATCGCGGCACGGGCCTCGGGCTCGCGACGGTGTCGGGCATCGTCGAGATCCACGGCGGCTCGACGGAGATCGACGTCGGCCTCGACGGTCGCGGCACGACGATGCGCATCTACCTGCCGGTCGGCACGCGCCCCGCCGAGCCGGCCACGCCTCCGAAGAAGACGACGCGCCCCGTCGGCACCGGCACGATCCTCGTCGTCGACGACGACGCCACCGTCCGCCGCGCACTCGCGCGCTCGCTCGCGCTGTACGGCTACAAGACCGTCGAGGCGGGCAGCGGTGCGGAGGCCGTCGACATCTACCGCGCTCGTCGCGACGAGCTGCGCGCCGTGCTGCTGGACATGGTCATGCCGGGCATGTCGGGGCGCTCGACGTACCTCTCGCTGCGCGAGATCGATCCGAACGTCGCGGTGATCCTGATGTCGGGCTACACGCTCAACGATCAGGTGCAGGAGATCCTCGATCTCGGCGTCCGGGGCTTCGTCACCAAGCCGCACAGCGCCGACCAGCTCGCCGAGATGCTCGCCGAGATCACGGCGTCGCCCGCGAGCTGATCGGTCGATCACTGTCGCGCGGCGCTCGCGCCTGGATCGCCGTCACGCGGCGTTCGCGCTAGCGAGTGCGGGCAGGCTTCGAGCGCGTCGTTCGCTTGCGAGCCCGGGCACGCGTGGAGTGCGACGCGGTTCGCTTGCGCGTCTGCGCCGCCTTCTTCGCCGCTGATCGGCGCGAGCGGACGGCGCCGGTGCGCTCGTGACGCCAACGCGTGGCCGCCGCCTGCTTCGCGGTGCGCTTCGCGTGACGCGAGAGCGCCTTCTTGGACGCCGTGCGATGCGGCTCGCGCTTCAGTGCCTTCTTGGTCGCGCGCGAACGCCGCGCGTCGGGCTGGTGCGGATGCTTGCCGGCCTCGCGATCGCGGCGCGCCTGCTTCTTGGTCTGCGGGTTGCCCGCGCGCGGGTCCTCGAGCGGAATGCCCGCACGCCGCGCCTTGGACAGGCCGATCGCGATCGCTTGCTTGGTCGAGCGAGCTCCGTGCTTGCCGTGACGGATGTGTTCGATCTCTTCGCGGATGAACTCGCCCGCGGCGGTGGAGGGCGCGTCGCCCTTGCGAAGGTGGGCGCGAGCGCGCGCGAGGGTGGCTTTCTCCGGCATGTCGAGAAGCGCTGCAAGGCGTGTGCGCCGCGCGTGCGAGATCCTCGCCTGCGGGAGCGTGAAACCGGCGCGAAGGTCCGCGATCAGAGCGGCGGCGCGTTCGATCGCCGCAGCATCTAGCAGAATGCAATCCCTGCCTACGGCGGCTCGAGGAGCTGCCAATGAACGACGGGCGCGTCGACGGTGAGCGTCACCGGTTCGACGCCGCGGATCGGAACACCGAGCTCCCAGCCATAAAACCGTCCGAAGTAGATGCCCCACTGCGACAGATCGACGGTGAGACTCCCGAGGATGCACGGCACCGACGACGACGCATCGGTCCCATCCTCGTGCTCGAGCTCGAGCACCACGCGATGCGGTGTGCCGCACTCGAGCGGATTCCACTGCACGATGACGCGCGATGCAGGAGGCGTGTCGTCGTCCGGTAGCGTAGCGAGACAACCACCGAGCACGAGTACGAACGCGACGACGACGAGCTTCATGAGCACGCCACATGGCATCGGGCGTGCCACGCTCGCGAACGCGCACTCGCGCGAAATCACGCGCGCGTCTTCTTGCGCGTGTCCGGTGTCCGGCCGACGTTCGGACAGCGTGTCCGGCCGGCGGACACTCCGGGAAGAGCCTCTACTTCTCGAAGCAGTACAACCGGCCCATCAGATCGCAGTCGAGCTCGGCGAAGTTCGTCCATCCACTGTCGACCTCGCCCGCGTCGCCGACGGTCCCCTCGCCGGTGATCGCGGACCAGTCGCTGCACGTCGCGCCCGTGCTCGGCTGGAAGCGTCCGCCGGCCGCGGTGCCGGTCCACGCGTTGATCAGGTCCGGCGGGAACATCACCGTCGTTCCCTTCTCGGTCACGTTGATCGGGACGAGCGGCTGCGTCGTCAGGTTTGCCTTGTTGAGGAACGCCATCTGGCCGTCCATGCGAAACCACGGACCGGTGCCGGTGATGCGATCGATCGCGTCCGTCGTCGAGTCGGAGATCCATGCCTGCCAGGTGCCGGTCACGCCGACCGCCCCCGCCATGTTGTTGCAGATGACGTCCGCGCTGAGGATGCCGGTCGCGGCGCCGCCGATCGATCGCAGGTCCGCGTTCGTGTTCATGCTCGTCACGAACACGCGCTTGCCCGGCACCGTGGTGTCCATCGGCACGCTGTCCATCATCGAGCCATCGACGGGCGTGGAGCCGCCGTCGTCGCCACCGCAGCCGGCGAGCAGTGCCATCACGAGCAGACGCTTCATGCGCGCGCGATAGCGCGACACGCGACAGCGATCAACGAGATTTCGCGCGGAGTACGAAGTCGGTCGCGCTGGACGTCCGCACGCTTGCCGAGAGAACCAACACGTTCTTGGCGGAGTGCTGCCACTCGACGAGCGCGTTCCGCCGCGCGCATCTGCCGTGAGGGCCACAGCGACCTGGTCCGCGTGGTCGTGATCTCGCGACCCGCGGGTCCGGAGCTCGGACAAGCCGCTCACCTCGCGGCGGACGCCGACCACATCGTGCGCGAACGGCCGTGAGGGCGACGAGCTCGGACGTCTCGAGCTGGCGCGCTGATCCCGCCGTTCCAAAACTCACCCTTTCGGCGCGCCAAAATTCACCCACCCACCACCGCCTGAGTCTCCGTCAGAGGCCGGGCGTTCGCTTGGAGGGTGCTCGCTATCGAAGAGGTCTACGTCGTTCGCCACCGACACTTCGTCGAGGGCGTTCCCATTCGCCGCATCGCGCGCGAGCCGATGCATCGTGCGCGAACGGCCGTGAGGCCGACGGGCTCGGACGTCTCGAGCTGGCGCGCGATTCGAGCTGGGAATGCCGTTGCGGGGTCTCGGCATCGCAACAGGAGCGACCTGGTCCGCGTGGTCGTGATCTCGCGACCCGCGGGTCGGAGCTCGGACAAGCCGCTTCGCGGAGGACGCCGACCCACGACGCCCGAGTCGATGCATCGTGGGCGAACGGCCGTGAGGGCGACGAGCTCGGACGTCTCGAGCTGGCGCGCGATTCGAGCTGGGAATGCCGTGGCGGGGTCAACGGGAGCGACCTGGTCCGCGTGGGCGTGATCTCGCGCCGCGTGTCCGGATTTCGGACAAGCCACTCAAGAAAAGATCGGCGAAATCAAAAAAGATGGATCGCATGTCGATTTCACTTGACGAGATCTGGTCGACACGAACGCTCGTGGCGGCGATG
>CAZUAR010000010.1:61145-273320 GCA_964617845.1 uncultured Kofleriaceae bacterium | reverse complement strand
GAAACCGTCGCGTTCACGCTCTCGTCGACGAGCCACCCGAAACCCGGGAGCCGCCCCGAAGGTGGGGCGGTCCTCTGCGCGAAGATCCGATTTCAGAACATCCAAACGACCCTCCACATCAAGACCCATCCAGCCAAATGCCTGAGTCACCACATCCTTGCTGTCGTTCAGCTTCGTTTCTGCAGAGACCTTGGGCGCGGGCGCATGATCATCATCGACATATGGAAACGGTCGAATGCCATTCCCCCCGTGAGCCGTGGCGCTCGGAAGCGGGGCTGAAGGCGGGAAGTACGCAGCGCCCGTTGCCACTGTTGCCGTGGATGAGGGCGTTGTCGACGAGGTCTCGATGCTCGCGTGTTCCGACATTGGGCCCGCCTATCCGCGGGCAGTTCGTCGGGTTGCTATGAAATCGTGTCGAAGTTCTAGTCGGCTGTTTCCTCGTCGGTTTCGCCGAGATGCGAGGGGATCTTCGGCTGCAGAATTACGTTGAAGCCGAGTCCTTCAAGCCTGCCTACGAGCTGTTTCCGGGCGCGTTCGGCGCGTCGTTGGTCCGGAGTATGGCCCGCGACCGCGCCGACGATTTCATCCCGGTGGGTCGGGCATTCCTGTGCCCTCCGGACGTTGCGTACTTTCTTGCCGCGGCTAAAGCCGCGTAGCGCTTACTTCTTCGTGCTCGGACGCAGCGCGAGGTAGTAGAGCAGCGCGAGCGAGACGCCGACGAAGATCAGGGACGGGAAGCGCAGCGTGCCGTACTTGCCGCCGAACAGCGCGATCGCGTGCTCGTCGGCGGTCGCGGCGACAGGAACCGCGAGGCCGATGCCCATGAGTGCTTCGCCCGTGATGAAGCCGGCGGCGCCGAGGAGGCCCATGCGCTCGACCTCGGCGCGGCGCTCGTGCGTGGCGTTCGTCTTGTCGAGGTGGCGCTGCACGATGTACGCGATGATGCCGCCGAGGAAGATGGGCACGTTCAGGTGGAACGGCAGGTAGACGCCGACGGCGAAGGCCATGACCGGGATGCGCGTCTTCGAGCCGCGAGCGGTAAGAATGGAGTCGATGATGATCACGACGACGGCGATCGCAGCGCCGATGCCGATGACGAGCCAGGGGAGGCCACCTTCGAAGACACCGAACGAGACCGTGCCCATGAGGTTCGCCTGTGGGGCAGGGAGTTTGTCGCCGATGCCGTAGCCTTTGTGGAGCAGGTTGAGGACGGGGGCCATCGTCAGGGCGGCGACGACGACGCCGAGGATCTGCATCGTCTGTTGCTTCCACGGCGTGGAGCCGACGAGCTGACCGCACTTGAGGTCCTGGAGGTTGTCGCCGCCGATGGCCGCGGCGCAGCAGACGACGCCGCCGATGAGGATCGCGGCGACCGGGCCGGCGGGCGAGTCCATGCCCATGCCGAGGAGGAGGAGTGCGGAGATGAGGATGGTGGAGATCGTGATGCCCGAGACCGGGTTGTTCGACGAGCCGACGAGGCCGGCCATGTAGGAGGCGACGGCGGAGAAGAGGAAGCCCGCGACGATGACCACGATGGCCATCACGACGGAGACGGGGAGCGAGCTCGTGAAGTGATAGAAGATGAAGAACAGGGGGATCACGCAGAGCGCGATGGCGATGAGGATGATGTTCATCGGCATGTCGCGCTCGGTGCGCGGCACGTCGGCGGAGCCCGACTTGCGAGCCTTGTAGGCGGCGAGGCCCGCGGTGATGCCGCCGAGGAGGGACTTGCGGAGCTTGAACAGGGACCAGAGGCCGCCGACCAGCATGCCGCCCACGCCGAGGAAGCGCGTGACGTACGTGTGGATGAGATCAGAGGCGTCGAGGGCGTTGGCGCCGGCGAGCAACTGCGCGAGGGTGTAGTGCGTGCTCGCGTCGGCGACCTTGGCGGCGAGAGCGGTGGAGCCTTGCGTGATCAGCGTGATCATCTCGGGCATCGTCATGTTGAAGCCGTGGACGGCGTCCGTCAGGACCGTCGAGGGATCGCCCATCATTCCGAAGAGGGGCACCGCGACCCATCGATTGAGGGCGGCGCCCGCAAAGATCACGGCGGCGACGTTGAAGCCGACGATGTAGCCGACCGAGAGCAGCGCGGGAGATGCGTTGATGCCGAAGTAGGCGGGGGCGCCACCGGACATCATCGTCGCGCCGGCTCCGGCCTGCGCGCCGGCGACGGCGGTCGCTTTGCCACCGATCCACGCGCCAACGCTGACGACCTCGGACCAGAGGCGAAGGCCGGTCGCGCCGAGCTTGATGATCGCGCCGATGATGCCGGAGAGTGCGAGCACCCCGACACCGCCGCCGCCCTCGGCGCCGACCTTGAGGACCTCGGCGGTCGCGACGCCTTCGGGGAACTGCAGCGGTTGATCGATGATCAGCGCGCGGCGCAGCGGGATCGTGAACAGCACGCCCAGGATTCCGCCGAAGCCGGCGATGAGTGTTGTCTCGAGGTACGAGAACTCGGACCAGGTGCCGAGGAGGACGAGCGCGGGCAGCGTGAAGATCACGCCGGCGGCGAGGCCTTCGCCGGAGGCGGCGGCGGTCTGCACGCCGTTGTTCTGGAGGATGTTGCCCGTGCGCAGCAGCTTGAGGATCGCCATCGAGAGGACGGCGGCGGGGACGGACGCGGAGACCGTCATGCCGGCGAACATGCCGAGATACGCGTTCGCGCCGGCGAGGACGATCGAGAGGATCGAGCCGAGGAGCAGCACGCCGAGCGTGAGCTCGGGAAGCGACTTGCTCGCGGGGATGTACGGGACAACGGCGGGCGGTGCGCCGCCTTCGCCTACCTTCGTGCCGCCCACAACGTCAGCGCGCGGAACCTCGTCAGCCATGGCGCGAACATCCTCGCGAACGGAGGCGGCGGTCAAGTGCCGGTGGATGCCGCCTGTTGGCGGATCCGGCCACAAAGGTCGGCGCACGCGATCCGCGTGCGTCGCGTAGGGTGCGCGTCATGCGAAAGATGCTCGGGGTGATTCTCGCGGTGATGGTCGTCGGGTGCACCGGAGGCGGGACGCTGCCGCCCTCGGCGCAGTGCGAGGAGACCTCCGAGTGTGACGACGGGCTCGAGTGCCTCTCGTTCGGCGTGTTCGAGCAGAGCGACGCGTGCATGGTGGTCGCGAAGACGTGCAGCACACCGTGCGAGACCAACGCGGACTGCGCGCCGCTCGGCTCGACGTTCATGTGCTTCGCGACGTGTGACCAGACGAAGAACTGCCAGGACACCGCAGCGCCGTAGAAGCTTTGCGCGAAGCTTGGCGCGGCGGTCGGGCCGATGCCAGCTGGATCTCCGGTACTGTCGCAGAACAGCGCGAACCGAGCGGTGACGCGTTGTGAACAGGCAGTCCTGGAGGCTCCGTGAAGGCACGACGCTCGATCTTCGTACGCGGTATCGCATTCGCCACCCTGCTCTCGTTCGTGGCGACCTCGTGTGGTGGACGCACGAGCCCGTCAAAAGCGCCATCGGGGAGCTCGCCGCTCGCCGACTCGGTGCTCGTGCAGCAGAAGGATCTGCCGCCCGGTCTCGATCTGCGCGTCTCGGATGGCAAGTCGGGGGCGCCCGCGTTCGATCGCGCGAAGCTCGCGCCGGCGACGAAGCTCTCGGAGGCAGACGCGCAGCAGCTGCTCTCGCGCGCGAAGGCGATCACGCCCGACGCGCAGGACACGCAAGCGTTCGCGCTCCGTCCCAAGTCGCTGCCGCCGCCGCGCACCGGCACCGTGATCAAGTCGAGCTTCCCGGCGCCGCCATCGACGTTGTTGCCGCCCAAGCCCAACGACGCGGGCAAGGACCTCACCGTGCTGCGCTACATGCCCGAGGGCAACGTGCCGCTCGCGCCCGAGCTCAGCGTGACGTTCAGCCAGCCGATGGTCGCGGTGACGTCGCAAGACGATGCCGCGGCGACCACGCCCGTGAAGCTCACGCCGCAACCGAAGGGGAAGTGGCGGTGGATCGGCACGCGCACGATCCTGTTCGACCCGGAGGTCCGGTTCCCGCAGGCGCAGACGTATCGCGTCGAGATCCCGAAGGGCACGAAGTCGACGAACGGAGGCGTGCTCAAGGAGACGAAGTCGTTCACGTTCACGACGCCACCGCCGGGAATGGTCGCGTCGTATCCGTCGAACGGTTGGCCGCAGCACCTCGACGTGCCGATGTTCGTCGCGTTCGATCAGAAGATCGATCAGCTCGCCGTCGTCGACAAGATCCAGGTCACCGCGAACGGCGCGTCGATCCCGATTCGCCTCATGACCCGCGAGGACATCGCGAAGGACAAGAACCTCGACGCGCTCGTGAAGTCGACGATCGCGAACGAGCAGGACGGCCGCTGGCTCGCGTTCCGCGGGACGCGTCCGTTCCCGAAGGACGCGCAGATCGACGTCCGGATCCCGAGAGGTACGCCGAGCGCCGAGGGACCGAACCGCACGGAGAGCGAGCAGTCGTTCTCGTTCCGGACGTATCCGCCGCTCGCGATCGAGCGTGCCGAGTGCGGCTGGGGCGGCGATTGCTATCCGGGCCTGCCGTTCAACATCGTGTTCAACAACCCGCTCGACGCGGACAAGTGGGACGACGCGCAGCTCACCGTCACGCCCGAGATCCCGTCGATGAAGATCACGCAAGGCGGACGCGGCCTCGTGATCGCGGGCCTCACGAAGGCGCGCACCACGTACAAGGTGAACGTCTCCGGCGGCATCCTCGACGAGTTCGGCCAGACGCTCGGCAAGGACACGACGCTCGAGTTCCGCGTCGGCGACGCGCAGCCGACGTTCTTCGGACCGAGCGGCATGGTCGTCCTCGATCCCGTCGCGAAGAAGCCGACGCTCGACTTCTTTTCGACGAACTACCCGAACATGAAGGTGAAGCTCTACGCGGTCACGCCGAGCGACTACGACGCCTTCGCGTTCTACATGCGCAACCTGTGGAACCACGACAAGCCGCCGCGCATGCCCGGCAAGCTCGTGAAGGACGGCATCGTCAAGACGACGCCCGGCACGAACGACCTCGTCGAGACATCGCTCGATCTCTCGCCCGCGCTGCCCAAGGGAATGCTCGGACACGCGATCGCCGTCGTCGAGCCGCATCCGTGGCCGCACGACTGGGAGCCGCCTCGCATGATCAGCTGGGTGCAGTCGACTCGGTTGGGAGTAGACGCGCACGTCGACAACGGCAACCTCGTCGCGTTCGCGACCGATCTCGCGACCGGCAAGCCCGCCGCCGGTGTGTCCCTCGTGCTCGAGCCGACCGGCACGAAGGCGACCACCGACGACAAGGGCATGGCGACGCTCGGCCTCCCGGCCGCCGCGAAGAAGGGCAAGCAGTACCTGACCGCGAAGAAGGGCGACGACGTCGTGTTCGTCACCGACGACACCGGCTACTGGAGCGAGAGCGGTACGTGGATCAAGCGCCCGCGCACGACGAACCTCGCCTGGTACGTCATCGACGATCGCAAGATGTACAAGCCCGGCGAGGAGGTCACGCTCAAGGGCTGGCTGCGCACGATCGACAACGGCATCGGCGGCGACATCGGCGGCATCCAGAACGCCGTGACGCAGGTCGCGTACACCGTCGTCGATCAACGCAACAACAAGATCGCGCAGGGCAGCGCGCAGGTAAGCGCCGTCGGCGGCTTCGACACGAAGTTCACGCTGCCGAAGACGCCGAACCTCGGCTACGCGACCGTGCGCTTCGAAGCGAAGGGCCGCATGACCGGCTCGTATCACCACGGCTTCCAGATCCAGGAGTTCCGCCGCCCGGAGTTCGAGGTCACGGCGAACGCATCGCAGGGACCCTTCCTCGTCGGCGGCAGCGGCGATGTCACCGTGGACGCGAAGTACTACGCGGGCGGTCCGCTCGCCGGTGCGCAGACGAACTGGTACGTGACGTCGAGCCAGGCGTCGTTCACGCCGCCGAACCGCGACGACTTCATCTTCGGAACGTGGGAGCCGTGGTGGGGATATCGCGGCTTCTCCGACGACGACGAGTACGGATACAAGCCGCCGAAGACCTGGGAGCACACGGCGAAGACCGACGCGACCGGCGCCCACACGCTTCACTTCGACTTCCTCTCGGTGAACCCGCCGCGGACGATGTCGGTCGTCGCGAATGCCTCGGTCACCGACGTCAATCGTCAGACGTGGTCGGCGGCGGCGACGATGCTCGTGCATCCGTCGGAGCGCTACGTCGGCCTCAGGACGAAGAAGCCGTTCGTCGAGAAGGGGACGCCGTTCCCGATCGAGGTCATCGGCACCGACCTCGACGGCAACGCCAGCATCGGGTCGAAGATCGAGGTGAAGGCGGTCCGTCTCGACTGGAGCTACAAGAAGGGCGTCTACAAGGTCGAGGAGGTCGATCCGCAGACCTGCTCCGTCGTCGCCGCGAAGGATCCGGTGCCGTGCGAGTTCGCGACGCCCGAGGGCGGCAGCTACAAGGTCACCGCGACGATCGTCGACGCGAAGGGGCGCCCGAACCAGACGTCGATGACGTTCTGGGTGTCCGGCGGTGACACGCCGCCCGCGCGCGAGGTGAAGCAAGAGCGCGTCGAGATCATTCCCGACAAGAAGGAGTACAAGCACGGCGACACCGCCGAGCTGCTCGTGATGGCGCCGTTCTATCCAGCCGAGGCGCTCGTCAGCTGGCGACGCTCGGGCATCGTGAAGACGGAGCGCTTCACGATGAACGGACCGACGACGACGGTGAAGGTGCCGATCACCGACGCGCTCGTGCCGAACATGTTCGTGCAGGTCGACCTCGTCGGCGCCGCGGCGCGGACGAACGACAAGGGCGATCCGGATCCCGCGTTGCCGAAGCGTCCCGCGTACGCGGCGGGCATCATCAACCTGGCGATCCCGCCGAAGCAGCGCACGCTCGACGTGAAGGTCAGCTCCAGCGCCGCGAAGCTCGCACCCGGCGAGAGCGCGAAGCTCACGGTCGAGGTGAAGGACGCGTTCGGCAAGCCGGTCGCGAACAGCGAGACCGCGGTGCTCGTCGTCGACGAGGCGGTGCTCGCACTCTCGGGCTACAAGTTCCCGAACCCGATCGACGTGTTCTACGGCGGTCGCGGCCCCGACACGCGCGATCACTACACGCGCGCGTACGTGAAGCTCGCGAAGCCCGACGCCGGCGTGCTCGCCAACCAGCAGCAAGCGAATCGCGGCCGTGCTGCACCCGAAGCAGCCGCCGGCTCCGCCGCGCCGACGACGCCGCCACCGCCACCGCCTGCACCACCGAAGGACAAAGCGGCAAAGGAAATGGAGGGCGACGAGGACGGAACGCCCGACCAGCAACCGAGCACGGCGATCGCGATCCGCTCGAACTTCAACCCGCTCGCCGCGTTCTCGCCGGCGGTGAAGACCGACGCGAACGGTCGCGCGACCGTCGAGATCAAGATGCCGGACAACCTCACCCGCTATCGCATCGTCGCGGTGACGACGGCAGGCGACAAGCAGTTCGGCAAGGGCGAGAGCGCGATCATCGCGCGCTTGCCGCTGATGGTGCGCCCGAGCCCGCCGCGGTTCTTGAACTTCGGCGACACGTTCAAGCTGCCCGTCGTGGTGCAGAACCAGACCGACGCCCCGATGAAGGTGCGCGTTGCGGTGCGTGGCACGAACGCGGCGATCACCGACGGCGCCGGTCGCGAGGTCAGCGTGCCCGCGAACGATCGCGTCGAGGTGCTGTTCCCGGCGGCCGCCGAGATGGCGGGGACCGCGCGCTTCCAGATCGTCGGCAGCGCGCTGACCTCGAGCGGCAACGTGACCGACGCCGCCGAGCTCGCGCTCCCCGTGTGGACGCCCGCGACGACCGAGGGCTTCGCCACGTACGGGGTGATCGATAGCGGCGCGATCAAGCAGCAGGTCGCGCTGCCGGGCAAGGTCGTGCAGGAGTTCGGCGGCCTCGAGGTCACGACCGCGTCGACGAACCTGCAGGCGCTGACCGACGCATTCCTCTACCTCGTGAAGTATCCGTACGAGTGCGCGGAGCAGCGCGCGTCGCGCATCCTCGCGATCGCCGCGCTCCGCGACGTGCTCACGGCGTTCAAGACGAAGGACATGCCGTCGACGGCGGCGCTCGAAGCGAGCGTGAAGACGGACATCGAGCGCCTGTCGCAGATGCAGAACTACGACGGCGGCTATGCGTTCTGGGACCGCGGTCATCCGTCGAACCCGTACCTCACCGTGTACGTGACGAGCGCGCTCCAGCACGCGAAGGCCAAGGGCTTCACCGTGCCGCAGCAGATGATCGACCGCGCGAAGCCGTACCTGAAGACGATCGAGAACTACTACCCCTGGTACTACCCGAAGGAAGTCCGCTGGGCGATCAGCAGCTACGCGCTGTACACGCGCAAGCAGCTCGGTGACCTCGACATCGCGAAGGGCAAGAAGCTGTTCGTCGAGGCGAGCGCGACGCAGCCGAAGACGACCGCGACCATGGAGACGCACGGCTGGCTGCTCGGCCTGTTCGCGGGCAACAAGGACGCGACCGACGAGCGCAAGGCTCTCGTCAAGCACGCGCTGAACCGCACGAGCGAGACCGCCGGCGCTGCGAACTTCGTCGCGAGCTACGGCGACGGCAACTACCTGCTGCTCGCGAGCGATCACCGCGTCGACGCGATCATGCTCGAGTCGCTGATCCAGGAGCAGAAGGGCCTCGATCTGATCCCGAAGGTCGTGACGGGTCTGCTCGCGCATCGCAAGGCGGGGCGCTGGCTCAACACGCAGGAGAATACGTTCGCGCTGCTCGCGCTCGACCTGTACTTCCAGACCTACGAGAAGGTGACGCCGGACTTCGTCGCGCGCGTGTGGCTCGGCAACGACTACGGCGGCGACAAGACGTTCAAGGGGCGATCGACGGACTACTACCAGATCGACATCCCGATGAAGGACGTCGCCGCGCACGACAAGCAGGACCTGACGATCCAGAAGGACGGCAAGGGCCGCCTCTACTACCGCGTCGGCATGACGTACGCGCCCGCGAGCTTGAAGCTCGCGCCGGCCGACTACGGCTTCGTCGTGACGCGCGAGTACGAAGGCGCCGACGATCCGGCGGACGTCACGCGGGACAGCAGCGGCGTGTGGCGCATCAAGGCGGGCGCGCGCGTGCGC
Organism: uncultured Kofleriaceae bacterium; assembly: GCA_964617845.1. Classification (GTDB taxonomy): domain Bacteria; phylum Myxococcota_A; class Polyangia; order Haliangiales; family Haliangiaceae; genus JABFXX01. Next base: position 264,227 of record CAZUAR010000010.1, on the reverse strand, counting down.
GTGAAGCTGACGATGGTCAACGAGAACCGCCGCTATCACGTCGCGCTCGTCGATCCGCTGCCTGCGGGGCTCGAAGCGATGAACCCGGCGCTCGCCGTGACCGGCCCGATCCCGACGGATCCCACGGAGCAGAAGGCGCGCGGCGCCTACTGGTGGTGGTACGGCCCCTGGTACGAGCACCAGAACCTGCGCGACGAACGCACCGAAGCCTTCGCCTCACTGCTCTGGGAAGGCGTTCACACGTACAGCTACGTCGCGCGCGCGACGACGCCCGGCAACTTCGTCGTGCCGCCGACGAAGGCAGAAGAGATGTACATGCCGGAGACTTTCGGACGCAGCGGCTCTGACCGGGTGGTGATCGAATGAAGCGAATCGTAGCGAGCACTCTTCTCCTCACGTTCCTGACGACGAGCTGCGGCAGCAAGAAGTCCGCGCCGAAGCCCGAGGGCGAAGGCTCGGGCGCCCCCGACAAGCCGTACGTTCACGACAAGGACGCGCCCGACGGGCTCGACCTCCGGCTGACCGAAGGCAAGCAAGGTGCGCCCGCGTACGACCGCGCGAAGCTCGGCGCCGCGACGATCCTCGTCGAGTCGGAGGTCTCCCAGATTCTTTCGCGCGCGAAGTCGATCACCGCCGACGCGACCGACAAGCAGGACTTCGCGCTGCGCCCGAAGTCGCAGCCGCCACCGAAGACCGGCACGACGATCACCGGCACGTTCCCGCCGCCGGCGTCGTCGCTGTTGCCGCCGAAGGACAGCGAAGCGGGCAAGGCGCTCGAGGTGCTGCGCTACATGCCCGAGGGTGAGGTCCCGCTCGCGCCCGAGCTCAGCGTGACGTTCAGCCAGCCGATGGTGGCGGTGACCTCGCAGACCGACGCGTCGGCGACGACGCCGGTGAAGCTCTCGCCGCAGCCGAAGGGCACGTGGCGCTGGCTCGGCACGCGCACCGTGCTGTTCGATCCGGACGTCCGGTTCCCGCAGGCGACGACGTACACCGTCGAGGTTCCCGCCGGCACCAAGTCGGCGAACGGCGGCACGCTCGCGAAGGCGACGAAGTTCACGTTCGAGACGCCACCGCCGACCATCGTGTCGAGCGCCCCGAACAGCGGACCGCAGCGACGCGACGTTCCGATGTTCGTGATGTTCGATCAGAAGATCGATCCGAGCGCGGTGATCCAGCGGATCAACGTGACGAGCCCGGCGGGCCGCGCCTCGCTGCAGCTGCTCGATGCCAAGGACATCGCGAAGCACGAATGGCTCGCGACGATGGTCGAGGCGGCGAAGAAGAACGAGCAGGATGGCCGCTGGATCGCGTTCCGCGCCGTCGGCGAGTTGCCCGGCGACGCGACGATCACCGTCGAGATCCCGAAGGGCACGCCGTCGGCGGAGGGCCCGAACACGACGAAGGCGGCGCAGTCGTTCTCGTTCCAGACCTACCCGCCGCTGAAGATCGAGGAAGCGCGGTGCGGCTGGAGCCAGGAGTGCCGGCCGGGCATGCCGTTCCAGATCCGGTTCAACAACCCGCTCGACATGGATGCGTTCGAGGAAGGCAACTTCACGATCACGCCCGAGATCCCCGGCGTGAAGATCATGCCGCAGCACTCGTACGTGATGATCCAGGGGCTGACCAAGGCGCGCACGAAGTACACGGTCGTCGTCGGCAGCAAGGTCAAGGACGCGTTCGGCCAGACGCTCGGCAAGAACGACACGCGCACGTTCAGCGTCGGTGATGCACAGCCGACGTTCTTCGGGCCGAACGGGCTCGTCGTGCTCGATCCGATCGCGACCAAGCCCACGCTCGACTTCTTCTCGACGAACTACGACCAGCTCAAGGTGCGCCTCTACAAGGTCACGCCGGCGGACTTCGACGCGTACGGCTTCTACATGCGCAACCAGTGGAACAAGGACAAGCCGCCGCCGATCCCGGGCACGAAGGCGCTCGAGAAGATGGTGAAGACCACGGTCGGTCGCAACGATCTCGTCGAGACGTCGGTGGACCTGTCATCCGCGCTGACGAACGGCACGGGCCACGTGCTCGCGATCGTCGAGCCGTTCCCGTGGCGCGAGCAGTACGAGCCGCCTCGCATGATCAGCTGGGTCCAGGCGACGAAGATCGCCGTCGACGCGGCGGTCGATGGAGAGGAGCTGCGCGCGTTCGTGACCGACCTCGCGACCGGCAAGCCCGCGGGCGGCGTCGATCTCGAGGTCCGTCCGTTCGGGACCACGGCGAAGACCGACGATCAGGGCGTCGCGATCATCCCGCTGACCACCGGTGGCAAGACCGGCTCGCACTACCTCGTCGCGAAGAAGGGCAACGACGTCGCGTTCGTCGCCGAGGACAGCGGCTGGTGGCGCGAGGGTGGCTCGTGGACGAAGCAGAACCGCGACAAGGTGCTCGCGTGGTACGTCGTCGACGATCGCAAGATGTACAAGCCCGGCGAGGAGGTCTCGATCAAGGGCTGGCTCCGCGCGCTCGACACCGCGAAGGGCGGCGACATCAACGGCATCGGCGACATGGTGCCGTCGGTGAATTACGAGGTCACCGACTCGCAGGGCAACAAGATCGCGAACGGCAGCGCGCAGGTGTCGATCACCGGTGGCTTCGACACGAAGTTCACGCTGCCGAAGACGCCGAACCTCGGCTACACGCAGATCCGCTTCGTCTCGACGGGGCGACTCGGCGGCGACTACTACCACGCGATCCAGGTCGAGGAGTTCCGCCGGCCCGAGTTCGAGGTCAGCGCGCAAGCGTCGCAAGGGCCCTTCCTCATCGGAGAGGGCGGCGACGTGACGGTGACGGCGAAGTACTACTCGGGCGGTCCGCTGCCGGGCGCGCAGACGAACTGGTACGTCACCGCGAGCCAGACGTCGTTCACGCCGCCGAACCGCGATGACTACACGTTCGGTACCTGGACTCCGTGGTGGAGCTATCACGACAGCTACGACGAGGAGGGCTACCGCTACGGTGGGGCAATGACGCCGCCGAAGTCGTGGACGCTGACGGGCAAGACCGACGCGACCGGCGCGCACACGGCGCACATGGACTTCTTGTCCGCGAGGCCGACGGTGCCGATGAGCGTGTCGGCGACCGCGCGCGTGATGGACGTCAATCGCCAGGAGTGGTCCGCGTCGTCGGCGCTGCTCGTGCATCCGTCGTCGGTCTACGTCGGCCTCAAGCCGCAGAAGCCGTTCGTCCAGAAGGGCGTGCCGTTCGAGATGGACGTGATCGGCGTCGACCTCGACGGCAAGGCGGTCGACGGGGCGAAGATCGACATCAAGAGCGTGCGCCTCGACTACGTGTACGAGAAGGGCCGCTACAAGACGAAGGAGGTCGATCCGCAGTCGTGCAACGTGACGACGACGAGCGCGGCGTCACACTGCACGTTCACGACGACGACCGGTGGTTCGTATCAGGTCACCGCGACGATCACCGACGCGAAGGGCCGTCCGAACCAGACCACGCTGACGTACTGGGTGTCGGGCGGCGATCAACCGGCTGCGCGCGAAGTTGCACAGGAGCAGGTGCAGTTGATTCCGGACAAGAAGGAGTACGCGGACGGCAACACCGCCGAGGTGCTCGTGCAGTCGCCGTTCTATCCGGCGGAAGGCATCGTCAGCTGGCGGCGCTCGGGCATCGTCAAAAGCGAGCGCATCTCGCTCGCGGGGCCGACGACCGTGATCAAGGTGCCGATCACCGACGCGATGGTGCCGAACCTGTTCGTGCAGGTGGACCTCGTCGGTGCGGCGCCGCGCACCGATGACAAGGGCGTCCCCGATCCGAAGCTGCCGAAGCGGCCCGCGTACGCCGTCGGTCAGCTGAACCTCTCGGTGCCGCCGAAGAAGCGGACGCTCGCGGTCACCGTCTCGCCGAACGCTGCGAAGCTCGCGCCGGGCGACGCGGCGAAGCTCGCCGTGTCCGTCACGGACGCGAGCGGCAAGCCGGTGCCCGATGCCGAGGCGGCGGTGTTCGTCGTCGACGAGGCGATCCTCTCGTTGACCGGCTATCAGTTCCCGGACCCGGTCGGCACCTTCTACAGCGGTCGCGGACCGGACGCGCGCGATCACTACATGCGCGCGTACGTGAAGCTCGCGAAGCCCGACGCGACCAAGCTCGCGGATTTGAGCAAGAACGCGGGGCCGATGGGCGGAGCAGCGCCCGGTCTCGCGATGCCCGCAGCGGCACCGCCCGCGGAGCCGATGGCCACGGAGTCGGCGCCGATGAAGGACGAGGAGAGCGCCGACAAGAAGCCCGACGCATATCGCCGGGGACGCGCCGAGAACGAGAAGTCGCGCGACGGCAAGCTCGGCGGCGACGCCGCGAACGCACCGATCGCGATCCGGTCGAACTTCAACCCGCTCGCCGCGTTCGCACCCTCGGTGAGGACAGACGCGAGCGGCAAGGCGGTCATCGACATCAAGCTGCCCGACAACCTCACGCGCTACCGCATCGTCGCGATCGCGGTCGCGGGCGAGCGCCAGTTCGGCAAGGGCGAGAGCGCGGTGACCGCGCGGCTGCCGTTGATGGTGCGGCCGAGCCCGCCGCGGTTCTTGAACTTCGGCGACAAGTTCCAGCTCCCGGTCGTGGTGCAGAACCAGACCGACTCGCCGATGCAGGTCAAGGTCGCGATCCGCGCGACGAACGCGACGATCACCGACGGTGCAGGCCGCTCGGTGAGCGTGCCGCCCAACGATCGCGTCGAGGTGCTGTTCCCCGCGGCCGCCGAGATGGCGGGCACCGCGCGGTTCCAGGTCGTCGGCACCGTCGGCACCTACAGCGACGCGGCCGAGCTCGCGCTGCCGGTGTGGACGCCCGCGACGACCGAAGCGTTCGCGACCTACGGCGTCATCGACGATAACGCGCCCAAGGCGGCGATCAACCAGCCGATCGCGTTGCCCGGCCAGGTCGTGCAGCAGTTCGGCGGGCTCGAGGTCTCGACGGCATCGACGAACCTCCAGGCGCTGACGGATGCGTTCCTCTACCTCGTCCACTATCCGTTCGAGTGCGCGGAGCAGCGCAGCTCGCGCGTGCTGTCGATCGCGGCGCTGCGCGACGTGCTCGCCGCGTTCAAGGCGAAGGACATGCCGTCGGCTGCCCAGATGTCGACGAGCGTGGACAAGGACGTCGAGCGCCTCTCGCAGATGCAGAACAGCGACGGTGGCTTCGCGTACTGGGAGCGCGGCCGCCCCTCCGAGCCGTACCTCAGCGTGTACGTCACGAGCGCGCTGCAACACGCGAAGGCCAAGGGCTACACGATCCCGCAGTCGATCCTCGATCGCGCGAAGGACTACCTGCGCAACATCGAGCAGCACTACCCGCACTACTACCCGGCCGACGTGCGCCGCACGATCTCCGCGTTCGCGCTGTACACGCGCAAGCAGATGGGCGACCTCGACGTGGCGAAGGCGAAGAAGCTGTTCGGCGAGGTCGCGATCGACAAGCACAACATGGAGACGCTCGGCTGGCTGCTCGGCACGATGGCGCAACAGCCGGCGGCCACGCCGGAGCGCGCCGCGATCGTGCGCCACGCGATGAACCGCGTGAGCGAGACGGCGGGCGCGGCGAACTTCGCGACGAGCTACGCCGACGGTGGACACCTCCTACTCGCGAGCGATCACCGCGTCGACGCGATCATGCTCGAGTCGCTGATCCAGGAGCAGAAGAACAACGATCTGATCCCGAAGATCGTCACGGGGCTGCTCGCGCATCGCAAGGCGGGGCGCTGGCTCAACACGCAGGAGAACACGTTCGCGCTGCTCGCACTCGACCTCTACTTCCAGACGTACGAGAAGGTCACGCCGAACTTCGTCGCGCGCATCTGGCTCGGCGACGACTACGCAGGCGACCTCGCGTTCAAGGGCCGCACCACGAACACGTTCGCGGTGAACATCCCGATGAAGATCGTCGCCGCGCACGACAAGCAAGACCTCACGATCCAGAAGGACGGCGCAGGTCGCCTCTACTACCGCATCGGCATGACCTACGCGCCGGCGTCGTTGAAGCTCGACCCCGCGGACTACGGCTTCGTCGTGACGCGCGAGTACGAAGGCGTCGACAACAAGGCCGACGTCACGAAGGACGCGCAGGGTACGTGGCACATCAAGGCGGGCGCGCGCGTGCGCGTGAAGCTGACGATGATCAACGAGAACCGTCGCTACCACGTCGCGCTCGTCGATCCGCTGCCCGCTGGGCTCGAAGCCATGAACCCGGCGCTCGCGGTCACCGGCCCGATCCCGATGGATCCGGGAGCGCAGGACGAAGCGTCGGGACGCGGTCGCTACTGGTGGTGGTACGGCCCCTGGTACGAGCACCAGAACATGCGCGACGAGCGCATCGAGGCGTTCGCGCAGCTCGTGTGGGAAGGCGTGCACCGCTACGAGTACGTCGCGCGCGCGACGACGCCCGGCAACTTCGTGGTGCCGCCGCCCAAGGCCGAGGAGATGTACATGCCGGAGACGTTCGGTCGCGGCGCGAGCGATCGCGTGATCGTCGAGTAGTCAGCCCGCGGTCAGCGCGCGTGTCGTCGGCAACAGCTGGCGGAGGTGCCATGCCTGGACCTCCGCCTGTCGCATCGCGTCTCGGCGCTGCGCGGCGAGCGTGTTCGAGAACAGCGCGAACACGATGATGGTGAGCACGTTCGATCCGATGAGGATCGCGGCGGTGTGAGCGCCACCGATGTGCATCACGTTCGATGCGAGCACGACCTTGTCATCTTCGATCCACCACGTCGGTGCGAGGACGCCCACCTGTTCGAGCACGACGGGCACGACCCAGCTCGCGACGAGCAGGCCGATGACGAGCCACACGCGATCGATCAGCTGCGGATACGCCGTCAGTGACAGCGCCATGATGCAGGTGACCGCCGGGACGATCACCATCGAGCCATAGGTGCGCGAGATCAGCGCCGCGAGGAACGCGTTGCTGATCGCGACGACCACCATGCGCGACGCGGTCGCGGGGCGCTGCGTGATGCCCCACATGACGACCGCGTGCACGAGGAGGTACGCGAGGAACCCGCCGACGAACGTCCAGCTCGGCGCGCCGTTCGTGATCGCCGTCGCGATGAACGCGATGATCACGATGAACGAGGCCATCGCGGCGCGCCCATGACGGCGCTGGATCTTCAGCTCCGACTCGGACAGCTCCGCGGCGAGCTGCGCGGGAAGCTCCTTCGCGGGTGTGAAGATCAGCGTCGACACGATCGCCGCCGCCTCCGCGGATTCGGGATCGAGCACGAGCGCGCGGCCGGCCGCGTGCATCGCCTCGGCGCGCCGGGCGACATCCCCCGAGTCCATCGCCTCGCGCGCTCGCTTCTGGAACGTGAGCGCGAGCTCCTTGCGCGCGGCGTAGTCGCGATCGCCGTCGAGGAAGCCCTGGATCTTGTCGGCGAGCTGCTTCACGGTCGGCCGGCGCGACGGCGTCGCGGTCAGCGCGAGCATGCACAGCGTGTCGAGCTCGGGCGGGATGTTGCGATCGGGACGCCGCTGCGCGGGGCTCGCGAAGTCTCCCTTGAGCGTGCTCGCGATCGCGCCGCCGCCGCGCGGATGAGGCGACTCCCCGGCGAGGATCTCGTAGAGGATCGCACCGAGCGCGTACACGTCGGCGGCGGGGCCGACCGCGTGCGCGTCCTCGATCTGCTCCGGCGCCATGTAGCCCGGGGTGCCGAGCATCGCGCCCGCTTGCGTGACGCCGTCGAGGCTATCGACATCGGCGCCGATCGGCGATGGCGCTTCGCGCTCGTCCGTCAGCTTCGCGAGCCCCCAGTCGAGCACGTAGACCTCGCCGAAATCGCCGACCATGATGTTCGCGGGCTTGAGATCGCGATGCACCACGCCGCGCGCGTGCGCGAACTCGACGGCCTGGCAGACCTCGACGAAGATGCGCAACAGTCGCGGTCGCGGAAGCTGCTCGGTCCTGGCGAGGAGCGCGAGCAGCGTCGTGCCCGCGAGCTTCTTCATCGTGAAGTACGGGAGCCCGCGATCATCGGTGCCCATCTGGTGCACGGGCACGATCGCGGGATGCTCGAGCCGCGCCTGGATCCGCGCCTCGCGCAAGAACCGCGCGATGACGTCGGGGCCGGGTGCTTCGACGCGAAGCTGCTTGATCGCCACGTCGCGCCCGATCTGCTTGTCGTGCGCCACGACGACCTCGCCCATCCCGCCGCTGCCGAGCACGTCGCCGATGTTGTAGTTCTGGAGCGATAACCGCCGCGCGCGTCCCGACGACGAAGGCGCCATCGTCGCCAGCGTGTCCTGCGGCGTCGCCGGCCCGGCGAGCGTCGCGTCGTGTGCAGGATCGGAGTCATCGATCGCCATTGGCGTTGATGGTACTACTCCGGTCCGTGGTGCCTCTCGTCTTCATCGACGGCAACGACTTCCGTGCGAACGAGCTCGCGCAGGTGATTCCCTCACTCGCGTTCACCGTCGAAGCGCTGCAGTCGGGCTTCTCGACGAGCGCCCCCGAGCCCGGCCAGCGCGCTCGCGACAAGGTCCTCGCGCACGCGGTCACCGGCGGCTGCTTCGCCGAAGCGGTCGACCTCACCACGATGGACGGCAAGTCGCTGCGCCTCGAGCTCGACTCGGAGAACCCCAACCGCTTCTGCAAGTGGTGGCGCGAGACGCCCGTCAAGATGCAGCTCGTAATCGCGTTCCGCCGCTCGGCCGACGCCGACCTCGAGCTGATCACGTCGACGAGCGAAGGCGTGATCGCGGACCAGCCCGCCGGCCCGTTGATCCTCGGCTGGGATCGCCTGTTCGTCCCCGCTGGCGAGGACGACACGGTCGCGCAGCTCTCCGAGGCCGGCGATGTCGTCGCGTTCCGGCGCTCCGCCTACGAACAGCTCGGCCGCTCGCTCGGGATCTGATGGGCCGCTTCGACGATCGCGCGACGCAGCCATCTCGCGGCCCTCGCGACCTCTTGCGCTGGCGCTTCGGCGCGAAGGAGCCGCGCCGCGACCACCACGCGATCATCGACGCGGTTCGCCCGGCGATCGTCGAGGGTGGCGCCGCCGCGCTCGCCGCCGGTGCACCGACCGCCGTGTGGATCGGCCACGCGACCTGGGCGCTTCGCCTCGGCGGCCAGCTGATCGTGACCGACCCGATCTGGTCGCCGTCGATCGGCGGCGTACGCTCGCGCCTGGTCCCGCCGGGCGTCGCGCTCGCCGACATGCCGCCGATCGACATCGTCCTCGTCACCCACGATCACCGCGATCACATGGACGCTCCCACGATCGCTCGCCTGCCGCCGACCGCGACCTATGTCGTGCCGCTCGGCAACGGACCGCGCATCCCGCATCCCAACGTGATCGAGCTCGACTGGTGGCAGTCCACCACGCTCGGCTCGCTCGAGATCACGCTCGTGCCCGCGCGCCACTGGTCGATGCGCATGCCGTGGAACCGCAACGCCACGCTGTGGGGCGGCTTCGTGATCAAGTCGCCCGACGGTGTCGCCTATCACTCTGGCGACACGGCCTGGGGTGACCACTTCGCCGAGATTCACGAAAAGATCGGAGAAATCGACTGGGCGATGCTGCCGATCGGCGGCTACGCGCCGCGCTGGTTCATGGAACCGCAGCACATCGATCCCATCGAGGCCGGCCGCGCCTTCACGGCGCTCCGCGCGAAGCACCTGCTCGCGATGCACTGGGGAACGTTCCGCCTCACCGACGAACCGATCGGCGAGCCGCCGGAGACCCTGCGGGCGTGGTGGACGGAACAGAACCTATCGCCCGAGCGCCTGTGGATCCTCGGCGTCGGCGAAACGCGCGCGTTACGCTAGCACTCGAGCGAGTGCGATCCGGCGTTACCGCGTGCGACTCCGGATCGCGCGGAGCGCAGCGGCGCTCGCGGGTGACTTGTCGGCGGCGAGGCAGCGCGCGGCGTCGCGCAGGTGGCCGCGCGATGCGCCGTCGGTCGTGACGATCGTCTGGATGCGCGTGATGCCGGCGGGGCCGAGCGCCGAGAGGATCGGCTGCGCGGGATCGAACGCGAGGTCGGCGCACAGCGCGGCGGTCGCCGCGAGCGCGACGAGCGCGTCGGTGTCGGAGATGACGACCTTCGCGATCGGATCGCGGAGCTCGGGCGGCAGCGGCGAGGGGGCGTGCGCGAGGATCGCGCGGCGGATCGCGGGATCCGGATCGGCGAGCGCGGGAGCCAGTGGGACGCCGGTGCCGTCGGCGCGCGCGGGATCGAGCGGCGTGCGCTGAGGGCGGCCCGATGGATCGGGCGTCGCGAGCGCGCGCGAGCGTTCGACGTACGCGGCGACATCGATCGCGAGGACGCGCACCTCGATCCATCGCGTGCGATCGAGCGCGATGTCGCTCCATCGATCGCGCCACGCGGCGAGATCCGCGGCGGCGATGTCGTCGGGTGGCTCCTCGCGCAGTGCATCGCGCGCGATCTTCGCGGCCGCGCGCGCGGCGGGGATCGCGGTGCGGCGATCGGGACCGCGCGCGATCTTCGAGAGTGGCTCGAGGAGCTCGATGCGATCCTCGACGAGCGGCGCGCTCGCGATGCCCGCGAGCATCGTCGCGCGATCGGCCGACGCGAGCGCGGCTTCGACGACGTGGGGGCCGGCGAGGACGCCCTGCCGAGTGGCTTCGTCGAGGTCGCCCTTCTCCAGCGCGGCCTTCATGGTCGCGAGCGATGGCGGTGCCGCCGACACGCCGGTCGCCATCGCGAGCACGAGGGCGATGGCGATCCCGATGCGCGTCACGAGGCCATCCTCGTCGCCGCTCCGGGTTTTTCGCGAGAATCGCAGCGAAAAAATTGACAGGCTGGTAGGGCGTTCAGTACGGTGATTCCGTTCAGTAGACTCCTGAACCCGAAGAAGGTGCCATGGCCGACGCTCTGACTCATAGGCAGCGGGAAATCCTCGATTTCATTTCAGCTTCTATCGCTGAGCGCGGGTTTCCCCCGACGCTGCGCGAGATCGGAGAGCACTTCAACATCCGGTCGACCAACGGGGTGAACGACCACCTGAAGGCCCTGGAGAAGAAGGGGCACCTCCGGCGCGAAGATCTGAAGTCGCGAGCCATGCGCCCGGTCATGCCGGACGGCAGCGGGGAGATCGTTCCGCTGCGCAGGCCGGCGATGGGGACGGGCAACATCGAGATCGTCTCCGACAGTGATGACATGGCGGAGATTCCCATCCTGGGTCGCGTCGCGGCGGGGCAGCCCATCCTCGCCGTCGAGAATGCCAGCGATACGGTCAGGGTCGACCGCGTTCTGATCGGCGGACATCGCGAGGTGTTCGGCCTGCGGATCGTCGGCGAGTCGATGATCGAGGACGGCATCTTCGATGGGGACTATGTCTTCGTGAAGAAGACGGCGGCGGCGGGCAACGGCGACATCGTGGTCGCGATGATCGAGGGCGAGGCGACGGTGAAGCGGTATTACCCGGAGGGTGATCGAATCCGATTCCAGCCGGCGAACTCGAACATGTCGCCGATCATCGTGCGGCGCAGCGACTTCAAGTCCGTCGACATCATCGGGATCGTCGTCGGCGTGTACCGGAAACTGTAGCCGCGCAGGAGTTGCGCTGGGGCGTGAGACGGCCGTCGCGACGACCGCGTGACAGGCGGGCAGGAATCGGTCATCGGCGGTCATCGCGGATCCGCGCTAGGTCACGGATTCCGACGGAAATTCCGGCCAACCAGTCCGGGGTTCGTATGTCAAACTGGCGAGACAGTGGGACCCAACGGAAGCAAGCCGCGGCGATACCGCGACCGCTGGATCCTGCTTCCCGCGGTGCTCGTGTCGGTGGCCGCGCAAGCCGGCGCTTTCGCGGCGTATCAGCTCGCGCTCTCGGACCCCGATCCCGCGCTGACGATCCGGCTCGATGGCGAGGGTCGGGGCACCGTCCTCGTGACCAGGGTCGGTGACACCTCGCCACTGCTCCGCTGTGTCCCGAAGGACCTGGAGCTCGAGCGGATCAGAAGCCTCCCGATCGAGAAACAGGTCCCGGCGACCGCGAAGTACATCGAGCGTCTCGTCGGCCAGCTCCACGCGCGGCTGCCGGGGAAGCAGGTGGTTGGCTCGCGCTGTCGTGTCGAGCTGCCGGCCGGCACGCAGGTGCGATTGACCGCGGTGCTCGACGAAGAAGCGACGTTCGAGGGCTACGCGCAACAGCCGATGCGCCCACCGGAGCAGCTGCGCCCCTACCTCGGCGATCCGCTCGCGACGTGCCTCGACTTCGACGCGGAGGCGATGGCGCGCGGCGAGGTGCGCGACGTGATGGAGTGTCCGATCACGCTGACCGCGAGCACCGAGGTCGCGGCGACGTTCGGGCTGGTGCCCAAGGAAGTCGACGTCGCGTTCGCGAACGACGAGGTCATCGACGAGATCCTCAAGCCGCTCACGCCGACGCAACCGCCGACACCGATCGACGCCGAGAAGCTCGAAGACAAGCCGCTCGAGGTCGCGATCGCGCCGCCACCGCCGGAGGTGGTGAAGCCTCCGCCGCCGATCCAACCACCGCCCCCACCGCCACAGGAGAAGGAGCAGAAGAAGCCCGAGCAGCCGCCGCCGAACATGGTGATGGTCGAGGTGAAGGACGACAAGAGCGTCGTCGACAAGGCGCCCGACGACGCCACGAAGCTGTCCGACAAGAACCGCGACGTCGCCGAGGAGACGCGCGCGAAGGACACGAACCTCGACAAGGAGTCCGAGGGGAAGCAGGTCGCGTCCGTCGAGAACGACTCGAAGTCGACCGAGATCGGTGGCCCCGACGACAAGATCCGGCAGCTCGAGGAGACGACGCCGACGACGGATCAGCGCATCGACCAGACGGATCACTCGGGCGACAGCGAGACCGCGAAGGGCGTGATCGTCGGCGAGGGCGGCGACAACGGCGACAACGGCACCGGCGAGAAGGATCCCGGTGTCCTGTCGATGCGTGGCATCGCGGGCCGCGGCTCGGTGCAGGACCAGGGTCGCGACGGCAAGAAGGCCGGCCGCAAGGGAACGATCGGCGTCAACACGCCGCTCTCGTTCCAGGACTACGAGCGCATCATGGGCAAGGAGAAGGTCGACGAGGAGCGCCAGGTCGCGGCGCGCAAGATGTCCGCGCGCAAGGGCCGCTGGGAGCGCAAGCTCGAGGCGATCAAGAGCTCCCTCGAGAACTTCGTCCCCGACGTTCGCACCGGCAACCAGACCGCGCTCAAGACGCGCGCCCATCCGTTCGCCGTGTATGTCGCTCGCATGCACCGTCGCATCCACGAGCTGTGGGGCTTCGGCTTCCTCGAAGCGCTCGACGATCGCGGCGCGACGGATCCGCTGAACAATCCCGACCTGTGGACCAACCTCGAGATCTCCGTCAACCCGGACGGAACGCTGCACAAGGTCACGATCGTGAAGACGTCGGGCAAGACCGAGTTCGACGTGGCGGCGATCGATACGGTGATGTCGTCCGCGCCGTTCGAAGCGCCGCCGGAAGCGATTCGCTCCTCGGATGATCGCATCTACCTGCGGTGGGGCTTCTATCGCAACTGGCGACAGTGCGGCACGTTCAACGTCGAGCCGTACATCCTCACCGACATCCCGAAGGACTCGGATCAGGGCGTGCTCGATGACAGCGCGCTGGTGAGGAACACCGCGAAGCTGCCCGGCAAGAAGAAGCTGCCGCCCGCGAACGTGAAGCCGGTGACGCCCGATGATGGCAAGGCGAACGATCGCGTGTCACCGAAGACCTCGGTCACCGACAAGGAAGCGCTGTTCGCCGCGAACCTCTGGATCTCGGCGTTCGCGACCGCGTCGGTCGACAAGCTCGTGAAGATGTCGACGGTGCCGTTCTACGCGGGCGGAAAGATCGCGGCGCAAACGACGGGCGATCTCCACGACATGTACGCCGGCCTCGTCGTCGAGTCCGGCGCGATGCGCGACTGGAAGCTGCTCTCGCCGAGCGAATACACCAACGGCGGCTCGTTGCCCGAGGGCAACTTCGTTCTTCAGGTGCGTACTGCCAAGGAAGCGTTCGCGCTGGTGCTGACGCGCACCAAGTCGGGCGAGTACCGAGCGACGCAGCTCGCGCGCTGACTACGCGGGCGGGGATTGCTCGAGTACCTTGAGGACCTTCGCCGCGAAGAGTCCTTTGGGGCCGGTCTGTTCGTCGTACTCCACGGTCTGGCCTTGGGTCAGGGTACGGAACCCTTCGCCCGAGATCGACGAGTAGTGCACGAACACGTCCTTGCCATCGTCTGCTCGGCTAATGAAGCCGTAGCCCTTGGCATCGTTGAACCACTTCACGGTACCGAGCGCCATTACATCCTCCTCAACGACAGCCACGCCACCCGTGGCCCGACTCCGTTTGAACATTCGCGCGCGACGCGTTCAATCGGAATTTGGGAGAAAGCGATCTCGGTGTGTAAAGGTTCATGGATAGCGAAACGTCTGGAACCACACGGGTAACCCCGCACACGTGAGCGCGTCGAGTCGAAGACTTTTGCCACGGGGTCACGCGTTGATCCGAGCGGTGCGTTCGTTCGCCGAGCCGAGATCCGCGGGGCAAATCGCCGCACGGATCAGCCTTCTCTGGTTCGCGCTCGCTGCATGCGGAGGCAACGAGACGGCGACGCGACCGGAGGTCGGCAGCGAGTCGTCGATCGCGCCGATCGTCGAGGAGCGTCCTCGTGTTGCACCACACAGCGGAGCGATCGAGCGGATCGCCGTGACCGACGACGGGAAGGCCGCCTACACGATCGATACGTTCGGTCAGGCGCGACTGTGGCTGTCGCTCGATGGCACGCGCGAGCCCGTGATCGCGCGCGGCGGGCGCGCAGTCCAGGTCGCGCTCGGACGCACCGACGACGGCTTCGTCGCCGCGCTGCTCGATCAAGCGGGCGGCATCGAGCTGGTGCGCTTCGATCGCGATGGGCGAACGCGCGGGCACGCGTCGCTCGCACCCGAGCCCGGCTTCGTCGAGGTGCGCGCAGCAGGTGGCGGCATGCTCGCCCGCCGGCGCGACGAGGTCCTGGTCTGGTACGACGCGGGCGGTCACGCGCGAGGACAGATCGCACCCGATCCCGGCGAGCGCATCGCGGGGCTGGCCGTCCGGCGCGGTCGCGCGATCGCCGCCCTCGTCAGCGGCGAGCGCACCGCGATCGCGCTGCGCTGGGTCGTGATCGACAAGGCGCTGGCGTGGGGCGCGCGCGTGACGTTGACGGGCGCGGTCGAGGCGCCGATCGCGCTGTCGCCCGACGGCACGAAGATCGCCGCGATCGACACCGCGACCAAGCGGTACCAGGTGATCGATCTGCAGACCGGCGACGCGATCTTCGCGAAGAGCGACGACAGCACGGCGCTCGCCGAGTCGCCTTCGATGGGCTTTCTCGACGACAACACCGCGGTGTTCTCGGACGTGCGCCGCACGGTGTGGTGGGCGCTCGCGACCAAGGACCCGTGGGCCACATCGCAGCGCGGCACGCCGAGCGAGACCTCCGATGTCGCGATCGGCGATCGCGTGATGCTCGATGCCTCGTCGACCAGCATCACCATCACCACCGACGTCTCGATGAAGTACCTCGGTTACCGCGACATCGGTCCGAGCGTGTTGTGGTCGATGCGCGATGGCGTCGCGACCCGGCGAGGATCGAAGAGCGTGTGGCTCGATCGCGAGCTGCACGAGCGGATCTCGCATGTCGCGGCCTCGGCGCAGGTCGACGCGATCGTCGGCGATCATCACATGGTGGTCTCCGACGAGGGGCGCATCTACGTCGTCGATGCGGAGACGAGCGAGGAGGCGACGCTCGGGACGTATCGCGAAGCGGCCACCGTGACGTACGAACCGGCATCGAGCATCGTGTTCGTCACGACGTCATCCGGCGTCGATCGCTTCCAGCTCGCGCTGTCACCGCTCCGCGCGACGCGCCTTCCGTCGCTCGACATCACCGGCAGCTTCGGACAGGTGCTCGCGATGGATCCGAAGACGTCCGGTGGGATCGTCGCGATGCTCTCCACGCACATGATCGACGGCTCGCTGCGTCTCGACTGGTATCGCGAAGCGGCGGAGCCAGTGGCGAAAATCGCGCGCACCGCGTCGACCACGATCGAGAAGGAGTCGTTCCCGCTCGGTGCCGATCGACATGGCGTGGTCTACTTCCTCGACCGCATGGAGTGGAAGCTCGTGATGATCCAGCTCGGCACGCCGAATCGGACGACGCGGCTCGTCGACGACATCACGACGGCCGCCCCGCATCCCGACGGGACGCTCGTGGTCGTGGCGACGGCGAGCGAGCTCGTCGCGCTCGACACCGCGACGGGAGAGGAGCGGTGGAAGCTCGCGGTGCCCGGCATCGACACGCTGAAGTTCACGACGGACGGCGCGACGCTGTTCGCCTCCGCGCAGGGCGGCATGGTGTCGATCGAGCCGCGCAACGGCACGCGCATCGCGACCGCGTGTGGCTGGAGCTTCGGACTGCACGACGATCAGGTGTCCGCCCAGGTGTTCGGCGTGCCCAACCTCTGCGCGGGGCTCGAGTGAGAGCCGGGCTGTGCCTCGTGGCTGTGGCGGCGTGCTCGGGACGCAACCCGCCACCGGCGCCGATCCCGGGCTCGGTTCCCGGCGCGCCGGCGACTCCGATCCAGGAGGCACCGGAGCCCGGGGCGAGCGCCATCGTCGGGTTCGCGTCGCGCACGCAGGCGATCGAGAGCCGTCACGGCGGCGAGATCGTGACGCTCGCGACGACGCCGGAGGGCACGTCGGTCATCTCCGTCGACGATCTCGGTGGTACGCGGCTGTGGCCGGCGCTCGATGGCAGCGTGGAGCCGCGCGTGGTCGATCTGCCCGAGGCGCAGGCGCTCGCGATCGGTCCCGACCCGCGCGGGTTCGTCGTCGGCGCGATCGATGCTTCGGGCGGACTCACGATCGCGGTGATCGATCGCGATGGCCTGATCCTGCAGCGCGCGTCGTTGCCCGCCGAGCCCGCGTTCCGCGAGGTCCTCATGACGTCGCGGGGGCTCCTCGCGACGCGCTCCGATCACTCCATCGTGCGCCTCGGATCCGACGGGTCGATCGTCGAGCGCCTCTTGGTCGCGAGCGGCCAGCGCATCGACACCGTCGCGTCGCGCGGCGACAAGATCGTCGTCCAGATCGACGCGGACAAGCGCAAGCTGCGCTGGCTGCTCGTCGCTCCCTCGCTGCAGTGGGGCGACTGGGTCCCGACGAAGGTGGAGCCCGAGGGCACGATCGCGGTGTCTCCACGCGGCACGGCGATCGCGCTCGTCGTCGGTGTCGCCGCCCAGCGCGTCGCGTTCGTCGTCGACGCGGCCACCGGGGCGATCCGCGACCGCCTCGGTGTCACCGCCTCCACGCCGTCCGACATCGCATTCGTCGACGACGAACACCTCGCGATCGGCGGCCGCGCGGGAGCGTACGTGCGGCCGATCGATCGGAAGAAGAGCGTCGAGCTCACGCCGCCTGCGCCATCGCCGACCCAGCACGAGAAGGACGCGCTGGCCGCGGGTGGCGCGCGCGTGTTCGGTGCGGCGAGCGCGGAGCTCGCGATCATCAGCGCCACGAGCAAGGAGTACCTCGGCTACGAGATCGAAGCTCCGACGGTCGCCGCCGCGGCGCCCGGTGGCGACATTCTGATCGGTGTCGGTTCCACGTTCGCGCTGCTCGACAAGACGCTCGCGACGACGTCCACGCCCGACTTCAAGCTGCCGAAGCTGGCCTCCGTCGCAGAGCTCCGGCACGTCGACGGGAACGCGTGGCTCGTCGAGTGGGCGAACCTCGATGACGGCCGGACCATGGCGGCGTACATCGATCTCGCGACGGGCGCGCGCCAGGACCTGCGCGTGGACCGCGAGGCCGTGCACGCGGTCGGCTACGACGCTCGCTCGCACCTCGCGACGTTCGCGCTCGGAGAGTCGAACGAGGTGTTTCGCTTCGATCCGAGGACGAAGAAGTTCACGCACCTCTCGGGCTCGCGGCGAAACGACTCCACCGCGTGGCAGACGGCGCTGACACCGCTCGCGCCCGCGCTCGCCGATGGCAACGAGGTCCTCGTCGCGACGATCGGAGACCGCTTGACCATCCGCTGGGTTCGCGACGCGCGCTCGCTCGACAAGGGCAAGGCGATCCAGCTCGACGGAACGTTCGCCGCCGCCGATGCACTCGGCAACGCGTACGTGTGGGTGCGCGACACGAACACGTTCGCGACGCTGATCCTTCGCGACGGCAAGCAGGTCGCGAAGCTCGCCGCGAGGCGGCCCGTCTCGATCGCGCCCGATCCCGCGGGCAAGCGCTTCGTCGAGATCTCGCAACACGAGGTCGCGCTCGTCTCGCACGACGGCACGCGCGCATGGGCGCTCGCCGCGCCCGGCGTCAACGAGGTGCACTGGCTGACCGACGGTGGGCTCGCGCTGCTCGGCACCGGCGGGCTCGCACGCGTGGACAGCGCGACCGGCGCGGTGCAGGCGGCGCGCTGCGGGTGGCGCTTCGGTCTGTCGAAGACGCAGCATCGCAGCTCGTCGCGCGTCGAGCCGCTGTGCACGCAGCTCCGCTGAGCAGATCGATCCGGACCATGTAGGTCTGCCCTCGGATGTCCTCACTGGAGTGGGGAGCACCCGACGAAGGCGGTCGTCGGCGCGCCGAGGTTCGCGCTAACTGCGCGTGGGTCGCCGTGTAACGCGCGTGTTCCGCGCAGGCACGCCGGGTGCTTTGGTGTTCGAAAACCGAACATGGCGAAACACCCACTCAGCAAACGTGATGAAGAACGACAGGTCACGCGCCGCGCGCTCATCAAGTGGTCCGTGGCGGCGGGCGCCGCGCTCGGTCTGTCGCGCGCGAAGATCTTCGACATCCTCGAAGGCACCGCGGGACGCGACGTGGCGATGGCTGCGGCGGAGCACGCGACCGCGCGCTCGATCCACCTCGTCGCGGGGCGCGGTGGTCTCGCGTGGTTCAGCTTGCTGTGGCCACAGGTCGAGGTGGCGATGGCGGGCAACAACTCCTTCGCGTGGCACAAGCCCGGGCAGGCGCAGATGGTCGCGGGGACCGCGAAGCCGTTCGTGAAGGGGCCCGACACGCCGTTCGCGAGCCTCACGGCCGATCGGCAGATGACGTGCTTCACCTGCGGAACGAATGAAGGCCACGTCGTGCAGCCCGTGTCGACGTCGGAGCTCAACGGACAGAACATCTTCTCGATCGCGAGCGCGCTGCAGGCGACGACGCCGGCCGTGCTGCCGCTCGTCACGATCACGACGGGGCAGACGCCGCTGACGGCGACCGGCGTCGCGGGTGGTGCCACGCCGGCGAAGGTCGATACCGCCGATGGCATCGTCGGTCTGTTCAACAGCGCCGCGTCGCGCGCCGGCGGCTTGCTCGCGAAGACGACGGACGCGGCGATGTACAAGGCGCACTACGACGCGCTGATCCAGATGAATCGCGGCGTGAATCGCTCGACGCAACGAAGCGCGTACGTGACATCGCAGGGCGCCGCGAAGTTCCTCGGGACGAACCTCGCCTCGAAGCTCGCGGTGACACCGGAGGACCTCACGCGCTACGGCGTCGACGCGGGGACGCGCGCGAACGTCGCGCAGATCGCGCGCACGTTCATCATCGCGGTCAAGGCCTTCAAGATGGGCCTCACGAACTCGATCGTGATGCCCGCGATGAACGACGATCCGCACGAGGCGTTCTCGTCGGGCGACGTGAACACGATCCCCGCGCGGCTGCGCATGGTGTTCGATGGCCTGATGGCGGACCTGACAAACACCGTCGACGAGAACACCACGCGGCCGCTGTCCGAGGACACGGTGATCACGATCTGCGGAGACACGACGAAGGAGCCGCTGATCCGCAGCGGGTGGCCTGACGGCTCGCCGCAGAACACGAACACCGTGTACGTGTGGGGCGGCGGCCACCTCAAGACCGGGTGGTTCGGTCAGGTCAAGGCGAACGGCACCGCGGAGGGCTTCGATGCGAACGGCAACGCGGCCGCCTACAACGGCGCGAACACGGCGCGGCTCGCGATGGCCTCGGTCGCTTACGCGATCGCGAAGCGCGACGAGCGCGCGATCGCGGCGTTCGCGAACGGGATCACGATCTCGGGCAAGCTCGGCATCCCGAAGCAGATCTAGTCACCACGTGATCGCGACGAGGCTCGAGCTCGCGAGCTGAAGTCGCGAATCGTCGATGCCGTCGAGGATCAGGTACGCCGAGAGATCGAACACGAGCGCGAGCGGACCGATCACGGCGAGCGTCGCCCGCACACCACCGCCGACGAGCGGGGCAGGGCGATCGAGGTCGACGCCTGCATCCGCGTGCAGGTCGAGGACGAAGCGCGGCCGCGCGGCGCCGCCTTCGTAGACGATGCCGCCGACGAGGAGCCCGCGGTGGTCCTCGTCGAACTGGCGCCAGCCGAGCGTCACGCCGTAGCGACTCCTCGGCTTGAGGTCGATCGCCACGTCGAAGCGGAGGTGGTCGCCGCCGGCGCCCGTCAGCGCGAGCGAGGTGCCCGCACCGGCGTTGCCGTGGATCGGGCGGTCGTCGGCGTGCGCGGTGGACGCGACGGCCAGCACGGCGACGACGACACGCATCACACCGCGATGCGGCCGGCCGTGCGGATGTTCGTGCCGGGCGACAGCTCGTGGGCGGCGAGCACGGCGACACCGGGCAGCTCGGGCTCGAGCAGGCTGCGCAGGTGGCGGCGCACATCGCCGCTCGCCAGGATGACGGCGTCGACGGCGTCGACGGCGTCGCCCGAGCCGATGGCGGACTTCACCGCGGCGACGATGTCCTGCGCGATCGCGGGCTCGAGCGCGAGGATCTGCACGCCCTCGCGGCGATCGACCGCGCTGCGGACGGCGTCCTCGATCATCGCGTCGATCGTGTAGACGGCGAGCTGGCCGCGCGGCGCCCATCGCGCGCTGATCTGGCGCCGCAAGCCGGGGCGGAGCTGCTCGATCAGGTGCGGAGCATCCTTGACCGTGAACCCCGAGGCGGGCGCGGGGACAACGGCGATCGCCTCGAGGATCGCGGCGAGGTCGTCGACGGGGACCTGCTCGCGCACGAGCCCGCGCACGACCTCGGTGAGCACCGGCAGCGACACGACGCGCGGGACGATCTCGCGCACGAGCACCGGCGAGCGAGCGGACGCGCGCTCGAGCAACGCGGCGACGCGATCGACGCCGACGAGGTCCGGCAGGATCGTCGCGAGCGCCGCGGGGAGCTTCGCACGCAGCTCGTCGGCGGCCAGCCACGCGACCGGTGTGGCGTCGAGCGTGACGACGACATCGTCGCCCGCGGACGCGTCCGTCGTGATCGATAGCGGAGGCACCGTGATGCCGCTCCGGGTCGCGAGCTCCGCGCGGACCTCCGCGAGCATCGCGTGCAGGCCGCCGGGGGCCGCGGCCAGGCGCAAGCCGAGGCGCGGACCGCGGACGTCGGAGGCACCCGGCTCGTCGAGGACGACCGCCGGCTTCGGCGCCTGTCGCAGCGTGACCAGCGCGAGCGCGAGCGCGATCACGCCGAGCACGAGGAACGGCACGTGCGGCAACCCGGGAACCACGCCGAGCGCGAGGAGCAAGATCGCCGCGCCGGCGAGCACGCGCGGCTGACCGAGCTGGAACGGGAGGTCCGCGCCGAGCGCCGAATCGCCGGTCGATGCGACGCGCGTGACGAGCAGGCCGGAGGCGACCGCGACGATCAGCGACGGGATCTGCGCGACGAGCCCACCGCCGATCGAGAGCAGCGAGTACGTCTGCACCGCGTCGCCCGCGGTCATACCGCGCTGGCCGACGCCGATGACGAGACCGCCGACGAGGTTGATCACGACGATGACGATCGCGGCGATCGCGTCGCCCTTCACGAAGCGCATCGCGCCGTCCATCGCGCCGTACAGCTGCGACTCGCGCTCGAGCTCCGCACGGCGCTCGCGTGCACGCTCCGCGTCGATGGAGCCCGACCGCTGCTCGGCGTCGATCGCCATCTGCTTGCCGGGCATCGCATCGAGCGCGAACCGCGCCGCGACCTCGGCGACGCGCTCGGCGCCGCGCGCGACGACGATCAGCTGCACGATCGTGATCACCGCGAACACCACGAGCCCGACGACGAGCGAGCCGGCGACGACCGAGCTGCCGAACGCTCGCACGACCTCGCCGGCATCCGCGTCCGCGAGGATCAGGCGCGTCGCCGAGACCTCGAGCCCGACACGGAACAGCGTGGTCACCACGAGCAGCGTCGGGAACGACGTGAACGACAGCGGGCGCGGCGTGAACACCGCCGCCATCAGCAGCGCGACCGCGATCGCGATGTTGAGCGCGAGTAGCGCGTCGAGTAGCGGACGCGGCAGCGGCACGATCAACATCGCGACGACCGCGATGACCAGCGCCGCGATCGCCAGCTCTCCCCACCCCCGGGGGGAACCCACGGGCACCCCCTGGCGTTTCACGCGTCCACTTCTTCCAGCTCGCTCGCGTCGAGCTCCATCGCGTCGTCATCGACCTTGTCGCTCGGGCCGCCGAGGTGGCGGATCAGCGACAGGTGGATCTGCGAGCGGATCATGCGCAGCACGCTGTCGAGCTCGGCGGCGGGCAGCTTCAAGCGCGCCCGCAGCGTCTCGAGCGTCGAGCGCACGAGGAGCTCCTTCGCCTTCTCGAGCCAGCGAAACGCGGTGACGCGATGCACGCGATAGATCGCGCCGATCTCGTCGATGTTGAGCCCGTCGACGTGGTGATAGCGCAGCAGCGTCTGCTCGCGCGGGCCGAGCTTGGCGAGCGCTTCCGAGAACGCTTGCTTGAACTCGTTCGCGTACGTGCGCTTCATGTAGTCGACCTCGGGGTCATCCGAGGACACGGCGTGCTGGGCGATCAGGTGGTCGTCGTCGACGAGCACCTCGCGCTTGCCCTTGCGCAGATCGTTGAGGCACGTCCGCACCGCGACCGAGCGGACCCAACGCCGCAGATCGCCGCGCCCGCCGTACTCGGCGATCTTGCCCGCGCTCGTCGGCGCTCCGGCCGTCCCGCCGCCGACGAACAGTCGCTGGCGAACAAGCTGCTTCACATCCGACAGCCGAGGCTGGCCGATGCGCATCCGCGCGAGCGCGATATCGACCTCTTTCATGTAGTCGCGGTCGAACGCGTTGATCGCGGCGGTGAGCCCCTTGGCGCACGCCGCGGCGAGGTAGAGGTCGGCGGGGCGAAGCCCGTCGAGGGCGCCGTCCGCGAGGTCCTCGGTGATCTGTCGCGCGACGAACTGCACGACATCCTTCGCGTCGATGGTGAGGTCGGGCCACGCGGCGCGTCCCTCGGCGACGATGTTCCACAGCCTTCGATCGAGGTCGGGAACGGATTCGAGCACCGGCCGGCTTCCCGCGGGTACGGCATCGAGAAACGCAGGCACCAGGCTCGGCGTGCTCACCGTCACCGATTAGGCACCACCGATGCCCGATTGGTCAATTGATCCTGATCCGCTATCATCCTCGTCGAGGAAGTTCGACGAGGCATGGAACCGAACCGTAAGGTCCGCAAGCAGGGCCTCGAGCACTTCATCAAGTTCGTGCGCGAGCTGCCCAGTCCTTCGCCGCAGGCGATGTTCCAGGCGCTCCAGGAGTACGGCTATCGAGGTCAGGACTCCGCGCGCCGCGCGCTGTGCTTGATGGCGTATCGCCACGTGAAGCGCATCAAGCGGATCTACGTCGACGGCGTCGATCGCGCCGAGCTGCCGCGCAAGTCGAACTTCCTTTGCGTCGGTCCGACGGGCTCGGGCAAGACGTTCCTCGTCGAGACGCTGTTCGGAAAGATCCTGAAGCTCCCGACCGCGCTCGTCGACATCACGACGTACTCGGAGACGGGCTATGTCGGCCAGGATCCGTCGACGATCCTGACGCGCCTGCTGCACACCGCCGACGAGAATCCGATGCTCGCCTCGATCGGCATCGTGTGCCTCGACGAGTTCGACAAGATCGCCTCCGGCCAGAACAACGCGATCTTCGCCGGCGCCGGCACGACCAAGGACGTCACGGGCATGGGCGTGCAGCGCGAGCTGTTGAAGATGCTCGAAGCGAGCGAGGTCGTGGTGCCGCTGGATCTGACGCACAGCTCGTACGCGGACCACGTCGTCATGTCGACCGCGGACATCGCGTTCATCGCCGCGGGTGCGTTCTCCGGCTTCCAGCAGATCGCGTCTCGCCGCGCGATGCGGGACCAGATCGGCTTCGGTCGTGATCAGGCCGCGGGCGGCGTGGACCCCGACGCGATCGCCGTCGACTTCTCGGAGGAGCAGGTCGAGAACGTCGCCAACTTCCAGGCGTACGGATTTCTCCCCGAGCTCGTCGCACGGTTCACCCGTGTCGTCCCGTTCCGCGCGCTCGACGCCGACACACTCAAGGACATCCTCCGCACCGATGTCATCCAACGGATGACCAGGGAGTTCAAGCTCGAGGGCTTCGAGCTCGTGATCGAGGAGGACGTGCTCGACCATGTCGTCGAGGATGCGCTCCGCCGCGAGACGGGCGCGCGCGGGCTCGCCTCCACGCTGACGCGGCACCTCGAGGATGCTGCCTTCGGTGTTTTCGGGGTCGGCGAGGGCGCTCAAACCACGGTCCGCGTTCGCATCGTCGACGACGACCTGGCCGTCGACGTCGGCTGATCTCCCACCTACCAAACTTGGTGAGCTGGCCGACCTAGATGGCGTGAAGTCACGCTCGGCTTGGGTCGCTCTCGTGCTCGCGGGGATCACCCCCGCGCACGCACAGGAGACGATCGCGAGCGAGATCGAGCTGTCGTCGGTCGAGGACGTCGAGGTCTTCCTCCTCGAGGACCTCCTCGAACAACCCGTGACCGCGGCGTCCGGGTACGCCTCGAAGCCGTCGGACTCGCCGACGCTGGTATCGACACTTCCGAACGACACGATCCGCGGCTTCGGGTATCGCACCGTGCGCGATGCCCTGATGGGCATGCGCGGTGTCTACGTCGGCAACGATCGCAACTACAGCTATATCGGAGCGCGCGGGTTCGGCATCCCCGGCGATTACAACACTCGCTTCGCGCTCTCGATCGACGACCACTCGTACAACGATCCCGTCTACGGACAGGCGAACCTCGGCGGCGAGCTCGGCCTGCCGATGCTGGCGATCGACCGCATCGAGCTCGTGCGCGGTGGCGCGTGGTCGGTACACGGAGAGAACGCGCTCCTCGGCGCCGTCCAGGTCGTCACCGCGAGCGGCGCGACGCGGCCCGGCCTGCACGTCACGTCGACGACACGCGCGACCGCGCAGCCGGCCGCCGATCCTTCCAACCGCCCCGCGTTCGAGTCGCGGGGCGAGGACGTTTCGGCGAGCTACGGAACCGTCAAGAACGGCAAGGACGTCTTCGTCGCCGGGACGTACTCGTACGACCCCGGTCTGTCCTCGATGTACATGCCCGAGCTCGCGGTCTCCGACGTGCCATGCGTGGACCGTCGCGGAGCACTCAAGCCGTGCGACGGCGTCGTGAATGGCACCGACGGTGAAGAGATCGGCTCGATGTACGGTTCGTTGCGCACCAAGCACGTCGAGGCGCACGTCCTCGCGACGCGCCGCCGCAAGGAGGTTCCGACGGCGGCCTTCGAGACGCTGATCGGTAGCCCGCTCGAGACGACGGACAACCGCGCGTACGTCGATGTCGTCGCGAAGCAGTCGACGAAGTCCTTCGACCTCGTCGGTCAGCTCGCGGCCGACTACTACAGCTACGAGGGGATGTACCCGTATGCCGAGCCCGAGATGGCGGAGGATGGCATCGGCTACGTCGCCAACCTCGACGGCGCGACGGCCAAGACGCTGCTCGGCGAGGTTCGCGGTCGCTACAAGTGGGCGTCGATCGGCGAGCACGTGACCGATGCCGAGATCGCCGCCGGTGTCGCCGGCCGCGCCTCGTCGACGACGCAGTACGGCTACTACGCGTACGCCGACGGCGACGAGTACTACCTCGACCGCAAGGATCCGTCGCGCATCGGATCGCTGTTCGGACACGCGTCGGCGCGCGCGCTCGACCACATCGTCGGGTTCGCCGCGGTGCGCGCCGACTACCACCCCGACGCCTTCGGAACCGTCATCAATCCGCAGGTCGGCCTCGTGCTCGATGGCAAGGAGCTCGGTCGGATCCGCGCGTCGGTGTCTCGCGGCTATCGCCCACCCACGCTGTACGAACAGTTCTACTCGACGGCGAACGGCCTCCCGCCGGCCGACCTCGCGCCCGAGCGCAGCGTCACGGGCGAGCTCAGCCTCGAGCGGTACCTCGGCGAGCACATGCGCGTCCTCGTCGTCGGCTTCCAGCAGAACGTCACCGACCTGATCGGCGTGACCATGGCCGAGGACGGAACGGGTGTGTTCGTCAATCGCGGCGACGCGCGGTCGTACGGTGTCGAGTCCGAGCTCGAGGGTCGCTGGAAGCGGCTGCAGCTCAACGCGACATACTCGTACACCCACGCGCGCACCTCGGACGGGAAAACGCCCGCGAACGCGCCGGCGTCCCTCGCGTCGGTTCGTGCACTCGCGCCGCTCGCGAAGGGCCGCGTCGACGTCGGCTTCGAGGGCTACTACGTCGGCCGCAGGACCTCGTACAACGGCGCGGTGGTGGATCCGCTCCTCACCGCGAACGCAGCGGTGACGATCCACGACGTGACCCAGTCGCTCGACTTCACGCTCGGCGTGACGAACGTATTCGGGGAGCGCGGTGGCGACCCGAGCAGTGAAGAGCATCGCCAGTCGACGATTCCGCACGACCCGCGCACCGTCTGGCTGCGCCTGTCCGTGGGGCTGGATCCATGAGCGCGCGCGTCGCGGCGATCGCCGCTCTCGTCCTCCTGCTGCTGACGCGCCTCGCGTACGCGGGGCCGACGGAAGCGGAAGCGAAGGCGGCAGGACGCCAGGCGCTGATCGCGCTCCGCGTGCTCGCGTACGACAAACAGCTCGCGGAGCGTAGCCCGGGCACGAACGTCACGATCGCGCTGGTGTCGAGCGCGACGCCGGAGGGCCGCGCGATCCGCGAGCGCTTCGAAGCGGGCTTCGCGATGATGCCGAAGGCCAAGGTCGGCGGCCGCGCCGTCCGCGTGGTGTCGATCGATGCGGGCAACGAGAAGGCGGTCACCGCGGCGCTCGTCGCGAAGACTCCGAGCGTGGTGTTCGTCGTCGACGACCTCGGCGACAAGCTCGCCCCCCTCAAGACCGCGACGCGTTCGCGCCGCGTGCTCACGATCTCCCTCCGCGAGCGCGACGTGGCGAACGGACTCTCCGTCGGCATCGTCGCCGCGCGCGAGCGCGATCAGATCGTCATCAACCTGGAGGCCTCGCGGGCCGAGGGAGTGCGATTCGGTGCGGGGCTACTTCAGCTCGCGCGACTCGTCGGGGACTCGGAGTGAAGCGCGTGCGCTTGTCCTCGCTCGGCGCGCGCATGGCACTGTTGTTCAGCGTTCTGTTGGCCGCGATCGGCGTGTTCATGCTCGCGTTCTTTCCCGCGCGCATGGCGAAGCAGGCGCAGGTGGATGCCGAGGAGCGCGCGACCTCGCTCGCGCAGGTGATGGCGACCGCGCTCGTGCCGGCCGTGGACTTCGAGGATCCCGAGAACGCGTCCTCGATCCTGCAGTGGCTCGTCGCCACCCACGACGCTCGCTTCGGGCTCGTCCGCAAGGCGGACGGAAAGATGCTCGCGGTATGGCGACCGGACGAGGTGCCCGTTCACCACGCCTGGGCTTCCGCGACGAACGTCGACATCGAGGGGGAGCTCCTGTTCGTGACGGTGCCGATCGCCCAGACCGACGGCATGCTCGACGTCGGCTTCTCGCTCGAGCACCTGAGCGCGGAGCGCGATCAGATGCGCAAGACGGTCGGCTTGACCGTGCTGCTCATCGTCGCGGTCGGCGTCCTCGCGACGCTCGGCTTCGCTGCCTACCTCCTGCGCCCGGTGCGCGTGCTGACGAAGACGGCGCTCGACATCTCGCGCGGCGAAGGCCCGCCCGAGCTCCCGCACGTCGCGGGGGCAGACGAGCTGATCCAGCTCGCCGCCGCGCTGCGCGTGATGCTCGAGCGCATTCACGAGAGCAGCCAGCAAGAGCTGCTCGCGGCGTCGCGCCAGGCCGGCATGGCCGAGGTGGCGACCGGCGTGTTGCACAACGTCGGCAACGTGCTGACCGCGGTCAACGTCACCGTCGACGTGATGCGCGAGCGCCTGGAGAGCCATCCCCACGAGCGCCTGTTCCGGTTGCGCGACCTGCTCGCCGCGTCCGTGGAGTCCGGCTCCGTCGACATCGAGCGTGTTCGCACGGCCGTGAAGTACCTGGACGTGCTCGGGGAGACGCTGGAGAAAGGACGCGAGCGTGCGCGCGCGGACTTCCAGACGCTCGCGAGCCACGTCGATCACGTGAAGCGTGTCGTGTCGATGCAGAACGCCTATGCGCGGCTGCGCAGCGCGGCCGAGCCCACGCGCGTCGGTGATGTGATCGCGGAGGCGATCGAGATCGCGTGTCCGCCGCATCGCCGAGGTGACATCGCGATCGAGGTCACCGTCGATGACTCGCTCGCGTCGACGTCCGTGATGGCCGATCGCCATCGCATCCTCCAGATCCTCGTCAACCTCGTGTCCAACGCGCGCGACGCCGTACAGGCGCAGCAGGGGACGCAGCGGATCGCGATCGCCGCCGAGCGTGACGGCAAGCGCATGCACATCCGCGTGATCGATTCGGGCGTCGGCATTTCACCGGAGCTCGCGGCCAAGATCTTCGGTGCCGGCGTGACGAGCAAGGCGAACGGGCATGGCTACGGTCTGCACTCGTCGGCGCTCGCCGCGCGCCAGATGAACGGCGTGCTGGAGTGCACGAGCGCCGGGACCGGAGCCGGCGCGACGTTTACCTTGACGATCCCGTTCGAGGAGCTGAAGTCATGAAGTGCGACCTGCCCAGTATTCTAGTCGTCGACGATCAGGAGCCGATCCTCGAAGGGTTTGCGAAGTTACTCGACACCGACGCGAACAAGTCGAGCGACGCTTCGATCTCGCTCGACCAGCTCGAGGCAGCGCTCGGCGGAGTGATCCCGGCGGCGGCCAGCGTCGAGCTTCCGACGTACGACATGCACTACGCGCGGCAGGGGCGTGAGGGCATTCGAATGTGCGAGCAGGCGATCGCGCGCGGAAAGCCGCTGTCGGTCGCGTTCGTGGACGTTCACATGCCACCCGGCATCGATGGCGTGGAGACCGCGCTCGCGCTGTGGAAGCTGCAGCCGGATCTCGAGATCGTGCTGTGCACCGCGCACGCGATCTATTCGTGGCAGGAGATCCTCGCGAAGATCCCGCGCCGCGATCAATTGATGATCCTGCGCAAGCCGTTCGACGCGATCGAGGTCCGCCAGCTCGCCGCCTGTCTGACCGAGAAGACGCGGCGCGGTCGCGAGATCGTGGCGCGCATGCAGGAGCTCGAGGCGCGCGTCGAGCACGAGGTCGGACGCCGCCTCGAGGTCGAGCTCGCAAATCATCAGAAGTTCGAGGAGCTCGGGCGCCTCGCCGCCGGAATCGCGCACGAGATCAGCTCGCCGACGCAGTACATCCAGTCGAGCCTCGATTTTCTCGACGAGCTCGTGACGGAGCTCGTGGAGACGCCGTCCGCGGAGGTGCCGATCGACGACCTTCGCGGCGCCGTTCGCGATGCGACGCATGGCGTGAAGCGAATCACGAGCATCGTGCGCAGCGTCCGCGAGTACTCGCACACGAGCGACGAGCCGGAGCCGCTCGACCTGAACCACCAGGTGAAGATCGCGTCGGAGCTCGCGAGCTCCCAGTACAAGTACGACGCGGAGCTCGCGCTCGATCTCGCCGACGTCCCCGTGATCCAGGGTCACGCGGACGAGGTCGGTCGCGCGATCATGAACCTATTGATCAACGCCGCGCACGCGATCCGCGCGAAGCCGCACGAGGGCCTCGGCAGGATCACCGTCACGACACGCCTGACCGACCAGGGCGTCGCGGTCTCGATCACCGACACCGGGACGGGCATCGCGCCGGAGCACCGCGAGAAGGTGTTCGAGCCGTTCTTCACGACCAAGCCGCGCGGCGTGGGGACCGGGCAGGGGCTGCCGCTCGTTCGCGCCATGGTGGAGCGGCACGGCGGAACGATCCGCTTCGAGACGGCGACCGGCGTGGGGACGACCTTCGTGTTGACGTTCCCGCTCGACGCGCGGGCCGTCGCTGCAGCGTAGGGTCAGCGAGCCAGCGGCGCCGACGAGATCTTCGTGTCGTTCGGCAGCTGCTGTCCGAGGTTCGGGTTCTCGTTGAAGATCACCGTGCCGGGCTGCGCGAGGTCGACGCTCCACTGGAAGCCGTCGATCACCGCGAGCGAGTCGTACGCGTGGTCCGAGGTGTCCCAGATCGCGATGCGCAGCGTGATGATCTCGCCCGGGGTCACGTTGCCCGACGTGACGAGCCAGCCCGTCGCGCCGCCCGTGACGGAGTTCGTGTCGCACGATCCGGACTCCGGATCGTCGAAGCCAGTGCCCGTGAGCTGGTTGGTGCCGATGCACGTCGAGATGGTGCCCGGGTCGCCGGAGCAGCCGGTCTCGCCGTTGATGCACTGGGTGAACAGGCCGGTGTTGCCGTGGCCGAGGTTGACGCCGACGGGCACCTTCATCGCCGACCCCATGGGCTGGTAGAACGCGAGGTTCCCGTCGGCCGGGTTCTCGGGCATCCCGGAGTACGTGGACGTCAAGAGGACGACGAAGAAGTCGTTGAACGAGCTGCAGGTCCACTCGGGGAACTCGGCGGAGTAGAAGTTCGTCGAGAGCTTGAACGAGCGCGCGTTCGTCGGGACGCGGATCTCGAGGGTGAGCATCACCGGGTCGTTCGCGGTCGTGCCCGAGGGGTCGGGGCAGCCCGGCGCGTTCGGTAGATTCATGCCGTTCGCGACCCAGAAGTCATTCGGGTACGCCGAGCATTGCGTGTTCGTCGTGAAGTCACACGTCTGCGTGCCGACGTGCGTGTACGAGACAAAGTCGTGATAGCCCGGCGCGGTGTCCGTCTTCGCCGCGGCGCCACCGGTCGAGAGGATCGCGAGGTTCACGCCGCCTTGCGGGAGGAGGCCCATGCCGAACTTCGGGCGGACGGCGTGCGATTCGGGATCGGGCGTGCCCGTGCCGTCGGCCAGCGTGAGTGCGCCGGAGATGACGCCCCACTTGTTGTCGGTCGTGGTCGCGACCTGGCAGATGTCGATCGCGCGCGCGAAGTCCATCGCGTTCGTGGTGTTCGACGGGATGTTCTGGTCGCACAGGAGCTGCGTGTCGTCGGCGACGCCGTTGCAGTCGTCGTCGAAGTTGTTGCCCGGGGCGTCGAACGCGCCGACGTTGACGAGCTGCGGCTTGTCGCACTCGGTCGAGTCGCAGCAGTCGCCACCGCACGTGGACTGACCGTCCATGTCGCGGTCCTCGTTCTCGTCGACCGTGCCGTTGCAGTTGTTGTCGATGCCGTCGTTGCAGCGCGGGCCGTCTTCGCCGACCGGGACGACCTCGCCCATGCAGCGCGACCACAGACCGTCCTCGCCGCAGACACGGGTGCCGCCGACGCAGGGGCCGACGCCTTCGGTGTCTTCCTGACCGTTGTAGCAATCCTCTTCGTCACCCGGCCGGCACTCGCCCGAGAGGCACGTGCTCTGGATGCACTGATAGCCCTCGCCGCAGACGTTGCCGCAGCGGCCGCAGTTCATCGAGTCGGTGTTGAGGTCTGTCTCGACGCCACTGCAGACGCGCGAACCAGAGTTGGGACCACACGCCGTTACAACAAGCGCGAACGAGAGATAAGCCAGCGGACGCAAAGACATGACGGGCTCCTGGAAGCGGCCGGAGATTGGCCGAGGCTGCGCATAAAGAGCAAGCGCAAAAGTCGGGCCCGCGCTGGCAACTGCTGAATGGACGTCTCGCTCGTGCGCGAGACGCACGAACGTTACAGATCGCGCCTACTCCGACGGAGCCTGGCGGAAGATCACCGTGCCCGGCATCGCCGTATCGACGTCCCACTTGAAGTTATCGATGACGGCGATCGAGTCGAGGATGTGATCGCTCGTGTCCCAGATCGCGATCCGCAGCGTCATGATCTCGCCGGGAGTCACGTTGCCGGTGGTCTCGAGCCAGCCGGTGCCGCCGCCCTGCAGCGAGGTCGCATCGCACTGGTTTGGTGAAGCGCGGTCGAGACCCGTGCCCATGAGCTGATCGGTGCCCATGCACGTCGTGATGTTGCCGGCGGTCGTGATCAGCGGGATGCACCCCGTACGACCATTCACGCATTGCGTGAACAGGCCCGTGTTGCCCGACGCGAGGTTCACGCCGACCGGGTACTTCATGCCGTTGGCCGCGTAGAACGCGAGGTTCTTGTCGGTCGGGTTCGCGGGCGTGCCGGCGTACGTCGACTCGAGCAGCACGACGAAGAAGTCGTTGTATGGAGAGCACGTGTACTCGGGGAACTCCGAGCTGAAGAAGTTCGTCGCGAGCTTGAAGCTCTTCGCGTTCGTCGGGACCCGGATCCGGAACGTGAGCATCGTTGGGTCCATCGCCTGCGAGCCCATCGCCTGCGGACACCCGGGCGCGTTCGGCAGCTTGTTGCCGTTGGCCTGATAGAAGTCCGCCGGGAACCCCGATTGCTTGTTGTTGCCGGGCTCGTCGACGTCCTGGAAGTCCTGGAAGTTGGGGTTCGTGTCGCCCATCGCGGCGGCGTGTCCTGTCGAGAGCAACGCGAGCGACGAGCCGGCCTTGGGCAGGACGCCCGGTCCGAAGCGCGGGCGGATCGACTGCGCCGCGGTCGCCGGCGTGCCGTTGCCGTCGGCGAGCGACAGCTTCGCGCTGATCACGCCCCACTTCTTCTCGGTCTCGGTCGCCGTCTGACAGAGATCGATCGCCTTCGCGTAGTCCATCGCGTTCTGCGACGCAGACGACAGGTTCGAGTCGCACAGCGCGACCTGATCGTCGACGACGCCGTTGCAGTCGTCGTCGAAGTTGTTGCCCGCGACGTCGAACGCGCCCGAGTTCACGCCGCCGGGGTTCGTGCACTCTGTCGAGTCGCAGCAGTCGCCGCCGCACGTCGTGACGCCATCGCCGTCCTCGTCGACGTCCTCGTCGATCTCGCCACTGCAGTTGTTGTCGACGCCGTCGGTGCACAGCTCCTGCGAGGGAACGACCTCACCGGTGCACGGGCCCCACGTGCCGCCGGATTCGCACGTGCGCGTTCCGCCGCGGCACGGTCCCACGCCTTGCGTGCCGACCTGGCCCGAGTAGCAGGCCTCGGACTCGCCGGGACTGCACATCGCCGTGTCGTCACCGCTGTTGCGTCCCGCGTCGGGACCGCACGCCGCCACCGCCACCGCGAAAACGAGCCAGAGCGTTCGCATGGAGCCTCCGGGGCGGAGCATACGCCCCGACCCGAGGGCGCGGGCAAGCGCGATCGTCGATGGTCAGCGGACGTCAGCGCAGGACGGGGACGGGTCCGATCTGTCAGGTGTGAACGCCCTCGAGGTGAGGCGTCCGGTCATCGAGCTAGCCCGTGCGTACGGAGAAGTCGCGCACGCTGACGATCTGCTTGCTCTCGAGGTCCGCGAGGAAGCTGCGCCCGCTGCCGATGCGCCCGTCGAACGCGAGCAGGTACCAGACGTCGAGCGTCCAGCGCGTGTGGTCCGACTCGCACGGCGGGGTCCACGACACCGCCTCGAGGTCACCAAGGTACGTCGGCCGCGACGGCGAGGAGGCGACGAGCTTCTGGTACTCCTCGCAGTTCTGGACGAGGCCGACCGCGGTCGACGCGTCGCGCGTCGCGACCGTGCGGCGCCACGCGGAGGTGAGCCGGCAGCGGCCGATCTGGCCCGACGGCGACAGCTCGACCTCGTACGCCTCGTCGGCGGCGAGGCCGTCGAAGTCCGGCACGTCGAACTCGGGGAACTTGTCGCGCTCGGCGATCTGCTCGAGGCGGTCGTCGAACGCCTCGTAGCCGGCCTCGAGCGTGTCGGTGCCGTAGTAGCCGTAGATGCGAAGGATCAGGTTCGACGACGGCAGCCGGTGGTCCCAGTCGACGATCGAGATGGCGCCCGCGTAGTCGTGGCGGAAGCGCTGGAGCGGCGGCAGCGCGGCGGCGACGCGCGTGGCCGCGCCTTCTTCGGAGAGCAGACCCTGGTACGCGACCCGGGGATGCAGCCGGATCTCCTCGGCGACGAACGGACGCAGATCGGAGGACACCTCGCGCCGATACTACACGCGAGCGCGCACCGACGTGCGCATCCGCGCGTCAATTCACGGTGATCATCAGCGTCGCGGTATCGGCGCTGACGGCGTTCGTGCAGGTCAGCGTGTACGTCGTCGTCGCGGCGATGTTGATGGTGCTCGTCCCGCCGTTCGTCATCGGCCCGACTCCATTGTCGATGTCGCAGGTTGCGGCAGGGACCGGCGTGCCGTTGTACGTCCACGCCCACGTGATCGTGGTGTCCGTGTTGGCGTCGACCGCGGCCGGGTCCGCCGTGAACGTTGCGATGTCGGGCGCGACCTGGGCCTGCGCGTTGATCGTCGCCGTCTGGGTGTCCGTGCCCGCGCTGTTCATGCAGGTCAGCGTGTACGTGGTGTTCGCGGCGATGTTCACGCTCTTCATCTGGCCCTGCGTGATCGCGCCGATGCCGTTGTCGATCGAGCAGCTCGGCGCGGGCGTCGGCGTGCCGGTGTAGGTCCAGTCGAACGCGACCATCGTGGCGGTGTTCTCGACGACCGTCGTCGGGTTCGTCGTGAACGTCGCGATGTCCGGCGCGACGGGCGCCGCGACCGTGGTGATCGTGACGTCCTGCGTGTCCGAGCCTTCGCTGTTCGTACACGTCAGCACGAGCTGCGTCGTCGACGGCAGCGTCACGCTCTTCGCGACGCCGCTCGTGACCGCGCCGATCCCGTGATCGAGCGTGCAGGTCGGCGATGGCGCCGGCGGCGTCGTGTACGTCCACTCGAACACGACGTCGTCCGCGACGTTGGTGAGCAGCTGCGACGGCGTCGCCGTCAGCGTCGCGATCTGGGGCGCGACCGGATCGAGCGCGACCGAGACCGGCGCGACCGCGGTGTCCGCGCCGGCTGCGTTCGAGCAGCGCAGCGTGAACGTCGTCGACGCGCTCAGCGTGACCGTCGACGAGCCGCCGCTCTCCATCGGCATCCCGATCTCGAGGATCTCGCACTCGGGCGAGTCGGGATCGTTCGCGTAGCTCCACGTCCAGGTCACCGAGGTCCCGACGCCCGCGACCACCGTGTCCGGCGAGGCCGCGAACATCGCGATCTGCGGCGCCTCGCCGCCCGTGCCTGCGCCGCTGCCGCAGCCGACCAGAAGCAACAATCCAAGCGCGTGTCGTCGGGGGTAAGACATGGGGCCCTCGACGAGGATCTTACCCGTGAACGACGCGTTCGAGCGCATCGATCAACGCGCCGATTCGCTCGCCATCGAGCTTGAGCCGTGCGGGGTTGACGACGAGCCGCGACGAGACCTCCGCGATCGTGTCGATCTCGACGAGGCCGTTCTGCCGCAGCGTCTCGCCCGTCTGCGTGATGTCGACGATGCGATCGCACAGGCCCGTGAGCGGGCCGAGCTCGATCGCCCCGGAGAGCTCGATCACCTCGGCGGTGATGCCCTTCTTCTGGAGGTACGCGCGCGTCGTGCGCGGGTACTTCGTGGCGATGCGCAGGTGCGACAGCGATCGATCATCGATGCGCTGATCCGCGCGCTCGGCCACGATCATGCGGCACTTGCCGATGCCGAGATCGAGCGGCTCGTAGAGATCGCGGCCCTCCTCGGCGAGCACGTCGCTGCCGACGACCCCGATGTCCGCCGCGCCGTACGCGACGTACGTCGCGATGTCGGAGTTGCGCAGCACGAGCACGCGCAGCACGCCGCACTCGAACACGAGCTTGCGCGAATCCGCGAACAGCGGAGAGAGGTCGTAGCCCGCCTTCGCGAAGACCTTTGCGGTCTCGTCGAGGATGCGGCCCTTCGGCAGCCCGAGGATCAGCGGTCGCGTCACTGCGCGACAGCCTATCGCGAGTCGGTCGCCGCTGCTGGGGTCGTGGCCATCGACAGCGAGCCGGTCGGCACGCTGATCACGGCCGTCGTGACCCTCGGCAGGTCCGCCGTCGTCACATATCGGCCCGGCGAGTTGCACGCGCGCTGGGCATCGGCGCCCGCGTACGCGTCGCCCGGCGACGTCGCACTCGACGGGGTCGCGTTGCTCGCGCCCGTGATCGCGGTGCTCGATTGCCGCGCGCGGATCCACGCGCATCGTTCGCGCGCCTCGACACGGAGTGGCATCGCGCGACCGCCAAACGTCAGCGCGAGCGTTCCAGACGTCCCCGGCGCACCCGGCGCGGAATCCGCGGCGCGCATCCACTCGTCGAGCGCCGCCTCGCCGACGTCGCCGATGCGTCCCGCGGCATCCACGGGATACGACGTGCCGGCGATCTCGAGCACGAGCCCCTCGGGGCAATCCTCGCGGATCGGCGTCATCACCGCCTTGTCGTCGACGGTGAACACCTCCTTGCGCGGGATGAAGAAGATCGCGAGCGTGCCGACCGCGTCGATCGCGAGGAAGCCACCGGCGACCAGGCCCGAGCGATCGTCCGCCATGCCGGGCTCGGGCTCGCCGCGGTTCCGATCGATCATCAGGAGCGCGGCGCCGAGCGCGGCCTCGAGCAAGAAGCTCACGCCCGCGGTCTTCTTCCAGCGCGAGCCGTAGCGAAACGCCGAGTGGTACACGCGGTCCTGCGCGTACTGCTTCGTGGAGCACGTCAGCGCGAAGGGGAGCTCGGTGCGCTCGCGCGTCTGCGTCGTCCTCGTCGACGTGCCGGGCGCGGCGGGCCCGTACTCGTACTGGATGTCGAGCGGCAGCGAGACCGCGAGCTTCTCCTCGACGCCCGCGAGCGGCACCGTCTGTTCGCGCACGCCCTCGTCCAGGATGCGCTGCGCACCGAAGCCCTGCGTGATCGCCCACGACGTGAAGCATCCCGAGGACGCGACCGCGATCGCGCACGCGGCCGCCGCGGACGCGAAGGGGCGCCGAGTGCCTCGCGCGCTCATCGGATCCATCCTCCCGGCACGAACACGTGGACGGTTCCGCGCACCCGCCACTCGGGCGCGCGCCAGCGCACCCTCGCGCTCGGACGCATCTGCCACGAGCCGGGCACCCAGATCCACTGCGTGCGATTCCACATCCAGTAGCCGGGCACCCAGATCACCGCCGGTGCGGGCGCGACGGCGATCGTCTCCACCTGCGGCGGCGGCGGCGCGCTCGGAGCCTGCGCGGTCTTCTCCTCCGCGAGGTCGCGCTCGGGGACGCGCCACTGACCGGCGAGCCACACCCAGGTCCCGTCGATCCAGTGCCAGTAACCCGGGCGCCACTCGGCGTTCTCCGACGGAGATGGCGGCTGCGGATCGGCGAGCGCCGCGGGCGGCGGACCGTCGGGGGGCTTCCGTGGTTGCAGCGCGGTCGACACGCGCAGCTTCCACGCCGCGGTGCGCTCGGCGCGCTCGGAGTCGGTCCAGCAGCGCGCGTCGGCCTTGTTCGCCGCGCAGTAGCGCTCGCGCTCGTCGCCGCGCGCGATCAGCTCCGCGTGCACCTTGTAACCGCCGGCGCCCCAGCAGTCGCGGCTCTCGGGGTGCGCGTCGCACCACTCGCGTCGGCGGCGCGCGCGGTCGGCTTCGAGCGCGGCCTCGATGGCGCGGCGGCGTGCGGCTTCCTCGGCGCGGCGGCGTTCGCGCTCCTCGCGCTCGGCACGCTCGCGCTCCTCGCGCTCGGCGCGTTCGCGGGCGCGACGGAGCTCCTCGGGATCGACGGGCGGCGGCCGGTAGTTCTTGCGCGCTTCCTCCATCGCGAGCCGCGCACGCTCGGCGCGAAGGCGCTCCTCCTCGGCCTCTCGGAGCCGCTTCGCTTCCTGCTCCTCGGCGAAGCGGATGCGCCGCGCTTCCTCGTCGCGCAGGTACGCCTCGTAAGCCTCGTCGCCGACGTTGGGGCGCCACGCGATGCGCACCGCGCCGAACAACACGCCGGTCAGGTCGTTCGGCTCGATCGACCAGAACCGGATGCGCACGCGCGCGCCCGCGGGGACCGTGTCGGGCAGGCGAACGTGGATCAGCGTCGACGGTACCGTGTAGTCGGGCTCGCCCGTTCGCTCGAGCTGCACCGCCGGCGTCTCGGTCGCGGGCGCGTCGGGCACGCGGCGCCCGGGGACGATCGGCGTCCCGGGTGTCGTCGTGCCGCCACCACCACCGGTGCGTCCGAGCACCAGGCGCTCGCGAGCGTCGGCGATGCACTTCGCGTTGTCGGGGGCGCCGGACGCGCGGCCATCGCGATCGATCGTCGTCTGGTCCTTCGCGAGCTCCGCGCCGTCGACGACGACGACCGCATGCAGCGCGATCTTGCGCGGCGTCGCGACGCGAAGCTCGACCTCCTCGCCGTACTTGTTGCCGGTCACCGGCAGCTCGACCTCGAACGGTCCCTGCGCGCACGTCGAGACCGCGCGGTACCAGTGCAGCTCGCCGACCTGCGGCTCGAGCGCCGGCGTGACGAGCGTCCCGCTCGACGTGGTCGGGCCACGCGTCGCGCCGCCGCCACACGCGGCGACGAGGATCACCATGAACATCAGGCGCATCGGTTTCGCGAGCAGCACGCTATGTGCCACGCGAGAATAGCCGCTTCAGGAGGCGCTTCGTGAACTGCCGGCTTCACATCCATCGTGCCGGGCGTGCGCGAATAGCGACAGATCCCGCTGCGTTCTCGTTATGGACGAACCGTGATACGTCCACCGGTGCCGTATGGACAAGATCGTCGTCGAGGGTGGTTCGAAGCTGGTCGGCAAGATTCCGATCAGCGGCGCGAAGAATGCTGCCCTACCTCTCCTCGCGGCGGCGCTCTTGCCGACGGGGGCCTCCACCTTCAAGAACGTCCCGCAGCTCGCCGACGTCCGCACGATGGCGAAGCTGCTTCGCATGCTCGGCTGGACGGTCGACGAGACGAAGAACCCGAAGGGTTCGCCCGCGCTGACGATCGCCCCACCG
The DNA here is from genome assembly GCA_964617845.1 of uncultured Kofleriaceae bacterium. Classification (GTDB taxonomy): domain Bacteria; phylum Myxococcota_A; class Polyangia; order Haliangiales; family Haliangiaceae; genus JABFXX01. The sequence goes on along the minus strand of CAZUAR010000010.1, from coordinate 225,228 downwards.
ACGGGCAAGAAGAAGCCCAAGCTCGAGGCGCCGTACGAGCTCGTGAAGACGATGCGCGCGAGCGTGCTCGTCCTCGGGCCGCTCGTCGCTCGCTACGGTCGCGCGCGCGTCTCGCTTCCCGGCGGCTGCGCGATCGGCGCGCGCCCGATCGATCAGCACCTGAAGGGACTGCAAGCGCTCGGCGCGAAGGTCACCCTCGATCACGGCTATGTCGACGTCGAGGCGAAGCGCCTGCGCGGCGCGACGATCGTCCTCGACATGCCGACGGTGACGGGCTGCGAGAACCTGATCATGGCGGCGGCGCTCGCGAAGGGGCGCACGGTGATCGAGAACGCCGCGCGCGAGCCCGAGGTCGAGGAGCTCGCGACCGTGCTCAACAAGATGGGCGCGAAGATCAAGGGTGCCGGCTCGCCGCTGATCACGATCGAAGGCGTCGACGAGCTCTTGCCGATCGAGCACGCGATCATGCCGGATCGGATCGAGGCCGGGACCTTCGCGGTCGCGGCCGCGATGACCCGGGGCGACGTCCTCCTCGAGGGCGCCGTGCCCGAGCACCTCGACGCGGTGATCGCGAAGCTTCGCGCGAGCGGTGTCTCGGTGGCGGCGGAGTCCGGCGGCATCCGCGTCAAGGGCGGCGGTGACCTCCATCCGGTCGACATCGTCACCCAGCCGCATCCGGGGTTTCCGACGGACATGCAGGCGCAGTTCATGGTCATGGCGTGCATCGCCAAGGGCCAGTCGGTGATCAAGGAGATGATCTTCGAGAACCGCTACATGCACGTACCCGAGCTCGGCCGCATGGGAGCGGACATCGTGATCGATGGCCGCACGGCGATCGTCCGCGGCGGCGCGAAGCTGACCGGCGCGTCGGTGATGGCGACGGACCTGCGCGCGTCGGCGAGCCTGATCCTCGCGGGCCTGGTCGCGCAGGGAAAGACCGACGTGCTTCGCGTCTACCACCTCGACCGCGGCTACGAGTCGATCGAGAAGAAGCTGCGCGCGGTCGGCGCGAAGATCAAACGAGCGAAGCAGTAGCGTAGCTACTCGTCGTCGTCTTCGATGCCGAACATCGCTCCGACGCGAAGCTCGACGGCGTCGAAGGGCTCGGCGCGGACCGTATCGCCGGCCTTCGCCGTGAGCACGACGAGGTATCCACTCTCGTGCCAGCGATGAACCGTCAGGACTTGCTCGATCGGATCGGCGATCCAGTAGTGCGGTACCGCATTGCGATGGAGCACCTGGAACTTGTCGACACGATCGTGCTTCGCGTTGGAAGGCGAGACGAGCTCGCAGACCCAGTCCGGACGTAGAAGGACGGGACGACCGGAGGGTCGTTCCGGCACTCGATCGCGCCGCCACCCCGCGAGGTCGTGAACATAGATCTCGTGAGTTTCGTACTGGACCTCAGCTTCGGTTCCGAACCACCAGCCACCGGGCCAGCGGCCACCGGGACTTCGCTGGTATCGACGACCGATGACCCTGTCGAAGCCGGACTGCGAAGCACTATGCTCGAAGGAGGGTGCGGCCTTCTCGATGATCGCGCCGCGAATGACCTCCGCGCGAACGTGCCCGGGCAACGCGGCCAGATCCGCGAACGTTGCGAGCTTCGGACGCGACGCGACCACGCACCGAGCTTAGCAGCTCACGATGGACGGCGATCCAGCGTTGTCGCGAGCTCCTCGGCGAGCGCCATCTTCACCGACGAGAGCTCCGCTGCGCCGAGCTGCTCCGCCATCGTGGTCATCACGCTCGACTCGAAGCCGCACGGGTTGATCCGGCGGAAGTACGCGAGGTCGGTCGTGACGTTGAGCGCGAGCCCGTGGAACGTGACCCACTTGCGGCACGCGATGCCCATCGAGCACAGCTTCTTGCGGCCCATCGGCGTCGTCATCCACACGCCCGTCTTGCCCGGCTCGCGATCGGTCGCGAGGCCGAACCGCGTGCACGTGCGGATCACGGCCTCCTCGAGGTTGCGCAGGTACGCGTGCAGATCGCGCTCCTTGCCCTCGCGCAGGAGCACGATCGGATACGCCACGAGCTGGCCGGGGCCGTGATAGGTCACGTCGCCGCCGCGCTCGATGCCGATCACCTCGACGTCACCGGCGTCGAGGACGTTGCCCTCGGCCTCGCGCCGGCGGCCGAGCGTGAACACGTGCTCGTGCTCCACGAGCAAGAGCGTGTCGGGCGCCTCGTCCTTCTGGCGCGCCTCGACGAGCGCGAGCTGCTTCGCCCACGCGTCTCGGTACGAGACGCGGCCGAGGTCGACGACGCTCCACGGAAGCGCGTGTGTCACCCCTGGCGCTTACCACGGCGCCGAGGCGGTGCCTATAATGGCCGCGTGCATCGCCTCGCGCTGTTGATCGTCCTCGTCGCCTGCCAGACGAAGCAGGAGCCCGCGCCGAAGGCGGATCCACCGCCGCCGCCGCCCGTGAAGCCGGAGGCGCCGCCCGCGCCGGCTGTCCCGGTCGTCGACCTCGCCCCGTTCGCGAAGGACTGCAAGGAGGCGACGGACTGCGTGCTCGTGAAGCGAGCGTGGTGCGATCCGTGCGCGTGCGCCGTCGACGCCATCGCGTCCAAGGAGATGGCGAAGTTCGACGACGCCGCGAACAAGCTCGAGTGCGGGCCGCCGGATCTCGATCGGCAGATGGCGTGCGGTGGCTGCGAGTCGCGCAAGGCGACGTGCACCAGCGGTCAGTGCGTGCTGGCCGAAGCGACGCCTTAGGGGATCGTGCCGCGCACCGTGAACACGGTGGAGTAAGGCGCGCTCTGGAAGTTGCGGAACGCGGAGACGTCATCGATCGTCGCGTGGCAGTCGGTGGCGGTGAGGGACGCCAGCTCGGGATAGCCATCGGCATCGAGCGGCAAGTCGTTATCGGCGACGAAGCACGAGAAGAACGCTTGATACGGCGCGCCTTCGCGCAGGGTGATGCTCACCGACGGGCGGCCGGCGTCGCACTTCTCGACATGCAGCGTGGAGACGGTGGTGCCATCGACGAGCTCGCGTTGAACGAGGTCGGCCATGGCGCCGCTGGCGACGCGCTCGGACGATTGCAGATCGAAGTCGGTGAAGAGGCAGCTGGTTGCCATGCCGTGGTCGAACGCGGGTGCGGAGCTCGCGACGAACGAAAGGCCGAACGTCTGGCCGATCAGTGGGTCGAACACCGACGGTGTTCCGTTCACGCCTTCGACGATCGGGATGCTCATCTCGACGGTGAGCGCCGGCCCCGAAGCGCCGTCGTCGCCGCACGCCGCGATCGCGAGAAGCAGCGCCACGCACCTCACCTTGGAATGTCCTGCCAGAAGATGACCTTGTTGTGGAACGGGTCGCCGATGGTCATCTCGCGCGTACCCCACTCCTGGTCCTGATAGCCGGGCCGCGCGTGGCGGTACTGCTTGTCGTCGAGCGCCTTGCACAGCGCCGCGACATCGTCGCAGCGGATGCGCACCGAGCCGCCGGGCGCCGCGTCGCCGTGATGCTCGCTGAGGTGGATCACCGCGTCGCCGAGCTGGATGCCCATGTAGAGCGGCGTGTTCGGCTCGAAGCGATGCTCGAACACGACGGAGAAGCCGAGGAAGTCGATGTAGAACTCGCGCGCCTTCGCCTCGTCGAAGCTGCGGAAGATCGGCGTGCAGGCGCCGAACGCCGCGCCGCTCATTGCGGCCGATTGACGATGTGAATCGCCTCGCCGTACACCGCGGCCGCGGACTCCATCACGCCCTCGGAGAGCGTCGGGTGCGCGTGGATCGTGAGGCGCAGATCGTCGACGACCGCGCCCATCTCGATCGCGAGCGTCGGTTCGGCGATCAGGTCGCCGGCGCCGTTGCCGACGATGTGCACGCCGAGCACCTCGCCCGTCTTGGCGTCGGCGATCGTCTTCACGAAGCCCTCGGAGTCGTTGACCGACAGCGCGCGGCCCAGGGCGGCGAACGGGAACTTGCCGACCTTGAGGTTCGTGTGGCCCTTGGCCTTGGCTTCGTCCTCGGTGAGACCGGTGACCGCGATCTCGGGATCGGTGAACACGACCGCGGGGATCGTGCGCACGTCGAACGCGGCCTTGTGGCCCGCGATGACCTCGGCGACGACCTCGCCTTCCTTGGTCGCCTTGTGCGCGAGCATCATGCCGCCGTTGAGATCGCCGATGACGTAGATGCCGCCGACGTTGGTGCGCAGGTGATCGTCGGCGACGACGTAGCCGCGCTTGTCGACGGTGACGCCCGCGGCGTCGAGGCCGAGGTTCTCGCTGTTGGGGCGGCGGCCGATCGACAGCAAGATCTTGTCGGTGTCGACGGTCGCGGTCTTGCCGTCGGCGAGCTCGACGGTGAGGACGGCGCGGTCCCCTTTGTCCTCCCAGGACTTCGCCTTGGTGTTCAGCATCACCTCGACGCCCATCTTCTTCAGCTTGCGCTCGACGACGGCGACGCAGTCCTTGTCCATCGTGCCGAGGAGGCGCGGCATCGCCTCGACGACGGTGACCTTGGTGCCGAACTTCGCGTAGACCATGCCGAGCTCGAGGCCGATGTAGCCGCCGCCGATGACGACCATGCGCTGCGGCACGTGGTCGAGCGCGAGCGCGCCGGTGGAGTCGATGACGCGCGACGCGTTGTCGACCTTGAAGCCGGGGATCTCGATGGGGCGGCTTCCGGTCGCGAGGACGACGTTCTTCGCGATGATCGTCTGGTCGCCCGACTTGCCCTTCACCGTGATGCGATGGCCATCGGTGCCGGACTTCTCGAGCTTCGCGGTGCCCTCGATCATCTCGACGCCGTTGCCCTTGAGCAGCGTGCGGACGCCCGAGGTCAGCTTGTTGACGACGCCGCCCTTCCACGTCTGCAGCTTCTTCATGTCGATCGTCGGCTTGGACGCGAGCATGATGCCGAGGTCGTCGGCGTGGCCCATCTTGTCGTACATCTTGGCCGCGTGGATCACGGCCTTCGACGGGATGCACCCGACGTTGAGGCACACGCCGCCCCAGTACTCGCGCTCGATGATGGCGGTCTTGACCTTCAGCTGACCCAGGCGGATCGCGGCGGGATACCCACCAGGACCCGCACCGATGACGACGGCATCGAAACGTTGCTCGGGCATATGCCCGCCTCGTACCACACTCGCGGCTGTCAGGCAGCGGCGCGGTCGACCGACCTGCGCGCGTCGATCGGCAGGCGGATGTGGAACGTCGTCCCGACTCCCGTCGTGGTGTCGAAGCGCAGCGATCCTCCGTGCCGATCGACGATGACCGAGCGCGAGATCGGGAGGCCCTGACCGGTCCCCCGGCCGACCTCCTTGGTCGTGAAGAACGGATCGAAGATGCGCTCGCGCACGACGTCGGGGATGCCTCCGCCCGTGTCGCTGATCGTGATCGCGACGTCATCGCCGTCGGCGCGCGCCTCGACGGTCAGCGTGCCGCGCTCGCCGGTCCGAGCGTGGACGTCGGACATCGCGTGCGCTGCGTTGACGATGATGTTGAGCAGCGCCTGGTTGATCTCGCCGACGAAGCACGTGACCGGCGGAAGCTCGGCGATGTTCGTGACGAGGTCCGCGGTGTAGCGGTACTCGTTGCGCGAGATCGTCAGCGTCGACGTGATCGCCGCCGCGAGGTCGACGGTCGTCATCTCGGCGCTGTCCGGGTGCGCGAACGCCTTCATCGAGCGCACGATCGTGCTCACGCGACCGACACCGTCGAGCGCGCGCTCCGCGGCGTTCGGCACCTCGTCGATGATGTAGTCGACGTCGGCCTTCTCGGCGGCGTCGCGAGCCGCGCGTGCGCGCGCGTCATCGGGCTCGCGCTCGAGCACCGCATCGACGACGGCGCGCTGGCGTGCGACGACATCGAGGAGATCCTCGACCGACGACTTCATGAACGTCACGCTGTCACCGACGAACTGGATCGGCGTGTTGATCTCGTGCGCGACACCGGCGGCGAGCCGACCCACGGACTCGAGCTTCTGCGCGTGATGCAGCTCGCTCTCGAGGGCGCGCTGGCGCGTGACGTCGAGCGCGATCGCGCGGACACGGCCCGTGGCGCCGACGGCGCTGAAGAACGTGCGCACGTACGCGATCGAGCCCGCGCTCGTCACGAGGCGGCAATCGACCGGATCGGTCCATGCGCGAGCACCGGCTGCGCGTGCGAGGAACTGAGCCCATAGCGGCTCGCGATCGTCGGGATGGATCGACGAGATCAGGAACTCGCGATCCTCGAGTTGCTTCACCGTGCAGCCGAGCAAGCGAGCCGCCTGCGGCGCGATGTACATCATGCGCGCCCGGACGATGTCGTACTCGAACGTCACGGCCTCGGTATTCTCGACGAGCGCGCGATAGCGCTCCGATGACTCCTCGAGCTCGCGCGTGCGCGTCGCGATCATCGTCTCGATGTTCGCGTTGACCCGCGCGAGACGGGCCTCGCGCGTCGCGGAGCGCTTCATCTCGCGCGTCGAGCGGACGATCGCCACGCCGAGCGCGAGGTCCAGGAACACCACGTAGCCCGCGTGCTCGAGGAAGGTCCACCACGCGGGGTTGGACGTCCCGTACACCGAGTCGGGCCACAGAATCCCGCGGATCAAGTGGTCCGCCGCGACGAGCACGGTCGCGGTCGGCAGGATCTTCCAGTCACGATACAGTGCGAGGAGGGCGAGCGAGCCGAACACGTGGAAGTGCGTCTCGATCCGGCCGTTCGTGATCATGATCAGCAGCGCCGTCCACAGCATCTGCGTCATCGCGACCACGTGACGTGTCAGCCACCAGCCCGGGCGCAGGTAGATCATCGCGATCGGCAGCGTGTTGAGGATGCCGGCGAAGACCGCGATCTTGAGGTGGAGATGCAGCGATCGCGAGCCTTGGGTGTACGTGTACGGCGAGCTCACGAGCGCGAGGACGATCGCGAACAGCCATTGCCCGAGCAGCACCCAGAAGAACAGCTGGTCGACGCCCGAGCGAAGTCGATCGGTCGTGTCCGCGAGGATCTGATCGCGACGTGTCACCGTGACTCCAGCTCGCAGCCGAGCACCGCGCGTGTCGGATCCACGGCAGATCCTCCCGCGAGGATCCGCTCGAGGCTGCGCCGCCCCATGTTGTCGCCGACGTGTCCGCGCCCGGGCGTGATGCCGCCGGAGAATGCGAGCGAGCCGCGCGCGTCGTAGGCGACGACATGGCCCGACGTCTTCGCGCCGAACCGCGCGGCCTCGACGCCGCCGGCGTCGATGACGACCCGCGCCGAAGGAAGCGCGCGCAGCCGGTCCGCGATCTCCGCCGGATCACCTTCGACGACGACGAGCAGCGTCGCGGGGGCTCTCGCGGAGATCGATGTCGCGAGCTCGGTGATGCTCGCGCGCGTGCACGGGCACTCGGGGTGCACGAACGTCGCGACGGTGATCCCCTCGTGCGGCAACGTGCTCGCCGCGGGCCACGTCGCTGGGGTCGTTCCGCGCTGCCCGGGCGTGCCTTCGTAGGCGTAGAGCGTGCCCGCGCCGATCGCGACGAGCGCGCTCCACAGCACGATCGACGCCACGACTCCGAGCTTTCCAATCGTCACTCGCGATGAGTCGGCCGCTCGGGCGAATGATTTACCGCGTCGACGCCATGGGCTTGGTCGCGTCAGTCAGGCGCAAGTCGGCGAGCTGGTTCTGGAACTTCACCCGCGCGAGCATGAGGTGCTCCTGCGCTTCGACGAGTGCGATCGTCGTCTTCTGGATCCGCTCCGACATGTCGGACTGCTTCGCACGGAGGCTGGCCATCAGCTCTCCGCTGGTGCGCACGGCCTTGAGCGTCACGAGCTGGGCGTTGAGCTCGCCCGAGCGCGATCGATACTCCGCGAGCTGCTCGCGCAACGTCGCGATCTTGTCGACGAGGTCGGCGCCCGTGCGATGCGTCGCGAGCACCGCTTCGATCTGCGCGCGCAGCTGCGGTGACGCATCGGGCTCGGCGATGAACACCTTCATCATGCCGAGCGCTTCATCCGAGCCGAGCTCGAACGTTCGCTGCACCGGCGTCGCCTCGGTGATGGTCACGTACTTCGTCTCGCCCGGACCGAGATCGACCTCGAACAGCTGCGAGTCGCCGACCTTGGTGAACGTCGACGGCGCATCGACGAGCGTCCAGCCCGTGGCGAGCCGGTGCCGCAGGTACACGCGCGCGCTGTTCGTCGAGCGGCTCGTGATCGTGAACCGCGACTGCCGCCGGTGCTGCACCTCCGCCGTCATGATCCCGCGCTGCACCGTGAGGATCTTGGCGATGCGGTCCTCGTCGTTGCCGTTCTTCGACACGACGATCTGCTTGTCGAGCGCGAACGGCACGACGACCGACGCGTGCGGCAACACCGCCTCCGTGATGCCCTCGCCGATGAAGCGTCCGTCGCCGTACACGGTCACGGGACCGGCTTCGAGCGTCTCGCTCGTCGGGTTGTCGAGGCGCACCGCTTTGAAGGCGAAGCGCTCGTCGCCGCGATCGCTGATCGGATCGTAGAGGTACACGATGCCGCCCGAGGTCTCGCTCTGCACCATCGAGACCATCGCGCTCGAACCGGCGGGAACTGTCATCGGCTTGTCGCTCGTGAAGTGGCTCTCGCCGACGGGCGTGTCGGGGCCGAGGTCACGACGCTCCGGGTTCTGTGCCTGACGCGCCTGCGGTGACACCGCGAGCACGCGCACGGTCTCGGGCTCGCCGGCGCCGACCTTGGTCGCCACGTGCACGCGATTCGCCGGCACACCGTCGTCGACGAGCTTGTTCTTCACCGCGGCCGCGCGCGCCAGCGCGTCCTTCTCGCTCGCGGTCGGGCTGCGCACCTCGACGAGCACGTCGCGCTTGTCCTTGATGACCTTCGCCGCGATCGCGGCGAGCTTCTCGTCGCCCTCCTTGACCGGATTGCGCGGCGGCGGCGTCGTGTACTCCTCGTGGTAGTCCGATGGCACTCTCGGATCGAAGCCGCCGAAGTCCTGCTGCCGCATGCGCACGCTGTCGCCGGCGCTGCCCGCCGCGCTGCCCACCGCGCCCTCGAACGTGCGGCCCGGCACGGGCACGTTGCGGACGTAGCCGCCGTTGACCGACACGCTCTGCGTGGTGCTCGTGGGATCGATCGTCGGCGCTCTGTCGGTGATCTTGATGACCTCGCCGCCCATGCGCGACGTGTCGATGTTCTGCGCGACCATCGTCGGCTTGTTCGCGGTCACCTTCACGTTCGAGCGCTCGAGCGTGACGTCCGCGTAGTAGAACGTCAGCGTGTACGTGCCGGCCGGCACGTCGATCGTGTAGCGCCCGTTGTCGTCGCTGATCGCGGTCTGGATCTGGCCGCCCTTCGACGACGCGGTGACGGTGACTCCGGGGAGCTTCTCGCCGGTGCGCTTGTCCACCACGGTGCCCGTGATCGCGGCACCGATCGGGCTGCCGGCCGTGCCGTACGTCATCCCGGTCGTGTTCATTCCCTCGACGACGTACGTGCTCTCGTTCGACGTCTTGCCGGCGACCGAGACGGCCCTGGCATCCTTGCGCAGCTCGTCGGCGTCGAGGTACGCGAGCTCCTCGGCGCCCGCCTCGGCGTACGGCGACACCGCCGTCGGCGGCGCGATGGCGAACTTCTCCTCGCCCGCGAGCAAGTCGCGATCGACCTGCCGCACGCTCCACAGGTCGTAGCGGAACGCGAGCGCCGAGCTCGCGCCGACGCCGACCATCACGCCCTTCCAGTCCTCGCTCGTCGTGTTGTCGACGATCGCCCAGCCCTCGAGCATCACCTTCTTGTTGTCCTCGCCGACGAGCACGCGATAGCTCGGCTTCCACGCCGGCGCTTCGGTGACGTAGCGCAGGTCGACGTCGGCTCTCTCGATGCCGGGGGTCGCGAGCGTCATCGTGAGGTAGCTGCCATCGACCGCCTCGCGGCGCGGGATCGTGACGACGAGCGGCTTCTTCGTCGCGCGATCGACCACGGTCAGCGACTTCAGGAAGTCATCGACGCGGTCGCGCGGCACGTGCACCGTCACCCGACCGTCGACGACGCGAGCGCTGCGTTCGTAGAACGCGACGCCGTTGCGATAGACCACGACGCGACCGAGCACACCACCGTCGATGTGGCCGCGTTGCGCACCGCCACAGGCAGCGAGCAACGCGGTGGCAATAACGACCCGAAGATTGCGCATCCATCTCGATTACGCGCGGCATCTCCGCCGAGCCATGACGGCGTGCTCACGCCCGGTGGCGAGCTGTCAGCGCGTTGCGGTGTCGCAGGCGAGCGAGTGTCGCAGGCTAGTGACTGGTGCCCTGGAACTTGCCGCTGGACGCCGACGGGCCGTGCTCGTGCGGGTTCGCGGGGCGCGCGCCGCGCTCGACCTCGGCCATCTGCTCGCGGAGGTTCCAGGTCGGCGTCTCGTAGACATCGTCGACGAGCGACGAGAGCGCGGGCTTGCCGATCGCCTCTTGCCGCGCGATCGCGTCGCGGACGTCGGTCTCGAGGGTCTTCGCGAGCTCTTCGCGCTCGCCCGGCGCGAGGAAGCCGCGCGCGAGCAGGTACGCCTCGAAGCGGCGCAGCGGATCGCGCTGGCCTCGCCAGACCTCGGTGACCTTCTCGTCGCGATAGCGCGAAGGGTCATCCGACGAGCTGTGCGCGCTGACGCGATACGTGAGCAGCTCGACGAACGTCGGGCCATCACCGCGGCGCGCCTTCTCGGCCGCGTACGACACGGCGTGATAGACGGCGAGCACGTCGTTGCCGTCGGCGCGAATCGCCTCGACGCCGTAGCCGAGGCCCTTGAGCGCGATCGTCTCGGCGGCGCTCTGCACCGTGCCCGGCGTCGAGATCGCCCACTGGTTGTTCTGACAGATCAGCACGACGGGACACTTCTGGACGCCGGCGAAGTTCAGCGCGACGTGGAAGTCGCCTTCGCTCGTGCCGCCATCGCCCATGTAGCCGAAGCAGGCGACGCCGCGATCGCCCTTGATCTTCATCGCCATCGCGATGCCGACGGCGTGCGGGATCTGCGTCGACACGCACGACGACATCACGACGTAGTGATGCTCGCGATCGCACGGGTGACACGGCATCTGGCGGCCCTTCGTCGGATCCACGGCGTTGCCGAAGATCTGCGCGATGTACGAGTCGAGCGTCATCCCGCGGAACAGACCGACGCCGGCCTCGCGCAGCGCGGGGACGATCCAGTCGTCGGGCTTGCTCGCGGCCGCCGAGCCGACCACCGCGGCCTCCTGGCCCATCGCCTCGCCGTAGAAGCCGATGCGGCCCTGGCGCTGGAGCGCCATCATGCGCGCGTCCGTCACGCGGATGCGGAGCATGCCGTCGAACAGCTCGCGAGCGAGCGCGCGATCGAGGTTCGCGATCGCGGCCTCGTCGACCGCGGTGCCGTCCTCGCGGATCAGCTGGAACAGCCCGCGCGCCTTTTGCTCGGCGTCACCGTCGAAATACGCGAATGCGCCTTTGTCGTACGACGAGGACTGCGGGGCGACCATGCCGCGCACTCTACATCACGATCACCCCGCGCATCACTGCGCGGTCGTCCACCACGCGCGGCTCTCCAGATCGACGCACAGGACGTTCGCGTGGTCGCGCTCGACCTGATCCATCGCGCGCTCCTCGAACGTGCCCGCGAGCTCGAACGGCTGCCCGGTCTCGCCGACGATGTACGAGTACGTCGCGTTGCCCGCCTCGTCGTAGCTCGTCGTCGCCCAGCCCTCGACGAAGTCGCCGTTCGCGAGCATCGCGGAGAACCCACCGTTGCCGCACACGAGGACGGCGTCGCCGTTCGCGGACCGCAGCATCGTGTCGTTCTCGCCGTCCCAGCCGCAGGTGAAGCAGCCGGCGAGGAGGGAGGAGGCGAGGGCGACCGAAGCCAGTGACGCGAGGAGGGTGCGCATGACCTCGTCTAGAGCACGGTCGAGACCACCTCGCGCGGTGGAAATCCGCGCACTTACGCGCGGTGAGATGGCCGCAATCGGCCCCGCCCTGACAACGATGTCACGCCCTCAGAGGCCGCAGTCGTAGCTCAGCGACTCGGCCAGGAGCCATGGATGGCGGCCGGGCAGGTCGGGCGAGGATTGTGTCTCGAGGTCGAAGTCGAACGACATGTCGATCGTCTCTGTGCGAGCGATCGAGCCGGCGAGCTGATACGTGCCGCGCATGGGGCGCATCAACAGATCGATCGTCGCGCGCCCGTTCGTGCACAACGTCAGCGTCTGATAACAAGGGTTGACCGTCGACGCGAGGCACTCCGCCTCGCTGCCATACGCGTCTTGCAGCCGCCGGTACGCGGTGTTCTCGCCGACGACGTCGTCGGTGCATGCAGTCGCGAGCGGGGCGAACAGCAGGACGAGGGTGAGGGCGCGCATGCTCCTGGGGTCAGCAAGGCATGCGCCATGGGCGCGCTCTGGATTCTCGCGGCGTTGCGCGTCACGAACCGAGGCCAAAGCCCCCGATCGCGGAGCCTTCATCACCACGTCCGAACCCGCTCGCCACCGCCGCGGCGAGCATGCGCCCGGCGAGGCGCGAGAACGGCAGCGACTGGAGCCACACGCGGCCAGGCCCTGTCAGCGTCGCGAAGAACAGGCCCTCGCCGCCGAACAGCGCGCTCTTGAAGCCACCGACCCACTGGATGTCGTACGTGACGCGCGGCTCGAACGCGACGAGACAGCCCGTGTCGAGGCGCAGCGTCTCGCCGGGCTTCAGATCGCGCGACACCACCGTGCCGCCCGCATGGATGAACGCGAGGCCCTGGCCCTCGAGCTTCTGAAGGATGAAGCCTTCACCGCCGAACAGGCCGGCGCCGACCTTCTTGTTCCACGCGATGCCGACGGCGATTCCCTTCGCGGCGCACAAGAACGCGTCCTTCTGACACAGCAGCGTTCCGCCGTGCTGGCGCAGATCGATCGGGATGATCTTCCCCGGATACGGCGCCGCGAACGCGACCTTCTGCCGCTCGTTGGCGCCGTTGCCGAACACCGTCATGAACAACGATTCGCCGGTGAGCACGCGCTTCGCGCCGGCGGCGAGCTTGCCGAAGAAGCCCTGCTGCTGCGCTTGCTGCGAGCCGTCGCCGAAGATCGTCTCCATCTTGATGCCGGGATCCATGTAGAAGAACGCGCCGGCCTCGGCGATCGCCGCTTCACCGGGATCGAGGACGACCTCGACGAACTGCATCTCGGATCCGATCACCTCGAAGTCGATCTGATCCGCGACCACCGGCGCGGGTCCCGCCGGCGGCGGCGGTGGCGGCGGCGGCATCTGCGCGAACAGCGGCGCGAACGTCGCGATCTGCGCGATCGGTGTCCACTGCGGCTGCGTCTGTCCGTACGCGTACGCCGTCGTGGTGATCTGACCCGCGCGGATCATGTCGACGACCTGCTGCGTGCCGAGCGGACCTTGCTGTTGACCGTTGATGCCGATGTACCAGATCGCCGCGTCGCTCATGCGGCGGTCTTACTACGGCGCGAGCGCACTCAGCGCTTCTTCAGGTCGTGCTTTTCCATCAGCCGGATCAGCGCGAACCGCGAGATACCGAGCTTCTTCGCGGCCTTCGTCTGGTTGCCCTTCGTCGACTCGAGCGCATCGAGCACGCTCGTCCGCTCGACGTCGGCCACGCGCTGCCGCACGTCGATCGCGGGCGCATCCCCCTTGCCGACCGAGATGCGCTCGAGCAACCGATCCGGCAGATGCGCCGGCTCGATCGGCGCGCCGCCGCTGAGCACGAGCGCGCGCTCGATCGCGTTCCGCAGCTCGCGCACGTTGCCGGGCCAGTCGTGCGCCTCGAGCACGCGCAGCGCCTCGGGCGTCACCGTCGCCGTCCGACCATCGGGCGACAGCTCCTCGGCGAAGTACGCCGCGAGCGGCCCGATCTCCGTCTTGCGATCGCGCAGCGGCGGCACCGGAATGACGAACCCGCTCACGCGGAAGTACAGATCCTCGCGGAACCGCCCGCGCGCCACCTCGGTCTCGAGGTCGCGGTTCGTCGCGCACACGAGGCGCACGTCCACCGCGATCTCCGTGGTGCCGCCGATGCGTACGACCTTCCGCGTCTCGAGCACGCGCAAGAGCTTCGCCTGCGTCGCGATCGGCAGCTCGCCGAGCTCGTCGAGGAACAGCGTGCCGCCGCTCGCGACCTCGAAGAAGCCGGGCTTCGCCGTCGTCGCGCCGGTGAACGCGCCCTGCTCGTGTCCGAACAGCTCGCTCTCGACGATCGCCTCGGACAGCGCCGCACACGAGAGCCGGATGAACGGCCCCGCCTTGCGCGGGCTCGCCTTGTGGATCAGCTCGGCCACCACTTCCTTGCCCACGCCCGTCTCGCCGCGCACCAGCACCGTGATCGGCGACGGCGCCACGCGATGCGCGAGCGCCAGCACCTGCTTCATCATCGGATCCACGATCACCGGCTGCGGCGGCTCCGCGCCGGGCCGCGTCGAGCGATCGAGCCCGCGCAGCCGATCGCGCGCCACGCCGATCAGCTCGCCGACACTCGATCCATCCTCGGGATACGCGGCGACGCCCGTCGACGCCACGAGCCCCTGCGGCACCGCACGCGCGCGGGCGGCGACATTGCGCGTCGCATCGCGATTGGTCTCGGGCAACAAGATCGCGAGCTCCTCGGAGCCGTACTCCGCGAGGAGGTCCATGCGGCGCAGCTGCCGCGCGAACCCCTCGACGAACTCCGTCATCTGCTCGATCGGGCCATCGATGCGCAGCATCACGAGCCCCAGCGGCCGGTGATACCGCGTCGCGCGATCGACCTCCGCGGCGAACCGATCCTCGAGCTCCGTGATCGTCCCGATCTGCCGCTTCGCGCGCACCGCGCTCGAGCTCGCGACGATCGCGCTGCCGGGCCCGACCTGGATCACGTCGCCGACCGAAAGGCGGCGCGGGCCCGTCGTGGGCTGCCCGTTCACGAGCGTGCCGTTCCGGCTGCCGAGATCCTCGACGACAATTTGATTGCCGTACCGGCGCACGGCCGCGTGACGGCGCGAGACGCGCTCGTGCTCGAACTGCACCGTCGACTCGCTCTGGCGACCGAAGATGACCTCTTCACCGTCGAGGAGTGGGACGACGCGAGAGCTCTCTTCGCTACCGGAGACGATCAGGTACCAGCTCTCGGTGGGACCGTCGGTCGTTGGCTCTCCGCCGTCGGCAATCGTCGTGTTCCGCTCGTTCTGCCGCACGCATTCAGCCTAGACCAAATGCAGGCGATGCGGGGCGGAACGGAGCGTTTCGCTAGTTCAGGTCGAAGAACGGCTGGCCGAGGCGTGCACGGCTTCGGGTGCGAGGATGGTGCGTGCAAGCTCTATGGTGGTACCGACTCGCGCACGTCGTGCTGTCACGATCGACCGGCGAGCCTCCAGAACACGACCGCATAGCTTCGCGAAACAACCCTACCCACCTATGAACCCACAGTGATGTTTCTACATAGATCGTCGAGACGCGCGGCGGTGCGATGACGTGGATCTGGAGCCAGGAACTTCAAAGAGGCTGATGAGGCCGTGTCGCCGCCAGCCGGTGGTCAGTAACCACGACCGAGGGAACCAAATCGCCAGGGGCTGAAAACCGTCGGGCGTCGGCGGGATGAACTCGAGGTTCGCGCGCTCGCGCCAGCCGGCGAACATCCAGCCCGACGAGTACCAGTCGTGCTCGAACGCGACGCCCGGTCGATGTGGCACGTCGCGATCCTCGCGGTGCTTGCGCCAGTTGTTCAGGACATAGGCGAGCGCGTTGCGAGCTTGGCGAGGGCTGGTGATGTACTCGGCGTGATACCGGTCGGTGAAGACTTGTCCGCGGCGGCAATGCACCGGTCGACGGCGGGCATGCTTCGCTGTGAAGGCGGCGTTGAGGCGCTTGGCGGCGGAGACCTGGAACGACTTCATGCCGCGCGCGAGCGCTTGCTCGTTGTCTGCTTCGACGAGGAGGTGGACGTGATCGCGTTGCACGGAGATGTGCACGATGCGGCAGTCGTCATAGTTGGTGGCGAGTGTGAGCGAGGCGAGGCGGAGCGCTACGACGTGCTCGAACGTTGCGCATCGGTGGGAGAGGCGCGGTTCGAGTGCTGTGGCCCGCGACCGCAAGTTGATTTCGCCGACATCGCGGAGAGCGAGGCTCTTCGTAGGCGCCTGTGACGAAGCGACAGCGTCGCGATCGTCTGGGTCGGGCCTCAGATCATTTCCATGAACATCGTCGTCGGATCCTCGAGGAGCGTCTTCACGTCCTGGAGGAACATCGCGCCGTCCCAGCCGTCGGCGAGGCGGTGGTCGACGGAGATCGAGAGGTTCATGAGGTGTCGGATCACGATCTGGCCGTTGCGGACCGCGGGCTTCTCTTCGATCTTGTGGACGCCGACGACCGCGACCTCGGGGAAGTTGATGATCGGGGTGGCGAGCACGCCGCCGAGCTTGCCGAGGGAGGAGATGGTGAACGTGGAGCCGGTGAGATCGTCGCGCGTGGCGGTGTTGCTGCGCACGGCCTCGCCGAGGCGATCGATCTCGCGAGAGAGATCGAAGATCGAGCGCATGTCCGCGTCGCGGACGGTGGAGACCACGAGGCCGTGCGGACCTTGGGCCGCGATCCCGATGTGGTAGTACTTCTTGCGAACGATCTCCTGCGTGGACTCGTCGAGGGAGGCGTTGAGCTGCGGCCACTTCTTGAGGCCCGAGACGACCGCCTTGACGATGAAGGGCAGGTAGTTGAGCTTCACGCCACGCTCGGCGGCGCGAGCCTTGGCGCGATCGCGGACGGCGACGAGCTCCGTCATGTCGATCTCTTCGACGTAGGTGAAGTGCGCGGCGGTGTGGACCGAGCGCGACATCGACTCGGCGATGCGCTTGCGCATGCCGCGGAGGGGGATGCGCTCCTCGAGACCGAGCGGGTCGCGCGCGATGGAGATGGGCGCGTATTGCGTGCGGACCATCGCGGTCGCGCCGCTGTGGGTGGTGGGGCCGTTCTGCTGGTAGCGCTTGACGTCCTCGGTGGTGACGCGGCCGTGCTTGCCGGTGGGAGGGACGCGGCCGATCTCGACGCCCATCTGCCGCGCGAGCTTGCGCGTGGCGGGCGTGGCGAGGACGCGCTCGCGCGTGGCGGTGGCGTCGATGACCTGGATGCCCTGGGTCGGCGCGGAGGTCGAGACCTGCATCGGCGCGGCAGGTGCCGCCGACGGTGCGCTGTGGGGTGCGCTGTGGGGTGCGCCGTGGGGTGCGCTGTGAGGTGCGCCGTGTGCCTTGGGTGGTGGAGCCGAGGCGGTCGCGTTGCCGTCGTCGATGACGACGAGGATCTTTCCGACGGGGACGATGTCGCCGTCCTTGTAGTTGATCTTCGTGATCGTGCCGGCGCGCGGCGAGGGGAGCTCGACGGTGGCCTTGTCGGTCATCACCTCGACGAGCGGTTGGTCGAGCTTGACCGTGTCGCCGACCTTCACCTTCCAACCAACGATCTCGCCTTCGACGACACCTTCGCCGATATCGGGCATGTAGAAGTCGAACGCCATGGCTACCACTCCAGGGTCTGACGGATCGCCGTGAGGACGCGGTCCGCGTTGGGCATGTACTCGTGCTCGAGGCTGTAGGGGAACGGGGTGTCGAGTCCGGTGACGCGAAGGATCGGCGACTCGAGGTATTCGATCGCGCGCTCCTGGATCGATGCGATGAGCTCGGCGCCGAAGCCGCACGTGCGCGGGGCCTCGTGGACGATCACGCAGCGGCCGGTCTTCTTGACCGAGGCGAGGATGGTGTCGATGTCGAACGGCATGAGCGTGCGGAGGTCGACGACCTCGACGGAGATGCCGGCGTCGGCGGCCTTCTGTTGCGCGTCGATGGCGATCGAGACCATGCCGCTCCACGCGAGCAGCGTGACCTGGTTGCCCTCGGCGACGATGGAGGCCTTGCCGAGCTCGGCCGTGTAGTCGTCCTCGGGGACCTCGCCGCGCGATGCACGATAGATGCGCTTGGGCTCCATGAAGAGCACCGGATCGTTCTGGCGCATCGACGCGAGCAGGAGGCCCTTGGCGTCGTAGGGGTTGGAGGGCGCGACGATCTTGAGGCCCGGCGTGTGGATGAACAGCGCTTCGGGCGACTGCGAGTGATAGTGACCGCCGCGAATGCCGCCGCCGACGGGCGTCCGGATCACGACAGGGCAGGTGTACTGGCCGCCCGAGCGATAGCGGAACTTGGCCAGCTCGTTCACGATCTGATCGAAGGCCGGGAAGATGAAGTCACCGAACTGGATCTCGGGGACCGGGCGCAGGCCGTAGAGCGCCATGCCGATCGCCGTGCCGATGATGCCCGCCTCGGCGAGCGGGGTGTCGATCACGCGGTCCGCGCCGAACTCGTCGTAGAGGCCGCTCGTCGCGCGGAACACGCCGCCGAACTTGCCGATGTCTTCGCCGAGAATGACGACGCGCGGATCGGCGCGCATCTGCAGCTGGAGCGCACTGCGGACAGCTTCGATGATGTTCATGACCGGCATCGAGCCGTCGCGATGTACCACAGAACCTGCAGCGGGGGATCCGGGGGAGTCCCCCGGATGTGTTGTGTTGTGACGCGCGGGCGTGGATAGTTCGCCCGTGATCTGGATCTTGCTCGTGGTGCTCACCGTCGTCGGTGCGGTTGCTGCCGTCGGCATCGCAGCCAACGATCGACGCAAGGCGTTACGCGGGAACAAGGACCCGCTCGCCCTGCCGGCGGGCGACAGCATCGTCGAGCGCTCGGTCCGTGACCTCCGCGTCAACGACATCTTGACCATCGACCACAAGGACTACCTGGTCGAGGGCCTGATCGCGTACGACGAGGACGGCCATCGGTGGAGCGCGGGACGCGTCGTCGACGGCAAGGACGTGCGGTGGATCGTCATCGGCATCGAGCGCGCCGGCGCGGGCGCGATGCGGCTGCTCGCGCAAGACGACTCGCAAGCGCTCGCGGGCTATCCGCCCGAGGCGCTCGTGATCGAGGATGTTCGCTACGTGCTCGACAAGCGCGGCGCGGCGACCTGCAAGCTCGACGGCGACGTCGGGCCGCTCGGTGATCTGAAGAAGGATCGACCCGCGGGACACGTCGAGCGCTGCCGGTGGTGGCTGTACAGCGCGCCCGGCGAGGACACGTTGCTCGTCGAGCAGTGGGGCTCCGACTATCGCGTGCTGCGCGGCAAGAAGGTCGGCGAGGGCACCGTCGAGCTGATGCCCGCGAGCTGAGCGTCCGAGCCGAGCACTCGAGCTGCGCATTCGAGCCGAGCATTCGAGCTGCGCGTTCGAGCTGCGCGTTCGAGCTGCGCGTTCGAGCTGCGCGTTCGGGGCTGCGTCAGCGCGGCAGGTCGAACGAGAACGTCGTGCCCTTGCCGAGGGTCGACTCGACCGCGAGGGTGCCGCCGTAGCTGGCCACGATCTCCTTGGCGACCGGAAGGCCGAGCCCGGTCCCCTTGTCGGGCGGCTTCGTCGTGAAGAACGGCTCGAAGATCTTCGACAGCTCCTCGGGCGCGATTCCGGAACCGGTGTCGCTGACCTCGCAGCGCACGCGCCGTCCATCGTCCGTGGGCATGACCCGGATCGAGATGGTGCCGGGTGCATCGCCGATCGCATCGACCGCGTTGACGATCAGGTTCACGAGGATCTGCTCGATGCGCACGCGGTTGACGCTGACCTGGATACCGTCGTTGAGATCGAGCTCGACACGGAGCTTGCGCAGCTTGCCGGCGCCCTTGAGCATCGCGACCGCGTCGCGCACGATCACCGCGAGGTCCGTCGGCGTGACGTGATCCGGGCCGGGACGCGCGAGCTGCATCAAGCGATTGCCGTGCGTCGTGATGTGATCGCCGACGCGCTCGAGATCATCGACCACGCTGCGCGTGATCTGCGAGATGTCCTTGCCCGACGCGAGTGCGAGCTGCAGCTCGTCGACCGCGGCGATCTGGATCTGCGCGATGTTGCGAAGCTCGTGACCGACGCCACCCGCGAGCGTGCCGAGCGTGGAGCGACGCTCGGCGAGCAGGAGCTGCGTGCGCGTCGACTCGAGCTGCTCTTCGATCGACGCGTTGACCTTGCGAAGCTCGTCCTCGGCCTTTTGACGTCGAACGATCTCTTCCTCTTTCTCGGTCAGAAGACGCCGGATCTCGCGGATGTCTCGCGCCACCAGCACGATGCCCTGCAGGTTTCCCTCGGGGTTGAGCACCGGGGAGCCGGTGACCGAGACGGGAATTCTCTCGCCCGACTTGGCGATCACCCACGACTCCTCGCGGCGAAGGTGCTCGCCTTCTTCGATGCGCCGGCGAACTTGCGTGCGCATCCCCGAGCTGTCGTCGACGAGGAGCTTGGTGATCGAGAGTCCGCGCAGCTCCTCGAGCGAGTAGCCGGTGATGCGCGACATGGCGGTGTTGACCAGTGTGATTCGCCCTTCCACGTCCACCACGACCAGCGCATCGACCATGGCCTCGATGACGTTTTCGACCACGTACAAAAACACTATCACGCGCGCGGTGGTACGAAGTGCCTGTTGGAGATTCACGGTCCACCGCCGATCGTTCCTGGCTACACGCTCGACAGACTGGTCGGTGAGGGTGGGTTCGGTCAGGTGTGGCACGCGATCTCCGACGGTGGCGAACGCGTCGCGATCAAGATCCTTCACCTCGAGCTCGTCCGGTCGGTCGACGCGCTCACGCGGTTCCAGCGCGAGCAAAAGGCGATCGAGCGCCTGCACCATCCAAACGTCGTGCGCGCGCTCGACAACGGCACGCTGGCCGATGGTCGTCCCTACCTCGTGCTCGAGTACCTCGAGGGCCCGAGCCTGCGCGAGGTGCTGCAGGAGCGAGGCTCGCTTCCGCCGGCGGAGATGCTCGCGATGTTCGCGCCTCTATGCGACGCGCTCGCCGTCGCACACGACGCGGGTCTCGTGCATCGCGACGTGAAGGCGTCGAATGTCATCCTCGCGCGCACAGCGGAGACAGAGCGTCCCGTACTGCTCGACTTCGGGTTGGTGAAGCTCACGGACCTCGAAGGACCGGGCCTGACATCGTCGCGCTCCATGCTCGGAACGCCCGCGGCGATGGCGCCCGAGCAGATGCGGGGCCAGCCCGTCGACGCACGCACGGATGTCTACGCACTCGGCCTGCTCGCGTTCCACATGCTGACCGGCCAGCCCGCGTTCGGTGGCGCACCGGGTGTGGTGCAGAGCTACCTGCAGATCCACGGTGCGCGTCCTCGACCCTCGAGCAAGGTCGACATCGATCCAGCGATCGACGAGCCGATCGGAAAGGCGCTCTCACCCGAGCCCAAGGATCGCTTCCAGACGGCGCGCCAGTTCTTCGAAGCGCTGCGCGCGGTGATCCATCCCGACACCGCGAGCTCGTCCGAGGTGATCGCGCTGTATGCGGAGGGACCCGACGTCGCGGCGGTCTCGTCGCTCGCGATCGAGAAGGGCTTCACGCTCGCGATGGAGGCGCCCGACAGCGTCCTCGCGGTCGCACCGCGTGCCGCAGTCGATGTCGCGGCGCTGCGCAGCGCGCTCGAACCATTCGCGCACAGCCGCATCGCGGTCGGTACGAGCACCGCGTCGATCCAAGGCGATGTCGTAGATGGCGACGCGCTCGACGTCGAAGCGTGGGCGCCGTATCCACTGCCCGTGGGAATCTGGACCGCCGACGCGTTGAAGTAACATCGGACCGTGGCTCGCTGCGCTACGTGTCATCGCCGGCTCGCGTCGGGGAAGGCATGCCCCGCGCACGGTGGTGAGCCCGCGCCGATCGCCGAGACGAAGGTCGAGCCCGGCGAGAGGCCGGCGTGGATCGCCGCGGACGCGATCTGCATCGGACGCGGCGGCTTCGCGAGCGTGTGGTCGCTTCCCGCGGTCGATGGCATCGAGCGCGTGCTCAAGATCGCGCACGCCGATCACGAGCTCGCGCGCGCTCGCATCGCACGCGAAGCGGACGCGCTCGCCGCGATCAACGCGATCCACGATGCGTCGCCTCGCGCGCGCGCGACGTCCGCGCCCAGCGGTCGAGGTGGGCGTGCGGTGCCGCAGCTGTTCGATCGCGGTGTCACCGACGGTCGCGCGTGGATGGTGATGGAGCGCGTGCGCGGGGAGAACCTCGGCGACGCGACGCTGGACGGACACGTGCGCGCGGATCGCGCGGTGAAGATCACGCTCGCGATCCTCGACGCGGTCGAGCAGGTACACCTCGCGGGCTTCGCGCACCGCGACCTCAAGCCCGACAACCTGATCCGCACGGAGTCCGGCGAGGTCGTCGTGCTCGATCTCGGCATCGCGCGCAAGATCCCGACGGACCCGGACGACCCGACGCGCGCGGGCGTGCAGATCGGATCGCTCGAGTACATGCCGCCGGAGCAGGCGGTCGATCCCGCGAGCGTCGACGCGCGCAGCGATCTGTACGCCGTCGGCTGCATCCTGTTCGAGCTGTGCACCGGGCGCCCGCCGTTCGTGGGCGATGTCGCGGCGCTCGAGCGCGCGCACGCGGCGCTGCGTCCGCCGAGGTTGAGCGAGCTCGCGCCGGTGCCGCAGGTGCTCGAGGTGATCGTGCAGGACGTGCTCGCCAAGGATCCGGCGAAGCGGCCGAGCAGCGCGGCGGAGCTGCGCGCGAAGCTGCTCGCCACGCGCGACACGCCGTCGATCGCGCGCAGCATCCCGGCGCTCTCGCAGGTCACCGAGAGCAAGCAGCCCGTCGTGCTCGTGTGGGCGGAGCTGCCCAAGGTCGATCGTGCGCTGCTCGGTCAGTTCAGCGCGCGGCACGTGATCGTCGTGTCGCAACGCGGCCGCAAGATCCTCGGCGCGCTGCTCGGCTCGACGCACGGCGACCCGGCGTCGGCGGCGCTCGCGCTCGCGCAGGACCTGGCGGCCGCCGGTGCGAGAGTCGCGTGTCACCTCGACGCACTCCACGTCGATCGATCCGGTCCGGCACCGGCGCCGAAGGGCGAGGCGATCGAGCGCGTCGAGAGCTGGCTGCCGGCGGCGACGTGGACCGGCGTGATCCTCACGCGCGCGCTCGCCGCCGTGGCGCAGGTCGCGACCCGGTCGTCGCCGATCGGCGAGGCATTCCGCCAGCTCGCCTCGGGAACCGAGGACGCGGACGCCGTCGAGCTCGTCGGTCGCGGCGCGCTGCTCGTCGATCTCGCGGCCGACGCCGCCGCGGCGCTGCGCGGTGCTCCGTCCGCGCTCGAGGGCGAAGCGCGTCCGGGTGACGCGCGTCCGCGTGAAGCGCGCACGAACAGCGTGTCGGGATCGTGGACGCCGATGGGCCCCGCGTTCGCGCTGCTCTACGGCGACGCGGGTACCGGTAAGACCGCGTTCGCGGCAGAGCTCGCGCGCCGCATCGCGGACCTCGGCGCACACGTCCACGTCGCGCGCGTCCCCGCGCCCGGCATGGCGAAGAGAGGGGCGCTCGGCGAGCTGATCGGCGCGATCAAGGGTGTTCGCGAGATCGGCGATGCGTTGCGCGCGCACGCGCGGGACACCTACCGCGGTAGCGGCGTGGCGATCCTCCTCGACGATCTGCACTTCGCGGACTCGGAGCTGCTCGACGCGCTCGAGTACGCGACGCTCGGTGGCGAGTCGCTGCCGCTATGGATCCTCGGCATCGCGGATCCGCGCCTCGAGAGCCGCCGACCTCAGCTCGGCGCGCGGGCGGAACGCCGGCGTCGCGACGTGTTGCCGCCGCTCGACGAAGAGGCGGCGGTCGAGCTGACCACGCGCCTGCTCGAGCCCGCTCAGTACCCCCCGCTGCGCGCCGTGCGGCAGCTGGTGAAGCTCGCGCGCGGCAACCCGCTGCACCTCACGATGCTCGCCCGCGAGATCCACGAGCGCGGCGCGATCCGGCCGCGTCCGGGGTCGAGCGAGTTCTTCCTCGACACGAGCGCCCTCGAGAGCCTCGAGCCGATCGCGCTCGGACCGTGGATCGCGGCGCGTGCAATCGCCGGCCTCGCGCCGGAGCTGGTCGCGCTCGCCCGCGCGTGCGCCGTCATCGGTGGGCCGTTCGCGGCGCGCGAGCTCGCGGCGGTGATCGACGCGGTCGAGCAGGCGGGTGGTCCGACGACGGCGATCGATCCCGATGTCGGCATCAAGGAGCTGATCGCCGCGCAGATCCTCGTCAGCTCCGCCGACGGCAACCTCGCGTTTCGCCAGGCGCTCGTCGAGGAAGGGCTGTACGCGACGACGGACGACATCGCGAAGCGCGCGTTCCACGAGGCCGCGCTCGCGCACGAGCAGTCCGAGGGCGGCGATCCGGCGCGGATCGCGCGGCACGCGGAGGCCGTCGGCGAGAGCGTCGCCGCCGGCGCGGCGTTCGCGCTCCTCGGCGTGCAAGCGGAGCACGAGTACCGCCCGCTCGAGGCCGAGCAGGCGTGGTCCGGCGCGGTCCGCCACCTCCAGCGTCGCGACGAGCCGCGCGCCCGTGCGCTGCTCGGGCTCGCCCGCGCCCGCATGCGCCTGCAGCGGCTGCTCGACGCGCGCGCCGTCCTCGACGAGGCGCTCGAGATCTCGCGCGAGATCCACGACGCGCGGCTCGAGGTGGAGCTCGCGCTCGAGCAGGCGATCGTCCTCGATTTCTGCGAGGACTTCGACGGCGCGCGCGCGAACGCCGAGCTCGCCCGCGAGCGACTCGCCACGATCGCCGACGAGGGACTCGAGATCGATCTCGCGCTCGCGGTCGGCCGCGACCAGTTTCGCCGCCAGCAGTACGAAGAGGCGGCGGCGACGTTCGTCGACGTTCTCGCGCGAGCGCGCG
This sequence comes from uncultured Kofleriaceae bacterium, assembly GCA_964617845.1. Classification (GTDB taxonomy): domain Bacteria; phylum Myxococcota_A; class Polyangia; order Haliangiales; family Haliangiaceae; genus JABFXX01. Next base: position 200,554 of record CAZUAR010000010.1, on the reverse strand, counting down.
CGATGGATCGCCACGAGACCGCGACGATCGCCGCGCTGCTCCTCGGTCCCGCGCTCTCCGATCTCGGTCGGCTCGACGAGGCCGAGCGCGTCTTCGATCAGTTGATCCAGGACTGCATCGCCCACGACGATCGCTTCCACCTCGCGGCCGCGTATGGAAACCGCGCGTGGCTCTGGTCGGCGCGCGGCGAGATCGATCGCACCGCGGATGACCTCCGTCACGCTTCGCAGCTCGCGAGAGAATCAGGCCAGGCCCTCGTCGAGCGATCCGTCGTACACAATTTGTCCGAACAGATGCTGTGGGAGGGAAAGCTCGACGAATCCCTCCAGCTCGCGCGTCGCAGCTTGTCGCTGCAGTCGCGTGCCGCAGAAGGCGGCACCGCGATGGATCGACTGTTGCTCGCGCGGGTCCTCGCGGCGCGCGGCGAACTGACGGAGCTACGCGACGTCCTCGCGACCTTCTCGGGCGAGGTGGTGGGCGAGCACGACCTGCAGAGTGCCAAGACGCTGGAAGTGCTGCATGCGCTGGCAACCAATGGCAGTGCGGACGTGTGGGAGAAAGCGCTCGACGGGACGGAGCCGGTGTTCGTGCAGCTCAGGCTCGAGCTCTGGATGCTCGCGGCTCGACATGGCCGGCTGTCCGACACGCGGACAGTCATCGCGCGCGATCTCGCCGCGGCCGATCCGCTGTGGAGACGCAGGATCCACGAGCTGTGATGTAGCAGCCTACAGTGGCGAAATAAGGGCACATTGAAGATCGAGCGAGTCGGACTCATCATCCAAAAACGCGGCGTGCAGGCCGCGTTGGAGGCCCATGCGTCTGGTTGTTCCACTCGCTTGTTTGATCGCAGCTGGCGGATGCATCGATAGCGTCGACGATCCGGTTCTCTCCGAGGACACGTCGAGTGTCACCGTCGACAACCGCATCGCGCTGAACCGCATCGCGCTCAATCGCATCGCGCTGAACCGCATCGCGCTGAACCGCATCGCGCTCAATCGCATCGCGCTCAACAACCTCCAGGCGAACCTCGGATCGATCGGAACGCTCCTCGATACCGCGGAAGGTCGCGAGGTGTTCAGCTTCGTGATCAGCTGCGCGCTCGAGGACGGGATCATCCTCACCGTCAACCATCCGACGCAGGGTCAGCTGAACTTCCTCGGTGAGGTCGGACTGGCTCCGCGCTGGGAGACTCGCTCGATGAACTCGAGCGAGCAGCGCTGGGTCAGCGCGTGTCTGCTCGCGCGCGTGAACAACAATGACGTCACGGTGCAAGTGTCGCTTCGCGGTCCGGACGACGCGCTCGACACGACCGCCTCCGAGCGCGCGGCGTGGACGCTCCAGGAGGGCGCGTTCTTCGGCGACGTGTTCCAGCCGGACAACAGGCCGCTCGAGATGTACGCGTGCCGCGGTCGCGATCAGGCGGCGGGGCCCGAGGACGGCGACATGGACGCGCGCGACTGCACCGAGCCCGATCCGACGCAGCCCGGCCTCACGCTGTGCGGAATGACGTACGCGGGTGACTGCGCCGACTTCGTCGCGCCGAAGAACAAGTTCGCATGCGATCGCGAGATCGACGGCTACTACGTCGACTGCTCGCCGACCGATGCGTTCGAGGGCGTGCACGGCCACGGTCACCACTGGGGCCACGGCGGCTGGCACTGGGGTGGGGTCCCGTTCGGCGGCGACGATGACGACGACGATCACGACGGTCACCACGGTCATAGCCACCACGGCCACGGTCACGGGTGGGGACACGGCCATCACGGTTGCGGTGGTCACGGTCATGGCGGCGGCGGCAACGACGAGATCGACGAAGTCATCACGACGTACGTGCAGCCGTAGCGTGCTGGTATCCTGACCGCGATGCGGATCCTGACGATCGCGATCCTGCTCGCCGCCTGCGGCAACGACCCGGGCTCTGCCAGCGACGGCGGTGGCGATGACGCCCCCGGCGACGGCGGCACCGCCGGCGACGGCGGACCGGACGACGGGATGGAGGGCGACGGGCCGGTGATCTCGACGTGTCCCGCGGGCACGTGGTGCATCGAGGCACCGCCGAGCGGTGTGACGGGCCTGTTGCACGCGGTCGACGCGGTCGACGCGAACGACGTGTTCGCGGTCGGCGATGGCGGCACGATCCTCCGGCGTCGCGACGGCGCGTGGGAGAAGATGATGTCGGGCACCACGAACAACCTGCGCGGCGTGTGGGCGCTGTCCTCGACCGACGCGTGGGCGGTCGGGCAGGCCGGCACCGTGCTGCGCTGGAACGGCACCGACTGGAGTCCCGTCGCCGGCGCGCCGAACATCTCGTACACGGGCGTGTGGGGCGCGGGCGCGAACGACGTGTGGATGATCGGCACCGCGAGCGCCGTGCACTGGACGGGATCGTTCCAGTCGATGGCGATCACGGGCGCACCCGTGTCGATCTCCGGCGTCGCTGCGAACGACGTGTGGATCGCATCGGAGTCCGGCAAGGTCTCGCACTACACGGGCGGCGCGTCGTGGACGCTGTGCGCCGGCGCCGCGGCCTGCGCGGTCACGCCGAACAGCTTCTTCGCCGTCGGTGCGCGCGCGGCGAACGACGTCTGGGTCGCGCTCCCCGGCACGGGCACGCTGCGCTGGAACGGCTCGGCGTGGGCGCCACACGCGTCGGGGACGACGCTGTTCGCGAGCATCCACGCGCCGGGCGCGAGCAACGCGTGGGGTGTCGGCGGTAGCGAGGTCGGCCACTGGGATGGCAGCACGTGGTCGATCTCCACGCCGGTCGCGAGCTTCAACGACTCGCTCTATGGCGTGACCGGAGCCGGCCCGCATACCTGGGCCGTCGGTCAGGACGCCGCGATCCTGTACCACCGCGACTAGTTTGCTACGCTCGACGGGTGAGCCTGACGAAGCGAATCCTCGAAGGGGCGCAGTCGACCCTGTCGAGGTTGACGTCGCTCGTGATCGTCGATGACGAGCCACTGAGCCATGTCGAGAGCGCCGCGCTGCAAGCCGAGCTGACCGCACGCAAGGCCGCGCGCGAGAAGGCGGGTCGCCGCGACAATCCGATCGCGAAGCTGGCGACGTCGGATCCCGCGTCGCGCGCGGCTCGCGAGAAGGCCGCCCGCGAACGATCGGCGCGCGTTCACCGCGAGCGCGATCAGCGCGAGGCCAAGCAGAAGGCCGCCGCCGACGAGCAGTTCCGGCGCATGAAGGAGCAAGCGGCGCGCGGTGGTCCGTGGACGCCGCCGTCGTCGTCATCGTCATCGTCGTCCTCGTCTTCGGGCGGCTCGTCGCGTCCGCCGCGCCCCGGCAGTCAGGAAGCGCAGCTCGCCGAGTGGTATCGCATCCTCGATCTGTCGCCCGGTGCAGACATGGCGCAGATCAAGTCGTCGTACCGGCAGCTGATGCGCAAGTACCACCCGGACATGCACGCGGGAAATCCCGCGAAGCAGAAGGCCGCGACGGAGCTCTCGATGCGCGTGACGACGGCCTACAACAACCTCGTCGAGCACCTCGAGCGCAAATGACTACTCGCTCGCGACGTACGTCGTGATCACCTCGGTCACGCCGGCGCAGCCCGTGTAGTTGCCGCTGTCGTCACCGCACGCTGACGCGCACGCACCGGCGTAGTCGTGACCGCACGTGGTGGTGACGCCGTCGGCCGACACCGTGCACGCGCGCAGCGGCAGCGTCGACGCCTGCGAGTCGGCGAGCTTGAGCGGCCCCGGACACGCGTTCGCGTCGAGCGTTTCGCCGAAGACATCGCCCCAGAACGCGCCTTCGCGCAGCCCGTAGGCAGACTCCTCGGTCGCGTCGACGGTGAGGGCCGCGTTCGGGCCGCGCAGCGAGATGGCGACGGAGACGCCGTACGCGTTGGTGCGCGCGAGGAGACACGCGGAGACCCAGCGCTTCTCCGACGCAGACGGAGCGCCGCTCGCCCAGCCGGGCGCGAGACCGATCGCACCGTCGAACGTGTACGTGCCGTTCGCGTCGGACAGCGTGATCGACGAGCCTTCGGGCAGCGCGCACTGCACGAGGTAGCTCACGACGTCGCGGTTCTCCGCGGTGTCGAGCATCGTGTCCGCTCCGCCGAGCGTGGTCAGCCCGTTGAGCGCGATGCGGTTGAGCGCGATGCGATTGAGCGCGATGCGGTTGAGCGCGATGCGGTTGGCCGATTCGACGTGCGATTCGGTCGAGCCGAGCTCCGGCGCCTCCGTCACACAGCCACCAGCAAACACGAGAGCAGCGAGAATGGATGTACGCATGCGCCCGGGTATCGGCCGGGTAGCTGGGAAACGTAGGGTGGAATCGCTTTTTCTAGGTCAGGGCGCGGCGACGAAGACCGAGATGGAGTCCGCGTGGCCTTCGCACTTCGAGTATCCGTTCTTCTTCGTGAGGTCGGTGACGCAAACGGTGGAGCATTCGCCGGCGTACCCAAATCCACACTTCGTGGTGGCGCCGTCGGTCGATACGGTGCACTCGCGTTGCGGGAGCGTGGAGATCGGCGCACCGGAGAGCTTCGTGGCCGATGTACACGCGCGCATGGCCGTCCCGGTGAACAGGTCGCCCCAGAACGCACCCTCGGGGACGGTGAACGCTTCCTGCTCGTCCGAGCTCGTCGAGATCTTGTCGTTGCGCATCGAGATCGAGACGACCTCTCCGAAGTAGTTCGTTCGTGCGAGCATGCACGCGGTCATCAGCCCGTACTTCTTCTGGGGGAGGGCGCCCGACGTCCACTCCGTCGCGAGCCCCAAGGAGCCGCTGTAGGCGAACGCGGTCCCGCTCGGAGCGACGACGGTCAGCTTCGCGTTCGACTTCTCGGCGCACGTGTAGAGGTACGAGAACTGGTCGCGCCCGGCGGCGGTGGCGAATAGCGTCGGAACGCGCGTCGCGGCCGTGCGAAGACTCCCCTGCGCGAGCGTCTGCAGCAACGAGGCGTCGAGGGTGTACGTCATGTCCGCGTTCAACGCGGTGAGACCGTTGAGAGCGACCCGGCTCGACGTTTCGTCATCCGTGTCCTCGATCTGCTCGGCCTCGAGCCCCTCCACACAACCCACAGATAGAAGGGCAAGCAGCAAGACGCTTCGCATCGAAGGTGAAGTCGACAGCAACACGTTCATGTTCGGGTACGGATCGGGCAGCGCCGTAGCCCGGGTGTTGCCTGGAAGTGTCGGAAGGAGTGGTACACCGGCGGCGTGGATACCCAGAGCTCAGCCTCCAAGACCGCGCTGATGGTGTGCGCCTACCGGGCCCGCGCGAGCCAATGGCCCCAGCCGCTGTTCGTCGACCCGTGGGCCGAAACGCTCGCGGGCGCCGACGGTCACGAGATCGCGAAGCGTCTCGACGAACGCTTCGCTCCGATGGAGCTGTGGCTCGCGCTGCGCGTCGCCTACCTCGATCGCCTCGTGCATCTCGCCGTCGATCGCATGTCGATCCGCCAGGTCGTGATCCTCGGCGCCGGCTACGACACGCGCGCGGCGCGTCTCCCGCGCGCCGGCGTGCGGTTCTTCGAGGTCGACCACCCCGCGACGCAAGCGGCCAAGCAAGAGCGCCTCGCGCGCGTCGCGGGCTACCCCGTCGACGCGGCGACCTACGTGACGTGCAACTTCGAGCGCGAGGATCCGATCGAGCGCCTCCGCGCGAACGGCTTCTCGACGACCGAGCCGGCGCTCGTGCTCTGGGAGGGCGTCGTGCCGTACCTCACCGAGGGCGCCGTTCGCGCCACGGCCACGCGCCTCGCGACCGGCCTCGATCCGCGATCGCTCGTCGCGTTCGACTTCGTCGGCAAGAAGCTCGCCTCGGGGCAGAACCTCAAGGCCGAGGATCAGCAGACGCGCGCGTACGTCGGCGAGCTCGGCGAGCCGATCCAGTACGGCTCGGACGACATGCTGCCGCTCCTCTACGAGTGCGGCTTCCGCTGGGTCCGCTCGCTCGACTTCAACGAGCTCGCGCTCGAGATGCTCGGCGACTACCAGCGCGACCGCATGTTCCGCTTCCAGCACATCGCGCTCGCCGCGCCTCGCACGCCCGTCGCCGGCTGGCCCTGACCGCCACTTCCGTGGGACAACCCGCGGATGTCCGCGCGTGAGCTCGCTCGCCGTCATGGCGTCGCGTTCGCACTCGCGATCGTCGCGATCGTGATCGCGTGGACGTACGCGGCCACCGCGCTGCGCCGCTCGCCCGAGATGGGGCTGCCCCTCGACGACAGCTACATCTACCTGACCTACGCGAAGCAGATGGGCAGCGCGCGCCCGTTCACGTACTTCGACGGCTCGGGCTACTCGGCCGGCGCGACGAGCATCGCGTGGCCCGCGGTCCTCGCGCCGTTCTGGACGCTCGGTGCGCGCGGGCACGCGCTCGTGTGGGTCGCGTTCGCGCTGTGCGCGCTGCTCTACGCGTGGTGCGCGGTGATGGCGTATCGGATCGCGTGCGCTCTCGCGCCGACCACACGCGATGGCACACGAGGCGAGGAGCGCGCCGGCAACGCGTGGTGGGAACGCATCGCGCGCCACGCCGTGGGTGTCGTCGCGGGCACGATCGTCGTGTCGATCGCCGCGTTCGCGTGGACGGCACTCTCGGGCATGGAAGTCGCCATCACGAGCGCACTGATCCTCACGATGATCAGCTCGCTCGTGACACGCGCAACGCGAGGACCCGCGAGAAGCACGACACCGAACAACCCGAGACCGACAAACACGAGCTCTGCACCCGCATCGGATGCCGCACCCGCATCGGATGCCCGTGCATCCGCCAATGCCTCGCCCCTGTTGCTCGCGGTTCTCGTGGCCGCGTCGTTAGCGCGCCCCGAAGCCGCCGTGCTCGTCGCGTTCGTTTGCGTCGCGCACGCCGTCGTTCATCGCCGGCAGCGACGTGCGCTCGTGCTGTGGCTAGCGCCGCTGCTCGCGCCGGTGGTGTGGCTCGCGGTGAATCGCCTGCTCGCGGGGCACTGGCTGCCGAGCACCGCGATCGCGAAGAGTCAGTGGTTCCAGCCCGGCTTCACGATCGGCGCGTGGGCCGACGCGCTGGCGACCAATGCCGGCAAGCTCGTGAAGGGTCTGTTCTGGGATCCGAACAGCCCGCTGCCGCAGGCGAGGCTGTTCGGCATCGCGTGGATCGCCGGCAGCGCGCGCGTCGTGGTGTGGGCGTGGCGGCGAGGTGCGAGCGCGCGGATCGGGGCGGCGGTGATCGTCCTCGGACCGTTCGCGTGGTGCGCGATGGTGCTCGCGTCGAGCGGGTTGTGGACGCTGCATCAGTTCCGCTACATCGCGCCGGTGATGCCGCTGCTCGCGATCCCCGTCGCGGTCGCGATCGCGCCGGCCGCGAGGTGGGCGTGGTCGTCGAGGGTGACGATCGGCGCGAGCGTCGTGATCGTGGTCGCCGTCGTGTGGATCGGGTTCCTCAAGCATCGGGTCAGCGCGATCACCTACGCCCAGGCGGTGGCGGATACGAACGCGCAGGTCGTCAAGATCGGACGCTACGTGCGCGACAAGCTTCCGGACGCGAGCGTGATGCTGCACGACGCCGGAGCGATCGCGTACTACGGCGACGGGCGCATCATCGACATGCTCGGCCTCGTCACGGACGACGCGATGGGCGTGGCCGCGAATGGACCGGGCGCGCGCTTCGAGTACCTCGAGAGCCTGCCGGTCGAGAAGAGGCCGACGCACGTCGCGTATTACACGGGGTGGTTGGGGGCGCCGGACTTCTTGGGGCGCGTGGTGATGGATACGCCGTGGGGGCCGCAGTTCGCGCGCGAGCGGATCATCGCCGGCAAGAACATGGAGCTCGTCGAGGCCAGCTGGGATCACGTCGGGACGGGCGAGCGACTGCTCGTCGCGCGGGCGGGGTGGCGCATCGTCGATCGCGTCGACGTCGCGGACCTCGCGAGCGAGCGCGCGCACGCGTGGAGCGGCGCGCTCGGCGTGCGCCGCTTCGCGGACCCGACGACGACGTGGTCGTTCGTGGCGCGCGACGTGACCGAGCGCGGCCTGGTGCTCGACGGAGGTCGCACGATTCGCGGCGGTCGCGAGGCGTTCACGATCGTGCGCGACGCGGAGAAGCCCGCGCGGCTCGTGCTGCGGACGGGTGGCGCGGCGGCACCGAACCAGGACGTGATCGCGAAGAGCGTGACGCTGGAGGTGCGCGTCGATGGACAGCGCGCGGGCGCGATCGCGGTGCCGCCGCCGAGCGGGCGGATGATCGAGGTCGAGCTCTCGCTCCCCGCGGCGCGGGCGACGCGGATCGAGATCGCGGCGAGCGGCCCGTATCGCGCGTTTCACTGGTTCGTGCTGCAGCCGGAGTGAGTCACGACGCCCGAAGCTCGCGTCGGACGATCGCCGCGCCGTCGACGAGCGCGCGAAGCTTTTGCAGCGCGACCGTGCGCGGGAGCTGCTTGAGCCCGCAGTCGGTCGTCAGGGTCACGCGCTCCGCTTCGATGTGGCGGAGCGTCTTGCGGATCCGTTCTGCGACCTGTTCGGGGTGCTCGATCTCGAGAGTGCGCACGTCGATCACGCCGACGTGCGCGCGCTTGTCGGACGGCAGGGCGCGCAAGAGATCCGCGTCCTCCATCTCGCGACAGGCGAAGTCGAGCACGTACGCGTCGACCTTCGCGCCGTGGTAGTGCGGCATGATCTCGCGATAGCCGCCGGCGGTCATGCCTTCGAGCTTGTTGCCCCACGCGTTGCCCATGCAGAAGTGCCACGCGCGCTCGACGCCGCTCGGGATGTCGGCCATCGTGCGATCGACGACCTCGGTGACCCAGCTGTAGTCCTTCTCTCCGCTAAGGTGCGGCATCCACGCGCCGAGGTCCTCGAGCTGCACGTACTTGCAGCCAGCCTCGACGACGTCGGCGATCTCGGCGCGGAACACGTCCGCGAGCGCGCGCGACAGCTCGTAGCGGTTCTTCACCGGGCCGCTGCGAAAGTGCGCGAGCGTCGATAGCTGCACCGGGCCCGCGCCGATGCACGCCTTGATCGGCCTCTGCGTGTGCGCTTGTGCCCAGCGATAGATGAGGCCCATGCGAACGGGCCCGCGCTCGATCGCGCCCTCGACGGCGACGCCGCCTGCCTCGTCGAGCGCCCACACGTCGCGGCCCTTCGCTTTCGCGCGCGCGGGATGCGGCAGCTTCTCCGACGAGAAGCCCTTGGTGCGCTCGAGCCAGTACCAGAGGAACGAGCCGATGCCCATGTGATAGTCGTCGAACCACATCTGCCCGTCCGACAGGATGTCGAGCCCGGCCATCTCCTGGTCCTGGATCACGACGCGCGTCGCATCGTGAAACGCCTCCGCGTGCGACGCGACCTTGAACGCTTCGAGCACGTCCTTGCCGGCGAGCTGTTGCGTGAACCATGCGGGCCGCGGGTACGAGCCGACCATCGTCGTCGGGAGGAGCTGGGTCATGACGCCCAGATACTACGCTGCCATGGAGGAGCGTTGATCGATCGTCGCCTGGGGCGGCGCTGTCATCGACGTGTTACGGCGAAACACGAGGGTCACGAGCACGACGAGCAGGCCGGCGCCCGCGAGCGTGTTGGCGGCACCCGCGTACTCGGCGATCGAACCCTCGATGAACGCGCCGACGGGCACGCCGCCCGAGTTCGCGATCGCGTACATCGACATCACGCGGCCGAGCATCGCGGGATCGCCGACGGTCTGGATGATCGTGTTCGTGCCCGCGAGCTGGATCATCAGCGCGGCGCCCATGACGAACACGATCGGTGCAGCGAGCCACGTCGTGGTCGCGAACACGAGCATCATCATCGCGGCGCCGAGGACGAGGCGGCTCTGGAGCACCACCACGCGAAGGCCGTCGACGGCCGTGCGGCTCGCGAGATAGAGCGTGCCTGCGAGCGCGCCGAAGCCGCCCGATGCCATCAAGATGCCGAGCGTGTACGGACCGTGGCCGACCTGCTCCGCGGCGACCGCGGGCAGCAGCTGCAAGTACGCGCCGGCCAGCACGCTGTTGACCGCGAGCTGCACGAGCACGTCGCGCAGGATCGGTGTGTCGCGCACGTAGCGGAACCCGGCGCGAAGCTGGACGAGCACCGAGCCACGCTCGCGGGCGGGGCCGGGCTTGACGCGGATCGCGAGGAGCGACGCGACGACGGCGATGTACGTCGTCGCATCGATCGCGAAGCACCACGCCTCGCCGACGAGACCGACGAGCGCGGCCGCGAACACCGGACCCGAGAGCTTCGCGACGTTGACGACGGCGGAGTTGAGCGCGATCGCGTTGGGCAGATCCGCCGGATCGTCGATCATCTCGCGCAGGAACGACTGCCGCGCCGGCATGTCGAATGCGTTGATCACTCCCTGGAACGCGCCGAGCACCATCAGGTGCCACACGGTCATCGCGTCGGCGAACGCGAACACGGCGAGCGCGGCGGACTGCACGCCCGCGAGCACCTGCGTCACCAGGATCACGCGCTGGCGGTTCCAGCGATCGACGAGCACGCCCGCGAGCGGCGCGAACAGCGAGGTCGGCGCGTTGCTCGTGAACGCGACCAGCCCGAGCATGAACGCCGAGCCGGTCAGCTTGTAGGCCATCCACGCGATCGCGAACTTCGTCAGCCACGTCCCGACGAGCGAGACGCCTTGCCCGGTGAAGAAGAGCCGGTAGTTGCGATGACGGAGGGCACGGCCCAGTGCCATTCCAAAAGCCTAGCGCTGCCGTGAACGAAACGTCGGGCTCGCCGTCTCCAGAGCAGTGCACGCGGGAGCACGCGATCCGCTTATCTATGTTGTTTCGGGGCTCCCGCGATCCGGGACCTCGATGATGATGCGCATCCTCGATCTGGGCGGCGCATCGCTGCTGGTGGACGACCAGAGGCCCCCAGACCCCGACAATCCACGGGGTTACTACGAGCTGGAGGCCGTCAAGGCGACCGCCCGGGACGCGTCGTGGACGGCGCGCGCTCCAGGCCGCGTGGTCAAGGTGATCTCCTGGTTGTTGCCGCACCTACCGACGTCCCATCGGTACCGATGCGTGTTCATGCACCGAAAGCTGGACCAGGTGGTCCGATCGCAGCGGGCGATGCTCGAGCGGCTCGGCGCGGGCATCCCCGACACGGATGAAGAGACGCGCCGCTCCCAGGCGGCTCACCTCGCCGAGGTCGGCGTGTGGCTGGAGACGGCACCTCACATCGAGGTCCTCGGCGTCAGCTACGAGCGAGTCATCGCGGAACCGGCGCGGCAGGTGGCGCGGATCGCGAGCTTCCTCGAGCTCGAGCTCGACGTCACGAAGATGACGCAAGCGATCGAGCCGGATCTTCACCGCCAGCGGTAGGAATGAAGTCACTCATCGTATTCGCCGTATTGCTCGCCGGATGTCGCGACGAAGATGCGACCAAGGCGAGCGCATCCACCAACGCGACCAAGAGCGCGACCGCCGCCGCACCGACGGTGCGAAGTCGCCTGATCTCCCATCGTCCGCTGCTCGATGAAGTCGCGCGCGCGGAGATCGACGCCGGCGGCTTGATGATCGATCTCGGGGTGCCGGGCCAGCACAAGTACACGCGGGGCGGCTGGTTGACGGGCTGGGGCTCCGATCTGTCCGCGAGCAAGGACGCGGTCCGCCTGACCTCGCGGCGCGGCTTCCTCGATGTCGTCGCACCGCGCACCGCCCCGCGGGCGATCGTGGTCCGCGCGCGCTCGAACACGCCGAAGCAGCGGCTCGGGTTCCACGTCGGCGATCGCGAGCTCGGCGCGATCGACGTCGGGACGGAGTGGGCGATCCATCGCGTGAGCGTCCCCGAGGGGGCGATCCCGCGCGAGGGTCGATTCCGGCTCGAGGTTCGTGCCGCGCGAGACGCGACCGGCGGCGCGCGCGCCGAGCTCGACTGGCTCTGGCTGTCGGCGGTCGCCGAGGCGGAGGTTCCGCCGCCGACGACCGTGGCCTCGCTCGCGATCGCGGGGCAAACACGGCGCGCGCTCGTCGCCGCGAGTGCGAGGACGTTCACGTTCTATCTGCAGCCACCGGCCGGGGCGCGGCTCGTCGTCGATCTCGGAGCCACCGAACGCGCGGAGTTCGTCGTGTCGGCCACCACCGACGGCGCCGCACCGGCGGAGCTCGCGCGCGAGACGATCGAGAAGGGATGGAAGGAGCGAGAGATCTCGCTTGCCGCGTACGCGAACAAGGCGCTCCGCATCGATCTCACCACGAGCGCGCAGCAGGGCGGGGCCGCATGGGGAGAGCCCGAGATCATGGTCGATGGAGTCCCATCACCGCCCGTCCCGGCCGGACCGCCGCCGCGCAACGTGATCCTCCTCGTCATGGACACGATGCGCGCGGACTCCTTCGAGACGTTCGCGGGCGCGAAGCACGTCGCGCGAACGCCCGCGTTCGACGCCTTCGCGAAGAAGAGCACCGTGTTCACCGCCGCGTACGACAACGAGAACTGGACCAAGCCATCCGTCGCCACGACGCTGAGCGGCCTCTATCCCTCGACGCACGACACCAAGCACGACACGAGCAAGCTCCCCGACGAGGTCGAGCTGCTATCGGAGCGCCTCCGCCACGACGGCTTCGCGACCGCAGGCTTCGTCGCGAACGGATACGTCAGCGACAAGTTCGGCTTCGAACAGGGATGGGACGTGTTCCGGAACTACATCCGCGAGAGCAAGCCGTCCGAGGCGGAGCACGTCTTCGCCGACGCACTCGCGTGGCACGCGAAGCACACCGCCGCGGGCGCGAAGGCCAAGCCGTTCTTCCTGTACCTGCAGACGATCGATCCGCACGTCACGTATCGCGTCGATCGCGAGTACTGGAGTCCATTCTTCGAGGGCGAGTACTCGGGGCCGCTCGGTCCGTCGATCGACGCCGAGGATCAGGTCAAGCTCAGCAAGAAGAAGATCAAGGCGACGGATCGCGATCTCGCGTGGCTGCGCGCGATGTACTGGGGCGAGGTCAGCTATCACGACGCGCAGCTCGGGAAGTTCCTGTCCGAGCTCGAGGCTCGCAAGGCGCTCGACAACACCCTCGTCGTGATCACGAACGACCACGGCGAGGAGCTCGGCGAGCGTGGGCGGTTCGGACACGGCCATCAGGTGTTCGAGGAGATGATCCGCGCCCCGCTGATCGTGCACTACCCGCCGATCTTCCCGGCGAAGGTGGTGACGGACATCGTCGAGCACGTCGACGTCGCGCCGACGATCATCGACACGCTCGGACGCGATCCGCTGAAGGACGCGGACGGTGCGTCGCTCGGTCCGCTCGTCCGCGAGCTCCCCGAGCGCGTGCCGCGCTACGCGCTGATCGAGTTCCTCGACGGTCGTCGCATTCTGCGCGTCGGATCGTGGAAGCTGATCGCGCGCTCCGACGGGCAGGTCGAGCTGTTCGATCTCGCGACGGATCCCGAGGAGAAGCGAAGCTCGCCCGACCAGATGCCGATCGCGCGGCGTCTGTGCGAGATCCATCTCGGCGAAGCGCTCGCGACGCCGAGCAAGGCGGCGCGCATGCAGGGTCTCGGAGGCAAGCGGCAGTTCCGCTCCGCCGAGGCCGTGATCGATCCGCGAATGCGACGCCAGCTCGAGGCCCTCGGCTATTTCGGCTCGACGGGAGAAGCGAACGATGAAGAGAAGTAGCTGCGCGCTCGCGATCGTCGTCTGCGTGCTGCTGTGGCCATCGGACGCCCACGCGTACATCGGGCCGGGCGCCGGGATGGCGTTCGCGACCGCCGCGTTCGCGATGATCGCGAGCGTTCTCGTCGTGCTCGCGGGCCTCCTCGTCTATCCGTTGCGGCTCGCGTGGCGCTTGATCCGGCGGCGGCGACCTCCGCGGCGCCCGCGGATCCGGCGCGCGGTCGTGATCGGTCTCGATGGCCTCGATCCGCAGCGCGTGCGCGACTACATGGCGCGCGGGCTGATGCCCAACCTCCAGCAACTCGCCAAGCGCGGTTGCTTCCAGGATCTCGCGACGACGAATCCACCGATGTCTCCGGTCGCGTGGTCCTCGTTCGCGACCGGCGTGTTGCCGGGCAAGCACGGCATCTTCGACTTCCTCACGCGCGATCCGCGCACCTACCAGCCGGATCTCTCGTCGGCGGAGGTGCGGCCGGCGCGTCGGCACCTCGACCTCGGTCCGTATCGCATCCCGCTCGGACGCCCGGCGGTGAAGCTTTTGCGCAAGAGCCGTCCGTTCTGGGAGGACCTCGGCCGCCACGGTGTTCCGTGCTCGATCCTTCGCGTTCCGATCACGTTTCCGCCGGACCGCTTCGAGGGAACCATGCTGTCCGCGATGTGCGTGCCCGATCTCGACGGTACGCAGGGCACATTCACGCACTACACGACGCGACCCGTCGCCTCCGACGATCGGATCGAAGGAGGACGCCGCGTCGAGCTGCGTCCCGTCGCGGATCGCATCGATACGTGGATCGAGGGGCCGCCGAACCCGCTGCGTCGCGACGGCAAGCGCCCGCGGATCGCGCTGCGCCTCGACATCGATCGCGCGTCCGGCGTGGTGCACGCGCGCGTCGATCGCAAGAAGGTCGAGCTGCGGATCGGCGAGTTCTCGCCGTGGATCTCGCTCCAGTTCCCGCTCGGCCTCGGTGTCCGGCTGCGCGGCATCTGCCGGCTCCGCCTGCTCGAGATCGGCGAGCACGTGCGGCTCTACCAGACGCCGATCCAGATCGATCCCGAGAGCCCGGTGCTCCCGATCTCGCACCCGCCGATCTTCGCGACGTTCCTGTCCAAGCTCTGCGGGCGGTTCGCGACGCTCGGTCTGGCCGAGGACACGTGGGCGCTCAACGAGGGAGTCCTCGACGAAGACGCGTTCCTCGAGCAAGCGTGGGCGAACCACGCCGAGCGCGAGGCCCAGCTGTTCGCGATGCTGCGCCGCACGCGCCGCGGCCTCGTCGCGTGCGTGTTCGACGGCAGTGATCGCATCCAGCACATGTTCACCCGCTTCCTCGACCACGGGCACCCGGCGGCGGCGCACGTCGACGAAGCGGACCGCGAGCGCTTCGGGACGGTGATCGAGGACATGTACATCCGCATGGACCAGCTGGTGGGGCGCGTGCTCGCGAAGGTGGATCCCGCGGACCCGTCGAACTTCGTCGCGGTGATCTCGGACCACGGCTTCCAGACCTTCCGTCGCGGCGTCAACCTCAACGCGTGGCTCCGCGAGCAGGGCTACCTCGTGTTGAAAGATGGCGCCCGAGCGAGCGAGTGGTTCGGCGGCGTGGACTGGAGCAAGACGCGCGCGTACGCGCTGGGCCTCGGCGGGATCTTCCTCAACATCGCCGGGCGCGAGGGCCAAGGCATCGTCGCGCCCGAGGACGCGCCCGCGCTCGCCGACGAGATCGCCGCGCGCCTCGCGACCCTCGTCGATCCCGCCGGCGACGAACCCGCGGTCCGGAAGTGCTACCCGGCGCACCTCGTGCGCGGACCCTACGCGGATCAGTCGCCGGACGTGATCGTCGGATACCACGTGGGCTGGCGGATCTCGTGGGATGGCGCGCGAGGCATTGCGGCGGGTGACGTGTTCTCCGACAACACCAAGGCGTGGAGCGGTGACCACTGCATCGATCCCGAGCTCGTTCCCGGCGTCCTGATCGCGAACCGTCCGCTCGACGTTCGCGCGCCGCACATCGTCGACATCGCACCGACCGTCCTCGACATGTTCGGCATTCCGCCACCGCGCCACATGGACGGTGCGAGCCTGGAGAGCGCGTGAGAGGGCATCTCCTCGCCGGCGTGCTCGTCGCCTCGGCGTGCGGAGGCGAGCCCGCTCGCGATCCGATCAAGCCCCCGTATCCGCGTGGGTTGATCATCCTCGGGATCGACGGAATGGATCCGAAGATCACGAGTGACCTCCTCGCGCGCGGCGAGCTTCCACACCTCGCCGCGTTGATCGAGCGTGGAGGGTGGAGCGAGCTCGACACGACGAGCCCGCCGCAGAGCCCCGTCGCCTGGTCGACGTTCATCACCGGTGAGCTGTCCGACGGGCACGGCATCTACGACTTCGTTCACCGCGACGCTCACGAGCTGTCCCCGTATCTGTCGACCTCGAAGGTGACGCCGCCCGAGCACTCGATCGAGATCGGCTCGCTTGCGCTGTCCTTCGGCTCCCCCGATGTCTCGCTCCTGCGAGGCGGGACAGCGTTCTGGGAGCTCCTCGAGCGACACGGCGTCCCCGCGACCGTCGTGAAGGTCCCGGCGAACTTTCCGCCGCCGACGACGCGCGTGGCCGAGTCGATGTCGGGCATGGGGACGCCCGATCTGATGGGCACGTACGGCACCTACCAGCTCGTCAGCAACGCGCCCGATGCGCATCACGGATCCGGCGGACTCGTGCACCGGATCTCCTTCGGCACCGGCGATCGCGCGAGCACGTCGATCACCGGGCCGGCGGATCCACTCTCCGCCGACGGGGACGCGATGCAGCTCCCCGTCGAGATCGTCCGCGATCCGGACGTCGGCGCGGCCCTGATCCGGATCGGAGATCGCGAGGTGATCCTGACCGCCGGCGAGTGGAGCCGGTGGGAGCCCATCTCGTTCGACCCGGGGCTGCTCGCGGGCGAGGTCTCCGGCATGGTGCGTCTCTACCTGCGCGGGGTCGAGCCGTTCCACCTCTACATCAGCCCGATCAACCTCGATCCCCTCGCACCGGCGATGCCGCTCTCGTCACCGCCGGACTACGCGACCGAGCTCGCCCACGACATCGGTCGCTACTACACGCAGGGCATGCCCGAGGACACGAAGGCGTACTCGAGCGGAGCGCTCGACGCCCCGGAGTTCCTGTCGATCGTCGATCGCGTGATGACCGAGACCGAGGACGCGATGCAGCGCGAGCTCTCGCGGTTCCGCGGCGGCCTGCTCTTCGTCTACCTGTCGTCGATCGATCAGGCGAGCCACGTCTTCTTCCGCAGCCTCGATCCCGACGCGCCGCCGGAGGAGCGCGCGCACGCCGACGTGATCCCCGCGCTGTATCGTCGCGTCGATCGCTGGATCGGTCAGATCTCCGCCGGGCTCGATCCGTCCACGCGCCTCGTCGTGATGTCGGATCACGGCTTCGCGCCGTACCGCACCAAGGTGCACCTCAACACGTTCCTCGCGCGTCGCGGCTACCTCGTCGTCCTGCCCGCGGATCGACGACAACCCGGCCCGCTCGGTCACATCGACTGGACGCGCACGCAGGCGTACGCGCTCGGCCTCAACCAGGTGTTCGTGAACGTGCGAGGTCGCGAGGGGCACGGCACGGTGGCGCCGGAAGAGCGAGCGGTCGTGGCCGCGCGACTCGAGCGCGATCTGTTGACGCTGCGCGATCCAGACTCGGGTGTCTCGGCGGTGACGCGCGTCGATCGGCCGCTGCCCGGTGACTTCCCCGGCCGCGCGCCGGATCTGATCGTCGGGTACCGGCGCGGCTACCGCAGCTCCGACGAGTCGGCGCTCGGCGCCGTCGGCGATGTCGTGTTCGAGCCGAATCGCGATCGGTGGAGCGGCGATCACTGCATGGACCCGAGCGCGGTACCGGGTGTGTTCATCAGCGATCAGCCGATCTCCAAGGGCGCGCGCCCGGGGCTGATCGATCTCGCACCGACGATCCTCCACTACTTCCAGATCTCGTCACCACCCGAGCTTGCAGGCCGGCCCCTGCTTCCCGAGGAACCGACATGAGTAGAGATGACGTGAAGATTCCCCGCGACCTCCGCGATCGCATCCAGACCGTCGCCGTGAAGCACGGACTCGGCAGCACCGTGGTCGTCGCACGCCACTTCGTCACGCGAGGACTCGACAAGTACGGCGCGCCGCCCGGCTCGCTGGACACCCGCATCGAGCACGCGCTGGAGTCGCAAGGCTACTCGTCGGCCGAGGAGCTCGTCGAGCATCTCCTCCTGCGCGGGCTGCGCGCGTACGAAGAGCCCGCCGCCAGCTCCGAGGAGCTCGCCGCACGGCTGCGCGGCCTCGGATACATCGACTGAGCTCATGGAGTCCGTCGCGCGCGCACTTCGCTGGACGGTCGAGACGGTGCTGTCTTGGCTCGACGCGCTCCCGCCGTGGTGCTCGCTCGCGATCATCGCCGCGGTCAGCGGGCTCGGAATGTTGATCGTCGTGCGCTTCGCATCGCCGCAGCGCCAGATCACGCACGCGCGCGCGCAGATGACGGCGGCGCTCCTCGAGATGCGTATTTATCTCGATCGACCGTCGCGAGTCTTCGCCGCGCAGGGCCGCATGATCGGATGGACCGTCGCGTACCTCGCGTGCTTGATCCCGCCGGCGCTCCTGCTCGCCGCACCGCTCGGCCTCGTGTACCTCCACCTCGAGCCACGCCACGGGCTCGCGCCGTTCTCGGCGCCGGAGGTCGCCGTGCTGCGGGTCGACCTCGACGGTGTTGCCCCGCGCGACGTCGAGCTCTCGCCGAGCCCGGGCCTCGCGATCACCGCGCGCGTGCGCGACGACGGCGAGCACGCGCTCTACGCGCGCCTCGCGATTCGCTGGCCGGGGACGCATCACGTCGACGTGCGAGCGGGCGCCGCGCGCGCCCGAAAGCTCGTGGTCGCCGATCCGGGCGCGGCGGTCGTCGAGCCCGAGCTGCGCGGTGGCGTGGCCCACCTGTGGTCGATGGGCGTGGAGGCGCCGCCGTCGGACACCTCGATCCGCGCCGTGTCGATCCGCTATCCAGACCGCGACGGCGACGTGCTGTTCATGCCGTGGTGGCTGTACTGGCTCGTCGTGTCGAGTGCCACGGCGCTCGCGCTGCGGCGCAGATTCGACGTCGTGTTCTGAGCTCCCCATGACTCGCCCGCGCCCCATTCCCTGGCACCTTCCCGGCTTCGCCGACGAGCTGGCACTCGCGTCGTCGAGCTCGCGCATGTGGATCGCCGCGAGCACCTCGACGATGTCGACGGAGGAGGTGTGGGCGGGCGAGATCACGCCGGCGGGCGTGTCGGGTGCGTTCCGGATCGCGGACGAGCCGTGCTGTCGACCCGCGATCACCGTCGTCGACGATCGCCACGCGCTCGTCGTCGCGTGCACGGCGACCAGGGCGATCGTGGGGGCGCTCGCGTCGTCGGAGCGGGTGGTGCGCTGGAGGACCCGCGTCGATGGTGACCCTCGCCACCTCGCGTGCGTCACGGCCGCCGGGACGACGTGGATCGCGATCGAGATCGCAACGCACGGCGAGCGACGGATCGCGTGGTGCGCGATCGATCCCGCGACCGGTGTGCTCGAGACGCGCGCGATCCTCGGTGACAGCGCGACGTGGTGCCGCTGGCCCACTCTCGTCGCGAGCGAGCAGCCGATCCTCGCGTGGTGCCAGGGCCCACCGCGCTCGACGGGAGCGATCCACGTCTCGCGCTGGACGGGTGCGCTCGCGGGTGCCCCGGTGTCCGAGGGTCCGGGGGAGGCGCCGGCGCTCGCGCTCGCCGGAGGTCGCGTCGCCGTGGCGTGGCACGTGGGAGGACCGAGCCTCTCGGGATCCGAGCGCGACGCGAGCGTCGTCCGGGAGATCGACGTCTCGATTCTCGAACCCGATGGATCGCGCACCGCGGCGCGCCCGCCGCTCGGCGCGGGCGGGGTGGATGCGCGCGGTGAGGATCAGGGCTGGGAGCTGCCGGCGCTCGCGTTCGACGAGGCCGGCGCGCTCTGGCTCGCCGGGCGATCGACGCACGGACACCACGTCGCGTGTCGCGACGCGAACGGGAGGTGGACCGGGCCGCACGCGCTGTGCAACGGCGCGTGGGGAGGGCGCGGCCGGCGCCACGCGCTCGCGGCCTTCGACGGGACGACGTGGATCGCGCGCCGCGAGCCGGACGGCGTGACGCTCGCAGCCTGCGAGCGCCCGCGTTCGATCGCCGCGCCCGCGGTCACGCGCGTTCATCGCGCAGCTCGCACGCCGCCGGTGACGCAGGGGATCCTGTTCGGCGATCTTCACCAGCACACCGCACACTCCGACGGCTGCGGCAGCTTCGAAGATCTGTGGATCGCCGCGCGCGATCGACGCGGTCTCGACTTCGCGGCGATCACGGATCACGACCAGTTCTGCCGGCGCGCTCTCGGCCCCGCGACCTGGCAGCTCGCGTGTCAGATCGCGAACGAGTTCGACGAGCCGGGACGCTTCGTTGCCATCCACGGCTACGAGCTCACCGGACCACGCCATCCCGGCCCCGGGCACAAGTGCATCTACTTCGCGAATCGCGTGCCCGACCGCGTGCCCGATCGCGAGCTGACGTCTCTGTTCGCGTTGCTCCGCGAGCTCGGCGGGATCGCGGTGCCGCATCACGTCGGATGGACCGGCGGAGACTTCTCGCACCACGCGCCGGACGTGCAGCCGGTCTGGGAGCTGTGCTCCGTGCACGGCTGCTACGAGTCGGCCGACGGCTGCGCAGCGCATCCGCCGCGCGGCGATCACGTCATCCCGGGGCAGTTCATCCGCGACGCCCTCGCGGCGGGCCTGCGCTTTGGCTTCATCGGCTCGACGGATAGCCACGGCCTCGACTGGCACCACGGCATCGCGCGCTGGCGAAACCCGTTTCGCGCGGGGCTCGCGTGTCTCGTCGATGCGGAGCCGACGCGGGAAGGCATCATCGCCGCGATGCGCGCGCGCCGCGCCTACGGCACCTCGGGCGCTCGCATCGGGCTCCGCGTGCGACTCGACGGCGCGCCGATGGGCAGCGATGTCGCGAGCACGGGCGGCGAGCTCGTCGTCGAGATCCAGCCGACGGCACCGATCGCGCGCGTCGTCCTCGTCGACCACGAGGGCGAGACCGACATCGCGTTCGAGACCGACGGGACCATCGTCCGCGCGCGATCTCGTGCGCCCGCGACCACACCGTACCTGTACGTCCGCGTCGAGCAGGCGGACAACGAGCTCGCATGGTCGAGCCCGTTCTGGCAACACACCGAGGAGAACCCATGACGTCGTATCGCCGGTCTCATCTCTCCATGCTGGAGGACGAGGCGATCCACATCCTCCGAGAGCTCGCCGCGGAGCGAGAGCGCGTGGCGCTGCTGTTCTCCGGCGGCAAGGACTCGCTCGTGCTGCTCCGGCTCGCGGAGCACGCCTTCCGACCGGCGCGCTTTCCGTTCCCGCTCGTCCACGTCGACACGGGACACAACTTCCCCGAGACCATCGCGTTTCGCGACCGCCGCGTGGCGGAGCTCGGCGAGCGCCTGATCGTCGCGCGCGTCGAGGACTCGATCGCCGCGGGGCGCGTGGTCGACGAGACGGGGCCGCGTGCGTCGCGAAACCGCCTGCAGACGACCACGCTGCTCGATGCGATCGCGGAGCATCGCTTCGACGCGCTGATCGGCGGTGCGCGCCGCGACGAGGAGCGATCGCGCGCGAAGGAGCGCGTGTTCAGCCATCGCGACGAGTTCGGCCAGTGGGATCCGAAGCAGCAGCGCCCCGAGCTGTGGTCGCTGTACAACGGGCGGATCGGGCGCGGCGAGCACCTCCGCGTGTTCCCGCTCTCCAACTGGACCGAGCTCGACGTGTGGCGCTACCTGCAACACGAGGAGCTCGAGCTGCCGAGCCTGTACTTCGCGCACGAGCGGGAGGTGTTCGAGCGCGACGGGATGCTCTACGCGACGGCGCCGTTCGTACGGCTCGCGCCGGGCGAGCGAGCTCGGCGCGAGGTCGTCCGGTTCCGGACGATCGGCGACGTGACGTGTACGGGCGCGGTGCGCTCGACGGCGCGCACCTTCGACGAGGTGATCGCCGAGGTCGCCGCGTCGCGGATCACGGAGCGGGGCGCGACCCGCGGCGACGATCGACTCACGGAGGCCGCGATGGAGGATCGCAAGCGAGAGGGCTACTTCTGATGGCGACCGAGCTGCTCAGGTTCTCCACGGCGGGTTCGGTGGACGATGGCAAGTCGACGCTGATCGGCCGCCTGCTGCACGACACGAAGGCCGCGTTCGAGGATCAACTCGCGCAGATCGCGGAGGCGTCGCGACGGCGCGGCGATCGAACCACGGACCTCGCGCTCCTCACGGATGGGCTGCGCGCCGAGCGCGAACAGGGCATCACGATCGACGTCGCGTATCGATACTTCGCGACGCCGCGCAGGACGTTCATCATCGCCGACACGCCCGGGCACGTGCAGTACACGCGCAACACGGTCACGGGAGCCTCGACGGCGAACCTCGCGATCGTGCTGGTCGACGCCCGCCACGGGCTCGTCGAGCAGAGCCGCCGCCACGCGCTCCTCGCGTCGCTGCTGCGGATCCCGCACCTCGTGTTCGCGGTCAACAAGATGGATCTCGTCGACTGGAGCGAGACCGTGTTCCGGAAGCTCGAGGAGCAGCTCCGCGACTTCTCCGCTCGACTCGACATTCACGACGTCGCGTTCATCCCGATCAGCGCGCTCACGGGCGCGAATGTCGTCGAGAGGGCGGAGGAGCTGTCGTGGTTCCGAGGGCCCCCGCTGCTCTATCACCTCGAGACGGTCCACGTGACGAGCGATCACAACCTCATCGACGTGCGCTTCCCGGTGCAGTGGGTGATCCGCCCGCAGACGACGGAGCACCACGACTATCGTGGCTACGCCGGCCAGCTCGCCGGCGGTGTGTTGCGCACGGGCGACGAGGTCGTGGCGCTGCCGAGCGGTCTGTCGTCGCGCGTCGAGGCGATCGAGCGCGCGGGCCGTCGCATCGACGCCGCGTTCCCGCCGATGAGCGTCACGCTGCACCTCGCCGACGATCTCGACCTCGGGCGCGGCGACGTGCTGTGTCGTCCGAACAACCAGCCGATCGTGGGGCAGGACCTCGATGCCATGGTGTGCTGGATGTCGGATCGCCCGCTCGATCCGCGCAATCGCTACGCGCTCAAGCACTCGACGCGATGGACGCGCGCGATCGTCTCGGACGTGCTGTACCGGCTCGACGTCAACACGGGACATCGAGATCCGCAGGCGCAGCGCCTCTCGCTGAACGACCTCGGACGGATTCGCCTGCGCACGACAACGCCGGTGATCTACGACCCCTACCGGCGCAACCGCATGACCGGCTCGTGCATCCTCGTCGACGAGACGACGCACACGACCGTCGGCGCGTGCATGCTCCTCGGTCCCGAGCGATGACGCGGCGAGGCGCCATCGTGTGGTTCACGGGGCTCTCCGGTGCGGGGAAGTCCACGCTCGCCACACAGATCGCGCGGCGTGTCGGACGCGCGCGAGCCGTGGAGGTCCTCGACGGCGACGAGATGCGCGCGCGTCTGGGCGGCGAGCTCGGCTTCGACCGCGCCGATCGCGACGCGAACGTCTTCCGCATCGCGTTCGTCGCGCGGCTGCTCGCCAAGCATGGCGTGCTGGTTCTCGTGGCGGCGATCGCTCCGTACGCGACCACGCGCGACGCCGTCCGAGAGCGCTGCGCGGCGGAGGGCATCACGTTCCTCGAGGTGTTCGTCGACGCGCCGCTCGAGATCGTGATCCAGCGCGACGTGAAGGGGCTCTACCGCCGGGCGCTCACCGGCGAGCTTCCGCGGCTCACGGGCATGTCCGATCCGTACGAGCCTCCCGCGAAGCCGGAGCTGGCCGTCGCCACCGATCGCGAGCCGATCTCGTCGTGCGTCGAGCGCGTGATCGCGCGGCTCGCCGATGCAGCGCTCGTCTGATCGCGGCTAGCTAGGGGCAGGTCGCCGTCTGCCCGCTGTGCGTCGCGATGCCCGTGAGCCCGCACGTCACGTCGCAATCGACGCAGCTCGTGACCGTGCAGCCGGCGGCGGGGCAGGTGACGTTGCAGTCGGTGCTGCCGCCGCAATCGACCGTGCACGAGCTCGCTTGCATGCACTCGACGTGGCACTCCTCGTTCGCGGCGCACTGCACGTCGACGGCCTCGCCGGGGGCGCCCTGGATGTGGCACTCCTCTCCGCCGGGCGTGCAGTCGTGCACGCAGTCATCGCCGGTCGGGCAGACGCAGTGATCGCCCTTGCAGATCTCGCCACCATTGCAGGCGGCGACCGAGAACAGCGCGAAGACAACGAGGATGAGCTTCATGTGCCCATCCTACGGATACGCGCGGCGCGGGCCGACATCACCCCGACATCAGCACGCGCTCTGCGTGCACAGCTTCCACGGCGTCCCCGACTTCGAGCAGCAGAACGGCTCGGTCCCGGCGGGGCAATCGTCGTCGGTCGTGCAGCGCGTCTCGTCCTCGGGGCAGCTCTCGCCGCACGATGCGGTCTCGCCATCGCAGCACTCGTCGCCGGCCTGGCAGTCGTCGAGCGAGTCGCACAGCGCCGAGTCGCCGTCGCAGACCTCGCCGGCGGGGATGCAGCGCGTGCCGGCGCCGCCCGAGCAGCACTGCTCGGTCTCCATGCACAGCGCGCTGCCACACTGGACGCGCCCGACGGCGCCACCGCGGCGACAGCGGCCGTGCACGCAGGTCTGCTCGTCGGGGCAGCCGTGGGTGTCGTCGCAGCGGAACGCGGTGTCGCTGTAGTCCGGCTCGCACGCGGCGAGCGAGATCGCGAGAAACAGCGCGGCACGCACCCGGTCACGCTACCATCGCCGGGTCGTGACGATCGAGCCTCCGCGACTTCGCTGCGTTCTCGTCATGCGGGACGGGCCCTCGCGCCGCGTCGGTCCGAGCGGCGTGTTGATCGGCCGCCAGAAGGACTGCGATCTCGTCGCGCTCGATCCCAGCGTCAGCCGCCGCCACGCGCTCGTCCGCATCACCGCCGAGGGCGTCGAGTGCGTGCCGCTCGGCCGCGCGCCGATCGACATCAACGGCAAGCCGAGCGACAAGCCACAGCTGCTCGCCGACGGCGACGTGCTCGGCATCCCGGGGCTCGAGCTCACCGCGAAGATCGAGGCGCAACCTCCGGACAAGGACAAGCGCGGCGGGTTCGTGCTCGAGCGCGCGCGCGGCGGCAGCTTCGGCATCGCGCACACGCCGTTCGTGATCGGTGGCGGCGACACCGACGACCTCATCGTGAAGAAGTGGCCGGCGGGGCTGCTCGCGCTGCACGTCGTCGGCGGCGAGCTGTTCGTCGAGCTGCGCACCGGCAAGGCCGAGAAGAACGGCGAGGCGATCGACGAGGGCGTGCTCGAGCCGCTCGTCGTCGGCGATACGCTCGCGTGCCGCGGTGAGACGTTCGCGATCGCCGAGGACCGCACGGCCGCGACGACGGCGGTCGCGAAGGGCACCGACCTGCCGACGCGCGTCGAGATCGAGATGCTCCCGCGCGGCGGTCGCGTCGTGTTCACGATGGCGACCGGCGAGCGCGCCGTCTACCTGAGCGATCGTCGCTTCGATCTGATGAACGCGCTGTTGTGCCCGCCCGAGGGGCACAAGGCGGGCGAGTTCGTCGACGACGACACGGTGCGCTCCGTGGTGTGGCCGCGGAACCCGTCCGTGAGCCGGCCCGAGATCAACATGCTGATCTCGCGGTGCCGGCGGGACCTCGTCGACGCGGGCCTCGCCGGGCCGCGCCTGATCGAGCGCGCTCCGGGTGGAGGTGGGACACGCATCACGCTCGCGCCGAACGCCGAGATCGTCGTGAAGAGCTGAGCTACCATCGAGCCGTGGGAGCGGCGCCAGACGGCAGCAGCGTGGGTCGCTACGAGCTCCTGATCGAGCTCGCGAAGGGCGGCATGGCGGAGCTCTACCTCGGCCGCCTGCACGGCGTGGGGGGCTTCGCGAAGCTCGTCGCGATCAAGCGCATCCTGCCGCACCTCGCCGAGGACAAGCTGTTTGCCGAGATGTTCCTCAACGAGGGCCGCATCGCCGCGCAGCTCGCGCACGCGAACATCTGCCAGGTCCACGAGCTCGGCGAGGCCGATGGCGATCTGTTCCTCGCGATGGAGTACCTCGAGGGCGTCACGTGGAGCGAGCTCGTGCGCCTGCTCCCGCGCGACACCACCACGCTGCGTCTGGCGGCCGGCGTGATCGCGCAGGCGTGCGAGGGCCTTCACTTCGCGCACGAGCTGCGCGACCTCGATGGAAACGCGACGCCGGTCGTGCACCGCGATGTCTCGCCGCAGAACCTGTTCGTCACCACCGACGGCACGTGCAAGGTGCTCGACTTCGGCATCGCGAAGATGCTCAAGGACGGCCCGCGCACGCGCACCGGCGTGCTCAAGGGCAAGCTGCCGTACATGTCGCCCGAGCAGATCCAGGGCGAGGAGGTCGACGCGCGCTCCGATGTGTTCGCGCTCGGTGTCGTGCTGTGGGAGTCGCTCACCGGGAAGGCGCTGTTCGATCGCGAGACCGACTTTCTGATCTGGAAGGCGATCACCGAGGCGCCGATCCCACCGCTCGCGCCGTTCGGGTTCCCGGCGTCGATCGATGCGGTGATCGGCAGCGCGCTCGCGCGTGACAAGAAGCTGCGCTTCCGCAGCGCACGCGCACTCGGCGAGGCGCTGCGCAACGCGGTGGAGCCGATCGGCGGCGCGTTCGACGCGGGCGAGATCGCCGACGTCGTGCGCCTGCACTGCGGCGCGAAGCTGGTGGAGCGCCAGCGCGAGATCGCGAGCGCGGTCACGCGGCGCTCGAAGCCGACGCTGGACGAGCCGAACGCCGCGGACACGATCGAGGACAAGGCCGGCTCGACCACCGACCTCGCGCCGGTCCGCACGAACGCGGGCTCGACGGTCCGCCTCCGCTCCGATGCCAAGGCCGTCGCGCGCGCGGAGCCCGAGCCGGACGCGACGCTTCCGCCGACGAGGAAGCGAGACGCCGCGCCGCGGGAGTCGTCGGTCGCTCCGGCGCCGTCGCGATCGAAGGCGCCGTGGATCATCGCGGGTGGCCTCGTGCTCGCGGGGGTGATCGTCGCGATCGCGATGACGCGCGGGTCGTCGGCGCCTGTCCCATCGCCAGCGCCGGTCGCGACCACCGATGTCGACTCGGTCGAGGGTGGGTTGAAGTACGCGCAGGAGACGCTCGAGGCCGTGGGGCCCGATGGACGCCTCCAAAGAGCGATGGAGTCGCTCGACTCGATCGCGAAGTGGGGTCAGAAGATGGGAGCCGTGCGCGACTCGATCCATGGCTCCGGGCTCGCGGCCGACGAGCCCCCGGTCGATCCGGAGGCCGACGAGCCGGTGGCCGACGAGCCAGCAGGCGAGGACAAACCCGCGATCACGTCGCCCGAACGCACCACCGCGCCGGCATCGAAGCGCGCGCCGAAGCCCGCCGCATCGACCGCCGCGGCCTCGAAGCGCGACGCAACGAAGCCCGCGATCGCCGGCGATGGCTTCCTGTCGATCGACTCGCAGCCGTTCGCGATCATCTTCCTCGACGGCAAGCGGCTGGGCGAGACGCCCTTCTTCAACCTGAAGGTCCCCGCGGGAACGCACGAGCTCCGTGCGGTGCTCGAGGACGGTCGGTCGCAGAAGAAGACCGTCGTGGTCGAGGTCGACACGACGACGAACCTGGGCAAGCTGACGTGGTGAGGGTGGCGCGGTGGCGCGTGTGCGTGGCGATCACGGCCATCGTGATGTCGTCGTCGAGCGCGCTCGCCGATGCACCGCAGATCGCCGACGCGAGGAGAGCGATCGACGAGGTTCGCTACGACGACGCGCAGCGCCTCCTGATCGCGGCGCTCGAGGCGGGCGGGAACTCGCCGAGCGCCGTGCGCGACATCTACAAGCTGCTGGGCGCGTCCGCCGTCGCACTCGGCAAGACCGACGACGCGGAGAAGTACTATCGCGCGTGGATCGCACTCGATCCGAAGGCCGCGCTCGATGCCGGTGCGTCGCCCAAGCTCCGGGCGCCGTTCGACGCCGCGAAGAGCTACGTCACCGCGAACGGTCCGCTCGATGTGGTCGCGGAGTACGTGTCCGGCGAGGACGTTCGCGTTCGCGTGATCTCGGATCCGCTGTCGCTCGCTCGCACGGCGAAGACGGGTGACAGGGCGATCGCGATCGTCGATCGAAGCGCGCTGGTACCGAGCGCACCGCGCGATGTGCCGGTGCTCGTCGTCGATCGCTACGGCAACACGCTCGTCGAGCTTCGCGCGACGGGGACGCCTCCGCCGCCGCACGTACCGTCACCGAACGACACGGCGCCCGAGCCGCGACCGCTGCCGGCGCCCGGCTCGACACCGCCGCCGAGGCCCACGCTCGGCGCGGGCTTCTACGCGCTCGCCGTGCCGGCGGGCCTGTTGCTCGCGGCGGGCGTCGGCTTCGGCGCGGCGTCGTACATCTACAACGACAAGGTGCAGACGGCGCTCGAGAATTCGAGCTCGGCGTACTTCACCGACGTGCAGGACCAGCAGAAGAAGGTGACGCAGTACTGGAAGCTCTCCGCGGCGATCGGCGGCGCGGGGCTCGTGCTCGCGCTCCCCGCGGCGCTGCTCTACAAGCGCTCGCGCGAGGCTGCCGTCGTGCCCTACGTCGACGGCAACAGCGCCGGCGCGGCGGTGATGGGCCGCTTCTAGTACAGCTTGTGGAGGTGCGTGCCGCGGTAGTAGTGCCCGAGGATCTTCTCGTGCGAGCGCCCCGCGTTCGCCATGCCGATCGCGCCCATCTGGCACATGCCGACGCCGTGACCGAACCCGGCGCCCTCGAACACGAACACGTCGCCTTCGCGCTTCACCGTGAACAGCGTCGACTTCAACCCTCCGAGCGTGCGGCGGATCTTGAGGTCGCCCGCGAGATCCATCGAGCCCTTCTCGCCCTTGATCGCGAGCACGCCGATGCGTCCGGACACGCCGCGCGTCTTCGGCACGAGTGACTTCACGCGGCCGAGCTCGGGATAATCGATCGCGAGTCGCGCGGACAGGTCATCGACGCGCATGCGCACGGTCCAGCGAAAGCTCTTCTGCCCGAGCTTCGGCTTGCTGCACCACGCATCGTGATCGTCGTCGAGGAACTCGCCGATGTTGGCGTCGGTCACGCGAGACATGTTCGCCTTCGGCGTGTCATCGCGGCCGCGCAGCGATGGGTCGGCCTCGCCGCCCCAGATCGCGTCGTTGTCCTCGGTGTGCCCACCGCACGACGCGCTGTACCGCACGTCGACCATGCCGCCGCCATCGCGAAGCAGCACGATGCCGCGCGTCCTCTCGACCGCCTTCGTCGTACGCGGGTCTTCCTTGCCGGCACCCGCATACACCTGGCACTGCTGCGTCGAGCAGAGCAGGAACGGATCCGTCGTGTTGCGACGACCGATCTTCTGCAACAGCTCGGTGCGCGCCGCGATCGCCTGCGCCTCGAGCGCCGCCGGCGGCGCGTCGGGGTACATCTCCGCGGGCACCAGCCCCGCGAGCAGCTTGTCCTCGGGCACCGCGTTCGCGACGAGCAGCGACCCGTCGTGATCGAGCGTGACGTACACCGAGCCCCAGTAGCGCCGATCCTCCTTGCCGGTCTCCATCTGCGAACCGCCGGTCCCCGTCGGCACGTCGGCCACCGTGAGCGTCTCGCTCGCCTTCTTCGGCGAGAACCACAGCACGCCCGGGTTGCGAATCACCGCGCCGCCCGCGCGCGCGACGATCGTCCCGCTCGGCCTGCGCACCAGCTCGCGATGCACCTGCGTCTGCAGGCCGTACCGCCTCGCGTGCTCTATCGCGCGCGCGCTTCCTCGGCCGCTCGCCACCGGATCGATCGCGATCCGCGCCTCGCGCGTGTCGATCACCTCGCCATCGACGCCGAACACCGTGCCGATATCGAACTGGCGCGGCTCGAACCCGCGGTCCTTCCAGCGCGTCATCGCCGCGGCGATCCCCGTCGCGTCATCCGGCGCCAGCGTCTCGACCACCGTCCACTCCTGGATCACCGCGGGCTTCGCATTCTCCGCGCTGATCGTCCACGCCTCGCCGCCCTCGGCCTCGACCGCCGATCCGCCCGCACCATCGGGCCGCACCACGACGCCGCTCTTCGCGCGCAGCTTCGCCTCGCGCTTGCCGCCCATGATCTCCACGGTGATCAGCGGCAGCCCGTCGTCGGTGAACGTGAACCGCGTCGAGTACAGAATGCGCAGCTTGTCGGTCGCGCTCGTCTCGTCCGCTCGCGCGACGCCCAGCATCGCAAACCCGACGATCGCGAACCCCACGACAAACGCGACCACCCAGGCCAGCGCGGCCTTCATGCACGTACGGACCATCCCCGAGGCTAGGCAGCCGCCGACGACGAGAGCAACTTCTCGGCAGCCCGCCGGGCCACTTCCGTGCGCACGATGTGCCGCAGGTTCAAGAAGTTGATCACGAAGTGCGCCGCGATGGGCGCCACCAGCGTCCCGGTCTGCACGGCCAGCTCGCCAAACCCGAGCCCCATCACCAATGCCATCGCCGTCCACGGCAGGAACCGCTTGCCCGGCCCGATGTGCAACGCGGCGAACACGGCTGCCTGCACCCAGAGCCCGAGCCACGGCAGCAGCGCGCCGCGGAACAGCACCTCCTCGCCCACCGAGCTCGCCAGCGCCAAGATCACGATGTCCCGCGACGTCAGCGGCCCCAGCAGATCCTTGAAGCTCCCGTGAAGATCGCGCGCCCACTGCCAGCGCCTGGTCGCGATCCGCGAGAGCCACACCACGAGGAGGCCCACGGCCACCCCGATGAACGGGCCGGCGCCCAGAAGCCACGACGGCCGGTCGCCGAACACGAAGACGTTCGGGTCACCGCGCCCCGCCGCCACCAGCAGGCCGACGAGCGCCATGGCCGCATAGAGACCGATGACGAGGCTCGCACGCGAGAGCGGCGGTGCGGGGCTAGGCTGATCCGGCGAGTACATCCGCGAGTCGGTACTATGCACGCGCCGAGGGCGCTTGACACCGGGAACGTGGGACGCTACCTCTCTCCACCCTGACAACCTGAATTGCGCGGATGGCGGAATTGGTAGACGCGCCAGCTTGAGGTGCTGGTGGGTAACACCGTGGGGGTTCGAGTCCCCCTTCGCGCACGACTGAGACGAGGAGCGGCAGCAATGCCGCTCTTCTCGTTTGTGGGCACCATGGCTCGTACAGCCAGGAGCAGTCGCGTGCGCAGGCGGTGCACGATGTGCCAGGATCGCCCTCGTGACGGAGATGGACCCCGAGGCGCCGATCCGTGCCGCATGCGGTGCGCAGGATTGGAGTCGGGCGGCGACGCTCGTGGTCGAGCTCTACGGTCGCGAGCTCCTGGAATTTTTGGTGGCGACGGCGCGCAGCGAGGTCGATGGCGCGGAGGCGTTCTCGATCTTCACCGAGCAGCTGTGGACGAGCTTGCCGAAGTTTCGCTGGGCCGCGAGCGCGCGAACGTGGTGCTACACGCTGGCGCGGCGGGCGCTGGCGCGAGTGCGGCGCGATCCGCATCGCAAGAGCGATCGGGCGGTGGCGATCGACGACGCACCGGTGGCGGCGATGGTGCAGAAGGTCCGGACGGACACGCTCAGCTACCTGAGGTCGGCGGTGAAGGATCGCGTGGTGACGCTGCGCGATCAGCTCGACCCGGACGATCAGGCGTTGTTGATCCTGCGCATCGACCGGAAGCTGTCGTGGCGCGAGGTCGCGATGGCGTTTGCAGAGGAGGAAGACGAGCCGCTCGATCCGGCCGAGCTCGGGCGGCGCTCGGCCGCGATGCGCAAGCGGTTCGAGCGGATCAAGGACGAGCTGAGGCGGCTGGTCGGAACATGACGGACGACGGCTCGACGACAGGCGACGACCTCGGCTCGCTCGGCTCGCTGCTCGGCGCGATCGCGAGCACGCGGCAGTCGCCCGCGTTGCCGGTGGGCACGCTGGTCGGCGGGCAGTACGAGATCGTGAAGGCGATCGGCCAGGGCGGGATGGGCGTCGTGTACCTCGCGCGCGATCGCAAGCTCGACCGCGATGTCGCGATCAAGGTGGGGCTCGCGATGTCGCCCGAGGCGCTCGAGCTGATCGAGCGCGAGGCGCGCGCGCTGGCGAAGCTCGCGCATCCGAACGTCGTCGTCGTGTATCAGGTCGGCTCGATCGATCAGCGCGTGTTCATCGCGATGGAGTACATCCCCGAGACCGCGCGCTCGTGGCTGGCGGCGAAGCAGCGCACGTGGCGCGAGATCGTCGCGCTGTATGCGGGCGCGGGCGAGGGGCTCGCGGCCGCGCATGAGGCGGGGCTCGTGCACCGCGACTTCAAGCCGGAGAACGTGCTCGTGGGTGGGGACGGGCGCCCGCGCGTCTCGGACTTCGGCGTCGCGCGCACCGGCGACGATGACGAGGCCGGCCGCGTGATCGGCACGCCCGCGTACATGTCGCCCGAGCAGAAAGCGGGCGGCACCGTCGATGCGCGCGCGGATCAGTTCGCGTTCGCGGTGTCGCTGTGGGAAGCGCTGTTCGACGAGCGGCCCGCGGGTGGTGCGGCCGCGCCGGCGAAGAATCCGCGCGAGGTGCCCAGGACGGTGATCGCGAGCCTGCGCCGTGCGCTGTCGGTGGAGGCGGCGGCGCGCTGGCCGAGCATGTCCGCACTCGTGGGAGAGCTGCGCGCCTCGCTCGATCGGCGGCGGGCGCGCTGGATCTTCGCGGGGGCCGCGCTCGCCGTCGGAGCGGCGGGCGCTCTCGTCGCGATGACGATCGCGCGCAGCGATGGTCCGGCCTGCGATACGGGCGCGGACGAGATCGCCGGCGTGTGGTCGCCGGCCCGGAGAGCCACGCTCGCCTCGAACGCCGCGCTCGTCGCGTTCGTCGATGCGCGCGCCGCGAGCTGGGCGACGACGCATGATGCGGCGTGCAAGGCGACGCACGTCGAGCACACCGCGTCGGCAGAGCTACTCGATCGACGCATGCTGTGCCTCGCGACCGCGCGAGCGGATCTCGATGCGGCGCTGCGCCTCGCGGGGCAATCGCGCGATGCAGCCGCGCAGCTCGTACCGTTCCTCGAGACGCGCCGATCGCCGGCGAGCTGTCTCGACGTCGCGAACCTCGACGATGAAGAGCCTCCGCCCGAGGGCATCCAGGACAAGATGGATGTTGCCGTCGCGGCGCTGGCAGAGGCATCGGCGGCGGCGCTGGACCGAGCAGTGTCCGATCCGCTCGCGAAGACGGAGCGCGCCGTCGCCGCTGCGCGTGCGACCGGATGGCGTCCGATCATCGCGCGCGCGCTCGAGGAGCGAGGCAACGTGCTGATCGAGCAATCGCGCAACGCCGAGGCCGTCCAGGTGCTCGAGGAGTCGGCGCGCCTCGCGGTCGCAGGGCGCGCGGACGAGACCGCGTTCTACGCGTACACGCGCGCGGCATCGGCGCTGTCCGAGGAGGGACGCGCCGCGGAGGCGAAGCAAGCCACGGCGACGGCGCAGTCGTTGTGGGAGCGCCTCGGCAAGCCGCCGCACCTGGGATGGAAGCTGTACTCGACGATCGCAGACATCGCGCGCTCGCGCGGCGATATGAAGGAAGCGCTCGAGGCTGTTCGACAGCGGATCGTCTTCGGTCGACTGGCCTACGGCAACGGCGTGACGTACGCGCAGGACAACTTCGACCTCGCGATCATGCTGATGGAGACCGGTGACCTCGCCGGCGCGTTCGAGGCGGTCGAGACATCGATCAAGTTCTTCACCGAGAACCTCGGCGCTGCGCATCCGACGATCGGGAAGACGCGCGTGCTGCGCGCGATGCTCTCCGTTCGCAGCGGCAAGGTCGAAGCGGCGACCAATGACGCGCTGGCCGGCGTCGCCGTGCTCGAGCGCTGGTATGGCGCGGACGACCCGCGACTGATCAACGGACTCACGATCATCGCCGAGACGAGCCGGATGCAGGGAAAGTTCGACGACGCCCGCGCCGCGCTTCAGCGCGCGCTCGCGATCGCTCGCAAGAGCGATCCGAAGAGCCGGCACGTGTCGAACCTCGGGCAGAACCTCGCGCTCCTCGCGTACTCGCGCGGCGACTTCGTCGAGGCGCGCACGCAGGCGGAAGCGGCGCTCGCGGCCGCCGAGCTGCGGCTCGGCGCGGAGCACGTCGACCTCATCGACTTCCTCGCGGTCTACTCCGCGATCCTGCGCGATGGACCCGACGCGGATCTCGCGCGGTCGGAGGAGCTCTTGATCCGTGCGCAGAAGATCGCGAGCGCGCAGCTGCCGGACGGGCATCGCCGCATCGTCAACCTCGCGATCGAGCGCTCGTACACGCAGGTGAAGGCGAACCAGGCGCAGGCGGCGATCGATGCGCTGACGCCGTACGTCGCGCGGATCGACAAGCTGCAGATCGGTACGCTCGCTCCGAACGAGCTGCGCTTCGCACTCGCGAAGGCCCACGCCGCACGCGGTCAGATGGCGAAGGCGTGCGCGCTCGCGGAGATCGCGCACCGAGGCTACGTCGAGGCTACGTCTCCCGAGGCGAAGCCGGTCGAGGAGTGGCGCGCGAAGCAATGCCGTAGATGAGGCCGAGCACCATCGCGATCGCGGAGCCGACGAGGATGCCGAGCTTCGCCGTGTCGAGCATCGCGCGGTCCTTGAACGCGAGCTGCGCGATGAACAGCGACATCGTGAAGCCGATGCCGCCGACCATGCCGACGAGCGCGATGCCACCCGGGCGCATCTCGGGAGGACGTGTCGCGAGGCCGATGCGACTCGCGAGCAGAGATGCGCCGGCGATGCCGATCGGCTTTCCGAGCGCGAGGCCCGCGATGACGCCGACGAAGATCCACAGGCTGTCGCCGGAGAGGTCGGCTCCTCCGAGGGGGACGCCGGCGTTGGCGAGCGCGAACACGGGCATGACGCCGAAGGCGACCCACGGATGGAGCGCGTGGATCAATCGCTCGACGGGAGACACCGCTTCTTTGCGAGCGGCGTTGATCGCGTCGAGCCGCTCGAGGATGTTGCCGCGATCGTCCGGATCGAGCCCCTCGAGCTGCGCCTTGGTCGTCTCCGCGAACCCCGACGGCCCGAACCACGGCAGCACGGGGGTGAGGAGCCCGAGGATGACGCCGGCGAGCGTCGGGTGGATTCCGCCGATGTACATGCCGGCCCACACCACGACGCCCGGGACGAAGTAGAGCAACGTCGAACGCACGCCCGCCGCGCGCATCGCGAGGATCGCGGCGATGCCGATGCCGGCGATCAGGAAGCCATGCCCCACGATGCCCGTGGAGTAGAACAGCGCGATGACGACGATCGCGCCGATGTCGTCGATCACCGCGAGCGCGAGGAGCAATACGCGCAGCTGATTGGGCACGCGCGATCCGAGCAGCGTGAGCACGCCGACCGCGAACGCGATGTCGGTCGCCATCGGGATCGCCCAGCCACTCGCGCCGCTCTTGCCGTGGTTGAGCGCGACGTAGATCACGGCCGGGATGGCCATGCCGCCGACCGCCGCGGCGAGAGGGAGCGCCGCGCGGCGCAGGGTCTGGAGCTCGCCCTCGTAGATCTCGCGCCGGATCTCGAGCCCGACGACGAGGAAGAAGATCGTCATCAGGCCGTCGTTGATCCAGAAGTGCAGGGGGCGCTCGAACGACTCGCTGCCGATCGTGAAGCCGATCGGCGTGTGCCACAGCGCTTCGAAGTCCGCGTGCCAGCGCGAGTTCGCGAGGAACAACGCCGCCGCGGTGGCGACCATCAACAGGATGCCGCTGGCCGCCTCGATCGCGAGGATGCGCTGGATCGGAGAGACGATCGCCTTCGCGACGGCGCGCGCCGGCTTCCAGGTGCCGGGAGGTGGTGAACGATCAGACATTACAGGTGGTGCCCCGAGAGCGACTGCTGTGCCGGCGGCCCGACCGGCACCATCACCTGCAGTGAGCTTCACTGCACCCGACAGCACGGATAGCACGAGATCGTGCACGCGATGAAGCCCAGCGGGGCACTCCTGCGCGGTATGTGGCGGCAGCGGCCGGCGAGACTAGCGAGCCGACGACGCGAGCTTGACGATGGCCAGCGTGCGCCAGTCCTCGATGTCGCTGTTGAGCGCCAGCTTGTACGCGGCGCATGCCGTCGCGTTCTTCGCGCACGCCTGGCTCGAGACGGCTTCCCATCCACCGGCCATCGTCCCGTTCCGGTAGTACCAAGTCGATCCCGACTTCGCCATCGTGCCGTTCGGGTAGTAGTAGGTGCTGCCCGACTTCGCCATCGTGCCGTTCGGGTAGTAGTAGGTGCTGTCCGACTTGGCCATCGTGCCGTTCGGGTAGTACCAAGTCGATCCCGACTTCGCCATCGTGCCGTTGGGGTAGTACGCGTCGCCCATGCCGCTCGCGTTCTCGCACGCGGGCGAGAACATCGACGTGAGGCCGGACATCGTCGACGACGACGCATTGCCGCGCGCGATCTCGACGATCATCCAGAAGCTCTGGCAGTCCGCGTTCCAGTCGGCATACGGAACACCGGCGGGGCGCTTGGGTGCGCGCTTCTCTTCACGCTCCGCGCGGCGCTCTTCCCGGCGCTCCTCGCGGCGCTCTTCCCGACGGCGCTCGCGGCGATCTTCGCGGCGCTCTTCGCGCTCCTCCTCGAGCTCGTCGAGCGCCACACGCAGCAGGCGATCGACCTTCTCCGGGCAGCGCTCGTGGACACGCACCGCGCGCAGCGACTTGCGGGCGTTGCGCTGCGATCCGTCCTTCAGTTGCGTCTCGATCGCGACCAGCTCGTCGAACATCACGCGCCGGCACTTGCCGCCCTGATCGTCGACGAGGTCGATCGCGTCCTGCACCGCTTCGAGGGCGCGACGGCTCTCGGCCTTTGCGACTCCCGATACCAACAAGCTTCCAAGTAGGCCGATCACGACCGCGAACATCCTCATTGCAATCTCTCCTGATTCGTTGACGCAGCCGATAGGCAAGTTGTGCGCCGCTACCCCAAGAAAAGATCGAGGCCCGAAGTGCGCGAACCTGCGTCACGCGATCCGACCGATCCGGCCATCGCTGCGCCAAATTGCGCAGTGCAATTCGCAACTAGCCGGCTAGTGGACTGGCCACCGCGGCGTTTGCACGGCGCGCGTACCTTTTATTCGTTCAGCGATCGGGTGTTCGTCTCGCGCATCCTCGCCATGATCACCAGGCCGATCACGCCGTAGATCAGCGCGTAGTAGGCCGGCGCGAGCGGGTCGTGGAGCTCGGCGATCAGCCACTTCGAGACGAGCGGCGCGGCGCCGCCCGCGATGGCGAGCGTGATCGAGTACGCGATCGACATCGACGTCACGCGACTCCGCAGCGGGAAGATCTCGACGACCATCGCACCTTGAAGGCCCAGCGCCATGCCGAGCGGAACCGCGAGCAGGATCTGTCCGAGCATGAACGTCGTCGTGCTTCCATGCTTCATGATGTGAACGGCCGGTACCACGGCCGCCATCGCGACGATCTGCAGGATGATCATCAAGCGGCGCCGGCCCATCTTGTCGGAGAGCCAACCGCCGAGCGGCTTCGCGAACAGCACGACGAACAGCGACAGCGTGTTCACGAGCTGGAAGTCCGACGCGACCGCGTTCGTCACCTCTTTGCGCTGGTCGACGGCGAACGTGAACACGAGGTAGTAGGCCGCGTTCGTGAGCGCGACGATGCCGAACGTCTGCACGATCGGCTTCCAGTCGACGACCAGCGAGCGGAGCGCCGCCCGGATGCCCTCGGACAGCCACGCGGTCACGCCCTTGCCGATGGCCGCCTCGCCGGCCGCCTTCTCGCCGGCCTCCGACTCGTGGATGCCCTTGCGCAGGAACCACCCCGCGATGCACAGCGTGATGCTCGCGATGAACGGGATCCGCCAGCCCCACGCTTGCGCCTCGACGGGGCCGAGCCCTCTCTCGACGAGATAGGTCGCGAACGAACCGAGGATGAAGCCGAGCGTCGTGCCCGCCGCCGTCGAGCTCGAGACGAGCCCTCGCATGAGCGGCGATGCGTGCTCGGTCGTGTAGACCATCGAGCCCGTGAACTCGCCGCCGAGCGAGAAGCCCTGCATGAGCCGAAACACGATGAGCAGGATCGGCGCGGCGACCCCGATCGTGTCGTACGCGGGGAGCAGGCCGATCCCGAGCGTCGCGACGCCCATCAGCGCGATCGAGACCGTGAGCAGCGCGCGCCGACCGATGCGATCGCCGACGAGGCCGAGCACGATGCTGCCCGCGGGTCGAGCGATGAAGCCGACGAGCAGCACGAGGTATCCGAACAACGCGCTGATCGTCGGATCGTCGTCGGGCATGAAGTGCATGCCGATCGTCTTCGCGAAGAAGCCGAACACCGCGAAGTCGAACCACTCGAGCACGTTGCCGATCAGCCCTGCGAGTGCTGTGCGGACGGCGGACTGACGAGGCGCGGGTTGCGACACTGCGCGCGACTCTAGCCTGCTTCGCGCGCACGCCGGGCGTCAGACGGTGGTGAAGGGCTGACAGGTCACCACGCGAGCACGCCCACTTGCGCGCGGTCCGTCGCTTGCTCGTCGTACCGTCATGAAGCTCGGCCTGGCGATCGCTGCGCTGACGGCGGTAGGTGGGTGCACGCTGGTGATCGCGGAAGCCGACAGCTTCTACGGAGAGGACTTCGAGGCGGATATCCAGCCCACGTCGAAGCAGGGCTGCCCCGCGAGCCTGATCGCGGGCGGAACGAGCACCGTGACGGTCCTCGAGGACTCCGTCGTCGTCGACGGCCGCGTGTTCGAAGCCGACGTCGAGGCGCCCGAGAACGGCGTGTCGCGCGTGGAGTTCACCATGGCCGAGCAGTGGTCGGTCGCGAACCGGCCCGTGTCGGTCTCGATCTGGTTTCGCGGCAGCGCACGTGTCGATTCGCTCGACTTCATCGGCACGATGTCATCGAGCGCGCCCGAGCTCGCCGGTTGCCATGTCGACGTGCAGCTCGTCGGGCGCCGGCCCGTGGAGGACTGGGGCGACTAAGCGTCGGGCAGCGTGATCGTCGCGGCCTCGCGCGCCATCCACGCTTGCATCCACGCGGTCGACTTGTAGCGGTCCCACTGATCGCACGCGATCGTGACGACGGGGCCGGTGATGTCGGCGCGCGCGGCGATGCGCAGCGCGGCGACGACGTTCACGCCCGTCGACCCGCCCACGGTGAGGCCCTCTTCCTTGACGAGGCGCTCGACCATCGCGAACGCCTCGGCGTCGCTCACGGACTCGGCGCTGTCGAGGACGTCGCGATGGAGGTTGCCGGGCACGGTGCCCGAGCCGATGCCCTCGACGGCGAACGGCCCGTCGGGACCGAGCACGCCGGTGTTGACCCACGACGCCATCGAGCTGCCGACCGGATCCGCGAGCACGACCTTGATGTTCGCGTCGTGCTCCTTCATGCGCTTGCCGCTACCGGAGATCGTGCCGCCCGTCCCCGACGAGCAGACGAACGCGCCGATCGTCGGATAGCCGAGCGCGGCCATCTGCGCGAGGATCTCCTGACCGGTGCCGCTGAACTTGTCGGTGCCGTAGTGCGCGTCGAGGTTGGCGGGGTTGTGGAACTGGTTCGTGAGGAACCAGCCGTTCTCCTCGGCCATGCGCGCCGCGACGTTGCGGAAGTTGTGCGGGGCGGTCAGCGGACCGTTCTTCGTGATGATGACCTCGCTGCCGAGCTGGCGCAGCGCGACGCGCTTGTCGACCGCCATCTTCTCGGGGAGCACGCAGATCAGGCGATAGCCGCGCGCGCTCGCGAGGAGGGCGAGCCCCACGCCGGTGTTGCCGGCCGTGCCCTCGATCATGGTGGAGCCGGGCTTCAGCAGGCCCTTCGCTTCGGCGTCGAACACGATCGCGCGCGCGGTGCGATCCTTGACCGAGCCGCCCGGATTCAAGTGCTCGCACTTGATGAACACCTGGTTCGGCAGGCCGGCGCAGACCTTCTTCAGCTGGATCAGCGGTGTGTTGCCAATCGCCTGGATGACATCCATGCGCCGCACTCTACCTCAACGCGCTCGTAGCCCCAGGCAAACGCCTCGAGTGAGGCATCCATGCCCCAGGGGGACCAGTACAGACGAGGAATTGGCGCGGCACCGCGGACGCAATTGCTCGGGGCATGAACTTCGATGCATTTGCACTGAGCATCTCCGGACGGCGCGATAACAACGAGGACGCGATCTGCGCGCAGCCCGACCTCGGCCTGTTCGTCGTCGCCGATGGCATGGGCGGATACGAAGGCGGCGAGATCGCGAGCGCGCTCGCGGTCGAGGCGATCCACGAGCTCGTGCGGCGCACCGCGGGCGACGCGGACGTCACGTGGCCGTACAAGATCGATCCGCAGCGGACGATCCACGAGAACGAGATCATCGTCGCGACCCGGCTCGCGAACGAGCGCATCTGCGCGCGCCGCACGGGCGAGCTCGGCGAGATGGGGTCGACGGTCGCCGTGCTCCGGTTCACGCCGGGGACGGGGCCCGCGAGCGAAGGCACGCACGGCGATGACGTCTGCGCGATCATCGGTCACGTCGGCGACTCGCGCGTGTACCGGATGCGCGATGGCGTCGTCGAGCAGCTGACGATCGATCACTCGCTCGCGAATCAGCTGATCGCGGCGGGCATGGCGCCGGGCGCGGACTTCGCGTGGCGCCACGTGGTGACGCGGGCGCTCGGCACCGCGAGCGGCGTTCCCGACGTGATGCGCGCGCACGTTCGGCGCGGTGACGTGTTCCTCCTGTGCAGCGATGGGCTCAGCGAGGTGCTGCCGCCGGAGCGCATCGCCGAGCTGCTCGCCGCGCCGGCGGAGATCGCGTGCCGTGCGCTCGTCGAGGCGGCGTACATCGCGGGGAGCCGCGATAACATCAGCGCCATCGTGGTGCGCGCTTGCTAGTCCTCGTGATCGATCGGGCCGCCGTCGTGAACGAAGCCATGCTTGCGCGCGAGCGAGCGCAGGTACTTTCGATCGAGCCCGGACTCGCGCGCGGCCTGCGAGAGGTTGCCGCCCGTCCGCGCGAGCACGTCGGCGAGGTAGCGCCGCTCGAGGTCGTGCAGCACGGCCGTCTTCGCCTCGTGGTAGGGCAGGTCGCTGCGGACCGCGATGCCATCGCCGGCGAGGGCGGTCGCCTCGAGCCGCACGGTCAGCTCGCTGAAGCGCTTCGCGCCCGGCGACAGCGCGATCGCGCGATCGATCACGTTGCGCAGCTCGCGCACGTTGCCCGGCCAGCCGTGGGCGAGCAGGCGCTGCAGCGTCGGTCCGTCGGGGCCTTCGTCGGCGAGGCCGCGGCGGCGCGCGAGCTCGCGCACGAGCAGCGGGATGTCCTCGCGGCGGTTGCGCAGCGGCGGCAGCACGACGCGCACCACGGCGAGGCGATACAGGAGGTCGGGGCGGAAGCGACCCGCGGCGACCTCGCCGTCGAGGTCATCGCGCGACGCGGCGATCACGCGCACGTCGACGGGGCGCTCGACGTCCGACCCGAGCGGGCGCACGACGCGCTCCTCGAGCACGCGCAAGAGGCGCGCTTGCACCGTCGGCGTGATCTTGCCGAGCTCGTCGAGGAACAGCGTGCCGCCATCCGCGCGCGCGATCTGGCCCGTGCGGCCGACGAGCGCACCCGTGAACGCACCGCGCACGTGGCCGAACAGCTCGCTCTCGAGGAGGTTCTCGGGCAGCGCGCCGCAGTCGACGGCGATGAAGCTGCCCTTGCGGCGCGGCGACGCGTCGTGCAGCGCGCGGGCGACGACCTCCTTGCCCGTGCCCGTCTCGCCTTCGACGACGACGGTCGCGTCGGACCCGGCGACCCGCTCGAGCACCGCGAACACCTCGCGCATCGCGAGCGACTCGCCGACGAGCTCGCCGAACTTGCGCGCCTGGCTCGGCGGGATCTCGAGCGGCGCGGCCTCGGGCTCGATGCGCATCGGCGTGCGCGCGACCATCAGCACGGCGCCGGGCGGCAGCGTGATCTCGCCGGTCACGCGCGAGCCTTCGAACCACGTGCCGTTGCGCGAGCCGAGATCGCGGATCACGAAGCGGCCCTCGTGCGCGCGGATCGCGACGTGCTTGCCGCTCACGCGATCGTCGCCGAGCACGAGGTCGGCATCGATGTGCGTGCCGATGACGACGTCCTTGTCGCCGATCGCGCACGCGCGGCCGCGGTCCGGGCCCTCGAGCACGACCACCTGGCAGCGCATGCGTCCGGTGCCACCGTCGAGGATGTCGCTGAACACGGTCGCCGCGCGGCCCACGCGAGGAGTTTCGCATGCACGGAGCGCGAAGCGAGATGACCGGACGCGTTTCGATCGGGCCCTACGCGCTCGTTCGGCGACTCG
This sequence comes from uncultured Kofleriaceae bacterium, assembly GCA_964617845.1. Taxonomy (GTDB): domain Bacteria; phylum Myxococcota_A; class Polyangia; order Haliangiales; family Haliangiaceae; genus JABFXX01. The sequence continues at coordinate 158,623 of CAZUAR010000010.1, read as the reverse complement.
GCCGCGGCGGCATGGCGGAGGTTCACCTCGCGCGCGCGGTCGGTGCGAGCGGCTTCGAGCGGCTCGTCGCGATCAAGACGCTCGCGCCCGAGCTCGCCGGCGAGGCCGAGCTCGAGCGCGCGCTGATCCACGAGGCGACGCTCGCGGGCCGGCTCGCACATCGCAACCTCGTCGCGGTCCTCGACCTCGGCGTCGCCGACGGTGGCTACTACGTGGTGCTCGAGTACGTCGACGGTGGCGACCTGGCCACACGCGCGCGCGCACACGCGTTGCCGGAGCCGCTCGCGCTGCACGTGGTGCACGAGCTGGCGCTCGGGCTCGCGTACCTGCACGACGCGCGCGACTCGCGCGGGTTGCCACTCGGCATCGTGCACCGCGATGTCGCGCCGGCGAACGTCCTGGTCTCGACGACCGGCGACGTCAAGCTCGGCGACTTCGGCGTCGCGAAGGCCACCGCCCTCGTCGATCGCACCGCCGCGGGCACGCGCAAGGGTCGCTTCGCGTACATGGCGCCCGAGCAGCTCGCGGGCGCGCCGGTCACTGCGGCCGCGGATCAGTTCGGCCTCGCGGTCACGCTCGTCGAGCTGCTCGCGGGACATCGTCCGTTTCCCGGACAGAACGCGGATGCGTCCTCGTGGCAATTGCTCGACGAGATCCGCACGACGGCTCCGGTGCTCGACGGCGTCGCGCTCGAGCTCCAGCCGATCATCGCGCGCGCGCTCGCGGTCGCGGCGCGCGATCGGTTCGCCTCGGTCGACGAGCTGCGCCGTGCGCTCGCGGTGATCCAGCGAACGCGCGCGACCGTCGGCTCGAGCGAGCTCGCGGCGTGGGTGCGAGCTACTTCGTCGACTCCACCGTCACCTTGAGGTCGACCTCCCACACGGGCTCGGTCGACCACAGGCGAACGATGTCGTGGGTGTCGCTGAAGCTGAGCTTCGCCTTCGTCGGCCGCGCGTCGTCGTAGTACTCGAGGCGCAGCTGTCCGTTCTCGGCGCCGTGATCGATGATGATCGGCGACGTGCCCGTGTAGATCGTCGTCGACCCGCACACGATCTTCCCGAACGCCTTCCACGCGCCGGCCTCGCGCTCGACCGTGCCGATGCACTCGACATCGGGCATCAGCGTCGGGTGCGTCGTCCGGTCGACGATGGCGATGAAGCGGAACAGCAGCTTGGACCGGCGGTCCTCGACCGGCGGCTTCCACTCCGTGGCATCGGGGGCGGCGGGATCGGGCGGCGGGCTCGCCGGGGGAGGCGGCGGAGGCGGTGGTGCTGCCACGCGCGGGCCCGCGCAGGCCAACAGGTCGATGCGCTCGGTGTCGACGAGGAGCTCGGCGCTGGTCAGCGACAGGTGCTCCTGCCCGTCCTTGATACCGGTGTACTCGAGGACGCCGGTGGTCTTCGATCCGCCGATGCGGAGCATGCCGTGAGAGCCGGACTCGTCGCCGCAACCGCAGCCGAGCCCCGTGCGCTTTGGCTCGATGTTCTTGCCGAGCAGCTCGACCGCGCGCGGGCACGCACGCACGAGGCGCATCGACTCGGTCGCGCCGGGCGAGCTCGCGATCACCGCGGGCGCGACGACGAGCACGCAGACCGCGACGATGACCACGAACGGCAGCCCGACGAGCGCCTTCTGGCCAAACGTCCACTTCATCAGAGCTGGACGTCGATCTCCCACGCGGGAGATTGCGACCACACGCGCAGCGTCCCCGCGGGCCCGTTGAAGATCAGCGTCGCGTTCACCGGACCCTTGGTGTCCGTGTACTCGAGCGTCTCGTCGCCCTTCGCCGACGAACCCATGTCCGCCTTCACGTCGGAGCGCCCGCGATACACGACGGTGCCCTCGCCGGCGGTGGCGGAGTCCACGCACGTCACCACGACATCGGCGAGCGTCTCGCCGCCGGAGCGTGTGATCGTCCCCTTGCAGATCATGTCGGTCTTGACCGTCTCGTGCGTCGACGCGGTCACCTTGCCGTCGAACGTGCCGTCGAGCTTCTGCAGCGAGCTCACCGCGCCGCCCGCGCACGCGACGAGATCGATCGTCTCGCCATCGGCGTCGAGTGTCGCCGCGACGACGCTCCACTCGTCGTTCTGCTTGATCGCCTGATACGAGACGGTGCCGCGACCGTTCTCGCCGGTGTACGGCAGCTTCCACGACGATGTCCCCGACGGGCCCGAGATCTCCGTGCTGCCGCACGCGAGACCCATGCGCGCCGGATGCGCGTCCTTGCCGAGCAGCGCCGTCGCGCGGTCGCACCTCCGCACGACGGAGGTCACCGCTTCATCGGCGCCACCGCACGTCGCGAGGAAGGGCGTGACCGCGAGCAACGCGACGATCACCAGCACGACGATCGGCAGTCCCACGAAGAGCTTCTTCATGCTCCCGCCTTCGGCGCCTCGGCCTCGATCACCCACTTCGACGCCACGGACCAGATCCGGATCGTGCCCGGCATGTCGCGCTTCCCGTCGTATTCGATCCGCGCGCGCACGTCCGCCGACTCGTCGATCCACAGGTAGCGATCGTCGCTCTCGCCGTCGTCGCGTAGCTCGACCTCGATCGGCGCCTTGCCCTCGTAGACGAGCAGTCCGCCGTCGGTGTTGGTGCCGGCGAAGCAGCTCACTCGCGCTTCGCCCAGCTCCTCGTCCTCTGTCTTGCTCATCACGAGCTTGCAACGCGAGCCGACGGACACGCCCTCGAAGGTCGACGTCACGACGCGCGCCGTGCCCGTCAGGCTCGCGGCGGCGGCGACGCCTTCACGCTTGTCATCGCCACCGGACGAGACCGAAGCACCGCCACACGTGAGCTTGACCTTGCACCCCGCGCACCCGGGGATCGTGGACAGAGCGACCCACGAGACGACCGTCAGTATCATCGAGACCGGCAACCCCTTCAGCGTCTTCACCACAGCGACCTCCTATTCGTCGGCTTCTTCGACCTCGTCATCCTCGTCGGGCTTGGGAGCTTTGAGTAACTCGACCACGTGCCGGAAAAGCTTGCGTTGTGCGCCGGGCGGTCGCCCCGTGTCGCGCTCCTTGCGCGCGGCATCGATCAGCCTTACCAGCTCGGCTTCATCGCCACGGTCGTGTAACTCGGCCGCCGCCGAGATGCCTTCTTCGATCAGCCGGGCGCGCCACTTCTCGGCGAGATGAAACGCCTCGGTGTCGGCGTTCCCCGACTCGAAGACCTTCGCGAGCTTCGCCTCGATGTCCGCGAGGTCGTAGCGGCGCAGCTCTCCGGCGAGCGTGCGCTCGGCGCGGCGGCGCGCGGCGGGTGACGTGATCGCGCGAGCGCCCTCGATCACATCGCGGAGCTCGATGTCGATCACGAGCTTCTTCACGAGCGGTTCCTTGAGCTGCATCAGCTGCCGCGCGATGCGCGCGGACTTGTCACCCTCGCGCTTCACCTTGCCGCGTGCGATCTCGCGGTTGCTCTTGTCGCGGACTCGATCGCTCATGAGCCGAACACCTCGTGCGCGACCTTGCGATGAAACCAGTGCGCACCTTGCTCGTCGTTCGGCGCGAAGCGGCCGCGCGGCGCGAACCCGGACCGGAGGCCGCGGCTGACCTGCGCGAGCGCGTCGACATCCTCGGCATCGACCTGCGCCGACAGCCACCGCCGGTCGCGCTGCGCGTACTTGTCGTTATCGATCGCCCACTGGTACCAGAGAAACCGCGTGGCATCGGGGCGGCCGGCGATCGGCTGGTAGCAATTCACGGACAGCCCCCACGGATAGAAGTTCAGCGTCAAGTTCGGCCACACGTACCACCACAGCGCGAACACGCGCCGTCCCTTCGGGTCGGCAAAGCGCTCGGGTAACCAGCTCGGATCGAAGCCATCCTCGGGCTTGGCCGCGTACACCCACTGCAGCACCGACTCGTCGTGCAGCTCGAACTTGTAGCTCGCGAGATCGATCGCATCCGCGAGCCCTCCGGGTGGGCGGTGCACGAACGCGATGTGGAACCGATCGAGGAAGTTCCACGCGTGCTGTTTCCAGTTGCCGGCGATCTCGCGGATCTCCATCGAGCCGCGCTCGCCGCTCGGCATCTTCGCGAGCGACGCGTCGACCTCGGCGAACGTCGCGTCGAAGTCGCGTCGCGCGTCGAGGTTCGCGAACAGCATGCGGCGCCAGCTGCGCACGGCGAGTGGTGTCAGATGATCGCACTCGCGCGGGAAGTCGATGACGTCCTTGCCGAACCCGGTCTGCGAGACGAACCGCCCCGTGCAGTCGAACTTGCGGCCGTGCTGGCCGCACACGAGCGTCGGCCCGCGGCTCGCGCCGAGCACGAGCGGAAACCACGCGTGCGTGCACGTGTTGGGAAACAAGCGCAGCTCGTCGTCGTCCCAGCCGCGCTGGAGGAACAGCGGCCGGCCGAGGAGCGACACGGGCACGCGTGTTCCTCGCGACGCGACCTGCTCCTCGAGCGGCCGGGGATCATCGCCGCCGGTCTCGGGGAGCAGCTGCCAGGTAGTGCGGAACACCGTCTCGATCTCGCGCGCCAGGAACGAGGGGTCGGTGAACGCCGCCGCGGGCAGGGTCTCGGCGCGCCGGATATCGGCGTCCACGCGGCAGTCGTCGGCGGTCAACACGCTCGCAGCATACGCCCTTGACTTGTGTCACCGCGTGATACATCGTGTATCACATCGTGACACGCAAGAAGGTCGACGAGCCCGACGACGACGAGCCCGAGAAGAAGGAGCGCGTGATCCACACGCGCGTGCCCGAGAGCCTCGAGGCGCACCTGCGCGAGCGCGCGCAGGAGCTCGGGATGAGCGTGTCGAACCTCGTGCGCAACGTGATCGGGCACGCGTTCGGTCTCGTCGGCGATGTCGCCGCGGACAGCCACGCGATCGCGCGCGCGGCGCGCGGCGAAGCGAAGGCGAAGAAGGCGCCGGCCGCCGCGTCGATCGACGACGTGATCGGCTGGCAGGAGGTCGTGCTCGCGAAGAACGCCGTGTGCGCGAAGTGCAACGAGATCCTGCCCAAGGGCAAGGACGCCGCGATCGGCGCGGGCACGACCATCGTGATCTGCCCCGCGTGCTTGAAGGATCTGACGTGAGCGAGCGCATGGCTCGATGCCTCTTCGTCAAGGACTGATGTGAGCGAGCGCTTGGCTCGATGCCTCTTCGTCAAGGACTGATGTGAGCGAGCGCCCGGCTGGATGCCCGAACGAGCTGACGTGCGCGAGCGCCCTGGATCCCCATTCGTGAAGGAGCTGTCATGACCGAACCCCGAATCACGCTGGCCGATGTCCTCGCGCCATTCAAAGAGACCGCCGCGGAGACGGCGCGCCTGTTGCGCCATGTCGGCGCTCGCATCGATGCGCTGTCCCTCGACCTCGCGCGCGATGTCGGCGATGTCGCGCGCGACGCGCAGGCGTTCGCGACGGCGGCCCGCGTCCAGTTCGACGCCGCCCGTGTCCAGTTCGACGTCGCGCGCGAGCAAGCGCAGACGTTCGTGCGAGCGACGCCGCGCGCGGCCAAGCTCGCGCAAGCGGGCGCGGCGATCGTCGCGCGGCATCGCTGGCTGCGCTTGCGCGCGGCGGCGAACGGCAGCGACACGCTGACCGACGACGACCACCGCGATCTCGCGCGGCGCACGGCCCAGGCGGCGGCGGAGCTGCGCGGCGGCATCGCGAAGCTCGGACAGCTCGCATCGTGCCGGCCGGACCTGATCGGATCGATCTGGGCGACCGAGCTCGCGCGCTTGCAGGACGACGTGCCGCCGATCGATGCCGCGCAGATCCGCGCGCGCATCGAGCAGGAGCTCCAAACGACGATCGACGAGGCGTTCGCCACGTTCGAGGACGCGCCGATCGCGGCGGCGTCTCTCGCGCAGGTTCACGGCGCGACGCTGCGCGACGGCACGCGCGTGGTGGTCAAGGTGCAGGTGCCGGGGATCGAGGACGTCATCGGCGCGGACATCGCGGCGCTCGGGGCGATCGCGACGGCGTTCGGCGACGTGCCGGGCGTGGACCTCGCGACGCTGACCGACGAGCTGTCGCGCGCGCTGACCGTCGAGCTCGATTACAAGGCGGAGGCGATGCAGCTCCTCGCGTTCGGCGCGGATCGCGTGCACGTGCCGCGGCCGATCGCCTCGCTATCGACGGGGCGCGTGCTGACGATGACCCGCATCGACGGCCTGCGCTTGACCGACTGGCTCGCCGATGCGACGCCGGACGCGCGGGACACGCTGCTCGGCGATCTCGTCGGCGAGGTCGCGGCGCAGATCCTCGTGCGCGGTCGCGTGCACGCCGATCCGCACCCGGGGAACTTCCTCGTCACGCCGAAGGGCACGCTCGCGCTGCTCGACTTCGGTTGCACGCTCGAGCTCGCGCGCGAGGAGCGCGCCGCGTACGCGCGACTCGTGCTCGCGATCGCGGGCGGCAACACGGACGCGGCGACGAAGGAGTTGACGGCGCTCGGCTTCACGGCGAACGATCCGGCCGCGCTCGTCGAGATGACGGCCGCGCTGATCGCCGCGATGAAGCCCGGGGCCGCGGTCAGCGAGCTCGACTGGGAGACGCAGTTCGCGGAGCAGATGGCGCGCGCGAAGCAGCTCTCCGGGCTCGTCATCCCGCGCAGCTTCGTGCTGCTCGGCCGCGTGCTCGCGACGATGGCGGGCCTGCTCGCGACGTACAAGCCGCGCATTCACGTGTATCCGCTGATCGCGCGGTACCTCGCCGCCGCGAACGCGTGAATCGCGAGCAACTTACACCTGGCTGATTTCATCGGCGTTTGTTGCGAAGTTCGATAGATCGTTTTTCGAAAGACCGATGTGCGCGCGTCGGCGGGAATGCCCCGACCCACGATCGCTTCGCTCTCCTTGCTCCTCGCCGCGTGCGCCGCACCGGCACGCACGCCCGCCCAGCCGGCGAACGCCGTGCCCACGGCGCAGTACTCGCTCTTGCCGCTGTCCGTGCGCGGCAGTGAAGGCATGCACTCGGCATCGCACTCGTCGACGACGATCGGCGGCGTCCTCTCGATCACCGGCGAGCGCGCCGAGCTCGTGCTCGACCTCGACACGTTCGTCGGCTTCGTCCGGTGTCCCGAGGAGATGCAGACGGGCAAGGTCCACACGATGCAGGCGTGCGCGCCGGAAGGTGCGAAGGACACGCGGACCGCGTCGAAGCGCGTGATGCGCGGCAGCGCGAGGACCGAGAACGGCGCGCTCGTCGTGTCGGTCGCCGGCGAAGAGGACGCGCGCGATCGCCGCATCGAGCCCCACCGCATCTCGCTCGCGTGTCGCGACTCGTTCCTCGGCCTGTCGTGCTCGATCACCGAGACGAACCTGTTCGGGGTCGGCGTGATCGAGCCGCACACGATGGCGTTCCTCACTCCCGGCACGAAGCGCTTCGCGATCGCGCCCGCGACCGTGAAGGACGTCGGCCTCGTCGGCGGCTCGCTGGCCCTCGACGCCGGTGGCCGCATCTCGCTCGCGCTCTCGGTCGACGGCGGCGAACCGACGACCCTGCCGGGCAGCGCGTCGTGGATGGACCACGGCATCAGCCTGCAGGCACAGACCGCGCCGACGCGAAACCTCAGCGCGCTGTGCACCCTCGACGGCGACGCGCTGGCGTGCGAGGTCACCGGCGATCGCTCGATCCTCGGCAAGCCGGAGCACATCTACAGCAGGCTGCGGCTCGTTCCCGAGCGCGAAGGTGTGCCGGCACAGGCTCCCGCGCAGGCGCCGATGCAGGCGCCGATGAACGCGGCCGTGCGCGGGTAGGCGTACGATGGCCGCGTGAAGCTGTCGCGCGCCGTCTGGTACATGGTGGCGAGCGCGCTCGGCTTCTCGATCATGAGCATGCTCGTGAAGATCGCGAGCACGCGGTTGCCGACCGGCGAGATCGTCCTCGCGCGCGCGGTGGTCACGCTCGTCGCGAGCTACGTGATGGTGCGCCGCGCGAAGCTCCCGCTGTGGGGCACCAACAAGCGCGGCCTCGCGTTCCGCGGCATCCTCGGGTTCGGCGGGCTCTCGCTCTATTACCTGTCGCTCGCGCATCTGCCGCTCGCCGACGCGACGACGATCCAGAACACGACGCCGCTGCTCACGTCGCTCCTCGCGTGGTGGGTGCTGAAGGAGTCCGTCGGATGGTCGACCGCGTTCGCGCTCGCGTGCGGCATCGGCGGTGTCACGTTGATCGTGCACCCGAGCGGCACGGGCCTCGATCCCGTCGGCGTCGCGATCGGCATCGGCGCCGCGTGCTGTTCCGCGGTCGCGTATGTCACCGTGCGCCAGCTCGCGCGGACCGAGCATCCCCTCGTCATCGTCTGGTACTTCCCGCTGTTCGCGACGCCGCTCGTCGTGCCGTGGGCGATCGCGACCTGGAAGACGCCCGAGCCGATCGAATGGCTGTTGCTCGTCGCGATCGGGCTGTCGACGCAGATCGGTCAGGTGTTCATGACGATGGCCGTCGCGATCGAGCGGGTAGGGCGCGTGACCTCGGTCGGCTACATCCAGGTCGCGTTCGCGATGATCTGGCAGTGGGTGATCTTCGCGTCGCCGCCGACGCTGTGGACGATCGCGGGCGCGACGCTGATCGTCGCGGGCACCACGGTGATCGCGCTCGTGTCGGCTAATCGCGGCGCGGACGGATCGCCCAGCCGAGGAGCCACGCCACCAGCGACACGAGCGTGATCCCGCCGAGCACGTCGGACACGAAGTGCGCGTCGACCGCCACGCGCGCGGCCATCGCGAACGCCGCCACGCCGAGCAGCGGCCACCACCGAGGAAACAGCGCGACGAACGGGATCACGACGCTCGCGAAGATCGCGACGTGACCCGAGGGGAACGAGATGCCCTTCTCCCAGAGGAACGTCTCCGTGCCGCCCTGCTTCATCCACTCGAGCGGCCGCAGGCGGCCGGTCCACTCCTTGAGGTAGCGCGTCGAGACCTGCGAGAGCACGTGGCACGCGGCCATGAACGTCCACGCGGGCGCACGGACGCGCCACCGCGGTACCGCGACCGCCGCGATCATCCCGACCACCAGCACGACTCCCGAGAGCCACCGGAACACCGGCAGCCCGACGCCCCACTCGAGCAGATCGATGCCGCGGTTCCAGAACGCGGCCGGCTCGTACTCGGCGATCAGCCGCGCGACCGGTTGGTCCACGAACAGGATGCAAACGATCGTGAGCAGTCCGCTGATCGCGGCGAGCCACAAGAGCCACGCGGGCGCCGGGTGCCGTGCGATGCGCGGGATTTCCACGGTGCGGGAATGCCATCGTGCGCGACGCTGCGCAAACGGTGCATCGCGAAGAATTCGCGACTATCCGCCGGCTGGACAATTACGTTGACTGTCCATCGATGGTCAGTCGATCGTCCCGGCGCTCGCAACGCCCCGGAAATGAAGCACCCGATGACACGCACAGCCATTGCACTGCCGGCCGCCGTGCTCACAGCAACTCGCTGGCGAATCCCGCTGTTCATCGCTCTCGTGCTCGCCGCCTGCGGCACCGAATCGCCGGCCACCGAGGTCGACGGCGGCGATCCCGGCGGCGATGGATCCGATGGCGGCAGCGGCGGCGGCAGCGACGCGCCGCCGGCGATGCTGACGTGCACCGGCAAGCAGATGCAGCCGCGCGATGCGACGTGGACGGTCGGCGGGCGCATGGTCCGCGTCCACGTCCCCGCGAGCTACGATCCGACGAAGCCGACGCCGGTCGTGCTGAACCTGCACGGCTACTCGGGCGACGGCCTGCAGCAGAGCACCATCTCGAAGATGCTCGCGACCTCGGACGCGAACGGCTTCATCGCGCTGCACCCCGACGGCCACCACACGCCGCGCGGCTGGAACGCGGGCGTGTGCTGCGGTGCCGCGGCGACGAGCGGCACCGATGACACCGGCTGGATCGAGTCCGTCCTCGACGAGGCGGAGTCGAAGCTGTGCGTCGACACGAAGCGCGTGTTCGCGACCGGCCTGTCCAACGGCGGCTTCATGTCGCATCGCCTCGCGTGCGAGCTCGCGGATCGCTTCGCCGCGATCGCGCCGGTCGCCGGCGTCGTCGGCATCCCGAGCTGCAACCCGTCGCGCCCGGTCGCGGTGATGCACATCCACGGCGACGCGGATCCGCTGATCCCGTACACCGGTGGCGGCGTGAACAACAACGAGCCGGTCGCGACGACGATCGAGCGCTGGGCGACGAAGAACGGCTGCACGGGCGCGCCCGTCGAGACGTATCGAATGGGCGACGCGACGTGCACGACGCGCTCGGGCTGCACGGACAACGCCGACGTCACGCTGTGCACGATCGCGGGCGGCGGACATCAGTGGCCCGGCGGCGTGAGCATCGGTGCGTTCCTCGGCGCGCTGAGCAACGACCTCGACGCGACGAACGCGATGTGGACGTTTTTTGCCGCGCATCCTCGCCCGTAGTCGCGCAGCATTTGCGTTCGATTGTTACGAGGCTTGTTCCAGGCAACCCTCGGCTCGGCGCGATGGTCTCCCTGCGCTACCCTCGGACCGACCATGCGCTGTCTGCTCGTCTTGCCGGGTCTCGCCACGCTGCTGCTCGCGCCGGCCGTGCGCGCGCAGCCGCGGCCGCAACCCGTGCCGGTCGTCGCGCAGCCACAGCAGATCACGGTCGCGCCGCAGGCATCGGATAGCTTCGCCGTGCGCGAGGGCGGCGCGCTGCGCGTCGACGGCGGGCTCGTCCTCGGCTTCCCGACCGCGCTGCCGACGGGACTCTCGCGCGGCATCGGCGGTGGCGTCACGTTCGGCGAGTGTCCGCTGCGCTGGGGCGTGCGCGCCGCGTGGGTGACCGCGACGGAGCACGGGCCCGCGTGGGAGGTCACGCACTCGGATCTGAGGCTGCGGGTCACCGGATCCGCGCAGCACGATGCGGGGCGCGGCTCGATCGGCCTCCGCATCGGCGCGGGTGGCACGCTCGTTCACGAGAGCCGCCTGCGCAACCAGGGCATGCGCGCGGGGCTCACGGGCGACGAGCTCGAGACATCGGCGTTCGCGTTGCTGCCGGCCGCGGATCTCGAGGCGGTCGTCGCGGTGAAGATCGCGGGGCCGTGGCAGCTGATGATGAGCGGCGGCCCGTCGGTCGCGCTCTTCGATGGAACCCTTCGCGCGAGCTGGACCGCCGAGCTCGGGGTGGCATGGCAACCATGAGAACGCTCGCGATCGTGCTGCTCGTCGCCGGCTGCGGTGACCTCGAGAACTTCGGCGGCACCGCATCGCCGCTCGCGACGATCACGATCGAGACGACCGGCGACTTCGAGGCGGTGCACCTGGCGGACACCGGCGCGGCGGATCTGCACGTCGGTGTCGTGTGGGGCGAGCAGTGGTTCCCCGAGCCGATGTGCTTCTTGCCGCCGGAGTCGCCCGAGGTCGCCGCCGTGCTCGCGCTGGGTTGTCGCAATCCACTGTCGTTCTCGCCGGCGCGCGTGACCGACGTCGCGCCGCTCGTGCCGGGGCAGCCCGTCCAGCTCGCGCTCTCGGATCTTCCCGCCGCCGACCTCATGATCGGCACCGTCGACGCGCGCGTGGGCTACGCGAGCTTCGTGATCTTCGACGATCGCGATCACGACGGCACCATGCAGCTGCTCCGCCCGCAGCGCTTCCTCGGCGGGTTCGGGCCCGAGCCGGGGCCGGATCCGATGCCGGAGCCGGAGCCGGGACCGCCGATGACGATCGTGTACGGCGCGAGCTTCGTCGCGATGACCGAGCCCGACACGCGGCTCGCGTTTCGCGAGGGACGCTTCATCGAGAGCGGCTTCTATCCGCGCCACGGGTGTGGCGATCCGCTGCCCGCGTTCTCGGTCCTGTCGGCGGGTGGCTTCTCGTTCGAGGAGGCGATCGCGGCGACCGCCGCGGGCATGTTGCCGTCGCAGGATCCGGCGACGTGTGTCGAGGCCGCGGCGACCGACGCCACGGTGACGATTCCGTTCCGCCCCGTGTCCGAGGTCCGCGAGGTCGCGTGCGAGCAGCGCCGCGACGACAGCACGGTGCGCTATCGCGAGCCGCCCGCCGACCCGCCGGACTTCATGGACCGCGCGTTCGCGTGCGCGGCGATCCCGAACCTCGGCGGCGATCCGATCGCGCCCGACGGTACGGTGCAGCTCGTCGTGAGCAGCCGCCCCGACGCGGCGTGCGCGTCGCTCACGCACTTCACGCTGTTCGGTTGCGACGACAGCGAGTCGCTGATGTGCGACGCGTACGAGTGGGACTACCGCGCGAACCCGCCGGCGTGGTGGCCGTGTCCGGTGACGCGATGAAGCGCGCGCTCGCGATCGCCCTGCTGCTGTCGCCGGTCGCGCACGCCGAGGACGCCCCGGCGGACAAGCCGGTCATCACCGACGAGGAAGAGGGCCCGCCGAAGCTGTCGCTACCGACGGAGGAGGATCGCCAGGCGTGGCAGAAGCCGGGCTTTCGGCTCTCGCTCGGCATGACGTACGGCGAGTTTCACGGCCTGCGCGGCGCGCCGAGTGGCCGCCTCCTCGGGCCGATCCTGCGCGTCGGCGTGCGGCTCGACGCGGACTGGTCGCTGATGTCGTCGTTCCAGTACGCGAGCGCGTCCCGCGCGGGCGAGCTCTCGGGGCTGCGCTTCGCGGGCACCGTGGATCCGACGTGGCACGTGACGCCGTGGTTCTCGCTCGCGTTCGGCTTCGGGTTCGGCGGCATCGTCGAGGCGAACGTCGCGCGCGAGATGGACCCGACGCCCGCACCGGATTCGCTCGAGAGCTCGTACACGTTCCCCGATGCAAGCACGCCGCTCGCGAGCTGCAGCGGCGTCGGTGCGGCCACGCTGCTTCGCGCCGAGTACTCGACGGTGATGGGGCCGCGCTCGCAGTTTCACGCGTCGATCGAATTCATCGGGCAGTGGACCGGCTGCGTCGACGACACCGGCAACCTCGAGGCCGACACCGGCCAGGCGATCGAGCGACGGCAGTGGTGGCCGCACGTGGGCGGAGCGTTGACCGCGGGGTTCACGTGGCGCTGATCCGCGCGCTCGTCGCGATCGCGATCGCGTCGGCGGTGGCGTACGCGCAAGGTGCGCCTCCCGATGCGGGCGTGCCGCCGACCGATGCACCGCCGAGCGACGCGGGCGCACCGCCGAGCGACGCGGGCGCACCGCCGAGCGATGCGGGCGCACCGCCGAGCGATGCGAGCACGCAACCCGCGTTCGATCCCCCCAAGGCGATCGGCTCGACGGACGTGCCGTATCCCGCGAACGCGCCCGCGCACGACGCGCCGATCGTCGTCACCGTGAAGCTGCTCGTCGACGTCACCGGCACCGTCGCGAAGGTGGAACCGATCACGCCCGTTCAGCCGGTGTTCAACGACGCGGTCGAGGCCGCGGTGAAGGGCTTCAAGTTCGATCCCGGGCGCTACGGCGGCAACCCCGTGCCGGTCGAGATCACGTTCACGCATACGTTCCTGCCGCCACCGCCACCGCCACCACCGGCAGACCAAGGACCGCCGAAGACGTCGGTGCTCAAGGGCAAGCTCGTCCAGCTCGGCACGCGCGCGCCGGTCCCGGGGGCGACGGTGACCGTCGTCGTCGGCGGGCAGCGCTACGAGGTCGACGCGGACCAGCGGGGCAAGTTCGAGCTGCCGGTGCCGTCGGGCACCGCGCGCGTGATCGTCACGGCGCCCGGACACAACCCGTTCCTCCAGCAAGAGATGCTCGCCGACAAGCAGGCGCTGTCGGTCACGTACTTCGTCGAGCGCGACAGCTACGATCCGTACGAGATCGTCGTCACCGGCGACCAGCGCCGCGAGGAGGTCTCGCGCATCACGCTGCGCGGTCCGGAGATCAAGCAGATCCCCGGGACGTTCGGCGATCCGTTCCGCGTCGTGTCCGCGCTGCCGGGCGTCGCCGCGACGGTGTCGCTGCTGCCGTTCCCGATCGTGCGCGGCGCGAGCCCGAGCTCGACGGGCTTCTTGCTCGACGGCACGCGCGTGCCGCTGCTCTATCACCTGCTGTCGGGGCCGAGCGTCATCCATCCGAACTTCATCGACGAGATCCAGTTCTATCCGGGCGGCGCGCCGGTGCCGTACGGCGGCTACACCGGCGGCATCGTCGACGGACGCACGGGGCGCGCGCGCAGCGACGAGCACCTCGTGGACATCGACGCGAACCTGTTGCAGACGGGCGGGCTCGTGCGCCAACCGATCCCGCAGATCGGCGCGACGATGACCGCGGCCGCGCGCTACGGCTATCCCGGACTGATCCTCTCGCTCGCGACGAACGAGGTCTCGCTCTCCTACTGGGACTACCAGCTGCGCCTCGACGGCGGCACGACGAAGAACGGCTGGACGATCTTCGCGTTCGGCGCGAACGACACGCTCGAGACGCCGGCGCCCGACGCGGATCCGAACGATCCGAACCCGCCGCTCGAGCCATCGTTGATCCTCGGCTTTCATCGCCTCGACATGCGGCTGCACCGCACGTACGGCCGGCTGCTCACGACGTACCGCGCCGTCGTCGGCTACGACCGCACGGGATCGCAGGGCACGGACTTCACGGTGCTCGTCGCCGAGCCGCAGGTCCAGCTCGCGTTCCAGCGCGACAAGGAGCTCAAGCTCGTCGCGGGGCTCGAGGGCTCGTTCAAGTCGATCGAGCAGGAGACGCCGATGAGCGTCGAGCCGTCGTCGATGATCACGCAGGGCGTCGATCGCCTGATCAACGGCGCGGCGCTCGCCGAGGCGCTGTGGCGTCCCACCGAGGACTGGCTGATCCGTCCGGGCGTGCGCGTCGACACGTGGGCCGACAACGAGACGACAAAGGTCTCGGTCGATCCGCGGCTGACCGCGCGCTATCAGCTCGCGCGCCGCGATCTTCCCGACGTGCCGCCCGACAGCGACGACAGCGCGATCTGGCTCAAGGGCGCGGTCGGCATCTACCACCAGCCGCCGCGGTTCCTCTTGCCGCTGCCCGGCCTCGACATCATGCCGCTGCGCTTCGGCCTGTTGCGCTCGTACCAGTCGTCGCTCGGCGTCGAGGTGCCGCTCGACGATCGGATCCAGCTCACGACCGAGGCGTTCTTCAACTACATGGATCCGACGATCTTCGATCTGTCGGTCAACGATGCCTCGATCGTCACCGACGCGAATCCGACGCTCGTCCCGACGACGAACATCACCGACGACGATCAGCAGGAGTTCATCGATCGCCTGACCAAGCCGCAACTCGGGCGCAGCTACGGCCTCGAGGTGCTGCTGCGCCGGCAGGCGAAGTCGGGCCTGTTCGGCTGGGTCTCGTACACGCTGTCGCGCGCGGAGCGCTACCGCGCGGGCGAGTGGGTGCCGTACGACTTCGATCGCACGCACCTCGTCAACGTGGTCGCCGGGTTGCCGCTGCGCCGCAACTGGGACTTCGGCCTGCGCCTGCAATATCAGAGCGGCAAGCCGGTCACGACGACCGAGGGCTACAACACCGCGCGCACGGCGGGCTACGTGCGCTTCGATCTTCGCGTCGACAAGCGCGTGGTCTGGCGCAAGTGGCTGCTCGACTTCTACGTCGATGTCACCAACATCGCGCTGCTCCCCGAGGAGGTCAGCGCGGGACATACGATTCGCTACGTGTTGCCGACCATCGGCTTGCGTGGCCGATTCTGATCAGGGAGTAACCATGAATAGCGACACGATCGACGCCCAGCTTCTCGATCTCATGCTCCGCGCCGGGTCGCGCTGGGTGCTCTGGCTGATGCTCGGCCTCTCGCTCGCGGCGGTCGCGGTGATCGCCGAGCGGATCTGGTTCTTCGTGCAGGAGCGTCCGCCGCGCCAGCTGATCGACGGGGCGCTGCGCAAGCTCGCGTCCCACGGGCCGGCCGAGGCGTTCGCGATGTTGAAGGGCGCGCGCTCGATGGAGGCCGCCGTCGCGCGCGCGTGCCTCGAGCACGCCGATGCGGGCCCCGCCGCCGTCGAGGAGCACAAGGCCGCCGCGATCGAAGCCGAGCGCTTGCGCGCGGAGAAGCGCATCGCGTTCCTCGGCACGCTCGGCAACAACGCGCCGTTCGTCGGCCTGTTCGGCACGGTGCTCGGCATCATCCGCGCGTTCCACGATCTCGCGGCCAACTCGGTGCAGGGAACGCAGGCCGTGATGTCCGGCATCGCCGAGGCGCTCGTCGCGACCGGCGTCGGCCTGCTCGTCGCGCTGCCCGCGGTCGCGACCTACAACACGTTCATTCGCCGCGTCGAGACCGCGGTCGCCGCGTCCGAAGCGACCGCGCACACGATCCTCGCGCACCTCAAGACCGAGGGACGCGCGCCGGAGAAAGAGGCGGCCTGATGGCGGGCTCCGCGTCCCGTCGCCGCGGCATCGTGTCGGACATCAACGTCACGCCGCTCGTCGACATCATGCTCGTGCTGCTGATCATCTTCATGCTGACGGCGCACCTGATCGCGAAGCAAGCGATCGAGGTCGAGCTGCCGCGCGCGTCTCAGAGCACCGCCCTCCCACCGACGACGCTCACCATCACGCTGACGCGCGACGGCGCGCTGTTTCTGAATTCGCAGCCAACCACGCCCGATGCGCTACGATCGGCGGTCAAGGACGCCGTGGCGAAGGACCCGAAGACCCAGGCGATCATCGTCGGCGACAAGGCCGTCTCGCACGGTCGCGTCGTGTGGGTGCTCGACACCGTGAAGTCGCTCGGCATCACGTCGTTCGCGATCCAGATCGATCCGACCGAGATGGTGTCGCCCGGAGGCACGTGATCGATCACCGGCTCGTCATCTGCGCAGCGATCTCGATCGGGGGGCACTTCATGCTCGCCGAAGCGGTGTCGCTGCTACCGCCGCGCGAGGTAGCCAAGCTCGAGCAGAAGATCCAGGTCTCCGTCGTCGCGCCGCCCCCGCCGAAGGTCGAGCCGCCGCCGCCCGAGCCCGAGAAGCCGCCCGAGCCCAAACCCGAACCGAAGCCCGAGCCCAAGGTCGTGCGCGAGAAGCCGACGGCGAAGCCGGTCGCCGCCGCGGTGCACGACACCGTGCCCAAGGACGTTCCGATCGCCGACAACGCGGTCGTCGCGCCCGAGGCAACCGCGCCTCCCGTGTTCGGCGTGACGATGGAGTCCACGTCGCAGGGCGGGAGCGGCCCCGCGGTCCCCGTCGGCAACACGACGACGCCACAGGCCACACAAGGCGAGCCGACGACCAAGCCCGCCGCGGCGCCGGTCGCCGCGTTCGAGGTGACGAAGATGCCGCTGCCGCAGGGCCGCTGCTCGGGCAAGTACACCGAGGCAGCGCGCAGCGCGGGGCTCGAAGGCACGGTCGTCCTGGACTGCGTCGTCGACGAGAACGGTCGCGCGCGCGACATCAAGGTCGTGAGCGGGCTCGATCACGGCCTGACCGAAGCGGCGATCACCGCGCTGAAGGAGTGCCGCTTCTCGCCCGGCGAGAAGGGCGGCGTGAAGGTCCCGGTGCGCGTGCGCGGATTCAAGATCCGCTTCGTGATGCAGGACGCGCAGTAGCTGACGAGGCGCGTGTTGCAGGACGCGCGCTCGCCCCGCTATCGGTGCCGGCCGCCGCCGCGCGAGCCGCCCGACGACCGCGAGCCCGACGAGCCCGACGAGCGAGAGCCGCCCGACGAGCGAGACGGCGCGGAGTAGCTCGAGCCACGCGACGGCGCCGAGTAGCTGCGCGACGGGCTCGATCCGCGCGTGTTCACGCTCGGACGCGACGACCCAGACGAGGTCGATCCGCGCGAGCCGCCCCACGACGGGCTCGGCCGCGACGACGGCGGGTTGTAGCGATAGCCACCCGACGAGCCCGAGCGCGACGGCGGGTTGTAGCGATAGCCGCTATTCGACGGTCCGCGGTTCGTCGGCGGGTTGTAGCGATAGCCGGTGTTCGACGGGCCGCGGTTCGTCGGCGGGTTGTAGCGATAGCCGTTGTTCGACGGGCCGCGGTTGGTCGGCGGGTTGTAGCGATAGCCGGTGTTCGACGGTCCGCGGTTCGTCGGCGGGTTGTAGCGATAGCCTCCGTTACGGTTCGCGGGCGGGTTGTAGCGATAGCCGGTGTTGCCGCGATTCCAGGTCTGCCGGTTCGGGTTCGGCGAGATGACCGTCGGGTTGTACGTCGGGTTGTAGCCGCGCGTCGCGCCGACGCTGTTGTTGTAGCCGCGCGCGGGACCGCGCGTGCCCACGCTCGTACCGACGCTGTTGGTGTAGCCGCGCGACGGCTGGTAGCCACGCGTGCTCTGTCCGATCGTTCCGCGCGTGCGCGTCTCGAAGCGCTGGTGATCGCGGAGGCGGCCGGCCATCACGGAGCCGACGCGACCGCGAACCTCGCCGCGGATCGGAGGCTGCGCGACGGACGTCGTGGCGCGAAGGCCCTCGCGAACGTCGATCGCCGGCGTCTGGCGGATCGGACGGCGACCGAAGTCGTCGTTGCGCGTGAAGCGCCACTCGGGGTTCTTGCCGCGACGGTGATCGCGGATGATCGGGCCGTTGTAGCGATCGCGATGATCGCGGATCTGGCGCGTCGGGCGCTGCGGGCGCCAGCCGACGTAGCCGCCGCCGTGACGCCACTCGACCCACGCGGGGCCCCACGTGTAGTCGCGCGTCCAGCACCACGAGTCCTCGAGGTAGACCCAGCGACCGAAGTGGAACGGGAGCCAGCCCCACGACCACGCGTCGCACGACTGGAACGTCCATCCGTACTCGGTGAAGATCCACGAGCCGCACGACTCGTACGGTGTGAAATCGGCGCCCACCACCGTGGTGTATGGACGCCACACGCGACCGTAGTCGGGGTCCTCGACCCACTCGCCGTACGCGTCGAGCGTCATGTCGATCTCGGCGTCCGTGACCTCGGCGGTCGAGCCGGCCCACACGCCCGCATCGGTGCCCGCCGCCGGATCGGTCGCGCCTTCGAGCTGGCCTTCGTCGACGCCGGCGTACTCCGCGTTCGGATCGGCAGCGAGGTTCGGATCTTCGTAGCCGTAGCCGGGATCCATCGCGCCGCCGGGAGGACCGACCCACGAGGATTCGTACTCGCTGCCCGGTCCCGTCGAGACACCCGCGTATTCACCGCCGTACTCGGGCGTGGTGTCCGCTTGCGAGACACAACCGACCAACGCGATCGCGACGAGGGCAGACGTGTGGACGAGCCTCATGCAGCGATTATGTGCAGAGCACGTGCCCATGGCCCGCGTCTTCACAATCGTTCGCGGAAGGTGCCAGATTGTCAGGCGATCTGCGTCAACCTGGCGTCGATCATCGGCGTACCGAGCGCACGCCATCGCGAGCATGGTCGCGAGATCCGCGACCATCGGACGCGGCCACATGACGAGCAGCGATGGGGCGACGGAAGGCTCTCCGGATCGAGTGCGGAGATTTGACCCGGTCGCGTTCGCGAAAAAACCGGTGGTGGCGGGAAGAACTTGGATGGATCCGCTGGTTTGAGCGCCCGCGCAGGCTTGACACTCGTGTTGTCCCGTTCTAACAAAGCCCAGCGATTACGCGCCTATATGCGCACCGCGAGGTTGCATGATTCGAGCATCGAATCTCTCCAAGTACTACGGCAGCAAACGCGCGCTCGCGCAGGTCTCGTTCGAGATCAATGACGGCGAGACGGTCGGCTTTCTGGGGCTCAACGGCGCCGGCAAGACGACCGCTCTTCGCATTCTCGCGTGCGACCTTCGACCTTCGTCGGGATCCGTCGAGGTCGGCGGCCTCGACGCGGTGAACGAGCCGCACGAGGTGCGAAAGCGCATCGGCTTTCTGCCCGAGCATCCACCCGTCTACCTGGACATGTCCGTCGTCGACTACCTCGCGTTCGCGGGCGAGCTGCGCGGCATGTCGCGCGGACAGGTCAAGCGGCGCATGCCCGACGTCCTCGAGCTCACGGATCTCACCGACGTGTCCACGGACATCATCGGGACGCTCTCGCATGGCTATCGCCAGCGCGTGGGTGTCGCGCAGGCGATCATCCATCAGCCGAAGTTCCTGATCCTCGACGAGCCGACGCGCGGTCTCGATCCGGTGCAGATCGTCGAGATGCGCCACCTGATCCACGACCTCAAGCAGAACCACACGGTCCTGATCTCGAGCCACATCCTGACCGAGATCAGCCAGACGTGCGATCGCCTGCTCGTCCTCGGCAAGGGCAAGCTGCTCGGCTCGGGCAGCGAGCAGGAGCTCGCGGCGAGCGAGAGCGAGATCCGGCAGATCACCGTCACGGTGCGCCAGCCCGACGGCGAGGATCCGGTCGGTCGCGTCCGCAAGGTGCTCGAGGCCGTCTCCGGCGTGAAGGCCGTCGCGGATCCGTACGGCGAGGGCGGCGGTCAGTCGTTCGCGCTGACGACCACCAAGGACTGCCGCGCCGAGGTCAGCCGCGCGATCGTCGACGCCAAGCTCGATCTGCTCAAGCTCGACTACTCGCGGAGCGAGCTCGAGGCCACGTTCATTCGCCTCGTGGAGGGTAACGATGCGCGCAATTAGCATCATCTATCGACGCGAGCTCGGCGCGTATCTGCGAGCCCCGTACGCGTGGGTCATCGCGTTCTTGCTGCTGCTCGCGCAGGGCATCCTGTTCCAGGCGCACGCGATGGCGGGCGAGCAGCTGAGCGCGATGGTGCTCGAGCGGTTCTTCTGGCTGTCGAGTGGCGTGACGATGTTCGCGGGAATTCTATTGTCGTTCCGCTTGCTGGCGGAGGAGCGGCAGACGCACTCGATCGTGCTGCTGTCGACGTCGCCGGTGAGAGACAGCCACATCATCCTCGGCAAGTTCTTCGCCGCGGTGACGTTCCTGATCTTGCTCCTCGCGCTGTCGTTCTACATGCCGATGCTGATCAAGGTGAACGGCAAGATCACGTTCGGCCAGGTGATGGTCGGCTACGTCGGTCTGTTGCTCCTCGGGTCGGCGGTGCTCGCGATCGGCATCTTCGGAAGCGCGCTCGCGAAGAACCAGGTGATCGCGGCGCTCGTCGGCGCGGCGATCGTGTTCCTGATGTGCTTCCTGTTCCCGTTCGCCAAGAAGCTCGACGCGCCGGTCAGTGAAGTCTTCAAGGAGCTGGACCTGTGGTGGATCCACTTCCAGACCGGCTTCATGCGAGGCGTCCTGAACCTGAAGGACATCATCTACTACCTCGCGGTGATCTACTTCTTCCTGCTCCTGGCGGTGAAGACGCTGGAGGCGAAGCGATGGCAATGAGAACAGCTTCTCCGTGGTGGCTCTCGCTCGTCCTGGGCGTGGGCCTTCTCCTGACGTTCATGGGCGAGCGCTTGTTCGCCCACGAGTCCGGTCTGCGCGGCATGTTCACGATGGTCGGCATCGTGCTCGTGCTGGGCGTCACCGCCGTGCGCGCATGGACGATGTTCGGCGCGCAAGGCAATCGCAAGAAGGTGGAGCGCGTCCTCCTCTTCTGTCACATCGCCACGTGCGTCGCGCTGATCTTGTACGCGCTCACGACGAACTGGGGCCTCGGCAAGCTCGCGCTCGGCGAGTCGGCGACGACCCGGTTCTCCGGTGCGGCGACCGTGCTGTTCGCGGTGCTGCTCGTCGCGTCCGTCGTGCCGGTGCTGATGATCGAGCTCTCGCTCGGCACCTCGATGCGCGAGAACTTCGACCTCGGCGGCGCCGGTGGCGAGGAGGTCGCGGTGGAGCTCTACCGCGTTCGCGAGATCGGCTGGTCGGGGCTCTCGATCGGCCTCGCGCTGTCGTTCCTGATGGTCACGTGCTCGGTCGCGAACCAGCGCAACGTGCAGAAGGACGTCAGCTACTTCAAGACCTCCGCGCCCGGCGAGTCGACGCAGAAGATCGCCGCGTCGAGCGCCGAGCCGATCAAGGTGCTGCTGTTCTTCCCCGAGGTGAACGACGTCAAGGAGCAGGTGAAGCGCTACTTCGAGGCGCTGTCGTCCGCGTCGGGCGGCAAGATCGTCGTCGAGGAGCACGATCGCTTCCTCGCTGCCGACCTCGCGGCGAAGTACAAGGTGACCAAGGACGGCACGATCGTCCTCGTCCGCGGCAAGGATGACAGCGAGAAGTCGCAGACGATGGATGTCGACACCGACATCGAGAAGGCGCGCAAGGGCGCCGGCAAGCTGCGCAACCTGGACCGCGAGGTCAACACGCTGCTGATGAAGCTCGTCCGCGAGAAGCGGAAGGCCTACGTGATGACGGGCCACGGCGAGATGAACGACCCCGACAGCGTCCCGCCGGACCTCAAGGGCCGCATCCCCGAGCGCCGCACCACGGTGTTCAAGAAGCGACTCGGCGAGCTGAACTACGAGGTCAAGGATCTCGGCCTGATCGATCTCGCGACCAACGTCCCCGATGACGCGACCGTCGTGATCATGCTCGCGCCGACGCTCGCGCTGCAGCAAGCGGAGTGGGAAGCGCTCGATCGCTATCTCGCGAAGGGCGGCAGGCTGATGGTGGCGCTCGATCCGAAGAGCGAGCCCTCGCTCGGGATGCTCGAGGGCCGGCTCGGTGTTCGGTACAACCCGGCCGACCTCACCGACGACAAGGCGTTCCTCCCGCAGCGCGGAACCGCCGCCGATCGCCGGTTCGCGATCACGACGCAGTTCTCCGCGCACGCCTCGACGACCTCGCTGTCGCGCTCCGTCGACAAGGGCTTGATCCTGATCGACTCCGGCGCGCTCGAGGAGATCCCGTACACGGTGACCCCGGCGCCGACGAAGACGATCACGATCCGCTCGATGGAGTCGTCGTTCCTCGACCTCAACAACAACTTCGCGTTCGATCAGCTCGCCGGCGAGAAGCGCCAGCGCTGGAACATCGGCGCGGCGATCGAGGGACCGAAGGTCAAGGGCGCCGACGGCAAGGACAAGGATGGCTTCCGCGCGCTCGTGTTCGCGGACGCCGACCTCTTCGCCGACGTGCTGTTCTCCAACGCGATGGGCCGCGCGGCGGTCGTGCTCGTCTCCGGTCCGCTGCTCGAGGACTCGATCAAGTGGCTCGGCGGCGACGAGAACTTCGTCGGTGATGTCGTCTCCGAGGACGACAAGCCGATCAAGCACACCAAGGAACAGGACGCGAAGTGGTTCACGCTGACGATCGTGGCGGGCCCGGCCATCGTGCTGACGCTCGGCCTCGTCGGAACGTGGGCGCGCCGGCGCCGACACAGCAAGAAGAAGAGCGAGGTGACGCCATGAGAGGAGCCATCATCCACGGCATCCTTCTCGTCGTGATGCTCGTCTACGGCTACCGCACGTGGACGCGCGACAAGACGAAGACGGTCAACGTCGGCAGCGTTGTCCTCTGGGACAAGAGCGAGTCCGACCTCGTCTCGATCGAGTGGAAGAGCGAGAAGAAGATCGTCAAGCTCGAGAAGAAGGCCGCGAACGGCGTCCCCTACTGGTGGGGCACCGACACCACGATCGAGAAGAAGCCCGCTCCCAAGCCGGCGACGCCGCCGGCCAACGAGGGCTCCGCGGCGGGCTCGGGCGCAGGCTCGGGCTCCTCGGCGGTCAACGGTGGTACGGGATCCGGCTCGAAGACGGAGCAGGCCGCGGGCTCGGGCGCAGGTTCGGGCTCCGCCGCAGGCTCGGGCTCGGCGGCGGGCTCGGCCGCGGGCTCCGGCGCGGGCTCGGGCTCGGGCGCCGGCTCGGCCGAGAAGCCAGCGGAGCCAGAGATGATCGAGACCCGCAAGACGCGCGAGTTCCCGCTCGGCGACAGCGGCGAGAAGCTCGTGAAGAACTACCTCGCGGCGCGCGCCCTGCGCGACCTCGGCACGCCCTCCGCCGACGCGAAGAAGGACTACAAGCTCGACGAGGCGAAGACGACGATCACCGTCACCTTCAAGGACGGCAAGCGCTCGTTCCTCATCGGTGGCTCTGTCTACGGCGGCAGCGATCGCTACGTCGTCGACGAGCAGTCCGGCAAGGCCTTCGTGCTGTCCAAGGAGCTGATCTCGGGCCTCGAGATCGGTGAGTCGAGCCTGCACCTCACCGACCCGCGCGGCTTCGACGTCAACAAGATCGCGAGCGTCACCATCGAAGCCAACGGCAAGTCCAAGACCGCCGTTCGCGTCACCGCGGGCGCCGAAGGCCAGCAGGTCAAGACGTGGGGCGATCCGCAGACCAAGAAGCCCAACCAGACGATCGCGAACTTCATCGACAACGCGAACAACCTCCGCCCGACCGAGTACTCGGCCTCGACGCAGATCAGCGCCTCGACGCCCGAGATCGTGAAGCTCACGTACAAGGACGAGCACAACGCGGTCCTCGGCACGCTCACGCTCTACAAGCACGAGAAGAAGCCGACGCTGCCCGAGGGTGCGCAGCCCGACATGGCGAACCCGCCGAAGGCCGAGACCGAGTACTTCATCATGACGCCGCGCACGCGCGTGCCCGCGATCGTTCGCAAGGACACCGCCGAGCGCGCCGAACAGGACGTGCCGACGGTGTTCTCGGACAACCCGCAGCCGACGAGCGTCGACCCGAAGGGCAACCCGTTCGGCAAGGTGAAGCCCGACATGCTGAAGAACAACGGCTCGGGCGCGGCTCCGGCGCCGATGCAGAACCCGCACGTGCCGCCGGAAGCGAACCCGCACGCGCCCGGCGCGATGGATCCGCACGGTGGCGCACCGGGCGGTACGGCGCCCGCGCCCACTGGCAGCGCGGCTGCTCCGCCGACGGAGCCAAAGCCGGCGCCGACGAAGGCGCCCACACCGAAGAAGGAAGCCCCGAAGAAGGAAGCGCCGCCGAAGGAGCCCGCGCCAGCACCTGCTCCGACGCCCGCGCCTGCGGAGCCTGCGCCCGCGACGCCGTAGCGTTCGAGTGATCGATGACGCGCGTCGATGAGCTCGGCGCGCGTCTTGTCGTTTCGGATCGCGATCCCGCGTCGGCGCGCTCAGCTTTGCGTGGTCCGCTCCCAGAGAACACGACGCGGAGGAAGGGAGGAACGGAGGAGAGACCTTTTCAAGCCTGTCTCGATCGACCGACGCGATCATGCGCGTTGATGCGTCACTTCGGTCGAGCGATGCGATCAGGCGCGTTGGTGTGTCGCCGGCACGCACCTCGGTCGAGCGACGCGATCACGCGTGTTGGGCGTGGCCGGTACTCGGTCGAGCGATACGATCACGCGCGAGGATGGATTGTCCCGTGCGTTCGACGCGGTTTCTCTTGGAAACACGACGCGGAGGAAGGGAGGAACGGAGGAGAGACCTTTTCAAGCCTGTCTCGATCGGCCGACGCGATCATGCGCGTTGATGCGTCACTTCGGTCGAGCGATGCGATCACGAAGGTCCTTGCTCCACTCGCCTTCCCGTGTTGCGGTTACTTGGGGAGCGATCCTCCGCGTCGAGTTTCAGAAGTGTGGTGGAGCGTCTCGCGATCGATGCGGTCGATCGAGACGGGCCCCAAAGGTCTCTTCTCCCTTCCTCCGTTCCTCCGCGTCGTGTTTCTGGGATCGGAGCGCGCGCACGATCGCGCCGGTCGATCGAGACGGGACGTCTTTCTGGGAGCAGACCGCGCGAAGCGCGCACGATCGCGCCGGCCGATCGAGACGGGCCCCAGAGGTCTCTTCTCCCTTCCTCCGTTCCTCCGCGTCGTGTTTCTGGGAGCAGACCGCGCGGAGCGCGCGCGATCGCGCCGGTCGATCGAGAGGGGTGTCGAGTTTCTGGGGAGCGACATTGAACGAGACGGGCGAGACGGGCCCGAAACGTCCGTGTTCAGAAAATTGCCCACTAGCTCACGCTGACACCCCTGCCTCATCAGGGAGTTAGAGCTCAGGAATACAGGCAACCACTTGCTCGGTCCAAGGTTCGTATCCACGTCGCCGTTACGTGGACTTCAGGAGAGAGATCGAGATGACCAACGTTCGCGGAAAAGTGCTGGCACTGAGCCTGATGGCAGGGATGGTCGGGGGTGGACTCGCGCTGAGCCACCAGCCCACGGAGGTGTGGGCGGGACCGAGTGCTGCCGTCGCGTTGACGGACGCGAGCATTCCCGACATCGCCGAGCGCGTCGTCGATAGCGTCGTGAACATTCGGACGCAGACTGTTCAGAAGGGGCCGGCATCGTTCGACCCGTTCTGGAGCGATGATGGCTCGCCGTTCTTCGGGCAGGAGCCCTCGCTCCGCCAGAAGATGAGCAAGGGCTCGGGCGTGATCGTGTCCTCGAGCGGGCGCATCTTGACGAACGCGCACGTCGTGAACGGCGCGACCGACATCGTGGTGACGCTGCACGATGGAACCGATATCCCCGCGAAGGTGATCGGCATCGACAAGAAGGCCGACCTGGCGGTGATCCAGCTGCAGGGCGGCAATCTGCCGAGGCTGAAGCCGCTCCCGTTTGGCGACTCCGGCGATCTGCGGCTGGGCGAGGTCGTGCTCGCAGTCGGCGATCCGTTCGGGGTCGGCAAGAGCGTGACGATGGGCATCGTGAGCGCGAAGGGTCGCTCGGGGATGGGCATCGAGGACTACGAGGACTTCATCCAGACCGATGCGGCGATCAACCCGGGCAACTCGGGCGGCGCGCTCGTGAACCTGAAGGGCGAGCTCGTCGGCATCAACACGGCGATCGCATCGCCGACGGGCGGGTACGCGGGCATCGGGTTCGCGATCCCGACGAACATGGCGCGTCCGATCATGGACGAGCTGGTGAAGCACGGAAAGGTGGCGCGCGGGTACCTGGGCGTGACGATCGCCGGCGTGACGCCGGACATCGCGAAGGAGTACAGCCTGGGAGCGTCGCGTGGTGCGGCGGTGATGGAGGTGCAGCGCAATAGCCCGGCGGCGCGGGCGGGCCTGGAGGAGGGCGACGTGATCACGAAGATCAACGGCGCCGAGATCCGCTCGAGCGACGTGTTCACGCGGACGATCGGCGGCATCAAGCCGGGCACGGTCGTCGAGCTGACGGTCGCGACGCAGAAGAACGGGACGAAGACGGTCAAGGCGAAGCTCGACGAGCTTCCGGAGGACGCGCAGACGCGGATCCCGACGCGCCGGATGCGCGGCCGCTGATAGCGTGATGCTGAGACAGGACAGATAGCTGAGATAGCTGAGACAGCTGAGATAGCTGAGAGCTGAACGACATACGACTTCGTGCGCCCGGTCTCGGGCGCGCCGACGGCGCCGCAGGCATCCCCTCTCTCCGCCCTGCGGCGTCGGCCGTTTCGGTATGATGCCGCGGATGAGGGCGATGCTCGTCATGGGGATGGTCGTCGCCGGATGCGGCGTCGACGGCGGTGTCGACCTCGGCGGCACCGGCGTCGGTGTCGTCGAGCAGGCCGCGCTGACGACGCAGCAGCGGCACGACCGGCTCGCGCTGATCCGCGACTCGGCGCGCGAGGTCGGCGTGTTCAACGCCGCGCTGATCGGAGGCATCGCGGTCAGCGAGACCGGTCTCGCGCATTGCTACGGCGAGATCGCCGCGGGCTGTCCCGGGCCGGCGTCGCCGTCGTGCGGCGGCGAGCCCGTGATCGCGGGTGGGGCGGACGGGCCGTGCAGCGACATGCAGGGCGGGCTCGGGATGTTCCAGTTCGATGCGGGCACGTACGCGCAGACGATCTCGACGTATGGCGAGGCGATCTTGACTGTCGAGGGGAACACGGCGCAGGTGGTCGCGTTCCTCGTCGAGCGGATGAAGCAGAGCGTCGATGGCATCACCGACTGGATGAGCGCCGTCGAGTACATCAACGCGATCCCGCTCGAGGCCGGCAATCCGGTGACCGACGCGTGGGGCGCGTTCCTCGCGTGCCGCTACAACGGGTGCTGCTCGCAGAGCGCGACGTGCACCTCGCGCGGCAACAAGTATCGCGACAACGGCATCGACCTCTACGCGGAGATGGGCGCGGACTTCTGGCACACGGCCGGCGCGTGTCGCGAGCTGCCCGCCGACGGCATCATCGAGACGCGCAGCGCGTGCTATCTCGCGGGCGGCGATCCGCGGTACTGGCATCGCGAGACGACGGGGTACGGTGACGCGAGCGAGTGGACGAACACGACGGCGAACGCGGCGCCGGCGAACTTCGCGCGCTGGTACGTGCCGCCGATCGGCGCGGCGCGCGTCCGCATCGAGGTGTACGCGGATGGTGGCGAGGCGCAGGGCGCCACGTACGAGCTCGTGCTCGCGAGCGGAACGACGGCGGTCGCGATCGATCAGTCGACGTCGAGCGGGTTCGCGTTGCTCGGCGAGGTCGACGTCGCCGGCGACGGCACGGAGTACGTGCAGCTCGGAGATAACACGGGGATGGCGGGACAGAAGCTCGTCGTCGATGCCGTCCACATGACGGTGCTCGGTGGTGGCGAGATGCCGCCACCCGATGGCGATGAGGGTGGCTGCGGTGTCGGCGGCGGACACGGCGTCGGCGTCGGGATCCTCGTACTCGCGCTGCTCCGGCGCCGGCGCGACCGCGGGTGATGCACGCGCTCGCGATCATCGTCCTGATCACCGCCGCGTGCGGGCGCGTGGGCTTCGCGGTACACGACGGAACCGACGGTGGCGGCGACGACGGAGCGACGATCGATGCGTGCGAAGCCGCGGACTGGAGCGCCACGATCACACCCCTCGCGAACCTCAGCGTCGACGGGGCCGAGGACTGGGAGCCGGCGGTCTCGCCGCAGGGCACCACCATCGTGTTCGCGTCGTATCGCGCGGGGGTCGGCGACTCGCAGCTGTTCGTCGCGACGCGCGCGTCGCCCGACGACGACTTCGGACCGCCGGAGGTGATCGCCGGCTTCGGTGCCGTCGCGGGTGACACCGTCTTTGGTCCGGCGTGGTCGATCGACGGATCGATCCTCTACTTCTCGAACGACAGTGGCTCGCACGAAGCGGACTACCTCGGCGGCACGTCGTTCGGTCCGAGTCGGTCGAGCGAGCTGCCCGGCTTCTCCGTGGTGTTCGCGGGCCCCGACGACGTGTACGCGACGAACCAGTTCGTGGTCGATGACTACGACCTCGAGCACTGGACGCGAGCCGGTGCGCAGTGGGTCGAGCAGCCGCTGCCTGCGGCCTACAGACGCAGCGGGATGTACGAGAACGATGGCTGGCCGGGGTTCGATCGCGGGCGGCGGCAGCTGTACTTCGAGCACGAGGTCAACACCGAAGCGTTCA
Organism: uncultured Kofleriaceae bacterium; assembly: GCA_964617845.1. Lineage (GTDB taxonomy): Bacteria > Myxococcota_A > Polyangia > Haliangiales > Haliangiaceae > JABFXX01. The sequence continues at coordinate 129,645 of CAZUAR010000010.1, read as the reverse complement.
TCGTGCGCGTGCAGCTCGACGAAGCGGGCGCGGTGCCGGCGACCTTCGACGCCCAGGAGCTCGCCTTCCTCGGCAATGACCTCGGTGATCCCGACCTGTCCCCCGACGGCCTACGCATGTACGTCAGCTCTCGGCGTCGCGAGGGCACCGATAACGACATCTATATGTTCGAGCGCGCCTGCCGATAGTCAGACCGGGCCGCGATGATCCACGCATGCGACTCGACTCGAGCGTGCTCGTCGCGTGTTTGCTCGCGGGTGCGCTGATCGCGCTCGTCCTCGCGCGGTGGGCGAGAGCGTGGCGCGGGTCGCGTCGCGCGCGCGTGCGAGCGGCGAGAGCGGGCGAGGGCGAGAGCGACGCGGTCGGGCTGCTCGAGGCCGCGGGCTACCGCATCGTCGCGAAGCAAGCGCGCGCGTGGTGGACCCCGACGATCGACGGCGAGCCGCACGAGACGGAGCTGCGCGCCGACTACCTCGTCGAGGCGGAGGGCGCGCTGTTCGTCGCCGAGGTGAAGACGGGTGACCAGGCGCCCGATCTGTCGACGGCGGCGACGCGGCGGCAGCTGCTCGAGTACGAGATCGCGTTCAGTGTCGCGCTAGGTTCGACTGGAGTGCTGCTCGTATGTCCCGAGCGCGGGACGATCCATCGTGTCGAGTTTCCGCGAGCGACGGCGGAGCAGCCGGACGATCCGAGCACTTGATCCGCGCGCCGCGCACGACGATGCGCTCGGGATCGTCGAGGAGGCGGCCTTCGCAGATGCCGATCGTCGCGATCGCGCCGTCGCGTGGCGCGGCCTCGAGGATGATGCGCGCGGGTTCGGCCGCGGCGAGCTCGAGGTCGCTCGCCGCGCGGACCTTGAACGGCATGTCCTTGGGGCCGCCGAGCTCGAGGACGAGCGCACCGGCCGGGCGATCGATGATCACGACGCGCGCGCCGACGTTCGGCTGCGGTAGCGTGCTGCGGATCGCACGCTGGATCTTGCCGAGCGGACTCTCGTCGGTCGCGATCGCGCGCGGGACGATGCCCGCGGTCACGCTGCCGAGCGGCGACGTGCGCGTCTTGCGATCCTCGAGGCTCGCGCCGAGATCGCGCGCCCACGGGCCACCGATCACGTACGCGGTGAGCTCGGTGTCGCCACGGACCACGGACAGCACGTCGTCGGCCACGCGGATCGAATCGTCCTCGTCGAGCGGGATCGCGACCCCGAGCGCCGCGACGACCCACGCGTCGCCGATGCGATCGCCGAGGCGACGATCGCGGCCCGCGATCATTCCGGACAGCTGCGCGAGCAGCTCGTCGCGCCCCTCGAAGCCGGTGCGGCCGGCCGCGAGCTCGTCGACGCGCGCGAGGCGATCGGCGATCGCCGGGTGATCGTCGTCGGGATCGGGGATGTTCGCGGCGAGCGGATCCTCGGGCACGCCGAGCACGGCGCGCAGCGCGCGGCCCATCGCGACCGGTGCGTAACCGGCGCGCTCGAGCAGCACCACCGCGCGCTCGTCGGCGACCGACTCCGCATCGCGGCGGATCGTGAGCCACTCGTTGTCGGCGTGCGGCGCGTAGAACGCGGCGACGGTGTGCCGGCCCTCGATGTGCGCCAGCTCGTGCGCGAGCACGCCCGCGAGCTCCGCTTCCGAGCCGAGCTGCTCGAGCGTGGGGCGCGCGACGACGATGCGTCCGCCGATCGTCGCGTACGTGCCATCGCGATCCGCGATCAGCACCCGCGGCGGCGTCTTCAGCAGCGATCCGGGCGTCAATCGTTCGACGACGCCCTGCACGTACGCCCGCAGCTCGTGGTCGTCGTACACGCCGAGCTCGGCCGCGACGAGGTCGCGCTCGACCATCCAGCCGAGGCAACCCTCGATGTCCTTCGAGCGGCACGGCGCGGGAAGCTCTGCGCCGAGGTACGTCGGCTTCGAGCACGCGGCGAGCGCGAGTGCGAGAGCGAGAGCGATCAGCGACGCGCGCACCGACATCAGTCGCGCTCCACGATCGCTTCGATGTCGATCGTGCCGCGATCGTCGGAGATCACGGCGCGCATGCGGATGTGATGATCGATGCGCGCGCGCGCGCGAGCGAGCCCGGCGCTGAGCGAGGCCCTGTCGAACGGCTGGCCCTCCTCGACGCCGAGCGCGTCGAAGATCTCGGGCGCCGCGCCGCGCGCGTTGATCGCGCGAATGCGTCCGATCTTGTAGCGCTGGCCGCTCTTGATCGGAATGCGCAGCGAGACCTCGCCCTTCGCATCGTCGTAGTCCGCCTCGAACGTCGCGATCTCGGCGCGCGCCCAGCCGGCGTCGCGATAGCGCTTCTGCAGCTCCGCGAGCGCGGCGTCCAGGCGATCCGCGACGTAGACGCCGCCGACCGTGTTGACCGTTCCGAGCGCATCTTCGATCAGCGCGAGCCGGCGCTTCGCGGGGAACGTGTCGTCGGTGACGAACTGGATCTTCGCGATGCGGAACCGCGGGCCGAGCGTCACGTGCGCGTGGAGCTCGACCCCGCATCCCGCGCCGCGATCGAGCGCGATCTGGGCGCGCGGATAGCCGATGGTGCGCAGCGCCTCGGTGGCGAGGTTGGCCACGCGCCGGGCACGGGTCGGGTTGTCGAGCGTGCCCTCGAGCACCCGCAGCGGGGCGAGGGCGTGCTGCTCGTCGGCGCCGTCCGCGCCGGCGATGTCGACCTTGCCGATCCGATGCGGCTCGCAGGTCGACGAAATTGGCGTGCGTGGAGCGACCTTGGGCTGGGCACAAGCGAGAAGGCCGATGAGCGAGGCCGCTGCGAAACGCACGAGCACCGATAGAGCAAGGCCATTGCCAGCGCTAACCCCGCGACTGTCCTCGCGGGGCCCCGGGATCGCCGCCTCCTCGAGACGGCACTTCGTCTCCGCCACTAGACGCTCCAACCCTCGGGGATCGCCGACCAAAAGTTGCCCGCGCCCGGGCCTCGACCGAGGGTGGAAGCGATGAGCTATCTCCACTGCCCGACCTGCAAGTGCGCCTACAACATGGCCACGTCGCCGAGTTGTCCCGCGTGCGGCATCCGGCCCGGTGCGGCGCCGCTGGGGCCGGTCGAGGCGATCGTGGACGCCGCCGAGCAGCTCGCGACCGCGATGAAGCGCGCGAACCCGATGCAGCTCGCGAAGGCACGCGCGGAGCTGGTCGCGCGCGGGCTCGTCAAGGCGGTCCGCGCCGCGCTGCCGTCGCCGCCGCCCGAGCCGCCGCGCGCGATCGAGCCCGTCGTCCCGCGCAGCCAGCAAGCGCTGCTCGCGACCGTCGTGATCGCGATGCTCACCAAGCTCGGGCGCCCGAGCTTCGCGCGCCCGATCGCCGCGGCACGCGCGCTGCTGCGAAACTAGGTCGCGCGACCTCGACCGCCGAGCCGCGTTACTTCGCGTCGCGCTTCGACGTCACCACCCGCGCCGGCGCCAGCTCCTTCGCCTCTTGCTTTCGCCACAACAGCGGCGTCGGCAACCGCACCGCGCCCGGGTTGTTCGCGAGCACGCGATCGACGAGCTCTCCGTTGGTCGTGTCGAGCCACGGGCGGCCGAGGACGACGTGGAACTCGAGGTGCGGGTGGTGGCCCGCGATCGCGCGCTCCGCCTTCTGGCGCTTCATCGTGCGCGCGATCCACGCGATCGAGGCGACGAACAAGATCGAGCACACGATGCCCATGCCGAGGACGAACGAGTCACCGGGACGCTCGGCTCGATAGTAGAACCCGAGGCCCGCCAGGCATCCGGTCACGATCAACGCGCACGCCTGGAGGATCGGCCCGGTCGGCGTCTGGAGCGCGTGGTCCTTGCAGTCGAAGCAGACCGGGACGGGAAACGGATCGACCTGGACCCGATCGGTGCTCGCGTTGTAGTCCTGCGTGCGGCCCATCGCGTGCGCGTTGCAGCACACGCACTCCTTGCCGAAGATCGGCGCGGCGAACGTCCCGCCGCGGGACGCGAGCTCTATGCGTGCTTTGGGCATCAGCGAGGGCGCTTCTTCGTGGGTCTCTTGTCCGGACGTTTGGTCCCGCGTTTCGTCGCAGGCTTCTTCGCCACGATCTTCGGCTTCTTCTTCGCGGGCTTGGTCTTCGGGTACACCGGGGACGGCGTCGCGCTCATCTCGACGACCCTCGCGTACTCCTCGGGCGTCACCGGCTGCACGCTGAGGCGGCCGACCTTGAGCACCGCCATCTCGGCGAGGTCGGGATCGTGGCGCAGCCGCTCGAGCGTCACGAAGTTCGGGAACTTCTGCACGAACTCGACGTCGACGCAGTCCCAGATCGGCTTGTCGCGCGTCGCCTTCTCGTCGAAGTACGGCGACGCGGGATCGAACTGCGTCTCGTCGACGACGTTCGTGCGCGCGACCTTCGCGAGCCCCGCGACGCCGGGCGGCTCGCAGCTCGAGTGATAGAACAGCACCTCGTCGCCGACGCTCATGTTGCGCATGTGCGCGCGGGCGAAGAAGCTGCGCACGCCGCTCCACGGCTCGACGCGCACGCGCTCGAGATCGGAGATGGAGAACGTGTCGGGCTCGGTCTTCATCAGCCAGTGACGCGTCATGGATGCGCTCCCGCGCTCGCGCGACCGAGCGCGGCTCCTACAGGCAGCGTCTCGATCCGCACGTCGCGCGAGGCGGCGCGCGCCTCGTCGGCGAATCCGGTCAGGTTCACGTTGAACGAGAACTTCGTCGGGCTCGCGCCCTGGGCGAGCGGGACGAAGAAGTCGTCGTAGTGCGTCGGCACGATCAGCTGCGGCTCGAGCGCGCGCATGATGCGGGGCAGGTAGCTCGGCGTGAACCGCCGGCCGGACGCACCGCACAGGAACACGTCGACGCCCTTGTCGCGGATCTCGTCCTCGAGCAGGTCCGCGGAGCCCTGGTGATAGAACCGCAGGCCGGCGACCTCGACGAGGAGCCCGAACACCTGGCCGCAGCGATACGCCTGCGGCGTCATCTCGTCGACGTGCTCGCAGGTCAGCTCGCCGGAGTACGGGATGCGCAGCCCGAGCTGGAGCTTCGAGTGCACGCTCGGCACGAACTTGAAGCGAAACGGCCCGACCTCGTACATCGAGTGCGGCACCACCACGACCGCGCGATCCGCGAGCCCGTAGAGGCCCATGAGGTTCTGCAGCGACTGCGAGCCGTACACGCGGCAGCCGAACATGCGCGCGATCGCGGGGACGTCGAGCGCGTGATCGAAGTGCGTGTGGCCGACGAGCACGGCGTCCGCGCGATCCACCCAGCGGACGATCGCGTCGGGCGACGGCGGGACCACCCTGCGGCGCAGCAGGTCCGCGAGCGGCAGTCGGGTCAAATACGGATCGATCCACACGACCGTGCCCTCGTACTCGAACCGGAACCCCGCGGTGCCGAACCAGGTCACGCTCAGACCGGGCGCGAACGCACGATCCGTGGGCCGCGCGAGCTGCCGAGCCGTTAGCTGATCGCTCTCGTGTTGGCGGCGCGCCGTCGCCAGATACGCGAGACCCGCGCCAACGTGACCGAGCGGTTTGAACACGGACGAACTTTAGCGCGCTCCCGGCTCCCGCAGGCAGCGCGACGGGGCTACAACCGTCGCAACACAAGGAGCTGATGCGATGGCTTTTGAACTTCCCCCGCTGCCCTGGGCCAAAGATGCACTCTCGCCGACGATCTCGGCGGAGACCATCGACTACCACTACGGCAAGCACCACAAGACGTACGTCGACAACCTGAACAAGTTCGCTCCGGGTACGAAGTACGAGAACATGTCGCTCGAGGAGGTCATCAAGGCCTCCTACAACCAGCCGTCGGAGAAGAAGTTCTTCAACAACGCGGCGCAGGTCTGGAACCACACGTTCTTCTGGCACTGCATGGCGCCCAACGCCGGCGGCGAGCCGAAGGGCGCGATCGCCGACGCGATCAAGGCGTCGTTCGGCAGCTTCGACGCGTTCAAGAAGGACTTCTCCGAGAAGTCCGTCGCGCAGTTCGGCTCCGGTTGGGGCTGGCTCGTGAAGGGCGCCGACGGCAAGCTCGCGATCGAGACCACCGCGAACGCGGACACGCCGTTCGCCGCGGGCAAGACGTGCGTCCTCACGGTCGACGTCTGGGAGCACGCCTACTACATCGACTACCGCAACGCGCGGGCGAAGTTCGTCGAGGAGTGGTGGAAGCTCGTGAACTGGGACTTCGCGAACAAGAACCTCGCGTAAGCGATCCGCTGCGGCCGAGCTTCACGCTCGCAGCTCGCGATCGCGAGGTGCCCCGCGATCACTGCGCGACGGTGATCGTGTACGGGCGCGTGAGGTGGCTCGGGACGTCGTCGCGGCCCGCGGTCTCGATGCGATGAATGCTCGAGACCTCGATGGCGTAGGTCCCGGCGGACTTCGCCTTGAAGCTCCACTCGATGCGCTCGCCGCGACCGCCGTGCTTGCCGCCGACGCGCTTGCGGTTGCCGTCGAACGCGGCACCCTTGATCGCGATGTTCTCGGCGGCGTCGAGCGCGACGGTCACCGGGCCGGGCTTCGCGACCTCGACCGTGTACCAGTCGGACGTGGCGTCGTTGTTGTTCAGCGCTCGATAGCTGATGCCGCTCGCCGTTCCGTTGCTGAGCGGCTTGGCCGTCTCGCGCGTGTCGTCCGGCTCGTTGCCATCCTCGATCGGCGCGACGTTCCAGGTGATCGCGAACTTCCCGTCGTCGAAGTGCACCTGCGAGAACTTGACGAATATCGTCGTACCCGCCTGGAGCACGGCCCAGCCACGGATGTGCTCGGAGCGGCGCCCGGCGTTTCGGTGCTCTGCCTTGCGGTTCGCGTCGAACAGCTCGATCTTGGAGGAGTGCTGGTCGTCGGTGAGCTGCTTCACGTCGTACGTGATCAGCGACGCGCCGGTCGTGCCGGGCGCGGTGATCGCGAAGACGTCGACGTCGCGCTTGCCGGAGCACACGACGGTGGTCGATGGCACCGTCAGCGCGACCGCGCCGTCGAACTCGTTCGAGACATCGCCGGTGCCGTCGATGCACGGCGCGCTCGCGTCGAGCACCGGCGGCGGTGCGGGCTGCGCCACGGGCGGTGGCTGAGCCGGAGCCGGATCCGCCGGAGCCGGAGCTGGCGCAGCGACGGGCGGCGGCGGTTCCTGCGGCGCGGGCGGCGGATACTGCGGGGGCGGATTGGATTGCACCGTGCAACCGGCGACGAATACCAAGCTGAGCGTGAGTCGAGACATGGGCGTTGATATCAAGCACCGGCGCGTGGGTCGACCCATGACGCGACGTCGGTGATCATCGAATCGTGTTCGCGCGGTCTCGGGGTACGCTGGTCGTCATGCAGGACGACACCGAGGTGGCCACTGTCGACGGAAAGCCGACGGCGGGGCCCGCGGACAGCGCGGAGACGAAGGCCACGCGCGACTCCATGACGAAGGTGCAGGCCGAGCGCTACAAGGTGCTCAGCCGCCTCGGCAAGGGAGGCATGGGCGAGGTCATGGCCGTGCGCGACGACGTCGTGGGCCGCGAGGTCGCGCTCAAGCGCATCCGCCGCACCGATCCGAGCGATCGCTTGATCGCGCGGTTCCTGCGCGAGGCGACCGTGCAGGGCCGCCTGGAGCATCCGTCGATCGTGCCGCTGTACGACCTCGGGCGCGACGCGAGCGGCTTGCCGTTCTTCACGATGAAGAAGCTCGCGGGCACGACGCTCGCGAAGGTGTTCGCGGGCGATCGCCGCGACTTCTCGCTGCAGCGGCTCTTGCGCGCGTTCATCGACGTCTGTCTCGCGATCGAGTTCGCGCACGTGCGCGGCGTGATCCATCGCGATCTCAAGCCCGACAACATCGTCCTCGGCGAGTACGGCGAGGTCAGCGTGCTCGACTGGGGCGTCGCCAAGGTGATCGGCGAGCCGGACGGCGAGTTCGCCGACGTGCACTCGGGCTCGCACGACGGCGACTCGAACACGCCGTCGCTCGCGACGATGCCGGGCACCGTCGTCGGCACGCCGGGCTACATGTCGCCCGAGCAGGTGCGCGGGGACGCCGACATCGACGGGCGCGCGGACGTGTACGCGCTCGGCTGCCTGCTGTTCGAGATCCTCGCCGGCTCGATGCTGCACCCGACGGGCAAGGCCGGCATGGCGAGCGCGACCGCGGGCATCGATGCGCGGCCGAGCGTGCGCGCCCCCGATCGGTCGATTCCACCCGAGCTCGACGAGCTGTGCGTGCAGGCGACCGCCGTCGATCCGGCCGCGCGCATCCAGAGCGCGCGCGAGCTCGGCGATCGCGTGCAGCGCTACCTCGACGGCGATCGCGATGTCGCCGCCCGCCAGAAGCTCGCCGCGGAGCACCTCGCACGCGCGAACGCGGCGTTCGCCGCCGGGGACGACCATCGCAGCGTCGCGATGCGCGAGGCCGCGAGCGCGCTCGCGCTCGATCCCAAGCTCGCGCCCGCCGCCGAGCTGCTCGGCCGCTTGATGCTCGAGCCTCCGCGCACGACGCCGCCCGAGGTCGAGAAGGAGATCCTCGAGGCCGACATCGTGACGATGCGCGAGAACGCGCGCGCGGGCATCCGGTACTACGTCATGTTCCTCGCGTTCATGCCGTTCCTCTGGTTCATCGCGCCGCAGGGATCGCCGTGGGTCGCGGCGCTGTCGGCGATGACCACGATCAACGTGCTGATCTCGTGGTGGGGCGCCAACACGCATCCGCTCGGCAAGGAGTGGGTGATCGCGATCTCGAACACGATCACGCTCGCCGTCGTGGCGAAGATGTACACGCCGTTCTTGATCGCGCCCGGCCTCGCCGCGATGAGCCTGATGGCGATCGTGTTCACGCCGACGCGCAGCATGCTGACTACCGCGGCGGCGATGTGCATCATGAGCGTGATCGCCGTGCTCGGTCCGTGGACGCTCGAGCTCACCGGTACGCTGCCGAGCACGATGACCGTCCGCAAGGACGGCATCTTGCTGTCCGCGGTCGCGCTGTCGGGCGAGTATCCGATGGCGTCGCTCGCCGCGGGCGCGCTGTTCGTCGTCGCGCTGCTGCTCGCCGCCGTCGGCATCTCGAGCAACATGCGCGAGCGAGAGCGTGCCGCGAAGCGAGCGCTGCACCTGCAGGCGTGGCAGCTGCGGCAGCTCGTCCCTAGGTGAGAAACCGCAACAGCGCGTCCGCGCGATCGTCGGGGACGTCGACGCCGACCTGCACCTCGGACTCCTCGGGGCCGTGCCAGTCCGAGCCCGCGGTGCAGACGAGGCCGCGGTCGTCGGCGAGCCCGATCCAGCGCTTGCGCTCGCGTGCGTCGTAGCGCCCGTAGAACGCCTCGATGCCGCCGAGCTCGTACTCGCGCACCATCTCGAACGACATCGAGTCGTAGAGGTGCGGATGCGCGAGCGACATCGCCGCGCCCGCGTCGCGCCCCGCGGCGATCGCGTCGGCCATCGACAGCGCGCGGTTCGGGACGTCGACCGGCCCGCCGTCGAACAGGTGGCGCGCGAATGCATCCTTCATCGACGTCGCGTGCCCCGCGGCGACCATCAGCCGCGCGAGGTCGGGGCGGCCGATCGAGCGCTCCGCACCCTCGGCGATCAGCGGCTCGACGTCGATGCGCACGCCGCGCTGCTCGAGGCGCGCGGCCATCACGCGCAGCCGGTTGATTCGTGCGACGCGGACGGCCGTGATGCGCTCCTCGAGGGCGGCCCAGCCCGAGCCGCCGCGGTCGAACGCGAGCACGTGGATGGTCCGGCCCTTGTGATCGCAGGAGATCTCGACGGCTCGCAGCACCCGCGCGTTCGGGACGGACACCGCGGATCCGGCGCAGGTGTCGTGGTCTGTGAGGGCGAAGACTTCGACGGCGCGCTCCGCCGCCCGCGACGCAACCTTCGTCGGGGCCTCGGTTCCGTCGGAACACGTCGAGTGGCAGTGCAGCTCGAACCGCATGGGGTGAGCATAGTCTGCTAGAATTCTGCGCTGATGGGCATCCCGGGAGTCCAGGCGCCGACACGGCTTGGTCGTTACGAGCTGCTGGCGCGGCTCGCCACGGGTGGCATGGGCGAGATCTTTTTGGCCCGGCTCGAAGGTGCGGCGGGGTTCGAGAAGCTGTTCGTGATCAAACGGATCCTTCCGCACCTCGCGGATGACGCGCGGTTTCGCCAGATGCTCATCGCCGAGGCGCGCCTCGCGTCGAAGCTGTCGCACGCGAACATCTGTCAGGTGTACGAGCTCGGCGAGACGGATGGCCAGCTCTACATCGTCATGGAGTACCTCGAGGGCGTCACGCTGCTGCCGCTGCTCCGCAGGCTGTCGAAGGAGCAGGGCATCCTCGACTTCGGCTTCGTCGGCGGCGTGATCCAGCAGACCACCGACGCACTCCACTACGCGCACGAGCTCAAGGATCGCGGCGGCGAGTCGCTCGGTATCGTGCACCGCGACGTCACGCCGTCGAACATCTTTCTGACCGAGGCGGGCGTCGCGAAGGTCCTCGACTTCGGCATCGCGAAGGTGAAGGACGCCTCGGCGAACACGCAGACGGGCACCGTCAAGGGCAAGTACGCGTACATGGCGCCGGAGCAGCTGCGCGGCAACTCGCTCGATCGGCGCGCCGACGTGTTCGCGCTCGGCGTGGTCATCTACGAGATGCTGGCGCTGCGCCGCCTGTTCCAGCGCAAGACCGACTACCTGACGTTCCGCGCGGTGATGGAGCAGCCGATCCCGGACATCCGTCGCTACCGGCCCGACGTTCCGGATCAGCTGGCGGTCGTGATGGCGCAGGCGCTCGATCGCGATCCGACGCGTCGCTTCGACACCGCGCGCCAGTTCGGCAGCGCCGTGCTCGACGCGCTGTCGCCACTCGGTCGCGTGTGGACGCAGGGCGAGATCAGCGACTACGTGCGCCGCGAGTTTGCCAGCGACCTCAACAAGCGTCACGCGCAGGTCGCGACCGCGGTGAACCGTACGAACGCGGGACAGCGCGCGACGATGCCGCTGATCGCGCACGAGCCGGGACCGCCGACGGAGATCGACGACGATGACGACGAGTTTCCCGCGGTCGACTCGACGATCAGCGAGACGCCGCTCGAGATTCGCGCGGTGCGGCCGCCGCAGGACACGAAGGACTTCGCGAGTCAGACGGGGCAGGTCACGCCGCCGCCGTTCGCGAACGAGTCGAGCACGAGCGGCGTCAGCATCAAGCCGATCGCCGGCGCGGGCACGTCGATGCCGCAGGCGGTGGTCGCGAAGCCGTCGCGCAACCTCGTGTGGCCGCTGTTCGCGATCGCGATGGTCGGTATCGCGGGCGGCGCGCTGTTCCTGGTCTGGAAGCAGATGCAGCAGCAGCAACAGCAGCAGCCGACGACGGTGAACATCACGTCGGAGCCGCGCACCGATCAGCCCGTTGCGGCCGGCAGCGCCGAGATGCCGGTCGTACCCGATCCCGGGCCGGATCCCGAGGCGGATCCGGGTGTCGCCGAGACGCCGAAGGGCAGCGGGGCGAAGGTGCGCACGACGACGCCGCCGAAGGCGAAGGACCCGTACACCGAGGCGCTGCGTCAGCAGCGACCCGCGGTGAACAAGTGCGCGCAGGAACACGGAGCGCCGCCCTCGGGCGTGAAGGTGAAGATCCTCGTCGCGACCGACGGTCGCGTGAAGGGCGTCGTCCTCGAGCCGGCCGCGCTCAACGGGACGCCGCTCGGCGCGTGCATCAAGAACGTGCTGTCGTCGGCGCAGTTCCCGAAGGCCGCGGACGACAAGGAAGTCACCGTGAACTTCCGCGGCGCGTCGTAGCGTCAGTTCTCGGCGGGCGGCTTGCTGGCGAGGATCGCTTCGAGGCGCGCGAGGTCCGCGGGCTTGATCACGTGGTCGTCGAAGCCGGCCGCGCGGGCGGCGCTGACATCGCTCGGCGCGCCGTAGCCGGTGAGCGCGACGAGGCGGACGTGGTCGAGCTCTCGCTGCGCGCGAATGCGCTGCGCGATCTCGTAGCCGGTCATCGTCGGCAAGCCGATGTCGATGAACGCGACGTCGGGTCGCTCGCGGGCGATCAGCTCGAGCGCGGCCGGCCCGTCCGCCGCATCGGCGACGTGGTGGTCGCGGGACTCGAGCAGCATCTTGAGCATCTCGCGCGAGTCGTCCTGATCGTCGACGACGACGACGCGGCGCCGCTCGGGGCGCGGCTTGGGGAGTGTGATGAAGGGCTCTCGGGTGGCGTTCTGCATGAGTGGGATCGTGACCTTGAAGTCGGCGCCCTTTCCGGGGCCGTCGCTGTTTACCTCGATCGTGCCGCCGTGCAGCTCGACGATGTTCTTGGCGAGGGAGAGCCCGACGCCGAGCCCCCCGCGCGAGCGATCGAGGCGCTGCTCGGACTGCACGAACAGATCGAAGATTCGCTCCTGCATCTCGAGCTCGATGCCGACGCCGTGATCGATGACGCGCAGGATCGCGCTTCCATTCTCGACGGTGACGACGAGCCGCACCTTGCTGTTCCGCGGCGAGTAGTTCGCCGCGTTCGACAGCAGATTGACCACGACCTGCATCAGGCGGTTCGAGTCGCCGTGTACCGGCAGCGGGACCGGCATGATCTCGGTCGCGAGCGTCACGCCGCGTTGCTGGAACAGCGGCGCGACCGACTCGACCGCCGCCTCGAGCGGCCGGCGCAGGTCGAGATCCTCGGTGCGAAGCTCGAACTTCCCGCGCGTGATGCGCGAGACATCGAGGAGGTCGTCGAGCAAGCGCTTCATGTGCTTCGCCTGGCGATCGATCACCGCCTGGCAGCGCGTGACGCTCGCGCGGTCGATGTCGCCGTCGAGCAGCGCGCTCGCGTTCATCACCGCGGCGAGCGGGTTGCGCAGCTCGTGCGAGAGCATCGCGAGGAACTGCTCGCGACGCCGCGCGATCTCCTCCGTCTGCTCGAGCAGCGTCGTGATCTTGCGTTGCCGCTCCTCGAGCTCGCGCTGCGCGGCGACCACCGACGACACGTCGCGGCTGATCGCGGACACGCCGACGAGCGTGCCGTGCGCGTCGTAGATCGGCGAGATCGTCACGGACACGTCGAGGTGCTTGCCGGCCTTCGTCACGCGGAAGGACTGCTTGTGCTCGATCCGTTCGCCGCGGCGGATGCGCTCCACGACGCCCTCGAGCTCGTTCTCCGAGCCCGGCGCCATCAGCATCCGCACGTTCCTGCCGATCATCTCGTCAGCGGTGTAGCCGTACATCTGCTCGGCGCCGCGGTTCCAGCTCGTGATCGTGCCGTCGAGCTGCTTGCCGACGATCGCGTCGTCGCTCGACTCGACGATCGCCGAGAGCTGCGCGAGTCGCGAGCGCGCCTTGTCGAGCGCGGTCATGTCCGTCAGCGTGATCACGACGCCATCGATCGCGTTGGTCGGACGCGCGAACCCGTTCTCGCGCACGCGATACGGGAGGATGCGCAGGAACAGCGGTGTCCCCTGGCGATCGCGGACCTCGTCCTCGACGGTCGTGCCGTCACGGCGCACCGACTCGATCTCGTCCATCAGCTCGGGACGCTCGATGTTGTGCGAGAAGTCGCTGATCTTGCGGCCGACATCCGTCGGCTGGAAGCGGAACACCGACGCGATGCGCGACGTGAACCTGCGGATCCGCAGCTCGCGATCGAGGAACACGGTGCCGACGTCCGTCCCCTCGAGGAGGTGAGCCATGTCCGTGTTGAGCTCCTTCAGCTCCGCGATCTTCTGCTGGTACTCCGCGTTGACCGTGTAGAGCTCCTCGTTGACCGAGTGCAGCTCCTCGTTGGTGCTCTGCAGCTCCTCGTTCGACGCGACGAGCTCCTCGTTCGTCGCCTGCATCTCCTCGTTCGAGGTCTCGAGCTCCTCGATCGTCGCCTGCAGGGTCTCGCGCGTGTACGCGAGCTCGGACTCGAGCGTGTCCATGCGCTCGCGCGACGCCTCCGCCGCGCCGAGAGGAGCGGGTGCCGGTGTCGACTCGGCCGACAGCTTGCGGCGGCCGAGCTCTCCGCCGGCGACGTCTTGAAACGTGATCAGCAAGTGCCGCGTGCCGGTGCGCGGATGGTGCAGGGGCTCCGCCGTGATCGAGCAGCGGAGCTCGCCGTCGTCGAGGGGGATGCGCACGCCGGAGTACGCGACGCGCACCCGGTCCTTCGCCGCGCGCTGGATCGCACCGGCGAGCACGGGACGCAGATCCTCGTGCACGAGGTCGAGGATGTTCTGCGAGGGCCGCCGCCGCCGCATCTCGAGCAGCTTCTCCGCGCCCGCGAAGCTATCGATCAAGTTGCGCTCCTCGTCGAGCAGGAACCCCGGCGGCATGAACCGATCGAGCAGCTGATCGTAGGTGTGCAGCATCAGCGGGTCCGGCACCGTCGAGCGCGGGATGTCGACGTTGCCCGGACGGCGCGGGACCTGGCGCGCCATCGGCAGGCGCACCTGGCTGAGCAGCTGCACGTCGCGCCGCTTGCGATAGATCTTCCAGTGCTCGTCGATCGCGACGAACTCGTCGGCGAGCGGGCCCGGCGATTCACTCGCGCCGAGGAACAGCACGCCGCCCGAGGCGAGGCCGAAGTGGAACAGCGACATCACGGTGCGCTGCGCGTGCGGCTGCAGGTAGATCAGCATGTTGCGGCACGACACGAAGTGCATCTTCGTGAACGGTGCGTCCTTGGTGACGTTGTGCCGCGCGAACACGATCAGCGAGCGGAGGTCCTGCGAGATCTGATACCCGCTCGAGCGCCGCGTGAAGAACCGCTGCAGGCGCGCCGGGCTCACGTGAGCGAGCTGGTCGTCGCCGTAGACGCCGGCACCGGCGATCTCGAGCGACTGCTGGTGCACGTCGGTGGCGAGGATCTTGAGGCGGATCGCGCGTCCCTGCGCCGTCAGGATCTCCCAGAACAGCATCGCGATCGAGTACGCCTCCTCGCCGGTGGCGCAGCCCGCGACCCACACGCGGATCTCCTCGTTCGGCGGGACGGACGCGATCAGCTTCGGCAGGATCTCTCGCTCGAGCGTCTCGAACGCCGCCGGGTCGCGGAAGAACTGCGTCACGCCGATCAGCAGGTCCTGGTAGAGCACGTCGAGCTCGCCGGGCTCCTCGTGCAAGCGCTTCACGTAGTCCGCGAGGCTCGAGAACCTCATGAGGTCGACGCGACGCTGGATGCGACGACCGACGGTGGTCGTCTTGTAGAGCGAGAAGTCGATGCCGAACTGATCGCGCAGCAGGCGCAGCACCGCGTCCATCGCAGGATCGTCGCTGAGCGCCTCCTCCTCGGTGGTGATCGTCATCGGCGGGAGGCCGCACAGCACGCGCGCGAGGTCCTCGGGCGAGTGCACGTGGTCGACGATGCCGGTCGCCGCCGCCGACAACGGCATGCCGTCGAACTTCGCTGTGATCGGTGTCTCCGCGAGCACGAGCCCGCCGGCGCGCTTGACGTCGATGATCCCGCGCGAGCCGTCGCTGCCGCTGCCGCTGAGGACGACCGCGACCGCCTGGTCGCCGACGTCCTGCGCCAACGATCGGAAGAACGTATCGATCGGGAGCGTGAACGCGTGCGGCTCCTTGTCGGTCAGCACGAGCTGGCGCTCTCGGATGATCATCTCCTTCCGCGGAGGCATCAGGTAGATGTGGTTCTCGCGGACGGGCATGCCGTCCTCGGCGATCACGACCGGCATCTCGGAGTGACGCGCGATCAGCTCGTCCATCAAGCTGCGGAAATCCGGTGAGAGATGCTGGACGACGACGAAGGCCAGACCGGTGGTGGGCGGCAGGTTCGAGAACAACCGCTCCAGGGACTCGAGCCCTCCCGCGGACGCCCCGATCCCCACGATTCGACCCGCCGTCACGACGTCGACACGAGCGTGCTCGAGAGACACAGCGCGGGGGAGAAATTCAAACCGCGTGCCTCTCCAAGGCCGCGACTACCCGAGGATCGCACCGCGCGCGAATGACACAGCGTGGCGGCGGCGCGCGGCGTGATAAGCAACGCGCATGACCCGCCGCCTGTATCACGAGGACGCAACGCTTCGCCGCTTCGATGCCGAGGTGGTCGGCCATGCCGAGGTCGGCGGCAAGGTCGCCGTGGTCCTCGATCGCACGGCCTTCTATCCGGAGGCCGGCGGGCAGCTCGGCGACCACGGCCGGCTCGGCGATGTCACCGTGATCGACACGCAGGAGCTGGACGACGGCCGCATCGCGCACGTGCTGGCCGGAGAGCCCCCCGATCGGAGCGTCGGTCGCGGGCGAGATCGAGTGGGCGCGCCGGCGGCAGCACATGGCGCAGCACACCGCTCAGCACCTCCTGTCCGGCACGCTGCTCGATCGTGCCCGGGCAGCGACACAGTCGGCTCGGCGAGTCGGCGCTGACGATCGACGTCGCGCGAGATCGCATCCCCGACGCCGAGATCGCGGCGGCAGAGGATCTCGCGAACGATCTCGTCGACGACGATCTCGCGGTGCGCGCATGGTTCCCGGATCCGGGCGAGCTCGCGGCGCTGAAGCTGCGGCGCGATCCGAAGGTCGCCGCCGACATTCGCGTCGTCGCGATCGGCGACTACGACTACTCGCCGTGCGGCGGCACGCACTGTGCGCGCACCTCGCAGCTCGGGGCGATCCGCGTGATCAGCACGGAGCGCTACAAGGGCATGACCCGCGTGACGTTCACCGCCGGCAGGCGCGCCCGGACCGAGATGTTCGCGCGCGATCAGGTGCTGCGCAGCCTCGCGACGCAGTTCTCGTGCGGACCGGCCGAGGTGCCGCTCGCGATCGAGAAGCTGCGCGCATCGTCAGCGACCGCGGCCGCCGAGATCACCGCGCTGCGCGGCCGGCTCGCCGATGCGATCGTCGCGACGCTCGCGGGTACGGGGCGCGTGATCGCGGCGGTCCCGGGCGACGTCGAGGTGCTGCGCTCGGTCGCCGCCAAGCTCGCGAACGCCGGGCGGGACGCGATCATCTGCGCACCGGACGAGAGTGGCGCCGCGGTGGTGCTGTTTCGTGCGGCCGGCTCGAGCCTCGACTGTGGCGCGCTGTGGAAGCAGATGGCCGCGCGCGCGGGAGGACGCGGCGGTGGAAAAGGCGAGCGGGCCGAAGGACGGCTCGCGACTCCGATCGCCGAGTGGACTTCATTCGTCGCGGAACTACTACCGATCTCGGCGTGACGCGCGCGTGCGCACGGGGGTGTGCGCGCAGCCGCGCTCTGGCGCACGGGCGTGAGCGAAGGCTCGCGGAGTTAGAGCGTGACGGATCGGCGCACGGTTTGTAAGCCATGCGACTCGCGTGAACGAACCCCTTCAACGGCTCAAGGCGGCGACGGCAGATCTGCACGTCGAAGCGGAGCGTCACGTCCGCATCCTGGATGCCGATGCGACCGACGCGACGTACGCGCGCTACCTGAGCAGGATGTTCGGGTTCCACGCGCCGCTCGAGCTCGCGTTCGCGCGGCACGCGGTCCTCGAGGCCACGGGCTTCTCCGCGGCGCGGCGCGCGAAGCGCGGATGGATCGCGCAGGACCTCGCCGCGCTCGGAGTCGATGTCTCGCCCCCGCTGTGCGCGGACGTG
The DNA here is from genome assembly GCA_964617845.1 of uncultured Kofleriaceae bacterium. Lineage (GTDB taxonomy): Bacteria > Myxococcota_A > Polyangia > Haliangiales > Haliangiaceae > JABFXX01. The sequence continues at coordinate 112,171 of CAZUAR010000010.1, read as the reverse complement.
CCGTTGCTCGGAAACGTTCGCCGCGCCATCGGTGTTGCCTACGTGATCGAGGGCTCGACGCTGGGCGGTCGGTTCGTCCTGACGAAGATGAAGCCGCGCTTCGCTCACCTGATGGGCCGCGCGACGAGGTTCCTCGAGGGCTATCGCGATGACACCGGGCTGCGCTGGAAGCAATTCGCCGCGATCGCGGAGCACGTCCTGTACGACGACATCGCGGTCGCCGCGGCGATCGCCGGCGCGCGCGAGACGTTCGAGCGCTTGACCGTGTGGCTCGACGAGCCGGCGATGGAGCCGCCGCATCCGCGCCAGATCGCGCGAAGGATCGCGACGACATGACCGCGCTCCTGACCAAGCTCGCGCAGGAGTTCGTGCAGGCCCAGCTCGCCGGAGACCGCCGCGCGGCGCTGATGCTCGTGGCGAACGGGGTGTCGAATGGTCTCTCGGTCGCCGACATCCAGCAGCACGTGATCCGTGCGGCGCAGGAGGAGATCGGCCGCCTGTGGCAGATGAACTCGATCAGCATCGCGCAGGAGCACCTCGCGACGGGCATCTCGCAGATCGCGCTCGCGCGCCTGTTCGACTACGCACCGGCGGTCCCGAACAACGGCAAGCTCGTGTACCTCGCGTGCGTGCAGGGCGAACAGCACGATCTGCCCGCGCGCCTCGTCGCCGACTATCTCGACCACGGTGGCTTCACCGTTCGCTACTTCGGTCCCGACGTGCCGACGCACGATCTGGTCGGTTCGATCCGGAACAAGACGCCGGACCTGCTCGCGCTCTCGGTGACAATGTCCTTCAACGTCGGCGCGCTCCGGTCGGCCGTCCGTCAGGTCCGGCTCGTCGCTCCCGAGCTACCGATCGCGGTCGGCGGCCACGCGGTGCGCTGGTCGGAGGGCGTCCTCGTCGAGCTCGGCGTGAAGACGGCGCCGTCGGATCCGGCGTCGCTGATCGCCTTCGCGCGGGAGATGGTGGGGCTATGACGCTCGTCGACGAGCTGCGCGCCGCGAAGCCGCGACTGACCAAGCGCGTCGTGGACGAGATGTATCGCGATCCGTTCTGGATGGAGCGCTACGGCGATCGTGGTCGGGAGCAGGCGGACACCGACGGCGACTATCACCTCGAGTACCTGACGTCGTCGATCGAGTCGAACGACCCGATGCTGTTCGTCACCTACGGGCGCTGGCTGCGCGACCTGCTCGTCGCTCATGGGATGTGCTCGCAACACCTCGCGGAGAACTTCGAGCGCCTCTCCGATGCGATCGCCCAGGAGAGCTGGGACGGCCGCGAGCAGGCGATCTCGATCTTGCTCGGCGGCGCCGAGGGGCTCCGTTACACGACGGGCGACGCCGCGGCGATCGACGAGCTCCGTCCGGCGTCGCGGGCGAAGCTCGGCGACGAGGCCGATCGCTTGCTGTCCTACCTCGCCGACGCGATGGTCACGAAGCGACGCGCGCCGTTCGCTTCGTATGTCGCGATGCTCCGGCGGCGCATGCAGATCGATTCCATGCTCGCGCAGCTCGCGCAGCTCCCAGGCTTGCCGGCGGAGGCCGCCGACATCATCGAAGGACAACGATAGGACCACCAGAGAGAAGGCACGATGACGTTCGACGAGACCGCATTCGACACGATGACCCGCGCGAGTCGCGAGATGCACGTGGCCTGCGATCGCACGGGACGAGTCGTGTACGCGGACTCCCGAGCGCGGAGGTTCCTCGGTCTGACGACAGAGCACTCGCTCGTCGAGCTGTGCGCTCCCGGCTGCAATGGCAAGCTCGTCGACCTCCTCGAGCGCGTGCAGCGCGGACCTGTCGACGACTGGGAGGTCCCGTTCATCGTCGACGGCAAGCCGGTCACGATGTCTCTATGCGCCGAGGCGAAGGGCGATCACGTGCTGATCGTCGGCGCGATGATCCCGCAGACGTTCGTGCAGGCGATGACGCAGTACAGCGCGATGATGGCCGAGCTCGGCGAGTCACACCGCGGCATCCTCGCGCTCCACGCGGAGCTCCGCGACACCGAGCAGCACACGCGGCAGGATGCGGAGATCAAGGCGCGGCTGGTCGCGAACCTGAGCCACGAGCTGCGCACGCCGCTGCACTCGATCCTCGGGCTCACGCAGCTCCTCGCGAGTCAGGCCGACGGCTCGCTCGCGACCGAGCAGGAGAAGCAGGTCTCGTTCATTCGCTCGTCGGCGGAGGAGCTGCTCTCGCTGATCGACGACGTGCTCGACCTCGGCTCGATCTCGTCGGGCCACGTCCGCCTGCGCGTCGACGGGTTCGATCTCGCGGACTTCGTGTCGTCGATGCGCGGCTCGCTCCGTCCGCTCGTACCGGAGGACTCGATGATCGAGCTCGTGATCGAGGACGCGCCGCCGGTACGCGTCGAGACGGATCAGACCAAGCTCGCGCAGATCGTTCGCAACCTCGTCTCGAACGCGATCAAGTTCACGGACGCCGGCGAGGTCCGCGTGCGTTTCGACATCGCCGGCGATCGCCTGCGCATCTCGGTCAGCGACCAGGGCATCGGCATCGCTCCCGAGGACCACGACAAGATCTTCGAGGAGTACGGCCAGATCGAGAGCGCGCTCCAGCGCCGCGTGAAGGGAACGGGCCTGGGGCTTCCGCTCGCGCGCCGCCTCGCGGGCGTCCTCGGTGGCACCCTGACCGTCGATAGCGACCGCGGCCGCGGTGCGACGTTCACGCTCGACGTCCCCGTCCGGCACGATGAAGCGCGCGCCATGCAGGAGATGGTCGAGCGTAGCCGCGAGAAGAAGCCGGGGTCCGCGTCGATCCTCGTCGTCGAGGACGACCGCAAGACGCTCTTCCTCTACGAGAAGTACCTCGTGATGGCCGGCTACCACGTGCTGCCGGCGCGCAGCATCGAGGAGGCCGAGGCGATCATGGCGACGACGCGCCCGGCCGCGATCGTGCTCGACGTCATGCTCGAAGGCGATGCGTCGTGGGGCTTCCTCGGGCGCGTCAAGAGCTCGCCCGAGACACACGACATCCCGGTGCTCGTCGTCACGGTGACCAATCGCGCGGACAAGGCGCGCGCCCTCGGCGCCGACGAGTTCTGGCTCAAGCCCGTCGATCAGGAGCGCCTGCTCAAGAAGCTGCGCGAGATCGCCGCGCCGCCGGCGAGCGTGAAGCTCCTCGTCATCGACGACGACGAGACCGCTCGCTACATCATTCGTCGCCACCTCGACGGGACCTCGTATTCGCTGCTCGAGGCCGCGGATGGCCGCGTGGGCGTCGAGCTCGCGCGCAAGCACAAGCCCAAGGTCATCCTCCTCGACTTCCTCCTGCAGGGGGCCACCGCCTTCGACGTCCTCGACGATCTCAAGGCGGACCCCGCCACGCGCGAGATTCCCGTCATCGTCGTCACCTCGCACGTCCTCGACGCGGTCGACCAGGCGCGCCTCCTCGAGGAGGCCGAGGCCGTCATCTCCAAGCAGAACCTGTCGCGCGAGCTCGCGATCAACCGCATCCGCGATGCACTTCGCAAGCTCGAGCAGAGCGGGGAGCGTGGCCGATGATCGGCCGCAAGCCCCGCATCCTGAACGTCAACGATCGCGACGTCCCGCGATACGTGAACGAGGAGATGCTGAGTCGCGCCGGCTACACGGTGATCTCCGTCTCGAGCGGCGCGGAGGCGCTCGACCGCGTCGCGGACAACATCGACCTGGTCCTCCTCGATATCCGCTTGCCCGACATCGACGGCTACGAGATCTGCCGCCGCATCAAGGCGGAGCCGAGCACCGCGAGCGTCGCCGTCCTCCTCTCCTCGGCTACCTTCGTCACCACCAGCAACAAGGTCACCGGTCTCGACTCCGGCGCCGACGGCTACCTCGCGCAGCCGTTCGAGCAGACCGAGCTCCTCGCGACGATCCGCTCGCTCCTCCGCACCCGCGCCGCCGAGCGCCGGGCCAGCGCGCTCGCCCACGAGCTCCGTCACGCGATCACGATCCGCGACGAGTTCCTCGCGATGCTCGGCCACGAGCTGCGCAACCCGATCGGCGCCATCACCACCGCGCTTCATCTCATCCGCGAGAACCACGCGCCCAACGCGCTCGCGAAGTACCTGCCGATCATGGATCGCCAGGTGAAGAGCTTGACTCACCTCGTCGACGATCTCCTCGATGTCGCTCGCATCACGCAGGGCAAGATCACGCTCAACCGCCAGGTCGTCGACCTCCGCGAGGTCCTCGAGCGCTGCCGCGAATCCCTCGGCGCCGAGGTCCTCGGCTCCTCCCACGCCGTCACGATCGACATCGAGGGCGCGTCCACGCTCGTCGACGGTGACCCCGTGCGCGTCGAGCAGATCGTCACCAACCTCGTCACCAACGCCGTCAAGTACACGCCGCGCGGTGGTCACGTGCGCCTCTCGCTGTCGCACGACGAGACGAACGCGATCCTCGTCGTCCGCGACACCGGTATCGGCATGGACCAGAAGACCTTGGACCGCGTGTTCGACGTCTTCGCCCAGGGCAAGCAAGGTCTCGACCGCTCGCGCGGCGGTCTCGGCCTCGGTCTCACCGTCGTGCGTCGTCTCGTCGAGCTGCACCGCGGCACCATCCGCGCCGAGTCCGCCGGCGAAGGCAAAGGCTCGACGTTCACGCTCACGCTCCCTCTCGCCACGCAGGCGGCTCCGCGCCGTCCGACACCGCAGAGCCTCCCCTCGACGGCCCCGCTCGCCGAGCTACGCGTGCTGATCGTCGAGGACAACGCCGATGCGCGGGAGAGCCTCGCGGAGGTGTTGCGCGAGTCGTGCCGCGAGGTCATCACCGCGATCGACGGCAAGACGGGCATCGAGGCCGCGTTCGTCTCGCGCCCCGACGTCATGCTCGTCGACATCGGCCTGCCGCTCGTCGACGGCTACGAGGTCGCGCGCCGGATCCGCGGCGCGCTCGACGGTCATCGTCCACACCTGATCGCGATGACGGGCTACGGGCAGCCCGAGGATCGGCAGCGCGCGCTCGCGGCGGGCTTCGACTCGCACATCGTGAAGCCGATCTCGTTGCCGAACCTCGTCGCGGAGCTCGCCGCCGTCACCGGACAGTAGTCATCGCGCACGACTCACGGGCCGATCGTGATGACCCAGGTATCGCATCCGCCCGGACCTTCATCGTTGCCACCGATACGGTTCGTCACGGGGCACTTCCCATCGCGCTCGTCGGTGCGAAGGATCGTCGCGCCCGACCGTGCGAGCTCGTCGAGGACGACCTGGTCCGGCAGCTTCGTCTTCGAGTACGTCTTGGGCCCCGTCGACACGAGCGCGTACGCGGGCTTCACGGCCTCGATGAAGTCGTGACGGCTCGACGTCATCGATCCGTGATGGCCGACCTGCAGGATGTCGGACCGGATCTGATCTCGATGGTGATCGATCAAATACTCCTCGACCTCGCCCGCGGGATACGAGGGATCCTTGCGACCGCCGGACTCGGCGTCACCGACGAGGAGCACGCGCGTGCGGCCGAGCTGGACGGAGAGCACGAGCGACGCTTCGTTCTCGTCGGAGGCCCTGGGGTTCGCGTGGAGGATCGTGAACCTCGCGCCTTCGCCGAGCTGCACCGTGTCGCCCTCGGAGTAGCGCTTCCAGCTCGGGATCGGCGCCTGCGGCTCGTCGGCGGCCGTGTGATAGGTGAGCGGCGTGCGGACGAGAGCGTCGAGGAGCTCCAGGTAGAACTTGGTCTTCGCGGTCTTGCCGGAGTCCCAGTAGTTGGTGACCTCGTAGCAGTGGAGGACGGTGTCGAGGGCGGAGGCGTGGTCGAAGTGCGGGTGCGAGAGCACGACGTGATCGATCCGCTTCTTCGGCGCGGACTCGCCGCAGAGATCGTCGTCTCCCGACGGGCCGAGCACCGCGGCGAGGTAGGCGATCACGCGCGATGGCTTCTCGATGCGATCGTTACTGCCGGCGTCGTAGAGCAGGGTGAAGTCCACCCCCTGGATCAAGACCGCGAGGCCGGTGCCGACGTCGATCAGATGGAGGCGATAGCTGCCGGGGACGAGCGCGTCGGGGAGGTCGGCGGCGGTCGCGACACGGAGCGGCGTGAGCGTCGGCGCGTCGATCGGGCGCTGCGGCGCGGTCGGTGGCGTCGGGCGCGCGACCGGTGGCGGCGGCGGGCAGGCCGAGAGGACGAGCAGGAGCGCAGCGAACAGCAGCCGCATTCGCCCATCCTACGTCAGTTCGCGGTGTCGCACGGCAGCGGCATGGGCGGCGGCTCCGCTTCGTGGTCGAGAAGCCGGGCGGCGAGGCGCGAGAGGAGGCCGAGCGCGTAGTCGGTGTGGTCCTCCATGATGTCCATGATCACGCGCGCCGGTGTGAACAGCGAGCGGACCGGCGTCATCGTCTCGAACGAGCGATCCAGAGGAAGCGAGGCCATCGTCGAGAGACCACCGAAGTTGTCGCCGGGCCCGTAGACGATCGAGTTGCCGTCGGGGCGCGTCGCGCGGACGAGGCCGGTGAGGACGATCACGCCGCCGGCCGCTTCCTCGCCCGCCTCTGCGATGGTGACGTGGGCGGGAAACCGGCGCTCCTCGCTCGCCTGCGCGATCGCGGCGAGGGCTTGCGCGCGGCCGGACGCGAACTGCATCTGCTGGCGGAGGATGATCAGGCGCTCGACCATGCCGAGCTTGTGTTGCGGGAGGTCGGCGAGCGACGGCGGCGCGCTGGACGGTGGAAGCTCGCCGCTGGTGCGCTCGATGTACAGGAGCCTGCGCGCGAGCGCCTTGCGAGCGCTGTGCAGCACGCTGTAGCTGTCCTCGAGGACCTCGGCGAAGTCGCTGGACGCGAGGCTGAGCACGCGCGTGCGCGACGTCGCGATCACGCGGTGGGCGATCGGCCGGCCGGCGAGCACCTCGAACAGACCGAACATCTGATTCGCGTGCCACGAGCGCGTGCCGCCGGCGAGCGAGCCTTCGACGACGAGGTGGATCGCCTCGACGTGGCCGGGCTCGGCGACGACATCGCCGGGCGCGTAGGTCGCCTCGAAGCCGTTGTCGGCGATGTTCGCGAGATCGGAGAGCTCGGCGTCGGCGAAGCCAGGGAACTGCCGCAGCGTCAGCAGGCGGCGCATGGAGAACGGACGTTCATCACGCATCGAGGACCTCGATCGCCTGTTCGAAGGCGGTGGAGACGAGTTGCGACTGGGTGATCGGACGGAGACGTAGGAGCTCGCGGCGCAGCGTGGTCAGGCGGCGCTCCGCGATGTGATGCGCGGCGACGCAGCGGAGCGACTCGCTCGGATCGTCGAGCAGCGCTGCGAGCAGCTCCTCGTACGACATCGCCGGGGTCTGGGTCGGTGTGTCGCGGGCGGCGAGCACCGCGACGAGCGGAAGGCGCAGGTCGGAGTCGACGAGGCCGTCGAGGACCTCGTGCGCGGCACCGACGCGCTCGTCGTCGATGCTCGTGATCGCGTCGTGGACGCTGTGCATGTCGGCGCGCGGATGGAGGATGCCGAGAGCACGGAAGGTGCGCTCGATCGCGTGTCGGCGCTTCTCGCTCATGAGATCGGCGAGGAGGTCCTTGGACGGGCTCGAGACATCGCGCTCGGCGCGCAGGCGATCGCCGAACATCGTGTAGCGCTGCGCGTCGTCGATGGCGCGGCGCGCGTAGAGGTGGATCGGCTTCGGGTCGATCTCGAGCTTGGGCTGGTCGTGGCGCATGCGCCCGAGCGCCCGGAGGATCTTGAACTCGGTGGTGCCGTCCGGTTCGCGGACGAGCCGCTCGACGAGCGCCGCGACGGCGGCCTGCGAGCGATAGCGGCTGATCGTGCGCGGGAGGTGGCGGCGCACACCGATCGGAGTGCGTGGATCGTCGAGGGCGGCGATCAGGCGCGGCAGCATCGCGCTCGCACCGGCGGCGGCGAACACGCGGCGTGCATCGGAGCGAACGAGCGGCTCCTCGAGGAGCTGGATCAGGCGCTCGGCGTCCGCGATCGCCGGCGCGTTCGCCCACACCGCGAGGACGGCCCGGAGGACGTCGATGTCGCGCTGGCGCGAGAGATAGGCGAGCACCGGCTCGAACGCGGTCCCGGGGACGCGGCCGATCGCCCGGATCAGCGCGCACCGCTCGTCGGAGGTGCCGGCGACCAGCTTCGCGATCGCAGCCTCGCCGACCGCGACGTCGTCACCGGCGTGATAGACGATGCCGACCGCCGCGGCGGCGCGGACATCGGGCGCGGCGTCATCGAGCGCGGTGTGCAGGCACGACGTGCAACCGGTCCGCGCGGAGGCGGCAAGGGCGGCCGCGCGGATCTGCGGGTCTCTGTGCGTCGCGAGGTGACCGAGGACGCGCGCGACGTCGGGGCGCACGTGATCGCGGATCGCGTTCAGCGCGCGCCGCACGACAGCGCTGCTCGGGTGATAGAGCACCAGCGTCGGGATCGCACCGCCGCGCAGCACGAGCAGATCGAGCGCCGCGAGCGCCTCGTTCTCGTCGGGGCTCGAGAGCGACGTGTTGAGCATCGCGACCGCGCTCCCGTCGAGTGTCGGCATGTGCGGCTCGCGCGCGATCTCGCCGGCGGCGAGCGTGTCGCGGAACAGCTGCACGTAGATCGTGCGCGTCCACACGATCACGACCAGCCACGCGACCACGGCCACCGCGGTCATCACGCCGAGCTGCCACGTGCCGACGCCGTTGCCGGCGACGGCGAGCGCGAGCAGCGCCGCAAGAAGTTGCCCACCGCGCTGGCCGACCACGTCGACGATCGGCTTCACCGCATCACGGTGCTCGTGCGCGATGGGCAGAAACAGGATCTCGCTCGCGACGCGGTGCACGCTGTGCCGCAGTCCGCCGTCGGCGAGGCGCAGCGCGATCACCGCGAGCGCCGCGCCCGTCAGCAGGAACCCGAGCGTCGTCGCGAGCACGACGATCGGGAGGACCGTCAGCGCGCCGCCCACGCCGAGCCGGTCGAGCAGGCGGGGCGTGACGACGAGCTGCACGATCAAGCCGATGACGTTCAGCACGGTGTAGATCGCACCGAACCACGTCGCGAGATCGTCATGGGGCAAGCGCTCCGCGAGCGTGCGCTTGAACATCAGGTCACCGAGCGTGACCGCGATCGTCGACACGAGACCGAGCGCGACGAGCCAGTAGATGTAGCGGGTCGAGCGCCTCGCGTACTTCTTCGCGCGCCGCTCTTGTCGCACGACCTGCGCGCGATGGCGCTCGGCGGCGTGTGGTGCGATCAGGCTCACCGCGGCGCCCGCGATCGCGAGAGACACGGCGCTGCCGACGACGAGGACCTCGGGGACGACGAGGCGCGCGACGAGTGCGGCGAGTCCGGAGCCCGCGAGCGCGCCGACGCTGCCCCCCGCGGCGATCAGTGCGAACGTGCGCTTCGCGTCGGCGACGAACACGCCGCGGTCGACCATCACCCAGAAGCTCGGCACGACGAGCGTCGCGACGATGCCGGTCCACACGTACAGCGCGAACACGATCGTCGGAAGGCGCAGCGTCGCGCCGAGGACTGCGGTTCCGATCGAGGCGGCGACGAGGAGCACGGTGAGCGTCCGGCGCGGATCGCTCGAACCGAAGTGCTTGCGGACGAGCCCCACCACGACGAATGCCGCGATCGCGATCGCGATATACGCCGAGGCGAGGCGCTCCGGCCCGAGCCGCGTCAGGAACAACGCGTCGCGCGCTGTTTCGAGCAGCGCGTGCGCGAACATGATCGCGAACAACACGAGCGCGGGCGCGAGCGCGTTGCACGTCGTCACCAGCCTCCGCTTCCACGTGCTCATTGCCGCCAGATCCCGATGACGCGGAACGTGCCGCGGTTGGGGTCACGAGCGACGTGGACCCACGTGCTCATGTCGAAGCCGTTCGAGCGGCGCGTACGCAGCCGGATGATCGAGTACCCGTCGCCCTCGCCGGACAGCGCGAGGAATGGCGTGCACGTCGAACCACCGGGTGTCGCGCGAATCGGAACGCGTGCGTTGTCGCGCTGGGCGATGCGGTGCCCGGCGCGGTCGGTGACGGCGATCTGGTAGAACGTCTTCGTTCCCCGCGCCTCGAGCTCGTAGCGGAGCAGCAGGTCGTCGAAGCACACCGCCGAGCCGACCATCTGGAAGCCGTCGAGCGGGTTCGTGCGCTCGAACCAGTACCTGCCGCTCTTTCGCTGCCGGGCGATCAGCGTGTCGAGGACGTACGCGCTCGTCGCTGGATTGGTGTAGCGCGCGGTCTCGATCGCCGCGGCGAGGTGGTCGCGCGTGAAGCGCATCATGATCTTCGCGCCCCAGAAGTTGTCGAGCCGGTCGGCCATCTTCACGGGGAGGTACGTCGGGGTGTATGGCTTCCACGCGCCGGGATCGAAGTCGTCGGCGGAGAACCAGCCGACGCCCGGCACCTTCGGATCGATGCGCTTCTCCCACGGCCGGACCGCCGTGCCCGCGCTGGCGAGCGATGTCGCGATCTCGCCGACGTCGAACGCATAGGAGAAGCTGCGGCGAGGATCGAACGCGGTCGCGCCCATCGCGCCGAGCGTCAAGCCGAGATCGATCGCGTAGTGCTTGATGTACCGACGCGACGGATCCGCGGGATCGGTGACGAGCATGTCGAGGAAGTTGTCTTCCTTGATGTCGGCGTGATCGAGCCACGCGTACAGCGCCGCGGCGCCGCGTAGGTCGCGGCGGAGCTCGTGCGGGATGCGATCGTTCGGGTCGTCGGGGCGCGTGCCTTCGACGAGGTGACCGCCGAGCCACTTCCCGTCGAGGAATCGCGAGGCGAGCCCGCGGATGCGGCCGTCCTTGCCGTGCTCGACCTTCGCGAGCAAGCGCTGGAGCGCCGCCTCGTCGAGGCGGGTCTCGCCGCCGAACACGTCCTTGACCTTCGCGTCCTTCGCCAGGAGGAGGTTCTCGGGACGGAAGTAGACGACGTGATCCTCGGGCGTGTTGTAGCCGGCCGCCCACAACAAGCGGCTCGAGATCGCGTCGGGGCCGGTCTCGATCTCGGCGACGCCGACACCGTCGAACTTCAGCACCCACTTCTCGCCGCGCGCGTCCTTGATGATGAAGCCGATCGACTTGCCGCCGACCTTCGTGCTCTTCACGGTCCACGGCAGGTGGAGATCGGGGTTGCCGACGTTGCCCGGTCCGCGTCGGACCTCGTCGGGCGTCACCTCGCGAACGCCGATGCGGTTCGTGAACCACGTCGAGCTCGGCACCTCGTCGAGGGCGTTGACGCCGAGCGCGCGTCGCGGGCGCGGCACCTCGAGCCCGCGCTCGACGCGACGGACGAAGTTCCCGCGCAGGTGATACAGCGTGCGCGCGAAGGGCCGAGGCTCCGGATCGGTCGTGACGGGGCGGCGGTCGTCGACGGCGGTCACGACCGGCGCGTTGGCGAACCGCACGCTCGAGGTGTGGTCGGACGCGCAGGCGGCCAAGAAGGCGAGCGAGACAAGGTGATAGGTCTTCATCGGCGATCCACCCTGCGTTCGAGGTCGAAGATGGGATCGACGGAGAAGTCGACGAAGACACCGCCGTCGATCGAAGAAGCGAGGCTGACGCGGCCGACGAAGCTGTGCTCCGTGTGGACGTCGAGGCCGACGCCGTACCCGACGCGCACGTCGTCGAGGGTCAGGTCGTCGAGCGAACGGTAGACACGGCCCACGTCGACGAACAGGCTCGCGGAGAGGATGCGAGCGAGGTCCCACGTGTACTCCGCAGAGCCGACGGCGGCGATGCGATCGCGGAACCGATCGAGGGAGTAGCCGCGCAGGCTCTGCTTGCCGCCGAGGCGGGGCAGGTCGGTGAACGGAACCTCGTCGAGGTTGCCGGTCACGCCTTCGACGTGCGCGCGCAGCGACAGCACGCGCGGTCCCTCGGCGAGGCGGAAGAACTGCTGGAGGTCGGCGCCGTAGCGGCGATAGTCGGCGCTGTTGTCGTCGAGCGCGATCGCCGCGCCGGTATAGGCGGCCACGAGCGTGCCGCGGCTCGTGAACACCGGCGCCTCGTACGCGGTGCTCGCGCGGCGCGTGTCGTACCGCAGCTCGAGCTCGCCGTAGCCGTACCGGGTTCCCTGCCAGCCGGTCAGCTCCGTGCCGTACATCTGCTCGACGGGCGTGCCGTGCTCCGACGTCGAGTACGCGTGGTCGGCGTAGGCGCCGCTCGCGGTCAGGTGGAACGGGCCACCGAGGCGGATGTCGGCGCTGCCGGTCGCGCGGGTGTAGCGATCGCGATAGCGCGTCTCCTCGCCGAGCTCGTTGCCGACGCCGTAGTAGGTATCCTTCGGCTTCTGCTCGAAGCGCGCGTCGACGGAGAGCTCGACGGGATCGAAGCGACGGCCGGACCGCAGCGAGGCCTTGGTCAGCGTCCGGTACTGACCACCGGTGCTCGTCGACAGCGACAGCTTCTCGCCATGGCCGGCGAGATCGCGGTGCACGAAGCGGGCGCCGATATCGATCCCGAACCCGCTCTGCAGACCGATCGTCGGGAACACGCCCGCGGTGCGCTCGTCATTCCAGAACACGCGGTAGTAGCGCTCGCCGAGCTGGAAGCGCTCGAACAGCCACGCGCCGCCCTCGAACGGCTTCGTCACGGTGACGAACACCATGCGCGGGACGAACAGGGCGCCGCGCGCGATCACGCGAGCGGTCGAGTCACCGGGCTCATCGTCGAGGCGGCCATCCTCGATCGTGTTCGGCGGCGGCGCCGACGCGACATCGGCGGCGGTCGGCTCGTCGCTCTCGGTGTGCGCGGTCGCAGCCGTCGCTGCGATCAGCGACGCGCCGAGGAGGAGGCGTTGGAGGAGGGTCATGGTCATGCTCCGACCGGCGACGAGGTGCGCTTCCACTGGAGCGTGGTCGCGGCGTCGAACGCGTCGTCGCTGGCAGCCTCGGTCTGGCCGGCGTATCGCCTGGCGATGCCGATCGCGATGCCGATCCAGACGAGGACGAGGATCGTGTTCACGACGGCGATCTCGCGCGGCGCGAGATCCAGCTGGTGGATGCCGACGCCGATCAGGATCGCGGAGATGGTGTCGCCGAGGCGGACGAAGAACGTGTCGATCGCCGCCTTGGCCTTGTACTTCACGGCGCGGTCGGTCGGCAGGAACAGCGCCTGGCGCACCGTGTTCTGGACGGAGTAGTCGGTCGCGTTCTCGGCGATCTTCGCGATGCGCACGAGCGCGAGGGCGCCGATGCCGGCGGCCGATGCGATCGAGCCGTAGGTCGCGAGTGCGATCAGCGGCAGCACGAACACCGCGGCGCGCAGGCCGAACCGGCCGATCAAGCGCGACACGAGGAACGCCTGGACGAGGAACCCGACGAGGTTCACCCAGAAGAAGAAGTCGCCGTAGAACGCTTTGATCCACTCGCGGCGCTCGGCGATGGTCGTCGTCAGCAGCGCCGCGCGCTCGGTGACGACGTTGGACAGGAGGTACTCGCCGGTCGAGTTGACGAGGTTCGAGACCAGCGCCATGCCCGCGATGAGGAGGAGGTATCGGTCGCGAAGCACGAGTGCGAAGCCACCGTCACCGCTGATCTCGTCGCTCGCTGAGGTGGCGGCCGAGGAGCTCCTGGTGACCTGGATGCGCTCGATGAGGTTGAACAGCGCGAGGCAGAAGGCGAGGAGACCCGCTGCCACGACGAGCAGCGTGTAGGTCTGCGCGAGCTTCGCGATCTTCGGTCCGAAGATCGCGCCCGCGGCGCCGCCGATCGCGATGATCGCGAACAGCCGCTTGCCTTGTTCCTCGGTGTAGAGGTCGTTCGCGTACGACCAGAACTGGGCGACCAGGAACATGTTGACCAGGCCGAGCCAGATGTAGAAGAGGAGGCCGATCGGAACACCTGCGTGTGCGAGCACGAAGAATGCGAGCAAGCAGCCCAGCACGATCGTGTACGAGATGTTGATCAGCTTGATGCGCCGGACGCGGCTCGCGAGCGCGCCGTACGCCGGCACGATCATCACGAGCAACATCGCCATCACGCCCGTCGCGTAGATCTTCAGCTCGTCACCGCCGAGACCGAATATCCCGCCGCTCAAGATCAGCCCCTCGCGGGCGGTCTTGAGGACGTAGTACGCGCACAGGATCGCGAAGACGCACAAAAACATCAGGAGCGCGACCACTCCTTCACCCGAACGGACCGGTGCGAAGAGCCGGAGGGCGCGATCGACAGCATTGGAGGGAGTTGCCGTCGAGAGACTCGTCGTCGGGGCAACGCTCTGGGGGGTCATGGTCGAGCTCCTGATGGAAAAGCGAAGCGCGCACGTCTCGCGCGCGGTGGGTGTCAGTGGCTCGCGAGAGCGTCGAAGCGCCCCATGAGGCCGGCCGAGAAGTGGAAGTTCACGTCGCGGTTGTCGATGTCCTCGTAGCCGTCGGTCATGACGTTGTCCTCCTTGAGAAAGGTCGTCGCGGTCGCGCTGATCACCGGGCCGATCGCGAACGTCGGGGTGATGCGGTAGTCGACGCCGGCCTGCACGCGAAGGAGGTCGAGACCGAACAGGGTGTGGTCGTTCGTCGAGTGCTCGTCGATGGCGAGCCAGCGAACACCGCCGCCGAGCGAGACCCACGGATCGACCGACGCTGCCGGGCGGAAGTGCCAGTCGCCCTTGATGCCGGCCGTGACGGCGCCGACATCGTTCGACGACTCGTTCAGCTTGTCGCCGGTGGAGTACGCCGCGAAGCCACCGTAGAGGGACGCGCTGAGGTTCTCGTTGATGCGATAGCCGACCTGGAGCTCGCCACCACCGCCGGCGCCGGCGAGGTCTTCCACCGAGTCCATTCCGGAGGCGATGTCGCCGACGCCCTGCGAGTAGCCACCCGAGATTCCGATCTCGAGCGCGCTCTTGACGGAGGGCATCGAGCCCGAGGAGAGGCTGTCGGTGGGCTCGGCCATCGCGACGCCCGTGGCGCCGACGATGAGAGAGGTGGTGACGAGCGAGAAAGCGATCATGGACGAGTTCTTCATGTGATTTGGTCTTTCGTTTTGGTTCTAGCGGCCGAATCAGTGACCGCGTCTTCCGTGAAATCACCCTGCGACCGGCTCCGCTCGATTGCTGTCGGATCCGTGTGGAATGGCGGATCCGCGATCGCTGGCGCGTCCAATGCGTGTCCAACGCGCTCGCGCGAGAAGACGCGGCGCGCGTTCGCGCATTACGCGGCGCCGGCCAAAAACGACAACGCCCCCGAGCGGGTGCTCGAGGGCGTCGGGCAACGAGCGTTACCTGGTCAGGCGCTACGCGGCGCGGGGCGAGCACCGGCGCGGACCGCGTTGTTCCTCGACCACCGCGCGAAGGTCTTCGCCCACGCAACGTGGAGCACCCGCTTGAGGTCGTCGAACCACGTGTAGATCACGGGGATCGCGAGTAGCGTGAGCAGCAGCGAGAGCGTCTGGCCGCCGACGACGACCGAGGCCATCGCCTTCGAGAAGCCCGAGCCGATGCCCGATGCCGTCACGAGCGGCGCCATACCGGCGACGAACGCGAGCGTGGTCATGAGGATCGGCTTCAAGCGGTCCGCGCTCGCCTGGAGCACGGCGGCATCTCGCTCCATGCCGCCATGGCGCAGCTCGTTCGTGTGGTCGACCTGGAGGATCGCGTTCTTCTTCACCATCGCGAACAGCACGATGATGCCGAGCATCGAGAAGATGTTGAGGCTGCCCTTCGTCGCCGCGAGCGACATCATCGCGAACGGGACGGTGAGCGGCAGCGACAAGAGGATCGTGAACGGGTGCAACCACGACTCGAACTGCGCCGCGAGCACGAGGTACATGAACACGACCGCGAGGATGATGGCGAACATGAACGCCGCCTGCATCTTCGCCATCTCCTTGCTGCGTCCCGCCGCCGCGGCGGTGTAGCCCGGCGGCAGGTCGAGAGCCTCGAGCTCCTTCTCGAGCGCCTTGACCACGGCAGACTCCGGGATCCCGGGCTGGATGTTCATGGTGATCGTGACGGCGCGCTCGCGCGCCTCGCGGCTGATCTTCGACGGACCCTTCGTCGACGAGACGGTGATCACGTCCGAGAGCGGGACGGAGCCGACGGTCTTCGACGGGACGTTGATCAACGCGAGCGCCGACGGATCCGTGCGGAAGCGCTCCGCGGCGCGAACCCACACCGGATACTGATCGCCGCGGTCCTCGAACGTCGATGCTTCGACACCACCGATGAGGATCGCGAGCGTGTGGGTGATGTCCGAGGGATCGACACCGAGCGATGCGGCGCGCTCGAGATCGGGCACCACCGTCGACTCGTCGATCGCATCGGTGAGGCTCGTGTCGAGGTCGACGACGCCGGGCACCTCCTTCATCCTCGCGAGGATCCGGTCCGAGTACTGCTGCAGCTTGTCGAGGTCGGGGCCGTTGATCACGTAGGTGACCATCGCGTCCTTGCCGCCCATCGAGAGGTCACCGACCTCCTGCACCGCGATGCGTGCACCCGGCGGGGCGTCCTTCGCGATGTCCTCGCGGACCTGCTGCATCACCGTGCGCTGATCGCGCGAGCGAGCCTCGGGATCGACCATGTGCGCGTAGACGCGGCCCACGTTGCTCTGACGGAGATCCGTGTCGGCGACGGTGACGAGCGTCGAGTCGACCTCGGAGAGCTGGCGCACGCGGCGAGCGAGTCGCTCCGTGACGAGCGTCGTCGTCACGAGGGAGGTGCCCTCGGGCATCTGCACGTAGATCTCGAACTGCGCGTCGTCGTTCGGCGGCAGGAAGTCGCCACCGACCTGCTTCTTCAGCGGGATCATGGTGGCGCACGAGCCGACGATCGCGAGACCGACGACCCAGCGGCGGCGCAGGCAGAACCGCAGCATCGCGCTATAGGCGCGAAGCATCGGGGCGTAGACCCAGTCCGACGCGCGCTCGAGCCACGACTTGCGATGCTCGCCGTGCCCGTCGGGCGGAGGCGGCAGCATGCGCGCGGCCATCATCGGCGTCAGCGTGAACGCGACGATCATGGAGACGAGGATCGCGAACGCCATGGTGAGGCCGAAGCTCTGGAGGAAGCGCCCGACGATGCCGCTCATGAACGCGACCGGGAGGAACACGGCCATCAGCGAGAACGTGGTCGCGAGGACCGCGAGGCCGATCTCCTTGGTCGCCTGGATGGCGGCCTCGAACGGCTGCATCTTCTTCTCGTGGATGTAGCGGTGGATGTTCTCGAGGACGACGATCGCGTCGTCGATCACGATGCCGACCGCGAGCGCGAGCGCGAGCAGCGTCATCATGTTCAGCGTGAAGCCGGCCACCATCATCAGGCCGAACGTCGCGACGATCGACACCGGCATCGACACGGCGGCGATGATCGTCGACCGTAGCGAGCCGAGGAAGAACAGCACGACGAGCGCGGCGAACAGCGAGCCGAGGACCAGGTGCTCGAGCACCTGATGCGTCGAGACGCGGATCTGGACGCTGTTGTCGCGAACGACGTCGACCGAGTAGCCGGCGGACAGCTGCGGCGCGAGCTCCGCGACCTGCTTCTTCAGCGCGTCGACGACGGCGACCGTGTTCGTGCCGGTCTGCTTGCGAACGAGGAGGACGATCGCGGGCGTGCCGTTGCGAGAGGCCGCGCTGTCGGCGTCCTCCTCGGCGTCGACGACGGTCGCGACGTCGGCCACCCGCACCGGGCTCTCCGCGTGCTGCTTCACGATGATGTTCCCGATCTTCTTCGGATCGCGAACGCGGCTCTCGACGCGCAGCGAGAGGTTGTTCGGGCCCTTCTCGATGCGACCGCCCGGCACGCTGACGTTGCCGGCGGCGATCGCGCGCTCGACGTCGATCGCCGAGACGCTCGCGGCCTGCAGCTTCATCGCGTCGATGTGCACGTTGATCTGGCGCTCCTGTCCGCCGAGGATCGACACCTGACCGACGCCGGCGACGCGCTCGAGGCGTTGCTTGACGCTCTTCTCGGCGAACCGTGTCAGGTCGCGCTTCGGCAGGCCCTCGGGGCCCTTCACCGACAGCACGATGATCGGCGCGGCGTCCGGATCGCTCTTCTTCACCTCGGGACGCGACGCGCCCCCGGGCAGATCACCGAGCATCCCCGAGACCTTCTCGTTGATGTCCTGCACCGCCTGGTCGGGGTCGGTCTCGAGCGAGAACATCGCGATGACGAACGAGTTGCCCTCGGTCGACTGCGACGTGAGCGTGTCGAGGCCGGTGACGGTGTTGACCGCCTCTTCGATCTTCAGCGTGACGTCGGTCTCGACGGCGGTGGGAGAGGCTCCCTTGTACTGGGTGTTGATGGTGACGGCCGGAAAGTCGATCTTCGGGTACTTGTCGACGCCGAGGGTCCGAAACCCCACGATACCGACGACGACCATCAGGAGGATGAGCACGGTCGCGAAGACCGGGCGGTGAACGGAGACGCGGGCGAGCCATTGCATGACGGGCTCCTACTCCGACCAGACGTTGCCGTCGGCGGTGGTGGGGGATGGTTCGCGAACGACGATCTCGTCCTTCGCCAGGTTTGCGAGGACGGCGACCTCGTCGCTCGTCGCGGCGGGGCCGATCTGGACGACGCGATCCTCGAGCTCGGTCTCCTTCACGACGAACACGTGCCAGTCCTTGCCGCGAAGGACCGCGGCGCTCCTCGGGATGACCGGACGCATCGTGTGACCGACGACGACCTCGGCCTCGGCGAACATCCCGGGGACCAGATCCACCGTCGGCTCGAGCGTGGCCTCCGCGATCATCGAGCGCGAGGAACCGATCTCCGCGGCGAGGCGCGTGATCTTCGCGCGGTAGATCGTGCCCGGAGCCGACACCATCGTCAGCGTGACGGGCTGGCCGAGCTCGATCTCGCGAACGGCGGACTCGGGGACGGCCAGCTCGATCGTCAGCGGCTCCGCGTCGACGAGCGTGAACAGCGCGCGGCCGGGGGCGACCCACTCGCCGACGTTGACGGCCTTCGATGACACGACGCCGTCGAACGGAGCGCGGACGACGCCATCGCTGACGCCCTTCGCGATCACCGACGCGCGTGCGGTCGCGGCGCTGACCTGGGAGACGGCGGATTCGCAGCGCGTGGCGGTGCGGTCCGCCTCGGACCTCGTGATCGCACCTTGCGCGTAGAGGCGCTCGGCGCGCTGGCACTCGATCTCGGCATTCTTCTTCTCGGCACGCGCCGATGCGAGGTTCGCGGCGGCCTCGGCGGACTGCATCGCCGCGCTGCGCACGTCGAGACGAACGACGGGGTCGCCCTTCTTCACGCGCTGACCGCGCTTGACGTAGACGGCGATCACCTTGCCCTGCGTGTCGGCGGTGACGTCGGCGCGCTGGTCGGCGGTGAGGCGACCGGTGAGCGGGAGCACGTCGGGCGTCAGCTCCTCGATGACGAGCTGGCGCGCGATCGTCTCGCGCGGGGTTGCGGGAGGCTTCGATGTCGCGTGATCGGCGGTTGCCTCGTTGCACGCGACGAGAAACAGGATGGACAGGAGTACGGACGTGGAAGACATGGTCGATTGGCCTCGTGGTGGTTAGTGGATGCCGCTGGCGTCGTTGCCCAGGGCGTGGTCGAGCTCCGCCTTCGCGATCCGGAGATCGACGCGGGCATCGAGCGCGGAGATCCGCGCGGACGTCAGGTTGGTCTCCGCGTCGACGAGCTCGACCGCGGTCCCGCGCTCGGCCTCGAGGAACGCCTTGCGCACGCGATAGCTCTCCTCGGCGGCGACGAGGCGCTTCCTGGATGTCTCGATCGCCTTCTGCGCGTTGGCGATGTTCTGCTGCGCGCTCAGCACCTGGAGGCGGGTGGCGAGCGTCAGCGCCTCGCGATCCGCGCGCAACGCGTTCGACTCCGCCTGCATGCGGCGGTTCGTCGTCCGCGAGATCAGCGCGTCGCTCAGCGAGAACGACAGCTGCGCACCCGCGCTCCAGGTGAACGTGAACTCGTCGTTCTGCGGGAACACGCGCTGGTTCGGGTTCGCGTACTCCGTCTGCGCGAACGCCGACAGTCGCGGGAGAAGGTTCGCCTTCTCCGCCCTGCGCTGCGCTTCATTCGCCTCGATCGCGAGCGAGACGGCCTTGAGGTCCATGCGCTTCTTCGACGCCGCTTGCATCGCGTCGTCGAGGTTCGGGGCGCCGCTCGTCATCGTCAGTGGCTCGCGCACGTCCTCGCCGATCGCGAGTTGCTCGTCGGTGCGCGCGCCGATCTGCAGGCGCAGGCGCTCCTCGCGTAGCGTCGCGAGCGTGCGCAGCTGGTCGAGGGCCTGCTCGGCCTCGGCCTCTTGCGACTCGACGCGCAGCAGGTCGGCTCTGGACAGCCGATCGCCCGCGACGAGCTTCTTGACCTGATCGAGCGTGGTGCGCACCTGCGCCAGCTGGCGCTGCGCGACGAGGACTTGTAGGCGCGCGCGCATCCACTCGTAGTACGCGATGCGCGCTTCGGTCGCGGCGTCGAGCTCCGTCGCGCGCTTGCCGGCTCGCGCGGCATACTCGCCGAGCCTCGCTGCCTTCGTGGTGCTCGGCAGGCGCAGCACGTAGTCCGACACCGGCAGCACGATCTGCGACGTCGACACGTAGCTGTTGTCGAGGCTCTTCAGCTCCAGGCCCGGCGCGAGCATCGGCTCGTCGATGTCCGACAGCCGCGTGTAGCCGAACTTCGTCGACAGCTGCGGCAGCCACGCGATCTTGGCGGCCGACACCTGCGCCATCGCCGCGTCGAGCTCGGCAGCCTTGCGAGCCACGTCGGGAGACGCCGCGCGCGAACGCGAGGCGGCTTGATCGGCGGTGAGCCCGTCCTTGGTGATGAGCGCATCGAGATCCGACGACAGATCGTCGGCGGCTGCGGTGCCACCGACGAGGACGAGAGCGAGCAGGCTCGCGAACAGAGTGCGAGACGAAGCCATACGAGTGACCTTTCGAGTGAGGGTTCCGAGCACGAAGGGCGCGACGACCGACGCGAGTGCGTAGGTGGCGCCCGAGGTCGCGACGAGCGCGACGAAGCGGTTCACGGCGGGGAGCGCCGGGGTTAGAAACATGCGCGTCACGACACGTCTCCGGGGTTGGTCATCACGAACATCCGCGCGTGTGCGTGGCCGGGCAGGAAGAACGCGATGATTCCGATCGCGCCGTGTCCCGCGACGCCACCGGCGGCGGCGACGACGAGCACGTCATCCTTGGTGGCCGCGTGCGCGGCGAACAGAGCGGTGGGACGAGCCGAGGACGCGAGCGTCCATGCTTGCGTGCGAGTCACAGTGCACCTCCATGGATGTCGAGATCGCGAAGCCCCCGAGCGAGGTCGCTCGGGATGACGAGCACCGGGCGGCTCGCGGACTGGACGAGGCGTTCGGCGACCGATCCGAGCTGCGTGCGCGGACCGTGGCCTGCCCCGTGGCGGCCGATCACGATGACGCTCGCGCCGACCTCGGCCGCGACGTTCGAGATCTTCTCCCACGGCCGGCCGCTCCGGAGCACGCCGACGACCGAGAGCCCGCTATGGGCGCGGGCGGCGATCGCGTGCTCGAGCTGTTCTGCACAGCGCTCGAGCGCGTCGTCGTCGCAGACGTGGACCAGCGTGATCCGCGCCAGGCTGAGATTCCCCAGCATGATCGCGGAGTCCAGCGCGTGCTCGGCGCACTCGCTGAAGTCCGTGCCGACCACCAGGTGTCGAAGGCTTTGCATGAATCGACCGTAGTGGGGGCAGCGGTCAACTGCTGTGGGACCTCTGTTGGATCGCGGCCCACCGTGTCCAATCCGCGTTGAATGGCGGGGGCGGGGCTTCGGACACGGCCGGAACGCGGTTAGATCCCGAGGAGATGGTGGTGTTCGGGCCGTTTCGGCTGGACCTGGAGGACGAGCGCTTGTGGAAGGAGCAGAAGCTCCTGTCCGTCAGGCGCAAGCCGTTCGCCATCCTCCGGTTCCTGGCCGCCAACCCGAAGCGCCTGGTCACCCAGGACGAGCTGATCGAGCACGTCTGGGGCGGTTCGGTCGTCAGCGACAGCGCGGTGCGCTCGCACGTCCACGAGCTGCGACAGGTGCTCGGCGACGGCGTGATCGAGACCGTGATCGGACGTGGCTATCGCTTCATCGCAGAGATCGCGGATGCGGTCGTCGCGTCACCGCCGCGCACGCGCCCGCGCCGGTTGATGGTGGGACGCGATCGCGAGCTCGCGCAGCTCGTCGCCGCGCTGGACCGCGCGAGCGAAGGCCACCGCCAGATCGCCTTCGTCACGGGCGAGCCGGGCATCGGCAAGACGACGTTCGTCGAGGCGTTCCGCGACCGCGCCGAGGATCGCGGCATCGTCGTCGTCACGGGCCAGTGCATCGAGCAACACGGCACGCCGGAGCCGTTCCTCGCGATGATCGAGATGCTCGCGAGTCTGCGCCGCACCGAGCGTGGCGAGCAGGCGATCGCGACGCTCGCGCGACATGCGCCTGCGTTCATGGCGCAGTTGCCGCACCTGCTCACCGAGGCACAGCACGCGGATGCGATCACGCGCTCGCGCGGCGCCAACGAAGCGCGTGCGATGCGCGAGCTCGTCGAGGCGCTGGAGCAGCTCGCGGCGAGACAGACGTTCGTGATCGTCCTCGAGGACTTGCAGTGGTCGGACGTCGCGACCCTCGATCTGCTCGCGATGCTCGGCCAGCGCCGCGAGCGAGCACAGATGTTGATCGTGGCGACCGCGCGGCGCGCGGAGGCACACACGCCGGGAGCCGCGCTCGGTCGCGTGATGCGTCCGCTCGTCGCGCGAGCGGGTGCGCTCGCGATCGCACTCGACCACATCGCCACGGACGCGGTGCACGAGCTCATCGATGCACGCTTCGCGGGGCACGCGTTTCCCGAGCCGTTCGCCGAGGTCGTCGTTCGCATCACCGGCGGGACCCCGCTGTTCGTCACGTCGCTCCTCGATGACCTGGTCGCCCGTGGTCTCGTCGCGGAGCAGGATGGTGCGTGGCGGTTGACGCTGCCGATCGCTGAGCTCGCGGCGCATCGCCCTGACAGCGTGAAGCAGCTGATCGACATGCAGCTCGATCGCCTGTCGGTCGACGAGCAGCGCATCCTCGAAGCAGCGAGCCTGATCGGCACCGAATTCTCGACGGCGCTCGTCGCCGCCGCGGTCGCGCGCGACGTGGCCGATGTCGACGAACAGCTCGATGGCCTCGCGCACCGGCAGCTGTTCGTGCGCCGCGAAGCGAGCGAGGACACGCCGGTGGGCGTCTGTTCGCGGTACGGGTTCACGCACGGCCTCGTGCTCGAAGTGTGCGGGGCGCGATCGTCGCTCGGGAAGCAACAGCGCATGCACCGCTCGATCGCCGAGGCGCTCGAGGCGATGTACGCGGGACGCGAAGGCGAGGTCGCGGGCACGCTCGCGATGCACTTCGACCGGGCGCAGCTCCCGGCGCGCGCGGTCCCTCACTACATCGTCGCGGGCCGGCAGTCGGCGACCAAGCGCGCGAGCCTCGACGCCCTCGCGATCTACGAGCGCGCTCTCGCGCTGGTGATGCGCACGCCGGATGGTCCGCAGCGTGTTCCCCTCGAGCTGCAGCTCCTCACGGCGATCGGGCAGCTGCGCTCGCGCACGAGCTTCCGCCCCACGGAGCAGACGTCGGAGATCTACGAGCGCGCGATCGCGCTGGCCCGGCAGCTCGGCGACCCGAGCGCGTTGTTCGCGGCGTTGACCAGCCTCCTCGTCCGGGAGATGACGCTCGCGCACTACTCGAGAACGATCGAGATCTCGCGCGAGCTCGACGAGATCGCCGCTCGTGGTGGTGTCGATCAGGACGTCCTCGACTACGGCCGCAGCGTGCAAGCGGGCCAGCACCTCTATCGTGGCGAAGCAGACCGCGCGAAGGAGATCCTCGCGACGATCCAGATCCTGTCTGCCGACCAGCTCCGCGCCGGCACGGTGTTGCCGACCGCGCTGTTCGGATCGGCGATGCGGTCGACCCTGGTGCAAGCGTACGTCGCAGCCGTGCACTCGGAGCTCGGCGATCTCGACGCGGCGATCGCGACCGCACACAGGACCTGCGATCTCGCGCTCCAGGTGGACGAGCCGCTCGCGCTGGGGCTCGCGCTCATCACCTGCGCGCGGGTCATGTTTCTGCGCGAGGACCCGGTCGACGAGCTCGAGAGGGTCGTCGAGGCCCTCGAGAGGAATCGCGACGCCGGGGAGCTCGTGGCGTACGAGAGCGCGG
Organism: uncultured Kofleriaceae bacterium; assembly: GCA_964617845.1. Taxonomy (GTDB): domain Bacteria; phylum Myxococcota_A; class Polyangia; order Haliangiales; family Haliangiaceae; genus JABFXX01. Next base: position 88,095 of record CAZUAR010000010.1, on the reverse strand, counting down.
TGCTGCGCGCGTATGTCGAGAGCCGTCGCGCGCCGCTCACCGAGGAGGCGGTGGACGCGGCGACGCGTGCGTTTCGTGCGCGGTACACGGGCTATCCCGGAGGCGCGACGCTCGTCGCGATGCCGCTGATCGCGGCACTGCGCAACGGACACGAGGAGAGAGCGCGCGCCCTCCGCGACGAGATGCTCGCGTTCTCCGACGCGACCGGCGAGCGAGTCTTCCGACGCGTGCTCGAGGGGCCCGTATGATCGAGTTCCCACCATACCGTGTCGATCTCGACGAGGAGCGGATCTGGAACGGCACGAGGTTGCTCTCGCTGCGACGGAAGCCGTTCGCGATCCTTCGATATCTGATCGCGAATCCGAGCAGGCTCGTCACCCAGGACGAGCTCGTGGGACATGTGTGGGGCGGCGCAGTCGTCAGCGAGAGTGCGGTCCGGTCTCATCTGCACGAGCTGCGTCAGGTGCTCGGTGATGGTGTGATCGAGACGGTGATCGGATGCGGCTATCGATTCGTCGCGCCGCTTCGGGAGGCGGCGCGACCCACGACGGCCGCTGCGACCCGCCGCGATCGGATCGTCGTCGGGCGGGCTGGCGAGCTCGACACGTTGCGAGCGGCGTGGGCGCGGGCCGATGCCGGGCGCCGGCAGGTGTGCTTCGTCACCGGTCATCCCGGGATCGGGAAGACGACGCTCGTCGAGAGCTTCATCGAGGAGCTGACCGAGCGCGGCGTCGTGTGCGCGAGCGGCCAGTGCATCGAGCAGTTCGGGGCACCGGAGCCGTACCTCGCGATCATCGCAGCGCTGCGCGCTCTCCATGCCTCCGTGCACGGGCCACGCGTGGTCGCGGCGCTCGTCCGCTATGCGCCGACGGTGCTCGCTCATGTTCCGCAGATCGCGCCGGACGATCGGATCGACGACATCCTGCGTCGGGCGCAAGGCGCGAGTGAGGCCAAGCTCGTGCGCGAGCTGCTCGAAGGGCTCGACGCGATCTGCGCGACCGAACCCTTGGTGCTCGTCCTCGAGGACATGCAGTGGTCGGACGTCTCGACGATCGATCTGCTCGCGCATCTCGGTCAGCGCTCGGAGCGCGCCCGTCTCCTGGTGATCGTCACGGCACGCAGTGGGGACGTACAGGCGACACAACACCCGATGAACCGCGTGATGCGAAGTCTGATCACGCGGTCGGGTGCGGCTCACGTCGCGCTCGATCGGGTCGCGACCGACGCGGTGGTCGAGTACATCGCGTCGCGGTTCGAGCGGCATACGTTTCCGGCGGCGTTCCCGATCGTCGTCGAGAGAATCACGGAAGGGACGCCGTTGTTCATGGTGCCCCTCGTCGACGATCTCGTCGAGCGCGGGATGATCGTGGACCGCGACGGTGTGTGGTCGCTCGCGGTGTCCGTGGAGGACATCGCCGCGCATCGCACCGACAGCGTCCGGCAACTGATCGACGTGCAACTCGATCGGCTCACGCTCGACGAGCAGCGAGTCCTCGAGGCCGCGAGCCAGATCGGCATCGACTTCGCCTCCGGTCTTGTCGCCGCCGCACTCGAGAAGTCCGAGGAGGCGGTCGATGATGTCTGCGATTCACTCGCTCGCCGCGGTCTGTTCCTGGTTCGCGACGCGAGCGAAGAGTGGCCCGATGGTTCGGTGCAGGCGCGCTACCGCGTGACTCACGGCCTGGTGCAGGAGGTCGCGCACGAGCGGTGCGCGCTCGCGCGGCGGCAGCCCTGGCATCGCTCGATCGCGCGACGACTCGAGACGGCATGGGGAGAGAAGTCCGTCGAGATCGCGCACGCGCTGGCGCTGCACTACGACCGAGGCGGCGCACCCGCGCTCGCGATCGCACAGTACCTCGCTGCCTCCGATCGCGATGCACGTCGCTTCGCGATCGCGAACTCGCAGGCATTGCTAGGACGAGCGCGCGAGCTGACGGCGCGGTTGCCGGCGAACACGGAGCGCGACCGGTTGGCCTTGCGCATCCTGCAGGGAACCGCGGCGTCCGTGATCCGCGCCTCGAGCGACGCCGCCCGCGACCCGCTCGCCGTGTTCGAGGAGATGAAGGAGCTCGCCGAGCGAATCGAGGACAAGGTCGCGCTCGTCACCGCCCTCGCGAACGTGGTGATGCGGCTCGGCACGCTGTCCGAGTACACCAGGGCAACCGCTGTCCTCGCGCAGCTCGATGCGCTCCTGTCGACGGTCACGATCTCCGACGAGCTTCATGGCTTCGTGGAGGTCGCGCGCGGGATGGTCCTGTACTGGCGCGGCGACCACGCGGCCTCGCTTCCGGTGCTCGAAGCCGCGTCGCGCAGACGCGGCGAGATCGATCACGCCAAGTTCGGGCTCGTCAGCCCGACGGACCAGGCGACGATCATGCACATCTATCTCGGCTACCTGTACTGGATCCTCGGCGACGACGAGCGCTTTCGCGCGGAGGCGTACGCGGTCCTGGCGGCGGCGCGAGACACCGGCGATCCGTACGGCATCGGTGTCGCCTTGTGTGCCGTGGCTCGCGTACACGTCATCCTCGGCGGCACCATCGCCGAGATCGAAGAACCGGCGCGCGAGGCAGCGAGCCTGCTGGGAGCGGAGTCCGTGAAGCCGATCGCGGAGCTCATGCTCGGCTGCGCGCAACGACGAGTGCAGCCACTCGATGCCAGCACCGCAGCCTCGGTGCTCGCCGCCCTCCGGACCCGCACGGCGATGTACCCGATGGGGAAGACCATGCTCGCGCTGCTCGTCGTGGATGCGCTGCTCGGCACGCCCGAGAACGAGAAGCTCGCGCTCGAGCTCGTCGAGGAGATGATCGCGTTCGCGCGTGAACGCGACGAGCGCTTCGGCGAGTCGGAGCTGGTCCGGACTCGTGGCGAGCTCCTGGAGCGCCGCGATCCGGATGCGGCGCGGCAGAGCTACGTCGAGGCGATCGAGCTCGCCTCTGCCGCGGGTGCTCATGGGTCGCTGCGTAGGGCGCGAGCCCGCCTGGACAAGTTGTAGGCGGGGACGTTAGAACGGGGCGTGGTGGTGTTCCCGCCGTTTCGGCTGGATGTGGACGAGGAGCGCCTGTGGAAGGGCAGCACGGAGCTATCGCTTCGTCGCAAGCCGTTCGCGATCCTTCGCTACCTGGTCGCGCATCCCAAGCGGCTCGTCACGCACGACGAGCTACTGGAGCACGTGTGGACCGGTGCGGTGGTCAGCGAGAGCGCGGTTCGCTCGCACCTGCACGAGCTGCGGCAGGTCCTGGGCGAAGGCGTCATCGAGACGGTGATCGGTCGCGGCTATCGCTTCACGGCCGAGATCGAGGACGCAGCGCTCGCGCGCGGATCGGTTCCGATCCCGGTGATCACGAACGCGGACGTCGCGATCGTCGGTCGCGAGGGCGAGCTCGAGACGCTGCGGGCGGCGCTCGAGCGCGCCCACGCCGGACAGCGCCAGATGGTGTTCGTCACCGGCGAGCCGGGCATCGGCAAGTCGACGCTCGTGGACGCGTTCCTCGATCGCTTGCGCGACCGCGCCGACATCGTCGCGGTGCGCGGCGGTGCGATCGAGCAGCATGGAGTGCCCGAGGCGTACCTGCCGGTGATGGAGATCCTCGCTGCGCTGCGCGCCTCGCGTCACGGTGATGCGGCGCTGTCGGCGTTCGTTCGCTACGCGCCGACCTTCCTCGCGCAGGTCCAGCACCTGATCCCCGACGACAAGCTCGACGACGTCATGGGGCGAGCGCGCGGCGGGACGGAGTCGCGCATGGTGCGCGAGCTGAACGAGGCGATCGAGATGCTCGCGACGACGATCACGCTCGTGCTGGTGTTCGAGGATCTTCAGTGGTCGGATATCGCGACGCTCGATCTGATCGGCGTGCTCGGTCAGCGGCGCGAGCGAGCGCGGCTGCTCGCGATCGCGACGTCGCGGCGCGCGGAGGCGCAGACGGTCACGCATCCGCTGAACCGCGTGATGCGTGGCCTGGTCGCGCGGTCCGGGGCGCTCGCGATCCCGCTCGAGCAGATCGGGCGCGATGCGATCGTCGCGCTCCTCGCCATGCGGTTCCCGGGCAGCGCGTTTCCCGCCGCCTTCGTCGACATCGTCGAGCGGATCACGGGTGGCACGCCGTTGTTCGTCGTGACGCTCCTGGATGATCTCGCCTCGCGCGGGATGCTCGTGGAGCGTGATGGAACATGGAGCCTGGTCGCGTCGCTCGACGACATCGCCGCGCATCGCCCGGACAGCGTGAAGCAGCTCGTCGACATCCAGCTCGACCGCTTGACGATCGACGAGCAGCGGCTGCTCGAGGCGGCGAGCGTGATCGGGCGCGAGTTCTCGACGGGCCTCGTCGCCGCCGCCCTGGAACAGCCGGTCGAGCAGGTCGACGAGGTGTGCGACTCGCTCGCGCGCCGGTCGCTGTTCCTGCGGCGCGAGAGCACCGAGGAGTGGCCGAACTGCGAGATGCACACGCGGTACGCGCTGTCGCACGCACTGGTCCACGACGTGTGTGCGCAACGCGCCGCTCCGTCGCGGCGGCAGCGCTGGCACCGTATCGTCGCCGAGCGACTCGCCATGGCGTACGGCGATCGCAGCGCCGACATCGCGAACGTGCTGTCGCATCACTTCGACCTCGGCCAGCAGCCCGGACGCGCGGTGGAGTTCTATCTGCGGGCCGCGGAGCGATGCGAGCTCCGGTTCGCGAGCTCCGACGCGCTGGCGGCGTGCCGGCGCGCGCGCCTCCTGCTCGGTCGCATGCCCGAGGATCGGACGCGCGATCAGCTCGAGCTCGATATCCTCGGTCACCTCGCGCAGGCGGTCGTTCGCGTCGGTAGCCCCGACGAGGAGCCGCTCGAGCTGTTCGAGCGCATGATCCTCCTGGCGCGCAAGCTCGCGGATGGCCCCGGGCTCGCGAAGGCGCTCGTCAACCTCAGCTATCGCTACTCGACGCTCGCTCGCTATCGCAAGGCGACCGAGGTCCTCGACGAGTTCGATGCGCTCGCGAGCACCGCGAGCCTCCCGCCTTCGATCCTCGCGTTCGCGGACGCGGCGCGCGCGGTCGCGCAGATCTGGCTCGGGCAGCTCGCGTCTGCGCGAGCGAAGCTCGATGCGCTCGCGTCTCCATCGCTCGGCGCTGACTGGGGCAACCCCGGGATCCTCGGTCCGACGGATCGCGTCACGTTGATGACGGGGTACCGCGCTCTCGTTCAGTGGATCCAGGGCGAGCTCGACGATGCGCTGGCCTCGGCGGAGATGGCCGTCGAGCGCGCGATGGCCTCGAACGACCCGTACCTGCTCGGCGGTGCGCTGTGCAACGTCGCGCGGCTGCACCTGTTCCGCGGCCGCTCGTTCGACGAGGTTCGCGAGCACGCGGATCGCGTGATCGCGCGGCCGACGCTCGCCGTGTGGCAATCCCAGGCGCACTTGCTCCTCGTGTGGGCCGACGCGCGCGAGGGCACGCTGTCGAGCGAGCGCCTCGACGAAGCGCTCGGCCACTATCGCGCGCGGGTCGCCGCGTTTCCTCTCGGCACCACGTTTGTCGCGGTCACCATGGTCGATACCCTGCGCCTCGCCGGTCGCCTCGATCAGGCGCTCGCGTTCCTCGACGAGAAGCTCTCGTTCATCGTGACGAGCGAGGAGCGCGTCCTCGAGTCCGAATTCCTCGGCCTGCGCGGCGACCTGATCGCGAGCGCGGACCGCGGCCTCGCCGAGGAGCACTATCGACGAGCGCTCGCACTCGCGATCTCGCAGGGCGCACACACGTTCGCGCTGCGCGCGGCCACGCGCCTCGTGCAGCTCACCGGCGACGGGCGCGAGGAGCTCGGCGCGGCGCTCGGCCGCATCGTCGGTGGCGACGACACGATGGATGTCACCACCGCGCGCTCTCTCCTTGCGTGATCCTCAACTTGCGCGCGAGCAGGTACGGCGTGACGTCGCGGCCGGACATCGTCGCGAGCGTTCGCTTCACGACGATCGGGCTCGGGTGATAGAGCAGCAGCGCGGGGAGACGCTGGCCGCGCTGCGCGGTCTGATCGATCGCTGCGAGTACTTCGTTCTCGTCGCTGCTGGTGAACGCATCGACGTACGGAACCGGCGCCGGGACCGGCGTCGCGACGGCGCGCCGAGGCTCGTCGCGCGCCATCAGAAGGACGGCGAGAGCAAGAGCGAGGATGAGGAGCGACGCGACGACCATGGCAGCCTTTCTCCGCGTCGCCCGTCCGACAGATCGTTCAGCACTCCGACAGTCCGAGCAGCGCGGTCGCGGTGTTACGCACCGCGATCGTCGCTAGAGCATCCGGCGTGCCTAGAACACCTCGGGACACCACGGTGCGATCGCCGACCCGAACAGGCAGTCCGCCGTCGCGATGGCTGCGGCATCGCCGCGCACGAGCTCGGCCCGGGCCAGCGCGGACGCCGAGCTACCGCCGAGGTACAGCGAGCCGAGCGTCGACCGGCTCATCGCGAGCTGCGCCGAACCGCTGGTCTGGGTACACCGACCCTTGCCGCCGCTGACCTCGAGCTCCCATGTCGCCCCGTCGACGGAGAAGCGCAGGCGTCCATCGTGTGCGTAGCCGCGAAGCGCGAGCGCGCCGGGAACGTCCTCGATGCGCAGCCACAGGTTATCGAAGCGCTGGCGCTGGACCCGCCGGGAGTCCGCGAGCATCCACGGCAGCGGACAGTCGACGGGCGCGCACCACCACGTCACCGTCGGGAACAGATCGATCGTCATCGCGAACTTCCACAGCGAGGCTTCCGCCCGCGCGTCGATCGCGTGGAGCTCGATGATCTCGATCTTGCCGCTCGGCAGTCCGTCGGTGAAGCCCGGGCGCTGGCGATAGGCGACGTAGCCGACGGCCTCGCCGTGGCGGTGTGCGAGCACGTGGCGGCGGCGGCTCGCACCGCGTCGCGCGAACGGGGTCTCGAGGAACCGCCGCTCCTGCCACCACACGTCGCCGCGGCGCAACACGCCCGGGCGCTGCGCGGTCGCGCGCGCATAGATCGCGGGTAGCGCTTCGCGTGCGCGAGCCTCGTCGACGGCCTCGACGGCGTCGGCCGCTTCGTCGGCCCAGCTGTCCGCGAACCGGACCGTGCCGGCGTTGCGGATCTCGATCGCGTCGTGCGCGGACGCGAGCCCGTAACCGAACCGGCCGTAGATGGCTGCCTCCGACGCCCATAGACCGCTCGCCGGCAGCGCGCGTCCGCGCGCTTCCTCGAGGTGCAGCCGCATCAGCTCGCGCAGGATCCCGCGCCGGCGGTGCGTCGGGCGCACGGTGACCATCGTGAGTCCGGCGATCGGCAGCGAGCCGCCGCCTGGAACGCCGATCGAGTGATCGAACGTCGCGCCGGTGCCGACGACGGACGCGCCGTCGAACGCGGCCCACATGCGCCCGATCGGGATCAGCGTGCGAAGGCGCGCGTTGCCATCCGGGTCGGCCTCGTCGGCGTCTTCGCCGAACGTGCCCAACATCGAGGTGCGAAACGCGGGGACTTCGTGATCGGCGATCGTGCGGATGCTCAGCGTCACGCGCCGGATGATACGCGGTTAGCGCAGCACGCGCTCGACGGCGCCGCTCGGCACCCAGCCGATCGTTCCGTTCGCGAGCTCGACGCGCGTCCAGCTGTCGCGTCGCTCGCGCACGCTGACCTCGACACCGCGAGGGAGCGGCGACGGGAGCGTCGCGGGCGCGCCGGCGCTGTCGGCCGCGCGGAGGATGACGTCATCCATGATCACGGCGTCGTCCGCGTGGTCGTCGGCGAGGAGCACCGAGGCGGTCATCGCGATCCACACCACGAACGGGAGCACCGAGAGGCCGGCCATTCCTCGACGGCGCGTGCCGGTCCACGGGACGAGCAGCAGGATCGCGATCGCGAACGCGACGGCGCCCACGATCAGCTTTCGCGGCGCGGGCCACTCGTGGAAGAACAGCAACGTGTCGGTCGCGCCGGTCGACGCGGGCCGATAGGAGTCGCCCTGGCGGTTGCGCAGCCACGCGAGGTTCGCGCGCGCGCGTGCGTTCGAGCCGTCGATCGCGAGCGCGCGGCGGTACGCGAGCGTGGCCGTCGCGACGTCGCCGGCGCCGAGCGCGGCGTTGCCCCAGTCGGTGAGCAGCTCGGGGCGATCGGGCATCGTGCGCGCGGCCTCGGCCAGCGAGCTCGCGGCACGCGCGAAGGCCGCCTTGCGCGCGCTCGCGTCGTTCGTGAGCTCCATCGCTTGCTGGTACGCGACGCGCCCCTCGTCGAGCGGCGAGGCCTCGACGAGCGCGGGCGTCGAGAGGCCGATCGCGAGGAGCAACATCGCGGCGGGCTTGACCCAGCGGCGGAGGAGGCCAGCCGCATCGGAGCGCAGATCGGGCGACAGCGGGTTCGCCGCCGCGCTCGGCGCGAAGCTCTCGGTCTCGAGCTTGGCGAGCACGCCGCCCTCGTCGACGGTGCGGCCCGTCGTCTTCGCGAGCTCGCGCAGCGCGGCGCCGAGCGGACCGGCGATCTCGCGCGCGGGCTTGGTCGCGGCGTCGTCGAGCAGCTGCTCGACCTTGCGGCGCGCGGCGCGCACCTCCGCGGCGTCCTCGCGCGTGTCGCGCGTGCGGAGCTGCCAGGTGCGCACGCCGAGCATCGCGAGCGGCAGCGCGTAGAGCAGGCCGACGAGGATCCACAAGAACGTTCCGCCGAGCGGCTGCGAGTCGACCGCGCCGATGCTCGACAGCGCGAGGTCCGCGCCGCCGAGCGAGGTGACCTCGGTGCCGCCGCCGGACGGCGTGTTCGGCTTCTTCGTCGGGGCGAGCGCGACGACATCGCCCGCGCCGACGACGTTGCCGCCCTTGACGGACAGCGCGATCGGCTCGGACTTGATCGTGACGTACTGGCTTTTCGACGGATCGAAGTAGGAGAAGGCGAGGGCAGGGACCTCGGTCGCGGGACCGGTCACCTGCGCGGTGACCTTGAACGTCTTGGTCTTGCCCTCGTCGGACAGCTCGCCCGTCGGCGGATCCGCCGGCACGGTGAACTTGTCCTTTGGCAGGCGGCCCTCCCCGTCGAGCTTGCCGAGCGAGAGCGTGTCGAGCGGCTGGTTCGACTTGATCGTCACGTCGAGCTGCATCGGCTCGCCGAGCGACACGACGGAGCGGCTCGTGCGCACCGAGATCGAGAACTGATCGCCGACCGCACCCGCGAACGTCGCCGGGCGATCGGTCTCCGGCAGCGGCTTGACCTCGAGCGTGCGCGGCGTGTCGCTCGCGCGGAACAGACGCGTCGGCGCGTTGCCGAAGAAGTCCGCGCGCCCGACCGGCAGCGCAGCGACGACGGACGCGGGTGCGATGTCGACCTTGCCGACCTTGCGCGGTGCCGCGTAGAACGTCGTCTGGAGGCGGTTGAACTCGACACCGCCGACGGTGGTCTTGTCGACGGTGTACGCGAGCTGCAGGTCCTTGGAGCCCGCCGACAGCGTCAGTGCGCGCTGGCGGGTCGCCTGCGGCTGCAGAGCCGGCGCGCTCACCGTGAACGCATCCGACGACATCAGCGGGACGGAGAACGTCTGGTCCTGTGGCTCGCGACGGAACAGCCACGTCAGCGTGATCGGCACCGTCTCGCCGACGAACACGGGGCGGTTCGGGAGGTCGAGGTTGATCTTCATGTCGTCCGCGATCGGGACGCTCTGGACCTCGACCTCGCCGGCCTGCGCGGTCGCCTTCTTCGATCCCTGCGTCACCGTCGTCACCGGAACGCGAAGCGTGCCTTCCCTCTGCACCTCGATGCGCCACTGCAGCGCCCACGTCACGCGCGTCGTGTCGCTGCGGCGGCCGTTGATGATCTGGATCGACCGCGACACGTTCGGCGTCGGCGGGCCCATCGGGGTGACCGTCGCGTTGGGAATCTCGAGCTTGGGAATGTCGGGGGCGGGCGACTCGTCGAAGCCCTCGACGAGGAGCTGCAGCGTGAACGGCATGCCGACGTGCGGCTGCCCGCCGTCGAGGCGGAACTGCGCGCGCGGCTCGGACTGCGCGTGCGCGAGCGAAGATGCCAGCAGGACCAACGCACAGAGGACGACGCGCTTCACCAATCCATCTCCTCGGTGCCGCTCTGCTGCTGCTGTTGCTGGCGCTGCTTCTGCCGCCGCGCGTCTTCATCGCGCGCTCGCTGCTGCGCGCCGCCCTGCGGCTTCTGCTGCTGCTCTTGCTGCTGTTGCTGTTGCTGCTGCTCTTGCTGTTGCTGCTTCTTGTCGTCACCGCCGCCCTTCTGCGGCGGCTGCAGGAGCTTCAGCGCTTCCTTCAGGTGCTCGTTCGCCTTTGCCTGCGCCTTTGTCGCGGGCTCGAGGCTGTGGCTCGCTTGCTTGTCGTCGCGCGCCGTCGTCAGCACGCGCGTGGCGTCCGCCATCTCTTGCTGCGCCTGCCGCACTTCATTGGCGGCCGCGGCGTACGTCTTCGCGTCGGGCTGACCGGGCTGTGGCTTCGCGCCGTCCTTGCCGGCCGCGTCCGCCTGTGCCGCGAGCGCCTCGGTGATCGCCTTGGCGAGATCGCCGTGCCGCGTCTGCGTGGTGACGAGATCGGGCACCGAGGCCTCGCGCGCGAACATGTCCTCGGTGTTCGCCTTCTGGGTGCGATCGATCGTGTCGCCCTGATCGCGGATCAGCTGCTGGAGGTGCTCGATGATGTTGAAGAACAGCTTGCGGAGCTCGGACAACTTCGTCTCGCCTTCCTTCGCGGGGACCATCGGATCGTTGTTCGCGGCGAGCGCTTTCTGGAGGTTGCCGAGCGCGGTCTCGGCGTCGGCGCGCAGCACCTCGGCGAGCGCGAGCTGCTGCTTGGCTTGCTCGATCTGCTGCTTGTGGGCCTCCGCCTCCTTCGGATCCTGGGGAGGCGGCGCCTTCTCCGCCTGCGCGAGCTGCTCGGCGATCAGCTGCTTCAGGCGCGGCATGCGCGAGAGATTACGCTCGAGCGCGCCCTTCGTCTCGGATGCGCGCTCGTCGGCGGGGAGCCGCTTCGCGGCGTCGGGGCCGAGGAGCTCGACGAGCCCTCGCTGATCGTTGTACGCGAGCTCGATCAGGTGCTTGAGATCGGCGAACTGCTCGATCGCCTTCATCAGCGCGAGGATCGCGGCGCGCTCGTGATCGAGGGCGGGCTTCGCCTTGTCCGCGCGCAGCGCCTCGATCGCCTTCGCCATCGCGCCGCTCGCCTCGGCCACCGACGGCAGCGCGAGCTTCACGCGCGCGAGGAGCTCGGCCTGCTGCGCGGCCTGCTGTTGCGCCTTGGGATCCTGCAGCGTGCTCGGATCCGGCGCGGGCGTCGACGTAGCCGCCTCGAGACGCGAGCGCACCTCCTCGATGCGATCGCGAAGGCCATTCTGCCGCTGCGCGATGGCGGCCGGCGCGAGCCAGGCGGGCATCTGATCCGGCGGCGGCAACTGCTGTTCGACCTGGAGCTTCAGCGAGCCGTCCGACGCCGCAGCGATCGTGGTCTCGCGCAGCACGCCGACCTGATCCTGCGCGACGCCGCGCATCACGGTGATCGGATCGAGCAGCTGCTCGCGACCGCGCTTGAGCGCGACCAGCGCAGCCTCCGCGCGGACCACGCCTTCCTCGGCGGACAGGTCTTGCAGCTTGCGGCGCGCGTCGGCGATCGCGTTGCGCGCGTCGAGCAGATACAGGTCGAGGTTCTTCAGCTGGATCAAGCGGACCTTCTCCTCGTCGGTGCGCTTGTCCTCGGTCTTCTTGCCGATCGCGTCGATCTCGTCGGCGGACAGGTCCTGCAGCACGCCGGCTTCGGCGACGACGCCGCGCTCGCGATCCGCGAGGTGGGTCAAGCTGCTCTGCTGCGCGAGCGGATCCGCGCCGCCGGCTTGCTTGATCTCGACCCACGCGACGCGCGCGTCGTCGAGCAGCTCGCGTTGCTCCTCGATCAACTTGTCGAGGCGCGCTTCGAGCGTGCCCTCGGACTCGCGCAGCTGATCGCTGATCGACTGCACGCGCGCGCGTACGATCGCGAGGTTGGCCTGCGTGTCCTTGTCGTCCTTGCGCAACCGGGCGGCGTCCGCGAGCCACGACGCCGCCTGCTGCGCCAGGTCGAGCGCCTTCTGCAGATCGGCGTCCTCGCCCTGACGCACCTTGTCCGCGTGCGCGGCGAACGCGATGCCGAGGTCGTACGCCGCGCGGAACCGCAGCTCGGGATCCACGCCCGCGGTGCTGCGCGCCTCGAGGAACTGCTTCTCGGCCGCTTCGTAGTCGCCCTTCGCGAGCGACGCGACGCCCTGGTTGTACAGATCGCGAGCCGCGCGGTGCTCGCCGCTGCACGCGACGACCAGCGCGAGGATCCAGACTGCGAGCCTCATCGGGTCCTCCGATCACCCGCGCCGGCGCCGACCCACAGCGCGCCGAGCAGGAACACGATCGATGCGAGCACGAACCACGAGAACTTCTCGACGGGGATGCGGCGCACCGCCTTCGCCTCCGCCTCGCGGATCAGCGGCGTGATGTAGCCGTCGACGATCGAGTCGAGATCGAGCGCCGACGTACCGGCGGGGATGTACACGCCCTCGCTCACGAGCGCGACCTTGCGCAGCTGCTCGCCGTTCAGCTTGCTGATCACCGGCTTGCCCTCGTGCTCGAGCGTCTTCTTCGCGCCGGTCTCCGGCACGGTGATCGTGATCGTCGAGCCTTCTTCGCTGCCGAGGCCGACCGCGACGATCTTCACGCCCGCGTTGCGCGCGAGCTTGGCCGCCTCCTCCGAGTACGGATCCTGATCATCACCGTCGGTGATCAAGATGATGAGCTTCGCGTTGCCGGCGCCCTCGGGGAACCCGCGCACGGCGGTCTTGATCGCCTCGCCGATCCTGGTGCCGCCCTTGCCGGCGCTCTTGGTGTCGAGCGACGCGAGCACCGTCGAGAAGAACGAGTGGTCGGGCGTCAGCGGACACACCTGCACGGCGCGCCCCGCGAACGCCACGAGCCCGACGCGCTGGCCCTCGAGCCGCGCGAGCAGCTGCTCGATCTCCGCCTTCGCGCGCACGAAGCGATTCGGCGCCGTATCCTCGGCGAGCATCGAGCGCGACACGTCGAGCACGAACACGACATCGGCCGATGGCGTCGCCGCGTCGACCGTCTCCGTCTCGCCCTTCGCCTGCGGGCGCATCAGCGCGCCGACCGCCGCGAGCAGCGCGAGCAGCACGAGGACGAGCCGCAGCACCATGCGGCTCACGCTCGCCTGCGCGGTCAATCGCCGCTGCATCACGGGCGACAAGAACACCGCGAGCGCGCCGCGCGATCGCAGCTCGAGCACGGCGAGCCCGACGACGATCGCGATCGCCGCCCACACGAGGTGGACGAGCTCGGGATAGCGATAGCTCCACGTGAAGATCACGGCAGCCTCCGCAGCAGCGTCCCGCGCAGCACGAGCGCGAGCACGACCAGGCCCATCGCGACGACCACGAAGTACGGATAGAACTGCCGGTACTCGGTGAAGCGCTGCTCCTCGATCTTGGTGCGCTCGAGCTTGTCGATCTGGCGGTAGATCTGCTCGAGGCTCTCCGCATCCGTCGCGCGGAAGAACTGGCCGCCCGTCTTCGCGGCGATCTTGCGCAGCGCGGTCTCGTCGAGACCCGACCGCATCTGCACGAGCACGCTCCGGCCATCGCCGCGATCCGCGCACACCGGCGCGATGCCGTTCGTGCCCGCGCCGATCGTGTAGACCTTCACGCCCGCCTTGATCGCATCCTCGGTCGCGGTCTCCTCGTCGATCTCGTGCACGGTCGACTCACCGTCGGTCAACAGGATCACGATGCGGCCGACGTTCTTCTCCTTCGGCTTCCACTCCATCAACCGCGTGACCGCGAGCTCGAGGCCCGCGCCGATGTGCGTGCCATCGTCCTCGCCCTGCGCGAACTCGAGCTCGCGCGCGGCCAAGGCGAGGTTGCCGTGATCCAGCGTCAGCGGGCTGCGCGTCTCCGCGTACCGCGCGAACGCGACCAGCCCGATCGCGTCGTCCGGGCGCCCGTCGAGCTTCTTGCCGCCGAGCACGAACTGCTCGAACACGCGCTTCACCACGCCGAGCCGCGTCGGATCGCGATCCGCCTTGTAGTCGCACCTCGCCGCGTTGACGTTGTCCGCGAGATCCTGCGCCTGCATCGATCCCGACGTATCGATCGCCATCATGATCGCGATGCCCTCGCGCCTGACGCGCGACGACTGATCACCCTGCCTCGGCCCGGCCAGCGCGATCGCCAGCGCGACGATCGCCAGCCCGTACAGCGCGTCCGGCACCCACGCCATCCGCGTGCGCCACGTCTCTCCGCCCGCCGGCAGCGCGCGCAGCGACGAGAACACCACGCGCCCGCTCCCCCGCAGCGACCACCACACCGCCGGCACCGCCAGCACCGCGACGAACAGCGCCCACGGCTGCGCCCAGTCGAGCGTCTTCCACCAGGTCACGCCGCCACCTCCCGCAGCCGCGTGTCCTCGACGAACCCGCGCGCCGCCGCGAGCGTCGCGATCGACTCCTCGGCATCCGGGCGATAGCCTGCGAACTTCACCCGGTCACAGCGCTCGAGGAACGCCTCGAGCAACTTGCGATGCTCGGCCGTCAGCTCGGGTCGCGCGGTCGCGACCTGCAAGAACTCCTCGGTCGTCAGCTCGGGCGCACGGATCTCGTAGCGCCCCTCCAGGTACCGCCGCACGATCGCGCTCAGCTCGACGAACCACGCATCGGCGCTGTCGCTATCCGGCGCTCCCTTGTCCTCCAACCGGCGCAGGTGCGCGACCGCATCCTCGTACGCCGACCGCTGCTGCATCACGCGCCGCCTCGATCGCATCGCGCGATACGCGAGGATCGATCCCGAGCCGAGCATCAACGCGCCGCCGACCAACCCGATCACCAGCACCCAGCTCGTCTTCCCCACGTCCGGGTCGAGCTCGCCGAGCGCATCCTTGAGCGGCGCCGTCGCTTGCTCCACCGGCACGGGCGCGATCTCCAGCGGCACCTCGTCGGTCAGGATCTCCTGCTTCTTCTTCGCGGCCTCGCTCGCACTCGCGCGGCCATCGAGCATCTCCAGCCGCAGCGGCGGAATGCGCTGCCGTCCACTCGCCGGTGGCTCGAGCGTGTACGTCTGAACATGGAGCTGTCCGCCGCTCTCGGGGCGCTGCGTGTCACGCGAGAAGCCGACGACGCGGAAGCGGCCCAGGCGCTGATCACCCGCCTCCTGGAACGGCGCATCGATGGTCACGCCGTCCGGTGCGCTGACCTCGAGGCGCAGATACACGGCATCGACGAGGCTCGGCTTCGCGGGCCACACCTGCACGGTCGCCTTCACCGGGCCTACCTCGGTGGTCTTGACGATCGCGTCCTTGGGAACAACGAGCGATGGATCTGCTTGCGTCAGCTCGTTCGTGCCGCCGCAGGCCGCCATCGCGATGACCGCTGCGGAACACACGACGCGGAGGAAGGGAGGAAGGGAGGAAGAGGTTTTTAGTCGCTTCGCGACCTCACACCCTGGAGCGTTGTCGTCGACATTGGAGTGCCACCGGTCGCGTTTCTGGGGTTCGACATCGATGTCATTGATAGAATCGATGCCGAACGCTGACGCATGAACGTCGGAGCGTTCAGGATCGACACGGTCGATCGAGACGCGTCCCACAAGTCCTCCGTTCCTCCCTTCCTCCGCGTCGTGTTTCAGGGAGCTGCGCACGATGTCATCGATAGACGCGATGCCGACCACAGACGCCTGAACGTCGGAGCGTTCAGGATCGACACGGTCGATCGAGACGCATCCCACAGGTCCTCCGTTCCTCCCTTCCTCCGCGTCGTGTTTCAGGGAGCCGACCACAGACGCATGAACGTCGGAGCGTTCAGGATCGACACGGTCGATCGAGACGCGTCCAGAACGAACCTCCCAGTTCCCGGAGCTCATCGACGCAGCCTCCGTTCACGCTCGCGGAAGAATCGCAGGAGCGGATCGACCATCGACTGGGACGCATCGAACACGATCAGATCCATCCCCGTCGCGCGCAGCTGGTCGCGCAGCTCGATCTCGCGCTTCGCGCCGCGCGACGCGAGCTCGCTACGAAACGACGCGCTCCGCGTGTCGACCAGGCGCGTCCGCCCGGTCTCGGCATCCTCGAGCGTCACCAGCCCCGCGGGCGGCATCTGCGCCTCGCGCGGATCCGTGATCAGCGCAGCGACCACGTCGTGCTTGCGATTCGCGTGGCGCAGCACGCTCATGTATCCCTCGTCGAGGAAGTCCGAGATCAGGAACAGCACCGCGCGGCGCGGCAGCACCTGACGGCAGAACTCGAGCGCGGCGCTGATGCTCGTCGCGCGGCGCGCGTCGGTCGGGGGCGCATCGGTGCGCGTGCGCGACTGCAGCTTCGCGAACAACGAGCGAATGGCGCGCGGGAGGGCGAGCAGCGCCTTGCGCGCGGTGAGGCCGGCGGCCTTCTCCTGTCCGCGCGCGAGGACCTCGCGCACGACGCGGAGTGCGTGCTTGCCGCCCTTGCGCGGTGGGATGTAGAGGTCGGCGCCGCCGTGGAACAGGAGCAGGCCGACCTTGTCGCCGTTCTCGACGGCCGACATCGCGAGGAGCGCGGACAGCTCGACGGCGGCTTCGAGCTTGCTGCGGCGACCGGAGCCGAAGTCTTGCGACGCGGAGACGTCGACGAGGAGCATCACGGTGAGCTCGCGCTCCTCGACGAAGCGCTTGACGTGCGGCTCGCCGGTGCGCGCGGTGACGTTCCAGTCGATGGCGCGGATGTCGTCGCCGGGGACGTAGGGGCGCACCTCGTCGAACTCCATGCCGCGGCCCTTGAACACGGACAGGTATGCGCCGGCCATGACGTCGGAGACCTGACGTCCGGTGACGAACTGGATGCGCTTGACGGCTTGCGCGATTTCCGCGGGTAGCATCGGGGTCAGCGGGTTGAGATCACGGAACGGGGACGTTCTCCAGGATCTGCGCGATCACGCTGTCGGTCGTCTTGCCCTGCGCTTCGGCCTCGTAGCTGACGAGGATGCGGTGGCGGAGGACGTCGTGCGCGATCGTCTTCACGTCGTGCGGCGAGATGTAGCTACGGCCGGAGAGGAGGGCCTGCGCTTTGGCGGTCTTGATCAGCGAGATCGAGGCGCGGACGCTGGCGCCGTTGTCGATCAGCGTGGCGAGCTGCGGGAGGCCGGACGCTTTCGGGTCGCGCGTGGCGGCGACGAGGTCGACCGCGTAGCGCTTGACCTTGTCGTCGACGAAGACCTGCTTGACGACGTCGCGCGCGGCGAGGATCTCGTCGAGGCCCATGACCTTGGTCGCGGTGGGCTCGGTGCCCGAGCCGGCCATGCGATCGATGATCTTCACCTCGTCGTCCTTGGTCGGATAGCCGACGCGGACCTTCAGCATGAAGCGATCGAGCTGCGCTTCGGGCAGCGGGTAGGTGCCCTCCTGCTCGATCGGGTTCTGCGTGGCGAGCACGAGGAACGGCTCGGCGAGCTTGAACGTCTGGTCGCCGAGGGTGACCTGCTTCTCCTGCATCGCCTCGAGCAGCGCGGACTGCACCTTGGCGGGCGCGCGGTTGATCTCGTCGGCGAGGATGAAGTTGCCGAACACGGGGCCCTTCTTGACCGTGTACGTGCCCTCGCGCGGGTTGTAGATCTGCGTGCCGACGACGTCGCCGGGCAGCATGTCCGGCGTGAACTGGATGCGCGAGAACTGGCCGCTCATCGCGTCCGCGAGGGTGCGGATCACGAGGGTCTTCGCGAGGCCGGGCACACCCTCGAGCAGCACGTGACCGCCGGCGAGGAGGCCGAGGATCAGCCGGTGAAGCATGTCGTCCTGGCCGACCAGAACTTTGCCGACTTCGGCCTTGAGGGAGTTGAAGCGGCCTTGGAGCTTGGTGACGTCTTCGGTGAGGCGATCGGACATAGATGGACTCGATGGACGCGACGGGATCGGGACGCGAGGGAGAAGGAAGCGGGAGGAAACCGTCCCGCGGGCGGCCTGTCAACCGCTCGGGACCACGGCGCATTCCCGGGGAAGTCACGCTACTTGCGGGGGAAAATCGCCCCATTACACGGGCTCGGGCGGCGTGCGGGATGGGCTCGCCGATGGGGACGGTCCCCTTCGCGTCGCATGCGGCTGTCGCGAGTTGTCGCGCGACCCGAGGATCGTGGAGAGCCGCGTCGCGATTTGGCGAGGTTGGGGTGCGACAGGCGTGGCACGCGACGTGGACGGGCCAGCTTCGCGATTCGGGTGGCTCGTTGTTCGGGGAGCGCTCTCATGAAGTCCGTCCTTCTTCTTGTTCTCGTGTCCGCGTGCGCGTCGACGACCGGCGTGATGGATCGCGACGTCGCGCCGCGCACCGGCGTCGAGCTCTCGCTCGTGCCGGCGGCCGATGCGGTTCGCGTGATCCCCGCGGCGATCGATCCTCGGCTGCCGCGCGTCGATCGAATGGCGACCCAGATCCGCTACGAGATCGGCAGCACGGTGACCGCGGAGCTCTCGCTGTGCGTGAGCCCGGCGGGCAACGTGACCGACGTCGCGCTCGCGCGGACCACCGGCCTGTCGGAGCTCGATACAGCGATCATCGATGACGTTCGCGCGTGGCAGTTCGCGGAGTTGCCGGGAGATGAATCGCTGCGAACGTGCCAGCGAACGACGCTCGCGTATCGCGTGCGATAGCGAGCTCGCACCGCCTTGTACTTTCTTGTCGCGCCTCGAACACAGAGCTTGCCTTCCGCGATCGATAGCGCGAGAGTAAATCCACTCGGAGTTATCAACGATGCAACTTCCCTCGTTCTACAAGTGCAAGTCGCCGATCTGCGTGATCGTCGATGTCGCTGTAGCCCGCGGTAGGGGTTGCTCGGAACGCTGACCGAGTAGACCAACCAGATCCCGCCGCGGGCTCCAGTGAAAACTAGGAGCCCGTTTCGTTTTCGGCGACGAAGCTTCCGCACCGGAAGGGCTCCCAAGAAGAACGTCCTCTTTCTGCGAGCGCACGTGCAGCGCTTCGCGAGGGCCGTGTCATGCCTGTCGTTTCTTTGATTGCTGCTTCTTCGTTAGGGTGGACCGAACGTCCAGGTCGCGAGCTTCTCAAGCTCGCCTGGCCGATCACGGTCTCGATGATCTCCTACTCCACGATGACGCTCGCCTCGACGGCGTTCGTCGCGTCCGTCGGTGCCGACGAGCTCGCCGGCGTCGGCCTCGGCGCCGTCGTCGGGTTCGCGCTGCTCTGCTTCGGCATCGGTCTTCTGCGCGGTGCGAAGACCCTCGTGTCGCAAGCGGTCGGTGCGAATCGCCGCGAGCTCATCCCCGAGCTGCTCGGTGGTGCGCTCGGCCTCGCGCTCGCGTTCGGCATCGCCGCTGCGATCGTCGGCCACATCATCGCGCCGTGGCTCGTCACGTTCTCGGCGAGCCCGCGCGCGGGTCACTTCGCCGCCGAGTACCTCGTGATCCGATCGCTCGGCGCGCCGCTCGTGCTCGTCTACGCGGCGGTGCGCGAGGCGAGGTACGGCGAGGGCGACACCCGCGGACCGATGCGCGCGTCGCTCGCCGGCAACGCGGTCAACATCCTCGCGGACGTCGTGCTGATCGTCATCCTGCATCGCGGTGTCGAAGGCGCCGCGATCGCGACGATCCTCGGCACCGTCACCGAGATGGTCGTCCTCATGTGGCCGCTGCGCGCGCAGCTTCGCCGCGTGACGTGGCGCGCGAACGCGGTGCGCGAGGTGTGGGCGCAAGGCGTGCCGAACGGTCTCCAGTTCCTCATGGAGGTCGGCGTCTTCCTGATCCTCACGGTGATGGTCGCGCGGATGTCCGCGATCGACGGTGCCGCGCATCAGATGGTGCTCCACCTGATCAACGTGTCCTTCTTGCCGGCGCACGCGCTGGCGGAAGCCGCGGCGGTGCTCGTCGGTCAGGCGGTCGGCGCCGGCAAAGATGCGCTCGTGCCTCGCGTCGCGAAGCGCGCGCTACAGATCGGCGTCGCGTACTCGGGGCTGTGCGTGATCGGGTTCGCGATCCTCGGTGGCACGATCGTGAACGCGATGGCGGCCGGTGATGCAGCGCTCGCGGATCGCGCGACGATGCTGATCCACGTCGGCACCGCGTTCCTCGTGGCGGACGCAGCGAACGTCATCGCACGCGGCGTGCTCCGCGGCGCGAGCGACGTCCGCTACGCGGCGATCGTCGGCATCATCACGTCGTGGGTCACGACACCTCCGCTCGCGTGGCTGCTCGGAGTCCACGCCGAGATGGGGGCGTTCGGTGGTTGGATCGGCCTCGCGATCGAGATCTTCGTCGGCGCGTCGCTGTTCTGGCTGCGAGTCCTTCGCGGTGGCTGGCGCCCCGCTGCCGCTGCCGCCCGACGAGCGATCGCGGGCGCGGCGGTATGAGATGTGGGTTGGGCTACAAAGCCCGAGGGTGTTTCCTAGATCTTGATTGATCTGGGGCACCCACCCACACCAGTATGGGTCCATGAGACGTGTCCTCGCTGTTGTCGTGTTCGCCGGCTGCGCCCAGGGTGGCGCGAGCGCGCCGGGCGACAGCAACAACGGGCAGATCGACGCGCCTTTGGCGGGCGACGCCCCGCCGATGGTCGACGCGGCGCCGATGACCGACGCGACGCCGATGGTCGACGCGACGCCGATGATCGACGCGGCCCCGATGATCGACGCGCCACCGCCGCCACCGGATGCGTGCGTGCCGATGGTCACCGAGCTGCTCGGCAACCCCGCCTTCGACGTCTCGCCGTTCACGCCGCCGTGGACCGAGGTGCGCTACGACTCGACGATCCCGTTGATCGGCGCGTTCAGCGTCGCGCCGTTCTCGTCGCCGAACTACACGTGGCTCGGCGGCTACGAGCCCGGCATCGGCGACGCGTCCGACTACGTCTACCAGGACTTCGTCGTCCCTCCGTTGACCACGCAGATCGTCGTCTCCGGCTACATGCGGATCACCTCCGAAGACACGTTCCCCAACGCCGACGAAGGCTTCGTCGGTTTCTTGTTCCCGCCCGCCTTCACGACGCCCGCGATCATCGTCGTTCACAAGACGAACACCGATGCGGCTCAGTTCGCGGCGTGGACGCCGTTCTCGCAGACGATCACCACACCGCTCTCGGGTACGACCGTGCGGTTCCAGATGGAGTCGGTCAGCGACTTCATCGATCTCACGAACTTCTTGTTCGACTCCGTCTCGGTCAAGGCAACGCACGGCTGCCCGTGAACGTCCAACGGTGATGCGATCGGTCCTCGTCGCGACGCTGCTCCTCGCGTCGCACGCCTCCGCGAACCCCGCGCGCGCGTGGGAAGCAGCGCGCGCGAACCTGCCGGCGTCGACGAAGGCCGTGACCGGCATCGACATCGACACGGGGATGTCGACGAGCCTCGCGGCGTTCGCGACCCCGCTGCTCGCGACGATGGGCGCGTCCAAGGTGCTCGACTCGATCCAGAAGACCTGCAAGATCGATCCGGCCAAGGTCGTCGACGGCCTCGTGATCGCCGAGGGCGCGACCGCGGACGCCGGCGCCTATTACATCTCGCTCGAGGGCCTCGACGAGGCCGGGCTCGTCGCATGCGCGAACAAGCTCGCCGCGAAGAAGACCGCGGAAGCTCCCGCGCCATCGGTGCAGTCCGACGGCGGAGTGCATCAGCTCGCGCTGGGCGACAAGACCTTCTTCGCGACGTGGATCGGCGCCGACGTCCTCGTCATCGCGGCCAAGCCCGGCGACAAGGCGATGCTCCGCGCGTTCACGTCGGGCAAGGGCGCGCTGGCGAAGAGCCCGCTCGGCAAGCTCGCTGCAAAGGCGAACACCTCCGCCACGGTGTGGCACGCGAGCACCAAGTCGCGGGCGTTCGAGCAGACCACGACGAAGACGCTGCGGACCAGCCTCGATGCGTCGAACAAGATGCTGGCGCTCGCGATGACCATGACGTTCGCGTCCGCGAAGCAAGCGAAGGCGGTCGAGAAGCTCGTGAACGATCAGATCATCGCGCTGCTCGCGAGCGGCCGGCTCGACGCGATCGTGATGGAGATGCTGAACAAGGCCACCGTGACGACGAACGGCGCCGAGCTCGAGGTCAACGGGTCGATCCCCGACGGCCAGCTGCTCGCGGTGATCGGCGCGCTCAAACCCTAGCTAGGGCGCGGGCGCGTCGGTCTTGCCGTCGGAGAGCGAGCTCGGCAGCGGTGGCAACTCGCTCAGCGCGGGGAGCAGCGCGATCTCGATGCGGCGGTTCCTCGCGCGATCCTTGCCGAGCGGATCGTGCTCGCCGGCGCCCGCGGGGATCAGGTTCTTCGCGTCCATGCCGGCCTTGACGAGCGTGCGCGTCACGTTGAGCGCGCGCGCCGTCGACAGCTCCCAGTTGTCCTTGAACACGCTGTTCTTCAGCGCCTGATCGTCGGTGTGGCCGAGCACGAGGAAGCGGCGATCGGTCAGGCCCTTGAGCGTGCCGCCGATCTGGATGATCGCGATCTGACCCTTCTCGGACAGGTCGGCGCTACCGGATGCGAACAGCACCTCCGAGGGCAGCGAGATGACGAGGTTGCCGTTGCGCGCGATGACCTTGAGCTGACCGGCGTCGATCATCTTCGCGAACTGCTTCTGGATGTCCTCCATCGCCGCGATGCGCTTCTCGGTCTCGGCGCGCTGCGCGCGGAGCGTCGCGAGCTCCTCCATCGTCGAGCTCGTCTTCGCGGCGGCGTCGCGGAGCTGGGTCTCGATCGCCTTCGCCTTCTGCTCCTGTGCCGCGACGGTGGCGGTGCAGTTCGCGAGGTCCTTGGACGTCTTCTCGGCGGCCGTGTTGATGTCCGCGGTCTTGGCTTGCAGCGTGCCGAGGTTCTTGGCGCAGTCGCCGAGGCGATCGGTCGCGTCCTCGGCTTTTTGCCGGAACTGCCACGTGAAGTAGCCGCCCGCGCCCGTGCCCGCGGTCATCACGATCGCGAACAGCCACAGGCGCCACGGGAAGCGGCGCTGCGGCGGCGTGGGCTTGCTGAGGACTTCACCGGTTTCCTCTCGTTTCGCCATGCGACGACGATACCCGCGTTCACGTCGCGTCGAACAGGTTTCGCGCCTGCGCGATCGCGTCGTCAGAACCCGCCATCGCGAGTGTATCGCCCGCTGCCAAAGGTTCCGTCGGTGACGGTGTAGCCATGCCTGCGCCACCGCGTGCGATCGCGAGAACCGTCGCACCCGTGCGCGCGCGTAGATCCAGCTCCGCGAGCGTGCGGCCCACCGCGGGAGATGCCGCGCCGACCTGGATCGACACGACGCCGCCGAAGCCCGGGAGCAACGTCTCGACCTGTGCGAGCTCTTCCGTCGCCTGGGACGGCGGATGCGAGAGGAGCTCGAGCAACAGCTCGCTGCCGGCGCGCACGTGGCCGTCGAAGTCACGGAGGGAACGGCGCGCGATCGCGACGAGACCGATCAGACCGACGAGGACGACGAGCCAGCCGCCCGGCACGAACGGCTGCGTGACCGCGACGAGAGGGAGCGAGACCGCGAGGCCGATGCCGATCTCGAACGTGATGATCAGCGCGCGCCGCGGCGCGAGGCCGATGTCGTGCGTGTCGTTCGCCGGGATGACCTCGAGCGCGAGGATGCGCGAGATGACGACGACGCGGCGCACGAGGCCGATCACGAACGGCGTCGAGATCGCGGCCGCACCGACGGCGATGATCGCGCGCGCGGGCATGCCTTCGAGCCCGATGTAGGTCGCGATGTAGTCGGACACGTACGGCGCGGCGGTCGCTGCGCCGATGACGATCGCGACGATCACGCCGGCGTCGAGGACGAGGACGGTGATCGGCGCGCGCAGCTTGCGCCACGGCGACGCCTGGCGCTGGCGCAGCCGGCCGAGCCACGCCTCGTAGAAGCTCTCGAACATCGCGATGCGCTTGGGCATGCGACGCGCGATCCACGAAGCGATCGGCTGCGACTTCGCGATCAGGACGCCCGAGGTCAGCGTGGTCACGCAGCACACGCCGACGGCGATCGCGAGGAGCGAGGGGCTCGCGACCCCGCTACTGACCCCGATGCCGGCGATGACGAACGAGAGCTCGCCGATCTGCGAGAGCGAGAGACCTGCTCGCACGGCGGGTCGAAGTCCGTTTCCGCCGAGGAACACGCCGAGCGCGACGCCGATCGGCTTGCCGAGCATCACCACGGCGGAGAACAGCAGGATCGCGTACCAGTTCTCGGCGAGCGCGGTGGGCTCGATCGACATGCCGACCGAGACGAAGAACACCATCGCGAACACGTCGCGGAACGGCTGCACGAGGTGGAAGACCTCCTCGCCACGGCCCGACTCCGCGATCAGGATGCCGGCGATGAACGCACCGAGCGCGACCGAGTAGCCGAAGTGATCGGCGAGCGTCGACGCGCCGAAGCAGATGCCGAGCGCGAGCACGAGCAACGTCTCCTTGCGGAAGCGCGCGGCCACGAAGCGAACGACGCGCGGGATGACCAGCAGCCCGCCGACGAGCAGCGCGACGAGGAACCCTCCGAGCCGCGCGATCAGGTGGACGACCTCGCTGGCATCGAGCCCGCTACCCCTCGCGACGGCGGTCAGCACCGCGAGCAAGACGATCGCGATCAGATCCTCGAACACGAGCACGCCGAACACGATGTCGGTGAAGCCGCCCTTCCATCCGTGCTCCTCGAACGCCTTCGCGACGAGCATCGTCGACGAGATGCCGACGCACGCGCCCGCGAACAGCGACTCGAGGGACCCGAAGCCGATCGCGCTCGCGATCAGCATGCCGAGGCCGATCACGAGGGCGACCTCGAACACCGCCGTCAATGCGGCTGGGACGCCGACGCGAGCGAGCGTGGAGATGCGGAGCTCGAGACCTACCGAGAACATCAGCAGGATCACGCCGAGCTCGGACAGCACGTGAACGAGGTGCGGGTTCGCGACGAGCGGCACCGGGACATACGGGCCGATCAACAGACCGGCGAGGACGTACCCGAGCACCACGGGCAGCCGCAGCGCCTGGAACACGACGGTGACCACCGCCGCGGTTCCGAGCACCACGACGAGCTCGACGAGAACACCCGAACCGCTCACTTCTTCTTGCGTGCCTTCGCGGTGAGAGGATCGGGGAAGTGCTTCTTGCACCGCGCGCAGACGCGGTGATGGGCGGGGCGCTTTTCGACGACCTTCTTCAGGCCGCAATGCGGGCAGACGATGACCATGGTGCGAGTGAGCGCAGCTGCGAGTGCAAATGGATTGGCCACGAGGCCTCCTCGGAGTGAGTCGTGCAGATCAGGAACGTGGATGGAACAGCACGACGCGAGATGGTGGGCCACGGGCGACCTCGTCGACCACCACGAGCGTCGCTCGGCGGGCGATCGGGACGGGGAGAGCGATCCGGGACAGAACCGGGATCGCGACCAGCTCGATCACGCGCGGGACGACGAACACCTCGTCGAGATCCGAGCGGCGGTCCGACGCGGCGGTGCGCCCCATCGGTGCGCGTCGCGGTGCGAGCTTCGCGGGCCACGTCGCCACGCGCGTGGCCTTGGTTGCCAAGGCGTTGCTCGTCGACGCGCTCATCGATGCGCGATCGCGCGCGCGCATGGCGTCGGCCGGGCGCGTCGCTCCTGCGGCCACGACGGCCACGATCACGATGGGCGCGAACCAACGCATGGATCGACCGTAACATCCGACGTTGTCGCTGGCGCGGGTTCTAGACGATCTCGACGCGGAAAACACCGTCCGCTCAGACATCGAGCGGCCAGCTCATCGTGCGGAGGTCGGGGGCGATCGCCGCGAAGCCCGCGCGCAGGCGCGCCGCCGTCGGGCGCCGGCTCGACTCGCGCGACAGCGCCGCGCGCAGTAGCTCCGACAGCGGTGCGAGTCGCGGCACGCGCGCGAGCGACGCGAGCACGTCGGCGGCCGGCTGCTTCGAGAAGTGGTTCGCGATGACATCGTTGAGCGAGTCACCGCGGACGAGCACCGCGTTCGTCAGCACCTCGAACGCCACGCACGCCGCGGCATACACGTCGGCACCGAACGGTGGATCCGTCGCGCCCTCCGCCCACACCTCGCGCGCGCCGTAGTGGACGCTCCCACAGCCCTCGCGAAGCCGGCGGCCCGCGAGCCCGAAGTCGACGAGGACGGCGGCGCCGCTGCCCTCGCGCAGCACGACGTTCGCGGGCTTCACGTCGAGGTGCGCGACCGACACCTCGTGCATCGCGATGAGGCCGGCGAGCAGGTCATCGATGATCGCGAAGGCGCGCGGCATGTCGAGCGCGCCCTGCTCGAGCGTTCGCTCGAGGTTCGTGCCGCGCACGTACTCCATCACGAGGATCGGCTTCGGCATCGCCGTCGCGTCGAACGTCACGAAGCCGGCGAGGTTGCGATGCTTGGGCACCGCCAGCAGCGCGCCCGCTTCGTCGCGGAACATCGCCTCGAACTCCGCCTCGGAGAGATTTCGCGCGGCACCGCCCGAGTAGTCCGGTGTCTTCAGCGCGACCAGCTCCTTGTCGGGCTGCGAGCGCTCCTCGGCGCGGCACGCGAGCAGCACGGATCCTCCCGCGCCGCGTCCGATCGGTCGCACGACGTGAAACCCGCCGAGCAGTCGCGAGAGCGGGATCCAGCTCGGCAGCATGGGTTCGGGCGCTGCCGCGGGGGAGGTGCCGTCATCCGCGCGCGGGCGCCTCGCGACCCAGAGGAGCACGCGCTCGATCGCCGCGGCGAGGGCGGGTGGCAGCGCGCCGCGCGTCGCGTCGATCGCGATGGCGATCGCCTCGTCGAGCGGCAACGCTTCGCGGAACAGCTCGCGCACCTGGCTCTCGCGCGTGCCCCGCGGCAAGGGCTGCGTCATGTCCGCGCGAGGGGCGCTCTGCGGCGGCGTCGGTTGCGTGGCATCGCGCCGCTCGAAGCCCCGCGGCATCGGTTGCGTGGCGTCGCGCGGCGGCTCGAAGCCCCGTGGCATTGGCTGTGTCGCGTCCTGCGATGGCTCGAAGCCCCGCGGCATCGGTTGCGTGGCGTCGCGCGGCGGCTCGAAGCCCCG
>CAZUAR010000010.1:0-61045 GCA_964617845.1 uncultured Kofleriaceae bacterium | reverse complement strand
TGGCATCGGTTGCGTGATGCTGTGCGGAGCGCCGAGGAGGGTCGTGCGCGGCGCCTCCTCATCCGACGGCGCCGCGGGCGGATGGGCTCGCGGCGGCAGCGATCCGTCGGCAGGGTGCGTGCGACCGGCGGTGGGCTCGTTCGCTCGCGCCATCGGTGGTGCGTTCGTGGGGCGCATGCGGTCGACGGACGCGGCGCCGCGCGCGCGATCGAGGGCGCGGATGCTCGCGCGTCGAGCGCGCAGGCGCTCGCGGGTGATCGCGCGGCCGGTCACCGGGTCGTCGGTCGGAGGTGCGTCGTGGATCTCGATCGCCTCGTCGCGAATGATCGACGCGGGCACGTCGAGGCCTGCCTCGCGGCGGAGCGCGCCGCCGATCGCGCGGAGCGCGCCATCGAGCTCGGCTTCGCGATCGGTGGTGTCGATGCCGAGGCGCTGCTGCGCGCCGAACACGCGTCGCGACAGCGCGGCGAGCTCGGTCGCGAGCGCTTCGATCGCGCCGTCCGGAATCGTCGCGCGGCTCGCGGCGGAGGTGATCCGAGCCGCGAGGTTGCCGGTGCGCGCGAGCGCGAGGCGGACCGACTCGACGCGCGGTGATTGCTCGGGCGGCAGCGCGGCGGCGAGCTCGGAGACGCGTTCGACGACGGTGCGCAGCGCTTCGGTGTCGTCGGGATCCGCGGCGGCCCAGGTGGCGGCCTGCAGGCGCGCATAGGCTTCGAAGGCGCGGGTCACCTCGGGGATCATCGAGGCCTCGCGCACGATCGCGAAGTCGTCGTCGGGAAACGCGCACGTCCACGCGAGCAGGAGATCGGTGATCTCGGCGTGGTCGTCGCGGAGGAGCGCGTCGCCCGCGCGCGTGAGCGCCGCCCACACCGCGCGACGCAGCGGCGAGAAGTCGGATGCGGCGCGGGTCATCAACGTGCGCACGACGCCGAGGCGCGGCGCGAGGTCGGCGTCGCCGGTCTTGCGCACGCCGTCGAGGAGGCGGACCAGGGCGCGCAGTCGCGCGATGCGCAGGCCGCCGTGCGCGACGGGGCCACCCTCGGGGCGCGCTTCGCGCGAGAGGAGCGCGGCCTCGATCGCGCCGAGCGCGCGGGCGAACTTCTCGCGCGCGGGATCGTTCTCGGGCGCGAGCGCGATCACGGCGGCGAGCACGTTGTCGGCGAGGAGCTCGCGATCGATCTCGCGCAAGAGGCGCATCGAGTGGCGGCGATCGATGGGGTCGTCGTCGGTGGCGCGCTCGAGCCAGTCCGCGGCTTCGCTGACCTCCTCGATCGCGGTGCGTGCTTCGCGCAGCGCGGTGGTGACGTCGCCGGCGTCGAGCGCGGCTCGCGCGGCGGCGATCGGCTCGCGGAGCCCCGCGCTCTCGTCGGTCGGCGACGGGCCGAGCTCGACCTCGAGGGCGTGGAGCAAGGCCCAGCGACCGTCGTCGCTCGTCGCCTCGCGCGCCTGCTCGCGGGCCCACGCGCTCGCGAAGCTCGCGGCGCTCGCGAGGAGGGGTGCGCGCTCTTCGCGGCGCAGCTCGGCGAGCGCTTCCGCGCCGTCGAGGGGCGCGCGCTGCGCGAGCTCGTGCGCGAGGTCGTCGGCGACAGCGGGTGCGGTGACCGCGAGGCCCGCGAGCCCGAGGATCGCACCGCGCGCGACGCCCGGATCCTTGGCCGCGCGCTCGACGATGACCGGCGCCCAGCGCCCCGCGGCGCCTCCGCGCTCGAGGGCGGCGGCGGCCGACGCGGCGCCGCGGCGCAGCTCCGTCGACGACGCGCTCGGCCGGAGCTCGCGATCGATCGCAGCGGCGAGATCGAGATCGACGTGGGCGAGGAGGCCGCGCGCGATCGAGGCGAACCGCCAGACGAGCGCCTCGCGGTCGCCGAGCAGTCGCTCGATCGCCGCGCGAATCCCGGGGCGCACCATTACGGCGACGCCGCCGCGATCGCCGGCATCGTGCCGGCGCAGCGCTTCGCGAGCCCCGTGCGCGAGGATGCGCGCGGCGAGGCGGCGCGCGGGCAAGGAGCCCATCGCGGGGCCTTCGATCCAGCTCGCGGCGAGGACGGGCTGCGCGCACAGGCCGAGCGCGAGCTCGCCGATCGCGCCGACGGCGCCGGTCAGCGGCGCGGACAGCACGACCTCGGTGCGCGCGCGCAGGCTGTCGCTCGCGACGAGCTTGGGCGCCGAGCGAGCGAGCGCTACCAGCAAGCGCACGAAGCTCTCGCGATCGGCGTCGCGCAGGCGCAACAGCACGCGGCGGCCGAGCTCGCGTCGCTCCGGCCCCGCGGGAAGCGCCTGCGCGAGCTCGAACAGCGCGATCGCGCCCGCCGCGGGAGACATCCAGTCGAGGTCTGCGAGCAGGCCGTCGCCGAGCGCCGCGCGAACCGCGAGCAAGAGCGCGTCGGGCGCGATGCCTTCGAGCGGCGCGGGCTCGCGCTCGGCGATCTGCGCGAGGGCGGCGAGCCCCTGGCGCGCGACACGCTTGCGCTCGTCGGGATCCGCGAGCGCGTGCAGGCTCGCGAATGCCGCGAGGTACGAGCGCGCGCCCTGGAGACCCATGGGCCATCGTACCGCGTCAGCCGGGTCGCAGATCCGACGGCGTGAACGTCTCCTCGTAGAACTGCTCGCCGTCTGCGCCGATCGCGATCACGCGCAGCCCGTCGCCATCGATCTCGAACAGGCCGGCGTTGTAGCGCCCGCTGCGGAACAGCACGCCCGAAGAGTCCTCGCCGTAGGGCCCGATGCCACGCGCGAGGGGACCGACCTGGAACTCGCGCACGCCGTGCGAGTGGCGATACGCGGCGAAGTAGTGCTGGTCTGCCGAGACGAACAGCACGCCGGGAACGCCGACGAGCGCGCCGAGCAGCTCCTCGCGCTCGCTCGTGTAGCCCTTCCAGTGGTCCAGACCGACACCGAAGTCGAGCGGCACGCTCGTGAAGATCAGCTTGAACGCAGCGGAGCTCGCGCGAACGCCGTCGAGGAGCCACTGGCGCTGTGTCGCGCCGAGCATGGTCTTTTGCGGCGTGTCGGGCTCCGCGGTCGCGCTGCGAAAGCGGCGGCAGTCGAGCAAGAAGCACTCGACGTTCGCGCCGTACCGCCAGCGGCGATAGCGAACGTCGCCGACCGGATCGCGCAGCGGGAAGAACTCGTCCCACACCTGCATCGCCGCCGCGTAGCGCGAGCTCTCGCGCGCGACGAACTCCGGGTTCCAGTCGTTGCGGAACTCGTGGTCGTCGTAGATCGAGCGCACGCCGACGCCGCCGTAGAGCGCGCGCATCGCCGCAGACGACCGCGCCTGTGCGTGCCGCAGCCGATAGCCAGGCACGTCCTGCACGACGTCCGGGCCGTTGTCGCAGTACGGGAAGTCCCCGAGCGAGACGAACAGATCCGGCTCGGCCGCGAGCAGGTGATCGACGAGCGGCGATTCGAACATCGGGTGCGGATCGAAGTCGGCCGACACCGCGATGCGCACGGGACGCGGGTCGTCGTCGGCGGGCGCGGTGCGCACGCGCATCGGACCGAGCGGCGCGTACCTGGGCTGGAACGCGATGACCTCGTAGGTCCGCGCGGGCGCCAGGCCGTCGATGCGGGCGATCCCGTGCGGCGCGAGGTCGACGGTCTTCTCGACGAGGATCGCGCCGTCCTCGTCGCGCACCTCGAGATCGACGCTGCGCGAGATCTCGTCGTACAGCGCGACGAGGAAGCCCGTCGCCGCCGGCTCGAGCACGGCGCCCACGAGCGTCGACGCCGGCGGCGGCAGGTCATCGCCGCAGCTCGTCGCCAGGCTCGCGGCGCCCACGCCGACGAGACGAAGCCACTCGCGACGTCGCATCCCCTCCAGCGTACCAGCTCCGCATTGTTCGTATGCGCCCGGGCACGCCGCGTGCTCCTCGTGGAGGACATGCGACTCCTGACGCTTCCCAAGGTGCTTCTCGTCGGTGCAGCGGGGGCCTACGTGCTCCACCGAGCGCGTTCGAGCACGGCTCGCCGTGCGCGTCGTGACGCCAACGCGGTTCCGCCGCCGGATCCCGCCGATCCGGTGCAGAGCCTCTACTCCGAGACCGATCCGGCGATCGAGCTGGACACGCCCGCGGAGACCACGCTCGACACGGTGAACGAGACCGTCGCCGACGTCGGCGATCTCTATGGAGTCCACACGGCGCCCGCCGAGGACAAGACGCATCCCGATGACGACACGGCGATGCGCGAGGGGCAGAACTGGCTCGAGGCGCTGCAGACCGACGCGGTCGAGGGCGGCACGGAGCCGGAGCGCGAGATCGAGATGGCCGACGACGCCGAGATCGATCGTCCGCCCCACGCATCCGACACGCGCGACACGCCGGTCGCCGACCGCGGCTCGGGCGGGCCTGCCGGTACGTGAGCCGTCACGTGAGCCGGTACGTGAGATCTAGTAGTGTCGGCTCGTGAAATCCACGCGCCTCGAGATCGCCGGCCTGACGACCCGCATCATCGAGCCACCGAGCGGCGACATCTCGTCGACGGTGGTCTTGCTGCACGGCTTTGGCGCGCCCGGCGATGACCTCGTCGGCCTCGCGCCCTACCTGCACGCGCCGCGCACGCGGTTCGTGTTTCCCGCCGCGCCGCTCGAGCTCGGCGGGCTGTACGGCGACTCTCGCGCGTGGTGGCTGCTCGATCTCGCGCGGCTCGAAGCCTCGCTCGGCTCGGGCGACATGCGCGCGTGGATCGCCGAGGTCCCCGAGGGCCTCGACAACGCGCGCGTGCAGATGACTCGCTTCCTCGACCAGCTCCAGGCTCGCTTCTCGATCGCGAACGATCAGCTCGTCCTCGGCGGGTTCTCGCAGGGCGCGATGCTGTCCGTCGACACCGCGCTGCATCGCGACGCGCCGCTCGCCGGCCTCGTGCTGATGTCCGGCACGCTGACCGCCGAGTCGGTGTGGCAACCGCGGCTCGGCAAGCTCGCCGGCGTGCCGATCCTGCAGAGCCACGGTCGTCACGACATGCTGCTGCCGTACGCGATCGCCGAGGCGCTGCGCGATCGGCTCGTCGCCGCCGGCGCGAAGGTCGAGTTCCACTCGTTCCTCGGTGGCCACGAGATCCCGCCGCCGGTCCTGTCCGCCGTGACGAAGTTCCTAGCGGCCTGTGCGGCGTCGGCGGCCGAACGCGAATAGGACCGCGAACAGCACGAACATCGCCGACGTCGGCGTCCCGATCGCGCAGCCGCCCGGCGTCGTCGACGGCGACACCGCGGGCTCGATCGGCGGACACGGCTCGATCGCCGCGGGCGCCGCGGGCGTTCCACGCGTCATCAGGCGCACCGTGCCGTCGTACGACGCGACGACGAGCGCGTCTCCCGTCGGTGCGACGGCGCTCGTGATCGGCGCGCCGAGCTGCGTGGACCACAGCTCTCTCCCATCGTCGGCGGCGAACGCCCTCAGCCGCCCGTCGAGCCCGCCGATCCACACGATGTCACCGGTGACGACGGGCGACGCGGGCCAGCCCGCCTGCGCGTCGCGATAGTGCGTGAAGTTCAGGACGCCATCGGGCGCGGGCGTTCGCCACAGCACCGCGCCCGACGCCGCGTCGAGCGCCACGAGGTCGTCCCACTGCGTCGCGACGAACAGGCGGCCACCGGCGAGCGCGGGCGTCGCGGTGACCGAGTAGTGCCACTCCGTCGCGCCGGCGGTCACGTTGCGCGACCAGATCACGCTCCCCGACGACAGGTTCGACGCGCTCACCGTACCGGCCGCGTTGACCAAGTAGACGACGCCGTTCTCGACGAGGGGCGATGCGTTGACGGCGAGCGAGCGCCCGTCCTTCATCGACCACCCGGGCGCGCCGGTCGTGGCGCTCGCGCTCGCGACTCCGAGCGTGCGATTGAACGCGGCGATCGCCGTGCCCTCGGACACCGCCACCGCGGCGAGCGAGCCGAGCCAGTTGAACTCGGGGTCGTTCGGGTCGCGCGCCCACACCGGATCGCCGGTCGCGAGATCGATCGCCGTGAAGTTGCCCTGCAGCGCGACGTACACGAGGCCATCGGCGATCGTCGGTGGCGCCCACAGCGATCCGGAGAACGTGCTCTGGCCCGCGGCCGCGTCGTGGATCCAGCGCAGTGCACCGTCGGCGAGCGCGACCGCGTGCACCTCGCCGTTCTTGGTCGCGACCACCACCGTATCGCCCGACGCCGCGGCCGCACCGACGGCGGGGAAGGGCGTGCGATAGCGCCACCGCTCCGCGCCGGTCGCGAGGTCGAGCGCGACGAGGCCACCTTGATCGCCTGCCGCGTTGTCGGTGATGACGACGATCGCGAGGTCGCCCGCCACGATCGGCGTGCCGAGCGTGATCGTGCCGCCGACGTTGGTCGCCCAGCGCGCGACCAGCGGCGGCGCCGTCGGCTCGGGCCGTGCGTTGCGATGCTCCGCCGAGCCACCGAGCTGCGGCCAGCTCGTGAACGCGGGCAGGGCGCTCGGCGGCGGGCACACCTCGATCGCGAGCTGCGTCTCCTCGCGCCGGCCCGCGGCCGACACCGCCGACAGCGTCAGCGAGTGCGTGCCCGGCGAGAGCGCGCCGATGTCGCCGCCAAAGCTCCAGCCTCCTCTCGGCGCGAGCGCTTGCTCCGGCCCGCAGTCGACGCGCACGCTGACCTCCGGCGTCGACGCATCGAGCGCCGCGGCGGCGATCACCGCGACGTTCGTGTCCGCGACGCACGTGCCCGGATGCGGCCACACGAGATCGAGCTGACCGCGCACGAGCTTCTCGCGATGGTCGATGTGGATCGTGCCGTCGTCGTCGAACGTGACCACGCGATAGCCGGGCGCCGTCTGATCGATCGAGCCCATGACGAAGGTCTGCGTGCTGATCTCGCGGATCTCGCCGCGCTGGATGACGCGGTTCGCGTGCCAGTGGCCGGTGAACATGTAGTCCACGCCGAGCTGATCCATCGCCTCGGCGACCTCGTCGAGCGGGGAGTGGTGCGCCAACGCGACGACGGTCATCCCGCCCGAGACGTGCGCGAGATCCGCGGTCAGAAATGCGATCTGATCGTCGGCGTCGAGGTTCGTGTCCCAGACGACGAAGTGAACGTTGTCGATGTCGAAGCTGTAGCTGTCGATGCCGTAGTACCGGCGGTAGTTCGCGCCGCCGTCGTACCAGTCGTGATTTCCGGCGACCGGGATCCACGGCATGCCCACGGTCTCGACCGCCGCCTGGAGCGTGTCGAACTGGTAGCTCTCGTTGCCTGCCGTCATGTCGCCCGCGATCGTGAAGAACCGCGGTCGCTCGGGGAGGCTGACCGCTTGATCGATCGCGTCGACGAGATCGCCGCCGTCCCAGGCGTCGTTGCCGCCGGGGCTCGGCACGTGGCTATCGCTCGCGACGACGAACGTCAACGGCGACGCGGCCTCCTCGTCGGTCAGCGGCGCGAGCGGCAGATCGACGGGCTCGTTGCCGATCGGCCGCGACTGAATGCGCGGGCGATAGCCGCTCGGAATGCGCACCCACAGCTGGCCCTCGTCGCTCGGCGCGTCGAGGTGGTACGCGCCGTCGCGATCGGTCGTGACGAACGTCGAGCGCTCGAACGCGACGATCGCGCCCGCGATGCCGGGCTCGTCCTTCTGGCGAATGCCGTCGCCGTTGCGATCGGCAAACACCACGCCGCGCACCGGGGTCGTCGCGCAGCCGCCCGCGAGGGCAACCAGCAAGACCGCGCGCGCGGGGCTCATACCCCCAATCGTACGCCTAGAACTGCATCTCGACGAGGCTGCACAGGCTGTCGCCGGGGCAGCACACGTTGAGACCGTTCGCGCCGCCGTACTGCTCCGTGTGCACGCACACCTTCGAGCCCTGCGACGGGTAGTAGTACGCCCAGAAGAAGCACATCTCGTCGTTCGCCGACTCGCCAAAGCCGACCTGCTCGTTGCTCGTATTCATGTACGTGCACTCGAACTCGAACCCGCCCTCCTTGGGCACGCTGAACTCGGGCTTGTGCGTCGTGGTGATCGGCTCGCTCCACGAGAACGGCTCGGGCTTGTAGACCGATGTGAACGGACCGGTCTTCGACGGACCGACGCGCACCTGCACGTCCGTGCCGAAGTGATGCGTGTGACCGGTGATCGCGAAGATCTTCGACTCGCTGAGGTCGAGGTAGCTCGGGACCTTGAAGAACTGCTTGAGGCTGAACGGTTGGTTCGGGCCGATGTCGATGTCGGGCGAACCGATGAACAGGATGTCCGCCTCGTGCTGGATCGTCGACGGGTCGGCCAGGTAGAACTCGACGGTCGCGGTCGCGTCGACGGGCTCGTCGGTCGCGTTCAGGTAGTGCATCTCCAGCTTGATCATCTGGTTCGGCGCGAACGTGTACGCGACGCCCTCGGGGAGGAACAGCGGATCGTCCGCGCGCTGCGTGATCATGATCGGCGCGATCATGCCCGTCGTGTTGAGCGCACCGGTGAACGGCTGGCAGTCCACCGGTGTCGTCTGCTCGGTGCTGTCCATGTCGTCCTTGTAGACGATCAGGTGGTGCGAGCTCGACCCGAGCGTGTTGTGCAGCTGGTGCACCTTCACCTCGGCGGCGTTCGGCAACCTCATCCACACGCACTTCGTGCTCTCGGAGCCGGGGGCTACCGTGAACGTCGGATACGTCAGCGAGAGCTTCTCGCCCATCAGCGTGGCGTCGACGCCAGGCTCGTCAGGCCCGGACGTACCGTCATTTCCGCAAGCGAACAGCAAGCCAAGCGAAGCAACGAGGACAACGCGCATCGAGTACCCCCCCTGTTGGGCGGTGGGACTGTACCGATGTCCCCCACAATTGAACAAGAGTTCATTTTGGGGCGGCGCGTCGTATCGGCGGGACCCGCCTCAGGGGGTGATCCGCGTGATCTTGTAGCCCTTCTTCTCGAGCATCTCGGTCACGCTCCGGGGCCCCACGAGGTGCAGCGTGCCGACGGCGATGAACCCACCGCCCTCGGCGTGCATCGCTTCGATCGCGGGCAGCCACGCGGCGTTGCGGTTGTAGAGCATGTCCTCTTGCTGCTGGTCGTACTCTGCTTGCGAATAGATCTTCAGCGTCTTCTCTTTCTCGCTGTTGACCGCGAGCAGTCGCTTGTCGTCACCGGCGAGATACGCGGCGAGCATCTCCTTCATCTGCGCCTTCGTCCCCGGCACGTCCGACAGCATCAGCTTGAGCGCACGCACGTCCATCCACTTCTCGAGCACCTTCGCCGCGTCCGTCGCCTTCTCGAGGTAGACGAGCTTCTTCTTCAAGCGCTGCGCGCGGCCTTGCAGCACGCCGTCCATCGGCGCCGTCTGCGGCATGAACGAGAGCGACAGCACGGTCGCCGCGACCATCGGCTTCATGCCCTGGATCTGCTCGACCGTCGTCTTGCCGAGCTCTTTCTCGAGCGCCGCATACTCCTCCTTCGTCAGCTCCTTCTTCAGCGAGCAGCCGACGCACTGGATCATCTTCGTCATCGCCTCCTGCGCCGACGACAGATCCGTCTCCATCGCGAACGCGGGCGACGCGTCGAGCTTGTCGAACACGATCTGCGGCAGGCGCGTCTCCGCGTCGACCCCCTGATGGATCGTGCCGAGGATGTAGCTCGTCTTCCCGTCCTTCTCGACGGACCACAAGAACGGCTTGGGCAGCGGGTCCTTCTTCGGCGGCGGCTTCGACCACGGATCCGCTTCCCCCGCGGGGGCGGGCGTGGGGGCCGGCTGCGCCGCCGATCCCGCTCCCGATTCCGACTCTTTCGCCGGCGCGGCCGCCACCGGCTCGCTCTTCGTCGGCTCGGCCTTCTTGCAGCCGATGCCAAATGCCGTCACCAACGTCACGATCAACGCTGCGCGATTCATGCGGCTGCTTTAGCACGCTGGACGTAACCCTGCTCACAGAACCCCTCGCAGTCACTTTGCGAGGATGAACACCATGAGGCGCGGGGCACTCGTGTGTGCGGTCGCATGGGCGACCATGGGCGTCGCATCGGCGAACTCGTCGGACATGAAGGACGCCGACTACTGCGAGCTCTACGACCGGCTGTGGCCGCAAGCTCCGATCAGCACGCGGCTGACGATCTCGCAGGAGATCGCGGACGCGTTCACCGAGCTGGGCGACACGGTCAACCAGCACGTCGGCCAGCTCTCGGATGGTCGCTTCGCGCTCACGTTCGACGGGCGCCGCAAGCGCGCGTACGTGCGCATCGACGCGACCACGACGGAGCGCTACCTCGTGTTCCATTTCCAGAGCGACGTGCACTTCACGCAAGGTGTGGCGCGCGTCAACGCGAAGCTCTCGCTGGGCATCGCGGGGCACGTGATCGATCTCGAGCTGCCCGACTTCGAGATGGCGCCGGCGGAGTATCGCGGCGATCGCGGCGTCGAGATCCGCTTGCCGCTGTTCAAGCGCTACTTCTGATCGCGCCGAAAGCAGCGAGGCCGCCGCGATCGCTCGCGACGGCCTCTCGATCGATCGATCAGCGGCGCGCGATCAGCGCCAGCCGCCCTCGATCTTGATCCACACACCACCGCGCTGCTCCCAGCGCGCATCTTCCCAGCGCTTGTTCGCGCGCGTGCGCTCCCAATGGCCGGGGACCCACTCGTACTTGCCGTTCATCCAGTTGTACTGGCCGCGCACCCAGATGTAGCCAGCGCGTGCGGCCGGCGGCGGCTCGTTGCGCGGCGGGGGCGGTGCCGTCGTCGGGCCACTCGGCGGGGGAGGAGGCGGGTTCGCGACCGGCGGAGGCGCGGTTCCCTTCAGCCAATTGCCCTCTTTGTACACCCAGCGATCGGAGCCTCGCTCCCACCGTCCTGGACTCCACGTCATGTTCGGCTGATACGCCGACCATTCTCCCGGACGCCACGTCCATTGTCCGTTCGTCCAGTTCCAACGGCCCTGCACCCATGCCGCGTTCGGATTTGGACGAGGCGGTGGGGTCTCTGCCTTCAGCGGAGGTGGGGTTTCGCTCAGCGGCGGATATGGGGAGACGGTCGCCCATGAACCATCGACCCACTCCCAGCGATTGCCACGCTGCTCCCAGCGACCGTCGTTCCACTGCGCGTTGGCGCGCGAGCGTTCCCAGTGGCCGGGCGTCCAGTCCCAGTTGCCGTTGCGCCAGTCCCACTTTCCGCGGACCCAGACGTAGCCGGCCTTCTGACCGAACGTCTCCTCGCGAGGCGGAGGAGGCGCCGCGGTCGGATACGCGGGCGCGTCTTCCCATGCGCCATCGACGCGGACCCACACGCCGTTCTGGTTCTCCCAGCGTGCTTCGCGCCAGCGCTTGTTGTTGCGCTGCTTCTCCCAGCGACCCGGGCGCCACTCCCAGTTGCCGTTGTTCCACTCCCACTCGCCGCGAACGAAGACCCAGCCACGGCGCGGCCGCCACGTCTCTTCCTTGAGCGCGGGCGGCGCTTGGCGCGGGCGATCGTCGAAGTCTTCCCAGTCGCCGGCGATCTGCACCCAGACGCCGTTCTGGTTCTCCCAGCGCGGCTCGCGCCAGCGCTTGCCGCGGCGCTCTCTCTCCCACCGTCCCGCCTTCCACTCCCACTTGCCGTTGCGCCACTCCCACATGCCGCGGACGTACGTCCAGCCGCGGCGGCGCGTGAACTTCTCTTCGCGCAGCGGCGGCGGTGCTTCGCGCGGGCCGTCGTAGCGATCGTCGTCCCAGCCGGCGTCGACGCGCACCCACGCACCGTTGCGGTTCTCCCACTTGCGCTGGCGCCATCGCTTGCCGCGGCGCTCGCGCTCCCAGTGACCCGCTTCCCACACCCACTGGCCACCCTTCCAGTCCCAGCTGCCGTCGATCCAGACGTAGCCGCGGCGCTCGGCGCCACGGTTCTCGGCCTTGGGAGGAGGCGGAGCCTCGCGGGGGCCGTCGTCACGACGATCGTTGCCACCACCACGGCGATGATCGCGCACCTCGGGTTGAGCCGAGGCGACCTCGATGGATGTCGCGAGCGTCGCGAATCCAAGGCTCGAGGTCAGCACCAAGCGAAAAAGCTTCGAACGCAGTCGTCGCATCCAGTTCCTCCTAAGCGGACGTGCGACGCGAATCTACCCCGCTTTATTCAGGTACTGGTGGCACGATGCGGAGAACTCGCCATGCGTGTGGGACGGCCAGGCACAGCCTCGCTCTTGATGTTTGCAGGGTTGGCGAGCGGGGGCGGGTGTGGGAGCGATCGCGTGGGGCATGATGCCTCGCCGCTCGAGCGATCGATCGCGGCGTCGATCGGCGAGCGGCTCGGCGTTCCCGTGGTCGCGCGATGCATGGGACTTGTCGCGTGCGTCACGCTGCTGCCCGATGGCGATCACATTCCGATCGTCACGTGGCCCGGCAAGGACGGCGCGTGGGAGTGGCGCGTCGACGGGCTGCTCGTCGCGAGCGACGTGCTCGAGCGCTACCTGCGCGAGGTGGTGCGCGAGATGGGGGCGCCGCAGGACGTGAGGTGCTCGCCGAAGCTGCGGAGGATCGCACCCGAGGGTCGCGTCGAGTGCTGGCTCGCGAACGGCGGCAAGGCGTTCGTCACGGTGCGCGCCGACGGCACCACGTCGGTGGAGGTCGAGCTCGACAAGGCGGCCGCCGATGCGCGGTCGGAGGTCGTGACGCCGGCACGCGACGACGAGATGACGAGGTCGTCGCGCGCGCTCGAGCGCGAGGAAGGCGACGGCGAAGACGGCGACGAGCCTGCGGCGCCGACCGACGCCAATACGGTAGAGTTCGCGCCATGAGATTGGTCGCGGTGATCGCGAGTCTGTGCGTGGCCGCGGCGTGCTCCGGCCCGACGAAGCGAGAGGACGGGCCGCGCACACCACCGAAGCGTCGCACCGGCGCGGTGACGCTGACGATCATCGGCACGAACGATCTGCACGGTGCGATCGATCGGCTGCCGCTGTTCGCGGGCTACATGGAGAACCTGCGGTCGGCGCGGGAGGCGGATGGCGGCGGCGTGGTGCTCGTCGACGCAGGCGACATGTTCCAGGGCACGCTCGAGTCGAACCTCGAGGAGGGAAAGCACATCGTCCGCGCCTACAACGAGATCGGCTACGCCGCGGCCGCGGTCGGCAACCACGAGTTCGACTTCGGCCCGGAAGGACCAGCGGCGACGGCGGATTCGATCGAGGACGATCCGCGCGGTGCGCTCAAGGCGCGCGCGAAGGAAGCGAAGTTTCCATTCCTCGTCGCGAACATCGCCGACGACAAGAGCGGCGAGCGCATCAAGTGGCCGAACATGCCGGCGTCGACCCTCGTCGAGGTCGCGGGGGTGAAGATCGGCATCGTCGGTGCGAGCACCGAAGCGACACCGTTCACGACGATGCCCGCGAACTTCGTCGGTCTGAAGATGCGCTCGCCGGCGACCGAGATCGCCGCGGAGGCCAAGACGCTGCGCGCGAAGGGCGCGACGTTGATCCTCGTGACCGCGCACATCGGCACGAAGTGCGAGAAGTACGACGTGCCGATGGACATCTCGTCGTGCAAGAAGGACGAGGAGCTGATCAAGATGATCGACGAGCTCCCGAAAGGCACGGTCGACGTGATCGTCGCCGGTCACACGCACGCGGTCGTCGCGCATCGCATCAACGACATCGCCGTGATCGAGTCGTTCTCCTCGGGCCGCGCGTTCGGCCGCGTCGACCTGCGCATCGCCCCCGACGGTCACGTCTCGAACGTGAAGATTCACCAGCCGCGCATGCTGTGCGAGGGCGAGAAGGACGGCAACGCGATGCCCGCCGCGCAGTGCAACCCCGGCGACTACGAGGGCAAGCCGGTCGTCGCCGACGCCGCGGTGCAAGCGATCGCCGACGAGGCCGCGGCCGCGGCGGCGCCGAAGCGACACGAGAAGCTCGGCGTGATGCTGACGGGCGTCGTCGCGAAGTCGTACGGGACGGAGTCTGCCGAGGGCAACTGGTTCACCGACCTCATGCTCGCGACGCAACCCGCGCACGTCGCGCTCACCAACGGCGGCGGCCTGCGCGCCGACTTGCCCGCGGGCGAGCTGACGTACGGCGCGCTGTACGAGGCGATCCCGTTCGACAACCGCTTTGCGCACGTCGACCTGAAGGGGACGCACCTGCGCCGCTTGATCTCGACGAACCTCCAGCGCGGCGGCGCGATCCTGTCGTGGGGCGGGCTCGCCGCGAAGGCGCGTTGCAAGGCCGGCAAGCTCGAGCTCGACATCAAGGTCGGGGGCAAGCCGCTCGACGACAACGCGTCGTACAAGCTCGTCACGAGCGACTTCCTCGCCTCGGGTGGTGACGGTCTGATCGGCCGCCTGAAGCTGCCCGAAGGGAGCGTCGTGGTGACCAACGACATCATCCGCGACGTACTCGCCGAGCACCTGCGCAAGCAGAAGGGAGCCAAGGTCGATCCCGCGAAGCTCTACGGCCCCAACGTCAAGCGCATGGACTACGAAGGCTCGCGCCCCGTCGAGTGCGGAGACAAGACGAAGACCAAGCCTCCCGAGGAGCAGCCGGAATGAGCTGGACGCCGAACAGCTGGAAGCAGAGGACCGCGCACCAGCAGCCGGCGTATCCCGACGCCGACGCCGTCGCGCGCGTGGTCGCCGAGATGGGGCGCCTCCCGCCGCTCGTCACGTCGTGGGAGGTCGAGCAGCTCCGCGGCGAGCTCGCGCGCGCGGCCGCGGGCGATGCGTTCGTGCTCCAGGGCGGCGACTGCGCCGAGTCGTTCGACGACTGTCGCTCCGAGCCGATCGCCGCGAAGCTGAAGATCCTGCTCCAGATGTCGCTCGTGCTCGTCCACGGCACGCGCAAGCCGGTCATTCGCATCGGACGCATCGCGGGCCAGTACGCGAAGCCGCGCTCCGCCGACAACGAGACGCGCGGCGAGGTCACGCTGCCCGCGTATCGCGGCGACATCATCAACCGCGATGGCTTCACCGCCGAGGAGCGCGTACCCGATCCGATCCTCATGCTGCGCGCGTACGAGCGCGCGGGCCTGACGCTCAACTTCATCCGCGCGCTGACCGACGGCGGCTTCGCCGATCTGCACCACCCCGAGTACTGGGACGTCTCGTTCGCGCAGGGCACCGCGCGCGCCGAGTACGAGAAGATCGTCACCACGATCCGCGAGTCACTCGACTTCGTCTCCGCGATCACCGGCGTCGAGTCCGAGGTGCTCCGCCGCGTCGACGTCTACACGTCCCACGAAGCGCTCGCCCTCCCGTACGAGCAAGCGCAGACGCGGCAGGTCCCGCGCCGCGCGGGTTGGTACAACCTGTCGACGCACTTCCCGTGGATCGGCATGCGCACGGCGCAGCTCGACGGAGCCCACGTCGAGTTCTTCCGCGGCATCCGCAACCCGATCGGCATCAAGGTCGGGCCGGCGATGACGATCGACTGGCTCCTCGGCCTCCTCGACATCCTCGACCCGAACAACGAGCCCGGGCGCATCACGTTGATCCACCGCATGGGCGCGACGAAGGTCGGCGAGAAGCTACCTCCGTTGATCGAGGCGCTGCGCGCGGCCGATCGCAAGGTGCTGTGGGTCTGCGATCCGATGCACGGCAACACCGAGACGACGCCGCAGGGCATCAAGACGCGTCGCTTCGACAACATCGTCAGCGAGCTCGAGCAGTCGTTCGCGCTCCACACGAG
Source organism: uncultured Kofleriaceae bacterium (assembly GCA_964617845.1). GTDB lineage: Bacteria > Myxococcota_A > Polyangia > Haliangiales > Haliangiaceae > JABFXX01. The sequence goes on along the minus strand of CAZUAR010000010.1, from coordinate 45,483 downwards.
CGTCGGCTCGCGCCTCGGCGGCGTGCACGTCGAGCTCACGGGCGAGGACGTCACCGAGTGTGTCGGCGGCGCCCGCGGCCTGACCGAGTACGACCTCGAGCGCGCGTACAAGAGCCGCGTCGATCCGCGCCTCAACTACGAGCAGGCGCTCGAGATGGCGATGCGGATCGCGAATCACCTGCGCCGCTAACCGCCATGACGCTCGGGATCCCGAGGACGCCATCCGGTAAGTACCGCCATGACGCCCGCACGCGATTCGGGATTACCGCCACGACGCTCGCGCTCCCGAGCACGCCATTCGGAGTTACCGCCATGACGCCAAGAGCGCCATGGATCGTGTGTCGCTTCGCGACCCGATAGGATCTGGTCGGAGCCATCGCTTCGCGTGAAGTCGTGTCGGAGGTCATCGAAAGGCGATGACCTCCTCGAACGATCGCCGCGCGTTTGCGGCGACGAATCGTGACGACATCCTGAGGACGGCGGCGAGCGAGGTCTCGATCGTCTCGGGTTCGACGGGCGGTGCGTTGGTGCGGCGGGGCTCACTCACCGCGAGGTTGCGCGTTCGGCGCGATGCACGCGACGGGATCTAACAGATCCTTGGCGCCCATGGCGTCATGGCGGTAAATCCGCCGGCGTCTTGGCGGTAGGCCCGACAGCGTCTTGGCGGTCGACTAGAAGCGGCCGCTGAACGCGAAGCCGACTTCGTTCGGCGAGAGCACCGGCGTGAACGCGGTCCCGTCGGAGATCTGCTCCTTGCCGGGCGCGGTCAGGTACAGGATCGTGCCCGCGGCGACGGCGCCGAGGCCGATCACGAACAAGCCCGTGCCGATGTAGCGCAGGCGCGTCGCCGCATCCTCGTACTCGTCCTTCATCGCGGCGGGGTCTTCGTAGTTCGCCTTCTCGACGAAGCCGTAGATGCCGACGCCGATCAGCGTGGCGACGCCGGCCGCGCCGAGGATGATGGCGCCCTTGCGGCGGCCCGAGCCGCGGTCGACATACTCGGCGACGGCGGCCTCCTTGAACTCGACGGTGATCGCCTGGGACTCGGCCTCGTTGATCGAGAGCGTCTGGATCACCTTCTTCTTGCCGGCGGCGCGGCTGACGAGCTCGTGCGTGCCGGCGTCGACCTCGACGCGGCCGTAGTCGGTCGGCTCGACCTTCTTGCCGTCGAGGCGGATGTCCGCGTCGGGGACGCCGACGACGGTGATGGTCAGGACCGAGACCTTGGGCGCGTTGAGCGTGGTGTGCTCCTTGGCGGCGGCCTCGTAGTCGGTGAGCTTGTTCTCGAACGCGGCCGCCTGGGCCTTGCGGAACCAGTACAGCGAGGAGGCGTACTTCTGCAGCTTCTCGTAGCAGAGGCCGAGGTTGAGCATCGTGCCCGTCGCCGTGACGTCGAGCTTGATCGCTTCTTCGAACAGCTCGCACGCGCGCTTCGGGTTCTCCTCGGTCAGCGCCTTGCGACCCTCGGCGAACAGGCGGTCGGCCTTCTCTTGCGCCGTCTCGGCGATCGCGACCTGGAGCGACGCACACACGAGCAGGAGAGCTCCCCGTTTCCGTAGCATCAGACGATCATACCTCGACGCGCCGGGCGATCAGAAGCGGCCCACCGCGCCTACCGTGGCGGTCCAGCCTCCGGCGGAGTCGGGCGCGATGTGGGGAGAGAGGCTCACGCGAGGCTGCGCGGTCTCGGCGCCGCTCTTTCGGCCGGTGTACCAGAGGACCGCGCCGACGACGAGCGCGACACCACCCGCGGCGCCGGCGACGGTGCCGACGGTGCCGAGCGAGCGAGCGTTCTTGCGCTTCGTGTAGTCCTCGGGGAGATCGCAGTTGCCTTCGGGGTGACAGCTCGTGACGTCGTTGTAGCGACTGCGCGCGACGAGCCCGACGACGATGCCGGTGAGGCCGACGAGCGCACCGGAGCCGCCGACGATGACGCCGATCGTGCGGCGCGTGCTGCGGACGGTGACCGACTTCTCGAGGCGCGGGATCGCGACGTTGTGGTGCTCGCCCTCGGCGATCGCGAAGGTCGTCTCGTAGGGCAGGTAGCCGGGCGCGCTGACGACGATCTCGTGCGAGCCAGGATCGATCGGCACCGCGGTCAGCTTGTCCTTCGCGAACGCCTTGCCGTCGATGACGATGGTCGTCTCGGGCAGCACGGGCGGCACGAACTCGATCGTCACGTGCGGGATCCGCGCGGCGAGCGCGCCGATGTGCTCGATCGCGGCCTTCTTGTGCGCCGCGACGTCCTTCTCGCCGCTCGCGAGCTGCTCGGAGGCGATGTCGCGCGCGAGCGTGAACTTCTCGAGCGCCGATGCGATGCGGCCGAGCTTCTCGTCGCACAGCGCGACGTTGAGCAGCGTGCCGAGCGCGTGCGGGTTCAGCTCGTAGCTCTCCGCGAACTTCGCGCACGCGGCGTTGAGGTCGGTGCTCTGCAGCGCCTGCGCTTCCTTGAACAGCGCGTCCGCGCGCTCGACGTTGTCCTCGGTGGGCGTGGGCTTCTGCGCGATCGCCGCGGCGGGCGCGCAGACGAGCGCGATCAGGATCGGGAGAGAGCGCATCGCTATTTCTTGGTGCCGCAGCCGCGCGGGTTCGCGAACGGATCACACGCCGGCGTTTCCTTCGGCGTCTCTTTCGGTATCACTTTCGTCGTTTCCTTCGTGGTCTTCACGGAGGCCTTGCCCGTCGTCTTGCCGGTCGTCTTGCCACCCGGCGGCTTTGCGAGCGTCTTGTCGACCGTCTTCCCGGTTGCCTTGCCGGTCGTCGTTCCGGTCGTCGTTCCGGTCGTGCCGGTCGTCGCGGTCGGTGGCTCCGCCTTCGTCTCGATCGCCTTCGCATCGATCCCGGTCTCGGCCTTCGTGTCCACGTTCGTCGTGTCCGCGGTCTCGGCCTTCGTGTCCGCGGTCGTCGTGTCCGCGGTCTCGGCCTTCGTGTCCGCGGTCGTCGTGTCCGCGGTCTCGGTCTTCGTGTCCGCGGTCGTCGTCTCGACGGGGGCCGTCGCCTTCGTCTCGACGGGCGCGGTCGTTCCTTCGGTCTTCACGGGCTCGACCACGCGCTGCGATGGCTCGTCGTCCGACTGCAATCCGAGCGCGAGCCCGACGCCGACGCCGACGAGCGCGAGCAGCGTGAATGCGATGATCGGGAGCCTCTTCGACGAGCGCCTCTGCGTCGGTCCCCACTCGCTGTGCGACTGCGCGGGCGCCGAGCGCTCGTGCGGCGCGTGCACCGGAACGCCGCCGACCGGCGACGGCGTCGAGAACCGCTTCGCCGCCGGCTCGGAGCCGCCCTGCCACGGCTGCGCGATCATCGGCTGGCTCTTCGGATCGCGGATGTGGTTCGGAACGCTGCGCTGCCCGGTCTGCGTCTCCCATGGACCGCCGTCGCTACGACGAAGCATTCGCTGCATGCGCTCGACGAGGAGCGACGCTTGATGCGGATCGTTACAGAACGGGACCAGATCGCGGCCGAGCTCTGCCATCGATGCGTAGCGAAGGTCCGGAGACTTCGCGAGGCACTTCAAGATCACGTGCTGCAGCTCGGGCGGCGCGTTGTGCATCGGCTGCGGCGGATCGACCGCGACCTTCACGCACATCTCCGAGAAGCTCTCCGCTTCGAACGGCTTGCGGCCTTCGATCAGCTCGTACATCACCGAGCCGAGCGACCAGATATCGGTGCGCGCGTCGACGAGCTTGGCCGATCGCATCTGCTCGGGCGACATGTACGCCGGCGTGCCGAGCAGCGACTGCGTCTGCGTCAGGTGCATGTCGGTGCCCATCGGCGCCTTCGAGATGCCGAAGTCGAGCACCTTGATCAGCGCGGTGCCGTCCGGCCGCCACGTCACGAACAGGTTCGCCGGTTTGATGTCGCGATGGACGATGTTGATCGAGTGCGCCTCCGATAGCGCCTCGGCCGTCTGCAATATGAGTTCGCAAGCCCACGGAACGGGGACGCAACCCCGCTCGTCGATGAGAGCTCCGAGGTCGATGCCCTCGAGGAACTCCATCACCATGTACGGCGTGCCCGTCTCGAGCGTGCCGACGTCGGACACGCGCGCGACGTACTCGGACTTCAGCTTCACGGCGGCCTGCGCCTCGCGCATGAACCGCTCGACGGCGTCCGGATCGAGCACGACGTCGGGACGCAGCATCTTGATCGCGACGCGCTCGTTCAGCTGCAGGTGCGTGCACTCCGCGACCACGCCCATGCCGCCCTGACCCAGGATCGACTCGACCTTGTACTTCCCCAGGAAAACCTGGCCGATGCGCACGGCCGAGTCCGCTGCTGGTCGAGGCGTTTGACCCACCGTCGAAAAGGGTAGCCCGGTCCATCCACCGGCTCAACCTCTTGCAACGTGTACGATTTTGCGTACCGAGACACTGCCGCCGTACGCTGCACCCGATCGGTCAGGACCGGTGGTGGGTCAGTGCTGGATCTGGTGGATCTTCAAGACGTTGGTCTGGACCCCCGACCCGATCGGCACCGCCATCGTGATGAGGACGTTCTCGCCCGGCACCGCGAGGGTCCGCTCGATCAGGGTCGCCTCGACGCGATCGAGGAGCTCCTCGGTCGTGGCCGTGGGGCCGATCAGCACCGGCGTCACGCCCCACACGATCGCCATGCGCCGGAAGCTGACCTCGTCCGTAGTCAGGACCACGATGTTCGCTTCGGGCCGGTACTCGCTGATCAGGCGCGCTGCGCCACCCGAGTCGGACACCGCGACGATCGTGCGCAGCTTCATCGACTTCGCCGCGGTGTATGCCGCGTGCGCGATCGCGTTCGCGCTGACCGCGAGCTCGATGTGCGGCGGCTCGGTGTTGGCCTTGTAGTAGGCGCTCTTCTCGATCTCCTCGATGATGCGCGCCATCGTGCGCACCGCTTCGATCGGATGCGAGCCGGACGCGGTCTCGCCCGACAGCATCAGAGCGTCGGTCTGATCGAGCACCGCGTTCGCGACGTCCGATGCCTCGGCGCGCGTCGGCCGTGGCTGATGGATCATCGACTCGAGCATCTGCGTCGCGGTGATGACGATCTTTCCGCGCTTGTTGGTCTCCTCGATGATGCGCTTCTGCCACAGCGGCACCTTCTCCGGGCCGAGCTCGACGCCGAGATCGCCGCGCGCGACCATGCAGCCATCGGCCACGTCGACGATGTCGCCCAGGCGGTCGAGCGCCTGCGGCTTCTCGATCTTGGCGATCACCGGGATCCGCACGTTGTCGACGGTGAGCAGGCGCTTCGCCTCGACCACATCCTCGGGGCGGCGCACGAACGACAGCGCGACGTAGTCGACGCCGTGGCGAAGCGCGAAGCCGATGTCGGTGCGGTCCTTCTCGGACAGCGCGGGCGCGGAGACGTCGACGCCGGGAAGGTTGATGCCCTTCTTGTCCTTGAGGATGCCGCCCGAGACGACGACCGTCTTGACCTCGCGATCGCCGACGCTGGTGACGGCCAGTGACAGGTAGCCATCGTCGAGCAGGATCTGGTCGCCGACCTTCACGTCGAGCGGCAGCTGCTTGTACGTGGTGCCGACGCGCTTCTCGTCGCCGATCACCTCCTCGGTGGTGATCGTGAACTCGGCGCCGCTCTTGAGCTCGATCGAGCCTTTTTCGAACTTGCCGACGCGGATCTTCGGCCCCTGGAGATCGAGCAGCGCTGCGATCGCCTTGCCGCGCTTGTCGGCCTCGGCGCGGACGATCTGCAACATCCTCGCGTGATCCTCGTGACTACCGTGCGAGAAATTCAGACGCGCGACGCTCATGCCGGCGTCGATGAGCTCGCCGATTCGCTCCGGCGTCGACGAGGCGGGACCCAACGTACACACGATCTTCGCGCGCGGCATGTCGTCGCGCAGTTAATCACAAATCGCGAAGCTCGCCGAAGTCGGTGGCGTGCCGAATACCTTGCCGATGATCAGACCGAAAGGGTATGACCCCGCCCCGATGAACCGGACGGTGGTTTGCGGACTCGCGCTCGGTCTTCTGACCTCGGCCGCGTGCACGGTCCATCAGGAGCAACCGAACCTCGTCGGGCAGGACATCCGCCTGACGTTCGTGCACACGTCGGACATCCACTCGCGGTTGTTCCCGTACAACATGATCCCGAACACGTTCGACGAGGAGGATGGCCTCCAGGTCGGACCGTTCGGCGGTGTGGCGCGCATCGCGACCATCGCGAAGCGCATCCGCGCGAGCGCGAACCGGTCGCTGTGGCTCGACTCGGGCGACTGCTTCCAGGGCGCGCCGGTGTTCAACCTGTTCAAGGGCGAAGCCGAGATCCGCGCGCTGTCGCTGGCGGGCATGGACGCCGCCGCCGTCGGCAACCACGAGTTCGACCTCGGCGCGAAGAACCTGTTCGACAAGATCGACAACTGGGCGACGTACCCGCTGCTCGCCTCGAACTACCTCTGGGACGATCCGCCGCCCGGCGCGGTCAACGCGGATGGCCGCTCGCTGCGCGACGTGGTGCCGCCGTTCGCGATGTTCGACGTGAAGGGCCTCAAGGTCAGCGTCATCGGCATGGGCAACACGTCGACGATCTCGTCGATCTACGAGGGCGGCAACTCGCTCGGCTTCCGCCCGCTCGACGACGAGGCGGCGCTGTCGCAGTGGGTTCGCATCCTGCGCCCCGTATCGGACGTCATCGTCGTCGTCAGCCACCTCGGCCTCGACGAGGACGAGAACCTGACCGCCTCGCAGGTCAACGATCCGAACCAGGCGTTCTCGAACGAGGTGCTCTCCGGCGTGGATCTGATCCTCGGCGGACACCTCCACATCGTCACCGACCCGCCGAAGCTCATCCCCAACGACGACAAGGGCCACAACACGATCCTCGTGCACTCCGGTGCGTTCGCGAAGTTCGTCGGGCGCCTCGATGTCGTCGTTCACGTCGGCGACAACAACGCCGACCCGGAGCGCCGCAGCCGCATCACGTCGTTCAACTTCGACAACATCCCCGTCGACAGCAAGATGTGCGGCGGCGTTCCGTGCGTGCCCGAGGATCCGGACATCGCGAACCTGATGTGGCCGTACTCGGTGAAGATCAACCAGGAGATCGACCTCAACGGCGTGTTCGCGTACGTCAACGCCGGCGGCGAGAAGATCCTGCGCGCCGATCAGTCCGGTGGTGACAGCCAGCTCGGCAACATGGTCGCGCGCTCGATGCAGCTCACGCAGGGCGTCGAGGCGGAGTTCGCCGTCACCAACTCCCTCGGCATTCGCGCCGACTTCGAGTCCGGGCCGCTCAACATCGAGCAGATGTTCAACGTGTTCCCGTTCGAGAACTCGATCACGGTGATGTACCTGTCGGGGCTCGAAGTGCAGGAGATGTTCGACTTCGTCGCGCGCAGGTCCGCGAGCCGCGGCTGTCGCACGCAGGCGCAGGTCTCGGGCGTCGCATTCGACATGGTCTGCAGCGGCGATTGCCCCGGCTCCGTCGACGAGCTCGGCAACCCGCAGCGCGCGTGCGCGAAGAACATCGCGATCGGCGATCACTGTCGCGACACGCCGGACGGACCGATCGTCTTCGAACGCTGTCCGCGCCTGGTGCCGGAGAGCCTCTATCGCGTCGCGGTGAACGACTACATCGCGGGCGGTGGCTCGGGCTTCCAGGTGCTGAAGCGCAACACGTCGAAGCAAGACACGGGCATCTCGCTGCGCGATGCGCTGCGCGTGTACCTGCGCACGACGAACGTGTGCACGGAGTCGGACATGGACACGACGGTCAACCCGCCGGTGCCCATCGTCGAGAAGTACGGCCAGATCTCGTGCCTCCACGCCGCGATCGAGGCGCACGACGGTCGCATCCGCCCGGTGTTCGAATGAGGTCCGCCATGACGCGCATCATCTATATGGCGCTGCTCGGCGGTGCCTTGGTCGGGTGCGTGGAGGAGCACGCGCCGGTGACGGGAACGCAGTCGCTCCAGGTCGAGCTGCTCGCGCCCACGTCGGGCGGCGACATCAAGAACCGCCTGCCCGACACGGCGCGCGCGGTGACCGTGAACCTGACGGCGCTCGACGCGGACGGCGAGGTCGACACGTCGTTCGATCAGACGATCCGCGTGTACGCGCAGTTCCTCGGCACGCTGACGCCGGGCCTCGACGAGATGCCCCTCGCGCAGATCCCGATGTCCGGCGGCATGGCGACGAACGCGCAGATCACGCTGCCGGACTCGGTGCTCGGACAGACGACGCTGTGGTTCGACAACGGCAGCGGCCTCGGACCCGACTACGCGCACGGCGCGATCACCGGTGTCTCGCCGACGCTGTGGTACCGCGATCCGTACATCGCGGACATCCAGACCCCGCGCGACGAGATGGCGGTCGATGCGCTCAGCATCACGCCGCTGACGGACAAGCAGGTCACCGTCGACGAATCGCGCTACTTCGGCGAGGGGCGCCTCGTGGTGACGAGCGTGTTCGCGCAGGGCTACACGGTCGCCGACGTCAACTGTGGTCCGGGCGGCGCGCCGCCGTGCGTCGCCGACGCGTACGACCACGTCATGGTGTTCACGTTCTCCGCGCCGCGCGACGAGTCGGGCCGGCCACTCGAGGTCGGTGACGTCGTGCGCCGCTTCAACGGTGGCGTGTCCGAGTTCAACGGCCTCACGGAGATCGGGTTCCCGCGCACGTTCGTGACGGACGCCGATCACCCGACGCTCGAGCACGACCCGGCGCTCCTGCCCGCGCCCGCGCTGTTCGACGTCTCGTGGTTCGGCCCGCTGTCGAACCCGGCGGGGCGTATCAACTTCGAGCGCAACGAGGCCGGGCCGATCGAGATCCGCGGCGGCAAGGTCTGCGATGTCACCAACGACCCGAACTACACGACGTACAAGCAGTGGAAGCTCGATCCGGCGGGTGCGGCGGGTACGTGCGGCAACAACACGATCAGCTTGATCACCGCGGGGTCAGACTTCACGACGGATCCCGCGACCCTCAAGGACCGCATTCTGCCGCGCGTGGTCGGCATCCTGCGCCCCGTGAACATCGGCAGCTTCAACGTGTGGATCGTGTATCCGCGCGGCTCGAGCGATATCGACCTGCAGTGAGAATGAGATGAAGACTAGACTCGCGTTTGCTTCCGTCCTCCTCGCCTCGACCTCCGCGCTTGCACAACCGAGCGAGCCGCCGGGTGCGCCGGGCGGTGTCCCGGGCCCGGGGCCGACGGCTCCGGAGCCCACCCTCGACGAAGCAAAGATCCGCGAGATCGTGGATCGCGAGCTCGCGCGCGTGCTGACGGAGCGCGCGGCGAAGGAAGCGGCCGAGAAGGCGGCGAAGGAAGCGGAGAAGGAAGCCAGCGCGAAGGAGGCCGCCGACAGCGATCTCACCGGCGGCAGCGGCTTCATGGATACCCGCCTCGCGTTCACGATCACCAACGAGAACGTCCTCGCCAAGCCGGGCGAGACCATCCCGAGCGTTCCGGGCTGGCGCTTCGGCACGCCGAACTCGCTCGGTGTCCTGTTCTTCGACAACTACGACACGCGCTTCTCGGGCTTCGAGACGCTCTCGCACGCGACGATGTATCGCAGCTACTCCAAGGGCCACCTCCAGGCCGAGGGCGCGTTCGTCCTGCGCATCAACGAGCTGTCCGAGACGAACATCTCGCTGTCCGACGCGGGCACGTACATCACGGTGTCCAACTGGAAGGACCCGACGCACAAGGATCCGACGCGCATCTCGCTGACGGCGTTCCCGGTCAGCGCCGATCGCTTTCGCCTCGGCTACTCGTATCGCCTGTCGTGGGGCGGTAACCCCGAGTACAAGCGCGCGCGCTCGTCGACGCCGGGCATGAAGCTGCAGTACGACGGCGAGGGCGTATACGCGTTCGTCGGCGCCAAGAGCGGCGTGATCGTCGATCCCAACGACGGCGAGCAGAAGGCTGCGCTCGCGGGCCTCGCCGGCGGCGGCGTCGACCTGTCGCCGATGCTTCGCTTCGAGGTCAACGGCGGCATCTTCGACCGTGGCTACAACGAGCTGCAGGACGTGCAGCGCGAGAAGGTCGTGCTGTTCGGCGGGTCCGCGCAGCTCACCGCGTACAAGGGCGAGCCCGTCCGCAGCTCGGTCGACTACAAGCTCTACAAGTTCAACAACGAGCAGGTCAGCGGTCTGTTCGCACCCGCGAAGTACCCGGGCGGTCTGTCGTGGTCCGCGCAGGCCGAGTTCACCATGATCGGCCAGACGCTGAAGGACCCGGAAGCCACGGGCTCGACGAAGATCCAGAAGGGCTACGCGGGCGACGTGAACATCCGCGTGAAGATCGATCGCGTGCGCCTGCGCGCCGACCTGAGCTTCCGCGATCTCGGCTTCATCCTGCACAGCCAGCCGAGCCTGCCGCCGTACTCGGACTTCCCGAACGTCTACACGATCAAGCCGAACTACTTCGCCGCCGTCGGCGTCGACAAGAACTGGGACGACTGGCTGACGCTCGGCCTGATCGCCGGCGTCGAGAAGCCCGCCGAGCTCACGTCGCCCAAGGGAATTCCGGGCGCGATGACGACGGGCACGTCGACCGCCGTGATCCGCAACAACAACATCGACACGCTGATCACGATCTTGCCGACCAACGAGAAGGCGGTCCCGCAGTTCGCGTTCAAGACGACGGCGAAGATGGACTTCGGCCGCATCTTCTCCACGCTGCTCGAGGTCTTCTACAGCTACGACGGCAACCAGACGACCTACGAGCGCGTGTGCTCCGATCCCGATATCTGCAACTTCGAGTACGAGTTCGGTCAGCTGAACCAGCTCGGCGTGAACGCGACGCTGCAAGCTCGCTTCTGAGCGCGCGCTCGCCGCGACCGCGTCCGATCGGATCGGCAGGAGCGGAATCGCGATCGTTGGTGTTCAAACGATCCCGGCCTATGGAAGGCCGTCCGGATTGTGCCGAACCTGATTTCGGTTACTGAACGAGGTTTTTGCGGCCGATCGGAGTGGTGGGGTAGCGAACAAGGCTAGACTTGACCGAGTCAGGTCCATGTCGTCGGTCGCCGCGATCAAAGAGACGATCCAAGAGACAGTCGTCTCGATCAAAGATGCTCTCGCGGATGCAGCCGGAACGATCCGGGACTCGATCGCCGCGTTGCTTCGTGGAATCGCCAATGGATTCACGATGATCCCGGTCGTGCTGGGCGCGGCTGGTTGCCAGCCAGCCGAGGAGGCGAAGGCGCTCGAGGAGGCGCCGGCGATCCAGCTCGAGGTCCAAGAGCCGCCGAAGGTCGACGACACGCCGAGGCCGATCGGCGACTTCAGCATCACCTTCTACTATGTGGTCGGCGAGGAGGAGATCGCGGCCAAGGCGCGCGCGAAGGCCGCGAAGGCCGCGAATGACAACGTCGCCGCCGAGGGCGTCGCGAACGCCCCGAGCGCCGCGGACGACCGGGACGACCCGGACGCCGCGGACGACCCGGACGACCCAGATGACAAGGACGAGACGCTGGCCGCGGTGAACGTCGAGCCGAAGGTCACGATCTACACGGGCACCTGCGAGCCGATCACCAAGGTCTCGAAGGAGTTCGCGGCCGCCCTGGCGCTACAGGGCACCGGCCAGCTTCGGGATGGTCGCGTGCTCAACGTCTGGGGGCACTGCAGCTGCGACCACTCGCCGTGCTTCAAGGTCACCGAGAGCAAGTGGGGCACCGCCGGTACGGGCCGCCCGCTCCAGCCGTTCCGGACCGTCGCGGTCGACCCCAAGGTCGTGAAGCTGGGAAGCCTCTTGCACGTGCCGATCCTCGAAGGACGGACCATGCCGGGGCGCCCTCCGTGGGGTGGTTTCGTCCACGACGGCTGCGTCGTGGCGGATGACACGGGCGGCGGGATCGACGGCCATCAGCTCGACCTGTTCGTCGGTCGCAAGGGCTACTACCTGGGCGTCTCGGGCAAGGGCGGTAGCCACGCGTGGGCGAAGCACGTGCCCGTGTTCGACGGCACGAAGATCTGCGAGCGCAAGGGCCGCCGCGTCTCGCGGAAGTCGGGCGCGATCTAGGCTCGCGCAGGCTATGGCGTCGGCGGCGTGGGCTCGGCCGGCGTGGTCGGCGTCTCCGGCGCGGGCGGCGTCGGCTCGGTCGGCGGCGTCTCGGACGGAGGGTTGGCGGGCGATTGCATCGGCTGCATCGGCTCGGGCGGCTTCGGCGGTTCCGGAGCCGTCGTCGGTGCATCGGGCTTGTCGTCGGGCGACGTCGACACCGTCGTGATGAAGCCGATCAGGCCGGCGAGGATCATCGCGAGGCCGATGCTTCCGACGAGCTTCGCGCGGTCTTCGCATTCGACATCGCGCATGCCGGCGACGTCCGGCTTGCAGTCCGCGCCGGTGTTCACGACCGCGAGCATCGCGATGCCACCGATGATGAAGCCACCCTCGGTGATCTTCGCGATCGTGCGGTGCTTGGCGTTATCCGGGAAGCACGCACCGCTCATCATCGCCAACGAGGTAACGAACGCAACGGCTGCTCGCATGCGAGCGGTTGTATCAGAAGCTCACGCGCATGAGCAGGAGCTACCGGAGTAGCCACCTCGTGCGACACGTGCGGCACGTCATCGACGGAGAAACGCCGAGGCCACGATCTTGCGATCTGTGCGCTGCGCGAACGCTACTGCACCAACTGCGCGCCACGACGGATCGAGCTCGATCGCGGTCGTCCCTTTCTTGCCGGCCATCGCCACACGCTCGAGGTGACGAACGACGCGATCGTGAACGAGTGTCTCGCCCGCGTTCTCGCCGCGCGTGACCTTCGTCTTCGTACCGTCCTCCCAGACCGCGACCCACACGTCCGCGTCCGCGGGCGCGGTCGCCGTCACTTCGAGGTGCGATGCGGACCACACGCTCTTCGTCGGCAGAAGCGCGGGCGGCGTGGCATTGGCGATCGCGGTCGAGATCGCCAGCGCGTTCGAGCCGACCATTCCCTTCGCGCCGCCGATCACGAGCTCCGGCGTGTACACGCTCTTGTCGCCGAGCGTGCGCGCGTACTGGCGCTGGCGCTCGGTGAACGAGGACTTCGCGAACGGATCGGGCCAGCCGAGGTCGTCCCAGTAGTCGACGTGAAACGACAGCGGCGCGAGCGGGCGCTCCGTCGTCGAGTCGCGCGCGAGCTTGTTGAGCAGCCGATCCGCGGGCGGGCACGAGCTGCAGCCTTGCGACGTGAACAGCTCGAGGACGATCGGGCCGCGAGGCATCGGATCACCGTCGGCGCGCGAGCACGCCGCGAGCGCGAACAGCAGGGGAGCGAAGCGCATGAGGTGCCTACGCGAAGGCCGGGGAAAGGTTACAGCGAGGACCCTCCGCGCCGGCGCGAACATCACGCGCACCGCGCGGGTCGTCACGATGCTCGGGTGTTCTCGGGGGCTAGCGGCGAAGGGCGCGCACGATCTCTTCGCGGACGATGTCGCTGAGCGCGTGCGGTGTTCCGCCGGGCGACATCGTCGGCACCGTGGCATCGGGTGCCGGGGCGCAGGCGACCACGGCCTTGGGCGAGACACCGGTCGAAGCGCTCGAGTGCGAGCCCATCGACGGCGCGGCGCTCGCGTGCGAGCCCATCAACTGCGCGGCGGTCTCGACCGCGCGGTTCGCGGCGTGGCCGATGTTGGCCTTGGCGCGCGCGGCGAGCAGTGGTGCGATCGCGCTGTCGGGCAGCGGCTGCACGCCGCCGAGCGGGGCGGCGGCCACGGCGATCTTCGCGAGGTGCTCGACGAGCTCGAGGCGCAGGAGCGCTTGCTCGGGATCCGCGCCCCACGCGATGACGCCGTGGTTTCCGAGGATGACCGCGTCGACGAGCTCGCACCACGGAGCGAGCGCATGCTTGGCGGCGTCACCGGGCTGCGCGTACGGGATGCGCGGGATCTTGGGGCCGAGCGAGACGAGCGCCTCGGCGATGAACGGGCGATCGATCGGGTTGGGCGCGGCGACGCTCGCGATCGCGGTCGCGTTCGGCGGGTGCGCGTGGACGACGCAGTGCACGTCGCGGCGCCGCTCGTACACGACGAGGTGCAGGCCGATCTCGCCGAACACCTTGCCGGCGCCGTGGACCTGGCCCTTCGCGTCGACCTCGATCAGCGCGCGCTCGGTGACGAGGCGCTTCGACGTGGCTGTCGGCGTCGCGATGAAGCGATTGCCCTCGCCGCGGGCCGTGACGTTGCCGTCGTGGTTGGCGACCCAGCCGCGCTCCCACAGGATCCGCGAGACATCCGCGACCTGCGCGCGCAGCTGCTTCACGCGGTGGTCTCCACGTGATCGACGATGCCGACGATGACGGAGCGGATCGGGACGACGTCGCCCTGCTTCAGGATCTGCCGCGCGCCGTTGCCCTCGGTGAGCACGAGCACCGTGTCACCGACGCCGGCTTGCACGCTGTCGACGGCGACGAAGCTGGTGCCCGTGTCACGGCCGAGCTCGTCGATCGGTTGCACGACGAACAGCGACTTGTTCGCGAACGCGGGGTGCTTCACCGAGGCCCACATCGGACCGACGACGCGGCAGCACCTCACGGGGTGGCCTTCTTCTTCGGCGCGTCCACGCCATCGACGATGCCGACGATGGCGGCGTCGACCGGGACGAACCACGGATCGCACGCGAGCGCCGCTTCGCGCGATCCGACGAGGTAGACGAAGTCGCCGACGCCGGCTTGCACGCGGTCGACCGCGGCCTGGACGTCGCCGACGGGGGTGCCGTGCTCGTCGACGGGCTGCACGAGCAGGAGCTTCGTGCCCTCGAGGCCGGCGGCCTTGCGCTCGGCGACGACAGTGCCCTGGACGATCCCGAGATACATCGGGGCGAACCTAGCACTAGTTGTCCCCGGAGTGGAACGCGGGCCCGCCCCGTCCCCTAGCTTCGCAGATGGTGGGTCGACAGCTCGAGCTGGCTGCGGACGAGTCGCAGCACGGAGTCGATCTCGCTCGCGGTCGCGCCGAGCGCGGTGGCGAGCTGCGTCCGCATTCCGGACAGCACGGCGCTCCTGGCGGCGACGACCCAGCGCGCGGTGGTCGCGCGGTCGACGCGATAGAGCGCGGCGAGCTGATCGATGGTCAAGCTGTCGAGGTGGTACTGGCGCAGCACGTTGCGCTGTCGCTCGGTCAACGCGGCCACCGCAGCGACCAGCGCGGCGTGGGCGTGCTCGCGATAGCGTTCGCGAAGCAGCGCGAGCTCGGGATCCTGCCCCGCCATCGCGACGTGGAGCGCGGAGGGATCCGCGGCCGGGTTGCCCTGGCCGGCCAAGCGGCGGCCGGTGCGAACCGCGATGCTGCGAACCCAGCTGCGCAGCGTGCCGCGGCCGCTGTAACGCGCGATCGCGGGATGCACCGGATCTCCGACGAGGACCATGACGAGCACGCGCTGCTCTGTCTCCTCGATGATCGTCTTCGCGAGGCGCAGCTTGGCGAGCGCCGGACGCACGATCGGCAGGATGGTTGCCTGGAACGCAGCGATCGCTGCCGATACACCCGACGCGCATCCCGCTGCGAGGTAAAGGTCGGCAGCGGGCATGCTGCGGATCACGCGATCTGCAAGCTCGTCGCGCTCTCGTAGTTTCTCCGCGAGATGACGGACGTAGATGGAGCTATCGAGCGCGACCGTGGGCCACTCGGCGGCGCCGCGTGCGAGGTGTGTCGCGATCAGCGCATCGAGATCGGAGATGGCGGCAACCTCGGGGCGGCGATCGGGGTCGAGCAGCGCGAGGAGCTCGTCGGCGAGTGTCACGAGCGAGTAGCTAGCACGTGCTTCGAAGCGTCGTTGTCATGATGTTGTCGTCCGCGGAGTCAGCGTGATCGATCGCTCGTCGTGCCCGGATCCAGAGCTGCTCGCGGCGTACGTCGACGGGCTGCTCGCGATCGATGCGATCGCGACGATCGATCACCACATCGATCACTGTGGGGTTTGTCGCGCGGAGCTCTCGGCGATCGCGTCCGTGATCGAGAGCGCACCGGGCCGCTACGCGATCCTTCGCGCGATCGGAAGAGGCAGCATGGGAATCGTGCTTCGCGCCTTCGATCGCGAGCTCGAGCGCCCGGTCGCGGTGAAGCTCCTCGCCAGCGCGACGCGCGTGGAGGACGCCGTGCGCTTGCGACGCGAAGCACAGGCGATGGCACGCCTCGCGCACCCCAACGTGGTCACGGTCTACGACGTGACGACGCACGAGGACGCGGTGGTGATCGCGATGGAGCTGATCGAGGGCACCACGCTCCGCACGCATCTTGCGACGCATGCTCTCCGCGATGCCTCCTCGTGGCGGCCCGTGCTGGACGTGTGCATTGCGGCCGGGCGTGGATTGGCGGCCGCGCACGCCGTTCACCTGATCCATCGCGACTTCAAGCCCGAGAACGTGCTGTGCGGAGCCGGCGGTCGGGTCCTGGTGTCCGACTTCGGGCTCGCGCGCCGCGACGACGAACCCGAGGCGCCGCCGGTGCGCGCGGGGACGCCCGCGTACATGGCGCCCGAAGTGATCGCGGGGGGAGTCGCGACGGCCGCGAGCGATCAGTTCAGCTTCTGCGTGACGACGTACGAGGCGCTGTACGGCGAGCGACCGTTCGCGGGCGCCGCGGACGACGAGCTCGTCGCGAGCATCGCGGCGGGGCTCGGGCACCCGACGCACGGCCGCGTGCCTCCTGCGATCCGCGCCGTGCTCGCGCGCGGGCTATCGTCCGATCCGGCGCGACGATTTGGGTCGATGGACGCCTTGCTCGATGCGCTCGCCGCCGGTGCTCGCCGGCGGTGGCCGCGCGGCTCTCGCATCACGAGCGAGACGACGTGGAGAAATCGCGCGGTCGCGGTGCGACAAACACGCCGCGTCCGCCACTAGGGGCATGAAGCTCTATCCTGTCCTGTTCGTGCTCTGTTCCACGTTCGCGATCGCAGCGGCCGACACGCTGGGCGCCGAGCCCAACGACTACGGCAAGGTCACGCACATCACCAAGGGTGTGAAGGAGATCGATCTCGGCGGCATCTTCGTCCTCTCCCACTCGAAGTCCGGCGACGGCGAAGGCACGACGCGCGTGTCGTCGTTGACCGGGCTCGGCTTTCAGTACTTCATCAACGACAACTTCTCCGCCGGTGGCACCGCGCTGTTCAGCTACGACCGCCTGTCGTCGAGCACGCACTCGACCGGCTTCGGCGGCATGGCGTTCGCCTCGCTGCACGTGCGCCTCGGCCTCGGCGCGTTCCTGCGCCCGCTGATCGGCGGCGGCGTGCTCGTCGGCAACCTGTCGACGGAGACGGCACCCGGCACGAGCATCAACGCGAGCCAGGTCTCGGGCCTCGTGCGCATCGGGATCCCGTTCGCCTACTTCCCCAGCCGGCGGATCGTGCTGCAGGCGGGGCCCGAACTCGATGTCGCGATCGGCAGCACGACGCCCGACGCCGGCGACGCGGAGTCGTTCGTCAGCGTGACGGGCGGCTTCGGCGTGAGCGCGGGGTACGCGTTCTAGCGGTTGTACGGGTGCTCTTGCACCCAATGAAAGCCGCGTGTCGCGAGCGGCGGCGGTGGCTCGAGCGCGAGCTCGATGTGGACCACCTCTCCGCCGAACGTACCGTCGAGGACGAGACGATCGGCGGTGCGCGCGTAGCGCAGCGGGTAGCGCATCACGCCGCGGAGCCCGACGAGCACGAGCTCGTGCGTGCGCTCGTCGATCTCGACGCGATAGTGCGTCCGGCGATCGGTGGCGAACCGCAGCGTCGCGCCGTACTCGTGGATGATCAGCCTGCGCCACCGCGTGTCGTCGGTGAACAGCGGCGGGACGTCGACACCGGCGCGGACGTGGCGATCGACGCGCCACGAACCGTGCAGCGCCGTCGGTTCGCGGCGCAGGGACTCGCCGAACCGGATCTGCCCCCACGCCTGGACCGCGATCGCGGCGATCAGCGCGGCCTTGGCGAGCGAGCGCCCGATCTCGTATCGCATGTCGCCGCGCGTCCGCGGCAGCACGCCGGAGGTCGGGTTCCCGAGGACCGCGCCGATCAGACGCCGCGCGTGCGGCAGGACGAGCGCGACGCCCATCGCGAGGAGCTGGAGCGAGAACAGCTTCACGCAGACGTCGTAGTTGAAGTTGAGCAAGACGACGTTGGTCATCACCGCGATCGACAGCAGCGCACCGAACAGGTGCGTGCGGCGCCACAGCAGCAAGACGCCGGCGAGGATCTCCGCGCAGCCGGTGATGATCACGTACGTCTGCGAGTGCTGCATGAACGTCCACAAGAGGCCCATCGGCGACATCTCGCCCAGCGTGGCGTCGTAGCGACCGAGCCACAGCGGCGGGAACTGCATCGGGACGACCTTCGCGATGCCGTAGAGCAGCATCATGCACGCGAGGAAGTAGCGAACGACCGTGAGGAGCACGTGCGCGAGGCGCGCGTAGCTCTGGCGCTTACGGTCGAGGATCGACCACGCGATCGCGAGCACGACGCCGAGGACGCCGATCAGCGCGAGCTGTACGAAGTGCCACAGCGTGTCGCCGCTGCCGGTGAACACGTGCGGAGGCGCGTCGATGGCGAGGATCGCCTCGGCGAACCACGCGACGGCGACCTCCCACGCCCTGTCGAACGCGCGGTCGATCCAGTCCATGCCGGGCAGGAGCCGCGACGGGAACGGCGCGAGCAGCAGGATCGTGACGATCGCGAGGAAGCGGAACGCGACGCGCCGGGCGAGGCTCCACGGCATGCCGCGATCATAGCAACTGCGCGCGCACCGCGGACGCCACCTCGTCGTAGACCGACGCGGCGACCGGCGGAACGTGCTGGCGCAGGATCGCGGCGAACGTCGCGGGATCGAGGAAGCGATCGCCGGGTCGCTTCGCGAGCGCGAGCTGGATGATCTGGCCGAGCTGTGGCGAGGTGGTGCGCGGTGGTGGCGGCGTGTCCTCGATGATCGACGCCCAGCGATCGTTGCCGTGCTCGCCGCGCGAGAAGGGATGCGTACCGTCGAGCGCGAGGTAGAGCGTCGTCGCGAGCTGGAACACGTCGCTCGCCGGTGTGAGCAGCTGCAGCTGGACCTGCTCCGGCGAGCGGAAGAACGGGCCGCGCCCCGTCTCGGCACGGAACAGACCGTTGGCGAGATACGCGCGCAGTCGCGCGACGCCGCTCGCGTCGACGAACGTGCGCGGATCGCACGCGCGTCCGTGCACGAACCCGCGACGGCGCGTCGCCATCGCCGAGATGCCGTCACACAGCGAGGCGATCTGCGCGACGGCCCAGCGCTCCCGATCGATCGGCGACGAGATGAAGCCTGCTGCCGTGGCGAGCGTCGGACCGCGATCGTCCTCGTGCACCACCAGCAGCCGGCGATCGTGCGCGCGGCCGCTCGCGAGGTGCGCGGCGAACGAGGCGTGGGTGACCCCGATCCACGGCTCGAAGTCATCGCCGATCGCGTGCCAGTACAGGTCCTCCTTCTCGTCGGCGAGCAGCGCGATCCGCGGGGCGATCGCGCCGTCGTGAACGAGCCAGCGCTCGACACCGGCGGCAAGATCATCGGAGGGGAGCAGCCCGACGAGCTGGACCGCCATCAGCGAATGCCGACGCCGAGCTTCGCGCGCAGCGCGAGCCATCCCGGCTGCGCCACGGCGCTGATCAGATGCGCGAGGTTCGGAGAGCGAGCGCGCGCGCCATCCGCGATCGTCTTCGCGTCGCCGCCGACGAGCAGCGCGGCGCGATCGGCCGTGCGCTCGCACGCGAGCAGGTGGTGCCGGACGTCGAGCACGAACAGCGACGTCGTCGATAGCACCTGCTCCAGGCGCGTGCGGATCTTGACCGACAGCGCGGCCTTCACCATCTCGTCGTGACCGCGCTGCACGTCCTCGTCGGTGACGAGCGCCGCGGCGGCCTCCTTCATCGGTGCCGGGCCGAACAGGCGCACGACGGACGCGAGCAGGCGCGTGGCGTCGGCGATCGGCATGCCCGCGAACACGACGTGCTCGGGTCGCGTGAGCTCGACGGCGCGCGCGAGCATCCCGCGGACGACGTCCGACGGGGTGCCGCTCTCCGCCGTCAGCCGCTTGCCGAGGACGATCACCGGCGGCGCCGCGCTCACGACGGTGATGTCGGGCGCGTCGTCCTTCATCATCAGGTTCACCGCGCCGGTGCCGAGCACGGTGGTCAGACGCGAGAACATCGCGGCGGCGGGCGCCTTGAGCGTCGCGGGGACGCGCGTCGCGCCGCCCACGCCCATGCGCGCGAGCGCCTCGTTGAGATCCGGCCACAGCAGCGCCGCGGCCTCGGCGAGCGCGGCGGCGATCGGGCCGAGCGTCGCCTCCTGCGGGTCGGTGATCAGCGCGCGGTCTGCTGCGTCGAGCGCCGCCTTGTACGACTCGTCGTCCCGCATCGCGTATGGCTTGTGCGTCGACAGGTACGCCGTCTGGTGGACGTCGGCGGTGTGGCCCGCCGCGATCGCGAGATCGATCGTCGCGCGCGCGGCATCGGCGCGATCGAGGCGGCGCAGCTCGTCGGCCCACGCGACGAGGTCGGGCAGGGCGCCCGTCGACGCGACGATCGCCTGGAGGTGGCCAGCGATCGCTTCGCGCTTCGCGGGATCGTTGGCGCTCGCGTCGGGCCTGGTCAGCTCGACGAGGCCACGGCGCGCAGCGGTCGCACCGTCGGAGTCGGGCGCGATCTGGATCGCGCGCTCGTACGCTTGCAGCGCCTGTCGCGCATCGCCGCGCTGCTGGCGGGAGAGGCCGAGGCGATACGACAGCATCGCGCGGCGTCCGGCGTGCCCGGTGCGGTCTTCCTTCGCGGTGAGCAGGCGCGTGAGCATCGACGACGCGGCCTCGACGTCGCCCTGATCGAGCGCGAGGCCCGACGCGAGATCGACGGCGTCGGTGTCGTACGGATCGGACTCGACGGCGCGATCGGCGGCGGCGCGTGCACGCACGCGATCGCCCTCGGCGAGGTAGTCGCGCGCCGCGCGGAGGTAGTGCGCGGCGCGATCTGCGGGCGTCGCACCGAACGCGGCCATCAGCTCGGCGGTGCGCGCGGCGCCCGCGTGGTCGTTCGCCTGGTCCTGGCGCTCGAGCAGCTTGACGAGCAGCGGCAGGTGCTTCTGCTCGAGCGGCTGCGCGGACTGCACGGCGGCCACGTAGCACTGGCGCGCGCGCTCCGCGTCCTGGAGCATCAGCTGCGCCATGTCGCCGAGCGCCTCGAACAGGCGCAGCCGCTCGGCCGGCTCCTCGGTGCCTTCCGCCTGGCGCGTGAGCAGATCGGCGGCCTTCTTGTGGTCGCCTTGCTCCATCGCGATCTCGGCGAGCGCCTGCAGCGCGGGCGCGTAGTTCGGCTTGAGCTCGAGCGCGCGCTGGTACAGCGGCGGCGCCTTCTCGGGGCGCAGGCTGCGGATCTCGGCGAGCGCCGCGTGATAGAGGCCCTGCGCGACCTCCGTCGGATACCGCGCGGCATCCTCGTGCGTCGCGAGCGGAGACAGGTGCAGCGCGGCCTCGCGCCAGCGTCGCGCCTTGTAGCGGTTCTCGCCGAGCGCGAGCTTGATCAAGAGATGCCCGCGGTGGAGGCGGTCCGCGGCGACGAGCGTCTGGTACGCGTCCTCGTCGCGGCCGAGCTTCTCGTGCGCGTTCGCCATGCGGCGGTGCAGGTCAGCGATCAGCGCGGGCGGCGCCGACTGCAGCACGGTGCCCTCGGTGATCTCCTTGAGGAACGCCTCGAGATCTTCCCAGCGATCGCGATCCGCGTAGAAGTCGGCGAGCGCGACGATCGCGGGGATGTGATCCGGCACGCAGCCCAGCGCCTCGAGCAGTCGGCGCTCCGCCGCGGGCTCGACACCCGCCGCGCGCGACAGGGCCGCGAGCTGCGTCATGATCCGCGCCTTCTCCGGCGGCGTGAGCGATTCGTCGTCGAGCTTCTTCTCGAGCACGCGCGCGGCGCTTTCCGGATCGCCGCCCTTCTCGACGAGACCCGCGAGCGCCCACGTCGCCTCGGCGTGGTACGGCCGGTGCGCGAGCACGCGCTCGTACGTCGCGCGCGCCGCGGCGATATCGCCGACGCGCTCGTTCAGGACCTCGCCCGCGGCCATCAGCGCGGCGAGGCGCAGATCGTCGTCGGTCGCGCTCTCGGCCTCGCGCAGCTTCGCCTCGGCGAACGCCCGCGGATCATCGTCCGGCGACGCGACGCCGGCGAGCACGGCGATCGCGGTCGGGTGATCGGGGACGAGCTGCAGCGCCGTCTCGATCGCTTCGCGTGCGCCCTCGCGATCGCCGAGCTTGTCGAGGCGCAGCTGACCGAGGCGGATGTGCAGCGCCGCGAGATCGCCACGCGGGACGTTTTTCGGCGGCGCGCCCTCGGGCACCGGCGCCGACAGCGAGTCGATGCGGTCCTCGAGGATCGCCGAGGCCTCGCGCTCGCGGCCTGCCTTCACGAGCGCCGTCACCAGCTGATCCGCGAGCACCGGATCGTCCGGCGCCACGGTGCGGGCGTGGCGGAGCGCGGCGGCGGCCTCCTCGGGCGCATCGAGCCAGTCGAGCAGCACCTGCGCGCGGCGCGACAGCAGCGACGCCTTGATCCCCGGATCGCGCTCGAGCGCGGCGCGGCGGCGGAGCACGTCGGACAGGTCATTCCACCGCGCGTTCGTCGAGTAGATCGTGTCGAGCTGCGCCCACGCGTCGGTGTCGTCGGGCCACGTCGTGACGATCTGGTTGTAGGCCTCGAGCGCGCGCTCCGGCAGCTCGAGCTCCTTCTCGTAGATGTTCGCGATCCGGCGCAGCGCATCGCGCGCCTCGGGCGTGCCTTCCGCGACCTCGCTGACACGCACGAGCGTCTCGATCACCTTGGACCAGCGACCGACGGCGCCGTACAGCTCCGCGAGCGAGAACAGCACGCCCGCGTCGGCGGGCGCGAGCAGGCGCAGGCGCTCGAACGCGTCGATCGCGTCGTGCGGGCGCTGCAGCTTCGACGTGTACATCGTCGCGAGCTCGCGCAACAGCTGCGGCCGCTCGGCCTCGGGTGCCGCCGTGCCGAGGCGCGGATCCGTGCGCTCCTCGAGCGATGCCGCGAGCTCGACCCAGCGACCCTCGCTGCGATAGAGCTCCTCGAGCCGCGCGCGCGCCGTCGCGTCGCCGGGCAGCATGCCGAGGATGCGGCGCAGCTGCGCCTCCGCCTCGCGCGGCTTCTTCTGCTCGCTGCGGATGTTCGCGACCTCCATCAAGAGGTCTGCCGCGGCGACCGCGGTCTCGGCCTCCTCGGCCATGCCCTCGTACAGATCCGCGAGGCGATCCCACGCGCGGTGCTCCTGCGCGAGGCGATGCAAGCGCGCGCGGACCTCCGCGTCGCCGCCGGGCGTCGAGCGCGCCTGCGCGAACGCGCGTGCGAGCGCATCGAACGCGCGGCTGATGTCCTTGCCGCCCGTCTCCCACACCTCCGCGGCGCGATACAGCCAGCGCTGCCGCGACTCGGAGTCGGTGACCGGCATGCTCTCGTAGACGACCGCGAGCTCTTCCCACGGAGACTCGAACGAACGCATCGGCAACGCCGGCAGCGGCGCGCGGCGAACGCTCGCGGGACCCTTGCGAGGCGCGGGCAGCGGCGGTGCTTGCGTCGTGCTCTTCGGGCGGCCCATGCCGGGCAGCGGCGGCGCCTTGGGCGCGATCGTCGGCGGGCGCGGCGGCGGCTTCGGCGGCCCCTTCGCGCCGGGCGGCAACCGCGGCGGCAGCATCAGCTTCGACAGCTCGCTCTGCGAGAGCGTCATCGTCGCGTTCTCGCCCTGGCTGAACTCGTTGCGCGGGACCTTGAGCGACGAGTCGCGGCTCGCCGCGAGCTCGATCTCCGTCAGATCGATCGGCTGCGTCGAGTCGCCGACGGACAGGCTCTGCTCTGTGACGTCGCCGACCGAGAGATCACCCAGGTTGTCGTCGATCGGCTCCGTGCTGAGGCGGCGCGGGATCGTCGGGCGCGCGAGCGAGCTAGCCGGCGGCGCCGCGGCGCGGTTCGCGAGCGCGTTCGCTTCGGCGAGCTGCGCGTCGGCCTGCACGTGCGCGCTCGGCGGTTCGGCGTGCGGTGTCTTGTCCGTCTCGCGGTACTTGCCGATCACGCGCGCGAGGCGCCACAGGTGCGACGTGGTGTCGTTGTCGTCGGGCTGGAGCAGGAGCGCGATCAGGTGCGTCCGGAACGCGCGCGGCGCGTCCTTCATCTGCTCCTCGATCACGGCCGCCTTGCGCCGCAAGAGCTCGACGCGACGCTGCGGCGTGCTCGCGCGCTCGATCAGCGCGCTGTCGACGGAGATCACGTCGGGCCACGCGCGCGCCTTGGTCGCGAGCGCGACGAGCACGTCGCGCGTGTCGTCGCGATCCGGCGCCCACGAGAACGCGTGCAGCACGTCGGCGACCGCGCCCTTCGGGTCGTTCAGCTTCTCCTCGAGGATCTTCGCGCGGCGCAGGTACAGGTCGACGCGCTCCGGCGGAGTCGCGGCGGCGAGCGCCGTGTCATAGCCCTCGAGCAGCGACTTCCACGTCGGCCGCTGGTCGAGCTCCGATGCGAGGCGATCGAGCTCGCCGAGCAGCGAGCCATCGCGCGGCGCGACGTGCAACGCCTCGGCGAACACGGTGAACGCGCGCGGCTTGTCGCCGAGCCTGCGCTCGTAGTTGCCGGCGAGCTCGCGAGACAGCGCGACGTAGCGCTCGGGCTCGGCGGGGCCACCACTGGCGCCGGAGAGCGCGATCAATCGCTTGCGCTCGTCGGTGATCACCTCGGCGAGCTCGCGCCACAGACCGTACGCTTCACCGGCGCGGCGAACGTCGGCGAGCGTGTGCTCGTCGGGCGCTTCGTCGTGCGCGCGGCGCCACCAGCGGAACGCCCCTTTGGGATCGGCGAGCTTGTCGGCCGTCGCGGCGGCGATCTTCTGCACGAGGTTCCGGCGATCCTCGGCGTACGCGGCGGACTCGGGCGAGTCGCGGCCGGGCAGGAGCGCGAGCATGCGCTCCAGCATGATCACGTAGTCCTTCCACTTGCCGAGGCGCGCGAGCAGATCGGCCGCGGAGGCCATCGCTTCGTCCTGCGTCGGCTCGAGCTCGAGCACGCGCTTGAACGCCTGCAGCGCGCGCGTCGGGTTGTTGAGCCGGTCGCGGCAGATCATGCCGATCTCGAGGCCACGGGCGATCTTTCGCTCGACCTCGGGCGACAGGTACATCTCGCGCTCGGCGATGCGGACCGCCGCGTCGAAGTCGCCGCGCGCTTCGTGCAGGCGGCGCAGCGCGGTGTGCGCGTCGAGGTGGTTCGGATCGAGCTCGCGGATCAGTTGCTCGAGCACCTTGATCGCCTCGACGGGCGCACCGAGGCGCTCCTCGAGGATCTCGGCGCGCTCCATCGAGGCCTTGCACGCCATCTCGCGGTCGTCGGGCGCGACCATCGACGAGAACGACAGGATCTGCGTGCCGAGCACGTCGGCGAGCTCGCGCCACTTCGACGCCGCGCGATACAGACGCACGAGCGCCGCGATGCCGAGGCGGTTCTTCGGCGTCAGCTCGAGCAGGCGATGCCACGCCTTGACCGCCTTCGCGGCGTCGCCGAGGTGCGTGTCGACGATCGTCGCGTACTTCTCGAGCTCCATCGCGCGGACCGCGGCCTCCGTCGATCCGGGCTCGGGCAGCGGCTTGCCGCCGTCGAGACGCTCGAGGATCTGCGCGAGCTCGGGCCAGCGCTCCATGCGCTCGTACAGGCCCGCCAGCGCCTGCAGCGCGTCGGGATCCGACGGCGACGTGCGCAGCGTCTGCTCCCAGCGCTCGAGCGCGGTGATGTCGTCCTCGCGATCCGTCGCGAGCTTCGCTAGCCGCTTGAGGAGCTTCGCGCGCTCCGCCGGCGAGGTCGATGCGGCCGCGTGATACTCGAGCGTCTTCTCGAGGCGCGGATCGTTCGCCTTCTCGAGCACCCGCTCCATGCGCTCGAGCGCGTCGCGATCGCCGGTCAATAGCTCGAGCACGGCGCTCGACGCGTAGACCACGCCGTCGACGTCGGCGAGCCGCGTTTCGTACAGGATCGCGAGGCGGCGCAGCATCGTCAGGCGCTCGGCGCGCTTCGCGACCGGCCACTCCTTCGGTGCGTCCTTGCCCTTGCCCTGGCGCGCCATCGCCTCGAGCACGCGCGACTCCTCGAGATCGAGCGTGCGGCGCAGCGTGTTCGCGAGCCCCTGATCGTCGCCCTCGCGCTCGTACATCTCGGCGAGCGCCTTGAGCGTCGCGTCGTCGCCCGGGTTCTCCGTCAGCACCTGCTCGTACAGCTCGATCGCGCGGCGCGGATCGATCTGCCGCTCGCGATACGTCTGCGCCATCTTCTTCAGGATCGAGATGCGCTGGATCGGATCGTTCGCGGTCGCGAGCTCGTGCTCCAGGCTCGCGACGAGCTGCTGCCACATCTTGCTGCGCGCGGTCAGGCGGCGCAGCGCTTCGTTGACCTTCGAGCTGTTCGGCTCGATCTCGGCGATGCGCTGCCACGCGTCGACGGCGCGATCGATGTCGCCGAGCCGCAGCTCCGCGAGCTGGGCGATCTCCTCGAGGCGATGCACGATGTCCTCGGCGGTCGCGCCGGCCTCGCGCGCGTTGTCGAGCGCGAACTCGTAGAGATCGATCAGGCCGCGCCAGTCGCGGCGCTCGCGGAAGTGATCGACGTAGCGCGCGAGCGCTTCCTCGTGCATCGGATCGACGCCGAGCGCCTGGTGCAGCAGCTCGGCCGCGCGATCGCGGTCGCCCATGTGCTCGCGCGCGACGGTCGCGAGCTCGAGGATCTCCATGACGAGCACGTCGGACGGCGTGTTCGGGTCCTGCCCGAGCGCGTTGATCTCGGCCTCCATCAGCCGAGACATGCCCTCCCAGTCCTGATCGTCGCGCAAGAGGTCGCGCAGCTCGCGCGCGGCCTTGCTGCCCGGCTGCTCGTACGCGACGAGCTCGGTCAGCACCTCGATCAGCGCCGAGCGATTCGGCATCTGCGTGCGATAGAGCGCGGCTCGCCGCCGCAGCAGCGATGCGCGCTCCTCGGGATCCGTGGCGATCGCGCTGCGATGGCGGAGTGCGCGATCGAGCTCGCCCCACTGCGACTGCGCTTGCAGCGCTTCCTGCAGCGCTTCGCTCGAGCCCTTCGAGTAGGGATCGATGCCGACGGCGCGGCGCAGGTAGTTGATGCCCGTCGCGTCGTCGCGCGACTTGATGCGCGAGCGTCCGAGCTCGGCGAGCAGCTCGCCCGCTCGGTCGCGCGCCTTGCCGTCGCGGAAGCCGGGCATCGCGTAGACCTCGGCGAGCTTCTCCGCCACTTCGGGCGTGCGATCCAGCTTCGCCGCCTCCTCGAGGTGCTTCGCCGCCTCCTCGAGATCCTTCTTGCGCAGCGCGAGCCGTCCGAGCTCGTAGCGGATCTTGGCCATGCGCTGCGCGACGCCCGGCGTGCTCTTCGCCTGCTGGTTCAGGATGTCGAGCTCTGCTTGATAGAGCTTCGCGACCATCCCTTCATCGCCGAGCGACATGTACAGCTGGCGCGCCGCATCGAGCGCCTCGGTGCGCTGCGGCTCGAGCTTCCACGCCTGCTGCCAGTGCCACAGCGCGCGATCGACGCGACCGAGATGATCGTTCCACAGCTCCGCCGCTCGGCGGTGATGCGATGCGCGGCGCGCGGTGACCTCCGCCTTCGCGCGCGCGCCCTGGCCGCCGGCGCGCTTCGCCAGCTCGCCGAGCTCGAGCTCGATCACCTCGACGGCCGCGGCCGGATCGTTGGGCTCGAGGATCTCGAGCAGGCGATCCGCGGCGCGATCGTTGGTCGGATCGAGATCGAGCGCCGTGCGCAGATACTCGGCGGCGGTCTCGACCTCGCCGAGCACCAGCATCGACTCGCCCGCCTCCGACCACGCGTCCGCCGCGCGGACAGGATCGCGCTCGACCTGCGCCCACGTCGCGCACAGCTCGGCGAGCAGCTCGCCGCGGCCCGCGCCGCGTAGCTCCTGGCGAAGCTCCATGAAGCGCTTGGCCTCCGGCTGTTGCCGGAACGCGACCACGCGTTGCTCGAGTGGATCGATCGACAGCGATGGATTGGTATCGCGCTCCATCCCCAGGGTCGGCACGATACCACGACCCTCCGGACGCAAATAGGCGTGGCGCCTTTACTATTGGGGCGCGAGCGCCAGCGCGATCTGGAAGCCCGCGTCGGTGGCCTCTCCGTCCGCGTTCTGGGGCGCGGGGAACTTCCAGGTCTGCATCGCCTGCGAGAAGCAGCTCTGCAGCGTCGCGTCGGGCGCGGTCGCCTTCGCGGACGCGAGCGTCCCATCGGGCTTCACCGTCAGGGCGAGCGTGGCCTTGCCCTTGACCGACGCGTCGCGCGCGAGCGTCGCGCGATAGCAATTTCCGAGGGCAGCGAGGTGCTCCTTCGTGATCTTGTCGGCGACCGCATCGGCCGACAGGTTCGTCTTGTCGAAGCTCGTCTTGCCCGCGATCGTGATCTTGCCGGGCGGGCCCTTGGCGGATCCCTCGTCGAGGCTCGCGGGGAGGTCCGACGGCGCAGCGCCCGCATCGGGGTCGCCGAGCGCGACCTTCGCCTGTTGCGCGAGCACGTTGTTGTCGACGGTCGCGATCTGCGTCTCCTTCGCGGGCTCGGCCGCGGGAGGTGGCGAAGCCTGTGAAGGCGTCGGTCCCGAGCCCGGCGCACCGACGGACTGCACCGACTTGTTGCCGCGGTCCTCGGTGGAGCTCTTGCTGCACGCAGCAAGGACGAGCAGGGCCAGCACGATCCTCATTCGCCAGAGATTGTACTCTCCGCGCGGATGGGCAAGGCAAAGGCACCTGCGAAGAAGAAGGCCGCACCGAAGAAGGTCGCACCGAAGAAGGCTGCACCGCAGAAGGCCGCACTGAAGAAGGCTGCTGCGACGCCCGCGCCGAAGGCCGCCACGACGAAGGCTTCACCGAAGAACGTCGCCGCGACGAAGGCCGCACCGACCACGAAGGCCGCACCGAAGAAGGCCGCACCGAAGAAGGTCGCCGCGACAAAGGCCGCCCCGACGAAGTCCGCCGCCGCGACGAAGGCCGCCGCGACGAAGGCCACCGTAACGAACGTTGCACCGAAGAAGGCCGCTGCGACGCCCGCACCGAAAAAGGTCGTCGCGAAGCCGGCTCCGAAGCCCGCTGTGATGGCGCCGGCGACCACCGCGATCGTCGACGAGAATGGCCTCGGCTGGATCGACGCGGGCAAGGGGTATCAGGTCACCCTCGACGCCGGGAAGCTCGCGGCGAAGAACCCCGCGGGCAAGCGACTCGCGAGCGTGCCCAAGGACGTCAAGGACAGCGACGCGGCCGATCAGCTCGAAGCGCTGCGCGACTGGCTGAAGGAGCACGACAAGGAGTGCCTCGCAACGGTCGATCAATGGATGCTGCGATCGCTGGCCGTGCCGCGCGCGGTGATCGAGGCGGTGTGGGACGACCCGAGCTGGCGGCGCCCACTCGAGAACGCGGTCGTCGTCGCGGTCACCGCCGACGGCGGACACGATCACGCGAAGGCAGGTCTGCTCCGCGGCGCGGACAGAACGAAGGGCGTCGGCGTCGTCGATCTCGACGGCGAGACGGCGTGGCTCGCGGCGGATCGCGTGGCGATTCCGCATCCGATCCTGTTGCCCGAGCTCGATGGGTGGCGCGAGCTCCTCACGCAGATCGGTGCCACGCAGGGCATCGCGCAGCTCCATCGCGAGACCCACCCCAAGCCACCGGGACTGACGACGAACGCGATCGACGACTACGAGGACGGCAAGTTCGCGATGCTGATGCACGCGATCGGCAAGGCGCGCTCGCTCGGCTTCAAGGTCCGCGGCGGGTTCGCGACGTGCAAGGTCTGGGACAAGGGCGGCGTCACCGAGGCGCGCTACTGGATCGGCAGCGATAGCCCGGAGGCGGAGACGTACACCGGGCAGCTGTCGTGGGTCGACGCGAAGGAGAAGAGCCTCGCGATCGCCGACGTCGGCCCGGTCGCGTTCAGCGAGGGCATGCGCATGGCGTCGTCGATCTATGCCGCGCGCGTCGTCGAGAAGAAGGAGGAGGCGGCGTGAGCGCGGCGGATCAAGGCAAGGGTACAGGCTCGCACGACAGCTCGCTGGCGCAGCTCGCGGCGGGTGGCCTCGTCCCCGCGAGCACGAAGCTCGGCAAGGCGGACATGGTCGACGCGGTGGTCGCGCGCGCGTATCGCCACGCCGTTCTGCCCGATCGCACGGTGATCCGGCTCGTCGCAGAGGGCGTCGTCGCGGGCGACGAGCTCGAGATGGCGACGCTCGGCTTCGGTGCGGGCGAGGACCGCGGCGTGGTCGCGAAGGAGCGCAAGCGCGCGCTCGGGTTCCCGGGCTGGGCGCTCGTCAACGATCCGAAGAACGCGCGCTACGCGCTCGATGTCGTGAAGGAGCTGAAGAAGGTCGCGCGACGCGTGAAGAACAAGCCGGGCTCCGCGAAGGAGGGCTTCGACAAGATCGCGCAGACGCTGAGCAAGAGCGTCCCGCACTTCTTGCCGTCGTTCTACGAGGAGGCCGGGCGCATGTTCCTCGAGCACGGCGCGACCTCGTTCGCCGCGACGTACTTCGGCAAGGCGCGCGAAGCGGAGGCGGTGCACGCGCTCGAGGTCGACGAGCAACATCGCGTCGACGCGTTCCTCGAGTTCGCGCTCGCCGGCGCGGTCACGACGAAGGCACTGTCGAGCTACGCGAAGGATCTCGGCGAGCACCACAAACCCGCCGACGCGTACGCGCACTTCCGCAAGCTCTGCGTGCAGCGGACGCTCGGTGGGATGCCGCCGTGGGCGGGCATGGCGAAGGATCTGCAGCGGCTCGCGAAGGCCGCGAAGCTCGATGTCGAGGCGGAGGATCGCTCCGTCGTCGCCGAGATCATCGCGTCGCCCGCGCTCGGTCGCGCCGCAGGCGAGTTCTGGCGCGCGTATCGCGAGCCGATCCTCGAGCTCGGCAAGAAGGAGCCCGCCGTCCGCGCGGTGCTGCTGAACCTGTTCCCCGTCGGCAACACGTACTCTGCCGAGGCGGACAAGGCGTGGCTCGATCTCGTCGAGGAGACGGGCGGCATCGCGTCGCTCGTCGGGCCGGGCGATCCGGCCGTGCAACCGACGGGCGGGCGCGCGGCGTGGTTCGACAAGCTCACGCAGCACCTCGCGCGCGACTGGAAAGATCGCCGCGTCCCCGAGCGCGCGTTCGCGCTGCTCCGCCGCATGGCGCCGCAGCTGATCGCCGATGGCCGGCCGATCCACTGTGTCGGCCGGTACCAGGCGCTCGACCTCGATCTGTGCGAGCTGGCGCTCGAGCTCGGCGTGCCGGTCGCGTTGGCCGTCGACGCGAAGCGCCCGTGGGCGACCCCGAAGTTCGCCCTCGATCAATGGGCGCAGTGGGCCGACAAGCCCGAGCGCGGTCGCGATCCGGTCAAGACCGCGGCGCATCCGGTGATGGGACCGCAGCTCGCGACCGCGGTCGGGGAAGCGATCGGAAAGGACGCGTTCGACATCGCATCCCCCGGCAAGGCCGGCTTCCTCGCGGCGAAGCGTGCGTGGCTCGAGGAGCAGATCGCATCGGCGACGAGCGGCGGGTTGCCGGATCTCGTCGACGCGCTCGCACGCATCAACAGCAAGGCGAAGGCGACGCTGTTCGCGGAGCTGCCCGACCTGCACGAGAAGCTCGCGGCGATCGACGTCGCGCCCGCGCTCGCGAAGAGCCTGCAGATCGGAATGATCGACGAGCTCGGGTGGCCCGCGCTCGAAGCGGTGATGAAGCAGCTGTCGCCCGAGGGGCAGACGCCGATCGCGATCCACGGCGGCCCTGCGGCGCTGATCTGCAGCACGAAGACCAAGGTCGTCGCCGTCGGCCCCACGGGTGTGCTCGGCGAGCACGACCTCGTCGTCCCGCCGAAACACGAGTTTCACACCGCGCGCTGGATCGGCGGTCGCTTCCTCGTCGTGCTGAAAGAAGGTTCGACGGCGAAGGGCTACTGGAGCACGAGCGCGACCGACGTGTTCACGGTGCCCGACGTCTATCCGCGGTCGATCGCCGGCATCGTCCCGCGCACGGCGGTGACGCCCGACGGCGGCTGGCTCGAGACCGCGAAGGCGATCTATGCCGGTGATCGCGTTCTCCCGAACGCGCAAGTGCTGCGCGCGTACGACGGTACGACGGCGTGGATCTCGGATCCCGAGGACAACACGAAGTGGCGCGAGGTCTCCGCGGCCGGCGAGAGAGGGCGCGCGAGCTGGCCGGCGATCGTCGAGCAGGCGATCGAAGACGGCTGGAAGGTCGATACGGTCGCGACGTGGGTGCTCCCTGCGACCGCGCCGTCCTCGCCGATCGGTTCGCGCGACAACCTCGTCGGCGTGATCGCGCTGTTCAAGAACGATGGCACGGCCGTATCGACGGTGACGCACCGCCGCCTCGTCGCGATCGGTGGACCGACGTGGACCGCGCAGACGGCGGTGAGCTTCACGGGGTTGTTGCCGCTGCCGGGTGCGAGCGAGGCGCGCGTCCTGAGCGAGCACAGCGCGTATCGCGATGGATCGCAGACCCAGATCTGGGACGCGACCGGGAAGGTGCGCGGATCGATCGTGCAGTGGAAAGACCGGAACTACTCGCGCGCGCAGGCCGCTCCGCTCTCTCCGTCGTTCTGGCATCTCTACTCCGTTCGCGACGAGCGCGGCTCCCACCGGCTTCGCGCGGTGACGACCGACGATGCGAACAAGCTCATCGCTGCGATCCCCGTCGACAAGAACGGCGAGATACCGAGCGGCGTGCCCGACGAGCCGTTCGCGGCGGCGTTGCCGGAGGTGACGAGCCAGCAGGTGCGCAACGGCGTCACGGGCTTCGCGATCGTCGCCGTGAAGGCACGGCAGGAGCGCGATCGATTGGTCCGCGAGCGCGCGCCACAGATGGCGACCGCGAAGGCAGGGCCTGCCGTCTCGAACACCGCGATCAACACGGCGCTCGAGAACTGGGTCGATCGCGTGTGGAACAAGAATGGCGACACGTGGGCGCAGATCGACACGGTCGCGCGATGGTTCGCGAGCGACGATCGATCGAACCGCGCGGAGTACGGCGCCAACCAGATTCCAGCCACGGATCTCGACTGGGTGCTGCTCGTCCCGGCGCGCTCGGTGCTCGCGTTCGCGGCGCTCGCGCTCGGAACGCCGGCGGAGCATCGCAAGCCGCTCGCCGCGGTGTTCGGTCACCTCGCTCGATCGTTTCCGCACGGCGACAAGCTGCGCGTCTACGGCGTCGACGGCGGCCACGGATTTCCCGGGCAGCAGCAGGCCACGGGTGTGCACCTGCGCTGGCACGACGGCAACGCGTACGCGATCCGCCGTCGCAACTACGCCGAGCTCTATCGCGTGCTCGAGTACGCACCCGACGGGACGTTCAAGCCACCGCCGGCGGGTCGCATCTACGACGAGCAGCGGATCGCAGGCGCGGGGCTGCCCGAGGACGCGATGCGCGAGATCGAAGCAGCGATCGCCGCGGGCAAGACGACGTGGTCTCCGGACGCCGCCGCTCGCATCGCGGCGGGTACGGGACTGTCGCCGTCGGCCGCGACGTACCTGTGGGCCGGAATGCCGAACCTCCACGACCGCTCGAACACGTTCATGTCCAAGGAGCTGCGCGAACAGCTCGATTTCAAGACCGCGCAGGCCAACCTCGCGCGCGCCACCATCAGCTCGATCCGCGATCACAGGCGAATGGCCGTGCTCGAGGAGTGCGCGCGACGTGGTGTCAGCGCGATGCTCGACGGCAGCGCCGCGGACGCCCTCGTCGACGCGTGGGTGCGCATCATCGGCAAGCGCGTGGCGGTGCCGGAGTCGCTGATCGCGGAAGCGGACGACGCGCTGAGCGTGACGGGGCAACCCGCGACGTGGCTGTCGATGTTCGCCGCGCCCGACGAGTCGCCGCAGCTCGCGACCGACGGCGTGTACGCGCTCGATCGCGCCGGCGACGTGATCCGCGCGAGCAAGCCCGAGCCTCTGATCGGCCAGGACAAGATCGTCGATCCGCCCGTCGCGTTCGACAGCACGGTCCTCCTGGCGGCGGTGCAGTACCTGCCGTTCCTCTACGCGGAGCTTCCCGTCGGTGATCCGCTGCGCGCGTCCGCTGCGCGATCGCACGAGCTGCTGCTACAGCGGCTGCAGAACCCGGCGCTGTGGTTCGACGGCGGTGCGCAGTATCTGACCGGCGAGGAGAGCGAGACCTTCAGCCGTCTGCTCGACGGACTCGGCGGTCAATTGATCACGAACCTCGTCGACAATCTGCGCGGCGTGCGTGTTCCGGGGGCGGCGGTGTTCCTGAGCAAGCAGCGCGCGGTGCTCAAGATCCAACCGGCGCTGATCGACGCCAAAGCAGCCCCGCTCGTCGAGAAGCTCGTATCGTCGATGCGCATCCACGCGAGCTACTGGACGTACGGCGCGCTCAAGTACGTGCGCTCGCCGGGCCTCGCACAGATGATGGACCGCATTCGCGAGACACCGGTGCCGGTGGGGAGCTGGGAGCAGAATCCGCTGCTCTCCGTGCCCGAGCTCGTCGCGAAGGTCGCGAAGAAGCTTGCCGTGTCCCGGGACGCGGCGGCGCTCTACCTCCAGTACCTCGTGCTGCTCTGGCCGACGCCGAAGCAGCTCGCGATCTACAACGGCTGGAAGCCCAAGCAGCTCGCCGACGCGCAAGCCGAGCTCGTGAAGCACGACTTGCTCGTCGAGGCGAAGCGAGAGCGCGCCCAACGCGCGCACTTCCTGCCCGGTGGCTGGGAAGCGCTGAAGTCACCGCACCCGCCGATGGAGTCGTGGAAAGCGGCGCTCTACGCGGTCCGCGACGCGACGGGTGCTCCCCAACCACCGAACCAGCGCTTCCTCGCGCTCGCGCCATTTCACGCGATGTTCGAGGCCGCCTGGGACCGTATCGAGAACGACGACACTCCGCGCTACGACGAGGTCAAGCGATGACGAAGAAGACGACGAAGACCGCTGCTCCGGCCGCTCCCAAAGCAGACGCCGCTCCGACGGGCATCCAGGCGCCGCCGCCCGAGCAAGTCTGGGCCGACGAGCTCGCCTTCCTCGCGACGTGGGACTCGGGCCCACGCCCGCCGAGCTGGAGGCTCACGCCGAAGGCGGCGGTGACGTTCATCGTCGGCTCGCGCGGCGAGGCGCTGCGCCAGGCGAACCAGTCGATGGTCATCGCGGAGAAGTTCGTCGGCGAGCGCGCGCTCGTCGAGCGATGCGTGGTGACGCTCGCGAGCGAGCGCGGCCTGTTGCTCGTCGGCGAGCCCGGCACCGCGAAGTCGATGCTGTCCGAGCTCCTCGCCGCGGCGATCAGCGGCGACTCGTCGCTCACCGTGCAGGGCACCGCCGGCACCGCCGAGGAGCACTTCCGCTACGGGTGGAACTACTCGATCCTGATCGCGAAGGGCCCGCAGCCCGAGGCGCTCGTGCCATCGCCGGTGCTCGTCGCGATGCAGCGCGGCGCGCTCGCTCGCGTCGAGGAGATCACGCGCTGCCTGCCCGAAGTCCAGGACGCGCTCGTCTCGATCATGTCCGATCGCCGCCTCAGCGTCCCCGAGCTCGGCACGATCGAGTCCGCGCAGCGCGGCTTCAACGTGATCGCGACCGCGAACCTCCGCGACAAAGGCGTCTCGGAGATGTCCGCCGCGCTCAAGCGCCGCTTCAACTTCGAGACCGTCGCACCGATCGGCGATCTCGCGCGCGAGACCGAGCTCGTGCGCCGCCGCGCGAAGCAGATCGTCGCCGACGCGGGCGCGCCGCTCGGCGTCGACGATGCGGTGATCGAGGCGCTCGTCACCGTGTTCCGCGACCTGCGCCTCGGCCGCACCGTCGAGGGCTGGTCCGTCGAGAAGCCGTCGTCGGTGATGTCCACCGCCGAGGCGGTCGCGGTCGCGTCGTCGATCGGCCTCGCCGCGACGTACTTCCCGTCGGACAAGGACGTCGCGCGCCTGCTCCCCGAGTACCTGCTCGGCGTGGTGATGAAGGACGAGCCCAAGGATCGCAGCAAGCTGCTCGCGTACTGGGACGCCACCGTGAAGCGTCGCGCCGAGGGCGACGCGCGCCTGTGGAAGTCGCTGCACGATCTTCGCAAGGTGCTCGAGGTCTGATCCGTGACCCGCGCGCTGCACGCGAAGGACGATCCGGTCGCCGCGATCGAGGAGCTCGCGAGCGCGAAGGCGCCGTGGCTGTTCGGCGTGCGCCACCACTCGCCCGCGTGCTCGATCGCGCTGCCGCCGCTGCTCGCGAAGTACAAGCCGACCGCGCTCGCGATCGAGATGCCCGCGGACCTCGCGCCGTGGATCGAATGGCTCGGTCACCCGGACGCCGAGGCGCCGCTCGCCGTGGCGGCGGTGTCCGAGGGCGGCGACGACCTCGGCTTCTACCCGTTCGCCGACTTCTCGCCGGAGCTCGTCGCGATCCGCTGGGCGCGCGCGGCCGATATTCCGGTGCACGCCATCGATCTGCCCGCCGCGCGGCGTCCACCCCGAGAGCGTGGTGGCGAGCCACTGGGCATCGCGGCGCGGCTGCGCGGCGCCGACGACGACTCGTGGGAGCACATGGTCGAGGCGGCGGGCGTGGCCGCCGAGCCCGAGCGCGTTCGGCGTGCGGCGCTGCTCTACGGCTGGGCGCTGCGCATCGACGAAGCGCGCGGCGACGGCGTGAGCGCGCTCGACCTCGTGCGAGAAGCCCACATGCGGGACGTGCTCGCGTCGCTGACGGCGAAGAAGAGCGCGCGCATCGCGTGTGTCGTCGGCTCGTTTCACGCGGCGGCGTTGCTGCCGAAGCCGACGCTGTGGTCGCCGCCGGGCGACACCGAGATGCGCGTGCGCGAGGGCATGGTGTCGTCGCTGATCCCGTACGCGTTCGAGCTGCTCGACTCGCGATCGGGCTACCCCGCCGGCATTCGCGATCCGATGTGGCAACAGCGCCTCTGGGCCACGCAGAAGACGCCCGACGCGCGCGGCATCGCCCCGGACGCGAAGCGAGCGAGCGCACGCTCGCGAGTCGACGAAGACGTGGCGGCGCTCGTCGCGGCGTGCCTCGTCGAGATCACGCGCGAGGTGCGCCACCGCGGCCTGCCGGCGAGCGTGCCCGACGCGCGCGCGGCGGCGGAGGTCGCGATGTCGCTCGCGCAGCTGCGCGGCTTGCCCGCCCCCGGGCGCCGCGAGCTCGTCGAGGCCGTGCAGACCGCGCTGTCGCACGGCGAGCTGCTCGGCCGCGGGCGCATCGTCGCCAAGGCGATGCAAGCGGTGCTCGTCGGGCATCAGCGCGGTCGCCTCGCGCCCGACACCCCGCGATCGGGCCTCGGGCCGCACGTCGCCGCGCTCATGACCGAGCTCAAGCTGCCGATGGGCGCGATGCCCGAGCCGGTCGACATCCGGCTCGATCCGCTGCGCAGCCCGCTCGATCGCCGGCGCCACGTCGCGCTCGCTCGCATGCGCGCGTGCGGCATCCCGTACGGCACCGAGCAGGAGTCGATCGCGGCGGGCGGCCTCGAGTCGCTCACCACGAGCTGGCGGATCAAGCTCACGCCCGCGACCGAAGCGATGATCGAGCTCGCGGGCCTCCGCGGCGTCACGATCAAGCAGGCGTCCGCGGGCGCGCTTCGCGCCGAGCGCGCGCGGCTCGACGTCGACGACAAGCTGACCGCGGTCTCGCTCGTGACGCTCGCCGAGGCCGCCGCCGAGGCAGGGGCGGGCGAGCTCGTCGGCGAGATGCTCGCGGAGCTGACCGGGCCGCGCCTGTCCGAAGCGACGCTGTCCGAGCTGATCGCGCTGATCGCGCTCATCGATCGCATTCTCGCGGGGCACATCGTCGCGCTGCCCGCCGACGCCGACGACGCGGTGCCCGGCGAGATCGATCTCTTCGTCCTCCCACCGCTCGATCGCGACGCGATGCTCTCCACCGCCGTCGCCTCCGTGCTCGGCCTCGCGGGATCCGAGTCGCTCGACGATGCGAAGGCGCTCTCCGAGCTGGTCCGTGTCCTCGAGCGTCCGGAGCACGCGACGCTCGGCGACTCGCGCTTGCGCTGGTCGATCGATCAGCTCGTCGCCACCGGCACGCCGGTGATCGTCGGCGCGGCCTCGGTGATCCAGGTGCTGATCCACACCACGACGGCGGAGGCGCTATCGACGTCGATCGGCACGTGGCTCGACGGTGCGGTCGATCTCGACGCGCGCCGCGTGCTCGCGAACAAGCTGCGCGGCGCGCTCGCGATCGCGGCGCCTCTGTTCGAAGGCTCGCCCGTGTTCCTGACCGGCCTCATCGAGCGCGTCGAGAACCTGCCCGACGGCGAGTTCCTCGAGCGCGTCGCGGCGCTGCGCGAGGGCTTCGA
Organism: uncultured Kofleriaceae bacterium; assembly: GCA_964617845.1. Taxonomy (GTDB): domain Bacteria; phylum Myxococcota_A; class Polyangia; order Haliangiales; family Haliangiaceae; genus JABFXX01. Next base: position 7,229 of record CAZUAR010000010.1, on the reverse strand, counting down.
GACGCTGTCGAACGCGTCGCGCCGCCGGCTCCTGCGTGTCCTCGGCGATCGCCTCGGCGCCGACGCACGGGGGCACGGCCTCGACGTCGCGACGTCGATCGCGCCCGAGGTGATGATCGCCGCCGCCGACGCCGACCGCGCCGGGCGTGAAGCGATGGCGCGCATCGCGCGTCCGGACCTCGTCGCACCGTTCGTGGCCAGTGCGCCTCCAACCACCGCCGCGAGGCGGGAGTCGGAGGCGCACGATGATCGCGAGGAGCACGGCATCCCGACGCGCGATCGGTGGCGGATGATCCTCGGCCACGAGCGCGATCGCATGAAACCGCGCTCCGCTCGCGCGATGCGCGCGCTCGACGAGCTGTATGGCTCGGGGCACGGCGAGGGCTCGCGCGGCGGTGACGGGGGAGGGCAGGAGTCATCGTTTCCGACGGTGCGCGCGTGGCGCGAGGAGATCGAGGCGCTGTTCGGCGCGCGCGTGTTCGAGGAGGTCGCCGCGCACGCCGCGTCGCACGGGCGCCTCGCCGCGCTGCTCGAGCTCGACCCGGAGAACGTCACGCCGTCGGTCGAGCTGCTCGAACAGGTGCTCTCGCTCAAGGGCGGCCTCGGCGAGGGGCAGCTCGGAAAGCTGCGCGCGCTGATCCGCCGCGTCGTCGACGATCTCGTACGCGAGCTCGCGGTGCGCGTCCGTCCCGCGCTGCAAGGCTCGACCTCGCCGCGCGCGACGCGCCGGCCGTCGAGCGTGCTGCACCTCGCACGCACGGTCAGCGCGAACCTAGCCAAGGTCCGCGAGATCGAGGACGACGACGGCGTCGAGATGCGCCTCGTGCCCGAGCGCCTCTACTTCAAGCAGAAGTCGCGACGGCACATGGACTGGAACATCGTGCTCGTCGTCGACGTCTCCGGCTCGATGGAGCCTTCCGTCATCTACAGTGCGATGATGGCGGCGATCCTCTCGGGCGTGCCGTGGATCAGCGTGAAGTTCATCGCGTTCTCGACGGAGATCGTGGACCTCAGCGAGCACGCGCACGATCCGCTCGCGCTCCTGCTCGAGGTCAACGTCGGCGGTGGCACGCACATCGCCAAGGCGCTGCGCTACGCCCGCTCGCTCGCCGCCAACCCGCGCCGCACGATCGTGATCACCGTCTCCGACTTCGAGGAGGGCTACTCGATCGACGGCCTCCTCGGCGAGGTGCGCTCGCTCGTCGAAGCCGGCGTCACCTGCCTCGGCCTCGCCGCCCTCGACGATCGCGGCGCACCTCGCTACGCCGTTCCGATCGCCGAGCAAGTCGCGGCCGCGGGCATGCCGATCGCCGCGCTCACGCCGCTCGAGCTCGCGCGCTGGGTGGGAGAGAAGATCCGATGACGCGCCCGCGCATCGCCCCCGACGTCGCGGCCGCGCTGACCGCGCAGATCCCGTCGCGCCTGCTGAAGAAGCTCGACGCCGAGCCCGAGCTCGCGATGAAGTGGACGTGGACGAAGGCAACCATCACCACCGACAAGGGCGAGACGGTCACGCTCGAGATCGAGTCCGCGTCCGCGTCCGCGATCGTGCGCGGCGTGAGCTGTACGTGCCTCCTCCAGCCGAAGTGCCTGCACGTCGCCGCGGTCGTCGCGCTGCTCGAGCCGGCGGACGAGCCGGCGCTCGCGGTCGATCCGACCGATCCAACCGCGTCGGTCGTCGCGGCGGAGGTCGCGGCGACGGCCGCGGTGACGGGCGCGGCACAGGTCGCGGCACAGGTCACGCCCGCGGACGCCGACGCGCCAAAGATCGCGGCGCAAGCGTTCCGCATCCTGGCCGACATCCTCGCCACCGGCGCCGAGACCACGGGCGCGTTCGCGCAGGCCGAGCTGCTGCGCTCGATCCACGCATCGCGCGCGCTCGGCCTCCATCGCCTCGCCGCCGCGCAGACGCGCATCCTGCGCCTCGTCCGCGAGCTGCGCGCCGATCGCCCCGAGTTCTCGCTGTCCCTCCTCGCCGCCGACCTCCGCGAGGCGCTGTGGGTCGCGCACGTCCTCGCCGCCGGGGACTCGTCGCCCGCGATCATCGGCGCCGCGCGCCGCGACTACGAGGGCATCGGCAACCTCCGCCTGCGCGGCCTGTTCACCGAGGCCGTCATCGCGCGCACCGGCTTCGCGGGCGCCGTCACGTTCCTCGTCGACGACAAGGGCACGCTCTACACGCGCTCCGACATCGCGCCGGGCGACGCCTCGCGCGCCGCCGCCGCGTACGACGGCTCCGCCGCCATCGGCGACGCGGTCCTCCCGCACCGCGAGCTGTGCCGCGCGGGCCTGTTCGTCTCCGACGCGACCTCCTCCGCCGACGGCCGCCTCGGCGCCGGCCAGCGCGTGCGCGCCGTCCGTGCCTCGGAACCCTCGCGCTGGACCGACGACGCCATCGCGCGCCGCTGGTCCACACCGCTCGCCGACCAGCTCGCGCGCCTCGCCGCCCACGACGCCACCGCCGACGAGCACAAGCCCGCGGGCTGGGACCTCATCTTCCTCGAAGGCACGCTCCTCGGCGGTTCCTCCTCGGGCATCGGCCTCGCCACGACGAACGCGAACAACACGGTCGTCCTCCTCACCACCTCGCTCGATCACAAGGCGCTCCCCGCGCGCGACAACCTCGCCGCCCTCGCGAAGTCGCCCTCGCTCCTCGTGCGCGTCATCACCCGCGCGCGCCTCTCGCAACCGCGCCGCCTCGATCTCCTCGCGATCGGCCCCGCGCCCGACGAGCCGCGCTTCCCGCTCCCCGACGCGCTCCACGGCCGAGCGAACCTCCACTACGATCGCCTCTCGCTCCGCCCGCTGTCCGCGCCCGCCGTCGCGCTCTCGATCTCGCACGAGCCACCCGACGACCTCCTCTCGCCCCTGCGCCGGCGCATCGAGCGCGTCGTGCTCGGTGGCCTCGGCACGTTGCCCATGCACGCGATGCCCGAGCTCGATCGCGAAGCCGCGCTCCTCACCGACCGCTCGCTGCGCACGGGCGCCGACGTGCTGCGCGATCTCGCCGCGCTCGCCCACGACACCTCGCGCGCGATGACCGGCGCCCGCCGTCCGATCGATCGCCTCGCGTTCGCCCGCGCCTGGCTGCGCGCCGCCGTCTACGAGGACGCCGCTCGCCGCCGCCTCAGCGTCGCGAGCTGGTAGGTCGTCACTCGAGCCGGAGCGTCTTCGCGATCTCGTGACAATCGCGAATCAACGCCTTCGCGTCCGAGAGTGGGCCCGCGCAGCGAACGCCGAGCAGCTTGCCGCTCTTGTCAGGTTGCATCGTCACGAGCGTCACGATGTCGCGTTCGTCGGTCACGACCTCGCACGCCTCACCGTCGTAGGTCGGAATCGATCGCGCGATCCCATCAACCTTCGCTCCCAGCGCGCGGCATTCCTCATCGGACTTGGAGGCGTACGCGTCCGCCATGGTGAACACCTTCAACACGCGAACCTTCTCCGCCGTCGTTCCGTGAATCGCGAGCAAGTGCGTTCCGGACTCCATCGTGGACTGCAGCGCCCACCCCGCAGGAACCTCGAGCGAGAAGCCCGGACCGCTGATGCGCTTCGCCTCGGCGAGCGGCGTGAACGAAAGCCCATCAGAGGTCGCCCCCATCTCTCCACGCCACGACGCGATCACCGCATCGCACGCGCTCACCATCTCCTTCATGTCCTTCACGGGGCCGGAGCACAGCGCGCTATACGGGAGTCCCATCGCCGAGGGAATCACCGTGACGAGCACCATCCGATCGCCGCCGATCGTGGCCACCTCACAACCCGCTCCAAATGCTCCCTCGACGATCCGATGCGCGGCCTTGGAGACGTGGCGGCTCTTCTCGAGGATCGTCTGCCTCCACTGGGAGCACCCAACGTCGGCATAGATGTTCGCCGGGATCTCGTCGCTCAACCGCGACACCGTGAACATCTGCTTCGCGCCTGACGCCGTGGAGCGCGCGAGCCTGACGAGGTTGTCTCCCGGAGCCTGTTCCTGCCAGCCACTCTCGAGCGCGATCGAGAATCCGTCCGCCTTCACGCGGGGAGCCTCGGGCGCCGGAGCAGGTGGCGTCGCGCTACCGACCCCAGCAACCACGCTCGAGCCAGCCGCCACCGCCGGACGGTCATCGACCACAGGACGGTCACCGACCACAGGACGGTCACCGACCGTAGAACTGTCTGGGCGCCCACCTCCGTCGGGCAACGCGAGAAGTCGACCGGGATCGAACGGCAGCGGCGAATGGTTGGCGTTGCACGCAGAAAACACGACCAGAATGGACAATCCGATAGCCTTCATGAAGGCCGCCCATCGCCGACCGCACGCCGCGGTTGCGAACTTTCTAGGTCCCTACCAACTACTGCAGATTCCAGCCGCAGCGCATGTTTGCCTCGGCCTCGACCTCGGGCCACGTCCCGAAGCCACAGATCGTCGTGGACGTGAACTGCATCTGCGAGACGCCGTTGCGCTTGCACTCGCACAACGAGAACCGCAACGACCCCGCCGCCTGGATCTGACAATCGACCTCGTGATTCGCGGTCGACGTGCCGCTGCACTGCGACCACTGGAAATCGCACGTGTAGATCAGCTGGACGACGGGCTCCTTCGCCGCGCACACCGTCGCGCTCGGCGCATCCGGCAGCGGCGCCGATGGGGCATCGCTCGTCGGCGCGGCGTCACTCGTCGCGGCCCCGGCATCGATCGACGGATCGCCGCCGCTGCCCTCCGCGGTGCACCCGACGACGGCCAGCAACAGAGCAACGATGATCCGCATATCGCACAGACGCGAGCGGAGCCCGACGTGGGAACTATTTCTTAGCCCTCGGCGATCGATCCCGCGTGGGCACTACTCGTTCTTCCACGCCTTCAGGATCTTCGCGCATTCATCGAGCATCCCCTCGTCGCTTGCTGGGCCATTGCACGTCAGTGCGGCAAGGTCTCCATCCGAAGCGGGGAGGAGCGTCATCAGCGTTACCGACTCATCCTTCGCGAAGGCGATCTGACAGGCCAGACCGAGCGACGTCTTCTCTACCCCGCGATGACCTTGTCGGTCGTGAAGCATCGAGAGTCCACCGGCGCTACCGACAAGCTCATACCCCTTCCGATCTGCCCCGGAAACGAGGCGCCTTTCGGATCTGGCAACTTGTACAGCGCACCAAGCTGCTTCGCGAATTGATCGCATTCGGCGCTTCCCTGGAGCGACGAGAGTGCGACCGACACGTCCACATCCCCTTCGAGCGAGATCACTTGAATGGTCTCGTTGGCGCGTCGCGCCTGGAACATCTCAGCGACAGTCGTGTGCGCGCTCCATCCTTCTCCGAGTTGATAGTGAAGCCCTCTCCCGTCTCGCGTCCGAGCTCCGTCGACGTCACCGTCGCTGGTTTCGCGGGCGAGCAACGCCGCGAACACGCCGCACGCAAGTGCGACGTCGGCCGCGTGCAGCGTCCACGCACCGAGGAGCCGCCGGGACCTTCACCGACCGCAAATCTGCTCGCCGGGTTGGCGAATGGCGCGCACATCATGACCGTAAATCGCTGCATCACGTCGACGTCAGATCGCGGACGGAATCCTTCGCAACAACCTTCGTAGACGCCGTGCACGAGGGGCGGGAAGCTCGCCGTCACGATCCAACCGCATCCTGGTTTCGAGTCATGGCCCGGTATCGTCTTCATCTGTCGCGTGCAATGAGATCTATAGTTGTCAGACCGCAATGATATCGATTGATCATGTCCGTCGATATCGATGCTCTCGCCGACCGGATCGCCACGCACGCCGCCCACCTCGACGCCGCGACCCACACGCTCCTCACCGACCTTCGCGAATTCGACTCTGCCGGCGGTTGGTACAAGCAAGGCGCTCACACATGCGCCGAGTGGCTGTCATGGCGCGTCGGATGGAGCATGGGCACATCGCGCGAGCACCTGCGCGTCGCTCGCCGTCTCGCCGAGCTCCCACTGATCGACGACGCGCTTCGCCGCGGCTCTATCTCCTATTGCAAGGTCCGCGCGATCACGCGTGTCGCGACACCAGCGAACGAGGCCACGCTCCTCCACGACGCTCGCTACGCGACCGGCTCGCAGCTCGAGCGAATCTGCCGCAAGTACGCCGCCGTCGTGCGTGCATCGAAGGAACCCGACGAGAGCTACGATCGCGATCGACGCTACGTGCGTCGCAGCGATCTCGATGACGGCATGGTCAAGGTGGAAGCCGTCATCCACGCCGAGGAAGCCGCCCTGTTCTGGGCCGCACTCGAAGCCATCGCACGCGCAACGAAGGAATCGAGCAACGAGACGTTTCGCGCCGACGTCGCCCGCGCCGCCGAGTCCGCCCCGGCAAACCGCTTCCCGCCCCGCGAGGACACCTCACGCCGCTTCGATCGTGCGGACGCGTTGGTCGCCATGGCACGCGACGTCTTGCGCGGCGATCGCGTTCACGCGGTGCCGACCGAGCTCGTCGTCACGGTCGCGGCCGAGACCCTGACCCACCCCATGACCGCGCCAGACCCGTTTGCCGTGACGAGCGATGGCACCTGCGTTTCCGCGGAAACGGCGCGCCGCCTCGCGTGTGACTGCGGTGTCGTGCACATGGTCGAGGACCACCATGGCACTACAATCTCGGTCGGTCGCAAGACCCGCTCGATCCCCACGTCGATCAAGCGAGCGTTGCTAAAGCGCGACAAGACGTGTCGATTCCCGGGGTGCAACAACCGGATCTTTATCGAAGGCCATCACATCGAGCACTGGGCGAACGGTGGGGAGACGTGCCTCCGCAACATGATCGGTTTGTGCAGTCATCACCATCGGTTCGTCCACGAGTACGGCTATCGCATCGAGCTCGACGAGCACGAGCAGCCGCGATTCTTCGATGCGCGCAACCGGCTGGTGACCGAGGCGGCACCGCGCCCGCGCTCACCTCGCGTCGGGATGCCGACGCTCGTCGAGGCCCATCATGACCTCGACGTTTCCGCGGAAACGAACGAGCCGTTATGGGACGGCGACCCGGTCAACTATCACTGGATCATCGACGACCTGCTACGCGCGGACCAGCTCCGTACATGATGTGCCCGTCATGTGCCCGTTGCGGAGGACACGGTGCCGAGGTGGCCGTCGCCCGCCCGTCTCGAGAAGCTTGCCGATGGGCGCGCGGCGCATACGTGGGCGGTTCGATGACCCTCGCAAGTTGACAGGGTCGACCAAACGTAAGTCCTCGCGCTGTCCCGTCGTGACGAGCGCAGGCGTCGCGTAGTAGGCGC
>CAZUAR010000009.1:250491-278991 GCA_964617845.1 uncultured Kofleriaceae bacterium | reverse complement strand
CGCATCGGGCGCATCGGGCGCATCGGGCGCATCGGGCGCATCGGGCGCATCGGGCGCATGGGGCGCATCATCGATCGCATCGTCGATCGCGTCGGACGGCGTCGTCATCGGACGATCCGATGCGTCATCAACACGTCGTCGACGCGCTCGCCATCGACGCGGTAGCGATCCTCGATCATACCGACGCGCTCGAACCCGAGCCGCTCGTAGAGGCGCAGCGCCGGCGTGTTGGACGCGAACACCGCGAGGTCCAGGTACGCGATGCTCGTGTCGGCGCGCACCCAGGCGAGCACGGCGTCGCACAGGGCCATCGCGAGCCCGCGGCCGTAGTGACTTCGTTCGAGCCCGAGGCTGAAGGTCGCCCGGTGCAGCTCCGTCGGGTACGGCGGACCGCACAGCTCGCTGCCGCCGACGACGCGATCGCCGTCCCACGCACCCCACATGCGCCGCCAGATCGGCTGATCGAGCGGCGTCGCGAGGCCGCGCTCGCGCTCGGACCGCAGGTGCTCCGCCAGGGGGCGCTGAGCGCGCGGCAGGGGATTGAAGATCGGCAGCCCGTGGCGACCGGACTCCGCGACCTGGCGCTCGAGGTGCAGGAGGTAGGGCTCGAGGGTCTCGACGGTGATCGGTTCGATCCGCATCGACCCGCGAGCGCTCAGTCCCAGAGCGACGAGATCAGGCCACCGACAGCGCCGACACCAGCGCCGACGCCGGCGCCGATCGCCGTTCCGACCGCGGGAATGATGCTGCCGATCGCACCGCCGGCGAGGGCGCCGCCGAGCGCCAGGCTCCCGATGCCCATCGCTTCGCCGCCGGTCAACCCGTGATCGTCGCTGATCGACGCGACGCGCTCGTCGGCTGCATCGTCCTGCGCGATCTCCATGATGCCGCCGCCGACGAGGCCGACACCGCCGCCGATGCCGGCGCCCACCGCGGCGCCCATCGGACCGCCCACGCTCTCGCCGATCGCGCCACCGATGCCCGCTCCGGCCGAACCCATGCCGAGCATGGCGGCTCCCGCGGCGAGCGCGTGGTTGCCGCTCTGGTCCAGCGACGTCGCGGCCATGCCCATCACGCTCGAGCCGAGACCACCGGCGGCGAGGAACGGCAGCGTGTCGGGCCGCGCTCCGCCGGCGATGCCGCCGCCGAGCGCGAGGGCGCCGGTCATCGCCATCTCGACCTCGGGGCTCGGTGCGGCGCCGAGCACGGAGAAGCTGTCCGTGAGCCCGGCCGCCATCCCGAGGCCGGCACCTGCGCCGGCGCCCGCCGTGGACAAGAGGCTCGTACCCGCGCCGCCGGCGACCGTGAGGCCGCGCATGGCGGCGAGGCCGGTGCCGGCGATCGCGCGTCCGGTGCGGAAGTCGTTGCCAGATTCCAGGCCGCGATCGGTGCGTTCGAGACCGGCGAGCGTCCCCATCCACGGCAGTGCAGCCTTCGCGAGATCGAGCATGTCGAATCATACGCAGAACCGAGCGAACATCCTCCCGGATCCGCTCGGATTTCGTGCGCGCTAACGGTTTGACATCAAACGATCAGTCGGCCCAGAACTCGAACAATCCGGCGCTGTCGCTGGTCACCGCGGTCGGAGGTGGGCGCGGAATCGGAACGATCGAGCGCCACAGACGCGAGAACGCATCCTGGTGCGCCGGCCACTCCGCTTCGGTGCGCGCGAGCAGCTCGCACGAGTAGAGGTAGCGCCCCTCCGTGAGCGTGACGAACGAGCGCAACACGCGCCCGCCGTGCCCGGACACGATTGCCTCGCTGATCACGCCGGCCAGGCCGGTGGTGGTCTCGATCTCCTTCGTCGTCGCGGCTCGCTCCGGTCCGAAGCCGCGCTCGATCGCGCGGGCGACGAGCGCCGCGACGACGACCTCGTCGCTCGGCTCGACGGGTGTCGCCGCGTAGGTGACCATCATCCCGCTGCGCAGCGGATAGCCCGGCGCGATCCAGTCCGTGGTGTAGCCGCGAACGATCGCCTGCCAGCCCTCGGGCGACGCGTGCTCGTAGCGGCGACGGCGATGTCCGAGCATGTGTCGATCCGCGATCGTCAGCTCGCGCACCTTGGCGGCGATCGCGGAGAACAGCTCGGCGCGCAGCGCGAACCCCTCGAGGAGCGCGAAGAAGTCGTCTCCGAACACGACGCCGAGGCTCGCCTGGACGCGACGTGCGTCGAACGCGCCGTCGATGGTGACGAACGCGGCGTGCTCGCCCTCGACGGTCACGAGCCGCTCGATCGGGCCGACGACCATGTCCGTCACCTTCGCCTTGCGCCGCTGCCAGTCGGCGATGATGTCGCGCATCCGGCGCAGCGGCCGAGCTCGCTCGGTGTAGCGGATGCCCGCCGCGTCGGGGCCCTCCGGCGCGACGAGGGTCTGCGTGCGAACGCCGGGGACCGCGAGCCATCCCGCCGGCCGCGCGATCACGGGAGCAACCTCCGCTTGAGGCCGATCGCGACCGCGGTCGCGAGCATGCCGAGGATCGGCGTCGCGATGAGGAGGAACATGATGAGGAACGTGCGGAACCGCGGCGGCTCGGTTGCGGCATCGTCGGGCGCGAACGCCGACGCGAGCCACGCCCGCGCGTTGCCTTCCGTGCCGATCGCGGCAATGCGCTGGACGAGCGCACTCGCCTCGGGCCGCGCCGACTCGATATAGGCGGATGGTCCGTAGAGCAACGGCTGCAGCGACACCGCGTCGGCGCCGGTGCGGATCGTGATCACCGGACCGCCGGCGAAGCGGGGAGGGAAGTCGATCGCGCTCGGCATCGCGCCGTAGCCGCGCTTGTCCCTGGCCGGCGGCGCGAGGTCGGATGCGTCGCCGTCGTACGTGATCACCGTCGTGGAGTCGAGGCGCACGCTGCGATCACCGACGTGGAGCACGCCGTCGGCTCCGAGCGAGAGCGGTGGAGCCTGGAGCGAGAGCGTGCGGACGCCCGAGTACATGAAGATCACGAACACCGAGGCGCCGACGACGAGCCACGGTATGTGCCTCGCCTCGATCTTCCCCTTCGCGAACAGCGGCACGATCGCGCAGCCGAGCCCGATGAACAGAGCGAACGCGATGACCAACAGACCCTGTGCCCGGACGTAGTACAGGACCGTCGGGTCGATGCCGATCGCTGCGTCGGTCATCGCCGATCGCCTGCGCAGCACGCGTTCACCGGGCTCGTGTGTCTCATCGGGTTCGTCAAATGATTTGAGGTCCAACGATAACACGCGCGCGTTCGCTCGCGATTCCGGCGGCGATCGCGTTCGTCTCGACGACGAGAGCTCGATGCTTCACCGCGCTCGCGCGAGATCGCGGCGGCGAGCACGCTCGCAGCCGGTCGCCGCGAAGGTCGCCGCGACGCCGGCCATCGCCTGACAGAAGTCGTTATTCGCGGTCATCCGTGGGTGATCGCGAGGCGAGATGGGCCTCTCGCACGCGCTGCCGCTGTCGCAGTGAACGAAGGTGCGTTCACCCAGCACTGTCGCAGGCGAAGCCAGCGATCTCGACGGAGTACCGCGAGCGCGCTTATCGAAGCGCGTTCGATCGCGATCGCACGTCTGTGGCGTAGCCGCGCAGTGAGAGAGATGCGTCACGACACGGTCACGATCTCCACGTACCCGGGACGTGCGCGACTTGCGTTACCCCAAGAAATCGGCGATGACTTTTCGCGCCGTTGGAGGCCGTGCGACGCCTCCGCGACCTGTCACTTGTCCTTTCTTGGGAGGCTCATGACCATGATCGAACCCCACTTCCTTGGTGGGCCATCGCGATGCTTCGCGCTCGCGACGACCGCAGCCCTGGCGCTTGGCGCCTGCGAAGACCCGGAGCAGCGTTCCGACCTGCGCCCGGCAGGACCACCTGAAGTCCTGTCCGTCCTCGTGATGAACGACCCGACGCTCTACTTGGAGACGGCGACGTTCTGCAAGCTGAACGACGGGCTCCGTCCGACCGAGGTCTTCCTCGTCATCGGCGGGCTCGCGGAGGTTTGCCCGCTCGAACCCGCCGAGCAGGTTCCCATGGTCGAGGATGCACTGCCTACGGGCTGGTACGTCCGCATCGTGTTCGACGAACTACTCGATCCGGACATCGAAGAGCTGATCCCGAACACCGACTCATCGGGCGCTCCGACGGGCACGTTCACGGGCTCGATCGCGAACACGCACCCCGTCGAGCTCGAGTGCGGCGGCGTGGCCGTCGACTACGACGGCTACTACTCGCCCGGCGGCAACTACCAGACGTGGCCGGTCGGTCCGTCGCTCGTGATCATCCCCGACGACCCGACCGCGGTCGCCGGCGGCACCGAGTGCACGGTCACGATCAACGACAACGTCGTCGACAAGAGCGGCGAGGCCGTCCCGGCCGACCAGCGCGGCCCCGGCGGCGGATACCGCTTCGCCATCGCGCCGTTCGAGCTCGTCGGTACCGAGCCCGAAGCGATCGCGACCGACGAGACAGCGGACAAGCCCGAGGTGGTGCCCGAGGCGCCGATCTCGCTGTTCTTCAACTCCGTCGTCGATCCCGCGTCGGTCACGACCGCGGACATCCGCCTGTTCAAGGGCGTCGCGGACGACTGCACCGGTGGCACCGAGGTCGCCGCGGCCGACATCCGCATCTTCCAGATCCTCGACGACGCGCCGCCCGATGGGGTCGTCTCCGACGACACGTCGATCCAGATCGCCGACGCGAGCGCGACCGGCTTCATCGCCGACCCGACAGATCCGACGCTCGATGGCGTCTTCTTCGATCCAGAGGAGACCTACCGCCTCGAGTTCACCGCGGGTGCGGAGGCGTCCGACGCCGCCGGCGGCGCCGGGGCGCTCGAGCTCGCGGCCGACACCGTCCTCTGCTTCCTCACCGAGATGGCGACGCCCTGAAAGGAACCCCGAACATGAACATGAAGAATTTTCTATCTGCGTTCATGACCGTCGGCATCCTCGCGGGTGCATCGGCCGTCGTCGAGCCACAAGAAGTGTTCGCGCAGACCGGCGCCACCGTCGGTCAGCTGCGCGGCGTGATCCGTGACAAGGCCACCGGCCAGCCCGCCGTCGGCGCCACGGTCGTCGCGACCTCGCCTTCGCTGCAAGGCGAGCAGGTCGCGATCACCGAGGACGGTGGCCAGTACTTCATCACCGCGCTGCCGCCCGGCCTGTACGTCCTGACCGTCTACTATGCGGACTCGACGTTCTCGCGTGGCAACGTGCTCATCCAGGTCGGTAAGGAAGCAGTCGTCAACGTGACGGTCGACTCCGGCGCGAAGGAAGGCCGGCCCAAGGGCGAGGTCATCGAGATCCAGGGCAGCGCCCCGATCGTCGATCAGGGCTCGACCAAGACCGGCGTCTCGTTCGGCGATGACTACACGCGCAACATCCCCGTCGCGCGTACGTTCGGCGGGGTCGTCGGCGCGGCCGCGGGCTCGACCAACGACTTCTTCGGCTCGAACTTCTCGGGCGCGACGTCGCTCGAGAACACCTACGTCGTCGAGGGCATCAACACGACGGACACGTCGAACGGCGCGCTGTCGTCGAACCTGCCGACCGAGTTCATCCAGGAGACCGAGGTCATCACTGGCGGCTACAACGCCGAGTACGGCCGTGCGACGGGCGGTATCGTCAACGTCGTCACCAAGAGCGGCTCGAACGAGTTCCACGGCTCCGTGTTCGGCTACTTCACGCCGGGCGCGCTCGTCGCGGACGCCGAGACCATCGTGCGCGAGGGTCAGTCGATCGACTCGAACTCGAAGCTCAACTACGCGTGGGACCTCGGCGCCGAGCTCGGCGGTCCGATCATCAAGGACAAGCTGTGGTTCCACGTCGGGTTCAACCCGTCGATCCGCCGCACCGACAACACGCGCATCGTGAGCCAGGTCGTCGACGAGGATCACGACGGCTTCGCGGATCCCGCGGACCCGATGGATCCCGAGGGCGCGCCCCGCCTCGTCGAGGTCTCGCGGAGCAGCATCCCGTCGAAGCGCGACACGTACTTCTTCACCGGGAAGATCAGCGGCGCGATCGATCAGAACAACCAGTTCCAGGTCTCGCTGTTCGGAAACCCGCAGATGGCGGACTCGATCCTGACGGAGCTCCGCCGCCCGGCGGAGACGGCGCTGATCGGCGTCGACGAGGGCGCATACGACGTGTCCGCGAAGTACACGTCGAAGCTCAACGAGGGCAAGACGCAGATCGACGTGGTCGCCGGCTTCCACCGCGGTTACGAGACGCAGAAGCCGCTCAACGCGCGGTCCGCCCAAGCACTCGAGCGCTACAACTACGAGCGCTCGCTGTACGACTTCGCGGACCTCGAGGGCGCGAACGCGATCGCCGAGTGCAACGACAACGATCCGAACGACCCGTACCCGAACTTCCGGAACTGCCCCATCAGCCAGTATCGCGCCGCGGGCCTCGGTACGATCGAGGAGCGCACCAACGATCGCGCCTCGTTCACCGCGTCGCTCACGCAGCGCGTGAAGCTCGCGGGCTACCACACGTTCAAGGCGGGCGGCGACGTCGAGTTCTCGACGTACGACTCGCTCCGCTACCTCACGGGTGGCGAGGCGCTCACGCGCTCGTGCAACGTGGTGCAGACCGCGTCGGGCGGCCTCGCCTGCGACACGATGGGGGATCCCACCGCGCTCCCCGGCCGCTGGTCGGCGTCGCAGTTCGTTCGCTTCAAGCGCGACCTGACGCCCGACGAGATCGCGGCGCTCGGCGATGACGACGACGCGAACGATCCGATGTTCGGACCGGGCGAGGTCGTGTGCGGCGGCGGTGGTGCTCTGTGCGAGCGCGCCGATCAGCTGAACGCGAGCACCAACAACCGCAGCATCGCGCTCTACCTCTCGGACTCGTGGCAGATCCGCCCGAACTTCACGCTGAACCTCGGCATCCGCTGGGAGCAGCAGGCGGCGTTCGTCGCCGAGGAGATCCAGGGCAAGCAGACGGCCTCGGTCATCCCGGGCCTCACCGAGACGTTCCCGGAGAACGCGTTCACGCTCAACGATCTGTGGGCGCCGCGCATCGGCTTCATCTACGACCCGACCAGCGAAGGTAAGGCGAAGGTGTTCGGCCACTACGGGCGCTTCTACGAGAACATGCCGATGCGCCTCAACGTCCGCCTCTACGGCGGCGAGGTGCTGAGCCAGACGACGCTCAACCAGAACCGGCTCACGATGGGCGACCCGGGCTACGACCCGAACTGCAACGTCGACTACGGCAACCCGGACGTGCAGGGCACCATCGATCAGTGCAGCGATCAGAACTCGCTCGGTGTGCTCGGCGAGGGCCTCGAGATCGCGGCGCCGTCGCTCAAGGGCCAGTACAGCCAGGAGTTCGTGCTCGGCACCGAGTACGAGATCCTCGCGGACCTCAAGGTCGGCCTCAACTGGATCCACCGCTCGATGCCGAGCGTGATCGAAGACGTTCTGTCTCCGACGGGCGAGTACATCCTCGCGAACCCGGGCCAGAACTTCGACGACGACGCGGCCGAGTTCGATCGTCAGGCCGACGAGCTGATGGGCTCGTCGGATCCGATGGACCAGGCCAAGGTCGAGCTGCTCCGCTCGCGCGCCGCGACGTTGCGCCGCGTGAAGACGTACGACACGCCGGAGCGCATCTACGACGGTATCCAGGTCACCGCGAACCAGCGTCCGACGAAGAACTCGATCATCCTCGCGTCGTACACGTACTCGCGCACGCGCGGTAACTACCCCGGTCTGTTCATCCCGGAGACGAACCAGGATGACCCGAACATCACCGCGCAGTTCGATCAGCCGTCGCTGTCTCCGAACCGCTTCGGTCTGCTCTCGCTCGACCGCACGCACAACCTCAAGGTCGATGGCTTCTACATGTTCGACTTCAAGAAGTCGGGCACGCTGACCACCGGCGCGAGCCTCCGCGCGGTCTCGGGTATCCCGCACTCCACGCTCGGCGCCGACGCGTACTACGGCGACGACGAGGTCTACATCCTCAAGCGTGGTACGTCGGGCCGCTCGCCGCTGACGACGACGTTCGATCTGCACCTCGGCTACGGGTATCAGATCAACAAGACGACGAAGGTCGAGATCTTCGGCGACATCTTCAACCTGTTCAACTCGCAGCTCGAGCTCGACCGGGATCAGTCGTACACGTTCGACTACGTCTCGCCGATCGTCGGCGGTGATGCTCGCGACCTCGAGCACCTGAAGACGAACGACGAGAACGGTGCCGGCGTGAACCAGACGCCGACCAAGAACAAGAACTTCGGTCGCCTCAACGAGCGCGCCGTGTCTCGTTCGATCCGCTTCGGCGCTCGCCTGACGTTCTGATCGACGCCGTGTAGGTGTTCGAAAAAGGCCCTGGGAAACCAGGGCTTTGTTCGTTTCGGGGCACGCGCTCGCACGGATGCGCAGCCCTTATATACCTCGCTAGATCGAACGGCCAACGTGCCGCGTTCATACGAGCCATGGACATTCGGTTCGGTGATCACGCGTCGTTTCACAAAGCAGCGCTCGGCATGGTCGGGAGCTCGCTGCTGTTTGGTGCTGCCCTCGCTCCGGTCACGGCGTGGCCCGTCGCGCCGATCGCGGGCGGCGTCCTCGGCATCGCCTGCGGCGCCGCGATCGCGCACGGCCGCGCGCCGTGGCGCATGCTCGCCGCCACGGCCGCGTGCGTGCCGCTGTTCGCGATGACGCTCGGCTGGCCGATGCTCGCGGTGATCGCGAGCATGCTCGCGCTCGGCGTCGCGGTCGGTGGTCATCGGGGCGTCAAGGGGCTGCTCTCGATCGGCCTCGGCGCGGGCGTCGCGCTGCTCGGCATGTGGTGCGCGCTGAAGATCAGCACCGCGTACGAGACGCGGAACTGGCCCGAGTGGATCAAGTACGGCACGAGCGCCGCGGCGATGGGCATGGTCGGCGTGCTCGCGATGCTGCCGCGCCACCTGAAGCTCGCGCTCGATCCGGTCGCGGCGGCGGTGCGCAACCTGCCCGCGAACCTCGATCCCGAGGTGAAGGGCCTGTGCGATCGCTCGGTCGCGATCTGGAACACGACGAAGGACAAGCTCGCCGACGGCGACAGCGGCAAGACGCTCGTGCGCGACGGCGTCCTCAAGACGCTCGAGGTCGCCGCGAAGTCGGCGGAGGTCAAGCTGACCGGCGCCTCGGATCTCGAGCTCGCGTCGCGCATGGACGACTTCGACAAGCGCATCGCCGCGGCGACCGACCCCGAGGTCAAGGCGCAGTACCAGCAGGCGCGCGCCGCGCTCGACGATCAGCGCCGCTATCGCGCGCACATCCGTCAGGGCCGCGAGCGCCTGGTCGCGCGGATGCACAATCACGTCACGACGCTCGAGAAGTTCCAGCTCGCGGCAACGGGCCTGGAAGCGACGCGCGCCTCGACGACGACCGCGACCAAGCAGCTCGACGAGCTGAGCCAGGACGTCGCCGCGAGCGGCGAGGCGCTGGCCGAGGTCGAGCTCGGCGTGGAGTCGAAGGCGCCGACGCTCGAAGAGCGCGTCGAAGCGGCCGAGAACACGCCGGCGACGGCCGAGGCCTGAGCTGAGCGAGCGAGCGGGGAACGACGCCCCGCGTAACCGTCGGGCCCTGCTCCGCCACAAGGTGGGGATGAGCAACCGGCATGTAAGAGGCGCCCCTATCACGGGGCGTTTCGGCTTTTCGGGGACTTTGGACCCGCTGAATAACGCTGTTACTCTCCGCGTCGGAGGAACCATGCGTCTCGCAAGGATGTTGTTCGCGCTCGGTGCGCTCGTTGCGGTCCCGTCGGCCGCGCTCGCGGACAACGCGGACGCCTATTACAAGCAGGGCCTTGCGTACAAGCAGCAGGGCAAGAACGACGAGGCGATCGCGACGCTCGAGAAGGCCGTCGCCGCGAACCCCCGGCACGGCATGGCGTGGTCGTCGCTCGGCAACCTGTACAAGGCCAAGGGCGACAACGCGAAGGCCGTCGGCGCGTACGAGAAGGCGACCGCGGTGATCACCAAGGACAAGGTGCTGTGGGCCAACCTCGGCATGGCGTACTACCGCAACAAGGAAGTCGACAAGGCGCTCGCCGCGCTCGAGAAGGCGAAGACGCTCGCGCCGAACGACGCCGAGATCCGCGCGAACCTCGGGACGATCAAGCGACAGAAGGGCGATCTGAACGGCGCGATCACGGACCTCGAGGCCGCGACGAAGAGCAAGCCGGACGAGGCGCAGTACTGGAACAACCTCGGCGTCGCGTATCGCTCCGCGAAGCGCGATGACGATGCACTGAAGGCGTACAAGAAGGCGACCGAGCTCTCGCCGAACGACGCCAACTTTCACTTCAACCTCGCCGTGATCTATCGCCGCAAGGAGATGTACACGGAGGCGATCGCCGCGTACGAGAAGGCGACGGGGCTCGATCCGGGCAACGCCGACGCGTGGTTCGATCTGGGCTTCAGCTACAAAGCGGATCACCAGAACGACAAGGCGATCGCCGCGTTCAACAAGTACCTCGAGGTCAACAAGTCGAAGGATCCGGAAGCGGCGAAGCGCGCGGAAGAAGAGATCGGTTCGCTCGGCGGCGAGGTGAAGGGTGGTGGGAAGAAGCCCGACCCGAAGAAGAAGAAGACGCCGAAAAAGAAGTGAGACGGGCCTGTGCAGGCGGGGTAGGGTGAGGGAATGCGGATCAGTTGGCTGTCGGCCGAGGAGATCGCCGCCGCCCGACAAGCACTGACCGCCAACGGCGCCACCTGGGAGAGCCACTTCGAGGCCCCCGAGGTCGGAGCCGACGCAGCGAGCGGGCTGGCGAGGCCCGCCGGTGAGTTCGCGACGCCGCCGTCGGTCGGCGGTCCCGAGTTCCTCGACTGGCACGGCATCACCGAGCACGTCGCGCGGGCGGAGCGAGTCTCCGAGATCGTGCGCGACTACGGGCTCGAGGAAGCGCGAGCGCGGTTCGGGCACACGTCGAGCGCGATCGAAGCCGCGACGCTCGCCGCCGCGGCTCGCGAGAACGACCAGCTGTCGTACGAGGAGGTGCTCGCGCTGCTCGCGCGGCCGATCGACAGCTACGTCTTCTACGCGCCGTTCCTCGAGCTGCTCGTGGAGCTCGGGCGTCACGATCTCGAGCGCACGGTCGCGGCGTACGAGGACTTTGTCGACGCGTACGCGCGCGCGATGGCGGACTTCCCGCACGGGTCGCAGCGACTCGGCGCGGTGCGCGACGGTCTCGCCGACTTCTACGTGAGCGCCGGCAAGACCGAGAAGGCGCAGGAGCTGTTCGAGCGCCGCCACGACGAGGACCGCGGTGATGTCGCGGTCGCGCTGTCGGCGAGCCGTGCGTTTCTCGCCGCGGGCTCGGTCAGCCATGCGGTCCGCTGGCTCGGCGTCGGCGAGACGCGCGCGCGCGTGCTGGGACGCCTCGACCTCGCCGACAAGCTGCGCGCGAAGCAAGAAGCCGTGCGCAAGCGCCTCAGCTGACGGCGCTCGCTGTCCTCGGAGCGCGCTCTCGCGCACGGCTCACGCGCGCCCCCCTTCGCGTTCGCCCGCGAAGTGTTACGCAGTTGAGCAGAATGCTGAACTACAACCACTTGCACTACTTTCACGTCGCGGCGCACGAGGGCTCGGTCGCGCGCGCGGCGGAGCGGCTGGGCGTCACGCAGCCGACCGTGAGCGAGCAGATCCGGACGCTCGAGCGCTGGCTCGGCGTGACATTGTTCGAGCGGTTGCCGACGGGCCTGCGGTTGACCGAAGCGGGGAAGATGGCGTTCGAGCACACGTCGGTGATGTTCCGCGCGGGCGAGCGTCTCTCCGAGGCGCTCGGCCACGCCAAGCGCGAGCTGCCGACCACGTTGCGCGTCGGGGTCAGCGGCGCGATCGCGCGCACCGCGACCGCGGATCTGTTGATGCCGCTCCTCGCCCTCGACAACTGTCTGCCGACGATCCGCACCGGCGAGACGATCGAGCTGCTCCGCGACGTGCGCGCGAGCGAGCTCGATCTCGTGCTGTGCGAGTCGGAGCCGGCGTCCGCCGCCAAGCGCGGGCTCGACACGACGCAGGTCGCGGCGACGACGCTCGTCGCGGTCGCCGCGCCGGTGACCCAGGCGGCGAACGACTGGAGCAACGTTCGCCTCGTGCAGTATCGCAGCACCTCGGGCTTCCGCTGGGAGGTCGAAGCGTTCATGGACGAGCGCGGTCTGCGCCCGATCGTCGCCGCGGAGGCCGACGATGCCCTGTTCATGCTCGAAGCGGCGGTGAGGCCGGGGAACGTCGCGTTCGTGCCGCTCTCGATCGCGCGCGATGCGATCACCGCGAAGCGCCTCGTCGCGTTCGCGGAGCTCGCGCCGTCGCAGGTCGGCGTGTGGGCGATCGTCCAAGACGGCACCGCCGCCGACCTCGCCCGTCGCGCCGTGAAGGCGCTGATCGATCACGCGCGGTCGCGCTAAGCGCGACGGCGCTCCATCTCGGCACGCGCGGTCGCGCTAAGCGCGAGGCGCGAGTGCGTCGATCAACTTCGTGACGGTCGCGGGATGCGGAACCTCGACGTCGATCGCCCCGGTGTTCGTCGATGTGCCGCGTGCGGTGATCGCGACGATGCGCATCCCTCGCGTCGGCTCGAGCGCGCGCAGTCGTGTCGCGAGCTGGATGCCGTCGATGCCGGGCGTGGACAGATCGATGATCGCGTGATCGGGCATGCCCGCGGCGCAGAGCTCGATGGCGGTCTCGACGTCGAACACGGTCGACATCGCGTAGCCCGCGGTCGTGAGTAGCCCGGCGAGCAGCATCGTGTCTTCGTTCTGAGGCGCGACGAGCAAGACTCGGTCTCTACGTCTGCCGCGATCGTGCATGTGTTTCGTGACAGCGTGCGGTGGGCCGGGGAGATCGTGCAAGACGCGCCAGCGCCGAGATACCCTGGGGTTGACCCATGGTTTTTCCGAGGCTGCGATGCGCGGCCCGGAAGTACAGTCAGAGTGATCTGTTACAGCTACGCGATGGCAAAGGTGAAGGCGCTCAAGCCGACCCGTAGCGTGCATCGCTGCGATGCCTGCGGTCATGTCGAGCCGAAGTGGTTGGGCCGCTGTCCCGCCTGCCAGACGTGGAACTCGCTCGTCGAGGAGGTCGATGCGGCGGGGCATGTTCGGGCGAGCGCCGCGGGCGTCGCCGATGGTGGCGCACCGATCTCGATCGCGGACGTCGGCGAGGTGCTCGCCAAGGATCGCGGCTCCACGCGGATCGGCGAGCTCGATCGCGTGCTCGGCGGTGGCTTCGTCGCGGGCAGCCTCGTGCTCCTCGGTGGCGACCCCGGCGTCGGCAAGAGCACGCTGCTCGTCCAGGCGCTCGCCGGGTTGGCGGGCGAGTCGCCGCGAGCATCGCGGAATGCGCGCGGCATCGCGAGCACGGACGACACGCGGCGCGGGGTCCTCTACGCGACCGGCGAGGAGAGCGTCGCGCAGACGGCGATGCGCGCGCGGCGCGTGAGCGCGGATCACCCGAGCTTGTCGATCGTCGCCGAGACCGATGTCGAGCGCATCCTCGCGCACGCGGAGAAGACCCGGCCCGCGTACCTCGCGGTCGACTCGATCCAGACGATCTACACGCCGATCCTCGACTCGATCCCCGGATCGCTCGCGCAGGTCCGCGAGTGCGCGAGCCGCCTCATGCAGTTCGCGAAGACCAGCGGCGTGCCGACGATCCTCGTCGGTCACGTGACCAAGGACGGCGGTATCGCCGGGCCCAAGACGCTCGAGCACCTCGTCGATGTCGTGCTGCAGCTCGAGGGTGACGGCGGTCCGTATCGCATCTTGCGCGCGCACAAGAACCGCTTCGGGTCGACACAGGAGATCGGCGTGTTCGAGATGCGCGGCGCGGGCATGGCCGAGGTCGCGAATCCGTCGGCGCACCTGCTCGCGGAGCGTCCCGTCGGCGCGCCGGGCAGCGTCGTCGTCGCGTCGGCGGATGGCGCGCGTCCCTTGCTCGTCGAGATCCAGGCGCTCGTCGCACCGGCCACGTCGGGGTTCGGGCGGCGCACGTCGGCGGGCGTCGACGGCAATCGCGTGTCGCTGTTGCTCGCGGTGCTCGCGCAACGCGCGCAGTGTGACGTGCTCGATCGCGACGTGTTCGTGAACGTCGCGGGCGGCTTGCGTCTCGGCGAGCCGGCGATCGATCTGGGCATCGCGTGCGCGATCTCGTCGAGCGTGCGCGGCCGCGCGATCGACGCGAAGACGATCGTGTTCGGCGAGGTCGGCCTCGCCGGCGAGATCCGCGCCGTGCCGCTGTGCGAGCAGCGGCTGGCGGAAGCGGCGAGGCTCGGCTTCGGTCGCGCGCTCGTGCCGGCGCAGAATGCCGCGCGGCTCGAGGAGCGGTTCGGCCTCGAGGTCGTGCCGATCGATCGCCTGGTGACCGCGCTGTCCGAGCTGTAGCGACTGCTCCGCGAGCGCGATCGCTAGAACGAGAGGATCAGCTTGGACTGGATCGTGTGCGCCGTCCCGGGCGAGTCGCTGATGTTCGGCACGAGCGTGACGGGGTCGGTGCCCCAGCCGAGCTTGTTCTCCTCGGTGCCTTCCTTGACGTTCGGGTGCGCCATCGCGGCGAACGGGAACAGCACGCCGTACGAGATGCCGATGTAGAGCCCGCCGCTCGTGTAGCCGATGTCGCCGTTGAACTCGGTGCCGTACATGACCTCGTTGCCCGGCGTCGCGATCGGACGGAGCGCGAAGCTCGTGATGTTGGCGACCTTGAACGCGATCGACTTGGTCAGCTCGTACGACAGCGTCGGCTTCACGTAGCCCGCGTTGGTCACGGCGCCGATCAGGTGGCGCCACAGGATCATGTCGACCCGGTAGTCGCGATCGAAGATGAACTGCGAGAGCTTCTTCGTGCCGCACTCCTGGCCGGTGGGGCAGATGCCGAGCAGGTTCGCGAACGCGATGTTCGTCGAGCCCTGCGGCGTGTTGTCGTACTGATCGCCCGAGGCGAAGCCGCCCTCGATGCCGAGGTGGAGCTTGTTCTCGAGGCCCTTCCAGTCGATGCGAAGGACGCCGCCGTACTTGCGCAGGTCAGCGCCGCGCGGCTTGCCGTAGTCGTCGAGCCGCGTGATCTTGCCGAGCGTCGCGGCGAACTCGCCCTCGATCGTCCACTTGCCGTAGCCGAGCTTCGCCCACAGGTCCGGCGAGTAGACGGTCATGTCACGCGGCGTGTAGCCGAGGACGGTGTCGGGCTGTCCGCCGGTGAGGAAGTCGACGGTGTTGAAGTCCCAGCTCTGGGTCTTGTACTCGAAGTAGACGCCGTAGTTGAACGCGAGGTCGCCGCGGTCGACGGTGTCCTTGAACTCCTGCGGCGAGTCCATCTTCGAGATCACGCCGACCCACCCGTCGGCGTCGTCTTGATCGTCGAGGTCGAACGGGTGCCCTTCGTGGCCCTTGTTGAAGCTCGTCTGGTTCGAGACCAGCGTCGTCGTGTTCCAGTCGGACGCGATCATCGCGCGCAGCGGCGTGCCCGGAATCTGCGCGGAGAAGCTCACGCGATCGACGGTGTCGCCGTAGTCCGCGTCGGTGTCGTAGCCGCCGCCGATCGGATCCTTGCCGCCGCCGTTGTGGTTGATGCCCATGCCCCAGTGGTTCGGCATGCGGCCGGCCTTGAGGATGCCGAGCGGGATCGCGATCTCCGCCCACGCGCGCTTGATGGTGATCGAGTCGCGATCGCTGTTCTGACCCGCGACCGGGGGCTGCTGCGTGTTCCCGAACGCGCCGAGCGGCGGCAGGTTCACCGAGCTGTACGTGCCGAGGTCCGTGCCCGTCGGCGTCGAGCCGAGCACGAGGTTGTCGAGGATGTCGGCCTGCACGTGCACGCTCGTGCCCTCGTCGAGGTTGAGCGTGGGCTCGAGCCGGAGGCGCATGTTCGCGCTCGACAGGTTCTCGCACGGCGCGCCGGACACGTCCGCGGTGCAGCCGAGTGCGCGCGGGAACGGGGCGCCGCCGACATCGGATCCGTCGCGCGCGCGATCGAGGAAGCCGAGGTGGAAGTTCTTGAACCAGTCGGTGCGGAGGCGGAAGTAGCCGTCGATCTCGAACAGCTTCCACTTCTTGCGGCGGCCCTTCGGCGCGGGGAGCGCGGGCGTCGTCGGCAAGAGGCCCGGCGTCTTGGGAGCGGCCTCGGCGACGCCGTCTTTCTTCTCCTCGCCTGCGGGCTGCTGCACTCCGCCCATACCGCCCATGCCGCCGGGCGCGATTTGCGCTTCGGCGATGCCTGTCGCGGTGAGGGTGAGAACGACGATGCCCGTTTTGAGATTTCGATAAGACATAGAAAGCACGAGGGTTTTGGGCATCGATGCCGGCGCGGAATATAGGCAGGCCTCTTCCGCCAGGTCAAACGGGCCAGGCAACGAAGTCACCGCGCCGCTGCCGCAGAAAGGTCGCGTCTAGATTCGTAGGTTATGGTGCTGGAAGATGCTCGTTACTGACCGTCTCCAGCGACGCCGCGTTGCCTGGCTCTCGCTGTTGTTGGGCGTGGCGGGCTGTCCTCCAACGGTGCAGCCCCCGAAGCCGCCCGCCGATCCCGGTCCGGTCGCCAAGCCCGATCCCGGCGGCCCTGGCCGCGGACGGATGACGGGGCGTCAGGTCGTCGTCGGCGAGATGTGTCCGCAGGGGGCGGCGGGCCGGCCGGCGATCGCGCCGCTGATGATGAAGACGATCGACTGGACCGCGCGCGCGGACGAGGTGTCGTCGGCGCTCGAGCGCGGATCGGTCCCGCGCTTCGTCGTGTTCGGCACCGATGGCAAGCCCGCGGGCACGTTCGACACGGTCGGCGTCGCCGACGTCGGCATGGAGGTCTCGGTCGGCGTGGGCACGTACGTCGGCGCGTCTCCGTGCACCGCCGCGTCCGCCGGCGGAACGAAGGACGCGCGCACCGAAGATCCGGCGTGCGGCATCGCGACCGCCAGCTGCGGCGTGGCGCTGGGCGATCTCGTGCGTCCCGACGATCCGCCCGAGACGCCCGTGTTCGCGACGGGCGGTGCGTGCATCTCCGGCGATGCGATCGCCGTCGACATCGACGGTGACAACGTAGCCGAGTCGTTCTCGCTCGCGGGCGCGCTCGATCCGGTGCGCGGCCCGTCGCAGGAGTGGACGGCCGCGCCGACCGCGGGCGCGGCGTGCACGCCGAGGTTCTCGATCTACGACCTGAAGCTCGTGCGGCCGCCCGAGCCCGGCAAGCCGATCGACACGAAGTCGATCGTCGTGCTCGACGTGCTGGCGGTGGTCGACATCGACGGCGATGGACGCAAGGAGCTCGTCGTCGCGATGCGCTTCCCGACCGTGCGTACGATCCTCGTCTACTCGGCGCGGAGCACGGCGACGCGGCTCGAGCTCGTCGGCGAGGGCGAGTCGTTCCCGCGCTGAGATCCACCTACACGACCGTCGCCAACGCCGTTGGCGCGATAGGGGCGGGCGCGCCGCGATCGCGCCGCCGCGCGGATGGCGCGATCGGGAGTTAGCGCCTGGATCCTTCGTTGCACTCGCTCGGCGGTCTATGCGTTCGCTTGGACTCGCAGCGGTCGTGGTGGGGCTCGTCGGGTGCGGCTCCGACGAGGGAGCGATCCTGACGTTCGAGGCGCCCGGCGGCCCCGACGGCGCGGCGCGGATCCAGATCGTGCTCGCGAGCGCCGATGCCGAGACGATCGGCACGGGCATTCGCCAGCGGACGCGCCCCGGCGGCCTGGGCGAGGAGGACGTCGTCTACTACCGCCAGCGTGCGAAGGGCGGCATCGTCGAGCAGGTCGACACGCTCGACGGCTTCCAGATCCGGATCGAGCCCGAGATCGATGCCGCGCCCGACGAGACGTTCATTCCGTTCGCGCTGATCTACGACGACGCGAGCGAGCTGATCGCCGTCGGCACCGTCGAGGATCCGGACGGCAACCCGATGCCCGTCGAGATCCGCGAGGATGTCCGCATCGTGTACACGATGACGATCACGCCGCTGGCGTACCCGGGCGCGGACGTCGGGCTCGCCGCGAACCAGGGCCTCGTCGTCGGTTGCCTCGACGATCACGCCGAGGTGTGGACGAGCGGCGTCGCGTGGCGACCGGACCGCGGGCCGCAGCTGCGCCTGTTGCTCGCGGATCTCGCCGCCGATCCCGACGCGACCGACGCGACGACGCGCGGCGCCGACCTCGACTGCGACGCATTCGACGCCGCCGAGGATGACTGCGACGATCTGCGCAGCGCGTATCACCCCGGACAAGACGAGACCTGCGACGGGCTCGACACCGACTGCGATGGCCGCCGCATGGAGGTGCAGCCATGCACGCTGCCGACGAGCGCGTGCGGTGGGATGGGCGTCGCGCTGTGCACGGATCAGGGAGCGAACGCGGTCACCACGCAGTGCCAGCCCGACCCGACGTGCGCGTGTCTGGACGGCGCGAACGGCGGCTGCGCCCGCTGCATCATCGACACGCGGCTCGGGGCGGTGGGAGGGGCCACCCGAGCCGCGTGTGCACCTGCGATCGGCAAGATGCACATCGATCAATTTTGCGAGGGCGGCTGCACCGTCGAGATCGCCGACGTCGAGGGTGCCGAAGTCACGCTGTCGGCCACGGAGACGGGACCGTTCATGCAGCACATCGAGTCGGCGGGCGTGGTGTACCTGCGCGCCAAGACGAGCGTCGACGTCCCGACGCCGACGATGAGCTTCACGAGCGTCGGCCGGGTGTTCCTCGCGATCACGCACGAGAACCGCACGCTGTCGTTCAACGTGGATCTGGAGATCACCGACGAGATCACGGCCGAGTGCTCGCCCGCATTAGCGGTGGATCACTACGCCATGTTCTGCACGCCGTAGTACCGTCGCGCGGTGCGACAGGACATCGGGCAGCTTCTCTGGTTCGGGTTCGCGGGGCCGACGGTCACGCCCGCGCTGCGCGCGAAGCTCGATGCCGGCGAGATCGGTGCGACGATCCTGTTCAAGCGCAACCTCGTCGTCGAGGCCGTGACCGCGAACGGGATCACGCAAGAGGTCACCGACGTCGACGCGCTCGTCGCGCTCAACGCGGAGCTGCATCGATCGGCGCCCGACGGAACGCCCGCGCTCGTCGCGGTGGATCACGAAGGCGGTGTCGTCCAGCGCGTGCGCGCGCCGGCGACGCACTGGCCGCCGATGCTGTCGCACGATCAGCTGGAGGACGCCGCGGCGGAGATCCTGTCGGAGCAGGTCGGTCGCATGCTCGGCCACGAGCTGCGGGCGATGGGCTTCGATGTCGACTTCGCGCCGGTGCTCGACATCCACACGAACCCGGCCAACCCGATCATCGGCAACCGCGCGTTCGGCACCACGCCGGATGCGGTCGCGAAGCGCGCGCTCGCGTTCGCGCAGGGGCTCCACGAAGCCGGTGTGCTCGCGTGCGGGAAGCACTTCCCCGGGCATGGTGATACGACGACCGACTCGCACCTCGAGCTGCCGCGGGTCGATCACAGCTGGGAGCGGCTCGCGGCCGTCGAGCTCGAGCCGTTCGCGCGCGCGGCGAAGGCCAAGCTGCCGATGATCATGACGGCGCACGTCGTGTTCGCGGCGCTCGACGCGCTTCGGCCGGCGACGATGTCACCGAAGGTCGTGACCGGCGTGCTGCGCGATCGGCTCGGCTACGAGGGCGTGATCGTCTCGGACGATCTCGACATGAGCGCGATCGCGGAGCACATGGAGGTCGGGTTCGCGGCGGTGTCGGCCGTGCGCGCCGGCTGCGACGTGCTGCTCCTGTGCCGTCGCGAGGACCACCAGGCCGTGGCCGAGGAGGCGCTGATCAAGGAGGCCGAGAAGGACTCCGGGTTCCGCGCGATCGCCGGCGCGTCGGCGCAGCGAGTGCGTGCGATGAAGAAGGCGCACGCCCAGAATCAAGCGGCGCGTCCGGCTCCGGGCCGCGACGTCATCGGTAGCTTCGAACACCGGCGATTGGCGGATCGTCTGGCCGGGCGCTAGCGCTCGGCGAGGCGCTCGTTAGACCAGGCGGCGGCGCGAGTCCGTCTCGATCGCGAGTGCTCTGCTGTCGCGACCATGGCGCGCAAGCAGAACGGACGCAGCAACGGCTCCTCGACATCTCGCGGCAACGGGATCGCCAACGGTCCCGGTGGGGAGACCCATCAAGTCGCGACCGACACGATCCTGACGACGAACCAGGGCGTTCCGATCAGCGACGATCAGAACTCGCTGCGGGCGGGCGTCCGCGGGCCGACGCTCCTCGAGGACCTCCACTTCCTCGAGAAGATGACCCACTTCGATCACGAGCGGATCCCCGAGCGCATCGTTCACGCGCGCGGCTCGGCGGCGCATGGCTACTTCCAGGCGGCCAAGGGGATGGCGAAGTACACGCGCGCCGCGTTCCTCCAGGACCCGAAGGTGAAGACGCCGGTGTTCGCGCGGTTCTCGACGGTGGCGGGCGGCGCGGGGTCGGTCGATCTGCCGCGCGACGTGCGCGGCTTCGCGGTGAAGTTCTACACGGAGGAAGGCAACTTCGATCTCGTCGGCAACAACATCCCGGTGTTCTTCATCCAGGACGCGATGAAGTTCCCCGACTTCGTTCACTCGGTGAAGATGGAGCCGGATCGCGGCTTCCCTCAGAACGCGTCGGCGCATGACACGTTCTGGGACTTCGTCTCGCTCGTCCCCGAGTCGATGCACATGCTGATGTGGGCGATGTCCGATCGCGCGATCCCGCGCTCGCTGCGCATGATCGACGGCTTCGGCGTGCACACGTTCAAGCTCGTCGATGCGAAGGGCAAGGCGACGTTCATCAAGTGGCACTGGCGGCCGGCGCTCGGCAAGCAATCGGTGACCTGGGACGAGGCGTGCAAGATCAACGGCGCGGATCAGGACTTTCACCGCCGCGACCTGTTCACCGCGATCCAGGCGGGCGCGTTCCCGTCGTGGGACCTGTTCATCCAGCCGATCCCCGACGAGCGCATCGAGGACTTCCCGTTCGACATCCTCGACCCGACCAAGCTCCTGCCCGAGGAGGACTTCCCGCTCGAGCTCGCCGGCACGATGGTCCTCGATCGCTGGCCCGACAACTTCTTCGCCGAGACCGAGCAGTCCGCGTTCCATCCCGGGCACCTCGTGCCGGGCATCGACTTCACCGAGGATCCGCTGCTCCAGGGACGGATCTTCTCGTACACGGACACGCAGCTGATCCGGCTCGGCGGTCCGAACTTCCACGAGCTGCCGATCAACGCGCCGAAGTGTCCGATGCACAACTTCCAGCGCGACGGGCACAAGCGTCACGAGATCAACGCGGGCCGCGTGAACTACGAGCCGAACAGCCTCGGCGGTGGACCGCGCGAGACACCCTCGGGGTTCGCGACGCACCGCCAGACGTACGCCGAGACGACCAAGGTGCGCGAGCGGTCGGCGACGTTCGCCGATCACTACTCGCAGGCGCGGCAGTTCTACCGATCGCAGACGCTCGCCGAGCAGCGCCACATCGAGCGCGCGTTCACGTTCGAGCTGTCGAAGGTCGAGACGATCGCGGTGCGCACGCGCATGCTGGGGCACCTCGCGATCATCGATCCGGAGCTCGGCGCCAAGGTCGCCGACGCGATGGGCATGACCGGCAAGGCGGACGCGATCACGCCGGCGCGCGAGCCGATCGATCTGCCGCCGTCGCCGGCGCTCTCGATCCTCGCGAACCACGTGCCGACGCTCGAGGGCCGCAAGGTCGGCGTCTTGATCGCGGACGGCTTCGATCGCGGTGTCGTGGACAAGCTGCGCGCCGAGGTGACGAAGGCGGGCGCGATGTTCGAGATCGTGGCGCCGAAGATCGGCGGCGCGCTCGCGGGCGACGGTACGCAGGTGATGGCGGACCACATGATCAGCGGCGGTCCGTCGGTGATCTTCGATGCGGTCGCCGTGGCGCCCGGCGCCGGCGCGTCGCTGCTCGCGATGGATCCCGTCGCGAGGCAGTGGGTCGCGGACGCGTTCGCGCACTGCAAGGTGATCGGCGTCATCGGCAACGCGATGCCCCTCTTGGACGCGGCGGGCGTGAAGTCCGACGAGGGCGTGCTGTCGATCGACGCGAAGTCTGCGGCCGCCTTCGTCCAGCGCGCCGCGGCGGGCCGCATCTGGGCGCGCGAGGAAGAGGTGCCCGACCCCGAAGCGCCGGACACGCGGGTCGCGCCGCCGAAGAAGAAGGCCAACGGAAAGGCGCAGACGACTTCGCCACCGCCGAAGCCGGCGAAGAGCAAGCCGTCGGCGCGCCGCTGACGGCGCCCGTCACCGCTGGACGAGGAAGCCCTCGACGAGCAGCAGCAGCAGCAGCGCGGCGGCGAGCGCGTGCCACAGCTCGACGCGCCGCTCCGCGTCCGCGGGCGTCCCGCCGGCGCCGGTCCCGGAGGCCGGGAGGTCGTCGGGAGCCGCACGCATGAGATCGGAGCCCTTCGCGTCGATGTTGACCGCGAACGCGAGCTCGTCGCGTTCGTGCGTCGCGCCGGTCTGGTCGGTGCCGACGACGCGGTAGACGCCCGGCGCGTCGGTGCGGGCGAAGCGGACGGAGGAGCGGCCCGCGATGCGATCGCCCTCGAAGACGGCGCCGAGGTTCTGCGGGCCGCGAACCTCGATGCGCTTGAGATCGCCGGCGGGAAGCGCGACCGACGAGCCGACGGTGTGATCGCTCTCGCCGAACGCGGCGTGCTTGCGCGCGAGGTGGCGCATCGCCTGTTGCATCAACGGCAAGAAGCCCGGGTGCATGGGGAGATCGTTCCAGTCGCGGTCGAGCGTGGACGTGAACAGCAGCGTGCGGCCGGCGCCGATCGACGCTTCGACGAGCGCGGCGGCGCCGTTGGTGAACCGCGCGAGCACCTTGCGGTCGGCGGTCTGCGTCGTCGGACCGAGCAGCGCGATCTTGTAGAACTTCGCGTCGACGAACTCGGCGCCGCTCTTGGTGAACGGCGCGAAGATCGGGTGGTCGGCTTCCCACTTGACGAGGTGGAGCGCGCGGCTGTCGCGGTCGTTCTCCTGGGCGCCCCACGTCGTGTCGATCGGATCGCGGAGCGCTTGCGGGAGGAGCGGCAGCATCGTGCGGTCGTACGCGGCGGGGTCGAAGTGATCGCCGGGCGCGATGAAGATGCCGCCGCCTGCCTTGACCCACTTCGCGAGCGCTTCGACGCGCGCCGGCGAGAGGGCGGGGACGTTGGCGAGGACGATGACGTCGAAGTCCGCGAGGTCGAGCGCGGCGGCGAGGCCCTTGGAACGCGTCTCCAGACCGGCGAGCTCGTCGGGTGTGATCGTGCGGATCTGCGTGCCCGAGTCCTCGCGGTCGCCGGGGCGGAGCGCGGCGTGGACATAGAACAGCTCGTCGTCGAGGCGCACGGTGCGCGGATCGCCGTCGACGAGGAGGACGCGGACCTCGTCGCGCAGGGACGCGCGAACCCAGCGGCGATCGTCGATCGCGAGGGCATCGCCTTGCAGCGAGATCATCGCATCGGACGCGCGCGCGCCGGCGGGCAGCGTCGCGAGGAACCGCTTCGTGCGGCGATCGTGCGGCGGGATCTCGAGCGTGCCGCGGGCGACGACGCGACCGGCGATCGTGAGCGACAGCTCGTTCTTGGCGGGCGCGTCGCCGAAGTTCGCGACCTCGGCGGCGAACGACACGCCGCGCGTGCCGGCGCCGGGCTCCGCCTCGACGCGCAGCGAGACGACGGCGAGGTTCGGCATCTTGTCGGGGCGCAGGTCGACGGTGACGAGCGCCGGTCCGTCCTTGCCCCACGGTGGATCGTCGGCGCGGATGCCCGACTTGGCGACGAGGCTTATCAAATACACCGTCTTGCGCGAGTGGCTCGACGCGTCGAGGAGCTGCGCTGCGCGCGAGAGTGCGCGCGTGGTGTCGGCGGGCCGCGCGCTCGGCTCGAGGGCGATCAATTGATCGCGCAGGCGCAGGTGATCGCGGGTCAGCTCGGTGGGGTGATCGGCGCCCTCGGAGGCGCGCACGATCGCGACCTCGGCGAGCGGCCCGAGCTGCTGCAGGATCTTGCGGCCCTCCGCGGTCGCGCGCGAGAGCCAGGGCTTGCCATCGATGACGTAGCCCGCCGCGAACGAGTCATCGATGACGAGCACCGCCGCCTGCGCCCCGCGCGTGACCTGCGGGCCCTTGCGCTCGCACGACGTGAACGGCTTCGCGAGGGCGAGCGCGATCGCCGCGCACGCGATCAGGCGCACGAGGAACAGCAAGCGCTCACGGATGCGCAGGCGCTTCGCCGTCTTTCGCTTGGTCGCGAGGAGGAAGTCGAGCGCGGCGAACTTTACGACGCGCGCGCGACTCCGGCCGATCAGGTGGATCGCGATCGGCACCGCGAGCGCGAGCAGGCCGACCAGCATGAGCGGCGCGAGGAAGCCCATCAGCCGGCTCTCCGCGCGGGCCCGAGCTTCGAGCGCGTGACGACGAGGTCGAGCAGCGTTTGCTCGAGCGCGCGATCGGTGGTCGCGAAGTGATAGTCGACGCCGGCCGCCGTGAGCGATGCGCGCGTCTTGGTCAGGAACGCGTCCATGCGCTCGAGGTACTCGCGCCGGATCGCGCTCGGGTTGACGAGCATCTTGTTCGTCGACTCGAGCGACTCGAACTGCGTCAGGCCGTCGTACGGGAACGTCGTCTCGTGCGGATCGAGCACGTGCAACACGCTGACGTCGTGCTTCTGCGCGCGCAGCTGCGCGAGCACCTTCACCGTCTCGTCGCTCGCATCGAACAGATCCGACGCGAGGATGACGAGCGCGCGGCGCCGTCGCGCGAGCTCCGCGATGCGCGCGAGCGCGACCGCCGGTGACTCGTCGCCCGCACCCCCGCGCGTCATCAGCGTGTCGAGGACGGCGAGCACGTCGTGCAGGTGGGTCGCTCGCGCGCGCGGCGGCACGACCGTCTCGATCGCCTTGTCGCCGCTGGCGACGAGGCCGACCTTGTCCTGCTGCTGGATCGCGAGGTAGGCGAGCGCGGCGAGCGAGAGTCCCGCGTACTCGATCTTCTTGAGCCCGCCGCCCGCAAACGCCATCGAGCTCGACGCGTCGAGCACGAGGTAGATCGTGAGCTGCGACTCCTGCTCGAACTGCTTCACGTAGTAGCGATCGACCTTCGCGTACGCCTTCCAGTCGACGTGGCGCAGCTCGTCGCCGGGCGAGTACTCCTTGTGCTCCGCGAACTCGACGCTCGAGCCGTGCAGCGACGCGCGGTGCATGCCCGACAGCGCGCCCTCGACGATCACGCGCGCCTTGATCGGCAAGCTGCCGAGCCGCGACAGCTGGACCGGATCGATCTTCTCGGGGAGGGTCGGCACGCGGTCGACGATCCCTACGGCGTCACGACCGACAGCAGTCGATCGACGAGGTCGCCCGGGCGCAGGCCTTCGGCCTCCGCGCGGTAGTTGAGGATCAAGCGGTGCTGCAGCGTCGGCCGCGCGAGCGCGGCGACGTCATCGATCGCGACCGCGAAGCGACCGTCGAGGATCGCGCGCGCCTTGGCCGCGAGGATCAAGAACTGCGACGCGCGTGGACCCGCGCCCCACGAGACGCTGTCGCGGATGAACGCGGGCGCGTTTGGCGCCGTCGGCCGCGTCGAGCGCGCGAGCGCGACCGCGTACTTCACGACGTGGTCCGCGACGGGCACGCGGCGCACGAGCTCCTGCAGCTGCAAGATGCGCTGCGGCGACAGCACGCGCTGCAGCTCGGGGCGGTGATCGCTCGTCTGCTGGCGGACGATCTCTTCTTCCTCGGCCTCGGTCGGATAGTCGACGTCGACCTGGAACATGAAGCGGTCGAGCTGCGCCTCGGGCAGCGGGTACGTGCCCTCCTGCTCGATCGGGTTCTGCGTCGCGAACACGAGGAACGGCAGCGGCAGATCGTGCGTCGTCCCGCCCGCGGTGACCTTGAACTCCTGCATCGACTGCAGCAGCGCCGCCTGCGTCTTCGGCGGCGTGCGGTTGATCTCGTCGGCGAGCACGAGGTTCGCGAACACCGGCCCCTTGATGAACCGGAACGTGCGCTTGCCGGTCGCGTGATCCTCCTCGAGGATCTCCGTGCCGGTGATATCCGCCGGCATGAGATCCGGCGTGAACTGGATGCGCTGGAACGACAGGTTCAGCGTCTCCGCGAGCGTCGAGATGAGCAGCGTCTTCGCGAGGCCGGGCACGCCGACGAACAGCGTGTGACCGCGCGCGAACAGCGCGACGAGGAGCTGCTCGACGACGCGGCGCTGGCCGATGATCCGCTTCTCGATCTCGGTGACGATCTCGCCGTGGGCTTCCGCGAGCTCGGCCACGGCCTCGAGGTCCGAGCGCGGCGACGGGACGACCGGCTGGACATCCGTGCGCATGGCGTCGCCACGGAGGTTGGTGGGCTCGTCGGCGAGCGGGAGCTGCTCGGGGTCGGAGTGCAGTGGAGTGACCTCGGCCAGCTTCGGCTCTCCGTGGTGGGGTGTAGATCGGGTCGGACGCACTAGTTCTTCAGCTCGTCACAGGCATTACGTTCGCGGGCGGCGCGAGGATCGCTTATCTGACCATACGCCTCGGCGAGGCCGCAGCGGGTAGTCGGATCGAACGGACTCACGCGAAGTGCTTGTTCGTAGGCGGCGATCGCCTCCGGCCATTCATGCCGCGCCGCGCGCGCCATGCCAAGGGTCACCGCCACCACCGCGTCGCGGTCATCCGCCGCGGCCAGCGGCGTCGTCAGCTCGATCGCCCGGTCGTGGCGCCCGAGCTCGACGAGCGTGCGCGCCAGCTTGCCGGCGATGAACGCATCCTGTCCACCCGCCGCCGCGAGCGCCTTCTCGTACTCGATCACCGCCGCCTCCATCATCCCGCGAGCGCGCAGCATGCCACCGAGTCGCGCGTGCTTGCGAGCCCGGACGGCGACTTGCTCGAGGCCGACGTTCTCCGAGTCGACGCCACCCTTGCTGAACTTGATCGGCTTGCCGGCGCGCGCGGGCGTCCCCGCGGGAGGCTTGTCGGCGACCTTCAGGTACGCGTGCCACTCCTTCTCGACGGCGCTCCACGAGATCCCGAGCGCCTCCGCGACGGCGCGGCGCGCGCTCTTGCCATCGCGCTGCGCCACGAGCGCCGCCTGGATCCCCGAGAAGCCGATCTTCTTCTGCATCCACCCGACGAGCGTGTAGACCTCGGCGTACGCGAGCGCGGCCGCCTCCTGGCTCGGTAGCTTCGCCATCGACGGGTGCATCTCGTCGAAGCTGATCAGCCGCCCCTTCTTGAGCGCCGTCTGGAGCAGCGCCTGCTCCGACGCCGACAGCTGCACCTCGGGCGGGCGCCGCCAACGGGTCTGCTCGAACCGCGCGATTCCCTCCTGGAGCCACACGGGCACGGTGTCGTGCGACAGCCGCGACACCACGAGGTGCGTGTACTCGTGCGCGAGCGTGTCCATCCACGGATAGCCAAAGATCGTCGCGCGGGGCGAGACGACCATCAGCTTGTTGTACTTGGACAGCGCGATCGTCCCGGTCGTCTCGATCTCGCTCTCCGTCAGCGGCGAGAGCTTGGCGAGATCCGCCGGCGCACCGAGCAGCTCGACGCGGATCGGATCGGTCGGCTTGAGGCCGAGGTCCTCGCCGACGCTCTCCCACGCCGCGTCGAGCACCTCGCCCGCGAGCTCGGCGATCGTCGCATCGGGCCCCGGCGCGAAGCGGATGATGAAGTGACCCTTCGGCGACTTCTGCTCCGTGAACAGCTCGGTGACGGTCAGCGTGCTCGCCGCGAGCTTTCTCGTCGAGCCGACGAGCCCATCGACCGCGTCGTTGGGCAGCTTGTCGAGCAGCTTGATCGCGCCGGCGTAGTCGCCGGTCTGGAACGCGAGCTCGGCCTGGAGCCACTTCACCTCGGGGGTGTCGCTGGCGCGCTTCTCGAGATCCGCGAGCAGCAGGCGTGCGTCCTCGAGGCGCGACGCCTGGAGGAAGCGCGCGGCCTTGATGACGTCGCCCGTCACCGTGCGATCGCGCTTTGCCTCCGCCGCCGAGGCGCCGAGCGTGAGAATCACCGCCAAGGCTCCGAGGAGCGTTACCGCCGAGGCTCTGAGCTTTACCGCTCCGAGCTTGACCGCCGAGGCTCCGAGCTTGACCGCCGAGCCTCCGAGGAGCTTTACCGCCGAGACGCGAAGATTCTTTACCGCCAAGACGCCATGACTCCAAGAAGAGGATTTTTTTTCGCTTCGCGAAGAAAAACCACTCCCTTGAAATCGATGCGTCGTGATCGTGATGGGGATGGGGAACTCCGATTTCATGTCGCTTCGCGAGCGCGAAGAAAAACCACTCCCTTGAAATCGATGCGTCGTGATCATGATGGGGAGCTCCGATTTCATTTCGCGTGGCGAAGACAACCCACTCTCTTGAAATCGATGCGTCGTGATCGTGATGGGGAGCTCCGATTTCATTTCGCGTGGCGAAGAAAACCCACTCCCTTGATATCGATGCGTCGTGATCTGCAACTCCGATCGGGTGTCCATGACCTCGTCGGTCGATCGAGACGCGTCTACAAGATCCTTGGCGCCCATGGCGTCATGGCGGTAAAAAAACCTCGGCGCCTCGGCGGTACGCCTCGA
>CAZUAR010000009.1:0-250391 GCA_964617845.1 uncultured Kofleriaceae bacterium | reverse complement strand
TGGCGCCTCGGCGGTACGCCTCGATGGCGCCTCGGCGGTACGCCTCGATGGCGCCTCGGCGGTACGCCTCGATGGCGCCGTGGCGGTACGCCTCGATGGCGCCGTGGCGGTACGCCTCGATGGCGTGGCGGTAGAGCGGCTCATTTCGCGAGCTCCTCGAAGTAGCGCTTCGTCATCTCCTGGAAGCCGTCCGCCGCCTTCTTCTTCTGCCCTTCGAGCAGCTCTTCGCGGTAGCGCTGCGGCGCCTTGAACTCCTCGGCGCCGGGGATGCGCACGGGCTCCTCGCCGACGGTGCCTTCTTGCGCCTGGCGCGCGGCGCTGCGCGCGCGGTCGCGGGCCTTCGCGAGCGCCTCGGCGGCGGCACGCGTGGCTTCGCGCGCGCCCGAGGGATCCTTGGCCTTCATGCGCTCGTCGGCGGCGCCCATCTGATCGACCGCGCCGCCGAGCTTCTTGCCGAGCTCCTGTCCGGTGTCGCCGGGTAGCTCCGCGCCGAGTTGCTTCGTGCGCTCCTGCAGCTTCTGGGTGCGGCCCTTGTTCATCGCCTCGCGACGGCGGAGGCGCTCGAGCGCGCGCAGGTCGTCGGCGCTCATGATCTGGTCGGGGCGCGGCGAGAGATCCTGCAGCTCCTTGATCAGCTCCTTCGCGATCGGCTGCGTGCGCTCGACGTCGTAGAGCGCCTCCTGCGTGGCATCGGCCCACTTCGACTTCGGATCGTCGTTGAGCGCGGCTTCGAGCTCGCCGGCGATCGTCTCGAGCGACGTCTTGGCCTGGCGCGCCATGCCGAGCGCTTCGGCGAGATCGCCGTCGGCGACCATGTGCTCGACATCGCCGATGCGGCGCTCGACGATGTCGAGCTCCTCCTTCGCGAACGGGGTCAGTCCGGCGCTGTTGATCTCGGCGAGGCGCTTGCGCAGCTTCTCGACGAGCGCGCCGACCTTCTTGCTCGCCTCGCGGCGGTGGTCCTTCGCGACCTCGTCGGCCTTCTCCGCGTACGCCTCGAAGATGCGGTTCGATTCGGCGGCGATGTCATCCTGATCGCGCGCGACGTCGGCGAGCTCGTTCATGACCTCGTCGAGCTTCCTCTGCTCGTCGGTGAACTTGTCACCGCGCAGACCGGCGAGCGAGCCCTCGAGCGACGACGCCGCGCGATCGTGCTGCTGGCGGCACTGCTCGAGCTTGGTCTTCGCGGCGGCGACCTGTCCCGAGCGCATCAGCGTGCGCACTTCCTCGATGCACGCCTGGCCTTGCTTGGCCTGGATCGCGTCGCGGTTGACGTACTGGTCGAGCACGTCCTCGGCCATGCCCTGGCGATGCTTGTCGAGCTCGGCGTACGCACGCTCGAGGGCCTTCATCTCGCGCTCGATCTCGTCGAGGAGGCGCGGGTCCTTTGTCTTCTCGTACTGCGCCATCAGGTCCGCGAGGCGCTTCTGATGCGCGCTGATCTCGTCGGAGATGTCGAGGAGCCCTTCCATGCGCTCGCGATCGAGCCAGTCCGCGAGCGCGATCGCGTCGTCCTCGAGCTCGGCGATCATGCGCGGATCGAGCGAGGCGAACCGGGTCGGCAGCAGCTTCTGGTTCGGCTTCGTCGGTAGCAGCTTGTGCTCGCTCGTCGCGAGCCTGTCGAGTCGCTCGCGCATCGCGACCAGCGCCTTGCGCAGCGCGTCCGATGCGTGCGGATCCTTCTCGAACGCGGCGCTGACGCTTCCGAGCTCGATCACCGCCTCGCGCAGCTCGCGGGCGACCTGCTCGCGCGGACCCTCCTCGTGCGGCAGCGTCAGCCGGGTGCCGAGGTTGCGCACGATCTTCTCGGCCACCTCCTGGTGGCGGGCGAGGGTCTCCTCGTGGCGCTCGCGCGGCGACACGACGCGCAGCCGCAGCTCGCGCGACTTGCCGATGTTGGGGCCGCGAACGTTGTCGTTGTCCTTTGCCTCCATCCAGTAGCGGACCTCGCCGCCGCTCGGCACGGAGATCTCGGCGATGTCCCACATGACCTTGCCCTGTTGCCGACCGCCGCCGGACGGCGACTCCGCGGCGAGCTGGATCGCCTTGCGCCCCTTGTCCTTGCCGCCTTCCCACACGAGCTCCGCGCTGACGACGCCGAAGTCGTCCTCGATCACGTACGCGAGCTCCACGCGGCGAAGGTTCGTGACGTCGAGCTCGTCGGCGGGCGCCATCAGCTGCACCTGCGGCGCCTGATCGAGCTCGGCTTCGATCGAGCGCGGGGTGGTCTCGACCGATCGCGCGCCCTGCGGCGAGCGCACCGCGAAGCGATACGTCGTGCTCTTCGCGATCGTGAGCTCGACCTCGATCCGATCGCCGACGAGCTTCGCCGCGATCGTGCGGTCCTTCTCGGGAACGAGGTTCTCCGGATCGTCGACGACGACCTCGACCTCGCTCGCCGGGACCAGCACGCGCGCCGCGAGCGCGACCTTGGTGCCCGGCAGTCCGCGCACGTCGCCCGACGACGACGGCAGCGGCAGCGGCGCGCGCTTGGAGTACGGCGGGAACGTCAGCGTCGCCTCGAGATCACCGACGAGCGGCACCGCCGAGAGCTGCGCTCCGTCGAACGGCGCGTCGGGCGCGAACAACAGCTGCCGCCATCCGCTACCGATCACGCCCGGCATCACCGCGAGCGCGAGGCCGTTGAGCAGGACGGCCGCGATCAACCAGCGCCGCGCACGCGGGAGATCCTCGTCGGGCAACAGCGCCTCGGGTTCGATCGTCTGGCACTTCGCCTGCGTCGAATCCACGAGCGCACCGACGAGCGCGGCCGATGGCGCTCCGGGCCGCGGCGTCGCGGTCGCGAGCTCGACCGACGACAAGAGATCGCTCGCGACGTCCTTGCGCCTCGTGCCGACCCAGCGCGCGAGCTCGGTGTCCGCGGCGTAGCGACGGCGCGGCGCGATGAACCCGATCACGATCGCGAACGCGACGATGCCCATCGCGACGAGCCCGCCGATGCCGAGCACGGTGAGCGCACTCGCCCGGCTGCCGCCGAGCAGCTGCCCGAGCAGCGGGACGACGAGCGCGACGCCGCCGATCGCGGCGAGCGCGAACAGCACCGCGCGCCGCGCCTCGTGTCGATAAACGACCGAGCGGACACGGCCCAGGAACCCTGGAATGCCGTCCGTGCTGACTTTCCCGATCGCGACCACCGATTTAGCTCGCTCGCCCGACGAGGACGGTCGGAGCAGCATAGCGCTACCCAGGTCGCCCGACACGCCGCCAAGTACATGAGCTATAACCGGATGCGCGGTGCCGAAGGTGAATAACGCCGGTCAGCGCGCGTCCACCCGGACGCATGCCAATGACCTGGACGACCACGATCTGGTCGATGCCGCCCGCCGCGGGGACCGCGACGCGTTTCGAACGCTGTTCGACCGGTACCATCGACGAGCGTACGCCCTGGCGTTCGGTGTGCTGCGTCACCCGGACGATGCCCTCGATGTCGTCCAGGACGCCTTCATCAAAGCCCACAAATACCTAGACAAATTCGAAGGTAACTCCAGCTTCTACACGTGGCTCTACCGGATCGTCATGAACCTCGCCATCGACCATCTCCGCAAGCATCGCCGGGTCAAGCCGGTCGAGCTCGACGAGTCCAAGATCGAGGACGGCGGGGACGAGGCGCTGCTCCCGCGGATCCTCGGTGCCAACCCGGGCCGTGCCCTGATGGACAAGCAGATCCGCGCCCGCATCGATCAGGCGCTGTCGGAGCTGTCGGATAACCACCGCGCGGTCCTCGTGATGCGCGAGCTCGAGGGCCTGTCCTACGAGGAGATGGCGCAGGCGATGGAGTGCAGCAAGGGGACGATCATGTCCCGCCTGTTCCACGCCCGCCGCAACATGCAGAAGCGGTTGCTCGACCTGATCGAGAACCCGTCGCCGGAGCTGATCAAGGACCTCACCGGCAAGGATGCACTGGACGAGGATGTGTCGTGAGCGGGCAAGCCAAAGACGACATCGATCTCATGCAGCACGCCGACGGCGAGCTCGACGCGCGATCCGTCGCGACCGTCGAGAAGCGCCTCGCGAGCGATCCCGACGCGCGCACCAAGGCCGAGGCGCTCGGCGAGGTCAGCGAGCTCGTGCGCGGTCACGTCGAGCTCGCGGTCGACGACGTCCCCGAAGCGCGCTTCGATCGAATGTGGCGCGCGATCGAGCAGGCAACGTCGGCGCCTGCCCAGCGCGCGGAGCGGGCGCCGTCGAGAGCGGATGCGCGCGCCGGCGGCGGGTTCTGGGCCGCGTTCGCGGGGTGGTTCGAGCGCTATCGCGGCCACGTGATCACCGGCGCGATCAGCGCGGGCGCGGTCGCGACGCTCGCGCTCGTGCTGCGATCGGGATCGTCCGAGGAGACCCGGGCGACGCGCGGCAGCTCGATCGACGTTCAGCCCGCGGCGCTTCGCATGACGCCCGAGATCGAATCGCTCGACACGCCCGATGGCGAGGGCACCGTGCTCAACCTCGAAGATGAAGATGGTCACACGACGGTGATCTGGGTAACGACTGCAGATACTGTGGAGGGCATATGAGCCGTCGCCTCACGATCGCCGCGCTGCTGCTGGTTGGTGGCGTCGCGAGCGCACAGCCGAGCGATAAGCAGCCGCCTCCCGCAAAGGAGACGATCAGCGTCACGTGCGACTTCATCGAGATCACCGCGACCAACGACAAGGTCGCGTCGGTCGATCCCGCGCTCGAGGCGCTCAAGAAGAAGTTCAAGAAGCCGCCGTTCTCGTCGTGGAACGTGTTCAAGCAGCAGCACCGCGAGAGCCGCACGCTCGCGCAGAAGAAACCCGAGACGATCAAGCTCAAGCTCGGTCAGGCCGAAGCCAAGCTCCTCGGTACCGCGAACAAGTCGCAGCTCCGGCTCTCGATCTCCCTCGACGTCAACGGCAAGAACATCGTGAACACGACGGCCACCGTCGAGGCGGCCGACTACCTCGTGTACGGCCATGCACTTCCGGATAACGCCGGTCACTTGCTCGCGCTAACCTGCAAGTAATGAGATCGATCGCCTTCGCTGCCGTTCTCGCGAGCAGCGTCCTTGCTCACGCGCAGCCGTCGTCACCACCGCAAGAGGCGAGCGAGATCTCGGCCGCGGACAGCGCGAAGCTCCTCGCGTTCTTCGACAAGCTGATCCCGATCATGATCGCGAACAAGGACGACTGTCCGAAGATGGCCAAGGCGATCAACGGGCTCGTCAACCAGAACGCGAAGATGCTCAAGAGCGTGATGGGGCAGCTGAGCAACGGCAAGGCCCTGCCGCCCGCCGACGAGCAGAAGCTGACCGACAAGATGATGAAGGACACGCAGAGCCTCATGACCTGCGTCTCCGATCCCGCCGTGAACGGCGCGATGAAGCGGATCGAGGATCCGGACTTCAAGCCGCCGCCGCCGCCGGCGAGCTTCCCCGAGGTGAAGGCGCCGGTCGCCGCGGACCTCGAGACGTACACGAAGACGATCCCGGGCAAGGGCGATCTGATCGCCACGATCAAGACGAACGTCGGCACCGTGCGCTGCCAGCTGTTCGCCGACAAGGCGCCGATGACCGTCGCGAACTTCGTCGGGCTCGCGACCGGCAAGAAGCCGTGGATCGATCCGAAGACGCAGAAGCTGATGAAGAACAAGCCCTACTACGACGGCCTGATCTTTCATCGCGTGATCCCGGACTTCATGATCCAGGGCGGCGATCCGCTCGGGCAGGGCTCCGGTGGACCGGGCTACAAGTTCGCGGACGAGACCTCGTCGAGCGACAAGATGGCGCCGGGCACGCTCGCGATGGCGAACGCGGGGCCCGCGACGAACGGCAGCCAGTTCTTCATCACCGAAGGCGCGCCGGAGCACCTGAACGGCAAGCACACGATCTTCGGCACGTGCGCACCCGTCGACGTCGTGAAGAAGATCGCCCGCGTGAAGGCGACGAACGACAAGCCGGACGCCGCCGTGAAGATGAAGGTCACGATCTCGCACGGAACGCTCTGAGCGATCACGCGTCGACGACGACATCGCCGACGGGCTGCGCCTGACACGCGAGGACGAGGCCCTTTTCCTTGTCCGCCGCGGTCAGGGCATCCTGCGACTCCATCACGACACGGCCCGAGACGAGCTTGGTCTTGCACTGCCCGCAGATGCCGCTGCGGCACTCGTACGGGATCGCGACGCCGCAGTCTTCCGCTGCTTCGAGCACGGTGAGGCCGCCGGGCAGCTCGATGGACTTCTTCGCGCGCGCGAACTGCACCTGCTTGATGCCGTCGCCGACGGACTCCGCCGGCGCGTCGGTGCCCGACGAGCCCGGCGACCCGGGCGAGACGAACGCCTCCTCGAGGACCTCGTGATCGGGGACGCCCATGCCGACGAGGAGCGCGCGCATCGCGGTCATCATCGGGCCCGGGCCGCACACGAGGACCGGACCGCGCCGCAGATCCGGAACCGCTCGGTCGATCATCTCGCGCGTGATGTGGCCCGACTCGCTCGAGTACGTGATGTGGAGCTTCAGGTTCGGGTGGGTCGCCGCGAGCGATGCGAGCTCGTCGCCGAAGATCACGTCGGCCTTCGTGCGCACGGAGTAGAGCAGGTGGATCTCGCCCTTCCATACACGGTCGGTCAGCGCGCGGATGACCGACATCATCGGCGTGATGCCGACGCCGCCGCCGATCAGCACGACGCGATCGGCCTCGTGGCCCGCGAACACGAACTTGCCGGCGGGCGCGCTGACGTGGAGGCGATCGCCTTCCTTCACCTTGTCGTGGAGGTAGTGAGACGCGTAGCCGTCGGTGGCGCGCTTGACCGTGATCTCGAGGTAGCCCGAGCGCGTCGGCGGCGAGCTGATCGTGTAGCTGCGCTTCACGCGCTTGCCGTCGATCGGCAGCGTGATGTTGAGGTACTGCCCGGCGGTGTGCGTGACCGGCAGCGGCGCGTTCGCAGGCAGCGCGAAGCGGAACGTCTTCGTGTCGTGCGTCTCCCGCGTGATCCGCGCCACCACGAGCTCGCCCGACCAGAACGCGCGCGGCTTCTTCGGTGCCTTCTTCTCGGGGATGAAGCGCACGAGCATCAGGCCGCCGAAGACGATCGAGAACACGAGCGGCTTCGTGACGTCCGCCTTGACCAGCAGGTAGTAGTGGATCACGCCGAACAGCACCGCGACGTAGGCGAGGCGGTGCAGTCGCTTCCAGCGCTTCGCGCCGAGGCGCGTGACCATGCCGTCGGTCGACGTGATCGCGAGCGGGATCATGATCACGAGCGCGCCGGTCCCGAACCAGAGGTACACGCGCTCCACGATCTCGGTGAGCGTCGAGCCGACATCGAGCGCGCGATCGAACGCGAAGAAGATGATGAAGTGCGCCGCGATGTACGCGAAGCCGAGCACGCCCAGGTTTCGGCGCGCGGCGATCAGCCAGCTCGCGCCCGTGAGCCGACGCAGCGGCGTGATCACGAGCGTCAGCGTCAGGAACACGAGCCCGAGGAGGCCCGTCGTGCGGATCGCGAAGTTGACGTCGTTGACGCCGAGCTGACCGCGCCACGCGTCGAACGCGAGCAGCGTCGCGGGCACCAGGCCGCACGCGATCACGAACCGCTTCGCGAGCGCTCCGTCGACGAGCGGCGCGTCGGGGCGCGCGAGGGCGTCAGAACGAGACATGGAGGTCCATTCCGGTGTAGAGGCTCGCGACCTGATCGGCGTAGCCGTTGAATAGAAGCGTCTCGCGACGTCCCGACTCGCCGATGCGGCGCTCGGTCGCCTGGCTCCAGCGCGGGTGTGGATGCGCCGGGTTCACGTTCGCGTAGAAGCCGTACTCGTTCGACGCGTACCTGTTCCATGTCGTCGGTGGCTGCTTGTCGACGAGCGTGATCTTCACGATCGACTTGATGTTCTTGAAGCCGTACTTCCACGGCACGACGAGCCGCACCGGCGCGCCGTCCTGCGGCGGCAGCGTCTTGCCGTAGAGCCCGGTCGCGAGGAGCGACAGCGGGTGCATCGCCTCGTCGATGCGCAGGCCCTCGCGATACGGCCACTCGAGCACGTCGCTCTCCTGGTTCGGCATGCGCTTCGGGTCGAGCAGCGTCTCGAACGCGACGTACTTCGCGCTCGCCATCGGCCGCACGCTGTCGAGCACCTTCGCGAGCGGGACGCCCGCCCACGGCACGACCATCGACCACGCCTCGACGCAGCGGAGGCGATACACGCGCTCCTCGACGGGAGCGATCGCCATCAGCTGATCGAGATCGATCGTCTTGGGCGCGTGGCACAGCCCGCCGATCTCGATCGTCCAGCCGGTCGTGTCGAAGTTCTTCGCGGCGGCGGCGGCGACGCCGTCCTTGTCCGTCGTGAACTCGTAGAAGTTGTTGTAGTTCGTGATCGACGCGTACGGCGTCATCGCCTCGTTCGTCACGAAGCGCGGATCGCTCGACTTGACGACGCTCGGTAGCGCGGCGGTCTCGGTGGTCGCGAGCTCGACGCCGTTGAGCTTGCGATACAGCCAGCCGGTCGCGACGGCACCGGCGGCGACGAGGCCACCCCGCATGATCGCGCGGCGGTTGAAGTACATCTCGGGTGGGGTGATCTGGTCAGCCATCGGGCCCGATGCCTACGCGAGCGCGTGGGCGGGGTTACGTGGGTCGTCGAAGGTCCAAGGATCTCGTAGACATCGACGACGAACAATAAAGCCGACCGGGTTGTTATATACGGTCGCTGATGTTGTCGCCTCCGTCCGGGACCAGGTCTGCACGCGGTCGCCGCCGCCTGCTGATCGCCGGCGGAGTGGTCGCGACCCTCGCGCTCCTCGTCGTGATCGCGCTGTTCGTCGTGTACCCGCGCGTCGGTGCGCGGATGATCCGATCGAAGGTCGGCGACAAGCTCGCGAGCAAGCTCGGGCGCGAGGTGCGGATGGGCCACATCGAGGTCACGTTCGGGCACGCGGTCCTGCACGACCTCGAGATCCGCGGCGAGCACGATGGCGACACGC
Source organism: uncultured Kofleriaceae bacterium (assembly GCA_964617845.1). GTDB lineage: Bacteria > Myxococcota_A > Polyangia > Haliangiales > Haliangiaceae > JABFXX01. The sequence continues at coordinate 241,431 of CAZUAR010000009.1, read as the reverse complement.
CGCTGATCCACGTCGATCGCATCGACGTCGACTTCGACACGCTGCGCTCGTTCGTCGGCTCGGTGCAGCTCGGCGAGGCGAAGCTCGACGGCGTGGTCGTCACGATCCGCCGCGATGGCTCGGGCGCCGACAACGTGCGCGACGTGCTCGAGCGCCTGCGCGGAGGACGCAGCGTGAAGGCCGGCGGCGGCGAGGGCTCGCTGCGACCGACCAAGGTCACGGTCGATCGCATCAAGGTGCTCGCCGACGACGCGATGACCGGAGCGACCGGGCTCGTCGGCAACGGTCGCGCCACGTGGTCGCCCGGCGAGCTCGTCGCGGTGATCGAGGATGTCAGCGCCACGACGGTCAACGCGCCCAAGGCGTCGGCGCAGAAGATCGAGATCACGAAGAAGACCTCGCAGCCACCGACGATCACGGTGACGGGCGGGGAGCTCGCCGTGTATCCCAAGCTCGCGCTGACGGGCATCGAAGGCTCGATCACGGCGAACCCGATGAAGGCAGGGCAGTACACGCTCGATCTGTCGGGCGGCTACGGCGGCGTGCCCGGCACGCTGTGGACCGCGAAGGGCGGCGTGGATCCGGAGGCGAAGACCGGTACCGTCGACATCGTCGCCGCGAAGTTCCAGCTCGATCGCCTCGCGCCGCTGCTCGCGAAGTCGCCGATCGTCGACTACAAGGACACGTCGATCGACACGAAGCTGACGCTCTCGTTCGCAAAGGGCGTGATCTCGTTCGCGGGCGACTTCGCGCTCGGAGGCCTCAACGTCGGACACCCGCTGATCGCCGCCCAGGAGGTGCACGATCTCGATCTCGCCGGTCAGGTCGAGGGCACGTTCTCGCTCGCGACGCGCACGCTCGAGCTCGCGCGCGGCGACTTTCACTCGCGCGGCGTGCCGTTCTCGGTCACCGGCAAGGCGCGCCAGTACTCGCGCGCGGAGATCGCGAAGCTCGCCGAGCTGCCGGTCGATCCGAAGCAGGTCGATCAACGAACCGGCGAGCCCGTCCGTCGTGTCGGTCCGGCGCGCCTCGCCGAGCTCACCATTCACTTCGTGATCCCGCCGATCGACTGCCAGCGCGTGCTGACGGCGATCCCGTCCGAGATGGTGCCGTACATGCAGGGCTACAAGCTCAAGGGCACGTTCGACACGGACCTCACCGTCGCGATCGACTGGGCCGATCTCGACGCGACAAAGCTCGACGGCGGCGTCGGGATCCGGCGGTGTCGCGTGGTCGACGAACCGGATGACTCGCCGAAGCGTCTCGAGAAGGAGTTCGAGCACTTCGTCGAGGTCGAGGAGGGCCAGTGGATGTCGTTCGTCGTCGGCGAGTCGAACCCCGACTTCGTGCCGCTCGCGGACATCTCTCCGTATCTGATCCAGTCGATCCAGACCACCGAGGACGGGGCGTTCTACAAGCACAAGGGCTTCATCGTCAGCGAGTTCCGCACCGCGCTGATCTCGAACCTCAAGGCGGGCAAGTTCCGCCACGGCGCCTCGTCGATCACGATGCAGTTCGTGAAGAACGTGCTGCTCTATCGAGACAAGACGCTGCTGCGAAAGTTCCAGGAGCTGTTCCTGACCTGGCACGTCGAGAACACGCTGACCAAGGACCGCATCCTCGAGATCTACTTCAACGTCATCGAGTACGGTCCCGGCCTCTACGGCATCGGGCCCGCGTCGTGGCACTACTTCTCGAAGCCCGCGAAGGATTTGAACGCGCGCGAGGCCGCGTTCTTCTCGTCGATCCTTCCGTCGCCTAAGGAGCGCTACAAGCAGTACTGCCAGAACACGCTGACGAAGTGGTCGGTCGCGAAGATCGACCGGATCCTGAACCTCATGAAGACGCGCAAGCGGATCACCGAGGACGAGTACAACCAGGCGATGGCGACGCCGCTGTTGTTCGCGAAGGACGACAGCGAGACCGAGAAGGACTGCATGGATCGCGTGAAGAAGGCGATCAAGAACGCGCGCCCGACGAACCCGCTCGCCCCGAAGAAGGACGACAGGAAGAAGAAGGACGCGCCGAAGACCCGCCGCGACGCCGAGGCCGCCGCGCACAAGGACAAGAGCTGACCCGAACCTCGGGTGCGTAGCTTTGCCGCAGGGCAAATCGGAGGTCGACGCCACGTTGACTGCGCGCGGCCTCGACGGCGCGTGCTATACGGCGCACGTGCGCAGGCTGTGCATCGCTGTCCTCGTCGCCCTCGGCGTATCGATCGCGACGCCCGCGATCGTCCACGCGCAAGCGGGCTACCAGATGCAGACCGGGGACGAGGAGCCCGAGGGGCGCTCGGGCTTCTGGACGAACCGGCGCGCGGCGAAGGGCGGCGCGTATCGGTGGCGCTTGCTCGGCATCGGCGTCGGGCTGCTCGCGATCACCGGCACCGGCATGCTGATCCTGATCCGCAACGCGAAGCGCGATCGCGATCGCACGGCGCGCGCGCTCGGCGATCGCACCCGCGATCAGTAGAGGCCTTCGCGCTTCGCGTACCGCTCGTCGCGCGCGCGATCGTACTCGCACGCGTCGAAGTCCTCGCCCTTGATCGCCTTGAACACCTCGCCGCTCGTCGGCAGCGCGTCGCGCGTGAGGAACCTCGACGGATCCCACAGCGCCGAGCGGATGAACGCCTTGGGGCACTGCGTGTACGCCTCGTCGATATCGACGAGGATGCCGAGCTTGGGCACCTTGCCCTCGACCGCGCTCGGCGCGAGCAACGCCTCGTCGGTCACGAGGGTCGCGCGCCCGTTGACGCGAAACGAATCGCCGAGCCCGGGCAGCACGAAGATGATCGCGACGTGCGGGTTGATCAGGATGTTTCGCAGCGTGTCCGCGATGCGATTGCCCGGCCGCTCGGGCACGAGCAGCGTGCGCTCGTCGAGGATGCGCACGAACCCGGGCGGGTCGCCGCGCGGGCTCACGTCGCAGTTGCCGGCGCCATCGCTCGTCGCGAGGCACACGAACGGCGACTGTTCGATGAACCGCCGCGTCTGGTGGTTCAGCCGATCGACGCACTTGGACGCGACGAGCGGCAGCGGCTCGCCCAGGAGTGCGCGCAGCTGCTCTTCGGTGTCGATCGTCGCCGTGGTCCGCGGATGCGCCATGCCCGCATGATGCGATGAAACGCCGGCGCGGGGTAGCGAGCACCCGGATGCCATTTGTTTGTCCCGCGCTCCGACGAGCGGGACGATACGCGCATGCGCAGCGGTCTCGCCATCGCCCTCCTGCTCGGGGCCGCCACGGCCCACGCCGATGACCTCGCGGTCGGCGCCGCGGTCGGCGCGGGCGGGCAGGGCGACGCGGGCTACGGCGCCCTCGAGCTCCGCCTCGACGGCGAGTGGCGCGGCATCCGCATCGGCCTCGGCGGGCGCGCGGTCTGGGAGGGCGGTGCGTTTCGCACGCGCGAGTGGTCGCGGCCCGTCGACGCGATCGCGCTGCTCCGGCAGCTCGAAGCGAGCGTGGGCCCGGTTGCCCTCGCGGCGGGCGCGCTCGCACCGTCGACGATCGGCCATGTCGCCGAGGGCTACCGCGCGACGCTCGACGACCGCGCGCGCACCGGAGCGCGCATCGCGGTCGACACGCGCACCGAGGATCGCTCGAGCGTCGATGTCGACGCGAGCGTGGAGATCGACGACGTGCTCGACCCCGCGCTCGTCGGCGGCGCGATCGCGTGGCAGGTCGTGCCGGCGTGGGGGCTGCACGCGGCGAGCGCCGTCGATCCCGCGACGTCGAGGCTGGCGATCGAGCTCGGCGCCGCGCGGCGATGGGAGCGCGATGACTCGCGTGTCGACATCGGCGTATCGCTCGTCGGCGAGCGTTGGCGCGCCTCCGCGATGGGCGACCCGACGGGCGATCCGATGGGCGACCCGACGAGCGACCCGACGGGCGACCCGACGGGCGACCCGATGGGCGACCCGATGGGCGACCCGACAGGCGATTCGATCCGCGCGATGGGTGCGCCGCGCATCGGGCTCGGCGCGGTCGCCTTCGCGAGCGCGGGGCTCGATCGCGCGAATGCGCGGTGGACGATCGGCGCGGACGTGCGCGCTGGCACGGGCACGAACGGCGCGGCCTTCGGCCCGCTGTACCGCGCCGAGCGCGCGCCCATCGCCGGCGCGACGAACACGAGTGCCGGCGGAGCCAGTGTGACGCGCGCGATCCTCGACGACGCGCGTGCCGGATTCGGCGCGGGCCTAGCGGCGTCCGTGACCGCCGACCGTGGCTGGCTCTCGCTCGGCGCGCGCTATCGTCCGGGGCTCGGTCCGCTGGGCACGTTCGGCGCCGGTGCGCCGATGGGACGCCGGCTGCAGAGCGCCGCCTGGATCACCGCGAGCCCGCGCGCGACCGCGGGCGTCGCCGAGGTTCGCGCCGTCTGGGCGACGCACTTCTACACGGCGCTCGGCTTCGCCCGCATGTACCTCATGGACGAGACGGCGATCGCCCCGGCGTGGAGCGCGACGGTGTGGTTCGGCGCGGTGAGCCGCTAGTCGACACGGCGCTCGGCGCGGGGCTGTCCGCCTGTCGGACAGATTCCAATGAATTGGAATCGAGTGAGGCCGATTTCGGACGCTAGTTCGCGCCGGGATCGAGCGTGTCGGCGGTCACCGTCACGTCCTCGACGGAGATCGCGCCCTCGAGCGGCGGCGGATCCTCGGCCGTCGCGCGCGCACGCTCGGCGTTGGCCTCGTACTGCGTGCGGCGCTTCGCATCGTTCTCGCGCGCGGCGGCGCGCTCCCAGAGGCGGCCGGCCTCGAGCCACGCGGCCTGCTGGAGGCGCGTGTCGCGCGCGGTCTGCGCCTTCAGCTCGGCGGCTTCTGCTTTGGCGACGTGCGGGTTGCGACCGAAGCTCATGGGCCCGGTGTATCGCGGCCGTCTGACAGCGCTCGCTCGAGGATCTCGGGGGCCGCGCGGATCTTCGCGGCGAACCAGCGCGCGCGGAGAAGGCGGCGCTTGTCGTCGGGGAGATCCCCGAGCGCGCCGATGTGGGCGCGGCGGCGGCGCGCGATCGTCGACATCGCGAGCCCGACGGTGACCGAGAGGTTGTAGCTCTCGGTGAAGCCGAACATCGGGACGCCGACGGCGCCGTCGCAGGCGTCGATCGCGGCGCGGGACAGGCCGGCATGCTCGTTGCCGAAGGCGATCGCGATCGGGCTGGAGACATCGACGTCGTCGATGGTGGCGGCCGCGCCGGGAAGCGTGGCGTACACGCGGAAGCCGCGGCCGCGAAGGTGCGTCACCGCGGAGGCGGGGTCCTTCCAGCGAACGAGGTCGATCCACTTGTGCGAGCCGCGCGTGATGCCCCAGGCGGTGGCGACGCGCTCGTCGCTCGGCTCGATGACGTGCAGCTCGGCGAGGCCGAATGCCTCGGTCGTGCGGATCGTGGCCACGGCGTTGTGCGGATCGTACGTGTCCTCGACGACGGTGACGACGGAGGCGAGCCGCGCGGCGAGGACCTCGTCGATGCGCGCGATGCGTTCGGGCGTCAGCATCGGCGCGAGCGTGGTGCAGACAGTGTCCGCGCCCCAGCGGGCGATGGCGCGGTCGATTGCGTCGGTCACGGCGAACACGATACCGTTTCGCGCGTGAACGAGGGGGCACCCGGGCGGTTCGTCGGGGACCGCTACCACATCGTCCGCGAGCTCGGGCGCGGTGGGATGGGCGTGGTCTACCTCGGTCGCGATCTGCGACTCGACATGGATGTCGCGATCAAGTTCCGCGGTGTCACGCACTCGGATGCGACGCTGTGGCTCAAGCGCGAGTTCCGTGCGGTCGCGTCGCTCCGGCACCCGAACCTCGTCGAGCTGTACGAGCTCGTGGCGCACGACAAGAGCTGCTACTTCACGATGGAGTACCTGCCGGGGATGGATCCGCGGCGCTGGGTCGAGCGGCGCCCGGACGCGGCGTTCAGCGCGATGGCGAGCGAGGACGTCACGCGGAGCGCGCCGCCGCTGCAGGAGGCGCGGACCGCGGCGACGGATGCGCCGATCGCGACGGCGACGCTGCCGAAGGCGTCCGTGCCGCAGGTCGCGCCGCACGTCGATTACGCGCGGCTGCGCGACGTGCTCGCGCAGCTCGCGGAGGGCATCGCGTTTCTGCACGCCCGCGGCGTGATCCATCGCGACGTGAAGCCGTCGAACGCGATCGTCGTCGATGGCACGGTGAAGCTGCTCGACTTCGGGCTCGCGCTGGAGCGGCATCGCCAGGAGGATGACGTCGCGCGAGAGTCACGCATCGTCGGGACGGCGGCGTACCTCGCGCCCGAGTACCTCGAGCGGCTCGTCGTCAGCCCGCAGATGGACGTGTACGCGCTCGGCGTGCTCGCGTACGAGCTGTGCACCGGGCAGCCGCCGTTCGGCGGGACGCTGCACGTGCTCGCGCGGCTCGGCGCGAACCGCGTCAAGATCCCGCGCGTGCGCGAGCTCGTGCCGGGGATCCCGCCGGAGCTCGACGACATCATCGCGGCGATGCTGTCCGCGGATCCCGAGGGCAGGCCGTCGGCGCTCGACGTGGCGATGCAGCTCGCGGGCGGGCTGTCGTCGCCGAGGGGGACCGGCTCGGTGCCGCCTCGGTTGTCGCGGCGCGAGTCGCCGTTCGTCGGGCGCGCGCGCGAGCTCGCCCAGATCGCGGACCGCATCGCGGATCCGGAGGCGCGCGGCAAGCTCGTGCTCGTCATCGGGCCATCGGGCTCGGGAAAGACCACGCTGATCGATCGCGCCGTGGCGCGGGCGACGGGCATCGAGCGCGAGCTCGACACGCTCGTGTGGCGCGGGCGCTGTCACGAGCGCGAGCGGCTGCCGTACCGCGCGTTCGATCAGATCGTCGACGATCTCGCGACGGAGCTCGCGGGCGATCCGCGGCTGGCCCGCGAGATCGATCACGCCGCCGCGCTGGCGCGCGTGTTTCCGGTGCTCGCGCCGCTGATCGATCCGAAGCGCGACGAGCCGCCCGTCGCGGACCTGCGCGTCGAGCGCGAGCGCGCGTTGCTCGCGCTGGTGCAGACGCTCGCGAAGCTCGTCACCACGCCGCGCGGCGTGATCGTCATCGACGATCTGCAGTGGGCCGATGACGACAGCCTCGAGCTACTCGCGTTGATCGTCGAGCGCATCGACGTGCCGCTCACCGTGATCGCGTCGTGGACCACCGACGGCGGCGTCGCGCTGCCACCGCCGCTCGCCGCGCTGTCCGATCGGCTCGGCCCCGCGGCGCAGATCATCGACGTGCCGGCGATGACCGAGGAGGATCTGCTGCAGGTCCTCGCCGAGCTCGCACCGCGCGCACCGAGCTCGCGTCTCGTCGTCGCCGCGCGCCTGGCGCATGGCAGCCCGTACCTCGCCGAGCTGATCGGTCGCGAGCTCGGCGAGGCCGACGTCGCGGAGCCCGAGGTTGCCGAGAAGCGTCGCCTCGATCGCCTGGAGCCGGCGGAGCGCACCGTCGCGGAGATCACGGCGCTCGCCGGCGGCGCCGCGAGCTTCGAGCAGCTCCGCGCCCTCGCGCAGTTGCCGTCGGGACGCCTGCAGTCGGTGCTGCGCGGCCTCGAGGACGCGCGCATCGTTCGCGCGACACCCGCACTCGCCGGCGATCCGGTCTACGTCTTCTATCACCAGCGCCTGCGCGAGGCGACGCACGCGGCGATGTCGGACGACGCGCGACGCGCGCTGCACGAGCGGTTCGCGCGGTGGTTCGAGGACACGTCGAGTGGTCGCCGCGTCGACGCGGGTCAGCTCGCGTATCACTGGCAGCACGCCGGGTCGCCGCAGCGCGCGGCGCACTGGGCGATCGTCGCCGGCGACGCCGCGCGCGATCAGCTCGCGTGGGCGCTCGCGGCGAGCTGGTACGAGCGCGCGGTCGCACTCGCGGGCGACGCAGGCGCGCGCGCTGGTGTCGACAACCTTCGCACTCCCTTCGGGAGTGCTACGCGTCCGACGTTCGTCGGACTTGTCGACACGGTCGCCGTGCGCGGCAAGCTCGCCGACTGCTGGTTCCTCGGCGGCAAGCTCGCGGCCGCGGCCGCCGAGTTCCTCGCGCTCGCGGGCATCGAGAACGACGGCGATCGCGCCGATCGCTGGCGCGTGCGCGCGGCCGAGGCGTACCTCAAGCTCGGCGAGCTCGATCGCGGGCTGCGCGAGCTCGACGGCATCCTCGAGCGGCGCGGCGAGAAGCGCACCACCGTCCGCGCGCTGTCCATCGCACGCGCGGCCGCGGTCGCCGCGCGGTGGCTCTCGCCGCTGCCGACGCGCAAGCGCGCCGTCGACGATGTCCTCGCATCCGCGTACCGCGTGATCGCGAGCTTCCTCTCGACGCCGTACCCGCTCGAGTCGCTCGAGTACGTGCTGCGCGGCGTGGCGCTCGCCGAGCGCACCGGCGATCGCGGCGCGTACGCGATGGGCATGGCGATGCTGTCCGCGTACGTCGCGACGGGCTCGCTCGGGCGGTTCGGCGATCGCGCGATCGCGAACGCGCAGCGGCTGTCCGAGCAATCGGGCGCGCCGTATCCGCGCATGGTCGCCGCGGGTGCGGCGGGCATGCTCGCGACGCTGGGCGGGAACTGGGCCGCGATGCGCAGCGCGCACGAGGAGGCCGAAGGCGTGTGCAAGAAGCTCGGCCTCGAGCGATCGTGGGAAGCGTCGTTCCTCCGCACGTACTGGGCGCTCGGCGAGCTCTACGCCGGAGAGCCAGCGCGCGCCGGCGAGCTGCTCCGCGCGCTGACCGACACCACCGAGGATCTGTGGACGCGCGCGATGCTCGGCTCGTGTCGCGGGCGCGTCCTCGTCCTCGCGGGCGAGCTCGAAGAGGCGCGCGATCTCGCGCTCGATCTCGATCGCACCCCCGCCGCGCGGCAGGGCATGGCGGGCGTGTATCGCCAGGTCTTCCTCGGCGAGCTCGCACTCGCGCAGCACGACTGGGAGCTCGCGGCGTCGATCGCCGAGGCGCTCGCCGAGTCCGCGCGCGCGCAGTGGCTGCACGTGATGCCGCCGGTCGCCGCGATGATCGACGTCATCGACGCGATCGCGCAGCTCGGGCTCGGCAACGGCGCGCGCGCACGCGCCACCGCGCGCCGCCTGCACAAGCGCGGGCGACATTCGTTCTACGCGCCGACCGCGCTGCGCCTCGAAGCGCAGGCCGAGCGCCTCCTCGGCCACGACGATCGCGAGCTCCTCGCGAACGCGGCGAGCGCTGCACGCCAGCGCGGCGGCAAGATCGATCAGCTCGCGATCCGCGCTCTCTCGGGCGATGCGATCGACGCGGGTGCCTTGGCTTCGGCGGTAGCGTGGAGCACCGCCGGCATGTGGAAAGAGGACTAGATGCCTTCCGTGGTGATCATTGGTGGTGGTGTCGGCGGGCTCACCGTCGCACACGAGCTCGTCGAGCGCGGCTTCACCGTCGACCTGTATGAAGCGCGCCCCGACCTCGGCGGCAAGGCGCGCAGCCAGCCCGTCGTGGGCTCCGGCACCGGCGGCCGCGCCGACCTGCCCGGCGAGCATGGCTTCCGGTTCTATCCACGCTTCTACCAGCACGTGATCGACACGATGAAGCGCATCCCGTCGCCGCTCGGCGGCCATGTCGTCGATCACCTGAAGCCCACGACCGAGAGCTCGATCGCGCTCGTCGACGTCGGCACCTGGTACCGGTTCTTTCGCCGGCGCACGCAGCGCCCGTTCGAGATCATCGAGGCGCTCGAGCTGTTCTTCCAGGAGCTCGACTTCGACGAGGCCGACATCGCCCTGTTCACGGCGAAGATCCTCGAGTTCCTCACCACGAGCACCGAACGGCGGATCGGCGAGTACGAGACCATCTCGTGGTGGCAGTTCCTCGAGGGCGATCTCTACTCCGAGAACTTCCAGAAGCAACTGCGCGCCGTCCCGCGCACGATGGTCGCGATGGATCCGCGCCGCGGCTCGGCGCGCACGATCGGCGGCATCTCGATGCAGCTGATCCTCGACTACGCCGACTCGGGCGTGAACAACGACCGCACGATGGGCGGTCCGACGACCGAGATGTGGATCGATCCGTGGCGCGCGCATCTGCAGTCGCTCGGCGTGACGTTCCACCTCGGCCTGTCCGCGACCGCGATCGACGTCGCGGCCGGGAAGATCAGCGGCATCACGATGTCGGACGCGACGACGAAGACCGCCGACTACTACGTGCTCGCCGTCCCGATCGACGTCGCGATCCCGCTGATCACGCCCGCGATGGGCGCCCTCGATCCCGCACTCGATCGTCTGCGCACCGCGAACCCCGACGACCTCGTGTCGTGGATGGTGGGCATCCAGTACTTCCTCTACGAGGACGTCCCGCTCGTCCGCGGCCACACGTTCTATCCGGACAGCCCGTGGGCCCTGACCACGATCTCGCAGCCGCAGTTCTGGCGAGACCTCGGCATCTTCCGGACGCGCTACGGCGGCGGGGACGTCGGCGGCCTGATCTCCGTCGACATCTCCGACTGGGATACGCCGGGCACGTTCGTCCCCAAGATCGCGAAGGAGTGCACGCCCGCCGAGATCGCGCACGAGGTGTGGGAGCAGCTCAAGGCCGCGCTCAACGGCACCGCGCCCGGCGAGGAGACGCTGACCGACGCGATGCTCCACTCGTGGCACCTCGACGACGACATCGACTTCACGACGTCACCGACCTCCAACAAGTCGCGCCTGTTGGTCCACCCGCCGGGCTCCTATCACCTGCGCCCCGAGGCGGGCAGCGCCATCCCGAACCTCGTGTTCGCCGCCGACTTCGTCCGCACGACCACGGACCTCGCGTCGATGGAGGGCGCGAGCGAAGCCGCGCGCGCCGCCGCGAACGCGATCCTCGAGCGCTCCGGCTCGACGACGGCGCGCGTGCGGATGTGGCCGCTGACGGAGCCCGACGAGTTCAAGCTCGCGAAGGCGATCGACCGCTGGCTCTACACGCGCGGGTACCGGCACGCGTTCGAGATCCTCGGCATCCGCAACGCGGCCCGTGCGGCGAGCTGGCTCCGCAAGCTCGAGCGCCTCGCGGGCTTCGCGCGCATCGACGACTGGTTCGACGATCGTTTCCGCACGTCGAAGATCCTGCGCGGCATTCTCGAGTTTCTCGGTCTTGGAGGAACATGAAGATCCTCCGGCGCTGTCGCTACTCCAGCGGGTTGGACCCGGTGATGAACTCGATGTTGTTGAAGATCAGGAAGTCACCGGCGATGCACAGCTCGTAGACGGGAATGATCCACAGGCCGAAGTGGATCAGCGAGTTGGCGACCTTGTTTCCCGTGACGCGCCCGTTCCACGCGTTGACCTTCTTGGTCGCCTGATACGTGCCGTAGCAACCGGAGGCGGACGACGCGAGCGCGACGGCGAGGGCAGTGGCAGCGAGTGTGCGGCGCATGCGTCATTGGCACGCACGCACGGCTCGTGGGCAAGAATCCGGCGATCAGCGCGGCGAGATCGCGAGGCCGATCGCGCCGCCGATATAGTCATCGGTGGCGCCGCCGGCGATCCACGGGTCGCCGACCTCGGGGTTCATCGCGAAGAAGTAGCGCCGCGTGTCGAGGCGCGCCTGCACGTCGAGCCACGAGGTGACGTGGAACGCGACGCCGGCCGACGCGTCGATGCCCGCGCCGGTCGCGCGCGGGAACCAGGTCGCCTCGGTCAGGCCGCCCATGCCGAACAGGTGGCGATAGCCGCCGGTGACGAGCAGCGAGAAGCGAGGCGCGAGCGGCATCGCGAACGACAGGCCGCCGCGCGCGAAGCGATACGTCACGTCGGGGACCAGCTCCATCATCGGATCGTCGTCGATCGAGAAGCGCTGCTCGCCGTAGGTGGCGACCAGGGCGATGCGCGCCGAGCGAATGCCGACATCGAGGCCGACGCCGAGCCCCCACTCCGACGACGACGTCGCGTAGGCGGTGCCGTCGGAGGTGCGCGAGCCGTTGACGCCGACGGCGAGCTCGCCGCGGCCGATGACGGAGAACGGCTGGAAGCCCTTGATCGGGCGATACGACGCGGACAGCGCGACCGCGTTCGCGACGAGGTCGGACGGCCGCAGGCGATCGTTGAAGTCGTCGTTGTAGCGAAGCCGGCGCCAGAACGGCCGCTCCTCGACGGCGATCACGATGTCGCGGCGCGGGGGCGGCTCGCGACGCACGCTCGCGACGACACCGGTGTCGCTCACCGACGCGGACGACGATGACGATGCAGCCGCGACGACCTCCGCGGAGGGCGCCTGCGCGGACGCGATTCGCGGCGACAGCTTGGCGGCGGCTTCGGGGCCGAGCTTCTTCGCGGCGATGAACTTGCCGCCCTTGATCTCCGCGCGCGCGAGCTCGGCGCCGTCCGAGCCTTGATACGCGATCGCGGTCGAGGTGGATCCGGCGGACACGACGACGACGGCGTGCAGCGAGTGCTTCGCCGCGACGGCCTTCGGATCGCCCGACGACGCGGCCACGATCTCGAACGAGCCTTCGAGCGCCTTCGCGACCGAGGGTGCGAGCGACGAGTCGCCGATCACCGCGATGCGCGGCTTGCCGCTCGACGGTGCGACGGCGACGGGCTCGGGAACCGGCGCTGGCGCTGCGACCGGCTCGGGCGCGGGCGCCGGATCCGGCGTGGGCGCGGGCTCGTCGACCTTGGTGGCAGCTTTGCCCTTCGACTTGCCCTTCTTGGGCGCCTTCTTCGCGGACTTCGTCTTCTTGGGCTTCGCGTCGGCGATGCCGGCGCCGACGACGCCGACGGCGAGGAGCAGGGCGAGGCGCCTCACGGGTTGGCCTCCGTGGCGAGATCGTCGACCCAGCGACGCACGCACTCGATCTCCTTCGCGGTCAGCTCCTGCTCGCCGAACGGCATGCGCGAGCCGCACGTCGGATCCTCCTCGAGCTTCTCGACCATCAGGTGGTTCGCCATCGGATCCGCCTCGACGAGCGCACGGCCCTCGCACATGTTCGTGCTCGTCAGGCTCTTCACGCGCTCGCCGACACCGGGCGACACGAGGTCGAGCTCGGCGTCGGGCATGTTCGCGCCGTGACAGCCCATGCCGTCGGCGCTCGTGCACTTCGCCTGGAACATCTGCTCGACCTGGCCGGGCGGACAGTCCGTGAAGCGCGCGGGGTTCTCGAGCTCGCCGGCACATCCCGCGGCGAGCACCGTGATGATCGCCGCGAGCTTCACCGGAGCAGCCCCGGCAGGGGCCCCGTCAGATCGATCGGAGGCGCGCTCTGCTTCTTCGGCTGGATGCTCGGCTGGCCGACGAAGTTCGTGTCGACGCCCATCGCGTTCTGCAGCGCGACGAGCACGTGGCTGTGCGGGTAGCCGATCTTGGTGTTGTCGTTGACCCACGACGCGGTGGTGGTGGTCAGCGTCTCCTTCTCCATGTGGAAGTAGCGCCCGGTGTTCAGGTGGTTCTTGCCACCGACGATGACGACGGGCCACGGCTCGTGGTCGTGGTTGCCGTTCGCGATGTCCGACATGATCACGATCATCGTGTTGTCGAGCAGTGTGCCGTTGTCCTCGACGATGTCGCGGAGCGTGGTCGCGAGCTGCGCCACGAAGCCGTAGTAGTGCTTCGTGTAGTTCGTCATCACCGTCTTCGCGAGCTCGTAGTTCGGATCCGTCGAGTGCGATGGATCCGAGCGGTGCGCGTACGCCTCGTGCAGATCGCCGGTGCCACCGCACTCCTCGACGGGGACCTGGCCCCACTGCATCGTGACCACGCGCGACATGCCGCACGACAGCGCGATCGTCGTGAGGTCCCAGAAGCTCTTCGTGTGGTCCTGCCAGCGCTGCCAGTGCGGGACCTGGCCCCAGTACCAGTCCTTGATCGCCGGCGGTTGACCGCACGACAGCCCCGAGAGGCGGCGCAAGCGCGACTCCATGTCGCGCACGAGGTCGCGGTGCTGTTCGAGCTTGCGGCGATCCTCCGACGAGAGTCGACCCTGGATGCGGTCGTACATGCCCGACACCTGCGCGAGGACGTCGGGCTGCGCGACGCGGACCGGATCCGGCGGCGCGGTGCCGTCGCCGTTGGGGAACATGCGGTCGTACGCCTCGCGCGGCTGCTCGAGGTGGGGCAGCCGCACGACGGGCGCGCCGGGCGACGGCTCGCCGAAGAGCAGCGCGTGGAAGTTGTACTGATAGATGCCGAACTCCTGCGTGACGAGATCCGTGAGGTTCGGATCCTGCGCGCGCAGCGCCTTGCCAAGTACCTGATCGAGCGACGGCTTGGACGCGTTGCTCTTCACGTCCTCGATCGTCTCGCGTGCGATCGCGCCGGTCAGCGCGGCGTTCCAGCCCTTCGCGTGGCCGTCGCCGTACGGATCGCCGATGCCCGTCGCGATCGACAGCCCGTCGATCACCGTCAGGTTGTCCTTGAACGGCGCGAGTGGCGCGAGCGCCTCGGAGAACTCGGCGTCGGGGACCGCGGCGAGGTCGTAGTCCCAGCGACCCGAGTCCGGGTTGCCGCGATGCATCTTCCAGTTGTCGCGGACGACGCCGTGCTCGGCGAAGCAGAACACGATGCGCGGTGGTGCGCCGGGGACCGGCCCCGCCTTGACGCCCTTCTTCCACAGAAGCGACGGCAGGAGCAGCGAGCCCGCGCCCAGACCGGTGTACTGGAGAAACTTTCTGCGGTTCGCGTTCATGGCGCACCTCCCACGGTGGTCGCTTTGCGCTCCGCCGCCGTACCGAGGTACCGCGGGTGCGTCGCGATCGACTTCATCATCTGCGTCAGGCTGCCGCCGGTCGCGGTGAAGTCCGACTGCACGTCGTTGACGAGGCAGGCGTCCTTCTTCGCGGCGGTGCCGCCGGTCGCGTACGTCAGGTACTTGCCGACGACGCACTTGTGAACCGCTTCGCTCGCGACTAGGTAGTCGAGGAGCTCGTGCGGTCCCGCGAACGTCGCGGTGCCGAACTTGCCGCTCGGATCGATCGGCAGGTTGCGATCGAGCTCCTGATAGCGACCGAACGTGTCGTAGTGCTCGAACACGAAGCCGACGGGGTTGATGACGCCGTGGCACGACTGGCACAGCTCCTCGCTCGTCACCATCTCGTAGTCCTGGCGATTCGTCGTCGGCATGTTCGGCGCCGGCGCGGGAACGCTCATGTTGACGCCCGACGGCGGCGAGCCGAGCTCGACGCACATGAAGTTGCGCAGCACGAACAGGCCGCGCTGCACGGGCGACGCGTGGTTCGGGTGGCTCGTCGCGGCGAGGAACTGCGCCTGCATCAAGAAGCCCTTGCGATCCGGCGGCAGCGTCATCTCCGTCCAGTCCGCCGGAGCGGGCAGGCCGTAGAACGTCGCGGTGTCGGGACCGATGAACGCCGTGTTCGACGTCAGCAGATCGGCCAGCGTGCCGCCGCGGCGGAACGCGACCTCCTCCATGAACCGGCGCGCTTCCTCGTGCAGCGCGAGGCGGACGTCCTCGCTCCAGCCCTCGGCGCTCGGCTTGGTGATGCGATCGAGGCGCGCATCCTCGAGCCACTGCTTCGTGAAGTTCATGAAGCCGTCGAGCGCGCGCGGATCGGCGAGCATGCGATCGACCTGCGCGGTGATGTCGGCGTCGCTCGCGAGCCCGTTCGCCGCGGCCGCCTCGAACAGCGACTGGTCGGGCATCGTCGCCCACAGGAAGTACGAGAGCCGGTTCGCGATGTCGTACTGCGAGGTCAGGTTGTCCGCGGTTCCCGTCTCGATGCGATAGAGGAACTGCGGCGACTGCAAGATCGCCTGCGTCGTCAGCTCGAGCGCCACATCGAACGTGTTCGACGCGAGATACGAGTCGAACATCGACGTGAACACCGCGAGCTCCTCACCCGTGACGGGGCGGCGGAACGCGCGCGGTGCGAGCTCCTCGAGGTACTGATGGCCGCAATCGGCGGTGTTGGCCGTGCACGGCAACACCATCGCCTTGCGCCGCCGCACCTCGACCGCGATCAGCCCGGCCGCCTGGTTGTACTGGTTGACCAACAACGGCGCGGCATACAGCGCTTCGCGATCGTTGTCGAAGCCATGCGGCGTCGGATCCGGCGCGAGCGCGACCTCGGGGATCGTGAGCATGGGGAACAGATCGCGGACCGTGTTCCGATACTCCGTATGCGACAACCGCTTGAGCGCGGGCTCCGGGATGTCTCCACACGGACCTGATGTGTTGCCCGGGTCGCCGATCTCGCCCCAGCACGCGCTGAAGACGAAGATCGCCGAGATCCGCGCAGCAATGTCGAGAAATCTCGCCATGGCTTCCCCTTCGGTGAGCGTCCAGCGTAACCCAGAGCGATCGCGTTCCTCGACGGATTTCGCAGCAAAATCCCGAGTGTGCGATCGGCGCACGATCTTTGCGCGCAGGGCCCAAGCGAGGGATTATCCACGCGTCACTCGCGCGTTCCTTCGTGGCGCCCGACACCCACATCGCTATGCACCAGCAACGATCTCCAGCGCCACCAGCGCAGAAGCCGCAGAAGCCGAAAGCCAAGTTGCAGAAGTCGGCGACGGTGAAGCGCAAGCTGTGGGTCTCGATCCTCAAGTGGGCCGCGATCGTCACGGTCGCGGGCACCGCGCTGATGGTCGCGACGGTCGCGTTCGTCTACTGGATGTACAGCCGCGATCCGAACCTGCCGGACTATCGCAAGCTCAGCGACTACACGCCGAAGCAGGTCACGCAGATCCTCGACGCGAACGATCACCGCATCGGCGAGATCGGCGAGAAGCGCACGTTCGTCGACTACAAGGACATCCCGCCGATCGTCGTCGATTCGTTCGTCGCGGCCGAGGACAACCGGTTCTGGACCCACGGCGGCGTCGACTACTGGGGTATGTTCCGCGCGTTCATCACCAACCTCCGCTCGGGTCGCGCGAAGCAGGGCGCGTCGACGATCACGCAGCAGGTGGTGAAGACGTTCCTGCTCACGCCCGAGAAGACGTTCAAGCGAAAGATCCAGGAGATCATCCTCGCGCGTCGCCTCGAGAAGGCGCTGACGAAGGAGGAGATCATGACCCTCTACGTCAACCAGATCTACTTCGGGCACCAGCGCTACGGCATCCAGGAAGCGGCTCGCTATTACTTCGGCAAGGACGTGAAGCACCTCAACGCGGGTGAAGCCGCGGTGCTCGCGTCGATGCCGAAGAAGCCCGAGGACCTCGCGAACGCGCTGTTCGGGAGAAAGGGCGGCAAGCCGGAGGAAGTGAAGTCGCGGCAGATCTACGTGCTCAACCAGCTCGTCTCGATGGGCAAGCTGACCCACGAGGAGGCGCAGAAGTGGATCGATGCGCCGATCCAGGTCGTGAAGACGCCGTTCCCCGAGATGGGCAGCGCGCCCGAGTGGGTCACGCTCGCCGAGGAGCAGCTGGTCAAGGAGAAGGGCAAGGACGGCATCGCCACGCTCGGCGCCAAGGTCCGCACGACGCTCGATCCGAGCCTGCAGGAGCTCGCGCAGTCGTCGCTGCAAGCGGGCCTGCGCAAGGTCGATGCGCGCCAGCACATCGGCGTGCCGACGAAGACGCTCAAGGGCGACAAGATCGAGCTCGAGCTCGCGAAGATGGCGAAGCGGCTCCCGACCGGCGGCCCGAAGGCCAAGGAGATCTACGACGCGATCGTGACCGCGGTGTTCGATGACGACAACGAGGTCGTCGTCGATCTCGGCGGGTACAAGGCCGCCATCATGCTCGGCGGTTCCGACGACGCGCGGTTTAACCCGCCCGTCGACGGCGTCACGAAGAAGCCGAGCGAGCGGTTCAAGCCGGGCGATGTCGTCGACGTCGTGATCCCCGCGAACGAGATCGTCGCGTCGGGCACGGGCGACGAGGACGACGACCGAAGCGAGAGGTCGAAGAAGGCCAACGGTCCGAAGCACGCGGAGCACCGCGCGACCTTCCCCACGCCGCCGCAGGGCGCGGTGGTCATCATCGAGACCAAGACGCGCAAGGTCCGCGCGATGGTCGGCGGCTACTCGTTCACCAAGGGCGATCGCAACCGGGCGCTGTACGCGAAGCGCCAGCCGGGCAGCTCGTTCAAGCCGTTCGTGTATGGCACCGCGATCGACAGCGGGAAGTACACGGCGGCGTCGATCGTGAACGACGCGCCCGAGGTGTTCGATCTGTGGAAGCCGAAGAACTACGAGAGCGGCAAGTTCGAGGGCCCGGTGCCGCTGCGGCACGCGCTCGCGAAGTCGATCAACACCGTCGCGATCCGTCTCGCGTACGACATGAAGCCCGAGACGATCGCCGCGTTCGCGCACAAGCTCGGCATCCAGTCCGAGCTGCCGAAGGAGATGTCGCTCGCGCTCGGCTCGGGCGAGGTGACGCCGCTCGAGATGACGAACGCGATCGCGACGATCGCCTCCGGTGGCATCTACGCGCCGCCGCGGTTCGTCGACGCGATCGACGGCAAGCCGCTGCCTCCGAACAAGACCGAGCAGGTGCTCCGCCCCGAGGTCGCGTTCGTCATCACGCAGATGATGACGTCGGTGGTGACCGAGGGCACCGCGGGCCTCGCGCGATCGCTGAAGATTCCGCTCGCGGGCAAGACGGGCACCTCGAACGACGGGCGCGACGTGTGGTTCATGGGCTTCACGCCGGACTACGTGGTCGGCATCTGGATCGGCTACGACCAGCCAAAGGGCATGCGGAAGGAGACCGGCGGCTCGACCGCGGTGCCCGTGTTCGTCGACATCATGAAGGGCATGAACCAACCCGCGAAGGCGTTCCCGAAGCCCGCGCACATCGTCGAGGCGACGATCGACAAGGCGAGCGGCCTGCTCTCGCCCGAGGGTGCGCCGAAGGGCAGCTCGCGCACCGAGTACTTCGTCGAGGGCACTGCACCGACGGAGTACGCGGCCAAGCCCGGCGATGTCACCGAGGACACCGTGGTCACGGGCGAGTACAACGATTGATGGTTCGCTCGCTCGTGCTGATCTGCGCGCTCGCGAACATCGCGTACGCGACCCCGCTACCGCGGCACGTGAACAGCGACGACCTGCTGAAGCGCCTGATCGCGTCGTCGCGCGACCAGATGGCGAAGCTGGTCGCGTCGCGCGTGCCCAAGCTCGTCCCGCCGGTGCCGGTGAAAGTGTCGTGGAAGCCCGTGCGCCTCGGCTCGCTCGACCTCGGCGGACAGCTCGTCACCGTCGAGGCCGGCGATCTCGACGGCGATGGCAAGGGCGAGCTGTACGCGGTCACGCAGCGCGAGGTGATCGCGATCAGCCTCGACAAGAAGGCGAAGATCATGGCGCGCGTCGCGTACCCGGGCGAGCCATCGGCGCGCTTGCCGCGCGATCTGTTCGGCACCGCAGTGATCGAGAACGGTGTTCTCGTCGCCAAGTGCAGCGGCTGGGCGTCCGAGCTACGCGCGTCGTGGAGCGGCACGTCACTCTCCGGCGCGCTCGGCGACGCGAGCGCGGGCAACCTCGTGTGCAAGGGCGAGCGCCTGCAGCCGGTGCCCGGGCGCAACCACTTCGGCGATCCCGCGAACCCGATCTACGACGTTCGCTGCCGCGATGACCTCGTCGATCCCGAGGGCAAGTCGATCACCGCGCGCGCGACGCTCGCGGCGGGACGGATGATCGCGGTCGCGAACGACAAGACGTACGAGCTCAAGGACTACGGCGTCGCGTTCGCGCTCGGCGATGTCGATCGCGATGGCAAGCCGGAGATCGTGGTGACGGGCGCGGGCGCGCCGGGCGATCCCGACGCGGTCAAGGTGATGACGCTCGGGGGCGACGAGAAGAAGGGCCTGTTCCGCAAGGCGTTCCAGGGCGGCGTGGCCGGCGTCGCGATCGTCGATGGCGATGGCGACGGCGTCACCGAGGTGATCGCGGTCGTGCGCCTCGTCGGCTCTCCGCGCGTCGACATCTGGAGGCTCGACTGATGCGGGCCCTCGTCGCGCTCTGCGCGATGGCGGCACTCGCGCATGGCGAGGGGCGGCCGCACTACGGCGGCACCGTCGAGGGAGCGCTCCTCGGCGCGCCGGTCACCCTCGATCCACCGCTCGCGCAGACGCACGCGGAGATCACGGCGGTCGACCTCGTGTTCGATACGCTGTATCGCGTCGGCACGGATGGCTCGATCACGCCGCACCTCGCGACGGCGCTGCCGGTGGTGTCCAAGGATCACGTGCGCATCACGCTGCGCAAGGACGTGCGCTTCCACGATGCGTCGCCGCTCGTGGCCGCCGATGTCGTCGCGTCGCTCGAGCGCGTGCGCACCACGAGCGCGCGGTGGGCACTCGCCGCGGTCGGCGCGATCCGCGCGGACGGTGATCTGACGATCGAGCTCGCGCTCAAGGCGCCGCAGGCCGACCTGCCCGTGTTGCTCGCGTTGCCCGCCACCGCGATCACCAAGGGCGGCAGGCCGGCGGGCGAGAAGCCCGTCGGTACCGGCGCGTTCTCGGTCGAGTCGTTCGATCGCCGCGCGAAGAAGCTCGTGCTGCGCGCGTTCGACGATCACTTCGCGGGGCGGCCGTACGTCGATCGGCTCGTCCTGCGCTGGTACGACACGCCCGACGGAGAGGCGCGCCAGTACGAGACGGGCGGGGCGCAGCTCAGCGCGCGCGGCGTCGCGCCGTTCACGAACGCGAAGCCGAAGTACAAGGCGAACGACGTCGAAGGCCCGGCCGCGCTGCTCGTGTTCATCGGCTTCGGCCGCAAGCATGCGGACATCACCGCCGAGCGCACGTTCCGTCGCGCGCTCGACCTCGCGCTCTCGCGCACGCAGTTCACGTCGGTCAGCTCCGGCGAGCGCGTGACCGCATCGAGGTTGCCCGTCCCGATCGAAGCCGGTGGTCCCGGCCTCGCGGCGGCGGACGCGACCGCGGATCTCGCCGGCGCGAAGGCGGCGCTCGCCCAGGCGGCGACGCGCGTGAGGTCGCTCGCGCCGGCGCAGCTCGGCAAGCTGACGCTCGAGGTGCTGTACGAGGACACGCGGCCCGACGATCGCCAGGTCGCCGAGCGTGTCGCGTACGCGCTGACCAAGCTCGGCATCAAGAGCGTGATCACCGCGGTGCCGGCGACGACGCTGCGCGATCGCGTCAAGCGCGGCGACTGCGACCTGTGGATCGGTCAGCTCGCCGCGCCCGTGACGTCGGCGACGGCGTGGTGGGGCGGCGCGTTCGCGGCCGGCAATGATCTGTGGGCCGAGCAGCGGCTCGCGACCGGCGCGATCGATCGGGCCGAGGCGATCAAGGCCTTCGGCGAGCGCTTGCCGATCCTGCCGCTCGTGTTCCGCGCCGTGCGCATGTGGCACCGCACCGACGTGCGCGGGCTGGGCTTCGACGCCACGGGGCGGCCGGATCTGGCCGATCTGTTCTATTCGGGGGATCCGGCGAAGCCGCCGAAGGGCACGCCGTGAAGCTCCGCGGGCGCTTCACGCTGACGCTCGCGATGGCGGCGCTCGTGCCGATCACCGTCGCCGCCGTCGTCACGCGACAGGTGATCGCGTCGAGCAAGCGCGCCGACTACGAGAGCGAGCGCGCGAACGCTCTGCAAGCCGCGCAGCGCGAGGTCGCGACGCTCTCGTCGGAGGTGGCCGAGGCAGCGGCGCAGCTCGCCGACAGCTCGAACCCGTTCATCGGCGTGATCCTGAGCGAGCTGTCGCACAAGGCCGAGCGCAGCGAGAAGGAGTGGGGCGATATCCAGCGCGGCCTCCGCCAGCAGGGCAGCCAGATGATGCGCGGCCTGTCGTTGCAGGGGCTCACCGTCGTCACGCCCGAGGACACGGTGCTGATCACGCCGCACTACCGGGACGCCACTGACGACCGCAACCTCCTGCCGCGCCAGCTCGCCCTCAAGACCAACGGCGAGGCGTACTTCACACTCGAGCAGATGCGCACGGGGCCGACGATCGAGACGGTGCTCGTCGCGCAGGCCTCGCGCATCTCGCGCAAGGACGCGTACACCGTCGCGCTGTCCGCGAGCCGCCGCGTGACGGACAAGCTGCTCGCGAGCCTGCGCGGCCCGCGCACCGACGCGCGGATCATCGACGCGCGCGGGCTCGTGATGTTCCCGCCGAAGACAAAGGACTGGGACGCGATCGCGAAGGACCCGATCACGGTGCCGCTCCGCGGCCCGAACGGGGAGACCGTCGCGAAGATCCAGGTCACGGTCTCCGACGCGGGCCTCGACCAGCTGCTGACGAACCTGACGTTGATCTCCGCGGGCCTCGCCGTCGGCGCGCTCGTCCTCGTCGTGCTCGTCGGCCTGCTCGTCGCTCGCCGCACCGCGCGCGACCTCGAGTCGCTCGTCGAGGGCTCGCTCGCCGCCGCGCGCGGCGATCTCGATCACCGCGTGCCCGTGCGCAGCAAGGACGAGGTCGGCGCGGTCGCCGCCGCGTTCAACTTCATGATGGAGGACCTGCGCTCGTCCAAGGACCGCCTCGTGATCGCGGAGCGCATCGCCGCGTGGCAGGAGATCGCGCGGCGGCTCGCGCACGAGATCAAGAACCCGCTCACGCCGATCCAGATGGCGATGGACACGCTGCGCAAGACCTGGAAGAAGCAGCACCCCGAGTTCTCCGAGATCCTCGAGGAGTCGACGACGACCGTGCTCCAGGAGGCCGATCGCCTCAAGCACATCGTGTCCGAGTTCTCCGACTTCGCGCGCATGCCGAAGCCGGAGTTCCAGCGCATCGATCTCAACGACCTCGTTCGCTCCGCGACCGCGCTGTATCAAGGCGGCGCCGCACCCGTCGAGGTCAAGCTCGCCGAGGGCCTGCCCGAGCTCGACGCCGACAAGAACCAGCTGAACCAGGTCGTGCTGAACCTCGTCGAGAACGCGCGCGACGCGATCTCGAAGAAGGAGAACGGCAAGATCATCGTGTCGACGCGCATGGGCGAGGCGAACGACCGCGCGCTCTTGATCGTCGAGGACAATGGCCCCGGCGTGCCGCCCGATCTCAAGGACAAGGTGTTCGCGCCGTACTTCACGACGAAGCACTCCAAGGGCGGCACCGGCCTCGGCCTCGCGATCGTCCATCGCATCGTGTCGGACCACGGTGGGCGCATCACCATCACCGACGCGAAGGGCGGCGGCGCGAAGTTCGCGATCGAGCTACCGCTGCGTAACGGCACGGCCTTGCTCGCTTCGCGGATCTGACCGACGCCCACCGCCGGGCGCGCAAACCCCGCGCGCAAAGTTCGCGCGGAGCGCTCGCATTTCGGTCAGCTCGACATCGTGAGGAGACGTCCTACCCTTGGACCATGATCCGAGTCGCCATCGCCGAAGAACACTCGCTCGTGCGCTGGGCACTGCGGGAAGCGCTGTCCAGAGTCTCCGACCTGCGCATCGTCGCCGACGCGGGCACCGTCGCGGACCTGCTCGCGATCATCGAGCGCGAGAGACCGGACGTGCTGCTCCTGGATGCATCGCTTCCGGATCGCGAAGGTCGCGATGCGCTCACCGAGATCAGCAAGCTCGAGGACGGCCCGCTGGTGGTCGTGCTGGGCGGATCGCATGCCTTGCAGCTCGAATCGATCTTCGCCGCCCGCACGATCGCCGCCGGCGCCCACGGGTACGTGCCTCGATCGGCGACGCCCGACGAGCTTCTGGACGCGATTCGTGCGGTGAACCGTGGCGAACGAATGGTCCCGCGGGAGGTCGAGAAGATGGCCGCGACCGGGCTCGACCACCCGGCGGGCATCCTGACCAGGCGCGAGCTGCAGGTCATGGAGCTACTCGCGCGCGGGATGACCAACGCCGAGATTGCCGAGCACCTCGGCATCAGCACCAAGACCGTCGACACGCATCGCGGGCACGTGATGAAGAAGCTGCAGTTGCGCAACAACTCGGACCTGACGCGGTTCGCGGTGAAGCACGGATACGTGGCGCTCTAAACGGCTCTAAACGGCTCCGTCCTCGACGAGGATGCGCGCAACCTGACCGGCATCGGGCCGGGTGCCCGCGCTCGCGCCCGAACCGTACGTCGAACTGGCGTCGAGACGCTTCGGCGAGGTGTCCGTAGCGCGGCCTCCTCGACGGAGCCCCGTCCGGTGCCGGCGAGCTCGCGGGATGCCCTTCGAGAAGCTCTGCCGAATCGAGAGGGCGTGCGCTGTCGCGTCGCTGACGGTCCGCTACTGCGGGCCTTCGGCGCACACCGTCGGGCTACGTTCGGTCTGAGCTAGCGCGGCCGATTCGCCGACGGCGCGAGCCGCGCGAACGAGTCCGCATCCGCGCTGGTGACCGGATCGTTGCCGGCGAGGAACCGCTCGAGGTGCGGGAACGAGTCGACGCCCCAGAACAGCTCGCGCTCCGGTCCGCCGGGCACGTCGATCGTCGGGCCTTCGGCGATCACGGTCGGCACGCCGAACACGCCGGCGGCGATCGCGGCGTCGGTCGCGTCGCGGAGCTTCTGCTTCGTCGCCGCATCGTTGGCCGCGGCGAGCAGCGGCGCGGCCGCGATGCCCGCCGCTTCGAGCGCCGCGGCGACGAGCGCCTCGGTCTCGACGCCGTTACCGCCGCCCCACGTCGCGCGGAACAGCGCGTCGATCACCGCGCGCGATGGCTCGACCGTCGCGACGCGCAGCGCGAGCAGCGGGTTGAACGGATGCGACGGCGGCGCGGCGAACGGAACGCCGAGGTGCCGCGCGGTGCGGAGCGTGTCCTTGAAGATGTAGTTGCGCTTGAGCGGGATCTCGGCGGGACCGAGCGTGCCCGAGTGCTTCAGCATCGCGGCGAACAGCACGGGGATCGGGTTCACCGTGCGGTCGTGACGCGCCGCGAGGGCGTGGATCTGGGTCCAACCCAAGTACGCGTACGGCGAGATGAAATCGAAGTAGAAGTCGAACGTCGCCACATCGCGAGAGTGCGCAGAAAAGATCCTCCTTGCAACGCCGCGCGCGATTCCCATAATCACGCCCCGGAGACAACCCATGCGTGCTTCTGCGTCCATGACGATCGCTGCACGCGCTGCTGGCTAATGAGCGGCGCGCGCGCGCTGCCGTGTCTGCAAGCTGAACGTTCCCTCGTTGCAGGGCCCGTCTGGGTCTCCGTGTCATGTCACAACCACCACGTTCGAAAGCGAATGCCCGCTCGAAGAAGTGGGCCCGATATCTAAAGATCGCCGGCGACGCCGGTGTGATCGCCATGAGCTTGCGCGACAAGCCGACGCCACTGGACTGGCTCGCCGTCGGTGCGCGCGCGATCTCGCTCGGCCTGTCGATCGTCGACGAGCGCCGCCGCGCGATCGCGAACGATCCTTGGAAGTACTTCGAGGACATGCGCGGCGAGAAGTGGACCGAGGTCCCCGAGGAGTTCAAGCGCCTCGTCATCGAGGGCGCGACGCACCTCGCGCTCGACGAGGCGTACTGGGACGGCGACGAGCAGTCCGCGTACATCTGTCGCGGCAAGATCGGCGACGAGCAGATCGCGTGGATCGGCGAGGCCGGCCAGATCGTCGATGGACCGTACGTGCTCGAGAAGCGCGAGACGGAGACGTACCGCGCGCTCGGCGAGCGACTGTGGAAGCGGCTCGGCGCGCACCACGTGCTGTACGGCCCGCAGGGGCTCGTCACGGATCACTTCGTCGACGGGCGGATCATGGAGACCGAGCAGATGCGATCGCTGCACGCGCGCATGAAGGCGTTCCTCGGCGCGAACGAGCCGCGCAGCTACTTGCTCGGCGGGCCGCCCGGCACCGGCAAGAGCGTCGCGATCCGCTGGCTCGTGGCGTCGCTCGGCCTGACGAGCGTGCGGATCGATCTCGGGGTGCTCGCGCGCCTGCACGGGTATCACTCGTCGAGCGTGGTCACGAGCCTCGAGACGCTGCTGCGCCTGTTGCGCCCGCGCGCGATGATCCTCGACGACCTCGATCGCGTCGCGGTCAACGCGCCGCTGCTCGCGTTCCTCGAGCTCGCCCGCAAGACGTGCGTCGTCGTGATCGCGTCGGCAAACTCGGTCCAGTCGATGATGGGCGCCGCCGTCCGGCCGGGCCGGTTCGACGACATCGTCCGCATCGAGCGCCTCGACGCCGAGGTGTTGCGAACCATGCTGGCGGACGACCTCGATCTCGTCGAGCGCATGGCCACGCTCCCGGCGGCGTACGTCGTCGAGTTCGTGAAGCGGCGTCGGGTCCTCGGGCGCGACGTCGCACTGGCCGAGCTCGACGAGCTCCTCGGACGCGCGAAGTCCGTGGGCTCGGCCGGCGACAGCGATGAGTAAGCGAATTGCTTCCACTCCTCGCGCGTTTAACGGTATGAGGCAGTTAGCCATGGCGAAGCTCGCAACGATCGAAGGTTGTCTGACAGCTCTCGTGACCCCGTTTCGCGACGGGAAGGTCGACTTCGACGGCATCGCAAAGCTCGTGGACTGGCAGATCGAGCAAGGCGTCGACGGCATCGTCGCCGTCGGCACGACCGGCGAGTCCGCGACGCTCGATGTCGACGAGCACGTCGCCGTGATCGCGGCGACCGTCAAGGCCGCGAAGGGCCGCGTCCCCGTGGTCGCCGGCGCCGGCGGAAACGCGACGAGCGAAGCGCTGACCCTGACCAAGGCCTCCGAGGACGCCGGCGCCGACGCGCTCCTCCACGTGACGCCGTACTACAACCGGCCGAGCCAGGAGGGCCTGTTCCGGCACTTCGAGGCGATCGCGAAGGCAACGAAGCTGCCGATCGTCCTCTACAACGTGCCCTCGCGCACCGCGTGCGACATGGCGACGGAGACGGTCGCGCGGCTCGCGGACTTCGACAACGTCGTCGCGATCAAGGACGCGACCGGCAACCTCGTGCGCGGCTCGGACCTCGTCGCGAGGGTCGGCGACCGCATGACGATCCTCTCGGGCGACGACGGCACCGCGTTCCCGCTCTACGCGTGTGGTGCGCGGGGCGTGATCTCCGTCGTGTCCAACGTCGCGCCGCGCGCGATGAGTGACATGTGGGACGCGGTCAAGGCCGGCGACTGGGACCGCGCGAAGAAGCGCCACTTCGAGCTGCGCGTCCTCAACGCGATGCTGTTCGCCGAGCCGAGCCCGTCGCCGACCAAGGCCGCGCTCTCGCTGCTCGGTCGCTGCTCGACGGAGGTCCGCCTCCCGCTCGTGCCGGCGAGCGCGGGGCTCATCGAGCAGCTGCGCAACGAGATGAAGTCCGCGGGACTTCTGTGACCGCCGCCGTCCTCGTCCTGGGCCCGTCGGGCCGGATGGGCCGCGCCATCATCAGCGCCGCCGCCGATCGCACCGACGTCGCGATCAAGGCCGCCGTCGATCGCGCGGACGCCCCCGGCCTCGGCAGCGAGGTCGCGCCCGGCGTCACCTCGACCACCGATCTCGCGGCCGCGCTCGCCGCGTGCGACGTCTACATCGACTTCACCACGCCGGCCGGAACCCGCGCCGCCGCCACCGCCGCGCGCGAAAGCAAGCGCGCCGCGGTGATCGGCACGACCGGGCTCACCGACGCCGACAACGCGGCCATCGCGCAGCTCGTCGAGGTCGCGCCCGTCGTGATCGCTGCGAACTTCTCGCTCGGCGTGAACCTGCTGCTCGGCCTCGCCAGGCAAGCAGCCCAGATCCTCGGCCCCGAGTGGGATGCCGAGATCGTCGAGACGCACCACAACGCGAAGCGCGACGCACCGTCGGGCACCGCCCTCATGATCGCGCGCGCGATCGCGGCCGGGCGCGGCGTCGACTACGACAAGGTCAAGCGCCACACCCGCGATGGCGACATCGGCCCACGGCCGCGCGGCGAGATCGGCGTGTCGACGGTCCGCGGCGGCGATGTCGTCGGCGAGCACACCGCGACGTTCTACGGCGCCGCGGAGCGCATCGAGCTCGGCCACCGCGCGACCTCGCGCTCGATCTTCGCCGCGGGCGCGCTCCGCGCCGCTGCGTGGGTCGTCGGCAAGCCACCCGGGCGCTACGACATGCTCGACGTGCTAGGGTTCGCGTCTCGATGACCGCCACCGAGCGCATCACGATGGTCGTCCTCAACGACGACGGATCCCGCGACAAGTTCACGCTGTCGTCGTGGGTCGGCATTCCTCGCAAGCACGAGCTGATGTGGATCGGCGATGACCCGTACATGATCATCGAGGTCGAGTACGCGGTGTCCGAGGGCTTCTTCGGAGCGCGATCGATCGACGCGGCCGGCGTCTACGTGCGCCGCCTGTCGAAGGACGAGCAGGACGCGGTGGCCAAGCGCCTCGCGAACCCCGTCCGCGGTAAAGACGAGCAGCCGTTCCGCCCGTAGTCCGATCGTACGCGTCCTCGATCGCGACGCCCACGGCACACGACACGATCGCCTGCGTGATCAGGCCTTGCCGCTCTTTGCGACCAAGACTCCTGTTCGCTGCATCTGTTTGGCGACGAATCGGGCAAACGGTCGGACGTCGCTGGCAACGCTAGCAGTCTCGAGCGTGGCCAAGTATTCGTTGCGGTCGTCGACCTGGATGATCGTCCATGGGTAACCGCCGGCTGCTAGCAGCGCGTTCATGACGAATCGGGCGACGCGTCCATTGCCGTCGGGAAACGGGTGCACGTATCCGAAGAGCCAGTGCCCGAGCACCGCGCGGACAGCGGGCTCGCCTTCACCAGCGACGAGATCGAAGACAGCGGCCATTGCTTCAGGAACCACCTCCCAGCGCGGCGGCACGTGTTGTGAACCACGAATGAATACTGGGCCGTTGCGATAGCCCGCGAGCAGCTTTGCGTCGATCAGCCCAGTGGCCACGTACGGGCTGAACAGCTCTCTGTACCAGTCGCGGTGAGACGCGCGAACCACCTGCGGAGCGTTGTTCGAGGCGAGGATTCGTCGGACGTCATCGCGCACGCGCTCGAAGGCGAGCCAATAGCCGCGCGCGGCTAGAGCATCCTTGCTGTCTCGATCTGCGGCGACCTTCTCCGGATCCCAGGTGCCGGTCGCCACCCGTTCGATCAGTTCGGGAGTCACCTGGTACCCTTCGATCGAGAGCGAGTGATAGGCATCGAGCTTGTAGACCCCTTCGATCGTGTGCAGGTAGTCGCCATGCTCTGTTGGGGCCGAGCTCGCCTTCGGAAACTCGGCGAGAACGACCTCGCGCGCCGCAGCCCACAGCGCCTGCAGGCGGCCGATCACAGGGGGCGTTGCAGGGCGCGGAACGTAGATGGTGTGACCTGGTTCGAAAGGATCGACTTCGCGAACAACGTGATCGGCCGCCTTCATCGTTGTTACGATCTCATCCGCGATCTCGGTGCGCCCGAGCCGCCGGAAGACTCCAGCGAGTCTACCCGCGATGGTGCTATGACCACCTTCCAGCAATCGCGCGAGAAGTTGCGATGGCTCCTGGATTGCGCTCGCGATCACCTGGGTTTCGATCGGGTGGCGGACAAAGAAGTGTTCGCTGACGCGCGTCAGTGCAGCGGCAAGCCGGTAGATCCGCAACCCGTCCTTGATCTCGAGGTCGTGCGCGGGAGGCAACTCCTTCTCTTTGAGGGCGAAGAAAGACGTGCCGAACAGGAGGTCGACCCTGTTGTTGTTCGCGTGTGGGCTGTGAATAATCAGTTGCTGCGGAATGGTCGTGTTCGCCGCGTGCATCAGCAATGACTGCTCCGGCGAGAGGTGCCATTCCGCTCCGAACCGTGCTTCGCAGTAGCGTCGACAGAACTCCCAGAGCGAGGCGAACCACGGCGTCGTATCGCCTGGCAGGGCAGTCGGATTGGCCGACATCAGCCAGCCCTTCATTACTTCCTGCAGGAAGCCGTGCTTGACCAGGCGCTCTCGAGACGTGCGAGTGAGTTGCGCGGACGCGAACACGCGCGAGCCGTCGGTTTGGAGGCCGCGCAATTCGGCGAGTGCGGCAGCGAGTTTTTCGTTGGCGGTGGACATCGGTCAGACAATTCGTTCGTGCTGTGCAAGTACACGTAAAAGATGCCGTACGATGACACGTAAAAGATGCCTGATTGGATCAATCAAATGATGCGGTGACGCAGCCGCGACGCGAGCAATATCAGCTGGTTGCACGTCTGGACTCGCTCGCGCACGTCCTCGGCTCGCGCCGCTACGCGACGACGGATGACTCGCGCAACAACCCGGCGCTCGCCGTCCTCGCGTTCGGCGAGGGATGGCACAACAACCACCATCACTACCAGCGCAGCGCGCGCCAGGGCTTCTACTGGTGGGAGATCGACGTCACGTACTACGTGCTGAAGCTGCTCGAGGTGCTTCGCATCGTGCGCGATGTCGAGGGCGTGCCCAAGCACGTGCGCGATCGCGTCGCCGCACCGAATCGCGTGCGCGTGCGCGAGATCGCGGCCACCGCGGGCGTGATCACGCCGCCGCGCTGAGCGCGTTCGCCGCGTTCCACAGCTTCGCGTAGGCGCCGTTCTTGGCGAGCAGCTCCGCGTGCGAGCCTTGCTCGACGATCGCGCCGTTCTCCATCACGAGGATGATGTTCGCGTTGCGGATCGTCGACAGGCGGTGCGCGATCACGAACGACGTGCGGTCGGCGCGCAGCGCGGCCATCGCTTGCTGCACGAGGACCTCCGTGCGCGTGTCGACCGACGAGGTCGCCTCGTCGAGGATCAGCAGCGCCGGGTTCGCGAGGAACGCGCGCGCGATCGTGATCAGCTGCTTCTCGCCGGCGGAGAGGTTCGACGACTCCTCGTCGATCACCGTGTCGTAGCCGGCGGGGAGGGCGCGCACGAAGCGATCGACGTAGCTGATGCGCGCGGCGTGGAGCATCTCCTCTTCGGTCGCGGCGGGGTTGCCGTACTTGATGTTGTCGCGGATCGTGCCCGAGAACAGCCACGTGTCCTGGAGCACCATGCCGATCTTCGAGCGCAGCTCGCGGCGCGGCACGGAGGCGATGTCGACGCCGTCGATGGAGATCGAGCCGGCGTCGAGCTCGTAGAAGCGCATCAACAGGTTCACGAGCGTGGTCTTGCCCGCGCCGGTCGGGCCGACGATCGCGACGGTCTGGCCGGGCTTCGCGACGAGCGTCAGGTGCTCGATCAGCGGCACGTCGGGTTTGTAGCGGAACGAGACGTCGTCGAACGCGACCTCGCAGCGCGGTGTCGGCAGCGTGCCGCCGGGCGCGTCGGGGACCTGCTCGGGTGCGTCGAGGAGCTCGAACACGCGCTCCGCGGACGCGACGCCGGACTGGAGCACGTTCGCGACCGAGGCGAGCTGCGAGAGCTGCTGCGAGAACGTGCGCGAGTACTGGATGAACGCCTGGACGCTGCCGATCAGCATCGCGCCCGAGGCGACACGGAGCCCGCCGACGACGGCGATCGCGACGTAGGTGAGGTTCCCGATGAAGTTGATCGCCGGCATGATGATCGACGAGACGAACTGCGCGCCGAACGAGGCCTCGAACAGCTCGTCGTTCTTCGCGCGGAAGCGGTCCTCGATCTGCTTGCGGCGGCCGAACACCTTGACCAGCGAGTGGCCGGTGAACGCTTCCTCGATCTGGCCGTTGAGCGCGCCGACGTGCTTCCACTGGGCGACGAAGCCCTTCTGCGATCGCTTCGCGATCTTGGCCGTGATCACGAGCGAGAGTGGCACCGTGACGACGGTGATGAGCGCGAGCAGCGGCGAGATCACGACGAGCATCACGAGCACGCCCAGCACGGTCATCATCGCGCCGAGGATCTGACCGAGCGTCTGCTGGAGCCCCATCGCGACGTTGTCGATGTCGTTGGACGCGCGCGACAGCACCTCGCCGTGCTGCTGGCCGTCGAAGTACGAGAGCGGGACGCGCATCAGCTTGGCTTCGACGTCGGTGCGCATCTGGCGGACCGTGCGCTGCACCACGTGGTTGATGATGTAGAGCTGGAGCCACGCGAACAGCGACGCGCCGATGAACAGCACCGTGACCAGCACGAGCACGTGCTGGAGCGCGCCGAAGTCGATGCCGTGCCCGGGCACCACGTCCATCGCGGACACCATGTCGGCGAACCGCGTCTGGCCGTCGGCGCGCAGCATCTCGACGGCCTCTTGCTTCGTGATGCCCGCGGGGAGGCGCGCACCGATGAAGCCCTCGAAGATGATGTTCGCGCCGCGGCCGAGGATCTTCGGGCCGGCGACCGACAGCGCGACGCTCGCGACCGCGAAGATCAACACGAGCATCACGCGCACGCGCTGGGGCGCGAGCCGGCCGAGGAGGCGCTTCGCGGACTGGCGGAACGCCTTCGCCTTCTGCGGCGGTCCCATGCCCATGCCGAACGGGCCGCGCTGCGGCGCCGCGGGCATCGCGGGGCGGCCACCACCGGTGCCGGGAGGCGGACCCTTGGGCGCGCTCATGCGGCCTCCTTCGCGTCGGTCTGCGACTCGACGATTTCGACGTACGTCGGACAGCTCGCGAGCAGCTCGGCGTGCGTTCCTTTGCCGACGAGCGCGCCGTTGTCGAGCACGAGGATCTGCTGCGCGTCGCGGATGCTCGCCACGCGCTGCGCGACGAGGATGACGGTCGCGTCGGCGAGCCGCGGGCGCAGCGCGGCGCGCAGCTGCGCTTCGGTCGCGAGGTCGAGCGCGCTGAACGAGTCATCGAACAGGAACACGCCGGGCTCGCGGAGCAACGCGCGCGCGATCGCGAGGCGCTGGCGCTGGCCACCGGACACGTTGGTGCCGCCCTGCGCGATCGCCGACTCGAGCTTGTCGGGCATCGCCTCGACGAAGTCCTTCGCCTGCGCGATCTCGAGCGCGGCCCACAGCTCCTCGTCGGTGGCGTCGGGGTTGCCGAAGCGCAGGTTGCTCGCGACCGTGCCGGAGAACAGGTACGCGCGCTGCGGCACCACGCCGATCCGCGTCCACAGCTCCTCGGGATCGCGCTCGCGCACGTCCACGCCGTCGACGAGGACGGCGCCCGCCGTCGGATCGCCGAGCCGCGGGATCAGCTCGAGCAGCGTGGTCTTGCCCGCGCCGGTCGCGCCGATCAGCGCGGTGATCTCACCTGGCTTCGCGACGAACGAGATGTTCGCGAGCACCGGGGCATCGGCGCCCGGATACCTGTACTCGACGTCGCGCAGCTCGACGACGCTCGTCTTCTGCGCGGGAACGATGGGCGACGGCGGCGATGCGATCGCGGGCTCGATCGCGAACACCTCCTGGATGCGCTCCGCACACGCCGCCGCGCGCGGGATCATGATCGTCAGGAACGTCGTCATCATGACCGACATCAGGATGAACATCAGGTAGCTGATGTAGGCCATCAGCGAGCCCATCTCGAGCGAGCCCTCGGCGATGCGGTGGCTGCCGAACCACAGCACCGCGACGTTGGACGCGTTGAACACGAGCAGTACCGTGGGGAACATCAGCGCCTGCAGCTTGCCGATGCGCAGCCCGAACCCGAACAGCTCGTCGTTCGCCGCGGCGAAGCGCTCGGCCTCGACGGGCTCGCGGACGAACGCGCGGACCACGCGCATGCCCGTGATCTGCTCGCGCAGCACGCGGTTGACCGCGTCGAGCTTTGGCTGCATCGCGCGGAACAGCGGCACCATGCGCGCGATGATGAAGCCGATCGTCCCGGCGAGCGCCGGGATGCAGATCACGAGGAGCAGCGAGAGATCGAGGTCCTCGCGCAGCGCCATCACGATGCCGCCGATGCACATGATCGGCGCCGTGACGAGCATCGTCGCGAGGACGAGCACGAGCATCTGCACCTGCTGCACGTCGTTCGTCGTGCGCGTGATCAGCGACGGTGCGCCGATCTTGCCGACCTCGCGCGCGCCGAGCGCACCGACGTGATGCACGATGCCGGCGCGCAGATCGCGCCCGTAGCTCATCGCGACCTTCGCGCCGAAGTAGACCGCGGCGATCGAGCACGCGATCTGCAGCGCGGAGATGCCGAGCATCTCGAGCCCGGTGACGAGGATGTAGCCCGTGTCTCCCTTCGCGACGCCGCGATCGATGATGTCGCCGTTGAGCGACGGCAACAGCAGCGACGCGAGCGTGCTCACGAGCTGCAGCCCGATGACGATCCAGATCTTGCCCGCGTACGGCCGCAGGTACTTGCGCAACAGAGAGAGCAGCATCTAGTCCTCGTCTTCGTGGCGGATGCGGACACCGTCGAGAATGACGGCCACGATCTCCGCTGACGTGATCGGCTCACCGTCGGAGATGCGCGGGTGCGTGGCGGAGAACGCGTATGCACGCAGCGCGCGCATCGCGAAGTAGGGCGTGACGCTGAGCTCGGCTTCGTGACCCTCGAACAGCGAGAGCAACGCGTCGCGGATGCCCACGTCGCTCATGCCGGGCGGCGAGCGCTCCTCGGGCTTGCGCGGCGAGCCGACCGGAATCGTCACCGCGAGCACCGCCATCAGCTGCCAGATCTTCTCGACGCGTGCGGACAGGATCTCGACCGCGTGGATCAGCTTCTCGCGCAGCGAGAGCGAGCGATCGATCGCGCGCAGCGCGTGCTCCGTCGGCGCCGGATCGAACGCGGTCTGCATCGTGGCCGCGATCAGCGCGTCCTTGTCGGGGAACGCGCGGAACAGCGTGCCCTCCGCGACGCCCGCGGCCATCGCGATCTGCGCCGTCGTGACGTCCTTGCCGTACTTGCGCAAGAGCGGCAGCGTCGCCGTGATGATGCTCGCGCGACGCGCCTCGGGCGTCATCGGCGCAGCGCGCTTCGCGGGGGGCATGAGCGGCCACCCTAATGGAGTGAGCGCTCACTCGCAAGTAGCTATCTGAGAACCGTCGAGAATTACTCTGTTAATGGGGCACAACGACGTCGTACGCGTTCCCCCCGACCCGGTAGTACTGCCACTTCCGATCGAATGTGATCGCGCCGAACAGGTTCACGATCACGCCGAAGATGATCAGCGCCTTGCCGACCGCCCGCAGCGGCCGGCCTCCGATCGCGAGCAGCATGATCAAGAACACCATGTAGTCGAGGCTGAACCGGTAGCCGAACTGGACCCAGCCGCTGTTCTGATAGAGCAGCGAGGGCAGCGCGACCGCGACGAACGTGATGTAGAGCGGCAGGTGCAGCACCGTCTTGTCGCGCGGGCGCAGCAGCGTGAGCAGGATCGGCGTCGTGAACCACAGCGCGAGGCCGTGGCCGCTGATCTGGAACCACGGCGCCTTGTGCAGCGGCTCGGGCAACAGCGCGAGCGCGACGGCGAGGTTGCGCCCGAGGTACTTCGTGCTCGCGAGACCGAACTGCTCGATCTGCGCTTGCTGGCGCACCTCGAGGAAGCTGTGGCCGAACTCGGTCGGCGACCCGAAGCGAACGTAGTTGTAGATCATGCCGGCGATCGCGAACGCGGCGACGGGGATCGCGAAGCGCACGAGCGGCCGGATCATCGCGCGGCGCACCGCGGCCTTGCCGGCGCGCAGGTTCATGCGCCCCGATGCGCTCGCTTCGGGCTCGCCGTCGCCGAGCTTGGCGATCGTCTCGTCGCTGACCTTGCGCGAGGCCATGCGCCACGCCTCGAAGACGAACAGCGGGAACATGAACGCCATGGGCGTGCGCGTGAGCGCCGCCGCGCCGAGCGCGAGACCGGCGACGAGCGGATAGCGCGCCTCGATCGACGCCCACGCGTACACGAGCGCGAGCGCGACGCCGATGACGTGCGCGGTGAACCACACCTTGCCTTGCACGGCGCTGAAGAACAGCACGCTGCCGAACGCGAGCGTCGCGACGAGCCAGAGGTCATCGTGGAGGGTTCGCGTCGACAGCTTCGCCTCGACGAGCCGCCGCAGGAGAAGCAGCGTCAGCGGCAGGATCAGCGCGGCGATGATCAGCGTCGGGATGACATCGTTCGCGCCGCGCCCCGAGATGATCGCACCCGGCACCATGAGCAGGGCAGGGAATGCCGGGAACGAGACGTACGACGTGAAGCCCTTCGAGGAGCGAACGCGCTTGGCATCGATCTCCTCGCCGCCGAGCAGCTTGAACATCGGGCGCGAGCGCATGCGCCGGCCGTGCGCCTCGGTGCCATCGTCGAGGACGACGGTCTCGACGCGCGCCCAGTCGTCGCCCTTCGGCTTGTCGATCGCGATCTCGCCGTGGAGCCACGCGTCGGCTTGCAGGACGAAGTGCGGCGCGGGCGACTGCCGACCGAGGCGGTCCCACGCGACGAGGCCGTACACGACGAGCCCGATCGCGAAGAGGATGGCGTACAGCCGCATGTCTAAGCCTCGGGCCGAGGTTAGTCCGGCGTGGACCCGCGTGGTAGTTTGCGGACGGTCTCGTGCAGCCGACCGAGCAGACACAGGACGCGCTGCCGCTACACCCCCGCAGCGCGTGGCTCGCGCTCCCCGCGGTCGTCCTGGTGCTCGTGGCGCTCTGGGAGATCGTCGCGACGGTGCGCGCGCCGGCAACGGTCCCCGATGATGCGGCGTGGCGGGCGGCGGCGAGCGTCGTGCGCCCGAAGATGCAGAAGGGCGACCTGATCGTGTTCGCGCCCGACTGGATCGATCCGGTCGGCCGGCTGCACCTCGGTGATCTGATCTCGGTCGACGACGCCGCGCGCATGGACACCGCGAAGTACGGGCGGATCTGGGAGCTGTCGATCCGCGGCGCGCGCTCGCCGGACACCGCGGGGCTCACGCCCGTCGAGATCACCGAGGACAACGGCGTCACGATCCGGCGCTTCGAGCGCGCGCCGGCGATCGTCCTCGCGGATCTGCGCGAGCGCTTGTCATCGGCGAAGATCGAGGGTGGCCGTGCGACGGTCTTGCTCGCCGAGGTCGGGTTCGCGCCGCATCGCTGCATCCAGGCCGTCCCGAGCGCGAGCGCGCCGCTGCGCATCACGTTCCCGGCCGTGCCGCTCGGAGCGCAGCTCGTCGGCTACGTCGGGATCGCGGACGTGTTCACGCGCCGGGATGTCCGCGATCCGGCACAGCTCGAGGTCGAGATCGGCGGCAAGAGCGTCGCGAGCGCGAGCGCCGGCGTCGACGACGGATGGGTTCGCTTCGCGGCACCGACGACGCCGGGCCCGGCCGACGTGACGGTCGTGGTGCGCTCGCGCGCGGCCGGACGCCTGGTCTGCTTCGCGGCGGAGGCGCGGCAATGACCCGCGAGCGGATCACGGGCCTCGTGCTCGCGCTCTTCACCGTGGTCGTCGTGATGGTGAGCCAGCGCGACGTCGGCATCGCGCGCGACGAAGCCGTCTACATGAACGCGGGCACGAAGTACGCCGACTGGTGGATCGGGCTCGTCACGTTCGATCACGGCATCGGCAAGGACGCGATCACGAAGTCGTGGGGCGGCAAGGCTCCGACGGACAACAACCGCGAGCACCCGCCGCTGATGAAGACGCTGTTCGGCTTCTCGGAGAAGCTGCTCCACGACAAGCTCGGCATCGACGAGCTCACGGCGTATCGCTTCCCGAGCGCCGTGATGCATGGCGTGCTGGTGTGGCTCGTGTTCCTGTTCGTCCTCGGGCTGTGGGGCTTCGCGGAGGCGATCGTCGCCGCGCTGTTCGTGCTGCTCTTGCCGCGCGCACTGTTCCACGCCGGCCTCGCGTGCTTCGACGCGCCGATCATGACGCTGTGGTTCGCGACGGTGTTCGCGTACTGGCGCGGCCTTTCGAGCAAGGGCTGGCCCTGGTACGTCGGAGTGGTGTTCGGGCTCGCGCTCGCGACCAAGCACAACGCGCTGCTGCTCCCGTTCGCGCTCGGACTGCACTACCTCGTCCTCGGCTATCGCGCGGGCAAGTGGCGCGGCCTGCTCGCGCATCGCTGGCGCATGATCGTCTGCGTCGCGGTGCTCGGTCCGCTCACGCTGTTCGTCGTGTGGCCGTGGCTGTGGTTCGCACCGTTCGATCACCTCGGTCAGTGGCTGTCGTTCCACCTGAAGCACGTGCACTACAACTTCGAGTACCTCGGCGACAACTGGAACGCGCCGCGCTTCCCGTGGCACGTCGCGCTCGTCACGACGCTGTTCACGGTCCCCGTCGTCACGCTCGCCTCCGCCGCGACCGGCGCCGCTGTGTGGATCGCGCGCGCGCTCGGCAAGCTCCGCGATCCCGCACCGGACGCGCGCATGCCGGCCCTCCTCCTCGCGCTGTCCGCCGCGGCGTCGATCGGCCCGTTCTTCCTCGGCTCGACGCCGATCTTCGGCGCAGAGAAACACTGGATGCCCGCACTGCCGACGATCTGCATCGCCGCCGCCGTCGGCCTCGTCTGGGCGATCAAGACCGCGCTCGCCATCCTGTCCGAAAAGCGGACGCTCGCGTATCGCGTGCACCAAGCGATCCTCGGTGTCACCGCCGGCATCGTGCTCCTCGCCGCGGCCGCCGAGACGCGCGCGGCGCATCCGTACGCGCTCACCTGGTACAACGCGCTGGCCGGCGGTGCACCGGGCGGCGCCGATCACGGCATGAACCGCCAGTTCTGGGGCGTCGCGGCGCGCGGCGTGCTCCCCGAGCTCGCGCGGCTCGCACCGGGCGGCGCGCAGGTCTACACGCACGACGCCGCGCCCGCGTGGGGCTTCTATCACCGCGAGAAGCTGTTGCCCGCGAACATCCGCGACGCCGGCTGGGAGCAGATGGGCATCGATCGCTCGTCACTCGCGATCGTGATCCACGAGAAGCACTTCAACCGCCACGACTACATGATCTGGCAGTCCTACAAGACGGTGCAGCCCGTGTTCGTGCTGCGCAGCGACGGCGTGCCGATCGTCAGCGTGTACAGGCGTGCCCCATAGCTTGTTCCGAGACGCCAATCGATTTACCTGACGCGCCACGCAGAAGATTCTGCTCGCAGGGGTCGGACCATCCGAGCTAGAGCGCGGCTCATGAAACTCACGACGAGCCTGTTCGCCTTCATCGCGCTGACCACCTCGCAAGCGATCGCCGACGATCTCGACGTCTCGGCGTTCGAGTACATCGACGTCATCGAGACCGCGGACGGAAGCGTCCTCCGGGGCGTTGTCGTCGAGCAAGAACCCGGTGTGAAGTACAAGCTCGCCACCGCCGACGGCAGCCAGCACGTCGTCCAGGCCGCGCAGGTCGTGCGCCTGACGAAGGCGAAGAACAAGGGCTACCGCGGCGCCGTCGCGCACGCGGGTGACTTCCACACCGTCGACGACGCCAGCCTCAGCGCACGTTCGTCCGGCTCGAGCCTCCCGGCCCCGGTGCTCGCTTCCGGCGCGCGCGTGAACTTCGAGCTCGGCATCGCGATGGGGACCGGCGATCTCGAGGACCTCGACACGTCCTTCGCCCCGACGATCAAGATCGGGTACGAGACGATCATGGGGAACGTCGGCATCGCCGGCGGCATCCACGGGCGCTTCACGTACTGGATGCTCCCGAACAACGACGACGTCGGCGACGCGATGTGGACGCTCGAGACGCAGGCCTACGGCCAGATCGGCTTCCACCTCGGCCGCGCGGTGCCGTACCTCGGTGTCACGCTGGGACCCGAGATCAACTACGGCTACATCAACTCCGCGGACCTCTCGTACACCTCGCTCGGTGTCGGTACGAACCTCCAGTTCGGCCTCAACGTCGTGGCGAAGCCGAACTTCCTGATCGGCATCGGCGCGGACTACCACCCGGCGCTCAGCTCGCTCGACTTCGACGGTGCTGCGGAGCTCGACATCGAGTACTTCGCGTTCCGCTTCGGCGCGCAGCTCGTCCTGTAGGCACGCTACGATGGTCGCGTGAGCTGCGCGAACCATCCGTCGATCGAGGCGCGCTGGCAGTGCACGCAGTGCGGCGCGCTGTGGTGCGGCGACTGCCCGCGCGCGGTCGGCCTCACGGCGCATCGCGTGTGTCCGACGTGCGGCTCCGCGATCGCGGCGTACGCACCGCTGCGCTCGGTCGACCAGATGCTCGCGCGCTCGGCGCGCCGCGTGTTCTCGACGGAGGGCCTGCTCACCGCGGCGGGCCTCGGCCTGTTCTACGGCACGCTGAGCTGGCTGTGGGCGATCCCGATCATCTATCTCGGGACGCTCGTCAGCTACTACTTCGTCACGGTGCACCACGTCGGCGCCAACGGCGAGGGGTTGCCGTCGAGCGGCGAGTCGATCCAGCGCTGGAGCGAGCTGGTCTCGCTCGCGCTCGGCGGAATCCTCTGCGCGTCGCTCGGCCTC
Organism: uncultured Kofleriaceae bacterium; assembly: GCA_964617845.1. GTDB lineage: Bacteria > Myxococcota_A > Polyangia > Haliangiales > Haliangiaceae > JABFXX01. The sequence goes on along the minus strand of CAZUAR010000009.1, from coordinate 201,547 downwards.
GCGCCGCTCGTCGCGTTCGCGTACCACGCGCCCGTCGCGCTCGACGCGCGCACGATCCTCGCGCTGCTGTTGATCGGCCAGCTGTACATGCCGGCGATCGTGCTCGCGATCGCCGTCACGAACAGCGCGTGGTCGGCGATCTGGCCGCTCGCGTGGATCCGCGTCGTCGCGCGCGCGCCGGGGCCGTACGTGCGGTTCGTCGGCATGTGGGTCGTATCGGTCGCGATCGCGCTCGGCATCGCGCTGATGACGGCGGAGCTCGGCGATCGCAGCTGGATCACCGACTCGATCGTCGCCTCCGTGTGGACGCTGTTCTGGATCTTCCAGGCGTCGCTCGTCGGCGAGTACATCCGCAGCAACGCGGAGGCGTTCGGCTGGGACTAGCGCCGCGGCGTGATCCACACGTCGTCGACGACGATGTGCCCGGTCGGCGAGTCGTCGACGAGGACGATCTGGCCCTTCGTCGTCGCGTCCGCCGGTAGCGCGCCCGGATCGAGCTCGACGGTGACGACGGTGTCACCACCTGGCGGTGGCACCGAGGCGACCGCGACGATGCGGCGGTCGTCCCACAGCTCGACGCGGAGCTTGCTCGCGTCCGTGCCTCCGCCGAGCTTGAGCGTGACGGTTCCGGTGAGGTCGAACGGCGGCGAGGCCGCGCGACCGATCGACTTGTCGCCGTCGTACGCGCTGTTCGCGAAGCGCAGGCCGGACGTGCCGACCACGAGGCCCTGTCCGGGCTGCGCCTCCGACGCGGGCCGCGGACCGAACGCGCCGCCCTGCACGGTCCAGCCGTCCCACGTGACGGTCTCGAAGTCGAACAGCACCTTCGCGCCCGCGGGCACGACGGCCTTGCGGATCGGCAGCCAGATGCTGTCGGGGACGATCTTCGCGCCGGTGTAGAGGCGCGGTCGCTCGTTCGCGGGCAGCTTGACCGCGGCGCGATAGCGCAACGCGAGCGCTCCGAGCTCGAGGTGGACGTCGCGATCGTCGAGGACGATGGCGGAGAACCATTGCTTGTCGATCGCCTCGTCGAGGTGGAGCACGGGGCGCGGCTTGCGCGCGGTCACGTCCTTGATGCCCATGCGGTGAACACGCGGCGACTTGCCGGCGAGGTGCAGGTACCACGGGTGCGACGGCATCCACACCTCGCCGTCGATCGCGTGGATCCGCGCGATCAGCTTGTCGCCGGCGGCGCGGTCCTTCGCCGTCGGGATGAAGCGGCGCGGCTCCCAGCGGCTCGTGTAGCAAGCGAGCGCGAGCGGGATCGCGGCGGCGAGCGCGATCGCCGATGCGAAGATGTCGACGCGTGGACGGGGCGCGAACCACAGGCGCGCGCACGCGAACAGCGCGGGCAGGGCCGCACCCGCGGCGAGGCCGCCGTGCAGGAACGCGGGCATGTACGCGTTGAAGTGCGCGAACTCGGTGCCCCAGCCGACGGCGCCGACGAGCGTCGAGACCGCATAGACCGGCGTCCACAACAGGAACGGGTGCGTGCCGCGCGGTAGCGGCCCCTTCGCGATGCGCGTGATCGCGACGATGACGATCGTCAGTGCGATGACGACCGACGCCGCCGGGAAGTGCCACAGGATGTAGCCGAACGACTTCCAGAACCGATCCATGTTGAAGTCGTGCGCCGCGTGGATCTCGCGGATGTAGATCCAGAACCAGCCGTCGGTGGTCTTCTGGAGCAGCGCGGTACCGCCGAGCCCGATCGCACCCGCGACGGCGACGTAGGTGACGACACGGCGCCACGCGAGCACCAGCACGATCATCCCGCCGAGCGCGACATAGATGATGCCGGTCTGCTTCGTGAAGAACGCGAGCGCGAGCATCGCGGCGCCGGCGGCGACGCGCGCGTGTCCGCGAACACCCGTGCCGACGGTCGACCAGCGCGGCAGCCCCGCGAGCGCGGCGGTGACGATGTAGAGGAAGAACGTGTCGGCCCGGACGAGGTCGTACCAGCCCTCCATGTACGGATACGCGGCGGCGAACAGCGCGAGGCCGAAGAGCGCTCCGGCGATCGCGGGACCCATGCGCGCGTGCTCGTGACGGCGGCTGCCGAGGTGGAAGAACGCGCTCGCCGCGATGCCGATCAGCGAGAGGATCGAGACCACGCGCCCGACGACGTACGAGATGCCGAACACACCGGAGAACAGCGCGAGCAGCGACGGGTAGAGCGGCGTGTAGAGGTACGGGATGAAGTCGATCGACGGCGCGACGTAGATGCCTTGCCCGTCGTGGATCCGCATCGCGTGGTGGAGGATGCCGCCCTCCATCCACTCGAGGTCGTACGGATACGAGAGGCGCCCGGTGATCGCCGTCGACAGGAGGAACAGCTGGTACAGCGCCGGAAGCACCACGATCACCCACGGCAGCGCGTAGAGCAGTCGATCGCGCCACAGCTGGTTCTTGTCGACCATCGCCGCGGCCGGCAGGTCGCTCATGGAACGACCTCGAACCGTCCGACGGGCGCCGCGTCCTTGTCGACGGGACCGAACGGCGCGCTGGGCATCGTCACGCGAGCGCGCGTGTTGCTCTTGAACATGCCGGCGAGGATCGTGAACGTTCCGTTCGGCGCGGTGCGCGGGATCGCGAGCTGCGTCGTGTAGCGAATGATCTGGCCGGCCTTCCACCACTCGAAGGGCCGCGTCGGTCGGTGATCGCCGTTGATCGTCATCGCGCGGCTGGGTCCCTGCGCGTGCACGAACATCTTCCAGCCGGCGCCGATCCGGCCGCGCGCCTCGAACGTCCACGTGATGTCGATCGACTCGCCGCGCCTCGCCGTCGGCGGCACCTCGACGGACAGGAGGCGCACGGCATCGCCGAGGTCGGCGTCGAGCGGCGCCGCGATCGGCGGGCGCGTGGACAGGAGCGCCTCGGCCGCACCGTCGGGGATCTGGTCCGCGTCGAACCAGGTGCCGAGCGCGGCCGTGGTCTCTTCGCACTCGGCGCCGGCGACGTCGTGCGTCTCCATCGGATCGCGATCGATGCGGTACGCCTCCCAGCTCCAGTCGGGGCTGACGTTGTAGATGACGTGGCACGTGCGGCTCGCGCCCGCGCGCATCTCGTGGTTGCCCTCGTACGAGAGCTGCTGGAACACGACGCGCGAGTCGGCGCCCGCGTCGTCGCCGGCGAGCGCACCGACGAGCGACTGTCCCATCATCTCCGACGACGGAGAGCCACCCGCGAGGTTGACGAGCGTCGGCAACAGGTCGACGTGACCGGCGGGCAACGCGGAGCGCCGCGGCGCGAGGCCCGGCACGCGGATCACGAACGGCACCTTGGTCTGCGGTGCGTACAGGTGATAGCCGTGCAGGTCGACGCCGTGCTCGCCGAAGCCTTCGCCGTGATCACCGGTGACGACGACGACCGTCTTGTCGTAGAGGCCCTTCGCGCGCAGATCGTCGAGCAGCCGCCCGATGTGGAGATCGGTGAACCGGATCTCGCCATCGTACAGCGCGACGCGATCGCTGCCGAACGACGGTGTCTCCGCGTGCGGCTCGTACGCGTAGTGCGGGTCGTAGTAGTGCACCCACAGCATCCAGCGCTCCTGCGCGTGACGCCCGACGAAGTCGATCGCCTTGTCGGTCTGCTGCTGCGACGAGGATCCACGCGTCTGCTCGAATCCCGCGCCCTGCACGCTGGCATGACGCTTCTCGTTGGAGTTGTCGTACTCGGTGAAGCCCTGGTCCATCTTCCGCGACTTGTCGAAGTACCAGTAGTTCGTGATCGCGCCGAGGCTCGTGAACCCGAGCGCGGCGAGCGACTCGGCAATCGTGGTGGCCTTCAGCGCGATGCCGGGCCAGCCCTGGATCGACGTGTCGTAGTAGACGTCGAGCGGCAAGCGGCCGGTCAGGATCGCGGGGATCGAGTAGCGCGTCGACGGTGCGTGCGCCCACCCGTTCTCGAACACCGTGCCCGCCTTCGCGAGCTCGTCGAGGCGCGGCGAGGTCGGGCGGTCGTAGCCGTACATGCCGAAGTGATCGGCGCGCGCCGTGTCGATCGTGATCACGAGGACGTTGAAGTCCTTCGGCACGCTCGCCGGCACCGGCGCGAACGCGGGGTCGTGCTTCGGCGGCGTCGACGACGGGTCGCCGCCGATGCAGTTCTGATCGACGCCGTCGTCGGGGATCTCGGGGGCACCGGGGTGGACGCTCGCGTCGCCGTCGTCGCAGTCGCCGCCGCCGAGCGCCCACGCGTAGCCGTCGCGATCGCGATCGAGCGCCTTGCGCAGCACGCGCACCACCGGCCCCGACAGGCCCGTGTACGCCGACGCCGCCTTGATCACGGGGGGCGACGCACCGAGCGCGAGCACCAGCCCGAACAGCACGAACGGCAGGAGGATCCACGCGGTGCGGCGGATCGCGGGACGCAGGAGGCTCGCGAGCACCTCGATCGCGCGTGCGGGCCGGTACAGCGGGATCGCGAGTCCGAGCGCGAGCACGCCGACGAAGGGCGCGCGCAGCGGCAACACGCGCGCGGTCTCCCACGAGCGGACCGCCCACACGACGAGGCCGGCCGCGACGACGAGCGCGCCTGCGACGAGCGGCGCGAACGGGCTCGCGATCACGGGGACGCGCCGCGCGATCATCCGCAGGCCATCCTCGACCCGCCGGGCGACAACGAACGCGACCGGGATCGCGACCGCGATCGCCGCGAGCGACGCTCCCATCGCGACGACCACGACGAGCTCGGGCGCCTTGCGATGCGCGAGGAACCGGCTCGCGAGCCGGAACGCGATGACCAGCGCGGCCCCGACGATCGGCAACAGCGCGAGGACGATCGACAGCCCCGCGACCGCCTCGCGCGGATCGCGCGCCCGCCGCGCGACGTGCTCGCGCCACCCGAACTCGAGAAGATCTCCGAGGCGACTCTCCCGTCCGAGCACGAGCAGCGTGGTCGTCACGACCAGCCCGGCGAGCGCCCCGGCCGCCGCGTAGACCGCGCCCGTGAACAGGAGGAAGCGCAGGTGCGAGAACACCCCGGGGACGAACTGGCTCGCCGCACTCCACGACCAGATCGCGTCGAGCACCCCGGCGGACCCACCCGCGAGCAGGCCCACGAGCACACCCCGACGCAGCACGCGCAGAGCGGGATCGCGACGAGGCTCCATCAGATCCTAGCCAGGCTACTATGTTTCCGACCCATGTCGGATGTTGGCAAGCCCGGCGAACGCCGGGCGCGCAGCGGCGCCGAAGGCGCTGCCGAGGTGAGAGGCCGATGGCTCCTGCTCGGTGTCGCCGCGCTCGTGCTGGTCGTCCACACGATGGCCTACAACTTCGTCACCGACGACGCGTACATCTCGTTCGTCTACTCGCGCAACCTCGCCGAGCACGGGGAGCTGACCTTCAACCTCGGCCAGTACGTCGAGGGCTATACGAACTTCTTGTGGACCGTGCTCCTCGCGGGCTTCATGAAGCTCGGCATCGAGCCCGAGCTGTCCTGCCGCGTGCTCGCGCTGATCTGCTCGCTCGTCACGCTGTGGCTGGTCACGCGGATCATGGATCGCGCGCTCGGGCGGGCGAGCGCATGGAGCGCCGTCCCGTCGCTCTTGCTCGCGTGCTCCTCGGGCTTCGCCTGCTGGACGTCCGGCGGCCTCGAGACGCAGCTGTTCACGATGCTCGTGGTCATCGCGCTCGACGGGCTCACCGCCGCGGTCCTCCATCCGCGCGCGATCCTCCGCGCCGGCCTCGCGCTCGCGCTCTCCGCGATGACGCGCCCCGAGGGCCTGCTCGTCGCGGCGGTGTTCGGCCTCGTGCATGTCTCGACGATGATCGGCCGCAAGCGGCTCGCCCTCGTCGATCTCGCCGGCGCCGCGGTGTTCCTCGTCGTGTGGGCGCCGTGGTTCTACTGGCGCTATCGCTACTACGGCTATCCGTTCCCGAACACGTACTACGTGAAGGCCGATGGCCCGTGGGCCAACCCGAAGCTCGAGCACGAGATGTGGAAGAACGGGACCTACTACATCTGGGTGTGGCTCAAGCAGACCAAGCTGCTCTACGTCGCGCCGCTCGCGCTGCTCGGCATGGTCGTCGGGCGGCCGCGGACGCCGCGATTCACGCTCGCGCTCGCGCTGATCCTCGTGTTCGGCGCGTACATCCCGTACACGATCAGCGTCGGTGGTGACTTCATGGGGCTGCATCGCTTCGTGATGCCGCTGTTCGTCGCCGCCGCGCTCGCGGTCACGCTCGGGCTCGAGTGGCTCGTCGGTCTGTTCGCCGCGACCGCGGCCCCGCGCGTCGTTGCGGCCGCCGTCCTCGTCCTCGGCTTCGCCGCGACGCAGGCGCTGCTCACGCGCGAGTCGCTGCGCTGGGGCAACTTCGCCAACGACCGCGGCATCGACACGCCCGCGTTCCTGATCGTCTACACGGAGGATCGCGCCGCGATCGGGCGCGCGATGGCCGGCTGCTTCGAGGACGATGACTTCAGCATCGTCGGCGGCGCGGGCGCGCAGCCGTACTTCGCGCGCATGCGCGGTATCGACGTGTTCGGCCTCGTCTCCGAGCGCATCGCGCACGAGGAGCCGCGCATCCGTGCGCGCGCGGGCCACACCAAGTTCGCGACCGAGCGCCTGCTCGCCGAGTACGATCCGACGTTCGTGTTCAGCTGCTACTCGATCCACGGCAAGCCGAACCCGGCCTCGCCGCCGCAGCTTCCGTGCGCGGGCTTCTGGAAGGCGCGCGGCTACGAACAGGCGACGTTGTTCGTCCCGCAGATGCGCCAGCAGGGCAGGTACTACACGTTCCTCGTCAAGAAGACGCGAAAGTTCGAGTGCCCCGGCCGCGTGCTCTGATCCGCTTCTGGTTCGCGATCCCGATCGCGCTCGCGATCGCGGTGCTCGCGGTTCGCTCGTGCACGCACGACACGCAGCGCTCGCGGCTCGTCGAGGTCCCGAGCGAGCCCGCGGATCCGCCGAACACGCGCGCGTACGTCGGGTACCTCCACGTCCCGCGCGGCGGGCCCGTCGTGCTCGGCTATCAGAGCACGGGGCGCTCGCGGCTCGACGTGGCGAGCGCGCAGCTGATCGAGGGTCCGGGCCTGCGCAAGTATCGCCTGCTCCTCGACGGCAAGCCGATCCGCATCCGGTTCGCGGCCACCGAGGACGCGCGCCTCGTGTGGAACCCGGTCGGTCGCCGCGGCGATCCCGAGTACATCCCGCCGGGTGTGCTGTCCGCGAGCGACGCTCCGGGTTCCTCGACCGGCGATCGCTTCCTCGGCGATGGCCTCGCGGCGATCGCGCTGCTCGCGATCCTCGTCGGCTCGATCCTGTTCGCGCAGCGACGGCGCCTCGCGCTCGTGCCGAGGCGCACGTGGATCGCGATCGCCGCCGTGTTCGCCGTCGCGCTGATCGTCCGGCTCTTCGATCTCGGCGGGGCAGGGCAGACCTGGGACGAGGACGTCAACTGGGGCGCCGGTCGCAACTACATCCAGAACCTGCTGAGCGGTGACTTCGCCGATCGCTCGTGGGTGTGGAACTACGAGCACCCGCCGATCATGAAGTACCTCGCCGGCATCGGCGCGCAGCTGTCGAGCGGCTTCGGTCCTGCGCGCGCCATCTCCGCGATCCTCGTCGCGCTCGGCTGCGCGCTGCTCGTTCCGATCGGCACGCGCCTGTTCGACCTGCGCACCGGCGTCATCGCCGCGGGCATCGCGGCGCTCCTGCCGCCGCTCGTCGCGCACGGGCAGATCGTCGGCCACGAGGCCCCGACGGTGTTGTGGTGGTCGCTCGGCATCCTGCTGTCGCTGTGCGTCCACGACGACCTCGCGTCTCGCCGCACGCTGATCGCGCGCCTCGCGGGCGTCGGCGTCGTCGTCGGCATCGCGGTCGCGTCGCGCTTCGTCAACGGACTCCTCGGACCGCTGTGCGTACTGATCGTCATCCTGCGCGCACCCGATGCGTGGCGGCGCTCGACGGTCGCGTGGTCCCCCGTGATGGTCGCGACCACGGTCGTCACGTTCTGGGCGGTGTGGCCGCGCCTGTGGCTGCATCCGTTCGAGGCGCTCGGCAGGTCGCTCGCCAAGCTCGACGTCGCGCACGCCGCCGAGCCGTTCCTCGGGGCGATCACGAACGCGCCGCCGCCGTACTACTTCCTCGTCTACCTCGTCGCGACGCTGCCGCTCGGCGTCCTGCTCGCGCTGGCGTGCGGCCTCGTGCGCGGTGCGATCGAGAGCTCGCGCTCGACGGTGATCGTCATCGGCTGGCTCGTGATCCCGCTGCTCGTCGCGGCGTCGCCCGTGCGCCAGGACGGCGTGCGCTACGTGATGCCCGCGCTCCTCGCGATCGCGATGATCGCCGCGAGCGGCGTGGTCTGGCTCGCGGACAAGATCAGGTGGCGACACGCGCTCGCCGCCCTCGCCACCGCGCTCGGCGTGTACCTCGCGATCACGCTCGTGCGCGTGCATCCCTACTACCTCGACTACTTCGGCGAGCACGTCGGCGGCGCCGGTGCCGTCGCGAAGCATCGCTGGTTCGAGACCGCGTGGTGGGGCGAGGGCCTCGATCGCGCGATCGCCTACGTGAACGAGAACGCGCCGATCAACGCCAAGGTCGATCGCTCGTGCATCCTGCCGCAGCACCTCGGCTGGTTCCGGACCGATCTATGGACGCCGATGGTGTCCAGGCCCGGCGACGCGCAGTGGATCGTCGAGTACGTCGCACCGAACCGCTGCAAGCTGCCGCCGGATGCGCGCCTGGTCTTCGAGGTCAGCACCGACGGCGCTCCGCTCGCGCGCGTGTGGCAGCGCCCCTGAGGCGCGAGCTGGCCCCGGCGATGCACCGTGATCGGAGACTCTCGATCAGCGCATGAACGCGGGCAGGAAGTCCGCGTCGATCATCGACGTCTTCTTGCCCTTCGGCGGCGCCGGCGTCGGTTCCGACTTGCTGCCGACGACGTTCCACGACTGCGAGCACAGCGCCTTGCCGCTCGCGGAGTACTCGCCGACCATCACGAACGTCAGCATCCCTTCGGGCGAGACCTTGCCCGCGACGGAGAACACGCCGCTCATCCCGTCGACGGTCGTGCCGCCGAGCTTGGACTTCGCGCTGATCTTGCCGTTCTTGCCGCGCGAGCCGCTCATGATCGGCGCGCGAAAGCCCGGCGCGAACGCGATCTCGACCGTGATCGACGTGCCCTTCGTCGCCTTGATCTCGAGCTTGCCGTGCGGGAGCGCCAGCGGTGACTGGCAGTTCGTCGACACCTGCTCGTACTTCACGTCGTACGTGCCGGGCACGTCCGCCGCGGCGGGCGACGCCGCCAGCGCGATCAGCACACTTGCGAGGACGAGACGATTGGTGCGCATGGTCACCTTTACAGACGCCACCCAGGGCGTGCGGATTCACTCCGCATTCTGCCAGGGTTTTCAGGGCTTTTGCGCGGTGCGCGGCGGATCCCGGTACACGTACATGCTCTTCACGCTCTTCACGTCCGCGTTGGAGCGCGCCACGACGGTGATGAGGTTCGAGCCCGGCCACAGCGGCAGATCCGTCGCGAAGTCGAGGACGCGCTGGTCCTTGCCGCCGCGGTTCGACCGGTAGAACACCTTGCGGCTGTCGACCTTCGCGCGCGAGTTCGACACGTAGATGTACACGTCCTCGACGTGGGTCTCGTCCTTGACGGCGCCCGAGAGGCGGTACGTCTCGGCGGTGGTCTCGAGGTTCTTCGCCGCCAGCGAGATCACCGGGGGCGTCGAGTTCCACGTCTGCTTGTAGCCGTTGTTGCCGCCCGCGCCCATCGACAGCGACGACGTCGGCACGAAGCCGAAGCGCGTCTTGTCGAGGCGCAGCTTCGTGTACGGGCCGTACGTCGCGATCGCGGCGTAGCTCGCACCCTTGATCGTCTCGCCGATCTGGTCCGCCTCGTCGGAGGCACCAGAGCGGATCACGACCGACGACTTCGCCGTCACGTCTCCGCGCGCCGGCGTGCCGTTGATCGACGGCATCACCTTGTACGTCAGCTTCTGGCGCGTCTCGACATCGAGCTGCGCGTCGTACGCGGCGAGCTCGACGATCATCTCGCCGCCCTTGAGCGTCGCGTCGGTGGCGAGCGGGAACTCGATCTCCTTCACGGCGTTGGGAGCGAGGGGGAAGTCCTTGCCCTCGAAGCGCGACTTGTTGAGGATCACGCCGTCGCCGGTCGCGTTGCGGAGCAGCGCGGTCCAGCCACCGTTGTCGCCGCCCGACGTCGAGCCGGTGCCGGTGTTCTTCACCTGCACGACGAGCTTGTACTTCTCGCCGCGCTGCACGAGGCCGTCGCCGTTGCCCTCGTCGATCAGCTGATACGAGTACGCGAACACGGGCCGCGGCGCGGCCTCGATGCGGACCTCGGTCGGGTTCACGCGCGACGTCGCGTTGGCGGACGCCTTCACCTCGAGGCCGAGGCGGTCGACGCGATCGAGCGCGTCCTTGGGGACCTGCACCTTCGCGGTGAACGACTTGGTCTCGCCCGGGCCGACCTTGCCGATCGGCAGCTCGGTGTCCTCGAACACGGGGTCATCACCCTGGATGCGCGAGAGCACGCGATACGCGGTGCCGGCGCCGGTGTTCTTCACCGTCGCGGTCACGCTGACGATCTCGCCGGCCTTGAGGTTCTTGGTCGGCGTCGACAGCGACACCTCGAGGTTGGCGGGCGGCTCGTTCGCCGGCGCGCCCGTCCAGTCGACGTTGATCTTCGTGAGCTCGGCGACGAGCTTCTTCTCCTCGTCGGCGCGAACCTTCTGGACAATCTTCGCGGCGGCGGCGACCAGCTTGGGCCGCGACGACACGTTCGTGCTCGACACGACGTCGCGCGCGAACTTCATCTCGAAGTCCTCGACGATCTCGTCGGCGTCGAGCTCCTCTTCATCCTCTTCGATCGCCGGCGGCTGCGGCGTCTCGCCCGCCGCTGGCTTCTTGCGCTCGACGAGATACGCGACCTCGTAGGTCGGCTTGTCGGTGTCCTTGGCGTACGTCGACACGAGGTGCGAGTCGAGGTCCTTCTCGCCGTAGCTGCGCGACGGCGCCAGCAGGCGGATGTAGTCCGTCGGCGAGTCGTTCTTCTCGGGGACGTACATGCGCTGCAGCAGGATGTCCGGAACGATGCCGACGTTCTGGATCGAGCGATCGCCGGGCGTCAGGTACTGCGCGATCGTCAGCTTGAGCTTGCTGCGATCGTCGTTGTCGTAGAGCTCCTGCACGGTGCCCTTGCCGAACGTGCGCGTTCCGATGATCACGGCGCGGTCGAGGTTCTTCAGCGCACCCGCGACGATCTCCGACGCGGACGCGGAGTTGCCGTTGACGAGCACTGCGAGCGACGACGTGGTGTCGCCGATGCCCGACTCCGCGCGGCGCGCTTCGCGATCGCGGCCCGAGACCGTCGCGACGATCGTGCCGCTATCGACGAACACGTCGGACAGCTTCACGGCCTCCTCGAGCAGACCGCCCGGGTTGCCGCGGAGGTCGAGGATCCACGACGTCGCGCCGCGCCCGCTCATCTCCTTCATCGCATCGGACACGTCGTCCGCGATGCCCTTGGAGAACTGCTTGACCTTGATGTAGCCGACGCCCTTGTCGAGCAGCTTGTGCTCTACCTGCGAGACGCGAATGATGTCGCGCACGATGTCGAACCGCATGAGGTTCGGCTCGTTCTTGCGCTCGATCCACAGCGTGACGCCGGTCTTGGGGTCACCGCGCATGCGATCGACCGCCTCGTTCGACGTCAGGTTCTCGGTCGGCTCGTTGTTGATGCGAACGATGTGATCGCCCGCCTTGACGCCCTTGCGCCACGCCGGCGTGTCCTTCATCGGCTTCACGACCATCAGCTTGCGGTCGATCATGCGGATGACGATTCCGAGGCCACCGAACTTGCCGCTCGTGGACACGTCCATGTCGCGCGCTTGCTCGGGATCCATCAGCACCGAGTGCGGATCGAGCGTCGTCAGCATGCCGTTGACCGCCGCGTACTCGACCTTCGCGAGGTCCGCGCCCGCGTTCATGTTCGACTCGATGAAGCGGAACACCTTGCGCAGCTTGAGCGTCATGCGCCACGGCGAGTCGACGTCGCTCGTGTCGAACGTCTCGCGCTTGTCGTTGACCGCGATCGAGATCTTGTTGTGCGGAGCGTCCGGTTCGACGAGGACCTCCGGGATGTTGTACTGGACCATGTCGAGCGCGGCGTAGAGCATCTTCTTCGGGTCGACGCGCGCCGGATCGACGTAGCGATCCTTGATGCGAAGCAGTGCCCAGTTGAAGACCTTCAACGTCGACAGGTCGTGGCGCTGCACGCGCATCTCACCGGGAGCGGCGCGCACCTCCGGCATGTCCAGCTCGAGCGAGACAACACCTTCGGGCGATTGACGGGTGACGGTGAGGACGAGCGCCATTGCACCCGCGGCCCCCACCAGGGCCAGATTCAACCGGCTTCGCATGTCTCTCGATTATAGGGGGAGCGAGTCGTGAGGCCACCAGCCTTTACACTCACCAGACATGTCTCTCGGTGCGACCAACCGAGTGGTCGCATGTAGTACAGTGCTCGTCGAGAAATGGCCGGCCGGAAGAAGAAGAAGATCATCGACGTCGGGGAGAAGCCGGCTGAGAAGGATCCCGACGGACAGGACGAAGAAGAGTCCGAGGAAGAGGCGGAAAAAGACGGCGACGATGTCGATCCCGATCTCGCCGAAGATGCCGCGAATGCAGCACTAGCCGCCGAAGGCGAAAGTGTTGGCGACGACGACGTCGAGCTTCCGGAGCCCAAGCCGTCCAGGGGTGGCTCGCTCGCGAAGCGCGACCCGATGGCCGCGTACATGAACGAGGTCCGTCGCTATCCGCTCCTGACTCCGGAGGAGGAAAAGTCCCTCGCGACGCGTCTCGTCGAGCACGGCGACACGACCGCCGCGCGAAAATTGATCGAGGCGAACCTCCGGCTGGTCGTCAAGATTGCCTACGAGTACCGCCGAGCTCACAAGAACCTGCTCGACCTGGTGCAGGAGGGCAACATCGGCCTGATCCAGGCGGTCGGAAAGTTCGACCCGTATCGCGGCGTGAAGCTCTCGAGCTACGCGGCGTTCTGGATCCGCGCCTACATCCTCAAGTTCATCCTCAACAACTGGCGCCTCGTGAAGATCGGCACCACGCAGGCGCAGCGCAAGCTGTTCTTCAACCTGCGCAAGGAGCGCGAGAAGCTCGAGCAGCTCGGGTTTCATCCGAGCTCGGCGCTGCTCGCCGAGAAGCTCGACGTTCCCGAGAAGGAAGTGATCGAGATGGAGCGCCGGCTCGCGGCGCCCGAAGCGTCTCTCGATGCGCCGCTCGGTTCATCGGATGACGACGGCACGCGCACGCGCCTCGACTACATCCCGAGCGACGAGGCGCGCCCGGATCGCGCGGTCGAGCAGAGCGAGTTCTCCGAGCTGCTGAAGGGCAAGCTCGAGACGTTCGCGAAGACGCTCGAGGGTCGCGAGCAGACGATCTTCCGCGAGCGCTGGCTGACCGAAGAGCCGCTGACGCTGCAGGAGCTCGGCGATCGCTACAACGTGAGCCGCGAGCGCGCGCGCCAGCTCGAGAAGCGCATGCTCGATCGCCTGAAGAAGTACCTCGAGGCAGAGCTCGGCACGTCGGTCGACATCGATGCGATGACGCGGGACTGACCCGTGGCCGGCGTGCTGTACGTCGTGGGGACGCCGATCGGGAACCTCGAGGACCTGTCGCTGCGCGCCGCGCGGATCCTGCGCGAGGCCGACGTGATCGCCGCGGAGGATACGCGCGCGGCGAAGACCTTGCTCGCGCAGGCGGACGCGCTGGGCACGCCGAACGCGGCGCGCAGGATCGTGTCGCTGTTCGAGGGCAACGAAGCGCATCGCAGCGAGGAGCTCGTGCGCGCGCTGGGCGAGGGCAAGCGCGTCGCGGTGATCAGCGAGGCCGGGATGCCGGGCGTGTCGGATCCGGGCGCGCGCGCGGTCGCCGCGGCGGTGACGTCGGGTGCGAAGGTCGAGGTGATCCCCGGTCCGAGCGCGTCGCTCGCGGCCCTCGTCGGCTCGGGGCTGCCGAGCGATCGGTTCCTGTTCCTCGGGTTTCCCCCGAGAGAGCAGGGCGCGCGGCAGGAGCTGTTCGGTACGCTGCGCAATCAGGTCGCGACGATGATCTTCTACGAGGCGCCCGATCGCGTCGGCGCCACGCTCGCGGATCTCGCCGCGGCGCTCGGCGAGGATCGCCGCGCCTCGCTCGGCCGCGAGCTGACCAAGCTGCACGAGGAGCACGTGCGCGGCACGCTCGGCGAGCTCGCAGCGAGGTACGCGGACGTCGCCCCGCGCGGCGAGTGCACGCTCGTCGTCGAGGGCGGCACCGACGAGGGCGAGGCGATCGACATCGAGGCCGAGCTGACGCGCCTCCTCGCCGAGGGTCTGGGCCCCAAGGACGCGGCGGCGCGGCTCGTCGTGGTCACCGGCAAGCCGCGGCGACAGCTCTATCAGCTCGCGCTATCCCTGGAGCGAGGACGCACCGGGAACAACCGATGATCGAGCCCGTCACGTTCGTCTCCGACCTGCCGCACCTCGCGACACGCCGCCGCAAGCTCGACTGCGGCCTCGAGGTCGTGATCCACGAGGACCACGCGGTCCCGCAGGTCGCCGCGAGCGTGTGGTACCGCGTCGGCAGCTCCGACGAGCGCGCCGATCGCACCGGCTTCGCGCACCTGTTCGAGCACCTGTTCAAGTCGCCGCCCGAGCGCCTCGGCGGGCATCACTACGAGGTGCTCCGGCGCGCGGGCGCGACCGATGCGAACGCGTCGACGAGCACCGAGCGCACCGCGTATCACGAGGTCGTGCCCGCGCATCAGCTCGAGCTCGCGCTGTGGCTCGAGAGCGATCGCATGGGCTACTTCGCGCCGCACTTCGACGAGCAGCGCCTGATCACGCAGCAGAAGGTCGTCCGCGCCGAGCGCCGGCAGAAGCACGAGGACGTCCCGTACGGCGCGGAGCGGTTCGCGATCGGCCTCGCGATGTACCCCGAGGGGCACCCGCTCCGTCACGGCACGATCGGTCGCCACGACGACATCCAGGCCGCGACGGTCGACGACGTGCTCGCGTTCTATCGCACGTGGTACGTGCCCGCGAACGCGACGCTGGTGATCGCGGGCGACGTCCCCGAGGACGTCGACGCGCTCGTCGATCGCTACTTCGGCAGCTTCCCGGCCTCGACGCGCCCGACGCGCCCGACGCCGACGGCGCCTCCGCCGGCGCCGATCCGGCAGCGCATCACCGACCGGTTCGCCGCGCTCGGCCGCATCCATCGCGTGTGGCCAGGCCCGAGCGCCACGAGCGCCGATGAAGCCGCGCTCGACATCCTCACCGCGTCGTGGTGCGCGAGCGGGACGGGCGCGCTGTGGCGCCGCCTCGTCTACGAGACGCAGCTCGCGCAGCGCGTGTCGGCGTGGTCGACCAACGGCCGGCTCGGCGGCGAGGTGCACGTCGCGATCGATCTCAAGACCGGCTCGGATCCCGATCGCGTCCGCGCGATCCTCGACGAGGAGTGCGCGCGGGGCGTCGACGATCGCGCGATCGCGCGCGCGATCACGCGCCGCGAAGCATCGACGATCTGGGGGCTCTCGGGGCTCGCGACACGCATGAAGACGATCCAGCGCGGCATGCTGTACAGCGAAAACCCGGACGATCTCGCGCGCGACCTCTCTCGGTATCGCGCCGTCACGATCGCATCGATCGATGCCGTCATCGCGCGCTGGTTGTCACCGACGGCGATGATCGAGATCGAGACCGTTCCCGCGGCGCGCTAACGTTCTTCACGCGGTGCTCGACCGCGCGGTCGCGTTCGCCGGGGCGGCTTCGCGGGGACGATGCCCCGGCGGTAGACATCGAGGAGCTCGCCGGCCCATCGCTGCATCCCCGCGCGAGAGAGAGGATCGACGCCGAGCGCGTCGGTGATCGCGTCGCGCAGCACCATCACGGCGAGGTCGTTCGCCATCAAGAAGGCCGCGCGCACGGCCGGATCGTTGCCCGGCGCGACGTGACCGGCGGCGACCAGGCGATCGAGCATGGTGCGACCGACCTCGAACAAGCGCCGGTAGAGCCTCCGCCCGGCGGGACTCCCGTCGAGCAGCATCCGCGTCATGTATCGCGTGATCTTGGAGTCCTGCGGGAGCTGGACCATGAGCGTCTCCACGATCGACGTCGCGGCGTTCGGCGCCGACCACGAGGGGGCATCCGGTGCCGTGAACGGCGCGATCATGCGCTCGAACAGCTGGAGCACGTGCCGATCGATCTCCTCGCGGAGGCCGTCCTTGGAGCCGAAATGCCGGACGACGAGCGCGGGCGAGACATGCGCCGCCGCCGCGATGTCGCGGACCGTGACACCGTCGGGACCGCGCTTCGCGAACAGCGCGAGCGCCTCGTCGCGGATGATGGTACGCGACGTGCGTTCGTCGGGAGGGCGGCGGGGTGGCATCAGCTGTACGCGGGCAACGCGAGATTGTCGCTCACCGTTCGCTTGATCAACCACGGCCCGAGCACCGGAACGTGCATCAGCTTGAGCACCTGGTCGCGAAAGAAGATCCCGGCGCTCGTCCGCGGCGCGAAGCTCGAGGCGAAGTTGCGCGCGGCCTTCTGCTTGCGCTCGATGAACGGGCGGAACGCGCGCTCGTACCCGGCGAATGCAGCGCGGTAGTCGCCGCCGGCTGCATGAAGCTCGCCGGCGAGGATGTACGCGCCGGCCATCGCGTACGAGGAGCCCGCGCCGGCGAGGAGTGACGGACAGAACGCCGCGTCGCCTAGCAGCGCGACCCGGCCGCGCGACCACGCGGGCACGTGCGCCTGCGTGACCGTGTCGAAGTAGAGATCGTCGGCGCTCTCGAGGCGCTCGCGGATCGCCGGCAGCTCTCTCCAGTCGTCGCCGGCGAACGTGTCGAGGAGCAGGCGCTTGTGGGCGTCGAGGTCGTGCGGGTCGGCGTCCGGCCGGTCGTCTCGCGCACACACGAAGAAGAACGCGGTCCGGTCGTCGCGCAGCGCGTAGCGGCTGATCTGACGCCCCGGCGCCGCGAAGCTCACGTACGCCGTCTCGTCGCGCTCCGGGTAGCCGTTCGTGATGAATGACGCGGCCACGTACCCGAGGTACGTCTCGTGCTGGCGAGCGTCGCCGAACATCATGCCGCGGATCTCCGAGTGCACGCCGTCGCAACCGACGAGCAGATCGAAGCGGCGGGTACCGCCGTGCTCGAGATCGACCTCGACGCCGTGGTCGTCTTCGCGATACGCGACGACGCGGTCGTCGAAGATGGTCTCGATGTCGCCGGCGACGAGCTCGTAGATCGAACGCGCGAGCTCGCCGCGCGGCAAGCTGAGGAACCGACCCGAGGTCGCCCGCTCGATCGACTCGGCGTCGATGTCGCTGCGCGTGCGCCCGTCGGCTCGCACGTAGCGGATCGTGTCGATGTGGTAACCGCGGGCACGAAGCGTCGGCAATAGACCCATCCGGTCCGCGATCTCGTAGCCGACGCCCCAGAAGTCGATGATGTACCCGCCGGTGCGAAGCTGTGGCGCGCGCTCGATCAGCGTCGGCGCGAAGCCGTGGGTGCGCAGCCAGTACGCGAGAGCGGGCCCGGCGATGCCGGCGCCGGAGATCAACACGGAGAGCGGAGCCATCACTTTGTTTGCCTTTCGGTGAACAGATGTTTACTCAAGTGAACACCTGTTTACTGCGGGGCGCAACCGAGCGATCGCGCACACCGGAGCATCCGGATGCCGACTACCTGGCCCGGCGGCGCAGCAGCAGCAAGCCCATCGAGAGCGCGACCAGTCCGCTCGCCTGACCACCGCCGGCGCTGCACCCGCCCTCGTCGTCCGCCGGCATCGCCGTCGTCTCGCCCATCGGCGGGTTCCCCGGGTCGTCGGAGATCGTCACGATCGCGCAGTGGTGGTAGTAGCAAGGCGCCGCGTGGTTCGACATGAACTCGGTGATCTGCAGGACGCAGTTCGTGCACCGGTAGCCCGCGGGCAGCTGCACCTGCATCGTCTGGTTCGTCGTGAACCGCGAGGTGTGGACGAGCAGGCCATCGGCGAGCAGCGGCATCGTCGGGTTCGTGTCGATCGCGGTCGAGCCGCACGCGCTCGAGCCCGGCGTGACGGGCGGATCCGCGGGCAGCATGGTCATGGTGTCGGCGAGCGACACGCGGTAGTGCCCGGGGTGGAAGATCGTCTCGTCGATCTCGATGTCGACCATCTGTCCAGTCATCAGCTGGGTGACCGCGTTGGTCGGGACCGCCGTGTCACCGGCGTCGGCCTGACCGCACGGCGCGCTCTTCTGCGGCGAGCCGTAGGTGTCCTGCTGGAAGCTCGCGGCCGGCGAGATCAGCTTGAAGTGTGCGAGCGCGGGCGACGCGACCGTGAGAACGGCGATGGCGAGGCCCCGGGACAAGTTGCTCATCGCCGGCAGCCTCTCACGTTCTTCGCGAGCGGCGCCGGAAAAGCAGGGCGGCGAGGATCAAGACCGGGCCGTTCGAGCCGCCGCCGGTGGAGCAGCCCTGGTTCGCGTACGGGTTGACGAGCGCGTTCTGGTTGCCGGCGTCGTCGCCTGTGGCGGCGTCATCGTTCGGCGCCGCATCGGTGCCGGTGTTGCCGTCGCTCGGCATCGCATCGACGCCGGCGTCGGCCATCGGCGGCGCGGCGATCGTGATCGTCGCGCAGTGATAGTGGAAGCACGGCGGCGCGTGGTTGGAATAGAACTCGATCACCTGGAGGACGCAGTTCGTGCACGGTGTCGCGGGCAGCGTCACCTGGATGCTCTGCGCCGAGGAGAACATCGTCGTGTGCTGGAGCGCACCGTCGACGAGCACCGACTGCGCGCCGGCGTCGATCACCGCGCTGTCGCACATCGCACCGTTCACCTGCGGATCCGGTGGCAGCATCGCCGCCGTCGGAGCGAGCGCGACGCGGTAGTGCCCCGGGTGAAAGATCGTCTCCTGGATGTCGACCGAGATCGTCGCACCGGTCTGGAACGTCGTCACCGGACCCGTCGGAGTCCCCGAGTCGCCACACGGCGCGGTGAACAACGGGGATCCGGTTCCGTCCTGCGCGTACATCGAGTCGGGCGCGATCAGGCGGAAGTGCGCGAGCGCGGGTGACGCGATCGAGACCACGCACGCTACGACGAGGCACCGCATGCCCCGGAGCGTCTCACGTTCCGGGCGTCGGTTGCTTCTCGATCCGCAGGACGCTCTTCATGCCGTCGGTCATGTGGACCTCGTTCTTGTCGTCGATCCAGACGACCTCGAAGTCGGTCAGCTTCTCGCGCTTGATGAGCTTGAGCGAGGCCTCGTAGCCGAGGATGAACAGGACCTTGCTCCACGCGTCGGCCGTGAACGCATCGGTCGCGCGAATCGTGACCGAGCGCGACGCGCGCGCGGGCTGGCCCGTGCGCGGATCGAGGATGTGGTGGTAGCGAACGCCGTCCTTCACGAAGCCGCGCTCGTAGTCGCCGCTCGTCGAGAACGAGTGGTCCTTCACCGGCGCGTTGGCGAAGTGCGAGTCGGTGGGGCCGCGCGGATCGCGGATCGCGACGATCCACGGCGTGCCGCCCTTGCTGCCGGCGACGTACATGTCGCCACCGGCCTGGATCATGAAGTTCGAGAAGCCCTGCTTCTTCAGCAGCGCGACGCACTTGTCGACGGCGTAGCCCTTCGCGATCCCGCCGAGCGTGATCGACATGCCCTTCCGATCGAGGAAGACGGTCTTCGCCTTCGGGTTCAGGACGAGGTGCTTGTAGCCGACGTTCGCGAGGCGCTTCTTGACCTCGTCGGGCTTCGGCAGCGTGCCGTCCATGTCCTGATCGAACTTCCACAGCCCCTTGAACGCGCCGACGGTGATGTCGAAGATCCCGTTCGTGCGCTTCGCGACGTCCTGTGCGCGCGCGATCACGGCGTACGTCTCGTCGGACACCTTCACCGGCTTCTGCCCGGCGGCGAGGTTGATGCGCGAGACCTCCGACGTCTCGGTCCACGTCGTCATCACGCCGTCGAGGCGCTTCATCTCGGCGAACACGGCGTCGGCCGCGGCGCGCGCCTTCGCTTCATTGTTGGACCAGAAGAAGACGGACACCATCGTGCCCATCGCCGTGTTGGAGTAGATGAACTTCTGATCCTTCGCGACCTCGGCCTTCGGGGGCGGCGGGGCCTGCTGCGGCGCGGGCGCCTCCGCGAAGGCGTTGGCGGTGACCAGGAGTGCGAGGAGCCCGAGCCGGCGCATCACCGGATCCAGTCGATCACGCGGAGCGCGATCAGAACGCCACCGGCCGCGAGCGAGACGAGCACCGCGACCACCGAGAGCGCGAGGGTGCCCTGCGTCTCTTGCTGGATGCCCTTCCACATCCCGAAGCACGCGGGGATCGCGCCCATCGCGGCGATGACTCCGCCCAGGATCGATCCCGCCGTGAAGCCCTGCATCGCGGCGATCACGAGTCCCACGACGACGAACGCATACGCCACGAACGCGGGTGTCTTGCTATCCGGCACCGGGTTGCCCATGCCGGAAACGTAACATGTGGATCGCGCTAACTCTCGGAATACATCCGGATCTGCTCGCGCATGACGTCGTCGGTGAGCGCGCTTTGGACCGGCTCGAGGAGGCAATCCGCGAGCACCAGGATCATGTCTTCGACCTTCTTTTCTGCCACCAACTTGGCCAGGAGCTGCTTGGCATCCCGGCTGTCGTCCCCTGCGAGAAGCTCTCGCACCTTCCCAACCGTCAGATCACCCTGGAAGTCGATCATGATGTGTTGTCGGAGGTACTCGATGAGGCGATTCACGGGGCTTAGTTAGCGTAGTCGGTGATCCGGTTCAAGGGCGCGTGGCGTCGAGAAGTCCGACGAGGCTTGCGTGAACGCGCGTAGTACCGGACGATGATCACATGGCACGCGTACTGCTCACTGGCTTTTGCGCGGTGCCCGGTCCGCGCCGCGCCGGTGTGCAGCTGCGCCACGTGATCCGCTCGCTCACGCCGCTACACACCGTCGACCTCCTGGTGTCGCGCGAGGGCGAGCAGGCATACGTCGAGCGGCAAGGCTCCGTGCGCGTGCTGCGTGTCCCGACGCACGAAGCGGATCTGCGCTCGCAGGTGCAAGCGTTCCAGCGCGCACTCAAGCGCCAGCTCGACGGTGCCGACTACGACTTCGTTCACTGCCGCGACTCGTGGAGTGGCATCCCGGTGCTCGAGGCGCGCGCCCGCATGGGCTTCGCCGTCGTCTACGACCTGACGCGCTCGCCGCTCGGCGAGACGACGTTCGACACCGATCTCGACGCGCAGTACGGCCGCGACGAGGAGGCGTGCCTGCTCGCCGCCGATCTGATCCTCGCGCCCACCGCGGCCGCGGTGAAGTCGCTACAGGCGCGCGGTCGCCCCGATCGCGTGATCCTGTCGCCACCCGGCGTCGACGTCGATCGCTTCGACTGGGACGACGTCACGAGCGCCGGTCCGCCACGCATCCTCTACGTCGGCTCGATCGATCCCGGCCGCGGCGTGCGCGTGCTCGTCCGCGCGATGGCCGCGATCGTGCGCGAGGTCGACGCGAAGCTCGTGCTCGCGGGCTCGATGGCGCCGAAGTTCGATCAGGCGCTGCGCGACGGGATCCGCGAGCTCGGCCTCGCCGACAAGATCGACGTGCTCGGCCCCGTCGATCACGATCAGCTGCCCGCGCTGCTCGCCACCGCCACCGTGTGCGTGGTGCCCGCCGCCGCGGATCTCACGCCCAACCCGACGGTCGTCTATCCGACGAAGCTGCTCGAGTACATGGCGTGCCGCTGCGCGATCGTCGCGCCGCGCCGCGACACCGTCATGCAGGTCGTCGACAACAACCGCGAGGCGCTGCTGTTCGAGCCCGGCGATCCGATCGACCTCGCGCGCAAGGTGCTCCGCCTCCTCGACGAGCCCGCGCTCCGCCGCAACCTCTCGCACAACGCGTACGAGCGCGTGCGGCGCGACTTCACCGCCTCCGCCGCGCGCCGCGCGATCCGCAACGCGTACGCCGTGCTCACCGAGCGCTACGCCGACCAGATCCAGGAGGCCGAGGACGAGGCGCCGAAGGTCGAGATGCTCGCCGACGACGACTTCGAGGCCACCGTGTTCGAGGAGGCGCCCGGCGTCGCGCACCCGGACAACACCGCCGAGAACAAGATCGGCGCGCTCGACGAGGCGCTCGCCTCGCTCGACGATCACACCGGCAGCACGAGCTCCGAATCGATCGCCGCGCCTCCGCCGCCCGTCGACGAGACCGTCGAGCGCTCCCCCGTTCCGCCCGGCCCGCGCGACACCGGCGCCTTCACGGTCTCGCGCGCCGCCAAGCGCATCCCCGGGAGCGACAAGGACGACTGGGTCGTCACCAACGTCGGCGGCGCGCTCGACGAGGACGACGACGACGCGATCGAGGTCGAGTCCGGCGAGATCCACACCGACGACGGGCCCGACGGCCACGACGGAACGCCGATCGAGGGCGTCATCGCCGTCGCCCCGCCGCTCGGAAGCGTCGGCGAGAGCACGTTCGTCGCCGGCGAGATCGACGTCCCCACGCCGCCGCCGGAGCGCGAGGCGGCCTCGCCGGTCGAGATCGATCTCGACCAGCTGGTCTCGCCGGCCGGCTCGCTGCTCGGCTCGGAGACCCCCGATCCGGACACCGGCTCGCGGACGCCTCCCATCGAGCGCCGCTGACGCCGTCGACGTGCGGACGACGAGCACGCGCACGCGCACGTGACAGGTGCACGAGCACGTCCCGGCGCGGCCAACGTGTTACGACTTGGCCATTCCGGTCATCGCGCTCGTCAATCTGCTGTTCGGGATCGGGTTCGCGCTCGTCGCCCGTGATCGCGTGCGCGCAGATGGGCCCTTCGCATCGCCGGCGTTCCCGCTGGTCGCGCTGCACGCGGCGACCGTGGTCTCGCCGATCGCGCTCTACTTCTATGCGGTGCACCCGGCGTGGAGCTGGATGTACTGGTTCGATCCGGCCAAGGCGGGC
Organism: uncultured Kofleriaceae bacterium; assembly: GCA_964617845.1. Taxonomy (GTDB): domain Bacteria; phylum Myxococcota_A; class Polyangia; order Haliangiales; family Haliangiaceae; genus JABFXX01. The sequence continues at coordinate 178,572 of CAZUAR010000009.1, read as the reverse complement.
GGCGTCGCGATCCTGCCGCTGATGGTCGGGCACGCGGCGCTGGTGATCACCGGCTGGTACGTGGCCGCGATGCTGATCCGGCGCGGGTTCCAGAACGCGGCCCTGTACTCGGGCGCCGTGATCTCGATCGCGCTCCTCGTCCTCGTGGTCTCGAGCATCAACCGGCTGTCCACCGCGGCGGACTACCTCGGCTGGAAGGGCAACAAGGGCGTCTCGATCTTCAGCGTGCAGCTGGGGTGGGCGTTCGTGGTCTCGCTGCTGGCGATCTTCCTTTCTGCCATCTACACGGCGATCGAGCTGAACCGTGACGGGCGCCGGGTGAGGTCGCGGTGATAAAGTATCGGCCGATGTCTCGGGTCGCGTTGCTGCTGATCGTCGCTTTGGGTGCGTGCGGGCCGATCGCGTATGTCAACGAGGTCACGCGTCGCGCGTCGACCTCCGTCGATGCGGCGAAGGCAGCGCAGGCGGACAAGTACGCGCCGTACTACTGGACGCGCGCGAACCAGTACCTGCATCAGGCGCGCGTCGCGGCGGCGCGCGCGGACTTCCAGGGGGCCAATCGGTTCGGCAAGCTCGCGTCGGAAGCGGGCGACAAGGCCGTCGAGGAAGCGGCGATCGTCCAGAAGGACCCGAGCAAGGGACCGATCATCATCGAGAACAAGGATGTCGCGCCCGCGAAGGGCGAGGCCGCGCCCGCCCCCGCGAAGGATGACGTCGCACCCGCGAAGGAAGACGTCGAGTGAAGCGCGCTCTCGCTCTCCTCTGTGTCGTGGCGGCCTGTGCCGGCCAGCAGGTCCGCACGCAGACCGCGGCGACCGACGGGTTGATCGCGACCGCGCGAGAGAACGGTGCGCAGCGCTGCGCGCCGGTCGAGCTGGCGATGGCCGAGTCGAACAACGACTTCGCGCAGCACGAGCTCGACGAGGGCAACTATCACGAGGCCAAGGAGCTCGCCGGCATCGCCGAGCGCAACGCGCAGCTCGCGATCGAGAAGTCGCCCAAGGACAAGTGCACCGCGGGCCCCGTGGTCGCGGGGCCCGGCGACACCGACGGCGACGGGATCCTCGACCCGAAGGACTCGTGCCCGCGCGTCCCGGAGGACTTCGACGGCTTCCAGGACGAGGACGGCTGCCCCGAAGAGGACAACGACGCCGACGGCATCAACGACAAGATCGATGCCTGCCCGAACGACCCCGAGGACCGCGATAGCTTCGAGGACGACGACGGCTGCCCCGAGCTCGACAACGACAAGGACGGCATCGCCGACAAGATCGACGCGTGCCCGTCGGATCCCGAGGACAAGGACAACTTCGAGGACGACGACGGCTGCCCCGATCCGGACAACGACAAGGACGGCATCCCCGACCTCTCCGACAAGTGCCCGAACGAGCCGGGCGTGCCGCCGGACGGCTGCCCGAAGAAGTACAACCTCGTCGTCGTCACCGAGAAGAAGATCGAGATCAAGCAGACGGTGTACTTCGACACCAACAAGGCGACGATCAAGCGGGTCTCGTTCCCGCTGCTCAACGAGGTCGCGCAGGCGCTCAAGGACAACCCGAAGATCGAGGTCGAGGTCCAGGGCCACACCGACAGCCAGGGCAACGACAACTTCAACATGAAGCTGTCCCAGAACCGCGCGAACAGCGTCCGGGCCTACCTCATGAAGCAGGGCGTCGACGCGTCCCGCATGACGGCGGTCGGCTACGGCGAGAACGTGATGATCGCCGACAACCGGACCGCCGAGGGCCGGGCCCAGAACCGCCGGGTCGAGTTCATCATTACGAAGCGTTAGACCCGGGCGCTGGCCCCGGTGTCGGGGCTGTCCGCGAAATCCCTTACCTCGGGAATAGTGACCGCGGTATAGACGGGGTTATGGGAACCCGCAGTTTCGCGAGGGGGATCGCCGTATTGCTCGTGCTCGGTTTCGCGTCGTCGTTAGCGTTCGCTGACGCGAAGGGCGACATCAGCGCGAAGAGCAAAGAGGCGATGGAGAACTACGACCTGATGGAATACGAGGCGGCGAAGAAGCTGCTCAATCAGGCGATCGCGATCGCGAAGAAGTCGAAGCTCGACAAGGATCCCGTCGTCGCGCGCGTGTATCTGCAGCTCGGCATCGCGGAGTTCGCGGCGGGCAACGCCGACGGTGCGAAGGAAGCGTTCGCGGCCGCGGTCGCGATCGATCCGAAGGTCCAGATCGACGCCGCGTACAAGTCGCCCGATCTGACCAAGCTGCTCGACGAGGCGAAGAAGTCGGGCGGTGGCGGTGACGTGACACCGGATCTGCCAGCGGAGCCCGAGATCGACTGCGCGGCCGTGAAGGGCCTGCAGCACGTGATCATCGACACCGCGCCGGCTGCCGCGCCCGCGAAGATGGAAGCGCTCGTCGGTGGTGACATCTCGCCGGCGAAGGTCGCGATCATGTATCGCGCGGGCGGCGCGACGGACTTCACCGAGGTGAAGATGACCAAGGACGGCGAGTGCAAGTACACGGGCGCGATCCCCGGCGCCGCGATGAAGGGCGAGCTCGTCCACTACTACGTCGGCGCGTTCGACGCGAACAACAAGGTCATCGCCGCGAAGGGCTCGTCGGGCTCGCCGAACATCCTCGAGCTGACGGCCGCGGTCGCGGTCAACGCCGGTGGAGACAACGAGGATCCGATCGCCGGCAGCGGCGGCGGCACCGGCGGCGGCTCCGAAGGCAACAGCATCGGCGGCGGCGTGGTCGCCGGCGGCAAGGCGCCCAAGGTGATGATCACGCTCGCGGGCGGCACCGGCTTTGGCTACGTCACCGGCCGCACCGAGGGCGACAACATGGTCGAGCAGTGCTGCGTCGGTAACAGCTACGTCGTGCTGCTCCCCGAGCTGAGCTACGCGGTCAGCAAGCAGCTGTCGATCGGTCTCGCGGGCCGCATCGGCCTGCCGATCGGCGCGAACGTCAACGCGAAGGATCGCGAGGGTCACTCGACGATCGCGCCGGGCGGCATGCTGCGCGTGCGCTACGCGCTGTCGCCGACGGGCGAGGGCATCCGCGTGATGGGGCAGGTCGGCGGCGGTGTGATGCGCAACACGATTCACCTGAAGGCAACGATGCCGGGTATGGACACGGACATCGTCGGCCAGGGCCCGCTGCTCATCGGCGCGGGCGTCGGCTACATGAAGATGCTGAGCAACAACTTCGCGTTCGTCGCGGACCTGTCGGCGCTCGCGGGCATCGCCATCGTCGATCAGGTCGGCGGTCTCTACGTGAACAGCGGCGTCGGCGCGGACCTCTCGCTCGGCATCGCCGTCGGCTTCTAGTCTAGACTGGAGGCGTGCGCAGCCTCGTCGTCGTCGCGTTCGTCCTCGGTGCGTGCGGAGATCCACCGCCTCCGGTCGAGGTCTCCTCGGGTCGCCTCGTCGCTCGCATCGACAGCGAGCCGGCGAAGATCACGCTGCTGGTCGACGGCAACGTCGTGTGGGAGACGCAAGCGGGCGGGCAGGCCGGCGATCGGCACGAGCCACCGCGGGGCTTCGCGGCGATCGGCTCGCGCGCGACGAAGGTCGAGATGCAGTTCGGGTCGTTCAAGTTCACCGAGACGAAGAGCTCCGAGGTGTGGCGCGCGATCGACGAGCTCGCCGACGTGAAGGCGACCGAGACGGGCGCGACGTTCACGCTGATCCACGACGGCAGCTCCGTGGGCACGGGCACGCTCGAGTTCGTGACCGCCACGAAGTCGGGCCCGAACCCCGATGCGGCCGGGTTCCCGCGGCACGTGAGCATCACGCTCGAGAGCGATGCGGACCGGATCCAGATCGCGACGCCGTGCCCCGCGGACGAGCACCTCCTCGGGCTCGGCGGGCAGTCGTTCGACATCGATCATCGCGGCGAGACAGTGCCGCTGTTCGTGCAGGAGGACGGCATCGGCAAGGACGACCTCCTCGACACCGACTACAGCGGCGCGTGGCTGCTCAGCGGTCGCAAGCACTCGACGCACACGCCGATGCCGATGGTGCTGTCGTCGAACGGCTACGCGCTCGCCGTCGAGACCACCGGCCGCGCGGTGTTCGCGCTCGGCCCCGAGGAGCACGCAGACGTCTCGCGCTTCGAAGCATGGGACGAGGCGCTGCGCCTGCACGTGTTCATCGGTGAGGGCGATCGCGGCGGCGAGGTCGCGGGTGCCGCCGCCGTCGACGCGCTCGGCCACATGATCGCGTGGGTCGGCAAGCCGGCGCGCCCGCCGCTGTCGATCTTCGCGCCGTGGATCGACGCGATCTACGGCTCCGCGAACGTGCGCCGCGTCGCGCAGAAGCTGCGCTCGCTCGGGATCCCGGCGTCGGCGATCTGGACCGAGGACTGGCGCGGCGGCGCGGACTCGTTCACCGGCTACTCGCTGGAGGAGGACTGGCGTTACGACACCGCGCTGTATCCCGACATCGCGCAGCTCGCGACGGAGCTGCACGACCTCGGCTTCGCGTTCCTCACGTACCACAACACGTTCGTCGACGAGAACGCCGACATCCACGACGAAGCGGTCGGCGCCGGCTACGTCATGCACACGATGGAGGGCGAGCCGTACTCGTTCACGGGCGTGAAGTTCACGCCGTCCAAGCTGCTCGATCTCACGAACCCCGCCGCCGTCACGTGGGCGAAGGACGTGATGAGCGAGGGTCTGCCGCTCGGCGTCGACGGATGGATGGCCGACTTCGCCGAGTGGGCGATGACCGACGCGAAGCTGGCGTCGGGTGAGGACGCGCTCGCGGTTCACAATCGCTATCCCGTCGACTGGGTCAAGATGACGTCGGAGATCCTGGCGCCGAAGCCGGGCCGCATCGTGCCGATGTACTTCGTGCGCTCGGCGTGGATCGGGTCGCAGCCGTACACGCAGGTGATCTGGCCGGGCGATCAGCAGACGGACTTCTCCGACGGAGACGGTCTGCCGTCGGTGATCCCGATGGCGCTCAACCTCGGCCTCGCGGGCTTTCCGTACTTCGGCTCCGACATCGCCGGCTACATGAGCCAGAAGACGGCGGTCACGCCCGACACGGAGCCGACGACGCAGGAGCTGTTCTATCGTTGGACGTCGTTCGGCGCGATGCAGCCCGTGATGCGCACGCACCACGGCCGCAGCGCGCGAGAGAACTACCAGTGGGAAGCGGACACCGGCGCGGAGCAGCACTTCCGCCGCTGGGCGCGCTTCCACATGCAGCTCGCGGCGTACTTCTGGGGCTCGGCCGGCAGCTTCGAGCGCGATGGCCTCCCGCTGATGCGGATGATCGCGCTCGAGTATCCCGACGAGGCGTGGGCGTGGACGAAGATCGACGAGTACCTGCTCGGCGATCGAATCCTCGTCGCGCCGGTGCAGGTCGCCGGCGCCACGTCGCGCGAGGTCACGCTGCCCGCGGGCCGCTGGTACCCGATGTTCGGCGGCGCTCCGGTGATGGGCGGGACGATCACCGCCACGGCATCGACCGCGGAGATCCCGGCGTACGTGCCCGAGGGCGCCCTAGTCGTGCTGTTCCCCGACGGTGTCGACTCGACGCTTCCGGCGCCCGGCCAGCCATCGCTCACGACGATCGACGAGATCGGCGGCGATCGCGAGGTGTGGCTGTTCTCGGGCACCGCGGCGAAACCCGACCACGCGACGTGGAACGACGACGACGGCCCGGCGGGCGCCGCGCAGTGGACGTGGAGCGGTCGCGCATCCGGAGCCGCACCGCCCGCGACCGCGACGTTCGAGGGCACTCCCGTCACCGTCACGACCGCGAACGGCGTCTCGACCGTCACCGTCGTCGGTGATGGAACGCTGAGTTTCGATACCGGTGGGTCACTTGTCATCGCGAGAGGCATCGCGGACGCGAGTGTCACCGTTCGACTGCGCTAGCCTGGCGCGTATGAAATACAACCGGCTCGGGAGAAGCGGCCTCTACGTCTCGGAGATCTGTCTCGGCACGATGACCTACGGAGGTAAAGGCTTCTGGGAGGTGATCGGGAAGCTGGGACCCGACGCGGTCGCCGGTCAGCTGAAGACCGCGATCGATGCGGGCGTCAACTTCATCGATACGGCGAACGTCTATCACGAGGGCGAGAGCGAGAAGCTCGTCGGTGCGGCGATCAAGAAGCTCGGTCTCGCGCGGGACAAGCTCGTCATCGCGACCAAGGTCCTCGGCCGCATGACCCCCGACGTCATGGGCGCGGGCCTGTCGCGCAAGCACATCTTCGACCAGATCGATCAGTCGCTCTCGCGCCTGCAGCTCGACTACGTCGACCTCTATCAGACGCACGGCGTCGATCCGGTGACCCCGCTCGAGGAGACCGTCGACGCGCTCGATCGCCTCGTGCAGATCGGCAAGGTCCGCTACGTCGGCTTCTGCAACATGCCCGCGTGGCGCGCGCACAAGGCGCTCGCGATCGCGGATCGCGCGAACAAGGCGCGCTTCATCTCGGCGCAGATGTTCTACGCGATCGCGGCGCGCGACATCGAGCGCGAGGTCGTGCCGCTCGCACTCGAGGAGGGGCTCGGCATCATGCCGTGGTCGCCGCTCGCGGGCGGCTTGCTGTCCGGCAAGTTCAGCGCGGACTCCAAGGGCCCGGCGGACGCGCGGCGCGCGCAGTTCGACTTCCCGATCGTCGACAAGCCGCGCGCGTGGGCGTGCGTCGAGGTGATGCGCCCGATCGCGACCGAGCACGGTGCGTCCGTCGCGCAGGTGGCGCTGGCCTACTTGCTCGCGAAGCCGGGCGTCGCGAGCGTCATCATCGGCGCGAAGACCGACGAGCAGCTCGCCGACAACCTCGGCGCGACGAAGCTCGCGCTCACCGCGGCGCAGATGGACGCGCTCGACAAGGTCAGCGCGCTGCCGCCCGAGTACCCGGGCTGGATGAGCGATTGGCAGGGCCGCTCGCGCCTCGTCGAAGGACAGCAGCGTTAGCGCACACGCCCTCGGAGCTCACGCTTCGAGGACGGCGAGCTGATGCTCGAGCGCACAGCGCTCGGCGGCGATCTCCTTCGCGCTGCGAAAGCCGAGGCGTCGGAACAGCGCCATCGGCGGGCACCAGCGCCGGATCGCGTGGTAGCCGAGGAACGCGATCTGCGTGAAGAACAGCGTGCCCCAGCCGCCGATGCGGCCGCGCCGCGCGAGGCTTCGCATCGCGAGCGAGGACGACACACCCGCGACGATCGCGAAGTTCAGCATCAGCGCGCGATCGACGTTCCATTCAGGATCGATCTCCGCGAGGCGTGCGCGGATGCGCCATGCGGAGACTTCGGCGTCGGCGATCGCGCCGCGCGTGATGAGATCGATCTTGCGATTGACGTCATCGTGGGTTCGCTCGCGAATTCCGTCGTGCTCGGGCGGTTGCCAGTGCGAGATCATCGGTGGCTCCTCGGGTTCTGCACCACGAGAGTGCGAACGAGATGCCAGCGACCTCAGCTCAGGAGAGCGCGTAGTGGATGCAACACGAGGTACACCTCACCGCCGGTGACCTCCGCCGCCGACGGTGCGCACGAGAGCACGATCGCCGCCTCGACGACGCGGTCGCCACCCTCGTTGAGGTAGATGACGCGCTTGATCGGGCGCCGCTTCGCGCGGACCTCCTCGAGATCCTCGAACAGCGACGGATAGACCTCGGGGAGCGCGGAGTCGCGCAGCTGCAGGCCGCCCGCATCGCCGGCGGCGCCGAGGAACTCGTAGAACGCGGGGTTCGCGGCGCGCACGCGACCGTCGGCGCCGATAGACGCCATCGGGATGGCGACCGAGCCGAAGATCTCGGCGGAGGCCTTGAGCCGGTTATCGATGTCGCGGCGCTCGCGCGCGGCGTCGGGGTTCGCCGCGCGACGTCGTCCGGCGCCGTCCATGCCGAGCATGTTCATCAGCGCGCGCAGCTCGTAGAGGAACGCGGCGACGTCGGGGTGGCGCTTGTTCGGATCCTTCGCGGTCGCGCGCGCGACGAGCTCGTCGGCGCGTTCGTCGATCGGAACCTCGATCAGCTTCGACGGGCACGGCACCGGCGCGGTGCGATGCTGGCGCAGGACCTCGTCGAGCTTGCCGGTGAACGGCAGCGTGCCGGTCAGCAGCTCGAAGAACACGATGCCGAGCGCGTAGATGTCGGTCGCGGGCGAAGCGGGGGCACCGTCGATGCGCTCGGGCGCGATGTACTCGGGCGTGCCGTCCATGCCCTCGGTGCGTCCGAGGTCGGGGCGCGCGAGGCCGAAATCGAGCAGCTTGATCAGGCGGCGATTCGCCGCGGTCTTCACGATGAAGATGTTCTCGGTCTTGATGTCGCCGTGGAGGATCGTGCGGCTGTGGATGAAGCGCGTCGCGTCGGCGACCTGCCACATCACGTCGCACGCGACCTTGGGCGCGAACTTGCCCGACGCGCGCAGCTTCTGGTGCACGGTCTGCCCCTCGAGCAGCTCCATGACCATGAACAGGCCGTGCACCTCGTCCTGACCGAAGTCGAAGATCGAGCAGATGTTCTCGTGCGCGAGCGCGGAGGCGAGCCGGGCCTCGCGATAGAACATCTCGCGGATCTTCGGGTTGGTCGCGATGCGCGTCTTGATGAGCTTGAGCGCGAACTGCTTGCCGAGCGCCGAGTGGCGCACGCGCAACACGCGACCCATGCCGCCGCGGCCGAGCTGGCCCTCGACGATGTAGCGTCCGCCGATGACATCGCCGGGCTTGGCGCCGCGCTGGCGTCCGTCCCACGAGTCATCCCCGATGCCGACCGCGTGCGACGAGCCGTGGGCCGAGGGCGCGCCGCGGTCCTTCTCCTGCAGCGGGTTCGCGAGGCTCTCGATGCCGATCTCGCTCGCGACGAAGGACTTCGTCGACGACAGCATCGAACGCGTGACGGAAGGGAGCAGGGTCTCGTGCCCTTCTCGCTCGACCGGCTCGTTCAGGAGCAAGTCGATGTCGCTCTCACCAGGACGCGGCATCGCGTCTTCTATCGTACCAGTTCTGTGCTATTTGCAGGCGCATGGACGAAGCCGACTTCGATCGCGTCGCCCGAGAGGAGCTCCACGCACTGGAAGACGCCTTCGCGGACGTGGACCCCGACGATGTCGAGATCTCGACGAGCGAGGGTGTGTTGCGCATGGATCTGCGCGATGGCACCAAGATCGTCATCAACAGCCACCGTGCGGCCCGGCAGATCTGGATGGCGGCGATCGCGACGGCGTGGCATTTCGACCCGATCGACAACGGGGCCACCTGGCGCGCGCCCAAGACGGGCGAGGAGCTGCGCCCGACGCTGGCACGCTTGGTCCGCGAGCGCGTCGGCGTGTCGCTGTCGTTGTAGTATCGTCGCTCCATGTCCGATTCTCAGGTCCTGAACGTGATCCGGATGTGGGCGGCCGTCGCCTGGGCCGACGGCGTCCTCGCCGAGTCGGAGGCCGAGGGGCTCCGCCGCTTGATCCGCACCGCGGACCTCACTCCCGACGAGCGCGCCACCGCCTCGCGGTTCCTCGAAGCGTACACGACGCTTCCCGACACCTACCTGACCTCCCTCTCGGTCGAGTCGCGCCGCGGCATCTACCGCGCCGCCTGCCGGATGGCGGTCGTCGACCATGACTTCTCCGACACCGAGAAGAAGCAGCTGAAGAAGCTGCGCGAGCTGCTGGCGGTCCCGGACGAGGTCGCCGCCGAGATCGAGGCCGACGTCCCCGGCATCAAGTCCTGACACATGCAGCGACGTCACTCGGTTCGCCATCTGGCGTGGCGGGGTGGGATCGCGGTGGTGGCCAATGCACTGATGTTCACGGGGCTCTACCCGCTCGTCCCGTGGGCCGTTCGTCGCGTCCGCGGCGAGCACCCGGGCACGCTGCGCGGCGCGCTCGGCGAGTGGGCGATGTCACTGCTCGTGTCCGCGGCGCGGCCGGTCGGGCACCTGCCGCTGCCCGGCGCTCGCGCACGAGGCCCGCGACCGGTGATCGTGCTGCACGGCTACGCGATGAACCGGGCGAACTTCGTCCTCCTCGCGTCGCGCCTCGGCAAGGCGGGCATCGGACCGATCTTCGGCTTCGAGTACTGGACGTTCGGTCGCGTCGCCGCGGCCGCGCGTCAGCTCGGGTGGTTCGTGGATCAAGTGCGCGAGGCGACCGGCTCCGAGCAGGTCGACGTCATCGGTCACTCGATGGGCGGCGTCGTCGGCATGTACTACGTGACGCTCGCGGGCGGTGACGGCACCGTCGCGAACCTCGTGACGCTCGGCTCGCCGCTCCAGGGCACCGACGTGTCCGCGCCGCTCGGTCACGCGGGCCGCGAGCTCGTGCTCGGCTCGAAGCTGATGACGCGCCTCGTGACGGCACCGCCGGCGACGAAGACCAAGGTGCTCTCGATCTGGTCGAAGGCAGACAACCTCGTGCCGGGCGCGCACCAGAAGCCGCTGCCGGGCACCGAGACGATCCTCTACGACGACCTCGGTCACGTCGCGCTGCTCGGCTCGCGCCGCGTCGCGGGCGAGATCATCGACCGCTTGTCGCGCTGACTACGCCGGCTCGACGACGATCGTGACGTGCACGAGCTTGTCGTCGGTCGGCAGCGTCGCGCAGGTGACGCCCGAGAACCGGATCGTCGCCTTGTACGTCCCCGCCTTCGTCGGCACGCCGGCGATCGCGCCGTCCTCGATCACGAGGCCGGGTGGCAGCTCGCCCGTCGTGACCTTCGTGCCCGTGTTGGTCCAGCGCGCCTCCGAACCGTCGGGGCCCTTGCAGTCCTGCGCGGCGGGCTTGGCCTGCATGCGCTCGCCGACCTTGATCACGAGCCCGCGCGGCGAATTCTCGGCGTCGGGATAGAACACGCGAAACCCGCCGGCCATGCCGCCGCCGCCCTTCGGCGGGGGGCACGCGGCGAGCAACGCGATCGCGATCGCGAAGCGCTTCATGCGTGCAACGTATCAGATGTGCGAGGCGCAAACGCTGCGCCGGTGATGTCGAGCCGCGCAGCTCCCGCGCGAAAACGTCACGGCGCGTCGACGGGCTCGGGGCGCACGAGCTGGTGACAGCCCGCGCACGTGGACAGCAAGCGTCCATAGAGCGCCGCCCTCGCATCGCCATCACCAGCGGTCGCGGCGCTTCGGGCGAGCTCGCGAACCTGCGCGGCAAGCGCGTCGACATCGCCACGCGCGACACCGCGTCCCGCCGCGAGCACGTCGAGCTCGGCCGCGGCGAGCGCCTCGGTCCCCTGGCGCCACATCTCGTCGGAGGGTCCGACGAGGCCCTCCCACAAGCGCGCTGCGGCCCACTGATGGCGTTGCATCTGCACGCGGAGGGATGGCGCGGGATCGGGTTGCGGCTCCCAGGCGAACGCGATGACAGCGCGGGTGGCTTCGTGGCAGCGACTGCACGTTCGCCCGAGCGCGGCGGCAAAGGTGCCGGCGGTCGGGAGATCCGGGGCCGCGATCAGCGCCGCTGCAGCGTCGTTCATGTCGGCGACAAAGGGTGCGCCGCCCTCGATCGCGGGCTCGTCGTGCGCGAGGAGAGCGCGGGCGCCCTCGCGCGCATCCGCGAGCCGGCCTCGTACGATCGCGCGCTCGACGGCGACGACCGCCGCGAAGTGGCTCTTCATGTGCTCCTTCACCGTCGCGGGCTCGCGCGGCTCGTCCGGCTCCGTGATCGGCGGCGGCGCCGCCGCCGCCGCAGGCTCCGGTGGAGCCTCTTTGACCTGGCATCCCGCGAGTAGAAACGCGGTCACACGTGCGAAGCGGATCATCCGCGTCCTCCCTTCCCGAGCTTGCCCGGTGGACAGCCGCGCGGATCCCAGCAGCTCTCGATCGGGCCCGCGTTCGGCGCCGAGGTCTTCTGGAACAGGAACGGCAGCACCGCGGTCGTGAATCCCTTGCGTTCCGGAAACGTCCAGGTCTGCGCGAGATCGCGAAGGCACTTGTCGAGCCTGGCGAGCCACGGCTTCTCGACGCCGGGAGCCGCGAAGCCGAACCGATAGAGTCGACCGTGATGATGAATGATCAGCTCGAGCCGGAGCGCGCCGGTGACGTGCTTGCCCTTGGCATTCGCCAGGAAGCACGCGCGAACCGCCGGCACGTACGGAGCGAAGTACGTCTGTACCTCGCGAGCCGATAGCGTGCGGTCGTCCGGGCCGGCGATCGCCGAACGGGTCAGTACGGCGACGAGCAGGACGAAGATCCACCTGCGCGACATGCCCCGACAGCAAGCATGCGCCGCGCCACCGCCGATCCGCGCGGTTCGCGCAACGGTTGCGCTACCCCGCGAACAGGGTCGCCATCGTCGCGCGCGTGATCGTCACGTCGACGAGCTCGCCGATCGCGCCGACCCCCGCGGGCAGGATCACGCTCTTGAAGCCGTCGGTGCGGCCCATCAGCTGCGCCGGATCGCGCTTGCTCGGGCCGTGCACCAGCACGCGCTCCTTGCGGCCGATGTGCGCGGCGAACACCTCCGCGGAGACCTTCTCCTGCAGCGCGATGATCTCCGAGAGGCGGCGCTTCTTCGTCGCCTCGTCGATGTCGTCGGGCAGCTTCTTCGCGGCGAACGTCAGGTCGCGCTCCGAGTACGCGAACATGAACGCGGAGTCGAACCGCACCTCGCGCATGAGCGCGAGCGTCTGCGCGTGATCGTCCTCGGTCTCGCCCGAGAAGCCCGTGAGGATATCCGTCGACAGCGCGATGTCCGGCATCGCGGCGCGCAGCGCACGCACGATCGCGCGGTAGTCATCGACGGTGTAGCCGCGCTTCATGCGTTCGAGCACGACGTCCGAGCCCGACTGCACGGGCAGATGGACGTACTTGCAGATCTTCGGCTCCTCGGCGATCGCCCGGATCACGTCGTCGGTGAAGTCGACCGGGTAGGGCGACGTGAAGCGCACGCGCTCGATGCCGTCGACGGTGCACACCGCGCGCAGCAGCTCCGCGAAGCTCGTTCCGTCCCATACGTACGAGTTCACCGTCTGGCCGAGCAGCACGACCTCGCGATATCCCGCCGCCGCGAGCTCGCGCACCTGGCGCAGCACCTCGCGCGGCGGCGTGCCGCGCTCGCGTCCACGCGTGAACGGCACCACGCAGAACGTGCAGAACTTGTCGCAGCCACGCTGGATCGTGACGAAGCCCGAGACCCCATCGCCACCGACGGCGCCGCTGAGTCCTTCGTACGTCTCCGCCTTGTCGAGCTTGATGTCGACGAGCGGAGCGAGCCGGGGAGCGACCTGCGGCTGCACGCGCGGCGACCGCGCCTGCGCGAGCAGCTCCGGCAGCCGCCGATACGAGTCGGGACCGGCGATCACGTCGACGGCGGGCGCCCGATCGGCGAGCCCTTCCTTCAGGTGCTCCGCCATGCAGCCGACGATCGCGAGCACCGCGCCCGGTCGCTTGCGCTTGAGCGCGCCGAGCTCGGCCGCGCGCGCGGTCACGCGCTCCTCGGCCTTCTCGCGCACCGCGCAGGTGTTGACCACGATCACGTCCGCCTCGTCGGCGACCCGGGTCGTCGCGTAGCCCGCATCCGCCAGCACGCTGCCGATCAGGTCCGAGTCGGCGACGTTCATCTGGCAGCCATACGTCTCGACATAGACCCTGGGCGCGCCCTCCGCGGGCACCGGGCGCACGGGTGCCTCGGTCCGCTTTCCGAGGGAGACGAGCCGGTCCGACATGGCGACGCTGTCTACCATGCTCCACGCCCGCCTGCGTGGACTATCCTTGCCGCGTGTACGCTCTGCGCGCCGTCGGCTGGACCCTGGGCTGCCTCGCGGCCCCGGCGGTCCTCGGCTCGCTGTTCGGCCCGCGCTGGGTCGCGATCGGCGTGATCGTCGCCCTCGTCGCCACGGTGTGGCTCCTGTTCTGGCTGCCCCGCTCGGCCCACGGCGCGTTCGAGAACGCGCGCTTCCCTCGCGCGAGCCGGCGCTACCGCCTCCTCGGCCTGTTCGCGTTCACGCACGCCCGCGCTCGCTCGGCGCTGCTATCGCGTGCGGGGTGCGAGATCGCGCTCGGCCGCTTCGAGCGCGCGAAGGCGCTGCTCGGCGCGTGGGACGTCGAGAAGCTCGAGCCCGCCGAGCGCGCGGTGTGGCTCAACAACCGCGCGTGCCTCCTGCTCGACGGCGACGCGCCGGACGCGCCCGCCGCGCTCGAGCTCGTCGACAGCGCGATCGAGCTGCGCCCGGACGTGCCCGCGATCCAGCACACGCGCGGTCGCGCGCTCCTCGGCGTGGGGCGCATCGACGACGCGATCGCGGTGCTCGATGCGATGCGCACCGCGGGCGAGCTCGCGCCGCACCTCGAGGCGGAGCGCTGCCGTGACCTCGCGATCGCGTGGGAGAAGAAGGGGCAGGGCGATTACGCCGACGACTACCGCGCCCGCGCGCAGCTCGTGGCACGCTAGCGCCATGACGCGCACCGCTCGTCGAATCTGCCCGCTGTGCGAAGCGTGTTGCGGGCTCGAGCTGACTATCGACGACGACAAGGTCGTGGCGATCCGCGGCAACGACGCCGACGTGCTCTCGGGCGGCTTCATCTGTCCCAAGGGCAACGCGCTGCGCGACCTGCACGACGATCCCGATCGCCTGCGCGCACCGCTCGTCAAGCGCGACGGCGTTCACGTCGAGGTGACGTGGGACGAGGCGTTCGCCGAGATCGATCGCCGCCTCGCGCCGATCCTCGCCGCGCACGGGCGCGACGCGGTCGCCGTCTCGATCGGCAACCCGGCCGCGCATCGCTTCGGCCTCTTGCTGTACACGGCGCGGTTCGGGCGCGCGCTCGGCACGAAGAACGTGTTCAGCGCGTCGACGCTCGATCAGATGCCGAAGCAACTGTCGGCGGGCCTCATGTTCGGCCACTGGCTCAGCGTGCCGGTGCCCGACATCGATCGCTCGCAGCTCCTCGTGATCATCGGCGCGAACCCGATGGTGTCGAACGGCAGCTTGTGGACGGTGCCCGACTTCCGCGGGCGCGCGAAGGCGCTGCAAGCGCGCGGCGGCACGATCATCGTCATCGATCCCAGGCGCACGGAGACGGCGCAGATCGCGGACCAGCACCTGTTCATCCGCCCGGGCGGCGACGTGTTCCTCCTGCTCGGGATCGTCCACACGCTGTTCGCGGAGAAGCTCGTGCGGCTCGGGCGGCTCGAGGCGCACGTCGACGGTGTCGGCGCGGTCGAGCGCGCCGTCGACGGCTTCACGCCGGAGCTCGTCGGTCCGCGCTGCGGCATCGAGGCGAGCGCGATCCGCGAGCTCGCGCGGACGATCGCGACGACCGAGCGCGCGGCCGTGTACGGGCGCATCGGCACGTGCACGCAGGAGTACGGCACGCTCGCGAGCTGGCTCGTCGACGTCATCAACGTGCTGACCGGCCACCTCGACGCGCCGGGCGGCGCGATGTTCGCGAAGGCGGCGGCGTTCGCGGCGAACACGCTCGGTGCGCCGGGCAAGGGCAAGGGCATCACCGTCGGGCGCCGGCGCAGCCGCGTGTCGAACGCGCCCGAGGTGTTCGGCGAGCTGCCGATGGGCTGCCTCGCCGAGGAGATCGAGACGCCGGGCGACGGGCAGGTCCGCGCGCTGGTCACCATCGCGAGTAACCCGGTGCTGTCCGCGCCGAACGGGCCGCGGCTCGCGGCGGCCATGGCCGCGCTCGACCTCGTCGTCGCCGTCGACATCTACCTCAACGAGACCACGCGTCACGCGGACGTGATCCTGCCGGGCCTGTCGCCGCTCGAGGAGTCGCACTTCGACGTCGCGCTCATGCAGCTCGCGGTGAGGAACGTCGCGCGCTACAGCCCACCCGTGTTCGCGCCGCCGCCCGGCGCGCTCGCCGAGTGGGAGATCCTGGTGCGCCTGATCGGCATCGCGATGGGGAAGGGGCCGAACGTGGATGTCGCCGCGCTCGACGACGAGCTCGCCGTCGCCGACATCCAGCGCACCGTCGGAGCGCAGGCCGACTTCGTGATGAAGGCGCTGGGCGATCGCCGCGGCCCCGAGCGCCTGCTCGATCTCGCGCTGCGCGGCGGACCGTACGGCGATCGGTTCGGCTTTCTGCCCGGCGGGATCGATCTCGCGAAGGTCGCCGCGGCGCCGGATGGCATCGACCTCGGCCCGCTCGATGCGCGCGTGCCCGAGGTGCTGCGCACGCCGTCGGGCAAGATCGAGCTCGCGCCGCCGATGCTCGTCGACGATCTCGCTCGCGCGCGCGCGGACCTCGCGCGGCCGGTGCCCGAGCTCGTGATCGTCGGACGGCGCCAGCTGCGCTCCAACAACAGCTGGATGCACAACCTGCCGATCCTCGCGAAGGGGCCGTTCCGGTGCGTCGCGCTCGTGCATCCTGCGGACGCGGCGCGCATCGGCGTGGTCGACGGCGGTCGCGCGCGGATCGCGAACGGCGAGCGGTCGATCGACGTTGTCGTCGAGGTGACCGACGAGATGATGCCGGGCGTGGTCAGCCTGCCGCACGGCTGGGGCCACGATCAGCCGAACACGCGCATGCGCGTCGCGGCCGAGCGGCCGGGCGCGAACCTCAACGCGATCCTCGACGAGACTCGGCGCGATCCGCTGTCGGGCAACGCGGTGCTCGGCGGCGTGCCGATCGCGATGACGCCTGTGTGATACGACCGCGCGATGTCCGACGACACCTTGCTGTTGTTCGCGTCCGCGCTCGAGACCGGTGAGCCCGATCCGCGACAGGCGCAGTTTCTCGCGACGATGGGGACGATGAAGTCTGAAGGCTTCACGATGATCTCGATGCAGGGCTTTCGTGCGAGCCACGTCGATCTCGGATGGCTCCAGGCCGAGATCGATGACTACGTGTCGACGATTCCCGGCGTAAGCGCGGATGATGTCGTCGAGCGAATCGGAGCCGAGCTGCCGCGCGTCGTGCAGCGGCTCAAAGGCTGGTCGGTCGACGTCGACGAGTGGCCGGAGACGCCGCGGCTCACGTTCGAGACCAAAGACGACCACGGCTGGTACACGTACACGCTCTCGATGTCGCTCGACGTAGCCGTCGATGACGAGTGAATCGCGATAAGCTGGGCCGTGCCTGATCGCGGCGACATCGAGCTCGACGAGACGGTGGCGCCGCCGTCGTCGGAGCCGAAGCCGACGGGCGACAGCGTCGAGATCGCGCTCGAGGCGACCGTCGCGCCCGACGCGGCGGGCTCGAAGCCACCCTCGAACCCGCAGGTCATCGTTCGCTCGAACCCGCCGCCCGCGGATCCCTCCCACGTCGCCGACGCGGATCATCCCGAGCTGCGCACGGTCGCCCCCGACGACTACGCGCTCGGCGACGAGGTCGCGCGCGGCGGCATGGGCCGCATCCGGCGCGCGCGCGATCGGCGGCTCGGGCGGCCGGTCGCGGTCAAGGAGCTGCTCGCGAAGGACCCTGCGCTCGCCGAGCGCTTCGAGCGCGAGATCCGGCTGACCGCGCGGCTCCAGCATCCGTCGATCGTCAGCATCTACGAGGCCGGGCGCTGGCCGACGGGCGAGCCGTTCTACGCGATGCGCATGGTGCCGGGCAAAGGGCTCGACGCGGTGATCAAGCCGCTCGAGAAGCTCGCCGATCGGCTCGCGCTGCTGCCGAACATGATCGCGATCTGCGAGGCGCTCGCGTACGCGCACGACCAGCGGATCATCCATCGCGATCTCAAGCCGGGGAACGTGCTGATCGGCCCGTTCGGCGAGACCGTCGTGATCGACTGGGGCCTCGCGAAGGATCTCGCGGTCGAGGATGCGTCCTCGCCACCGACGGTGCCGATGCGCGGCAAGAGTGCGAGCGAGAAGGAAGTGTCGAAGCCACCGTCGAAGCCGCCGTCGTCGGACTCGAACCTGACGCTCGCGGGCTCGGTGATGGGAACGCCGGCCTACATGCCGCCCGAGCAAGCCGCGGGCGAGGCCGTCGACGAGCGCGCGGATGTCTACTCGCTCGGCGCGATCCTCTACCACCTCCTCGCGGGTCGCCCGCCGTTCATCGCGAAGCGATCGGACGAGCTGCTCGTCAAGGTGCTGTCGAAGTCCCCCGCGGCGCTGGCCGAGATCGACGACGAGATCCCGCAGGACCTCGTCACGATCGTCGAGAAGGCGATGGCGCGCTCGCCCGCGCAGCGCTACGCGACGGCGCGCGAGCTCGCGGCGGACCTCAAGCGGTTCCAGACCGGACAGCTCGTCGGTGCGCACCAGTACTCGTACTGGGCGCTGCTGCGTCGCTGGATGCGCCGGCATCGCGCCGCCGTCTCCGTCGGAGCGCTCGCGCTCGTGGCGCTCGCGGTCACGGCGACGGTGCTCGTGCTGAACATCGTGCGCGAGCGCGATCGCGCCGAGTCCGCCACCGAGCTCGCCGAAGCGCAGCGCGCGGCCGCGGTGCGCGCGAAGGAGAGGGCGGTGATCGCGTCGGCGCGCTTGCACTTCGATCAAGGTCGGCAAGAGCTCCTCGCGGGCAACCCGCTTCGCGCCGTGGTGCTCGTGCGCGCCGCGCTCGACGGCGAGGACACCGCGGCCACGCGCCTGTTGACCGGGCTCGCGCTGCAATCGCTGAAGCCGCTCGCGCGCCGCTTCGACGGGCTCGTCGAGCCGATCTACGCCGCGGGCTTCGCGAAGAACGGCGCGCAGGTGTTCGCGGCGACGTGGCTCGGCAAGATCCGCTTCTGGGACACCAAGACCGGCAAGCAGGTGTCCGCGTTCGAGCGCGCGGGCAAGCTCACCGATGCGGGCCTCTCGCCCGACGGCACGATGCTCGTCGTCCTCGGTGACGAGTCCGAGCTCGAGGTGTGGGATCTCGCGAGCGGCAAGAAGCGCGGCTCGATCGCGATCCCCGGCGGCGTCGCGAGCCGCGCCGAGTTCTCGCCCGACAGCCGCGTCCTCGCCGTCGCGGGCGACGCGCTGACGATCTGGAGCGCCGAGACGCTGACGCAAGTCGCGACCGGTCCCGCGCTCGCCGACGATCTGATGACGGTGCTGCGCTGGACCGGCGACGGCAAGCGCCTCGTCCTCGCGAGCGCGAGCGGCGCGATCCAGATCGTCGACACGGCCACGTGGAAGCCACTCGTCACCGTGATGGGCAACGGCAAGGAGGTCCGCGACTGCGCGATCAGCGCCGACGGCAAGCGCCTCGCCTACGTCCTTCCCGACGGCGGCTCGATCATCGACACGCGAACCGGCAAGCACCTCGTCGAGCTCGACGGCGCCGACGAGCAGCGCGCGAACCAGTACCGCGGCGTCGAGTGGAGCACGAACGACTCGCTCCTCGCGATCACGACCGTCGCATCGAACGCGAAGCTCGTCGACTCCGCCACCGGCCGCACGCGCCGCCTGTTCCCCGACACCTCCGTGCTCACGTTCTCGCCGTCGAGCAGCATGCTCCTCGGCTACGGCGAAGCCACCGGCCGCGTCGCGCTGTGGGACGTGGCGTCGGGACGCCTCGTCAACGAGATCGCGGGCCACGCGCACGCGATCACCGCCGCGATGTTCGCGCCCGACGGCGCCTCGGTCCTGACGTCGTCGTCGGACGGCACCATCGTGCTGTGGGACGTCGTCCCCGATGACTCCGAGACACGCTCGCCGCTCTTCCAGCGCTCGCGCATCGCGCGCTTCTCCGCCGACGGCGACCTGCTCGTCACCGGCGGCGACGACGGCACCGCCGACGTGTACGACGCGCGCACCGGCGAGCGCCTCCGCCGCTTCGGCACTGCCAGCGATCTGCCGATCGATCCCATCGTGGAGCTTCTGGGCGACGGTCGCGTCCTCACCGTCCTCGGCAACTCGAAGACCGTCGAGCTGTGGGACGTCGCGGGTGGCGCGCGCCTCGCCGGCTTCGACGCGCACGCACCGATCAAGCGCGCCGGCATCACGAGCGATCTCTCTCGCGTCTGGGCCGCGACTCACACGTCGCTCGTCGTCTGGGACACGAAGACCGGCGCGACGATCGCCACCTTCCCGCACCTCGAGCCCGAAGGTGATCCGCCCGAGCTTCTCGGTCACCACGCCGCGGCGGCGCTGACCGCCGACGGTTCGCGCGCGTTGATCCCGGTCGATCAGGGCATCGCCATCATCGACGTCGCCAACAAGCAGCAGGTCGGCAAGCTCCTGATCGGCGACGACGTCTGGTCGGTCGTCCTCGACGGCGATCGCGCGATCGTGATCGCCACCGGCGCCACGGCGCTGTTCGATCTGACGTCGAAGGCGCGCCTCGCGTCCCTCGTCGCGCAAGGCGAGCTCGTCCAGGACGCGCGCTTCGAAGGCGGCGCGATCTACACGCAGGGCACCGACGCCGCGATCCGTCGCTGGGACCGCGACGCGGGCGCGCTCGCCGTCTCGTTCGAGTCCGACGCCGACGGCCAGCAGCTCTTCGCCGTCCAGCCCGGCGGCGCGCTCCTCGCGACGTTCGCGGACAACCACGCGCGCCTGTGGGACACGCGCACCGGCAAGCTGCTCGTCGAGCGCGACACCGCCCTCGACTCCAACGGCACCGCGACGCTCCTCGCGTTCTCGCCCGACGGCAAGCTCGTCGCGTCCGGTTATTCGGGCACGCTGTGGACCTGGCTGCTCCCCACGTTCCGCGGCACGCCCGCCGCGCTCGACGCGATCCTGCGCTGCGAGGTCCCGTGGCAGCTCGTCGACGGGACGCTCGCTCCGCGCGCGCTCGACGTGACCTGTCCTCGTTGACGCTCCGTCACCGTCTGCGCTAGCGCCAGTCCGCGCCGAGCTCGGCTTCCATGATGTCCGACGCGAGCGACACGCACTCGTTGCACAGCGCGGCGCCGCCGCGACCGAGCAGCTTCTTCACCTGCGCTTCGAGCTTGCCGCACCACGAGCACACGTTCGTCGTGTTCTCGCGCGACATCTGCGGCGAGGTCTCGAGGTGATCGAGCAGCTCTTGCTGCGTGGGCACGCGGAACTCGCCCGTCGCGTTGACGTTGAGGCCGCCTCCCAGCGCCTTGTGGCACGGCGTGCAGACCATCACGAGCTCTCCGCCCTCGAGGGCTTGCGAGCAGATCGGGCAGTTCACATCATCTCCGCTTCGCTACGTTGAGAATGAGCGAGCGTACCCCTAGCGCGGGAGCCTGACCACCATCTTTGTCCCTTGCCCGACGGTGCTCTCGGCGTCGATACGACCGCCGTGCTCCAGGACGATCGCGTGGCTCGTCGCGAGGCCAAGACCCGTGCCCTTGCTCTTCGTCGTGAAGAACGGGTCGAAGATCTTCGCGAGCTGTTCGGGCGGAATGCCCGGGCCGTCGTCGGCGATCGAGATCTCGATGCGGTCGTCGACGACCTTCGCGGTCACGGTCACGTGCTTGCCGCCGGCGGTGGCGGCGTCGGCGGCGTTGCGAACGAGGTTCCAGACCACCTGGCGGAGCTGCGCGGGATCCGCGTGGATCGGCAGCGGCTTGGCGAGGTCGAGCGTGACGTCGATCGTCGAGAACGCGGGCTCGGCGCGCGCGACCTGCAGCACCTCGTCGACGAGGACGGCGAGATCGAAGTCGACGGTCTGGCGGGGCTTGGGGTTCGCGTAGTCGAGGAGGTCGCCGATCAGCACGTTCAGGCGATCGATCTCGCGATGCACGATCCGCATGAGCGTGCGGTCGTCCTCGGAGGTCTGCGGCGCCTGGCGGAGCAGCTCGATCGAGCCGTTGATCGACGCGAGCGGGTTGCGGATCTCGTGCGCGATACCGGCGGCGAGGTGACCGACGGTGACCAGGCGCTCGGAGCGCTGTTGCTGCGCTTCGAGGCGGCGCAGCTCGGTCAGGTCGGTGAAGTTCACGACGCGACCGATCACCTGGTCGCGCATGTCTCGCAACGGCGACACCGTGGCGCCGATCGTCAGCTGCTGGCCGCCGGCCGTGACCGCGACGTCGGAGCGACCCTCGACGCCGAGCCCGGGCAGGAGCGAGTCGATGTGCCGGCCGAGCAACGCCGACGGTGACTCGCGCAGGATCTCGCCGGCCGCCGTGTTCGCCGACAGCACGGTGTCGTCGGATCCGATCGTGATCAGGCCCGATGCGAGCGACCGCACGATGTCCTGGTGCAGGGTCATCAGATCCGCGACCGCCTTGCGCGTTGTCGCCAGCGACTCGGCTCCCTTCTGCAGCTGATCGCCGAAGATGAACGCGAGGGCCCCGACGCCGATCATCGCGGCGTAGTTGATGCCGACGGTGCGCACGAGATCGAGCGTGGACTGATCCCACGGGTGCGCTTGCGCCGACATCGGCAGCGCGATCGCACGCGTCCACGCGAGGAGGAACACCACGGTCGCCGCGGCGAGCGACGCGATCGTGACGACGACGGCGCCGCGCCGGTACGACAGCGCGCCCGCGCTGACGATCGACAGCGCGTAGAGGAACGTGTACGGGCTCTGCGCGCCGCCCGTCACGTAGACGAGCAGCGAGGTGATCACGAGGTCGGTCGCCTGCATCGGCCGCGCGACACGGCGTGGCGAGAAGCCGCGGCGGAGCAGGAGGCCGAACACGATCGACGACGCGTACGTCGTCGCGATGATCGCCGACTGGAACCACATCGCCGCGGGCGCGCGATGTTCGTCGCTCGCGAGCAGCCACATCGACAGACCGAGGACCACGCTCACCACGAGCGTGCGCAGGAGCAGCAAGCGCTGCACGCGGCGCACGAGGTCGCTCGACGGTGCAACGATCGGCGCGCGCAGGACCGCGTCGCCCAGCGAATCACCGGGAGACGGATTCGCCGGGTCTCGGCGAACCACCGGGACCGGCATCGTGCCCATGGGAGCTAGTTGATGTTACCGGCCAGATTGAAGATCGGCAGGTACATCGCGATGATCAGGCCACCGACGACGACGCCGAGGAACGCCATCATGACGGGCTCGATCAGCGAGGTCATCGCGGACACGGCGGCGTCGACTTCTTCTTCGTAGAAGTCGGCGATCTTCTGGAGCATCTGATCCATCGCGCCGGTCTGCTCGCCGACGCCGATCATCTGCACGACCATCGACGGGAACACCCGCGACTCGGCGAGCGGGCCGGCCATGTCATGACCTTCGCTGATCTTGTCGCGCGCGCGGTTGATGCCCTTCTGCACGACCGTGTTGCCGGACGTCTTCGCGCAGATGTCGAGCGCGTCGAGGATCGGCACACCGGACGAGAGCAGGGTGCCGAGCGTGCGCGTGAAGCGAGCGACGACGATCTTGCGCAGCGTGGGCCCGATGATCGGGATGCGCAGCAGCATGCCGTCGAGGATCTCGCGGCCTCGTATGGTTCTTCGCGCGGCGGTCCACCCGACGATCAGACCGACGAGGGTGCCGACGTAGATGTACCAGCGGTCGAGGAACCCGTGGGACATGCGGATCACGAACCGGGTCGCCGCGGGGAGCGTGGCGTTGCCCATGTTCTTGTACATCTCCTCGAAGGTCGGGATGACCTTGATCAGCATCACCGCGATCACGCCGATCGCGACGACGAGGATGCCGATCGGATAGAACATCGCGCTCTTGATCTGGCCCTTCAGCTTGACGGCCTTCTCGATGTACTGCGCGAGGCGGTTCAAGATCGTGTCGAGGATGCCGCCGACTTCACCAGCGGCGCACAGGTTGACGTAGAGCTCGTCGAACACCTTCGGGTGCCGGCGGAGCGCATCGGAGAACGTCGAGCCGGACTCGACCGACGTCTTCACCTGCTGGAGGATGCGCGCGAAGATCTTGTTCGGCGTCTGGTTCGCGAGGATGTCGAGGCACTGCACGAGCGGCAGACCGGCGTCGATCATCGTCGCGAGCTGGCGCGTGAAGATCTGCAGATCCTTCGGGCTCACGCCGGAGCCGAACGAGATCACGATCTGCATCGGCTCTTTCTTCACGCGCTCGACGGTCATGCCGTCGTTGCGAAGCCGCTGCTCGACCACCTGCGCGTTGTCGGCTTCCATCGCGCCTTTGCGCTTCTCGCCGGCTCGCGTCGTTGCTTCCCATTGGAACTTGGCCATGGCGATTTCCCCCTAGCGCCGTCCGGGTTGGGCAGTGGCGGGCGCGCCGTAGCTTCCCAGAGAGCCGCCGCCGTTCAGGATCATCGTCTTCAGCTCGTCGAGCTCGCTCGAGTGGGCCATCGCGTCGTCGAGCGAGATGATCTTGCGCAGGTAGAGGTCACACAGCGCCTGATTCATCGTCTGCATGCCGAACTTCGACTGGCCGATCTGCATCTGCGAGTAGATCTGGTGGAGCTTGTCCTCGCGGATCAGGTTCCGGATCGCCGCGTTCGGCACCATCACCTCCGCGGCGAGCGCGCGACCCGTGCCCGATGCCTTCGGGATCAGCGTCTGCGTGATCACGCCCTCGAGGACGAACGACAGCACCGCGCGCACCTGGCTCTGCGCGTGCGACGGGAACACGTCGATGATGCGGTTGATGCTCTGGATCGCGCTGTTCGTGTGCAGCGTGCCGAACGCGAGGTGACCGGTCTCCGCGATCGTCAGCGCCGCCTCGACGGTCTCGAGGTCGCGCATCTCGCCGATCAGCACGACGTCGGGATCCTGGCGCAGGATGTACTTGAGCGCGCGCTTGAAGCTCGTCGAGTCGCGGCCGATCTCGCGCTGGTTGACCAGGCACGACTTGTGGCTGTGCTGGAACTCGATCGGATCCTCGACGGTGACGATGTGCCCCTTCACCTGCGTGTTGATGCGATCGATCATCGACGCGAGCGTCGTCGACTTGCCCGAGCCCGTCGGCCCCGTGACGAGCACCAACCCGCGCGGCTTGTCGCACAGCTCCTTGACCACCGGCGGCATGCCGAGATCATCGAGCGGGATGATCTGGTACGGCACGACGCGGAACGCGCCCGCGACGCACGCCTGCTGCATGTACACGTTGGCGCGGAAGCGCGCCATGTTGCGGATGCCGAACGAGAAGTCGATCTCGAGGTCTTCCTCGAACCGGAGCTTCTGCGCGTCGTTCATGACCGAGTAGCACAAGGTCTTCGTGTCGACGGGCGTCAGCGGCTCGGTCTGGAGCTTCACGAGATCGCCGTCGATGCGCAGGCGCGGCGGCGAGCCGGCGGTGACGTGGAGGTCCGAGGCCCCCTTGTCCGTCATCGCCTTCAGCAAGGCCTGGAGCGAGAGGGCCACTAGTCGTCCACCGTGGTGCGGAGGACTTCTTCGGGGGTCGTCACGCCCTCGAGGATCTTCTGGATTCCGGCCATGCGCAAACTCTGGACTCCGCCGCGGATCATCTCGGTCTTGATCTCTGCCGCGGACGCGCCCTGGAGGACGAGGTCCTTGAGCGGATCCGTGAACGGCATGACCTCGTAGAGCGCGACGCGGCCCTTGTAGCCGGTCTGGTTGCACGTCTGGCAGCCGCGACCCTTCATGATCTTCGCGCCGCGGATCTGCTCCTCGGTCATGCCCATCTTCGCGAGCGCCTCGGGGTGCTTCTCGTCGGGGATCTTGCAGTCCTGACAGATGCGGCGCGCGAGGCGCTGGGCGAGCACGAGGTTCACGGACGCCGTCACGAGGAACGGCTCGATGCCCATGTTGAGGAGGCGCGACACCGTCGACGGCGCGTCGTTGGTGTGCAGCGTCGACAGCACGAGGTGGCCCGTCAGCGCGGCCTTCACGCCGATCTCGGCCGTCTCGAAGTCGCGGATCTCGCCGACCATGATGATGTTCGGGTCCTGTCGCAGGAACGCGCGCAGGGCGGTCGCGAAGTTGAGCCCGATGTCCTCGTGCATCTGCACCTGGTTGATCCCGTGCAGGTTGAACTCGACCGGATCCTCCGCCGTTGAGATGTTGCGATCGATCGTGTTGAGCTCGGACATCGCCGAGTACAGCGTGGTCGTCTTGCCCGACCCGGTCGGACCCGTGACGAGCACCATGCCGTACGGCTTCTTGATCGCGTACTTGAAGTCCTCGAGCGGCTTGATGTCGAAGCCGAGCTTCGTCATGTCGAGCTGCAGCGTGCTCTTGTCGAGGAGACGCATGACGATCTTCTCGCCGTACAGCGTGGGCAGCACGCTGACGCGGAAGTCCATCTCGCGGTTACCGCCGATCTTCAGCTTGATGCGTCCGTCCTGCGGCAGGCGGCGCTCGGCGATGTCGAGCGACGCCATGATCTTGAGGCGCGAGGTGATCGCGTTGCGCAGCTTGATCGGCGGGCGCATCTCCTCTTGCAGGATGCCGTCGATGCGGAAGCGCACGCGGAAGCTCTTCTCGTACGGCTCGACGTGGATGTCCGACGCCTTCTTCTTGATCGCGGACAGAAGGATCGCGTTGCACAGCTTCACGACCGGCGCCTCGCCGGCCATGTTCTCGAGATCGACGACGTTGACGCTCTCGTCGGAGACGGCGGCGTAGTCGACGTTGTCGACGTCGAACTCGCCCATCATCTGGTCGAGGTCGGGGCCCTTGTCGTAGTAGCGCGAGAGCGCTGCTTCGAGCGCGCCCTCCGACGCGACGACCGGCTCGATGTTGTACTGGGTGAGGAACTTGAGCTCGTCGATCGCGTAGATGTTCGAGGGGTCGGCCATCGCGACGATCAACGTCGGGCCGTTCCGCCGCACCGGGATGACCTGGTGCTTCTCGCAGATCTCGCGCGGGACGAGCTTCAAGACGCTCGCTTCGATCTCGATCTCGCCCAGGTTGATCGACGGCAGGCTGTACTGCTTCGCGACGAACTGGGTGAGGTCTTGGTCCTTGACGTAACCCAGACGCGAGAGAGTCGCGCCCAGGCGTTTGCCCGTACGCTTGGCCTCTTCTTGCGCCTGTTGTAGCTGCTGGAGCGAGAGCATCTTCTCGCGAACCAGGAGCTCGCCGATGCGGCTCATTCAGTCAGTCTCCCCGGGAAAAAACAACAGCGGTTTCGCAACGGTAACGCGCAACCCGCCAGCGCGTCAAACAAGGGTGGGGTAGCAGGGTGCCCACCTGTAGGCGAGCCCGGCCGCTGGATCGGTCACGGGAATATGTATCGACCATCTCCGTCGAAAACTTGCGGTCACGGATCGGTGACCTGAAGGTGACCATGCACAACGTACCGCGACCTGACCGCACGAGCGACGTGTCCGCGGGAACGGTGTGGGGAGGATTCCGATGAGCTACGCCGAGGCCAAGGAGATCGCTCTGTTGCGTTTGGAGCTGCGCGCGTGCTGGGACCGGGGCGATCGCTCCGGTGCCGAGCTGGCGCTCGTGAAGCTCTGGCAGGTCGTGAAGAACGACACCGAGCTGACGGCCGAGGCAAAGCGCTGGGCCATCAAGTTCACTCCGTGAATCGCGGAGCTACTGGGTCGAGACCGTGATCTTGATCTTGTAGTTGTTCTTCGCGTTCGCCGCCGCGTACGCGTTCGCGTAGTACTGGCCGACCGGGACGTTCGCCGCGTACGCGCGCAGCGAGTTCTCGCCGTTCGCGGTGCCGTTGTTGATCGAGGTGCCGCCGGCGTTGAGGATCGACACGGAGACCGGCATGCCCGAGTCCCACGACGTGATGACCTCGATGTTCGAGTTCGCGACCGTCGTGACGATCAGGTAGTTGTCCTTGTCGCCTTCGGGACAGATCGCGACGCCGGCGAGCGTGATGTCGTTGCGCTGCTGCGCGACGGGCGTCGCATACGCGTTCTGGATCGTGTCGTTCTTCGACGTGCCCTCGAGCAGCGAGTCATCGGCACACTGGAAGCCCGACATCATGCCGTCGGGGCCGGGGCCTTCCGGCGCCACGCAGACCTCGGTGGTGCCGATCGTCTGACAGCTGTAGCCCTCGGGGCAACGCGGCTCCGCGGTGCCGCACTTGTAGGGGACACCACCGAGATCGGGATCGAACGGCGAACAGCCGACGAGCAACGTCCCGAGAAACGAGAACGACAAGAGGCTACGCATGTGCATCCTTAGAACTGGAGACCAGCCGAGAAACCGGTGAAGCCTTCGCCGCCGGCGGGCAGGGCCGGCGCGATCTGGAGGGTGGAGAGCGACGTCTTCTCGGGCGAGGCCTTCGCCGTCATGCGGCTCTCGCCGCGCTTCTTCGCGGTGAGCTCGCGGTACCAGAAGTATCCGGCGACGACGGCGACGACGCCGCCGACACCGAGACCGACGCGCGCGATCGTCTGGTTGCGCTTGCCGGTGTTGTAGACGTCGTTCGCGTACTCGTCGTAGGCGAAGCAAGGCGGCGCACCGCACGCCGTGTCCTTCGCGTCGTTCTCGAGCGCGGTCGCCTGCTGCATCGCCGAGATGTACATGCCGATGCCGAGGCCGAGGAACGCGGCTGCACCGATCGTGGTGCCCCACTTCGCGTACTTGAACTTCGACGAACCGACGTCGCTGAAGCCATTGCCCGGCGTCTGCGGGTCAAGCGTGACGCCACCGCCGCCGATCGGCTCCTCGTCGACGACCTTCTTGTTCTTGTTGAGCGGATCTTCCTCGGTGTCGTTTGCCCTCGTCTCCGCGGTCGTCGGCGTCGCGACGTCACCTTCTTCGGAGAAGTCCGGGAAGTAGCGCTCCGGCGCGCCAGGCTGCAGCTCGACGAGGTTCGGGCTCGTCGACTTGCCCGAGCGCGTGACGACGGTGCCGGCCGAGTCCTTGACCTCGATGTAGTACTGGATCGAGTCGCCGATCATCTTCGCGGGCGGAATGCGACCGACGAGGTCGTTGTAGCGGTACTTCATCTCCTTCGCGGTGAACTTGCTCTCGCCCGACGTGCGGAAGTGGAGCGTCACGACGAAGCACGCGTCCTCGGGGACCGCGGCCGTGACGTCGAGCGTCTTCTTCGGCGGCGCCGTGAACACGATCTCGTGCTTGAACGCGTCGGCGGTGTACGTGCCGGGCGGCTTGCACTTCAGCGGCTCCTTCTTGACGGGAGGCGTGGGCGGAGTCGTCGTGGTGTTGCCACCCGCGGGTGGGTTCGTCGTCGTGGTGCCATCGGGCGGCGGCGTCGTGGTGCCACCACCGCTGAACTTGAGCTCGAGCGCCTTCTTGCGCGTCTCAGCATCCGGGCGCTGCGCGTCATCGGGCGCCGCGTCGGTGAGGAACTTGCGGTAGTAGAACAGCGCGATGTCGTCCTGGCCGGCGCTCTCGTTCGCGATCGCGACGTTGTAGAGCAGCTTCGGATTCTTCGAGAGGTTGTACGACTCCTTGAACTTCTGGATCGCCTCGGGGAAGTCGCCGGCGTCGAATGCCTTCTTGCCCTCGGCGAACGCCTTCTTCGCCTTCTCGATCTGCGCGGGTGTTGGAGCCTGCGCGTACGCGGCGGGAGCGATGACAGCGATCGCGACTGCGATTGCGAAGATGGAACGAATCACCATGACCTCCGACGCTGCAGGTCCCCAGGACCGATGCAACAGCGGGTACTTATCCCACGAGCACCCGAGGATGCAACGATTGAATGCACCGGTTGCACGAGGGCGATTGTGCACCGAAATGCATGAAACGCCGGATGATCTCTCACCCGGCGTCTCAAGTCCTCGACGGTATTAGGGGCGCCTTCGGGATCGTGTGCGGTTTGTCCCGGCGGCGCCAGGCCCTTCGAGGCGGTACGGGGCCCGTCGACTAGAACGGGTCGACGATGCCGCCGCCCGCGGGCTTGGTCTCTTTCTTCGGCGCCGTCTTCTTGGGCGCGGGCGACTCGCCGAACGGATCGACGACCGCAGGCTTGGTCGCCTTCTTCGTCGCCTTCGGCGCGGTCTCCTTCTTCGTCGCCTTCGGTGCGGTGACCTTCTTGGTCGCCTTCGGCTCGGCTTTCTTCGCCTCGACCTTGGGCTCGGTCTTTGGCTCTTCCATCGCCGCGGCGGGCGCCTTGGTCTCCTCGGTCGCCGCCGTCGGCTCTTCCTTCACCGCGGGCTCCTCGATCGGCTCCACGGTCGGCTTGGGCGCTTCCTCGATCGGCGTGACGGTGGGCTTGGCCTCCGTCGGCGCGGCCGCGGCGGCCGGCGCTGGATCCGGCGCGGTGTTGGTCGTGTCGGCGGCGGGGGCCGGCTGCGTCGCGGCGGCGGGCTGCGCCGCCGGCTTCGCGTCGTCCTTGCTCAGCACGAGCTTCCACACGGCGAACATGATGCCGAGGCCACCGACGAACGCGACGGCGATCAGCGCCCACGGTGCGCCGCCGCTCTTGACGGGCACGTGCGACGTGGCGAGTCCGGTCTCGATCGGCGTGAGATCGACGTTGAGGCCCGCCTGCGCGGCCTTCGCGGCGGCGAGCGCCAACCGCGCCTTCTCCTCGGCGATGCGGATGCGCTCGAGCGCCTCCGAGTTATCGACCTCGACGGGGACCGACACGGCCGGCATCGACGTCGTCGCGCGGACGACCGCGACTTCTTCCTTTGCATCCTTGAGCGCCTTCGCGAGCGCCTGCTTCTCGAGCTCGGCCGCCTTGCGCTGCGCCTCGGCCATCTCGATCTGCTCGCGGAGCGCCTGCAGCGCGGCGTCGTTCGCGGCGCTGCCCGCGGTCGTCGACGCGACGGCTGCGCGCGCCTCGGCCTCGGCGAGCTTGCCCTGCAGACCATCGAGCTGGCGGCGCAGCGATGCTTCGCGCGCCTCGCCTTCCCGCATCTGCGTCTCGGCAGCCTTCATGCGGAGCGCATCCTGCTGGCGGCGCGCTTCTTCGGCGGCCTTGGCCTCCGCGTCGGCGTTACCCCAGGCGCTCACATCGACGAGCGTCTGGTTCGCCTTCGCGATGAACTCTTCGAGCGAGTGCTCGACGGTCGGCAACGCGTCGGCGTGCGCCATCAGCGACGAGGGCCGCTTGCGATTGCCTTTGGTGCGCGCGCCGTTGGTGGCCGCGCCATTCGTACCGTTCTGCTTCGAATCGACAGCCATCATGTGTCTCCCGACAGGCTTCCGACCTCACGATCGGTAGCGGAAACGGACTCTAGCAGCGATCTGGGCCCCCACGCCCGAGATAAGTGTTAAGCGCGAACCGTGACCTGAACTGGAACCACCGGAATCGTGGTCTTTTCGGTCCGTGGAACCACCTCGACGACCTCGAGGTCGTCGTGGAACACCCGCGCCTCCGCCTCGACCACCTCGGCGGGAAGGAACCCACTCTCGATGATCGTCGAGCCGATCAGCCGGCGCTTCCCATAACCGCCGTTTAGCGGCTCGCTCCAGTGCTGGGCGAGGGCGGCGAGCCACTGCTCGTCGCTGATGAGGTTTCGATCGCGGAGGAACTCACCAAACCGAACGGGCTCCAACGTCGCAGGCGCAGATACTTGACGAGACATATTCATAGTGCGGACGGCGCGGACACTACCCAGCGAATACCTACCTGTCCACCTCAAAACACACGGGGCGATCGCTTGCACGATCTGCGCGCGCGGCCGCATAAATCGGCGCCATGGCACGAGGTCCGGACGGTAGCGCTCGTCGACCCGGCGGCCGGCGACCCATGCGCGGCGCGCCGATCGTCCGGAAGAACACCGTGCGCTTGCCGATGGACGTCGCGCATCGCATCCGCGCCGGTCATCCGTGGGTGTATCGCGAAGCGATGGGCCCGCGCCCGCTGGCGCCCGAGCCCGGCACGGCGATCGATGTCGTCGACGACGATGGCGAGTTCGTCGGACGCGGCCTCTACGACTCGGACTCCGCGATCGCGCTCCGCATCTTCACGCGCAACCCCGATCGCGCGATCGACGCGACCCTCCTCGCCGAGCGGATCAGGGCGGCGATCGCGCTGCGCGAGCGGCTGCTCGATCTCGGCAAGCTGCAGAACGTCCGCCTCGTCAACGCGGAGTCGGACGGGCTGCCGGGCATCGTCGTCGATCGCTACGCGGACTACCTCGTCGTGCAGCTGTTCACGTCCGCCGTGGAGAAGCTGCGCGAGGATCTCTACAGCGCGCTCGAGGCCACGCTCGCACCCAAGGCGATCTACGAGCAGCGCCGCTATCGCTCGCTCGGTGGCGAAGCACCGCGGCAAGCAGGCGCGGATCTCGTGCGCGGTGTCCCGGCGCCGGTCGAGCTCGAGGTCGTCGAGGACGATCTCAAGTTCGTCGTCGACGTGACGGCGCCGCTGTCGACGGGCCTGTTCGCCGATCTGCGCGAGGGCCGCCGCGCCGTGCGGCAGTGGGCGCACGGACGTCGCGTGCTGAACCTGTTCTCGTACACCGGCGCGATCAGCGTCTACGCGCACGCGGGCGGCGCGGCCGAGGTGTGCGCGGTCGACGTCGCCGCGAAGGCGCACGCGCGCGCGCGCAGAAACTTCAGCGCGTCGGGCTTCGATCCCGAGAAGCCGGAGCACATCGTCGGCGACGTGTTCAAGGTGCTCGCGCGCTTCGTCGAGCGCGGTCGCACGTTCGACTTCGTCGTCCTCGATCCGCCGGCGTTCGCGAGCGCCGCGGCGCGCGGCGGCAAGCCGTGGAGCGCGGTGCGCGACTACGCGGAGCTGATCGCCGCGAGCCTCGACGTGCTCGTGCCCGGCGGCTTGCTCGCGTGCGCGTCGTCGACGCACAAGATGTCGGCGCTCGACTTCGATCTCGCGCTCGCCGACGGCGCGCAGATGGCGAACACGCAGCTGCAGGTGATCGATCGCCGCGCACTGCCGCCGGACTTCCCGACGTTGCCGGGGTTCCCCGAGGGGAACTACCTGAAGTACGCGATCGCGACGCGCAGCTAGTTGGTAGTCTTCTTCTTCGCGCCGAGCCTCGTCACGGGGACGTCGGGGACGACGAAGCGTGGCGGCGTCTTGCCGGCGTGATCGGGCACGGGCAGGAGCGTCTCGATCTCGAACCTCGCCGCTTCGCGCTCCGCCTCGCCGAGGCGCGCGTCGCCGAGCGTGTGGCACGCCATCGCGAGCGCGGGCAGGGCGATGCCCGGATCGATCAGCTGCTCGCCGACGAGCTCGACCACCTTCGCGATCGATCGCGCGAGTGGTCGCGCGTCGCGGCGCAGCGCACCGACGAGGTCGTCGATCGTCGGGCGATCGAGGACGGGAGCCTCCTGCACGAGCCTGGTGATCAGCTGTTCGATCGACACCGCTGTCGGCGACGACGTCACGAGGGCTCGTCGGCGACCGCGTCTCGCTCGACGTCGCGCTCGGCATCGCGCTCGTCGGCCTTCGCCAGCGCATCGCTCGAGCGCTGCTTCAAGAACTCGAGGAACGCGATCGCCGTCGGCAGCTCGATCGCGGCGATCGTCTCGATCAGATCGCGCGCTTGACGGCGCAGCGCTTCGCCCGGTGCCTCGGTGCCGTGCACGACCGGTCGCCCGACGGAGGGCAGCTCCTGCGGCGCGGCGACCTTGCCCCACGGCGGCTCGTTCGTCGGCTGGATCTCGTGCGACTCGAGCCAGTTCTGGATGTGCCAGTGGAGGAGATCCGCGCGGTACGAGAACCAGCGCTCGCGCTCCGCGGGATACGCGAGCAGCACGTCCTTGAACCGCCGGAACGCGCCCTTGCCGTCGATCGAGATGATCAACCGCTCGCGCAGCGCTTCGTCGACGACGGAGCCGACGAACTTCTCCATCCAGCGATACTGCTCGCGGCTCGACGCGGGCTCGACGCGCAGGAAGTTGCGGATGTTCTCGCTGACCTGCTGCCGGTTGATCGCGGCTTCCGGATCACCGGTCGTGATCGTCAGGACGCGACCCGTCGTCAGGTCGAGGTAGCTGTCGGTGTCGGGCGAGTTGCGCTCCACCGCGATCTCGAGCGCATCCCAGTCGAGATCGATACGTGCGGGGCCACGCGCGGGGCTGGCCGACGGTGCAATCGGACGAACAGGCATAAGTTAATCCGCGGATTTCGCCCATTTGCCGATGAGTCGACCCGCAACAACTAAGGTAGAGGGTTCGTACCCTGCTGGCAAGGCAGCTTGACATGGTGCAACAACCGAGTAAGTTCCGCGGTCCATGGCCCGCGTTACCGTCGAAGACTGCTTGGACAAGGTCCCCAATCGGTTCGCGCTTGTCGTCCTCGCGGCCGAGCGTGCACGGCAGCTCTCGCGCGGTGCGTCGGCGGGAGTCGACTGCGATAACAAGCCCGCGGTGACCGCGCTCCGCGAGATCGCGGCGGGTCTCGTCTCGTTCCGCGAGGACGTTCGCAACACGGTGATCGAGTTCATCGTCGAGCGTCGCAAAGCCGGCTTCATGTGATCGCCGCGCCGCGCACCACGCGCAGCGCGTATTGAAGTGACAGGGGGCGCGGGCTGAAAAATTGCCCGCGCAGGTCGCGAAGCCGATGGTGGTTTCGTGCCGGAGGGATCTCAGTTCTGCGCTCGCGACGGTGTGCAACCCATCCGTCGTCGCCTCTCCCGCGGAGAGCTCGTGCGACTTCTCTATCGCCTCGGGCGGCAGTGCGCGAGCGGTGTGCTCACGCTGTCGTCACCGGGCCACGCGCGCGGCGAGATGTTCGTGCTCCGCCGCGGCGCGCTCGTCGTGCCCGCGAGTCACCTCGGCGCCGATGGCGAGCTCGCACGCAAGGCAGCACTCGCGCGCCTCGCGCGGCTCGTCGCGACCGACGAGCTAGTCGCGGTGTTCGAGGGCGGCGTGAGCGCGTACCCGCCGGGCGCGACGAACCAGATCGCGCTCGTCGCGTGGACGCGCCAGCACCTCGAGGCGCAGCTCGACGGGACGCTCGCCGACATCCTGGTGCGCGAGCTGGCGGGCGTTCGCCTCTCGCTGCGGCCCGAGCTCGCGCCGGATCCCGTCGACGACGCCGATCGCCGCATGCTCGCCGCGATGAACCAGCCGCGCAGGCTCGATCAGATCTGGCCGCTCGCGCGTACGCCGCGGTTTCGGTTGCTCGCGTTCCTCCACTTCTTGCGCTCGGTCGACGCGCTCGAGGGCATCGGTGTGGTCGCGGAGCGAAGCGCGCCGCATCGCATCGTCGACTCGCGCCTCGCCGCCGCGCGCAAGCTGCTCGGCGTCGACGAGGGCGCGGACCTCGAGACCGTGAAGCGCGCGTATCGCCGGCTCGCGCGATCGCTGCACCCCGATCTGCAGCCGAACGTCGACGATCTTCGCAAGCGCACGCTCGAGCGCCGCTTCGCGGAGGTCACCGCCGCGTACGAAGCGCTGATCTAGGCGCGTTCGCCTCGCGAGCTGGCGGTCAGCCGCTGGGCGGCGTGTAGATCCAGCCGTCGCCCGAGAACACGTCGCCCTCGGGCTTCGTCCAGCCATCGCGCGCCCACAGGTACGCGGTGTACGCGCTGATCACCGCGTCGAATGCGTTGTCGTTGCCGAGCACCTCTTCGCGCGCCATGCGCGACTGCGGCGCGAACGACAGCGAGTCGGCGAGCGTCTCGAGCACCATCGCGCGCGTGCGCCATGGATCGGCGTCGCGCTTGTAGCCGCGCGCCGCGCGAACGCCACACAGCGCGGCGACGGTCGCGGCGGGCGAGACCTCGAGCAGGTTCTGGTGCAGCGCGAAGCCCGCGCCCGCGAGCCGGCGCTTGATCTGGTTCGCGCGCGCCGCGATCGTGCCGTTCGCGGCGCCGAGCTGCGCGAGCGGCAACAGGCCGCGCCCGTAGGTGAGGATCACGTCGGTCGCGCGATGCGCGTACGGCGCGAGGCGCGCCTGCGAGACGTGCTCCGTGCGCGGGCGACCGTTGACCGCCTCGGCGGCGACCTTGCGGACGAGGGCGCGGCCCTCGGTGCGCAGCCAGACGACGGCGGGCTCGGCGCACGCTTCCATTCCGGGACACACGGGGACCTCGCAGCGCCCGCACGCGGTCTGCGTGAGCGGAGCGTCGATCGCCACGACGACCGAGTCGCCGGCGCGCTCGTGGAGGCGGGACATCAGCGTTTCATCGGTCCACGGCAGCTTCGCGGAACGGGTCGCGACCTCGATGACCTCGGCACCGTGAACGCCGCTCCGGATCTCGGCGAGAGCGGTCGTCTTGCCTCGGCCTCCGCCGAGATCGACCCCGATGAACCTTGTAAATGGACGCTGCACCCGAGCTTCTCTCCCTTGTAGCACGATCACCGGTGCCAAAAATCGGCTCTAGCAACTGGCACTTGGACAAAAAGCCTGCCTATCTTCCCGCCCGCTGTAAGGGCTGGCGACCCACCGCGTTAGGTGTCGGGGCCCACGTGCGTTGTCATGGATCGGATCGCGACCTTCAAGAGCTTCATCAGCCGTTCCCCGACGGACCCGTTTCCTCGGTACGGGCTGGCGATGGAGTACAAGGGCGCCGGCAAGTTGGCGGATGCGTGGGCCGCGTTCGAGGATCTGATGGCCACCTTCCCGGAGTACGTCCCGACGTACCTGATGGCGGGCGGCACCCTCGTGGCGTTGGGCCGTCAGGGCGAAGCGGCCGTGGTGTTCCAGAAGGGCATCGAGGTGGCGGCGCGGGGTGGAGATCTCCACGCGAAGAAAGAGCTCGAGTCAGCGCTGTCCGAGCTGAGCTCGTGAAAGGACACCCATGAAGAAGCTCGTTTCGATTCTCATCCTCGGTCTTTCGATCGCGGCCGCTGCGTGCGGCGGCAAGAAGAATGCTTCGTCGACGCCCTCGAACACGGGTGGCGGGACGACCGAGACCACGAAGGAAGGCGGCGCCATGGGCGGCGCTACCTATGGAAGCGCTGCAGGCTCGGACGCCGATCCGTGTGCAGCACCTGCGGATCCGTGCGCGGCTCCGCCTCAATGATGTTCGTTTGGGTTTGCAAACCAATCCAGAGATAGAGAGAGGACTAAGATCATGAAGAAGATGCTCGTTGTTGCGTTTGTTGCTGCGTTCGCGTTCGCCGCTTGTGGCAAGAAGAAGGACGCCGCTGCCCCCACGGGTGGCACCACGGAGCCCGCCGCGGGTTCGGCTGAGACCGCGCCGGCTGACCCGGCCGCGGGCTCGGCTGAGACTCCGGCCGACCCGGCCGCGGGTGGTGGTGAAGAGGCTCCGGCCACGCCGTGAGCTGATTCGATCGTCGGCCGCTCGCGGGCCGAACGTGGGAACGCGCCGGTCGCTGATCGGCGCGTTTCTGCGTTTATGGTACAAAGCGTCGCGCTCCGCCCTCGCGGGTGGAGAAGTGCCGGAGTGGAGAAATGGTAGACTCGGGGGTCTCAAAAGCCCCTTCCCTCGCGGGAGTGTCGGTTCGAGTCCGACCTCCGGCACCGAGCGACCGACGGATTCCTCGTTGGTCGATCACGCCGCGGACGCGCATCTAGGCGGCGTCGCGCTCGACTGCCACACTGTTCGAGCGTGGAGTCGTTGTCGCCACCGTCATCGACCTTCTGTTGCGTGCAGTGCCGGCTCTTGCAGCCGCCGACGGTCGCGTGTGTCGAGTGCGCGGCGCCGATGACCGCGCCGGTCGAGCTCGTTCGCGAGCTGCTGTACTACCGCGACATGCGCATCTCCAATCACCGCGATTGGGGAATGATCACGGCGTTCGTCGCGGGCGGATCCCTGGCGTTTCCGATCCTCGCGCCGTTCGCCATCGGATCGGTGCTCGCCTACGGCGTGCACCTCTTGCGCTTGCGCGCGCGGCGGCAGGGCATCGTCGGCGTCGAGTTGCCCGCCGCGAACGCAGCGCCCGGATCGCGAACGCTGTACGGGACCGCGCGAAAGTTTCGCGGCACGGTGCCCTCGATCCTCGACGACACGCCGGTGCTCGTCGAGCACGCCGTGGTCAAGGACCGCGGTGGTTCGGTGATCGTGCGGCGGAGCGAGGCGGCGCCGTTCCTGCTCGAGATCGACGGCGAGGGGCCCGTGCTCGTGACGGGCATCGCGCGCGTGACGCCGAGTGCGCTCTCGCAAAGCATGCGCGTCAAGCGCGGTGATCCGCGGCTCGGTCGCATGGGCGTGC
Source organism: uncultured Kofleriaceae bacterium (assembly GCA_964617845.1). Lineage (GTDB taxonomy): Bacteria > Myxococcota_A > Polyangia > Haliangiales > Haliangiaceae > JABFXX01. The sequence continues at coordinate 141,009 of CAZUAR010000009.1, read as the reverse complement.
CCGACGACCTCGGGATCAGCGGCAACCTCGAGGTCGCGTCGATCGCCGCCGATGCGCAGCAGCTCGCGGTGACGGGGCTCGTCGAGGAGGAATCGGTCGCAGACCTCGCGTTTCATCGCGACGGCGGACGCATCCCCGTGATGCGCGGGCGGATCGGCGCGCCGGTGCTGGTCTCGGATCGTCGCTTGATCGCCGCGGCGCTCTAGCAGGCGAGGCGCTTCGCGACGTCATCGCGCACGGCCTGCGCGACGGCGCGGGTGCCCGCGCTGCCGCCGAGATCCGACGTCAGCGGTGCGCCGGCCTCGACGATCGCGGCGACCGCGTTCGTGATCGCGGAGGACGCGCGCAGCAGGCGCTCGTCGGTATGGCGATGACCGAGCCACGCCATCGCCTCGCCGGTCGCGAGGAGCATCGCCATCGGGTTCGCGCGATCCTTGCCGGCGAGCGGTGGCGCGGAGCCGTGGACCGGCTCGAACATCGCGTTCTCGTCGCCGACGTTGCACCCGACGGCCATGCCCATGCCGCCCTGGAGCACGGACGCGAGGTCCGTGAGGATGTCGCCGAACATGTTCGTCGTGACGCAGACGTCGTAGCGCTCGGGTTGCGTGAGCACGAACATCGCGAACGAGTCGACGATCGCCACGTCGGGCTCGACGTCCGGGAAGCGCTTGGCGACCTCGCGGAACACGTCGAGGAACAGCCGGCAGCCCTGCAGCACGTTGTGCTTCACGATGCAGGTGACGCGCAGCTTGCCATCCGCCGGCGCGCCCTTGCCGCGCTGGCGCGAGACCTCGAACGCCTTCGTGATCACGCGCTCCGACGCGCGCCGCGTGATCACGCGAAGATCGGTCGCCTTCTCCGCGGTGCGCTCGCCGACGCCCGAGTAGAGGCCCTCGGTGTTCTCGCGGATGATGACCATGTCGACGGTCTCCGGCGACCACACCGTCCGGAACGTGCCGGACAGCCCGTGCTTGGTGCCCGGGAGGCAGCGCACGGGGCGGATGTTCGCGTAGAGGTCGAGCTTGATGCGGTTGCCGATCACGGGCGACCAGCCGGCCATCTTCTCTTTGACCTCGCCGCCGTTCGCCTCGCGCATCGTGACGGGCGAGCCGTCGGGACCGTTCCAGCCGACCGCGCCGAGGAGGATGGCGTCGGCGGCGCGGCACTTGTCCTCGGAGCCCTCGGGCCAGTCGCGGCTGCCGTGCTCGAGGAAGAACTTGCCGCCGCACGGGATTTCGTCGAGGTGGAACCCGACGCCGGTGTGGTCCCTGACGATGTCGACCAGCGCCCGCGCCTCGGCCATCACCTCCGCACCGATGCCATCGCCGGGAAGGAGCACGAGATCGTAGCTAGCCTTGGGGGTTCCCGACATCCGCGCGAACGTAGCACCGCGTCGTGTCCGCGTGGCGTCACGGTGACGTCACGTCACTCATCGGTTCGCCGAGCGGCTACCGGAGTCGCCACGACACCGCGATCGCGATCGCGGCCGCACTAACGCGAACACCGTCGCGACTGGCCGCATCGGCGACCTGCTGTCAGCCAAGCGCTGATAGATCACCGACGACGATCGCGCTTGGCGGCGCGCGCCGATCGAGTAGCTTCCGCCGCATGACCTGGCTGCCTCTCGCGATCGCGGAACGCTGGCAGCGTGCGATCGACGCACGAGACAACACGTCGACCGAAGCGCTGCGCTGGTTCTGCGGCGCGAACGGCGCGGTGGTGATCGAGCAGCGCGAGAACGAGGAGCGCATCTACGCCTCGGCGTTTCGCGTCGTCGCGGGGCGCGTCGTTCGCTACCAGCGCTTCTCGGCGCTGCCGGACGCACTTCGCGCCGCGTCGCTGACCGACGACGACGAAGTCATCTGCGCTCGCTAGCGCATGCGCGCTAACGAACGGTCGCGACGAGCAGCACGAGCAGCTCGCCGATCGCCGCCGCCGCGGCCACCACGCCGGGTGAGAGCCCACCATCGCGGCGCTGCGTCGCGAGCCCGAGTGCGAACACGGCCACCGCGGCGAGCGCCATCGCGACGATGCCGATCTTGCCGAGCGCGACCACCGCGAGCACCACGACCCCGCCGCTGATCGCCGCGGTCAACCACGCCGGCGCGGGCACCGCGACCAGCGATCGCGAGCTCTCGTCGTGCGCGATCGGATCGCCCAGGCTCTGCAGGAAGATCGCGGCCCAGCGTCCGACGACCGCGGTCGCGATGAACACCCACAGCCACATGCTCCGCGGCACGACGAGGATCGCGGCGATGCGAAGCGCCGCGGTGAAGACGAGCACCAGCACCGCCGGCACCGACGCGGCGCCCGGCATCGCGCTCGCGGCACGCCCGCGCGTCCACCGATCGACGCTCTCCGCGAGCCCGCGCTCGACGAGCGCCGCGCTCGCCGCCGTCAACATCGCCAGACCGGCGAGCGCGCCGATATGGTCGGGAATACCGGCGGCGTGGAACAGCATCGCCGCGAGCCACGCGACCAACCCGACCGGCACGCCGAGCACGACGATCCAGAGCGCCGACCGCTGGTCATCGCTGACCTCGGTCGGCCACCGCCACGGCGTCGAGTGTACGAGCGCCACCGCGCCGCCGTAGAGCGGCCCGAGCCGGCGCTGCCAGTCCTCGCGCGTGGACACGAGCGCGAGAATACCTCACCGCGCGCGCTGGTGTCGGCCCACGCACGCGCACCGTTGCGCTCTCGCGCGTGACGCCATCTCAGGCGGAGACGAGCACGCGCCATCGCGGGCGACGCTCGTCGAGCGTCACGCCGTTCCCGCGCATGACTGCGGGCGAAGCTCGAGGAGCGTCGCGCCGTTCGCGCGCATTACTGCGGGCGAAGCTCGACGAGCGTCGCGCCCCACTGGCCACCGCGCTCGTCGGCGAGCCGAAACGACTCGACCGCCGGGTGCTTCTCCAGCACGCCGTGAACGATCCGCCGGAGCGTGCCCACGCCCTTGCCGTGGATGATGCGCACCGAGCGCATGCCCGCTTCCTGCGCGGCGCGCACGTACTCCTCGACGACGTCGGCGCACTCGCGCGGCAGGAACGTGTGCAGGTCGAGCTCGTCGGTGAGCGCGACCTCGAGGCCATCGTCATGGAGGCCATCGTCATCGACGCCATCGCGATCGTTCGGCTCGGCCACGGTCACCCCGGCCAGTGCGGCGTGTTCGGGACGAACGGGATGATCCGCGGGCGCAGCGACGGCGGCACCCTCGCGTCGAGGATCGACGCGACCTCGTCGGGTCGATAGATCTGCGAGACGTGCATCATCACGATGTGCTCGTTCTTGAACCGGTCCGCGCGCTCGATCAGCTCGTCGAGGTGGATGTGGCAGCCGGCGCGCGCGGCCTCGACCGACTTGCGCTCGTCGAGGAACGTGCACTCGATGATCAAGACACGCGCCTCGAGCAGCGCGGGCGAGTGATCGAGCACCGATACGAGCGTGTCGGTCGCGTAGGCGAGCTCGAGCTGGTCCTTGAGCTCGGTGATGTTCTCGCCGGCGCGCTTCTTCGCGGCGATCTCGGGTCCGTCGAGGCCGACGAGCTCGGCGCGCAGCTTGGCAACCTTGCGCACGAGCACGTAGCCGAGGGCGGGCACGGGATGAAACGTTCGCACCGCGCGCACGGCGAGGTCACCGCGCAGCGGAATCTCCTGGCCCGGCTCGACGCCGATCGCGTCGATCTCGATCGGCCAGCGCTGCAGCTTCGTCATCGCGGCGAGCGCGATCTTCAAGTCGTCGACGATCTCGGCGGGCATCAACACGCGCGGCGGCTTGGTCTTGCCGTGCAGCGCGCGGATGCCGAGCAGGGCAGGGAGCGCGCCGACGTGATCCGCGTGGCCGTGGGACAGGAGGATCGTGTCGATGCCGCCGTGTGAGCGCGGCGCGATGCCGCAATCGAAGACCACCCCGAGCTCGGGAACCACGAGCGACGTGTACACGCCCCCGACGGACACGCCGCGGATCGTGTAGGGCCCCGCCGTGACCGACGTCAGCATCGGCGCAGTATAGGGTAACTGCCGCGATTCGCCGCGCGGCGCACCGACGATGCCACCCGCGCGGTGTTAGTCTCCGATACCGAGCATGTTCTGGTACTCGCTGTTGGCCGTTCTCGGCCTGTTGTTCGTGCTGTCAATCTCGTTGCCGGTGCCGCGGCGCGTGTGGGCGTTCTTCATCTACAGCGCGAAGTACTTCTGGCTCTGGGTGCTCGACCGCCTCGCGATTCGCCGGCTGTTCGTGCCCAAGGAGAAGTACCAGAAGCTCACGCGTCCGATGCTCCTCCGCATGTGGTGCGAGGACATGGGCCCGACGTTCATCAAGTTCGGTCAGATCATCGCGTCGTCGGCGGGCATGTTCCCCGACCCGTACGTCAAGGAGTTCCAGAAGGTCCTCGACCGCGTCAAGCCGTTCCCGTTCGAGGACGTCAAGCGCACTCTCGACGAGGAGCTCGGCGCCGAGAAGGCCGCGCACCTGATCGACATCGATCCCAAGCAGCTCGCGTCCGCGTCGATCGCACAGGTCCACACCGCGAAGCTGCGCGACGGCACCAACGTCGTGATCAAGGTGCAGCGCCCCGGCATCATCGGCCGCTGCATGGCGGACATGAAGCTCATGCGCATGCTCGCGAAGCTCGTCGCGCGGTTCAAGAAGGACGCGGACCTCGCGAACCCGGTCGGCGTCGTCGACGACTTCACGAACACGCTGTCCGAGGAGCTCGACTTCCGCAAGGAGGCCGCGAACCTCGATCGCTTCAACGACATCATGCGCGAGCTGGGGCACAAGAACATCCGCTGCCCCGTCCCCCAGCACGAGTACACGACCCGCAAAGTCCTCGTGATGGAGCGCTTCAGCGGCCTCCGCGTCGACAAGTTCGAGGAGATCCGCGCCAAAGGAATCGATGGCGAGTCCAAGCTCGTCGACGGCCTGCGCGCCTGGTTCCAGTGCGTCGTGTTCTACGGCTTCTTCCACGGCGACGTGCACGCCGGCAACCTCATGCTCCTCGACGACGACACGATCGGCTTCCTCGATTTCGGCATCGTCGGCCGCTTCGATGACAAGGAGCGCTACCTCGTCACCGACTACATGATCGCGTTCGCGTCCGGTAACTACAAACGCCTCGCCGAGATCATCATCGAGATGGCGGGCGCACCCGACGGCCTCCAGATGGAAGCCTTCGTCACCGATCTCGGCGAGACGTATCGGCCGCTGCTCACGCTCTCGTTCGGCGAGGTCAACTACGCCGAGTTCCTCCCGGGCATCCAGCGCACGGCCACGCGCCATCGCATGCGCATGCCGAACGAGTTCATTTTGATCACGAAGCAGCTGCTCTACTTCGATCGCTACGCGAAGTCGCTCGCCCCCAAGCTCAACGTCTTCACCGATCCACGCCTCGTGCTCGGCATGATGCAGGACATCCAGAAGGCGCGGATGCAGGCCGAGGCGAAGAAGAACGCGACGACATAGTCGCGCCGAATCGTCGCGCCGAGTCGTCGCGCCGAATCGTCGCGCCGAGTCGTCGCGCCGAACGCTCGTGGCTCGCCGGATCAGCGGAACTGATCGTCGACGCTGCGCTCGGCCTTCGGCTGCTTGCCCTTGGGGCCGCTGTCGTCCAGGTAGCGCAGGAACATCGTCAGGTACTGCGACTGCTCGGCGCGCATCGGCTTGAACGCGAGCCCGATCTGAAAGCCCTCGTCCACCGCCGTCGACCACACCACGCGCGCCTGGATCGTCAACGGCTCCGACTGCACGTCCTCTTCGAACACCAGCTGGATATCGAGATCGACCTCGCTCCCGTACGGGATCTTCGTCGCCATGTCGGCGCACAGCCCGCCGCGCGAGAGGTTCGTCGTGCGCCCCTCGTACTCCGCGCCGCCCACCCGGATTCGCACCACGGCCTCGTGCGCGTATCTCGGATGCTCTCGGTCCTGATGCGCCACGACCCTAGAAGCTTGGGGCCCTCGACGAGGCGAGGCAAGTTTTCACGGGGTAGGGGTGGGCCATCGCGGGTATGCGCCGGACTGTCCGGCTTTCGGACAGCTCACGGAGGTGGTTCCCGCGCCTCGGTAAACCACCCAGCCGTGAGGTCATCGAGCTCGGCCGCCGCCGCCTCGGCGAGCCCTGACGCCCTTGGTCGCAGACCTACCTCGGCGGCCGCGCGCTTCCATGCGAAGTACACCTGGATCACGCGTGCGGCCAGCCGCCGCCTCTCGCGCCGGCGCGCCCCCTCCAGCGCGGCGACCTGCAGCTCGCGCCCATCGAACACCAGGCGATCGAGGCGCCAGGTCGCCCTCACCTCGAGCGTCACCCCGCGCGAGACGTTGGAGTCATCGTCGCGCCAGTTCGTGTCGCGCCCCGTCCGAACGGTGAGCAGCGGCACCAGGCCCGCCAACCTCGAGCGGCGCACGAACCCTCGCCCGACATCATGATCGAGTCCCGCCGCGCGGTACGCCGCGGCCAGCACCTCGGCGATCGGAGGCGCGACGATCGGCGCTCCGAATGGAGGCTCGCGCGTGGGCGGCCCCGCGACATCGATCGCGTCGTCATCGTCCTCGTCGCTCTCCCCCGGACCATCGACCTCCGCGTTCGCGACCGGTCGGCGGACGGCTCTGCGAGCGACCGTCCCGGCATCGTCGCTGGCGTCGCGGGTCCGCGCGTCGCTGGCATCGCGTGTCCGTGCGTCGCTTGCATCGCGCGTCCGTGCGTCGCTTGCATCGGTCTTCTTGCGTGCCTCTGCACTCGCCTCGCGAGCAGCGAGCGCGATCCACATCGCAGCGAGCACGGCGAGCACGGTGGTGATCGCGATCTGCGCGCGCAGCTCGTACCTCGACGCGACCTGTGCCCGCGTCGATCGTGTTGCGTGTTGCTCCGCATGCAGGCGGGCGCGTTCGCGCGCGCGCTGCTGATCACGCACGCACGTCCCGTCGCACTGGAACTGCTGGAGGATGGAGCCGTCGAACAACCGCCGCGATGGGATGACGCGGGGGCAGGGTTCGCAGCGAAGCGGCGCCACGTCGCGGCGCGCCTGCACCATCGCTGGCTGCGCCACGCTCGGAAGCAGCGCTCCATCGCGGCGCGCCTGCACCATCGCTGGCTGCGCCACGCTCGGAAGCAGCGCTCCGTCGCGGCGCGCGTGGATCATCGCTGGTTGCGCCATGCTCGGAAGCAGCGCTCCGTCGCGGCGCGCCTCGATTGCTGTCAGCGGCACGCTCCGAAGCGGGACGATGTCGCGCCTCGGCTGCATCGTCGCAGGACGCATGGCGGTGCCTGGAGCTTCCCGGCTTGGCGTCACGTGGATCCGCGTGGTGAGCTCGCGAGTCACGTGCTCGCACGTCGCGTTCTCCCGCGTCACACCGATCTGCGAGTCGCGGTTGTCCTCGCAGGTCATGCGGTCGTGCGAGTGAGAGGTCGTCGCGCTGTCGTGCGCGTGAGAGCTCGTCGCGCTCACGTGCTTAGCGCTCGAGTCCTCGCTCGTCGCGCTCACGTGCGAAGCGCTCGTGTGCTCGCTCCTCGCGCTCACGTGCGAAGCGCCCGTGTTCTCACTCGCCACGCTGTCTCGCGCGTCGTCGATGTTCTCGCTCGCCACGCTGTCTCGCGCATCGTCGAGGTTCTCGCTCGCTACGCTGTCTCGCGCGTCGTCGAGGTTCTCGCTCGCCGCACCGTCGTGCGCGTCGCTATCAGCCTCCAGGAGCGCGATCTCGTGAATTTCCGATGCCTCGTGGATCTCGCGTTCGCGCGCCGCGCGATCGAGGCGTTCGCGTAGATCGCGTGCGCGCGCGTCGGACTCCTCGCGGTCGCGAGTCTCTTCGCGCGCGGTTGCGGTGTCGTGTGCGGCCGCGGTGTCGTGTGCGGCCGCGGTGTCGTGTGCGGCCGCGGACTCGTGCGCCGCCGCGGTGTTGCGCGCCAGACGTTCGTCGCGCGCGTGCGCGATGGATCGTTTGATCGAGCGCATCACAGCCTCCACGTTCCGACGAGCCAGACCTCTTGCCGCTGCACGGCCGTCGACTCGTTCAGCGCGCGCCGCCACGTGATCGACACGTCCACGCGACCCAGCCACGACGAGTGACGCCGTAGAGCGGCTTCGCGTTCGTCGACCCCGTGTGCCCACGTGGGCACTGGCGCTCCTGCTTCGATGCTCGCTGGTGGTGGACGATCGACCTGAGCGTCGTCGAGTCGATCTGTTGCGATCGCCTCGCCGTCGATCCATTCGCTCGCGTAGCGCGCGTCGTCGTAGCGCGCATCGTCGTAGCGCGCGTCGTGGTCGTCGTCCTCGTTCCCGTCGACGGAGAGCTCGTCTTCGGTCTCCTCGCGGTCGGGTTCGGGACCGTCGCGGTCCTCGTCCGCCTCGGAGTCGGGGGCGCTGGACGATCCCGGATTTGTCGACCACGTGGTGTCAGGTTCGGCGTGGGCCAAGCCGATCGAGCAGACCAAGAAGACCAGCAACATCAGGCACAAGAGCCACGCCAACCCCCGCCTCGGTTGGTTGCGTGCCCTGGCGGCGGAGCGTACGGTGCGCACGTGGCGGCGACGCTGACCGACAATGCCCTCGCGGTCCTCCGCGCGAGGTACCTCGCGCGAGAGAACGGCGTTGTCGTGGAGACACCGGAGCAGCTCTTCCGCCGGGTCGCCCAGCACATCTCGTCCATCGAGACCTCGCTCGGCTACTCCGAGGTCGAGGTCGCCGAGGCTCGCGCCACGTTCGAGCGCATGATGTCCTCGCTCGAGTTCTTGCCGAACTCGCCCACGCTCATGAACGCCGGCCGGCCGCTGGGCCAGCTCGCGGCGTGCTTCGTGGTCCCGGTGGACGACAGCACGACCGGTGTCTTCGAGGCCGTCCGATGGGCCGCCGAGATCCAGAAGACCGGTGGCGGTACCGGCTTCTCGTTCTCCCGCCTGCGCCCGGCGGGCGATCTCGTCGCTTCCACCGGTGGCAACGCGTCGGGTCCCGTGTCGTTGATGCAGGTGTTCGACGTGGCGACCGAGGCCATCAAGCAGGGCGGCACGCGGCGCGGCGCCAACATGGGCATGCTGCGCGTCGACCACCCGGACATCCTCGAGTTCATCGCCATCAAGCTCGACCCGAGCCGGATGGTCAACTTCAACCTCTCGGTCGCGGTCACCGATGCGTTCATGGCCGCCGTCGAGAAGGGCACCACGTACGACCTCGTCAATCCACGCACCAAGGTCGTCGTCGGCCAGCTCGAAGCACGTCGAGTCCTCGATGCGATCGCGAACGCCGCGTGGGCCGTCGGCGATCCGGGGATGGTGTTCATCGATCGCGTCAACGAGCTCCAGCCGACTCCAGCGCTGGGTCCGATCGAGGCGACCAACCCCTGCGGCGAGCAGCCGCTGTTGCCGTTCGAGTCGTGCACGCTCGGCAGCATCGACGTCGGTCGGTTCGTCGACGTCGGGAAGCGCGAGCTCGACTGGGAGCGCCTGCGTACGACGATCCACGTCGCGGTGCGCTTCCTCGATGACGTCATCGACGCGAACCGGTATCCGCTCCCCGAGATCGAGCGGTCGACGAAGGCCACCCGCAAGATCGGCCTCGGCATCATGGGCTGGGCCGACGCGCTCGCCGCGCTCGAGATCGCGTACGACGCGCCACCAGCCCTGGAGCTCGCGCATCGGGTCGCCGCGTTCCTCGAGGACGAGAGCCTCGCGGCGAGTCGAGCGCTCGCCGAGCGGCGCGGTGCGTTCCCGGCGTGGAGCGGCTCGCGGTGGGAGGTCGCCGGGAGTCGTCCCCTGCGCAATGCGACGACGACGACGATCGCTCCGACCGGGACCATCAGCATCATCGCCGGGTGCGCGAGCGGCATCGAGCCGCTCTACGCCCTCGCGTATCGGCGCAACGTCCTCGACGGTGCCGAGCTCGTCGAGATCAATCCAGCGTTTCGACGGCTCGCGAACGAGCGAGGGTTCGCGAGCGACGCGTTGTTCGAGGAGGTCGCCCTGCACGGTGGCGTGCGCGGCAACCCCGCTGTTCCGAGCGAGATCCAGAGCGTCTTTCCCACCGCCCACGAGATCGATGTCGCCACCCACGTCAGGATGCAGGCTGCCTTTCAGCGCCACGTCCACGCCGCTGTCAGCAAGACGATCAACCTCGCGCGTAGCGCCACTCCGCTCGAGGTGAAAGCTGCGTACCAGCTCGCGTACGAGCTTGGTTGCAAGGGAATCACCGTCTACCGGGATGGCAGCCGCGAGGGCCAGGTGCTCGTCACCGGCGCTCGAGTCTCGCGTGCGGGGACCTCGCCGCACTGCCCCGAGTGCGGAAGCGTCCTCGTCGTGCAGAGCTCGTGTCGGTTGTGCAGGCACTGTGGCTGGTCGGTTTGCGGATGAATGCGGCGTGGACATGACGACGCCGCGCAACAGCACGCCTCGTGCCCGCGATCCGCGATCGTGATCCAACGCGGTTAGCGCGCGCCTTGTCCGGTGCGTGGGCCGTGCCCTCAAACCGCGCTTCGCACGCACTCTGTCGCTTTTTTGCGGTTGACCGTCTCCTATTGACCAGTAGGCCAACGAGGCTGCCTCTTTTCGCCCGCAGCCATCGAACTCAACGCCGCCTTCGAGCAAGCGCAAGCGCTTGCTCGATCTCGCGATCTAGGCGATCAAGCTCGGCCTTGGTTCGTCGGGCACGATCACGCACCTGCGGATCTCGCGACCTGAGATCACGCTTCTGCTGCTCGATGAACTTGTACGCGGCGGCGATGTCGCGCACGACGTCGGCGTCTGACGGTCGTCGTTTGGTCACCCTCGATACTGCGCCTTTCTCGAGGCTTAGCCAATTTCTTGACATCGGGCGTGACCTTCAGAAATGTCCGAGAAATATCGGTTTTCTTGCGGTCGTCGCGGGCCGCAGAAGAAGATCTCGCCAGTGTCCGAGACGGGAAAGCCAACCGAGGCGGACTGGGACGAGGTGATCCTACGGTTCCAGTTCTTTCGGCGCATGGAGAAGCCGGACGATCTACGACGCGCGAAGCGACTACCGCAGCTCATTTCAAGCATCGCGCAGGAGGTCTACGACATCGCCAATGAGCTTGAACGCACCGGCACGTTGAACGCCGATCTCATGAAGTACGCCGCGAAGGAAATCGCAGATCACATCGCATTCAATGGCTACGCGTTCGAGGTGCGCCATCGCTTCGCGCCCCTCGAGTTCCTCGACGAGCTGCCCGAGCAACTTGTCGGGGACCCAGCCGATCTTCGGCATTGGGCGCATAGACTCAAGGACAACGCAGACCGCGCACAGCGACTTGTTGATCTGTACGCGGAATGCGTCGAGCTGCTGCGAGGACCTAAGAAGGCGACCCGCTTCCCGTCGGTGTCGATGTACTGGCTGAACCGCAAGGCCGACGAGTGGGGCTCGACGACCGCCGAGATTGCCCAGCAGCTTCTCAAACGGAACGTGCTCCCTGAGAGCAAGAGCGAAGACACAGAGCCGCAGCGACGGTGGGAGGCACAGCTGAAGAAGGGACGTGTCCGCGCGCGGAAGCGGACGACAGACTAGGGACGAACAGCGGGAGACAGATCGCAGCTCGCGTCCTCGGCCTCGGTCCCTCGAGAGTTGTGCCCGCCAGACACATCGTGACGGCATGGCCGCCGTTGTCTGGAACCAAGTGTCGAATCTCCCTGATCTGCTACGTCGCCAGAAGGACCTGTACAAGCGATTCCTCGAACTTGAGCGCGAGATCGCCGATCTTGATCGGCAGATCATCGCAGCCGGTACACCCGTCGCCGTCACGCATCGTGCGACAAGACGTGCGTCACGCACCGTCGTCGCCGATGGCGATCGCTACGACTACCTACGACCGATGCTACGCGCGCTGCGTGACGCAGCTGTTCAGCAGTTGTCTCCCCGCGAAGTTGCCTCCCTCCTCGGTGTCGAGCCCGAGGTCGCATTGCGGTGGCTCGCGAATGCAGTGGGACTCGGTTACGTCGAGCACGTCGGCGACGGTCTTTACCGCGTCACCGACTCGGTGCGCTCGGTGCCGGGGCTGTGATGGTGCTAGCGGTGTCCTTCCTGCTTCGCCTTCTCGGCGGCATTCGCGCGGGCGCGCTCAAGGGCGACGCGGCGGATCCACGTCGAAATACCCATCTCGGCGTCGTCCGCGGCGCGCTGAAGCTCGTCCTTCTCGCTCTTGGTCGTGAGCACATGGATGGGGACGTCGCGCTTCGCGGCCGGATCTTCGATCGCTGGTCGACCGATCCGCCCCGATTCCTTCGATACGACGCCCGGACGCTGCCTCTTTTTTGGCTTGGAAACCACGCACTTATTATCCACATAAAAAGTGCGTGGTCAAATTTCGTTGCGTCGGCACTTTATATGTACATACTAAGTGCATGGCGACGATTCCAGGACCTACCGTGTTCCAGCCCTTGCCGACGACGCGCGAGGAGCGTGGACGCGACATCGCCAAGCGTGGCGGCATTCGCCAGGTCGGTGCGCGTTACGTCGTGCCGTCGCAGTCGGTGTCCAACTCGAACGCGCCGCCAACCTATATCGTCGATCTGGTCTCCGATCCCGAAACCTGTACCTGCCCCGATCACGCTGAGCGAGGTGCGCTCGGTATTCGCTGCAAGCACATCGAAGCGGCCTACTTCTGGCTCACGCTGGAGGGCGTCGTGAGCGACGGCGGCGACGGGCGAGACGACGGAGGCGAGAGCGCTGACGGTGACAGGACCGACAAGCCGAAGCGCAAGCCCAAGCGTCCGACGCAGCCTCGCAACTGGCCCGTGATCAACGAGGTCGCTCGGCATGAGGTGGAGCGCCTCCGGCCGCTGCTCAAGGCGTTGTGCGCCCGCGTGCCCGAACCGGAGCGCATAGTGGGGCTACCGGGACGCAAGCCCATTCCGCTGCGCGATCTGATCTTCGCGATGGTGATGAAGGTCTACACCGGCAAGTCGGGGCGCGCCGCCGAAAGCGAAATCCGCGCGTGCGCGAAGGACGGCTACATCAGCAAGCCGTTCCAACACAACCGGGTCCACAGTGCGATGGAGGACGAGGCACTCACGGCGATCCTGGAGTGGCTCATCGAAGAGAGCGCGATCCCCCTCGCCGTCGTCGAAAACACCGTCGGCCATTTCTCGCAGGACACCACCGGGTTTTCGACAGAGCTTTTCGGCAAGCGCTGGAGCGAGCACAAGTATCCGAAGGGTCGGAAGCGCGCCGAGGCGAAGGAGGATCACGAAGACGACGACGAGGGCGTGGAGCCGCCGCTAGAGGACGAGCGAGGGCGGCGCGAGTTCGTCAAGCTCCACCTCACGACCGGCGCGGTCACGCACGTGGTGACGGTCGCGAAGGTCTCCTCCGAGGGCGACTGCAAGCGACTTCCCGAGCAGCTACAGCGGACCGCGCAGAACTTTGCCGTCAAACAGTTCTCCGCCGACAAGGCGTACCTGACACAGAAGTGCGTCAACGCGATCGCTGCCGTCGGTGCGCAGCCGCTGATCCAGTTCAAGAAGAATTCGATCAATCATCCGGGCGAGGAAGAGTGGGCTGCGTGGAACGATATGTGGGCGCACTTCCAGCTTCGTCGACAAGCCTTTCTCGACGCGTACCACGCTCGATCGCAGGTCGAGACGACGGTCTCCATGATCAAGAAGAAGACCGGCGCCTTCGTGCGGAGCAGGTTGCCGGTGGCTCAAGCGAACGAAATCTACTGCAAGGTGATCGCCCACAACCTCGCGTGCATCGTGCGTGCGATCGCCGAGTTCGGGATCGAGACGCCATTCACGAAGACCGCAGCGGCCAACGACACTGCTGCCGCCGAGGGCTCGTCGGAGAACACGGCTGTCACCTTGAAACTCGTGAAGTGACGCCATGAAGCTAACGCCCAAAGAGCAGCGCCACGTACGTACGGCACTCCGCTTCCTGCACTACAAGGTCGGCGGCTGGCAGCCGCTCGCCGACGCGCTCGACATGAAGAGCGACAGCATCGGCAAGGTGCTACGCGGCGGTCGCGACGTGACGGCGAAGCTCGCCTACAGCGTGGCGCGACTGACCGACGTGTCCCTCGACGATCTTCTCAGCGGAGCGCTGCTCTCGCCGCGCACGTGTCCGCACTGCGGTCGGCCGCCCGACGACTTCGCCGACGAGGAGACCGTCATCGAGGATCACGAGGCAACGCTCAGACTCGTCCGTTGACTTCAGCGTCGACGGAACGGCAATTCAGCGTCAACGCGACAGCGAGAAGCGCAGCACGCGATGGTTTGCCTGATCGCTGGCGAACAGACTGGTGCCGGACGCGCTGAGCCCCTGGCACGACTTCATCCACGCGTCGCTTGCAGGCGTGCCGGCGTTCGGTTGTTCCGTGAAGCTCGGCTTGCCGACAACCGCGTCGGCCGGGGTCGCGTTCGCCGTGGGCAGCGTTGTGTAGACGAGCACGCGCCCGTTGCTGCTGTCGCAGACGTAGAGCGATCCGCACTCGTCCACCGCGACGCCATTCGGAGAGACCATCCCGATCGCATTCACCTGCGGGTAGGGTGCGCCGCCGTTGTTGTACGCTGTGTCGAATCCCGTCTGCCCCAGCACGATGTCGGCCGCCGCGTTGTTCGCGCTCGGAATGGAATTCCAGATCAGCACCCGCTGGTTTCCTTCGTCGGCGACGATGAGCTTGCCGTTCGTGACGGCAACGCCAGCCGGGTTACGGAGCGACGAGGCTGTCGGCGGCATGACGAACGGTGACGTGTCGAACGCAGACGCTCCAAGAACGACGTCGGCAGGCGCCGCATTCGTGGTCGGAAACGAGTTCCAGATCAAGACACGGTTGTTGAAGCGGTCCGCGATGATCAGCTTCGTCCCGTCGCTCCAGATGCCGCGCGGACCGTAGAGGTTCGCCGCACCGTTCCCCATGTCCTTGGACGTGAAGCTCGCTTGGCCGAGGACGAGATCCGCCGGCTGTCCACTCGCCGTCGGGACGCTGTTCCAGATCAACACACGGTTATTGGTCCCGTCGGAGACGAGGAGCTTCGTCCCCGTGCGAGCGACGTAGCCACCGCCACCCATCTTGTCCACGGTAACGCCCGCGCTCGCCGTGATGAGGTTGGGTTGACCGAGCGCGATGCTCGCGGCCTGGCCGACGACGGCGGGGAGCGAGTTCCATTGCAGCACGCGGTTGTTGCCTTGGTCCGAGATCCAGAGCCGCCCCTCGTAGATCAGCACGCCCACGGGGAAGTTCATCGTCGATCCGGTCAGATTCGGATTGTTCGCCGTTCCCGACGTGTATCCAGGCTGACCGAGGACGAGGTCTGCGGCTTGACCAACTTGCACGGGCGCGCTGGCAGGACAGTTGAGCGCCATGTCCGGTGGCACATCATCGGGCGGTACGTCGTCCACGCCAGCGTCCGTCACCATCGTGCACGTGCCGGCGACACCATCGCCGACGCTTTGCTCGGAGTACCGATAGCCGCTCGGACACGCAGGATCTGGGTACGCGCACCAGTCGCCGCCGCTCGGATTCGCGACGCACATCCCGCCGCTACTCAGGTTGCAATTCGAGTTCTCTTCGCACTGCACGGCTCCGCTCGGCCCGCTGCACGCCGCAAGGATGAACGCCATGCACCAACGAAAATCACGCATCGGTTCTCCTAGATCGGAAGTGTCGCTTACCACAGGCGAGACTCAAAGAGGCGAAAGAACAGCCCCGGCGAGTCCATGTGGACCCGGTCACGGACCACGCCTCAATCCTTCAAAGGGAGGTCGTTCGCCTCGGCGGCGATCGACGCGAGCTCGCGCATCGCCTCCGTGACGGTGTCTGGATCTTTGCTGGACCCGAAACGATCGATCGCGATCCACACGCGACTGTTCAGATCTTCCAACGTCTTCCCCTGTCGAGCATTGATGCAGGACTTGAGCTGCGCCCCGAGTTGGACGCCACAGACCATTCGACTCTCCGTCGGCCAGTGGCAAGGGAGCTTCATGTCGGCATCTTGCCGTGCCTGGTCCGGCGTTCCGCCACGCGCCCACGTTGCCACTTCATCTGATGTGCGGCCTCGCGCCCAGATCGCGAACTCGGCGTGTCTCTTCGCGCCGTGATCGAGATCGCCCGCAAGCGTCTCGCAGGTCTTGCGAACATGATCGCTCAACGCATGACCGCGCTCGTTGCACGCACTGAACACAGTGACCAGGACGAGCACGATCAAATGGGTTGGCCGCACGACGAGACTGTAGCCGATCTGTCGCGGCCTCCTCATGGCGCGGTCGCTCCAGTGGCGGACGTGCCGCCAATTGCGGCAGCCGCGGCGGCGGCAGTCGCTTGCCGCTTTGCGGCCTCGTCCGTTGCCTTGGCTTCGTCGACCAAATCCTTTCTCAGTGGTGCATGACGCGGTGCGATCGGCTTTGTCGGCTGCGTGGAGTATTCGACCTTCTGCTCCGTGTCCTTCGCCTCGTACTTCACGCCCCACACTTGCGCGTTCGCCGCCATTGCGGCTTCCGCGAACTCCGGCTCCACTTCCTTGTAGAGCGTCCAGTCGCCGGTCGCGACTCTGTCGAGGTTGGTCTTGGGATCGAGGGCGTCGGGGCCTCCGAGCACCTCGTTCATGCGATGCATCGGGAGGTAGTCGCGCCGGTAGTAGTAGAGCTTCGGCGGGCTCTCGTCGTCCACGTGATGCAGCACCAGCTTGGTGTCCCGAATGTCGTCGAGGTCGTCGATGCCTTTCGAGGCGATGTCCTTGCGGATCTTCTCTGCTTGCTCGAACGGACCTCCCTTGCCCGTCGGCTTCTCGACGTGCTCCTTCGCGATTCGTCGACCGATCTTCGACGCTGGCGACGAGCGAAACTTGGTCAGCTTGTTCTCGATCTCCGTGCGCAGGTCGGCCGCGCCGCGTTTGGTCGGGCTCCACGCGTGATAGAAGAGGACGAGGTTCGGATTGTCGAGCATCGGTGGAACGTGCGGCAGCGCGTCGAAGATCTGTCTCTTGAGATCGCGGAGGCTATCGAGAAACGCGGTCGCCGCGTCCTGATCGCGCTTGAACTCACCATCGTCCTCGGCGGCTATCTTCTTCGCACCCTTCTTGGATGCGGAGAGCACTCCGGTGACGGCCTGCGAGACGAGTCCATCATCGGCCCCCTTCACGAGATCTAGTTGCTCGTGCCCTGTTCCGATGCCGAGACCGAGGGAGCTGATCGTTGCGACTGGTTTCGATCGGATGAGCTTGATCGCGTTCTTGGCGAGATTGCCGCCGAACACGGAGATCGCGTCGATCACGAGATCCGTCAGCATCGGGATGTCGTCCGGCTCTTTGAGTAGCTCGGCGACGCGCACCTCCGTGATCGCGTCACCATATTCGGACGAGGCTTCGTGGAGTCGGCCTCGCGCCAAGGCGATCAGCTCGGTGCGCTGATCGGGTGTCAGCAACGCGCACGTCTTGTCGTCGGGATGCTCCTTGCAGTGGTCGCGTCCCAGGTTCGGAGGGAGCAAGTCCGACTTGTCTTCCTTGAGTGGTGCCTGTTCAAACGCCGAAGTACCCATCATTACCCTCCACCAAGTTGATCGAGCTGTTGTGGCTGCGTTTCAGCGCGCCGAGGTGCTGTCGTCGTCGGGGTTGCGATTCGCGCGAAGCTGCGGAGCGATCGTCAGCTCGAGAACCGCGGCGATCGTCAGGCACGCGATCCGAAACCGTCGCGAGTCGACGCGCGCTCCGATCGTCAGGAACGCCTCCACGTCAGGATCTCGCCCGATCGCGAGTAGCGCGTGCTCCGCGTTGTCGAGCACGACGTGTTGCAGGCTCTCGTCTCGAGCGTTGGGAGATTGGCGAAGCTCTCGCATCTCTCGAAGGCGCGAAGAATTGATCCGGCCGATCTCGTCGAGCAGGAAGCCGCTGAACTCCTCGACCGATTGGAAGCGACGGGCAAGGAACGCCCGCGCCGGAACGTCCGACCGGACGTGTTGAAGCTCGGCCAACTGGAGCGCGATCACCGCGCTGCGCGCGCGCAGCACCGAATCGGCGCATTCCCACGCGAGGTCATCCGCGCTGACGAGCACGCGCTCGCGCAGGTCCTCCATCGTCGACATGACCAGCGCGAGCGCGTTGCGCAGACTCGCGACGACGTGATCGGCCCGCGAGCTGACGAAAAGGTCCACATGACCGAGGACCCTGGTGAGCGAGCCGTCGAGCCGCGCCACCGCCTCCAACACCAACACCTGCTGCGATGAGCTTCTGGCCACGAAAGCAAGTAACCAGATCGCGACGCAAGCGAGAAAGAGGCTTCCAAATGAGCTCGGTAGATTCTCGAAAACCTGGAAGCGCCAGCGTACCTAAATCGGCAGAAGCACGTTACGGAGCGGCTTTTGGCTTCCAACCAAGTCCCGAAAATCGGCCTTCGGTTGGAAGCCCCTTGCTGGGTGTGACCTCGAGATGATGAGGTTCCTGCATGGCCAAGCGACCGCCAACGGGTCCGAACGATCCGAAAGACGCCAGGAAGCGACCGCCTGCGATCGAGGCTTCTGGGAATCGTCCCGTGCCGCCGAAGACCAAGACGCTTCCCGAATCACTTCGCGACGCGAGCTACGACGGGCCGGACGTGGGGACGATGATCCAGAGCTACGATACGGATCTGCGTTTCGAGCTGTCTCGCGAAAAGACGACGTACACGCTCGGCTCGGATCCCAGCTCCGACATCGCGATCCGGGACGAGTTCGTCTCGGCGCTCCATTGTCTCGTTCAGCGGCGCGGTACTGGCATGCGCATCTACGATCAGAGCAGCTCGAACGGGACGTACTTCGACGGACGAAGGGTCGACGTGTTCGACATCCGCCCGGGCGATACGTTCACCGCAGGTCGCACGCGCTTGCTGCTCCTCAACGACGAGATGCAAGCCGCCAACTCCGTGCTCACCGAGATCCTCGGATCTGCCGACGAGGGAGCGCTGACGTGGTCGAGTGGACTCCATTCGTCGCCCTGCGGCGTGATGGTGGCGGCGCTGGGAGGAGCGAACCTCGTCATCACGGGGGACAAGGGTTGCGAACAGAGCCGGCTCGCGGAGACGATTCACGCGATTTCGCTCCGACGTGGCCGCGAGCTCGTGCATCTCGATCGAGAGCTGACAGATCGAGCCGCACAGCGCGCGATCATCGATCGCGCGAGCCGCGCGACGCTCGTGCTGACGATCCACGAGGACACCCCCGTGATGGACGCGACATTCGTCTCCATGCTGTTCTCTCCGAGCCGCCACATCCGCGTCATCACGATCGCGCCGAGCGTTCAGAAAGCGCGCGACGTGCTCGGTGAGATGTCGACCGCGACGATGCGGCTCGTCTCGCTCGCTCCGATCGCGCAACGCCCCGGCGCCGTTCCGAGACTCCTCGATCGACTATTCGCCGAGCGTGGCGTGGAGCTGCGCGTGTCGGACTTGACGTCCGAGAACCAAGCCGCGCTCCAAGCCTATAGCTGGCCGGAGAATCTGTCCGAGCTACGGTTCGCGGCCGATCGCTTCATCGAGATCGCGCGCGAGGGCTCGGTGAAGGCCGGCGCCGAGAAGCTCGGCGTCCCGACCTCGTCGATGCATTACTGGTACGGCGACCAGCTCGGATTGTCGTCACCGTTCCTCGCGCACAAGGTAGGCGCTCCGCAGAAACGATCGACTGCCCACGCGGCGCGGAAATGACGGTACATTTCAGAAGGGGCACGTGTTGGTGAACCAGGCAAGCGATCCGCTGATCGGCGTGGTGATTCAGAACTACGTCGTGCGCAAGCAGCTCGCAGCCGGCGGTATGGGCGCGGTGTACCTCGCCACGCACGAACGGAGCGGCGCCCGAAAAGCGATCAAGATCTTGCTGCCTCACTTCGCGAACGTCGCGGTGATCCGAGCGCGGTTCGAGGACGAAGCTCGAGGTGTCATGGGCGTCGCCAGCCCGTACATCGTCGGCATCGACAACTACGGCGCGCTTCCCGACGGTCAGCTCTACCTGATCATGGATTTCCTCGACGGAGAGACTCTCGAGGACCACATCGCACGTCGTCCGGTGAGCAGCCTCCACCACACGCTTCACATCATCGCGCAGGTGATGAGCGCACTCCAGAGTCTCCACGAGAAGGGAATCGTTCACCGCGATCTGAAACCGGCCAACATCTTCATCCTGAAGACCAAGCAGAACGCGTACGAGGTGCGGCTGATCGATCTCGGCATCTCGCGAAACCTCGCCGAATCGACGAACGAGAAGAAGACACTGACGGGCATGGCCATGGGCACGCCCGGCTACATGGCGGTCGAGCAATACGAGAACGCTGCCGCCGCCGGGAAGCCCGCGGACGTCTACGCGGTTGCTGTCATCGTGTGGCGGATGCTTTTCGGCATCCTTCCGTGGGGAGACGTGCCGAACGAGCAAGTGCTGTACTTCAAGCAACGGACCGAAGACTTCACACTTCCGCAAGGCCCGCTCGGACATGTGGCGCCGGTTCCGGCCGAGGTCGTCACACTGTTGCGTAAGACGCTCTCGCGAGATCCTAACGAACGGCCGTCGGTCGCCGACTTCATCAACACGTTGGCGTCGCTCACGTCGGAGATCCCGCCTCATGTGCCGAGCGGCGCGAAGATTCTCGAACGCGTCGCGCCCGAGTTCATCACGGCATCGTCCCCGGACGACGAAACCGTACGCAACGTGTCCAACGTGTCGCATGGATCGATCTCGGCGTCGGCGCACTGGCCCCATCGAGCGACGGAGACACCGCGCGTCGCGAGTCAGCCGTTCATGGCGCTCACGCCAGTGCCGAGCCTGCCACCGACGGCGAACGAACGTCCGGCGGCAGCAATCCCCGCGCCGCTATCGACGATGGCTGCGGCGAGCGGCGTGATCGAGGTTCCGAAGGTCGCATCGACCTCATCGCCCGGATCGAACGCTTCGAGCTCACGACGAACGATTCTGTTCGCGCTCGGAGCTGCATTCGTGGTGACCGTCACGATCGCGACCGTTGCCCTCGTGCGGCGTGGATCCTCAGCCTCGCCGGATGTTGGCGCTGCGTCTCAACCGGT
The DNA here is from genome assembly GCA_964617845.1 of uncultured Kofleriaceae bacterium. Classification (GTDB taxonomy): domain Bacteria; phylum Myxococcota_A; class Polyangia; order Haliangiales; family Haliangiaceae; genus JABFXX01. Next base: position 120,047 of record CAZUAR010000009.1, on the reverse strand, counting down.
GGTCGACCAGCTCGATGCCGCGATCACTGCCCCAACAACCGGCGCTGTGAACGCGTCGCCGTCGCCGTCACCTTCACCGCCCGATGCAATGATCGCCGACATCCCTACGCCCTCTCAGGCAGCGTTGCCCGATGCGGGGGTAGATGACGCTCCACCGATCTCGGAAAAGGCACACCCATCGCCTGGCTCGGAGAAAGCGCCGCCGAAATCAACTGCCGTCCCGAAGGGTGATCGCACGTCGAAGCAGACGAAACCCAAGACGGCTCCCCCAACAACGACCAACGGAAGCGCGGAGCAAGGCGTCCGTTTTGATCCGAACACGGTGTTCGAGTGAGGATCCTCGGACGATGAGACGATCGAGCGTAGCGTTCGCAATACTGATGGCCAGCGCTGCGATCGCCTTTGCAGAGCCAGCTCCGCGAAAGCCGATCGCGAAGACCGCGCTCGAACACAACGCGCAGGCCGCGAAGTTGTTCGCCACGCAATCGTTCGAGCTGGCCGTGGCCGAGTACAAGGCCAGCGCCTTGATCGAACCGGCACCGGTGACCGATCTAAACCTCGGGCAGTGCTATCGCATTCTCGGTGAGCGCGCTGATGATCCTGCCGTCCGAAAGCGAAACTACGAGCGAGCGCTCTGGCACTACGAGCGGTTCGTCAAGTCGAGTCCAGAAACGCCACTGCTCGCCGAACAGGTCGGCGCCGTGATGAGCACGCTGCGCGACGACCTCGCGAAGATGGCGCCGGCCGATCCACCGCCGTCATCGCCCACGCAACCGATCGAATCGCCACGCGTGCAGAGCGTTGATCGACCACCGCCGAGCCCGAGCCACTGGTATCAAGACGGTGTCGGTTGGGGACTCGCGGGAGCTGGCGCTGTTTCGGCCGGCGTTGCGGCTGGTCTGTTCCTCAGCGCGTCGAGCCTGCGCGGCGACGCTAGCAGGACGCCCAATCAGCAGGAGCAGAATGCGCTCAACGACAAGGCCGACACGCGTTCGTTGCTCGGGACGACGCTCGCGATCGTCGGTGGCGGCTTGCTTGTCAGCGGCGTGATCAAGCTCGCGATCCATTCAGACAGGCTCGCCGATCATGATCATGAACTCGCGAATTGGAACGTCGGCGTTTCTCCGACGGGGTTCGTGGTCTTCGGCGCGTTCTGAGTGCTCCGGTTCTACTCCTCTGGTTTCTTCGCCAACGCCTGAGCAACGGTCGGCAGGTCTCGCGGAAATTCAGGCTCTGCCAACTTCACCGCCTGGCGGCGATAGTCCTTCGCGGCTTCTTCCGCTTCGAGAGACGCGGTTCTCGGCAACAAGGGGATGGGCGTCGGATCGTCGAGGCGTCGATCGAGCAGTTCCCGAAATTCGATCACACGATCTGGATCGGCGCACCTGCCCTTGGGTCGATCCGCAAAGAACGGCGACTTCGCGTCGTAGAAGGCAATGTCCTCGATGTGAAACGTCGTCGAGTTCTCGAGGCCGAACGCGAAGAAATCAGAATCGTCGTCGTAGATCCGAACGTACGTCCCAGTTCGCGCGCGAGCATTCGTCTCGCTACATCCGCTCACGATGAGAACGACCGCTGGATTGAGAGGATCTGGAGCACCGTCGAGCACGAGAACTCGCCGGTGCTTGACCTCGTCGTTGCGACCTCGAATCGGGACAATGTAGACGTCGCCCGCACGGACCGCCGAAACCATGAACGCTCTCAGTTCACTTCTTCAGGTCGGTGGCGGCCTGACGAGCATCTGCTGCGAGCCGTTGGCGTCGACGCTGATGGTTCTCAGTCTCGGCACGAAGGTCAAACGCGTACTCGCGGGGAAGTGAACGGATCACGACACCAGGCTGGTTCGCGATGAGACCAATGGCGGAGAGGAGATCCTCGGACCAGTCGAGCAGCGCGTGCTTGATGCTGCTCATATCCCACAAGCGCTGCCTTCGAGCGGCTTGGACCATATCCAAGGTGACTCGAGATCGGAGGCCCGCGAGGAAACGCTTTGCGACCTCGGTCGGCACGTCGGGGTCATGAAGGAATGCCGTCAAGTCTCGATCTGGAGAGTCCGCGAGTGGTTTCATCAGATCGGTACGCTCATGGAGCTGGCGTACGATGGCCATCGTCTCCTTGAGCACGTCGACCGTCCGTGACACGCGTGCACGAACGTCGCGATCGAGGTAGACGCGGAACGGCATGAGCAGCCACACGGGAACCGGCAGACGCGCCAGCGTCGTGTGCTTCCGATCCAACTGCAACGTCGCCGCTGTCACGGCAATCAGGGCACGTCCGAGCTGCTCGTCTTGAAGCGCAGCGTTGACCTGGTTCTTTGAATACTCGGAACCCAAATACGGCGAGAGTGCGCTGTCGTAGGAACGCATCCGATCGATCGCGATCGACCACGCCTCCGGGACCAATCCGCGGAACAACTGCACGAGCCCGGTGCCGCGCCGGTTGAGCACTTCCAGCGCGGTCGGCTCGAACAACGCCAACTCGTTCGACACGCTTCGGTTTATCAACAATCCGAGAGGCAGAAAAGCGGCTTTCCTCGACGGAGGAAGCCCGAAGCATCGTCGGAATGCGGTGGGTGTCGGGATACCCACCACCAATCAACGGGCTGGTTTGGTTCGCTTACGCAACGGACGAGCGCCGACGTTTGGTGCGGGGCTGTTCTTGGCCAAAACCAGATCGATGGCTCCCACCCCGAGCGCTTTCGCGATCTTGCTGATCCAGCGGAGCGTCGGCGATGCCGTCCCGTCCATCACCCGCCAAAAGTGACTTCGCGCGACGCCGGCGCGATCTGGCAGGTGCGTCACCGCGATCCGCTTCTGCTTTGCCAGCTCGCGGATCGTAGCGACCACTCTGCGCTGTAGATCGTCCAACGCAGCGAGCGTAGGGAGCCGGCACGTTCACCGAGTCCTGTATACAGGACTCCGGTATAGTGGACCCGATGGCCGGTGAAGCCGAGGGTGCCCTCCGATGTTCGAGGTGCGGGAAGGGCTGGTCAGCCAGACATACGGTGTGCCCTCATGACGGAGCGCCCCTGACGACACGCGCGACGCCAATGAACGTTGTGCCGTTCGACGCCTTCGACACTTCCGTGGAGGTCTCTGATGGCGAGCAGACCGATGAGAGTCCGTTCGATGCGTTCAGCTCGGACGTTCAGACGCATCTTGCTCACGCCCCTCGCGTCAAGGCGCCAAGCTCCAGTTCGCCCGGATCGACGTCGAGCGATCCACCGACACGCTTCTTGCGCGGGATCGCCGAGCACGTCGATATCCCCGTGGGTTCTCTCGTGGACGAGCACGAGATCGAAGCGAAGCTCGGCGAAGGCGCCATGGGCATCGTCTACCGCGCGCGACACCTGACGCTCGGTCGGCAGGTCGCGTTGAAGGTGGTTGCGCCGACGATGGGTGCTGATCCACAGGCGATCGGCCGCTTCGCGCGCGAAGCGCGCGCGTTGGCGACTCTCCACCACCCGAACATCGTGAACGTGCACTCGTTCGGCGAGCTACCCGACGGACGCTCGTATTACTCCATGGAGTATCTCGAAGGAGTCACGCTCTATGAGCGCCTCCAGCGCGGGCGCGTGCCTCTCGATGAGGCGCTGGCGATCCTCGATCAGATGGCCTCAGCGCTCGAGGTCGCTCACGCGGCGGGAATCGTCCACCGCGATCTCAAGCCGGAGAACACGTTTCTCGCCCGCCTGGAGCACGGGCAGTCGTCGATCGTGAAGCTGCTGGACTTCGGCTTGAGCAAGCTCGCCGTCGCTGATGGCGTCGAGAAGACCGCGAGCGGCGCGGTAATCGGGACATGTCTCTACATCTCGCCCGAGCAGGCGCGCGGCCCCGATGTCGACGGTCGGACAGACGTCTACGCGCTCGGCGTCATCGGTTACGAGCTGATCGTCGGTCAACATCCGTTCCCCAACGCGCGCACTGCAACGGCCGCGCTCGCAGCTCACTTGGCCGAGACGCCTCCGCAACCGAGAACAATCTGGCCCGAGATCCCCGCGGAGCTGGACGCGCTCCTGCCCTCGCTGCTCTCCAAGAACTCCAACTACCGCCCGACGCTTCCCGACGTGCGTGACGTGATCACCAGCGTGCTCTCGGGTACGTCGCAAGCTCGCGCGACAACGGCGCCTGCCGTGCGAAGTGCGCGCGACACGCGAGCCTGGCTCGGATCGCTGGTGGTGCTCGCACTGATCATCGGGATCGTGATCGGTGCGCGCGTCCTCGGCGGCACGTCGAACCAGGGTGCAGCAAGACCCGATGCGGTCGAGATAGTCGCGACTCCCAGAGCGGATACGATCGACGCGACAGAAGCGATCGACGCGGGGGCCATCCCGTCCGTTACGGATCGAGCACCCGCGGACGCCGTCGTCGTCGATACGATCGATCCTCCGAGGCCACGTCCCCGCAACACGACACGATCCGCCAACGCGGGACACACAGAAGTTCCCGTGCCGAAGCTGCCGCCCACGGTTGATTCGGCGATTAACACGCCGATCACTCCGAGCCAGCCGACGGAGGAACCTCCGCAGCGGTACGTGCCGACGCCACCACCTCCGATCGATCGCGACGGTACGATCAACCCGTTCCGACGGGGCTCGTCTTCGCGATGAAGATCGCACTGATCGTCTTCGTCCTCGTAGCTCTACATCACGGCAGCGCGCAGGCAGAGAGCGCAGAGGAGCTGTATGACGCTGGGCAACGCGCGTACGACGGTGGCGACTACGCGCTCGCGATCGATCGCTGGGAAGCGAGTTATCAGCTCTCGCGGGAACCCGGTCTCTTGTTCAACCTCGGACAAGCCTATCGACGTGCCGGCAACTGCACGCGTGCCTTGTCGAGCTACCGACAGTTCGTCACAGCCGATCCGACCTCGGATCGGCGGGCCCTCGCCGACGAACTCATACGAGAGCTGGAACCGAAGTGCGGCTCGACCGATCTACCGCCGATCACCAAGCCGCGGACTAGCCGCACCGTAACCACGGACGCCGGCCGCGGCCTACGCGTCGCTGGGCTCATCACGGGCGGGGGCGGCGCCGCGATCGTCGTGACAGGTCTGCTGTTCGGACGACAGGCTATGACGATCGGCAACGACATAAGCAACGCGTGCTCGCCAAGCTGCGATTGGTCCGTGCAGCGAGACAACGACGCACGCGGGCGCCGCTACGCGACGATCGGCTACACGCTCGACTCCATCGGCATCGCTGCGATCACGACGGGCGCGATCCTGTATGTCATCGGCAAACGCAACAGTGCGGTCGTCACCGTCATGCCGCACTCGCACGAGGGCGGCGGCGGGATCTCGTGGAGCGCGGCCTGGTGAGAGCACTCATCGTCGCGGTCGCCCTCAGCGCGTGCGGCTACGATCTCAGTGTCGAGCACTGCGCCGTCGTCTGCGCGGTGGACGACAGCTCCTGCCCCGAAGGGCTCACGTGCGGACCGGAGGGGCTCTGTCGCGCCGACACGACGAGCGCTTGCGTGCTCGCGACCGACGCCGTGGGCGGCGCGATCACGCACGTCGCCGGTCGCACGATTCACACGTTCGACGTGAGCTGGTCCGGCGCGACATTCGCACCACCACCCGACGTGAGCAGCATCGAGCTGCTCGTCGTCGCGGGCGGTGGTGGCGGCGGATCGACGCGCGGCGGTGGCGGTGGCGGCGCCGGGGGCCTCGTTCACGAGCCGAGCTTCGCGCTCATGCAGACGTCGTACGCCATCCTCGTCGGCTATGGAGGTCCTCCAGCGACGAGCGGAGGAGACTCGTCATTCGGACCGATCGCCACGACGGGCGGCGGGGCCGGTCGCCCGTCGTCGACGCCCAACGGTGGGAGCGGCGGAGGCGCCGATCACGAGGGCGGGGGTGGAGCGGGAACTGTCGGACAAGGGAACCGCGGCGGTGCCAATGGCTTCACCAACGGTGCGCTGACGGTGTTCACGGGCGGCGGAGGTGGCGGCGCCGGAGCTGCGGGTGCGAACGGTGCGCCGAACGCAGGTGGAACGGGTGGTCCCGGTCTCGCCGTGATGATCTCCGGGATGCTCGTGCACTACGCGGGCGGTGGTGGAGCCGGCGCGCAGGATCTCGCAAGCAGTGGTCTGATGTCGGGGGTTGGTGGCGAAGGCGGTGGTGGTGAGGGAGGCATGAACGCGATCGGTACGGACGGCGTCGACGGAACCGGTGGTGGTGGTGGTGGCGGCGGTGGCCGACCGACGGAGGTTGGAGAGCCGCCGTTCTACGCTGGCGGGAGCGGTGGGAACGGCATCGTGATCGTGAGCTATCCGACGCAACGATGAGATCTCAGGCTACGGTTGGCGGGTGAGTCCGTCCGCGCCACGGGAAAGGATCGATGGCCAGATTTCTGGGTATTGGATCGATCGCGACCGTCCAGCCCCTCCACAGCTTCCGCGCTATCAGTTCACCGGCGCTGTACTGCCGCGCGTTGGCGAAACCAAGCTCGACGACTTTGTCTGCCTCGATCTCGTACTCGTGGACGCAGGTCCCACCTTCGTGTGGCTACCGCTGTCAGAAGCCGGTCGATACACATATTCACATTCGCTCGGTCTTCTCTATGGAGAGCCGTGGCGCCTCGTGGTCTACGCGAACGATGGACGTATCGACGAATACGACGCGGCGTACGACGAGTATCTGCCGCCGGGGAGCAACCTCGTCGCTCAGCACTACGGTCGCGAAGCAGAGATTCGCGCGAGGCAGGACTACCCAACGGTTCAACTTCGACTCCGTCTCCGGCACAAATGAAGACTTGGGACGATGCTCTTGGGCAAACGTGGCTTGGAAACGAGCGCCGTGTCGACGTGATCGACACGTGGGTCCAATCGGTGCTCGCAGTACATCGATCGTTGAGCGCCGAAGATCAAGGAACTGCTGCGCCGTGGAACGTGTCCACGCTCGTGCGAAGCGTTCGTGATTTCGGAAATGCCCAGCAGTGGCTCTGGTGCGTTGCAGCGATCGCGATCACGCAGGAGCTCATCTTTTGCGCCGAGGACGGCGGAATTGACCCTGCCGGCGTCGCGAAGGATCGGGACCTCCGGGTACAGGTCGATGCGTTGCGCACGCTCAGGAACGTGGTGTTCCATCCCGCGCTTCAACTTCCCAAGGGCGACAAACCTCCAGCGATGCAGGACTTGATCAAGCTCTTGGAGGCGGATGACGATTTCGATGTCGTCATCCTCGCGGACGAGTTGCCCCATGCATGGGCGCGCGTTGCAGAAAAGCCGGTCGCCATGTTTGCTCTCCGGAAGCTCGGATCTGCCGGCGACTTGTTCATCACGAAGAAGCGGCTGCTTCCGAGAAACTAGCCTTGCCAAGTAGCCGAGGGCGGCTGAGGCGATGAACCGAAACGAATCCAGTTGTCCAACGTGTCCGCGCTGCTATCGTTGATTCCACGGCGTGCCCGTCGCCGAAACTCCGCAACGGCAAGCCGCGCCGCCGTAGGGAGCCAAGGGGAGCAAATCCTCGGGTTAGTCACCGTCCTTGTCCGATGGCTCTTTGTTGATGCGCGGATCAGCAACGATCCATCAGCGATGAGGTTTCCGTGACGAAAGACAAAGACTTCAAGGCTCTGGTGCGTGCTCGCAAGGATGCGACCGGCGAGAACTTCACGACGGCTCGGGCGATGCTTCTGAAGGAACGCCCGCCAGAGACGACGACGCAGCAAGTGTCGAAACGCGGCGCTGGTTCGCTTCCGCCTCTGATTCATGAGATCGACGGCGCACTGCGCGCTCGTGATGCTCTGAAAGAATGGATGCAATCCGAACACGCTAAGCAACGCCAGCTCGTGGAGAACTTCGCGGCGCCGGCCGCGGTCTCCCTCAAACTGGTCGCTGAAGCGCTTAATTCGCGGGCACGCGAACTACGGTTCGACTCGCCCGTCACCGTCGAGAGTTCGTACGATTTCGATAGCCCGAAAACGGTGTCGGCAACCCTTCGCCTGTTGATGACGCAGTCCCGCCGCGATCGTGACGATCAAGAGATGTACAGCTCGCGACATGGAGCGTCGGTCGCCTACAGCTGGGAGCTTCACGTGTTCGTGAGCATCGACGACCCACGGCAAGCTACACAACCAAGTTTCGCCATCGAGGCGTGCAGGGATGGGCAGGATGCGTGGCGATGCGACATTCCGACCGCCGAGTGCAATCCAGCCGGACTCTCCCTCGACAGCTCCGGTGATGACGTCGTCCAGCGGTTCATGGCTTGGTTTGTGAGGTACGTGCCGTGAGAGTGCCCTGAGGCCGCGAGCGGCATAGCGCGCGTGATCGCTCTCCTCGTCGTCGCTCGCTCGCGGTATGTTCCACGGAGGGTGGACATGCTGATCGTTACCCATGTTCGGATGGACGGCCGAGGGCGCTTCTACGAGAACATCACGGAGGTCTGGTGCGAGACCATCGAGTCCGTGGCCACGCCGAGCGTGACGACTCCGCTGCCAAAGGCGCTGAGCGTCGCCCACCTGATCGCGGAGATCCGGAACGGGACGAGGGTGTTCACGAAGGGGGATCCGCCCGGAGAGGTGGAGGTGTTCAACGTCTACGGCCTCGACTACATCCGCTCGAAATCGAATGCGACGACCGAGAACGATCTGCTCTCATTGCCTTCGTTCTAGTCAATGGCGTCGGTGCGCTCCGCACTTCCTTGAAACGGCGGCGTCACAGAGCCTCTCCACTGTGGGTGGACTCACCGTTGACTAACCGTGCACGTCCCCCGGCGCGTCGATAACTCCATTACTGTCGATGGAGATGTCCGTTGGCGGGGGCGAGCAGGAGAGCAAGAGCGGAGCGCGCATTCTCGTCGTCGACGACGACGAGCGCCTGTGCCGTTCGACCGCGGCCGGGCTCGCGCGCGCGGGCTACCAGGTCTTCACCGCGTTCGACGGACACCGCGCCATCGAGCAGGCGCACGCCACGCCCCCCGACGTCGCGTTGGTCGACCTCGTCATGCCGACGTTCACGGGGATCGACGTCATCCGGCGTCTGCGCGGCGACCACGGGGAGTCGGTGCACCTGATCGCGGCAACAGCGAGCGACAGCGACGAGATGCGCCAGCTCGCCATCGAGGCCGGATGCGACGGCTTCGCGTCGAAGCCGACCTCCATCGAGGATCTGCGGACGCGAATCGAGATCGCGTTGCAGCGGCAACGAGCGTTCGTCGATGCTCGTCTCGCGCGCGAGACGCTCGAACGCCAGCGCGCGTTCTCGAGCGAGGCGGTGGCGCTGATCGCGCACGACCTGCGGAACGCGATCATGGGCTGCGTGAGCACGCTGGACGTCGTCGGTCTCTCCGACCTCGATCCCGAGCTTATCGATCTCGTCCGTGGATCGGCGGCGAGCCTCAAGCTCGTGTCCACGTTGGTTGCCAATCTGCTCGACGTCAGCCGGTTCGAGGACGCTGCGGTGATGCCGTCCGTGCAGACGGTCGATGTGCGCGGACTGCTCGACGCGGTCGTGGCGGTCCATGCGGCAGCGGGGAGCCGTATCGGGTGGGAGGTCGAGTGCGATCCAGCGCTGACGGCGCGCTTCGACCGGGGCCTCGTCGAGCGGATACTCCACAACTTGGTCGGCAACGGTCGACGCTATGCGGGACGAGACGGGCTGGTGAGGATCGTTGCCAAACGCTGGTTCGAGATCCCGAACGGATCGGTCGTCATCAGCGTCGAGAACAGCGGACCTCCGGTGGAGCAGGACGTCGTGCCGAAGCTGTTCTCGAAGTACGGTCGCGGGAGAGACGGTAAGCGAGGTCTCGGGCTCTACTTCGCCCGACTTGCCTGCGAGGCGCACGGCGGCGAGCTCGTGTACGAAACGGTCGACGCGCGCCCCGTGTTCGTCGTGCGGCTACCAGGCACCGCGAGCTAGCGGTCATCTTCCACGCTGTTGTTCCCGCCGTCCACGAACGGTGGTGAACGGGCAGGATCAGTTCAACGCCGGACGATCCGGTCGTTTGTTCGCTGTTCTCCCCGATCTCCCCTACTTGGAACGGTTCCTGGAAAGGCAGATGCAATCCTCGTCGGCAACGTGCCCCTGGATAGACTAGGGAACCGGCGGGATCAGGCTGATCGGGGAGAACAGGTCGGAGATCGCTCCGTCTAACCGGTGAAGATTCTGGCGATCACGGCAGTTCGTGCCGCGATCACCGCGACAAGTAGTGACTAGTTCCCCATCTCCGTGAGATGGGGAACTAGTCAGCAGCCTCAAGCACTACGAGGCGGTCGTTGATCCTCGGCGCAATCAGATCGTCTGGCGCGATCCGGAGAAACCCACGATAGGCAGCAATGGCTGCCTCACGGGCGCCGTTCTGCTCGTGGCGTAGGGCCCGCTCGAGCCATATCCGTGCGTCACCAAACATCTCCTCGGGAACGCCGAACTCGGGCACGGCGACCGGTGCTTCCGACCGTGTCTTTTCAGGACGCGATGCGAATGACCGAACGGGGTCGCCAACCTTGGTCGGGGCCACGTGCGCCTCGACGATGACCGGTGGCAGGGCGCGCGTCGACGTCGCGAGCACTTCGGTGTGCGGAAGGTCTACGATGATTGGCGCCGCGATCTCCGTGCCGGGTGCCGTTCCTCGCCAGAACTCGCGCTCGAGGTGTTCGTCGAGACTCCACACGCCGAGAGCGACGATCGCGACGATGACGATCGTCTGGCGCCACGACCTGGACTGCTTGGTCGATCGTGGGCGCTTCGGCGCGATGAGCAAGATCGGCTCGTCGTGAGCCATCAGGTCCGTCGATACGATGACGTCTTGAGTGCCTAGTTCAAGGGTCGTGCTGGCATACATCGCAGCGTCGACATCGTGGCACATCTCCTCGACCGTGGCATACCGCGTGTCCGGCGGGAGCAGTGCGCGAGAGATGATCGTCGAGATCGAGCGTGGAAGCCCACGATGAAGTGCCTCTTCGAGAGCAGCGAGATCGAGCTCGCGCGGCGACATCGCGGTCGTCATGTAGAGGAGTAGCAGCCCCGCCTGATAGAGGTCGCTGCGCAGGTCGACGCTCGACGACCTGCGCAACTCCGGGGACATGAAGTTCAAGGTCCCAACGGTGTGCGCGGGTGGTGTGATGCGAGGACGGCGGCGGTCGTGCACGACACCGAGATCGAGGAGAGTCGCGCGGTCATCACTTCCGACCAGAACGTTCGCCGGCTTCACATCGCGATGCACGAGCCCGAGCGCGTGTAGATCCTGCAACCCGCCGAGGACATCGCGCACGATCTGAAGCGCGATCTGCGGCTCGATCGGGCCCGTGCTGTTCACGATCTGTTCGACGTTGCGGCCGCTCAAGTGTCGCATCACGATGAAGCACTGATCGTCCGACACGCACACGTCGAGGACCTGCGCGAGACGATCCGAGTCCAGCTCTGCGAGCAGCTTGGCCTCGCGCTGGAACCGATCGCGCTGGTGCTCGTCGGCCTGCCACTCGGCTCGCAAGATCTTCACGACAACGTCCCGATCGAGGGCACGGTCGCGGGCGTGAAACACGTCCGCCATTCCTCCGCGACCTAACCGACGGCCGATCTCGTACCGATCTGCGAGAACCCGAGACAGCGGACCGCTCCCACGCGCGAGCTCCTCGATCGTCTCCACAGGTACTTCGCGGGTCACAACGTCACTGTTCTCGCTCGGCGTGCAGGTGGGGGACCATCCAGCCGTCGCGACTTCTCCGGTCACCACGCTCGACGCTCCGTGTCGGCCGCACCAGCCAGCACACGCAGTTCCACTCGTCTGTTCGCACGCATCCCTTCCGCGTTGGCGTTGCTCGCGATGGGCCGGCTCTCGCCGAAGCCCTCGTACTCGAGGCGAGTTGCGACCACCCCGGCTCCGACGAGGTAGTTGACGATCGCGAGCGCGCGCTGCTGCGATAAGATGAGGTTCGCCGTCGTGGATCCGCGCGAGTCGGTGTGGCCCTCGACGCGAAGTCGGACGTCCGTTTGCGTCGCGAGCGAGGCAGCGAGATCGTCGAGAATCCGATAGGAGACGGGCAAGATCTTCCACTTCCCGGTCTCGAAGTGGATGTCGTGAAGGACGAGTGATGCACCTGCTGTCAGGACGTACGCAGGCTTCTCGTCGGGACACCCATCGTCATCTTCGTGATCATTCACGACCTCGGCGCTCTCGGGACAACGATCCGCGTCTCCCAGAATTCCATCGCGGTCCGGATCGGGATCGACGGGAGGTGGTGCGGGCTCTGTGGGTGTGGCCGGCGGCGGCGGGGGCGCTGCGATCGATGCGATGCGTGCGGGTGGAGGACGCCGGGGAGTTGCGCGACTTCCGACTGTCACTGCCCCTCCCACGAAGGCACGCCATGCTGGAGCACCAACCGACGAGTTCAACCCGGCGCCGCCGCCGGCAACAACGATCCAACCGTCGCGAAGCCAATGAACAGCAGCCAAGAGCTCCGCCGGGTTCTCGGATGCAGCGGAGCTTGCCGCCGCCGCACCATGAACCTCGCCGATGAGATGCACGCCATGCTCGCGCGCGACAGCCACGTCGACGACCGCACCCCACAACACTTGCTGGCCGTGTGTCGCGCCGAATGACGTGCCGGAATCGGCGCGCAGCCTTGCCCCAGCCATGCCGCCGACGCGCAAACGACCTAGCTCGATGTCCGCGAGGCCCTGAAGCTGACCGCCAACGTTGCCGTCGCTCGCGAGCGCGTCGCTTCGACCTGTGGGTAGTATCAGCTCCGGCGCGATGGCGAAGCCGATCCGTCGCCCGACACGTTTCGACCACTTCGCAGCGACCCCGATGTCGCCGAGGCTCCGTCCCGCAATGCCCATCGTCGTCTGCTGGTCGACCACGAGCGGCGCGAGGAAAGACAGCTCGAACCCACGGGGGAGCCCGACACCGATTCGCAGATCGATCGACGTGACGCCATCGATCACACCGGACACACGCTCGTCATTCTCGTCACGTAACTCGAATGGGCGGCGGGAGTAATCGGCGAGCGCACTGATTCGGACGTGGCCTGGGCGCAGAGTATCGGAGTTTCCTACGACGACGCCGCCCTCGCCGAGCACCGTCGTGCGTGTGATGTCGTTGTCGAAGCCCTCGGCGCGCGGCTCTGAGATCACTCCCATGGAGACGACGACGACCAACGCTGGTCGCGCGCGACGTGAGAAACCGAGAGCGAGCACGACGATTCCAAACACGAGCCAGCTCGACCCACTCGAGCCGTTCGTTGCGTTGCATCCTCCTCCCGCAGCGAACAGCGAGGCAGAGCCCTCGTCGAGTCCGTCACCGCCACCGGAGTCGGATCCGCTTCCACCACCACCTCCTCCTCCGTCGTCGCCGTCGCCGTCGCCGTCGCCGCCGTCACCTCCCGATCCGGGGACCGTCGGATCCGTCGGATCCGGATCGTCGCCGTCGCGGACTCCGTCGTTGTCCGAGTCCGGATCCGTTCGGTCATCATTGCCGTCTCCGTCCGTGTCGGCGTCACGTTCGTCGCGATCCGGCAGACCGTCGTTGTCCGAGTCGTCGTCCCGAAAGTCGTACACACCGTCGCCGTCGGTGTCGGCCGGATCGGTGCACAGGAACGCGCATCCAGACTCACGCTGATCGGAGTATCCATCGCCATCGGTGTCGAGATCGCAGGCGTCGATGATGCAGTCGCCGTCGGTATCGAGAGCTTCCGCGGGCGCCCCGTAGCTTCCCACCTCGATGTCGTCGCGAATGTGATCGCCATCGGAGTCGGCTGCCAGAAGATCACTTCGCTGGCCACCACTCGCGAGGCACGTGAGCTCCCATAGATCGCAGAGACCATCGCCGTCTTGGTCGACGAGGCACACGCTCGCCTGCGCGGTGCTCGGCGACGGTCCGAGAAAGAAGGCGACTGCGACGAGCAGCGTTGTAATCAACGAACGACACATGAGTTCCTCCTCGCGAGGACGCCCCCCGGCGCCACTACGCGGATCTCAATCCGAGCACTCCGCTCGATCGTCGCGACCCCTCACCAGCACCTCACCCGCTCGGTATCGTAGGCGGCGCGGAGCACGAATGGTTGCCAAGAGGATCTATCTTCAACGCAGCAATGTGCAGCAATCCGCTGCACCCGAGCAACAAGGTGCAGCCTTGCAGCGAGCGCGAGTAGATCCGACAATCATCGTGATGCGCGCACGTTCGCGTCGCTGGAGGCGGGATGGGACGAGCTACACAAACGCGCGTCGTGGTCGTGGATGACGACGAAGCATTCTTGCGAGCGATTACGCGAACTGTGCGGCGACGCAACCCATCGGTCGCGTTGCATGCGTTTTCTGACTCCCGCGACGGGCTTCGGTTCCTCGAACGCCATCCGGTGGACCTCGCGATCGTCGACGTTTACATGCCGCAGCTTGATGGTCTCGAGATCTGTCACCTCCTGCACGGGCGCATTCGCGCCACACTGATCCTCTCCACGTCGCGTCCGTCGGTCGCCATTCGCAACGCAGCTCTGCTCGCCGGCGCGGCAAGCACAATCGAGAAGCCGTTCGACGTCCTCGACGTCGTTGCGGCTCGGGTGCGGAGCGTGGAGTATCGCGATGGCCTCATCGCGTCGCACGTCAGCTTGGCGCACGACCTCGCTGGGAGGTTCGCGCGGGTATTCGGAGACCTCGTCCCGGATGACGAGCTTCGCGCAGCTGCACGCGTCGGCCTGGTGGCGGCGGCGGACCGATTCGACCCTGATCGTGGCGAACCGTTCGTCGCATTCGCCGCGATGCGGATTCGCGGCGCGATCGTCGACGAGCTACGACGTCACGGCGCGTACTCGCGCGGCCGGCGCGGCCTCCGTCGACGCATCTCGAGTGCGCGCGCGCAGCTCCGACGGCCCGGCCACGAGCCGAACGATCTCGAGATCGCGATGGCGATTGGAACGAGCGTCGAGACCGTCGCGCATGCTGACGAGCCCACACGCGTCACGATCGCGCGTCGTGACGTCGACATCGTGGTCGACGAAGACGCTCCGCGTGCAACGCACCTGCGCGCGCTGTTACTCCGCGCTCGTGGTCGATTGTTGGCCATCGAGGATGTGGTGCTCGTCCTGCACTACATCGAGGAGCTCACCTTCGACGAGATTGCTAAGCGGCTCGGCCTTAGTCCGCCAACGGTTCGCCGCGTTCATGACCGCGCGCTCGCGATCCTTCGGCGGTTGGTCGGGACGTGACGGGCGAATCACGAACAACTCCGTCTCGAACGGCCGCTCGCAGTACGTCGAGCGCTTTGGCGTGCGCATGAGCAACGCGTCCCGTCGAGAGTTGCAACGTACGCGCGATCGCCGTGAGCGACATCCCCTCGACGTAGTGGCGCTCCAAGATCGTGCGGCCGAGGGGCGACAACCCGTGCCAGCTTTGCGTGACGGCGGCTGCGATCTCCGAGCGAAGTACCCGGGCGTCCGGCCCGGGTTCATTGGACGCGATCTCGCTCGTCTCCGAGTAGAGCGCGCGCATCGGGGGCGTGCTTCGGACCAGATCGTCGATCGAGACCCCGGCGCGCGCAACCACGTCGTCGTCGCTGGTCGCTCCTGCCACCTCCAACTCTCGCCGCGCCTCCGTGACGCGTCGTTGGATGCGGCGACCGCTGCGCGTGAATCCGCTGAGCCGGCGCAGCTCGTCGAGCACCGATCCGCGAATGCGCCGTTCGGCGAACGCGGCGAACGGCTCCGAACGTGTCGAGTCGAAGCGGCTTGCCGCCTCGCAAAGCCCGAGCATCGCGAGGGCCTCTACCTCGTCGGCGGCTACGAGGTTGCGATACACACGGCTGAGCTTGCGCGCGATGTTCCTCGCGAGCTCGAGGTGCGGAGCTACCAGCTCGTGCGGCCGGAGTCGGCGTGGACCAAGCGCGGCGGACGTGACGATCGTCGCGAAGTCGAACGGCTTATCGATGGCAGCATCGGCGCCGGCTTGGATTGCCTCTCGTTTCAGGCGGTCGTCGAACCCGGCACTCGCGATCAAGATCTCGAGGTCTGGAGTGGTTGCGCGCAGCTTGCGGCACACGACGAGTCCAGAGGTGCCAGGCATGTGGAGGTCGACGATCGCGAGTCGTGTCGGATGCGAGCCAATGTGCTCGATCGCCCGATCGACGATCGCCGAGGCGAACAGATCGACATCGCTTCGGATCGCCGCCGTTCGTCGGATCGCTCGCAAGAACTGAGGGTCATCGTCGATGACGACGATGCTGCACATCGCCCTCCCCGCCGACTCCGCCACACGTGGATGCTCCATCGTCCTCCACCGCGTAAGTCGGACGCGTCCGGGACTCCCACTGCGCTCTCACCCCATCCTCACCCCGTTTCCCGGACATCCTCAGCCAGTTACCCCAGGCATATCCCGCAGTGCTGCTTCGACCACAAATGTCGGAACCGACAACGTGCTCGCCACCGACTCGCACGTCGGCTCGCAACCCATCGTGACCAGACGCCACTGAGCACGAGCGACGTCGCGGAGGCGCGCGACCCTGGAAGGATCGAGAATCGGGCGGACGCCAGCGAGTACGAGAGCGCGGATACGAGCAGCTTTGGACTCGGTCACAACGTCATCGTGGATATCCTGTTCGGCGACATCGCACAGGGCCGCGAACGCGAGTGCTTCCGCGTCTGCTGGATCGAGCAGCGGACGGAAGCGCCTTGCGAGCCGGGATGCGATTCGCTGCGACCACGCTAGGTGCGCAAGGATCCACGACCTTCGTGTGGTTGACCTCGCCCCCTCGAGCTCCTCTCGGATCTCCACGATCGCTGCGAGGGAATAGGGTTTGGTCAGGATCCGGATGGCCCCGGCGGCGAGCGCCGCGATCGCAAGCTCGACGGTCATGTCGCGAGCCACGAGAACCACCGGAAGCTGCTTGGTGACCTCCATCGAATGCAGACGCTCACAGATGTGGAGCCCGGATAGTCCCGGCGTCCACATGTCCACCACCACGACATCCCAGTGTTCGGTCGAGTGTTCCAGCAGCTCTTCGCCACTCGTGAAGACGGCAAGGTGACATGCGTCCGAGCAGTCGTGCGCGGATCGATCGGCGTCGCAGTCCACGGCAGCAACGCGAACCGCAGCGGTCACGATCGCTAACCCGGAAGTCGGCGATGCGCGCACATGATTCTCACCGATGCCTTACGTCGGACCTGTAGGTGGCCATTCCATTGGGTTGCATGAGCGGAACTGGTGAGAGGCTCGTGAGAGCACCCGATCTCGTCTAGATCGATCCGACTAGAGGCGTGAAGGAGGAGGAAGGCGTGTCCACCAATGCAACTCTCCGATCACTTGCTGCCACCGAGCGCGTCTCGCGACGTGCGCTGGTCGAACGACGGGTGCTGAACAACCGCTACGCGATCGAGTACGCGATCGCGTCTGGCGGGATGTCTCGTGTGTTCGCAGCACGGGACCTGCTACTCGATCGAACGGTCGCGATCAAGGTTCTGCTCCATGCGAACCCTGACTCGGCGGACATGGAACGACTACGACGCGAGGCGTCGGCGCTTGCCGCGGTGGAGTCTCCCCATGTCGTACCGATCTTCGATATCGGCATCGAAGGATCCGAGATGTACTTGGTGATGCAGCGCGTCCGCGGCATCACCTTGGCCGACGAGGTCGAGCGCCACGGACCGGTTGCGCTCGTACGCGCGTGCCGAATCGCTCGCGAGATCCTTGTGGGCGTTTCGGCACTACATCGAGGCGGACTTGTTCATCGAGATCTCAAGCCGGCCAACGTCATCCTCGATCGCGATGACCGCGCCATCGTGCTCGATCTCGGCATCGCTCTGCACCGACGCCGCCGGCCGTTGACTCCGCCAGGCATGGCAACAGGAACGCCGGAGTTCATGGCTCCGGAGCAGCGGGACTCGAGCCCGGTTGACAGCCGCACCGACCTCTACCAACTCGGCCGGATCCTTATCTACCTCCTGACGGGTGTCAGCACCGACGGGGACATCGAATCGGTGTTGCACTCCGTACCGCCGGAACTCGCTCTCGTCCTGCGTCGCTCGCTGGCACCGATCGGCGATCGCTTCACCTCGTGCGCCGAATACCTGAGCGCGTTGGACGGCGCGCTCGGGTGCATCAGCGAGAACGAACAACGCCTCGTATCCGGGCCGCGCGACGGAGTCACCGACGACGCGCCACGCCGCCCGCGTCGAGCTCGCAGCAAGTGGCCAGCGCTCGTCATCGAAGACGACCAGGCGAGTGTTCGCCGTGAGAGTTCGGTGAGCGTGTAGGTCGGAGTGCTGTTCGATCCGGTTCGGGGACAACAACCGAAACGGAGGAACTATGAAGTCGCTCGCACTCATACTGATACTTGCAGGATGCACTGGCGCGCTGGACCCGGACATCACGTCCGGCAGTCCAGGACCCGTGAACGCAGAGTCGACGGACTCAGACGTTGGGGAGGATGGTCCTAGCAACGGAGAGTGCAACGCGCCGACCGGCAGCAGCCGTGCGTGGGGCGTCAGCGCCGAGCTCGTCGGTGGCTTCGTCAACGTGTCTCCGTTCCCCGACACTGCGGATGGTGCGCACGCACTACTCGGCGTATCGGCCACTCTGTGCACGACGTGCGCGACGCTGTCGATCTCGGATGCAGTCTTCTCGGTCCACGCCGACTCGACCAGCACCGACACCACGATCGTTGAAGCTGCGTCCGCCGTGACGAACGATCTCCGCATCGCGATCCCCGGGCTGGACCTGCGTGCGACCACCTTGATTGCGGTCGCCACGGCGACCGCCGATGGTCCGTTCGCTGATGTGAGCGCGGACGGATCGGCCGTGCTCGGCCTGACGATCAACGGCGATCGCTACGTCGATCTCGATCAGCCGTGGAGCATCACGATCACGGATCCGATCACGTGCACTCCGATCGCAGAGATCCACGTGCTCGAAGTCGTCGAAGACATGGATGGGGACGATGCTTCGATCTACGTGAACGCTCTTCGCGTTCGCCTGCTCGACCTCGCGCTCACGCCGTTCATCAACGAGGCCACCGAGATCGTGGTCGCGCACGCCGAGGCGCGTGTGCAAGTGGGACGTTGTCATCCGCCGCAACCGCAGTAGGCACCGTGATCGTTGTCGACGGGGCGAGATCTGTCCTTGTCCGCGGTCACGTTGGATGTCCGATCGCCGACTCGGGCCGGCCCGCACACAGATCCGAGCATGCGCTGCTAACGCACTCGGCTCCCACCTCGGGTCTTAGCGTCGAAGCGGTCCCAAGGATACAGATGAAGCTCGCGGGCATGCGGAGCCGTTCGACAAGCCGCGTCGATGTCGTTTCCGGTGTTGCTGGTGCTTCACATGATTTGAGAACGACCGCACGCGATCACCAGAAGCTCATCGCGGTTCCGAGGAGGGCCAACGATCTCATGGGCTCGCGGAATGGATCCGTTGCTGAATCGACAGTTACGGAGAGCAGTCTCCAAATCAGCCGTACTGTCTTCAATTCGCGGAGGACTGTCTCCGAATCGGCCAAGTTGTCTTCTCTTCGAGCGCATCACGACGGTTTGAGGGCACGGCCCGGTGCGTGGACAGCGTGTCCGGTTGCCGGCCGGACACCGGACACGCGCAGCGGATCTCGATCGCGCTGAAGCACGCACCGCGACGCGGCGACGATCGTGCTTCCGATGAATCGTCGAACCTCGGGCATCGATGTCGCGGCTCTCGCTCCGGCACGCCCCGGCAAGCCGAGTGATTCCACGCACGTTGCCGGAGGCACACATGGTGCACCACGCACCGGCATGATTCGCTTCGCCACGCTCTGCCTGTGCCTGTCGGCGTCGGGCTGCTTCTTCGACTCGGACCCGGTCTCCGATGACATCGTCGGCCCGTTCACCGGTGCGCGCACGCGCTTCGTCGCCGACAGCATGATCCTCCCGATGAACAACGCCGACTCGCGGATGTTCGCGAGCGACCTCAACGGTGACGGGACGCCCGACAACCAGCTCGGCCAGGTCGTCGCGACGCTCCTCCAGCAAGACGCGGGAGAGCAGCACATCGAGGATCGGATCGCGGCGGGCGAGCTGCAGCTTGTCGTCGAGCTCCAGGCCGATGACCTCTGGAACGACAGCGCCGCCGGCGTCTGGGTCTACGGCTTCGACGATATCGACGCGCGGCCGACCGGCGGCGAGATCGTCGACGGCGCGTTCATCCCGAACTTCGTCCGCGACACCGCGCTCGAGAATACCGGCAGCGCGCAGCTCCCGATGCCGATCATCGCGGATGCCGCGACCGCGCGCATGGACGTCCCGTTCATGCAGATCTCGCTCGTCCCCGACGGCAGCGGCGGGTACGACGCGCAGATCCACGGCGCCGTCCGCGACGGGACGTCGACGGCGACCCAGGCGATCGTGCAGCAGCTCCGCGAGCACCCCGAACAGCACCGCTGGATGTGGATGTTCATGGACGAAAACCACGACGGCAACGTCACGCCGCGCGAGATCGAGGACAACGCGCTCCTGAGATCGCTCCTCGCGCCGGACATTCGCCTCGGCGACGAAGAGCTGCTCTCGGTCGGCATCGCCTTCCACCTCACGCCGTGTCCGTCGGGAAACTGCGCGATCTCGACGCCCGAGGACTCCTGCCACGACCGCGTGCGGGACGGCGACGAGGTCGATGTCGATTGCGGTGGGTCGTGCGGTCCCTGCGGCGTGGACCTCGCGTGTGTCGACGACGGCGACTGCCAGTCCGGCATGTGCGCGAACAACGTCTGCACGGCGCCGACCTGCTTCGACGGGATCAAGAACGGCTTCGAGGCGTCGGCCGACTGTGGCGGGGCGTGCGCGAAGAACTGCGAGGTCGGCCAGGTGTGCGGCCTGGACATCGACTGCCAGTTCCGGTGCTCGGCGTCGTACTCGGGCGGCACCGGCGTCTGCCAGCGCGGTCCCTGAGGGCCGAAAGCTAGAAAGCCCGCTCACCGCGGGCTTCCTCAGCTGGAACTTCGAATGTAGGGGTGGGGTCGGGTCAGCGGCGGCGGCGACGACGCGCGGGGCGCGGGGCAACCGCAGCGGCCTCGAGCTCCTCGAGGTGCTCGAGCATGCTGATCATCGTGTTGCGAGTCGCGGCGTGCGGCTCGTTGGTGATCGCGCGACCGAGCGAGATGCGCAGCTCGGCGCGAAGCTCGGACTCGATCAGGCGGTAGGTACGGAGCGCTTCCTCGGGATCGTAGTGACCGAGATCTGCTTCGCATCCAGTGGCGGCGATCCAGACGGCAGCGAGGGCAGCGGCGCGGCGGCCGGGCTGCGAGATCGCGAAATCCTTGACCGAAGAGCGGAGACGCTGGCGAACCAGCGGCACCGGCGGAAGGGCGACCAATCCATCGTTGTCGTCATCGGGCCGACGGAGGACAGGGCGTGTCATTGACTTGTCGGTTTCCATGGCTTTTTTGTCCTGGTCTCGCCGAGGAACCCTTAGAAATCCCCCCAGTGGTGACTCGGCGATGGACCGCGACCTTGCACGATCGAATGCGGAAATGCGATGAAATTCCGCGCGAAACCTTACGATTTTATCCCCGTAACCGGCACCTAACCCGAATTAACTTCAGAAAGAAGCCGAGGGGGGCTCAAGAGACCCCAGCGGTGCTGAGATCGCGTCTCACTCCCGGTGCGGCAGGTTATCGAAGTGCGGGAATGTCGATGAAACGTTGTCGACATTTCGCACGAGGAAGTCGCGGATGGTTTGCACCACGAGGTGCGGCCGCTCGATCGGCGCGGTGTGCGACGCGTTCGGAATCTCGAGCAGCTCGGCCCCCGGGATCGCCTCGGCCATCGCGCGACTTCGCTCCGGCGGCGTGAAGCCATCGCGACCGCCCGCGATCACGAGCACCGGCACGCGAATCTCGGGCAAGAGGTCCTCGGCGCTGTGCTGTCCCGCCGATGCGAGCATCGCGACGAACAGACGAACGTCGATCCGCGCCATGCCTTCGAGGTAGGGCATGAAGTCCTGCGGCTCGACGAGCTCGCGGCGGATCTCGAGGCGACTCGCGACCTCGTACGCGAGCCGCGTCGGTAACAGCGATCGCGACAGGCGATTGAGCACGCCGGGCATGCGGCCGATCCACTTCTGGATCGTCGGCAACAGCGTCTCGAGCTGTCCCGAGCCACGGAACGTCTTGAGCGGATGCGACGGAGCTCCGCACACGAGGACGAGCGCGGCGACACGATCGGCGTGACGGCGATACGTCTCGAGCGCGACCTGCACGCCCATCGAGTGGCCGATCAACACGGCGCGATCGACGAGCGCGTCGGCGAGAACACTCGAGACGTCGTCGGCGAGGTCTTCGATCGTGACGCGCGTCGGGTCCGCGGGCGCGGCGGTGCGGCCGTGTCCTCGATAGTGCGGATGCAGCCCCATTCGTGCGCCGAGGTCGTCCCGGAGATACCTCCAGACGTACCCGTCGCAGCCAATGCCGTCGCAGTACAGCAACGGTGCGAGGTGGCCCCGCTCACCCCACGATTCGTAAAAGATCGGGCTCCCGTCGTCGGCGACGGCGTAGCCCCAGGTTCCCGTCACGAGACGAGAAGCCAATCGCTACGCGATTTCTTTCTCGTCCTCTTCCCCGGGGAACTCGTTCACCGAGGGGTACTTCATGATCTCCTTCCGCGCGATCTTCCAGGCTTTCTGGACGATCCAGGAGAGGGACCGGTCCTGCCGGGTCGCCTCGTCCTGGATTTCCTTGAGCATGTCCTCGGGAAAATATAGAGACTGCTTGCGCTTATCGGAGCCGGCCATACGGGAGATAGTTTCGAGGACAGTCCTACATCGAGTCAAGGCATCCGCTGGAGTAAGAGGACCGTTCGGAGGGGTTGTCATCCACACACCAGATCACTATCCTCTGCCGCTTTCCAAACGCCCACCGCCGCCGATGGGGAGGGGAACTGACTCATGAGCACCGCCGCTGCTGCGTCATCCAAGGCTCTCACGAAGAAAGAGCTGAAGAAGTTTCAGGAGCTGCTGGAGGAGAAGCGCAAGCTGGTCCTCGAGCGCGCCAGGCAGATGATGTCCGAGGGCATGGTCCTCGACACCAACGACCTGCCGGACGAGATGGATCTCGCGTCGAGCGAGTACATCCAGTCGTTCGAGTTCCGCCTGCGGGGCCGCGAGAAGTTCTTGCTGAACAAGCTCGACCTCGCCCTCAAGAAGATCGACGAGGGCACGTTTGGTGTCTGCGAGACGTGCGAAGAGCCGATCGGGAAGAAGCGCCTCGAGGCGCGCCCCGAGACGTCGCTCTGCATCAAGTGCAAAGAAGATCAGGAGCGCGAAGAGCGCACGATGGGCTGACGGTTCGTCGCCGCGAACAATCTGTGCGAGTCGGCCGATCGGCCCGCGACTTCGTACTCGAGCGTCCCTCTGTTACCGTGACGCTCCATGCCGGATGATCCCGATCGCCGGAAGTTCTTGAAGGTCGCGACCTGCGCGCTGGGCGGAGGTCTCGGTCTGGCTGCGGGAGTGCCCACGATCAAGCTGCTGCTCGATCCCTCGGGCAAGGAGATCGTGACGACGCCCAAGGCGCCGCTCGATCTCGGACCGGCCGATCGCGTGAAGGTCGGCGCACCGCCGCGTCGCTTCGACGTGGTCGCGCCCGTCGTGAAGGACGCGTGGACGTCAGCGACCAACGTCGTCCTCGGCGCCGCGTGGATCCGCCGGACCGCGCCCGACAAGGTCGAGGCGTTCTCCGGCATCTGCCCGCACCTCGGATGCGCGATCGGATGGGAGGGCGACAGCTATCTGTGCCCGTGCCACGACTCGCGGTTCTCCGCGAGCGGCGACAAGCAGACCGGCCCGTCGGAGCGCGGGCTCGATCCGTTGCCGATCGCGATCAAGGGTGATCGCCTCGAGCTGACCTGGATCCGCTACAAGCTCGGCCGTTCGTCGCGGGAGCCCGCGTAGTGGCGCTCAAGGACGCGCTTCGCGAGCGGCTCGGCACGTCGCCTCCACAGATGATGCCGGGCGGCGCATCGGTCGCGCACGTGTTCGGCACGGTGCTCGTGTTCTTGCTCGCGCTCCAGGCGGTGACCGGCATCGCGCTCGCCGCGTTCTACAGCCCGTCGTCGACGGACGCGTGGGCCTCCGTCGCGTACGTCCAGGATCAGGCGTCGATGGGCTGGCTCGTCCGCGGGCTCCATCATCACGGCGGCAGCGCGATGGTGATCATCACCGGCATCCATCTGCTGCAGACCGCCGTCGCGGGCGCGTACAAGAAGCCGCGCGAGCTCGTGTGGTGGCTCGGCCTCTTGCTGCTCGCCTTGCTCCTCGCGTGGACCATCACGGGCTTCTGGCTGCGCTGGGATCAATCGGCGTACTGGGCGAGCCAGGTCGAGCTCGGCATCGCCGCGGGTGCACCCGTGATCGGCGCGACGCTGAAGTCGGTCGCGCTCGGCGGCAACGAGGCGGGCAACCTCACCCTGACGCGTGCCTACGCGCTGCACGTCGCGGGGCTGCCGATCCTCGTCGCGCTCGTCACGCTCGCGCACGTCGTGCTCGCGCGTCGCCACGGCCCGGTGCCGATGCGCAAGGTGAAGCTCGCGTCGCCGCGCTGGCCCGATCAGACGATACGCGACGTGATCGCGATGGCGATCGTGTTCTCGATCCTGCTCGCGTACGTCGTCGCGGTCGGTGGTGTCGGCCTCGACGCGCCGGCGGATCCGGGCGCCTCGTTCGACGCGCGTCCGATGTGGCCGTTCCGCTGGCTGTTCGAGGCGCGCGCGCTCGGTGGCACCGCCGAGACGCTCGTCGCGCTGGGGGCGCCCGCGATCGTCGCGGGCTTTCTGATCTCGCTGCCGCTCCTCGATCGCGGTCCCGAGCGCGCGCCGCGCAAGCGCGTGGTGTGGCTCGGTGGCCTCGCCGGCATGTTCGCCGTGATCGGCGCGCTGACGATCATGTCGTTCGCGCGCGACGCCAACGACGATCAGCTCGCGAAGCGCCAGGCGACCGCCGACAAGCAAGCCGCGAAGGCACGCCGCATGGCGATGACCTACGGCGTTCCCGTCACCGGTCCGCTGGACGTCTACACGGCGGCGCCGTTCTCCGTCGCGCGCACGCTGTTCGAGCAGCGGTGCAGCGGCTGCCACGACGAGAAGAGCGAGAAGCGCAAGGGACCGATCATCGGCGCGGGGCACAAGAACCGCGCGTGGCTCACCGCGTTCCTGCGCGATCCGAGCGGGCCGGCGTTCTGGGGCCTGACGAAGCTCGCGAAGAGCGAGGACGCGATGAAGCCCGTCGACCTGCCCGACGCCGATCTGGCCGACGTCGTCGAGTTCCTCTACTCGATGTCGGGCGCCGCGGATGTCGACGCGGCGAAGCGCGATCGCGGCATCACCGTGTTCGACGGTGCGTGCAGCGACTGTCACTCGCGCGAGGAGGGCGTGTCCGGCACCGCGCCGGCGCTCGCGGGGCTCGGCAGCCGCGAGTACTACTTCTCGTTCATCGGTAACCCGAAGTCGGGCCTGCACATGGGCGGGGGAGAGCGCAGTCAGATGCCGCGCTTCGATCGCGAGCTGACCCTCGCCGAGCGCGACGAGCTCGCGGCGTACATGGTCTGGCTGCGCACGGCGACGCCGATGGACATGGCCGCGCAGGCCGCTGCGGACTGACGCGCGCGTACTCGCACGCCGCGCTCGCGTTGCTCGGCTATGCTGCGTCCTCGATGCCGACCTTCGCGTTCCAGGACATCCTCGACATCGGTCACCACGAGGACACGCCGTACAAGCTGTTGACCACCGATCACGTCTCGACGTTCGAAGCGCGCGGGCGCTCGTTCCTCGAGGTAGCGCCGGAGGCGCTGACGCTGCTCGCCAAGACCGCGATGCGCGACATCGCGCACCTGTTGCGCCCCGGTCACCTCGCGCAGCTGCGCGCGATCCTCGATGACCCCGAGGCCTCCGCCAACGATCGCTTCGTCGCGCTCGAGCTGCTCAAGAACGCGAACATCGCGGCCGGCGGGATCCTGCCGGGCTGCCAGGACACCGGCACCGCGATCATCATGGGCAAGAAGGGCCAGCACGTGATCACCGCCGGTGGTGACGAGGCGGCGCTGTCGCGCGGCGTGTTCGATACGTACGCCGAGGCGAACCTTCGCTACTCGCAGGTCGCGCCGCTCGACATGTTCGAGGAGAAGAACACCGGCAACAACCTCCCGGCCCAGATCGAGCTCTACGCGACCGACGGCGACGAGTACCACTTCCTGTTCATGGCCAAGGGCGGCGGCTCGGCGAACAAGAGCCTGCTGTTCCAGGAGACGAAGGCGCTGCTCAACCCGAAGAGCCTCGCCGCGTTCCTCGACGCGAAGCTACGCTCGCTCGGCACCGCCGCGTGCCCGCCGTATCACCTCGCGGTGGTGATCGGTGGGACGAGCGCGGAGCAGACGCTCAAGGTCGCGAAGCTCGCGAGCGCGCGCTACCTCGATCACCTGCCGACGAGCGGCAACAACCTCGGCCGCGCCTTCCGCGATCTCGAGTGGGAGGCCAAGGTGCTCGACATCGCGCGATCGACGGGAATCGGCGCGCAGTTCGGCGGCAAGTACTTCGCGCACGACGCACGCGTGATCCGCCTGCCGCGCCACGGCGCGAGCTGCCCGGTCGCGCTCGCGGTGTCGTGCTCCGCGGATCGCCAGGCGCTCGGCAAGATCACGCGCGAGGGCGTATTCCTCGAGCAGCTCGAGACAGACCCGGCGAAGTACATGCCCGAGACGACGCACTCCGAGCTCGAAGGCGAGGTCGTCAAGATCGACCTGCGCATGCCGATGAACGAGATCCGCGCGCTGCTCTCTCGCTATCCGATCAAGACGCGCCTCTCGCTGTCGGGCCCGATGATCGTCGCGCGCGACATCGCGCACGCGAAGCTCAAGGAGCGCATCGATCGCGGCGAGGGCTTGCCGCAGTACATGAAGGACCACTGCGTGTACTACGCCGGCCCGGCGAAGACGCCCGCGGGCTACGCGTCCGGCTCGTTCGGTCCGACGACGGCGGGGCGCATGGACAGCTACGTCGATCTGTTCCAGCAGCACGGCGGCTCGATGGTGATGCTCGCGAAGGGCAACCGCAGCCAGCAGGTGACCGACGCGTGCAAGGCGCACGGCGGCTTCTACCTCGGCTCGATCGGCGGCCCGGCCGCGCGCCTCGCGAAGGACTGCATCACCAAGGTCGAGGTCCACGAGATGGCGGAGCTCGGCATGGAGGCGGTGTGGCGCATCGAGGTCGTCGATTTCCCCGCGTTCATCGTCGTCGACGACAAGGGCAACGACTTCTTCGCCGGCATCAACTCCGGCGGCCAGCTCAAGAAGCTGTCGGTCAACGCGCCCGGGTAGCGTCGATCAGTAGACTTCCTCGCCGCCGACCATCGCGAACAGAGGGTCGGTCGTTCTGTACTCGGCGAAGATCCACGCGGCGTCGCGCGCGCCCGCGCTGATCCGCACCTCGTCGATGTCGCCATGCCAGTAGCGCGCGGGTGGACTGTTGGACTCCTCGTTCATGCCGATGCGGACGCTGTACTCGTTGTTGTCGAGCTGTTCGTTGTTCTGCGCGTCCACGTCCTCCGCGCCGTCGACGAACACGTACTTCGTCGTCTGCGTCTGGACGATCGCGACGTGATGCCACTCGCCATCGTTGATCGGCGTGTCGCCCAGGAGGTTGCCGTTCGTTCCTCCGTTGGTCCAGCCGAAGCCGACACCGCTGCCCGTGTTCGCGCGGGCCATTCGCCAGCTCGAGTCGCCCTTGGTGATGATCGCCTGATAGGCGTCCTCGAAGCCGGCGACGCGCACCCACGCGCTCGCGTACATCGCGGTCGAGAAGTCGTACGCGCCGTTCGAGTTCCCGAGCACGAGGTAGTCATCGTTCCCGTCGAACGTGCGCGCCGCGCCGATGCGTCCGTTCGTGGTCGCCGCCGGGACCATGGGGTTCGTGTTCGAGGCGTTGTGGCCGTTGCCGCTCGCATCGACCAGGCCGCCGAGGTGATGCACGCTGACGTGGTTGCCGCCGAACACCGTCGCGCCGCTGGACGCGGGGGTGGCGTCGAGGTTGCCGTAGTAGACCCAGAGCTCGGTGTCGGTCGCGTTCGTCAGCGTCATCTGGATCCACACCGGCGATTGCGCCAGCGCGTTGAACCCTTCGAGCTCGTAGGGAAACGTCTTCTGCCCGTCGAGCGAGACGAAGCGCAGATCGCCGCCGTTGGGCAAGGTACCGGTCAGCGGCGGGAGACGTACGAGCACCGGGAAGTCCGTCACGTTGCCCGTCAGCGAGGACGTGTCGAGCGTGATCCGCCGTCGCTTGGTCCACAGCGGGTCCCACCAGTCGGCGTGGTTGCCGTCGATCGGCGGTGGCTCGTCGATGATCGCGTCGTCGACGCCGCTGTCGCGGTCCATCGCGCTGCCATCGTCGCCGCCGCCGTCCTGCGGGCTCGAGCCCGTGCCGATGTGGAAGCCACAGGCCCCCAGCAACGCGACGACGCACGCGAGACGGACCATGAAACCATCATACATGGCCACGCGGGATCACGGCAGCGTGGGTGGTTGCTCCGGTGACTCGCCCGTGAGCAAGCGTTGTTCGATCCGTCCCACCAGCGCGCGGGCATCGAGAGCCGAGGTGCGGTCCACGCGCAGGACCAGCCAGCGGCCGCCGAGCTCGAGGCCGAGGAAGCGCGACGGATGCGTCGCGCGCCACGCGATGTAGAGGATCGCGAGCCCGAGCGCGGTCGCACCGAACGCGAAGTGGCCGTACGCGATCCACAGCACGCCGAGCGCGGCGAGCGATGCGCCGCCGAGCGTGCCGCGCCGCTCGAGCCACATCACGTTCTTCACGTCGTGGATCGAGGTCGCGATGTTCTCGGCGACCGTGTAGACCTGACCCTTCTGCGCGCGCCACATCAGCGTGTCGCCCTTGATCTCGAGCGTGGCGCGGCGCTGGTACGCCGTCCCGGTGAGGATGATGGAGGCGGGCTCGCTCATGATCGATCTGCGAGCCTCCCGATTACCTCCTCCAGGATAGACGGATTGCGCCAGCTAGTAAATCGATCGCGGATCGCCGACGGTGATGGACATGTTCGTCGGCATCGATTTCGGCACCACCAACTCCGCGATCGGGATCGCCGACGAGCGCGGTGATGTCCGGCTGCTCCCGCTGCCCACCGGCGACGAGACGCGGTCGACGTGGCGAACGGTGCTGTACTTCGAGCCGGGCGGGAAGCTGACCGCCGGTGCACCGGCGATCGCGCGCTACCTGGAGACGGAGGGCGAGGGGCGGCTCGTGCAATCGATCAAGTCGCACCTCGCGAGCGGCTCGTTCAAGTCGACGCAGATCTTCGGGCGGCGGTGGACGCTCGAGGACATGATCGCGGCGTTCCTGCGGCAGATCCGCGGCGTGTCGAGCATCGACCTCGGCGCGCGCTGCGTGATCGGACGTCCGGTGCGCTACTGGGGCGCCGAGGACGCCGACGACGACGAGCGCGCGCTCGGGCGGATGCGCGAGGCGCTCGCGAAGGCGGGCTTCACCGACGTGGTGTTCGAGTACGAGCCGGTCGGCGCGGCGGCGCGCTACGCGGCGCGGCTCGATCACGACGAGCTGATCGTGGTCGCGGACTTCGGCGGTGGCACCACGGACTTCACGGTGATCCGCGTCGGGCCCACGGATCGCGGCACGGTGCTCGCGACGGGCGGCATCGGCGTCTCGGGCGATGCGTTCGATGCGCGCATCATCGACGTGGTCGTGGCGCCTGCGATGGGCCGCGGTACGCGCTATCGCGTCGACGCGTTCGGCGGGGAAGCGCCGGTGCCCGCGTGGCTCTACGGTCACCTGCGGCGCTGGCACTACCTGTCGTTCCTCAAGGAGGAGTCGACGATGCGCCTGCTCGAGCGCGTGGCGAGCGGATCGCTCGAACCGAAGAAGATCGCGAAGCTCGTGCGCATCGTCGAGGACGAGCTCGGTCTCACGCTGCATCGCGCGGTCGAGGGAGCGAAGGTCCGCCTGTCGAGCGAGGACTCCGATCACGTGAAGGTCGACTCGCTCGATCTCGATCTGCCCGTGACGCGCGTGGGGTTCGACACGTGGATCCAGGACGACCTCGCGGCGATCGGCACCGTGCTCGATGACGTGCTCGCGCGCGCGGGTGTCGCCGGCGCCGATGTCGATCGCGTGTTCGCGACCGGTGGCAGCTCGCTCGTACCCGCGGTGCGCGGCGCGCTCGCGGCGCGGTTCGGTGCGGACAAGCTCGTCGGCGGCGAGGAGCTCACGAGCGTCGCGTGGGGTCTGGCTGCGCGGGCGAGACAACACTGGATGTGACGTCCTTCCCGCGCGCTGGGGACGTTTGCCCCACGACACGCGACGAGCATCACGAGCGCGACCACGCGACGCGATCCTCCCAGGGCGTCGCATGGCTGTCACCGAGCAGACATGGAGTTGTCGCGAGGTTCGTGCTTCGATAGGCGCGCTTTGCATCGCCTCGCCTTCGTCGTCGTGTGTTTCAGCTCGGTCGCGTACGCGCAGCTCCCCGCGGATCCGCAGCCGGTCCCGCAGGCGGCGCCAGC
Source organism: uncultured Kofleriaceae bacterium (assembly GCA_964617845.1). Classification (GTDB taxonomy): domain Bacteria; phylum Myxococcota_A; class Polyangia; order Haliangiales; family Haliangiaceae; genus JABFXX01. The sequence goes on along the minus strand of CAZUAR010000009.1, from coordinate 89,594 downwards.
GACGGATCAACCGCCGCCACCACCACCACCGGAGGTGACGCCGGCGCCGAGCCCTGCACCAGCAGCGGTGCCGGTGATCGCGCCGACGCCCGAGCCCGAGCCCACGCCGGCTCCCGAGAAGAAGCCCGAGAAGACGAGCGTCGAGCTCGATGGCTACATCCAGCCGCAGCTCCGGTTCCGCGAGGACTCGCCGGTGCAGGACGACACGAACGGCTTTCGCTTCGCGCGCGTGCGACCGATGATCCGCGCGAAGACGCAGTTGCCGCACGGCTTCGAGTTCGGCGCGTTCTTCGAGGTCGAGTTCCAGCCGGGGTTCCAGCTCGTCGATGGCTTCGCGGGCATCACGAAGAAGCTCGACAGCGAGGGGCTCGTCGTCGTCGACGCGGGCCAGATGCGCGTGCCGATCTCGCGGCAACAGCTCCTGTCGGACTCGCGCATCGCGTTCGTCGACAAGGCGCAGATCGCGACGATCGCCCCGCGCCGCGATCTCGGCGCACGCGTCACGTTCGTGCCGCCCGGTGTGCGCCAGGTGAAGGTCATCGCGGGCCTGTTCAACGGCGAAGGGCCGAACCAGATCGAGAACATCAACCAGAAGTTTCTGTACGCGGGTCGCGTCGAGCTGAATCTCCTCGGCAAGGAAGGACCGCTCGCGGAGAGTAGCTTCGGCGACGCGTTCGTCACCGTCGCGGGCTCCGTCGGGTTCAACAAGCTCACGAACGGCGATCGCACCGAGACCGTGAAGTACTTCGGGGGCGACATCGCCGGGGCATACAAGGGCCTGTCGGGCACGTTCGAGTACTTGCTGGTGAAGCACACCCTCGCCACGTTCGGTGATCCGTCCCTGTTGCCTCCGGACTTCCAGCAGAACGGGTGGAACGCGCAGCTCAACTACCTGCTGCCGATGGAGCTCCCGCTCGGTGGTCAGGGCCGCCTGGAGGTGGGCGCGCGCCTCGAGGAGATCGATCGGAACGACGCGATCCCGATCGTGAGCCCCGGCGAACCCGAGCAGTCCGTTAGGATCAGCACGGGCGTCCTGACCTACTACGCGCGAAAGCACTCGCTGAAGCTGCAGCTCGCGCTAAGCCATTTCGACGAGATCGAAGATCGCACCGTCGTCGGCGAAGGGGCCGCGTACGATAACGACCAGGCGATGCTCCAGCTCACCTACCGGATGGATTGACCACATGCGCGCAGTACAGTTCCTTGCCATCGCCTCGCTCGCCGGCTGCGTGAAGGGCAACCCGATCGAGGACGACCCCGACTTCACCGATACCGGCGGCACGCTCGCGATCACCGGCTGCGATTACTCGATCACCACGCGCATCGGCGCGGAGCCGCCGCGCATGGCGTCGAGCACGGTCGGCTCCGACCCCACGCCCAAGCACGTGCACCTGGGCTTCGTGGGCAGCCCGAAGACGTCGATGGTCGCGCAGTGGCGCACGCCCGACGAGGACAAGACCAAGGCGACCGTCGTTCGCTACGCGAAGGGCGCGAACCTGCCCGCGTCCGCGCTCACCGAGACCGGGGTCGGCGTCACGTTCGGCTACAAGGCGACCGGCACGCAGATCTATCAGGTCCATCAGGGCCACATGTGCGGCCTCGAGCCGGGCACCGAGTACAGCTATCAGGTCGGCGGCGGCGGCATGTTCTCTCCCGTCTACACGTTCCGCACCGCACCGGACATCGTCGCGAACCCGGACGCCGAGGTCGTGATCGGCAACGTCGGCGACTCGCGCGACGGCTACGACGTGTGGTCGATGCTCGTCGAGGAGCTGCAGTCGCGCTCGCCCGACCTGATCCTCTTCACGGGTGACGCGGTCACCGTCGGCCTCACGCAGTTCGAGTGGGAAGAGTTCTTCGGTCGCGCCGAGCCGCTGTTCGCGCGCGTGCCCGTCATCTCCGCGCACGGCAACCACGAGGTCAACGCGGTCAACTACTACGCGCAGTTCGCGATGCCCGGCGACCAGGAGACGTTCGGCTTCGATTGGGGACACGCGCACATCACCGTCGCCAACGACACGCCCGAGGACATCAGCTACCTCGCGGGTAAGTTCAAGGACGCGATCGCCGCCGACTTCGAGGCGAGCAAGACCGCGCGCTGGAAGCTCCTCATGCACCACCAGCCGCTGTGGTCCGCGTCGACACGCCACGGCCCGAGCATGACGCTGCAGGATGCGTGGGGGCCGCTGATCGACCAGTACCGCATCGATCTCGTCCTCGCGGGACACGACCACGACTTCGAGATCTCGAAGCCGCTCGACAACGGCGTCGTGCAGTCCTCCAACGCCACCGGCACCGTCTACGTCGTCAACGGCGGCGCGGGCGCCGAGCTCTACGGCAATGGCATGGACTTCTGGACCGAGTACTCGGAGATGACGCACGCCGGCTCGACGATCCGGCTCACGCGTGACTCGATGACGATGGAGTCGTTCCGCCAGGACGGCACGACCATCAACGCCGGCTTCAGCAAGACGAAGTAATGCGCGTCCTCGCGCTCGCGATCGTCTGCGCGATCTCGACCGCGCGCGCCGACGACGTCGTGGGCGCGCCGCTCGACGCGGGCATGGCGGGCGTTCCCGACGCGGGCATGGTGGGCGTACCGCTCGACGCGGGCACCGCGGGCGCACCGCTCGACACGAGGAGCGCGGTGGTCGATGGGGCCGCCGACGCACATGCCGATGCCGCGCTGCGGTCGGCGCTCGCCCGCTCGCACGCCGACCCGGCGGGCGCGCTGGCGGATCTCGAAGCGCTCGGCGCTCGCCGCCCGCTCACGCGCTGGAGCGACAACGCGTGGTCCGAGGCGGCGCGGCTCGCCGAGGCGGCCGGCGACTTCACGCGCGCTCGGCACGCGCTCGAGCAGGTCATCGCGATCGACATGGACGCCGCCATGGTGCGCCGCGCGCACGCGACGATCGAGCGACTCGCCGCCCGCACGGGCAGCGGCGCGTGGGACGCGATCGCTCGCAGGCACGAGCAGCTGCTCTCGGCGATCTTCGCCGGCGGAGATCCACACGCGCCGCTCGCGGAGCTCGAAGCGCTCGTGCGCGCGAACCCGACGTATCCGCGCGCGACCGCGGCGCGCGTCTCGATCGCGCGCGGCTGGGAGCTCGAGGGCGACGCGGACCTCGCCCTCACGTGGATGCGCGCCGCCGCCGACGCCGCGGGCGCCGACGAGCGCGGCCAGCGCACGCGCCTCGAGCTCGCGCGCATGGCGATCCGGACCGCCTCGCTCGACGTCGCTCGCGACGAGGTACGCGCGCTGCGCGCGAATGCGTCGACCGATCAGCCCGCGCTTCGCGATGTCGAGTCAGAGCTCGCGTCTGCCGCGCGCCGGCAATGGCTGCGGCGCGCGGTGTGGGCGCTGCTCGCGCTGCTCGCGCTCGGCGCGATCGTCACGCTCGCGCGGGATCTCGGGGTTCTCGCGTCGCGGGCGTCGGACGCGTCGCGGTCGTCGGATGCCTCGCGGTCGGCGGATGCGTTGCGTTCGTCGGACGCGTCGCGGTCGTCGGATGCGTCGCGGTCGTCGGATGCGTCGCGGTCGTCGGACGCGTCGCGATCCTCGCGATCGTTCGCGTGGCGCGCGGTGGTTCGCCGGATCGCGCGGCCGCCCATCGAAGCCTTGTTCCTGCTTCCGCTCGCCGGGCTCATCACGGGCATCGCGGCGACCGGGAACCCGCTGGTCGCGCGCGCGATCATCACGATCGCGATCGGCGGCGTGATCGTCGCGTGGGTCAGCGGCGTGCTGATCGATGTCGCGCGCGAGGCCAGGCGACTGCGGCCGGCGCGCCTCGTGATGCACCTCGCGTGCGTCGCGATCGCGATCGCCGGTGTCGCCTTTCTCGCCCTCGAGCGCGGCGGTGTCTTCCGGCTGCTCGTCGAGACGTGGCGCGGCGGGCACGCGCTGCGCTGAGGAGCGAACGAGGCGTCACGCCGCCGGCAGCGTCACCGTGACCGTCGTGCCCGCGCCGAGCGTGCTCTCGACCTCGATCGTGCCGGCGTGCGCGTCGACGATGCGCTTCGCGAGGGTGAGGCCGAGCCCCACGCCGCCCGTCTCGCGAGAGCGCGACCGCTCGCCGCGGAAGAACGCCGCGAACACCATCGGCAGGTCCTCCGCGGGGATGCCCGCGCCTCGATCGCGCACCGTGTAGACGACACGGTCGCCCGCGCGGCGCGCGTCGAGCGTGATCTTCGCGTCGGGGTCCGGCGAGTACTTGTGCGCGTTCTCGAGCAGGTTGTCGAGCACGCGGCGCACGAGGACCTGGTCGACGTCGACCAGCGGGAGGTCGGCTTCGATCGTGGTCTCGAACGGCCGGTTGGCGTGGCGGCTGCGCATGCGATCCTCGGCGGCGCGCGCGATCGAGCCGGCGGACACCTGCGAGCGGCGGAGGGGGAGCTGGGCGATCGCGCCGTTGCGATCGGCGATCTCGAAGCGCAGCGTCGACAGGATGTCGTCGATGATCGTCTCGAGCTCGGAGACGTCGACGGCGATCTCGGCGAGCGATTGGCGCGCGGCGGCGGCATCGCCCTCGGAGGCGAGGTCGAGCGCCACGCCGATGCGCGAGAGCGGCGTGCGGAGCTCGTGCGCGATGTTCGCGAACAGCTCCTTCTCGGAGCGCATGAGCACCTGGATGCGATCGGCCATCTCGTCGAAGCGCTGGCCGAGCTCGCCGATCTCGTCGGAGCGTTCGAGCCGCGAGCGGGCGGAGAGGTCGCCGGCCCCGAGGTCGCGCGCGGTCTTCGCGAGGCGATCGATGGGGCGCACGATGTAGCGGGCGGTGACGATCGCGCCGAGGACGAGGATGACGAGGCCCGAGACGATCATGAAGACCGGGCCGACCCAGCGCGCCTTCTCACCATGCACGCCGCGCGCGACGAGGACACCGCGAGCCTCGCGATCGCCGAGCGGGTGAAACGGCAGCAGCAACGTCTTGTCGCGGTTGGGGCCGAAGCGCGAGGCGAGGCCGGGCGGGGGGCCGCGTCGCGAGCCGAGCCCGGGGCCCGCGCCGTCGTGCTGACCCGGTCCACCGTCGGGCGGAGGCTCCATGTCGGGGGGCGGATCGGACGGTTGGCCCGTTCGCGCGGGGCCACGATCGGATCCGCGATCGCGCCAGCGCGCCGGGATCGCGAGCGGAGGATCGACGTTGGTCGCGATCAGCTGGCGCTTGTGATCGTAGAGCGAGATCTCGATGCGGTCGCGCAGGAGCAAGTCCAGCTCGGCGCCGAGCGCGTCGGGCGTGGACGTCAGCATCTCGAGCTTGCGCAGGTCGACGTGGTCCTCGGGGCGCGGCTCGCCGTACGGGCCCTGCGCGATGAAGATGCCGATCGCGGTCAGCGTGATCAGCGCGAGCTGCACGACGCCGAGCAGGACGAGGCGCGATGCGAGCGACCGCGACTTCGGTGTCGAGAGCGGAGACATCAGCGCTCCGTCGGCGTCAGCATGTAGCCGACACCGCGGATCGTCTTGAGCAGGCGCGGATTGCGAGCGTCTTGCTCGATCTTGCTGCGCAGGCGCGAGACCACGACGTCGATCGAGCGATCGAACGCTTCATCCGACGAGCCGTGCAGCATCTGCAAGAGCTGCTCGCGCGCGAGCACGCGGCCGGCGCGCTGCGCGAGCGCGTAGAGGAGGGAGAACTCCGCGGTGGTGAGCGAGACGGGCTTGCCGTCGAGCGTGACCTGCATCGTCTGCGCGTCGACGACGAGGCCGCCGATCTCGATGCGCTCGGCGCGGGGGCCGGACTCGCCGCGACCGCGGCGCGCTTGTGCGCGAATGCGTGCGAGGAGCTCGCGCGACTGGAACGGCTTGGCGACGTAGTCGTCCGCGCCGCCCTCGAGACCGAGCACGCGATCCGGTTCCTCCGTGCGCGCGGTGACCATGATGATCGGCACGTCGAGCTTGGCGCGGATCTGGCGGCACACCTCGAGGCCGTCGATCCCGGGGAGCATGAGGTCGAGCAGCACGACGTCCGGTCGGATCTTCACGACCTCGGCCACCGCCTGATCGCCGCGCGTGACGAGGTGCACGATGATGCCGTGGCCCGTGAGGTACTGCACCGTGAGCCGCGCGAGGCGCTCGTCGTCTTCGACGTAGACGACGACGATCTCCGCATCCGACTTCACACGGTCAGTATGCCCACTCGGTGCGCGCCGGACGAGGCATGACACGAATTGAAACACACGTCGCTTCGCCCGGTTCGGCGCCCGCTACGGTTGGGTGATCGGCAAGCGGACCGTGAACGTCGCGCCTTTGCCGGGCTCGCTCTCGACGGCGATGTCGCCGCCATGTGCGTGGACGAGCTCGCTCGTGATCCACAAGCCGAGGCCGAGCCCGCTGTACTTCCGCGACGGCGCGGCGCGCTCGAACCGCTTGAAGATCCGCGGCTGATCCTCGACGGCGATGCCGATGCCCTGATCGACCACGGTGAGGATCGCGCGATCGCCATCGCGCCTCACGCGCGCCTGGATCGGCGATCCGCGCCCGTACTTGGCGGCGTTGCCGAGCAGGTTCGTGACCACCTGCTCGATGCGCGCGCGATCCCAGCGACCCTCGACGGACTCGAGATGCGTCGTGAGCGGAGACTGCGATCTCTCGAGCTCCTCGCGCATGCGCTCGCCGACGTCGCCGACGAGCACCCCGAGATCGAAGTGCTCGGGCTCGAGCGTCAGGCGCCCCGCCGACATGCGCGACACGTCGAGCAGGTCCTCGACGAGTCGTCCGAGCCGCAGGCTCTGCGCGCGCAGCTTGCCGCCGCGCTCGCGGATCTTCTCGAGCGGCGTCCCGTCGCGAACCTTCTCGAGCGACTCGTGTAACAGGCCGAGCGCCGCGAGGGGCGTTCGCAGCTCGTGACCGGCGACCAGCATGAACTCGTCGCGCACGCGGATCGCGTCGCGCGCGGCGGTGTACAGCTTCGCGTTCGCGATCGCGGCGCCGGCGCGCTCGCCGAGCTGCTCGGCCATCAAGACGTCGTCGTCGGTGTACGCGCGCTCCGGCGTCGCGCTGACGAACGAGATCGCACCGAGCACCGTCGCGCCGTCCTTGATCGCCACGATCATGCCGGAGCACAGCCCGAGCTCGCGCATGATCCGCAGGTGGTCCTCGTCACGAGCGCGAGCGACGAGCATCTCGTCGGTGACCTCCGGGACGAGCATCGATGTTCCGGTCGCGAGCACGGACGCCAGCCCCGGCCCGGGGCTCGGCGGGTAGCGGCGGCGCAGCTCGTGCGCGAGCTCGACCTTCGCCGGATCGACGTGTGCGACGGCGACCTGCTTCGTGGCGCCGTGCTCGTCGACGAGCTCCACGCCGCACCAATCGCCGATACCCGGCACCGCGAGACTGGCGACGTTGCGCAGCGTCTCCTCGTAGTCGAGCGAGCTGCCGAGCAGCGCGCTCGCCTTCGCGAGGAACTGCGACCGCTCCTGGGCGCGCACGGCGATCGCGTGGAGGCGCGCTCGCTCGAAGCCCTGCGCGCAGTGCATCGCGAGGAACCCGAGGAACTTCCGCTCGTCGAGATCGAACCCGCGCTCGGCGAAGAACGTCAGCACCAGTACGCCGCGCGTCTGGTCGTCGATGCGAATCGGCAGCGCCGCGACCGAGTAGCCGGAGTCCTGCAGCTCGCGCGTGCGCGCGGCCGACTCGGGATAGCGGGCGGCGTAGTCCGCGCGCGACGATAGCCACACGGGCTCGCCGCGCACGACCGCGTCCGACACGGGGATCGCCGGCGTGATCGGAATGCGCTGCACGGTGGCGAGCGCGGCCGCGGGGTAGTTCACGGAGCGCAAGAGACGCAGGCTGTTCGTCGGCTCGTCGACGAGCCACATCGCGCCGGTCGCCGCTCCCATCGCGTTCGTTCCTTCGTCGACGACGATCGCTGCGACGTCCTCGATCGTCAGCGCGAGCGATAGATGCGCGGTCAACCGATGCAGGCGCTCGGTGATGTCGAGCATCAACGCGAGGCGCTCGGCATCGGGGCGGACGGGGGCGGGAGGCGAGGGCATGCGAAATTGGATCAGGGAGCGGTTCCAGGGTACCGTGCATTCGCATGCCATGTGTGCTTGTCGTCGATGACGACGACGCCCTTCGAGAGGCGGTCGCGGATGCCATCTCCGATGCGGGCTACGTCGTGGAACAGGCCGAGAACGGACGGGTCGCGCTCGACAAGATGCGCGCCGCGTCGCCGTGCCTCGTCCTCCTGGATCTGATGATGCCGGTGATGGACGGCTGGGAGGTCGTCGCCGAGATGGACGGCGATCCGTCGCTCTCGAACGTGCCGGTGTGCGTGGTCACCGCGCAGAGCCAGCTCGCGCCGCCGCGCAACGCCTGCCTGCTGAAGAAGCCGGTCACGCTCGCGGTGCTGCTCGACACCGTCGGTCAGTACTGCAAGACGGCGTAGCTCAATCGACGAACAGCGCGCCGATCTGATCGAGGTCACTGCGCGCCGTGAACGTTGGCTTCCCGTCCTCGATCGCGCAGCACTGCGCCGTGCGGAACTGCGGAAATGCGGGACGGCCGAGCAGGTACGCGCCGAGGCTCGAGATCGCGGGCTCGTGACTGACGACGATCACCGCCGCACCGCGCGCCATGATCTCCGTGGCGGCGACGCGCGGCTGCGCCGACGGCTCGAGACAGCGCAGGCTCGTGACGATGCCGATGTAGTCGAGCGACTGGGCGAGCAGCTCCGCGGTCTGCACCGCTCGCGGGAGCGGCGACGACAGGATCACGTCGGGCTCGACGCGTTGATCGCGGAGCAAGCGCCCGAGGACGCGCGCGCCTTCGCGACCCTTCGGAGAGAGCCATCGATCGCGATCGCTGCCGGCATCCTCTTCGGGGACCGCGTCGCCGTGACGTACGAGGTAGATGCGCACGCGTGGAGCCTACTACTGCGGAGACGTGACCGGGCCTCCGGCCGGCTCTTCCGGAGGAAGCGGAGGTTCATCGGGCGCTGCCGATCCGGAGCCTGCGTCCAGCGCCGGTTCGGCGACCGGCGGCGAGCCCTTGCACAGCGGCGCCGGCGCGAGCGAGAGGATGTCGAGCGCGATGCCGGCCTTGTTCTCGAGCTTCTGCACCTCGCGCGCGGTCGTCGCGTCCCAGATGCGGATCGCGCCCTCGCCATCCTCGTAGGCGAGGGTGTTCGCGTCGATCCAGCGGTTCGCGAACCGGCTCTTCGCGGTGAGCACGTGCTTGAGCGCCGCGCTCTTGCCGTCGGACACGTAGAGCGATGGCGCGACGTCCTTCGCGCACGGATCGACCGCGGTCGAGAACACCACGCGTCCGCTCGTCGGCGCGACCGCGAACGACGCCTGCCGCGCAGCGTGTGACTCGGGCACCTCGATCGTCGTGCCGGCCGCTGTCTTGAAGTTCGGCGTCGTCGGCGGATCGTCGGCGGACCACACCGCGACGATGCCGGTCGCTTCACGCACCATGCGCCCCTCGTCGAGCGTGAGCACGATGCGCGGGATCGGCGGAGGCGTGGACACCTTCGTCAGCTTGCCGGCGGTCTTGTCGACCGCGGACACGACGACGTTCTTCGTGCCCCAGCGTCCGTCGGGTTGCGCGGTCACGACGAGCAGTTGATCACCGGTGCCGTAGCCGACCCCGAGCTCGCGCGCGGCACCGAGCGGGACCTTCTTGCCGACGACGGTCCAATCGGTCGTCTCGAGGATCAGCACCCACGAGCTCACGAACGTCGCGGGTGTGTCGGGCTTCATCTCGCCTTTGGTCTCGCCCTTGGGACGATCGATCTTGTCGAAGCCGAGCAGCGCGACCTCACCACCGCCGGGCGCGCGAATGAACCCCGCGACCTTGTGGTCCGTGTGCGAGAGCCGCAGGTACCGCCTCGACTCGCGATCGTACGCGTAGAGCTCGCCGCGCGTCGTCGATCCCTGCGTGCCGAGCTCCTTGGGCCACCGGTACGAGCTGCGCCGCGCGACGAGCAACATGCCGTTCGCGACGCGCTTCTTGTAGTCCGCCTGGATCTTCTGCGCGAGCGCGCTCACCGCCTGTCCGTGCGGCGTCGCGAGGAACTCTTTCATGTCGGCGTCGGCCGCGAGCATCGGGCCGTAGCGGAAGTAGTCCGCGGCGAGCGCGACGACGAGGTGATCGACCGCCGCCGCGTGCTCGCCCGCACCCGCGAGCAGCTTCGCGTAGAGGTAGTGCGCGTCGAGGTGGTCCGGATCTTTCGCGAGCGATGCATCGAGGTGCGTGCGAGCGGCGGCGACATCGCCTTTGCCGTTCGCCGCGACCGCCTTGTCGTACGCGGTCCATCCGTCGCCGTACACGAAGCCCATCCGCTTCACCGCGTCGACGCCGCTCGGAGGCTGCGCGATCGGCGCGACCTGCGGTGTCGCGATCGCGGCGTCCTTCTTCTCGACGGGCTTGTCCTTGCTGCCGCACGCTGCGAACACGAGCGTTGCGATTAGTAATGTGGATCGCTGCATGAGACCTTGGGTGGTGCGCGATTGTGAGGTAACGCGTCGAACAAAGCTCAGATTGCGGGAATGCGCTCCTGAATGTGGCAGGATTCGCGGCATGAAGACCATGACTGTCGCCCTCGTCCTCGTAGCCGCGATCGGCTGCAGCAAAGACAAGGCCAAGACGGCCAAGACCACGCCGGACGAACCACCGCCCGTGGCGGACAAGCCCTCGGTCACACCCGACAAGGTGCAGCAAGATGAAGTCGTGAGCCCCGGGCTCGCGATCTCCGGCGACATCTTGAAGGCGTGCGGCATCACGGCCATCAAGAACGCGAATCCGAAGTTCGACTACGACCAGGACGAGCTCACCGAGGACGATCGCACCATCCTCGGGCAGATCGCGACGTGCCTCACGACCGGCCCGCTCAAGGGCAAGAACGTGTCGCTGATCGGTCGCGCGGATCCGCGCGGCACCGAGGAGTACAACCTCGGCCTCGGCTCGCGCCGCTCGCACTCGGTGAGCCAGTATCTCGGTCGGCTCGGCGTGCAGCCGACGCAGATGGGTGTCACCACGCGCGGCGCGCTCGACGCGACCGGCACGGACGAGTCCGGTTGGAAGGAAGACCGCCGCGTCGACATCCAGCTGCAGAACCCCGAGGGCTGATCGCTACTGCATGCCCGCCGCCGCGCGGATCTCGACGATCGCGTTGGCGGCGAGGGGCCTGCGAATCGGCCCGTAGCCCTGCAAGAAGAACGTGTCGTCGCCCTCGACGACGATCAGGACCTCGTCGTAGTCGGCGCTCGGATCCGGCGGCGTCTTCGGCGGTGGCTCGGTCCACGCCTCGTGCGCGAGCTTCATCAGGTGCGAGCCGTTGCGCGGCGACAGCTCCTTCTTCGACTCGCGATCCATCGGTCCGAACGACGGTGCGTTCGGCGTATCCGCGGTGCCCGCGTAGATCGTCTTCTGATCGAGGTCGACGACGATCCGCCATGGAGTCGAGACGAAGCCACCGCCCGCGACGTAGATGCCGTGCTTGGGCAACAGCGGGAGGATCGCCGACGGCAGCTGCGAGCGCGGCGTGATCACGCGAGGCACGGTCTCTCCCGTCGGCGGAGGCGGCGTGGGCGGCGTGCCGCGCGGCTCCGTGCTTCCGCATCCAGCGAGGACCACGCCGAGAACGAACACGATGTCGAGTGAGCCACGCACGCGCGGCCATTGTACGCGCTCGGCGCCTCGGCGCTGGAGCATCGCGGCGATCCATGCGCGAGCCCGCTCACGACTCGACGCAGAAGCACGCGCCGTGGGGCTGGGCGGACAAGGCTGAGGATGTGCATTGTCCGTGGCTCACGAGCGACGTCTGACCGTTCGTGAACAGCATGCACGCCGCTCCCGCCTGGCACGCGCTCGTGGGAGAGCACGATCGCATCCCCGGCCCTTTGCACTGGTACTGGATGCACCACTGCCCGCTGCCGCAGTCGGCGCGCGTGGCACACGGCCGCGGTTGCGTCTGCACGGTACAGGTGGACGTGCGCGTCGACGACGCACTCGATCCGGACGAGGAGGACGACGACGGAGAGGATGACCCCGACGATGGTCCCGCGCCGAGTCCCGCGTCGGACGGCCGGACCCGAGGTGCCGTCGATCCGGCCGCGCGGGCCTCGATCGTGGACCACATCGTCACGAAGTACTCGGCCGACTTCATCAGATCTGTGTGGACGACGTCGCCATCGCGGTGCGTCTTCACGTCGAACAGGAACTCGGGCATCAACCCGTAGTGCGAGACGCCACCATCCACGATGTAGTCGAACACCCCGCCGCCCGCGGGTTTCGCGCTCCTCGTCGTGATCCCCGAGTTGGCGAAGAACCGCGCGTAGAACTGCTGACTCTGACTGGCGAGATCGGTGGTGCAGTTATTGCGCGGCAGCCGCTCGAAGCCATTCACGTCGGTGCCGAGCGCGACGGCGCCCGCAGGGTAGGCGGTCGGCGCGAACAGCTGGCCGACGCGGGCGTGCTCCGAGATGAACGTCTGCGGCGTGTGCTTCGCCGTGCCGATGCCCAGCATCCCGCCTGCACCGAGGATGCTCTCGACGACATCGGGAGGCGCTCCTCGCTCCGAGCCGGCGGGCGGCCGGACGCCGTTGTGCCCCATCACGAGCGGGTAGCCACCGCGGAATGCGCGGGCCAGCGCGAGGGTGTCGCGCAACGCGTGTTCGGACATGTGGTCGACATCGATGATCATCCCGCGCCGCATCAGCTCGTCGATCGCGACGGCGCCGAGGGTGCTCAGCCCCTTTCGGTTGACGTGACCCGGCGCGATGGTCGCGTACACGTCGAGCTCCGGTGAAGGCCGCAGGATGTTCAGGATCGACTGGTAGCTGCCGCAGCAGCGCACCTTTCCCGGCGGCGGCAGGCAGCTCGCGTCGTTGATGCACGGGGCCGGCAGCTCGCCGAGGCCGGTCAGCGTCGCGTGGAGCCCGACGATCGCGGCGTTCGCGAGCCCGAACGCACCGTCGACGGCGTTCACCGAGTAGCCGATGCTCCGATCGGTCTCGACATCGTAGAACGCACCGTTCTGGTGCTTGTTCGCGAAGTTGAACATCATGTCGTAGACGGCGGTGCCGCCGAATGCATTGTCGATGAGGTGGATCGGGAACACGTATCGGATCCCCATCGCGTACAGCCGCCCGATCTCCGCGCGCACGGCGGCCTCGTTGGTCGGCACCCCGGGCTTGCCGAAGTTGCCCAGCTTGTCGACCTCCATACCAAGGATGATGGCGATCCGCCCTTCGCCGGCGATGCGGCGAACGTCGGCCGCGCTCTCCGCGATCTCCATGAAGTCACGATGACGTCCGACGAAGTGCTTCATCTCGTCGATCTGGAGGTCGGCGACGCTCTTGTCGTCGTAGGGCGCGTTGCCGTTGAGGAGCTCGGCGAGCGTCTCGCTGTTGACGGTCAACGCGACCATGACGCGCAGGCCGCCGTCGCGCGCTCTCTTCAACCACTCCCACCACATCTGCTGGTGCAAGATCGACGAGTGGTGGGGCCAGGCCGGGAACAGCGGGTATCCCGCGTGCTGGTGGTCACCGTGGAGGTTCTGATCGAACGGGAGGTTGCCGCGGAAGTCCTTGTCGAGGCCAAGCCGGATGATCGCGGCGCGGACATAGTCGCCGCACGTGTTGTCGAGCCCCCAACCACCGTGAGCCGAGTTGCAGCTCTCCAGCGCCTCGGTCATCGAGGCTGCGCGCTTTGCGCTGCTGTTGCACCGGAGCGTACCCGCGGGCATCAGGATGTCGACGTCTGGTGCTCCGTACACGGCCTTGCCGCCGAAGCCGAGGTGGCTCATCGGGTGCGTGTGGAGATCCACGTAGCCATGGATGGCAGTGCTCGGGCTCCCTCCAGACGCGCTCCCCAACGTGGAGCCGCCCTTGTCAGTAGGGGTGCAATTACACTTGCCCGGCGCGGCGGCCAGAAATGCACAGAGCACGACAAACACGAAGCGACCCATGAACCACCTCCGCGATCCGATCTGGAGCGCACTCGCGTTGTCACCTGCCCGGCGGCAGGTGGAAAGGGCAAGGATCCTTGCCGCGCCACGCGGACGAGAGCCACGTCGTCGACGAGTGCATGGTCACCCGAGCTCGGGCGCGCGCCGGCGCCGGCGCCGAGCGCGATCGATCGGGGCGGGTGTGCTAGGTTGGCGCCGTGGCGCTCGAGCATGTCGCGCAGGGACAGACCCGGTTCTTCACGCCCGGCGTAGCGCCGGACCCGCGCGGCATCCTGCTCGGCCGCTTCATCGTGATGACGTTCGCGACGCTCGAAGGCGCCGTGAGCTGGTTCCGTCTCTACTCGAGCGAGGCGTCCCTCGACGAGCTGCTCGCGAACCTGACGATCACGAAGTGCAAGACGGCGCTCGGCGGTCGCGAGATCGTCGTGCAGGTGCCGGCGGTGTCTTCGTACGCGGCCGATCGCGCGGCGCGGTTGTGCCGGCTCGTCGGCGGTGGTGTGTACACCGGCACGGCGAAGCACTTCGTGAAGTACCGAGACGACCGCTCGCCGTACGGCTACGACGCGGTCGACATCGGCGCGATGCCCGCCTCGACGGACTTCATGGTCCACGGCGACGAGTTCGCGCAGGGCTACGTTCGCGAGGGCGAGCTGCCGTTCGCGAAGCTCTTGTTTCGCCTCTCGATCCGGAAGCTGCCCGGCGGCGAGAACCTCGACGCCGACGATCGCGGCGACCTCTACCTCGCGGTCGCGCGCGGCCTTTCCGAGGGCATCATTCGCTATCTGTGGCGCAACCGCGTCGAGGCGCAGGCGGGCCTGTTCACGCCGGGCTCGACGAGCGCGTTCGACGATCGCGGCGGCGATCGCGGGTACATGCTGATCCACGTGCGCGGCCTTCCCGAGCGCATCCTGCAGCTGTTCATGGGCACGCCCGGCATCGACGTGTTCCGTCCCGCCGGCACGAGCGCGGCGGTCGCCGTTGGCTACGCGCACCCGATCGATCTCGGCTCGTGCGCGAGCGTGTTCCCGGCCGACACGTTCCACATGTTCTGGCCCGGCGATCGGGTCGACGTGCTGCCCGGTCCGATCGAGCTGTCCGACATCGCCGACCTGACGAGCGTGGACCTCGAGCTCGATCGTCCGCGCGATCCGACGCAGCACAGCGGCAAGGCACCCGAGCCGATCGGCGTCGAGCTCAAGCTCGCCGCGTCGATGGGCCCGCCGCGCCGCGTGGTCGCCACGCTGATCCCCGTCGCGCACGGCAACCGCCTCAAGCGCATCCTGTTCGCGTTGCCGCCGGTCTCGCTGCGCGGTCATCGCGTCGCGGCCACCGATCGCGGCATCCTCGTCGTCGGCTCCGAGAACCTCGACGTGATCCCGCTCGGACAGCTGCTCAGCGAGCTGACGCCGGGGTTGCTCGTGCCGCTCGGCATGGACGTCGTGCCGCGCGTGACGCCGGAGGTGCTCGCACGCGCGCTCGGTCACGCGCCCGGCATCGTCACGGTGTTCACCACCGACGGCAAACCGTTCCAGGTGGCCGAGTCTGCGTTCCAGACGCTCGAGCGCCGATCGCTCGCGAAGATGGAGGTCGATCGCGCCGAGTCGCTCGACTACGCCGCGGAGGCGCCCGCCGACGCGCAGGTCGTCAACGACTCCGTCGGACGCTTCGCGCTGTGGGGCTATCCCGACGCACCGGATCGCAAGCAACTTCCGCCCGGGAAGTAGGTCGTGGCCAAGCTCCACGTCAAAGCGTTCCTCTCGAACTTCGTCAAGCCGCTCGTCGCCGGCGGCGAAGTTCACGTCGGCGCCCCGATCCCGCTGCCCGAGCTCGATCGCTGGGATCGCGAGCTCAACGATGCGAGCGTCGAGCAGGTCGAGGTCGACGACGCACGCACCTCGATCCTGTCGACGCTGGTCTGTCGCCCGCCGGCGTTCCTCCTCGAAGCGGACGAGCTCGCGCTCGCCGCGGGCCTGCACAACGCGCTGTTCCTCGTGCATCCGCGCGCGGATCAGTGGAGCGTCAGCGATCGCCAGCGCCGCAAGATCATCGACACCGCGCTGGCGATGGTGAGCCAGCCGCTCACGCGCAATCGCACGCGCGTGATGGCGCGCCACGCGCTGCTGCACAACCTCTTCCACCTGCATCGCAAGGACATCACCGTCTCGTGGTGGACCGGACGCGCGCGCTTCCAGGGACAGACGCCACCGTCGCGCCTCACCGCGTGGAAGGGCGTGCGCCGCGTGCGCGAGGAAGTCACCGAGGTCGACTTCGACGAGCTGCTCGCGGTTCCGGACACCGCACCGATCATCGCGACGCTCTTGCGCCGCACGCCGCTCACGCAGCTCCTCGACTCGCACGCCGGCGCGCCGCCGCTCCACTGGGAGGACGCGGTGTTCATCCTGCGCGATCCAGAGCTCGCGCGCGCCGTCGCGTATCGGCTCGTTCCCGACGCGGGTCCGCGCGATCAAGTCACGGGCCCCTCGCGCCTCGCCGCCGCCTTCGAGCAGATGCTCGAGCGCGCGCCCGACGAGTCCGACGTCCGCGCGGTGGCCGCGTTCCTCGCGCACATCAACGCGCTGTTCTGCCTCGCCGAGATGAACCTGCGCGAGCCGGGCGCGAAATCACCACTGATCTCGACGGTGCTCGCCGCCGAAGGCGCGGGTCAGCGCCCGCGCGGGCTCGCGACACTGTTCGCGGTCCCCGGTGCGCTCGCGCTCGTCGATCCACGGCTCGCCACGCCGCCGGGCATCGCGGACACGCCGCGCCTCGCGCAGCGCTGGAAGGTCCACCGCGCGCAGGCGGCCGAGCTGCTCGGCGACGCGACTATCGACGCGCTCGCGCAGCGGCTCCGGCGCCACTTCGGGCGCGCCGCGCGCGATCCATCCGACGTCGTGACGCTTCCACCTCCAGCACCCGTCGAGCAGCCGTGAACGATTCGGAGTAGCTGGTGTTGGAGAACTCGTCGTCGGAGGCGACGAACAGCTTCGCGGTCGGGTTCGTAACGCGCCACGCATCGTCGAAGCCCGGGATGTCGAAGGTCATGCTGACCTCCGTATCACCCGCGAGGAAGCCGCCGGTCGCCGAGATGCTCGCGTAGTTGGTTCCACTGGTGGAGATGATGCGGATCTCCGCCGTGGAGTCGGGCAGGTCTGTCCACGACGCCCCGGTTTCGGTGAACGTGATGTCCTCGAGCCGCGGCATCAGCGTGATCATCGGCGTCGCTCCACCGATGTCGATCGACGCGGACCGCGACGTCGTCGGTGTCGTCGCGCGGATCTCGGCGAACTGGAAGTCGTTCGCAGCGAGCAAACTCGTCGGCAGCGAGTACACCGTCGTGCCCGCGCGCGTGTAGTCGGATAGATCGTTCTGCGTGAACACCGTCGACACGGTCTCCACCGTCTCGTCGCCGAGCGCGTTGCCGAGGAGCACCGCGGTCGTTTCGTATGCCACGCCTGCTTGCGCCAGGTCGATCGCGGGCAGCGTCGCGTTCGCGGTCACGCTGAGGTTGCGCTGGAGGAGCACGGCGCTGTTGCCGTACGCGATCAAGTCGTGCGTCCCACCGGACACGCTGAGCTCGAACGTCCACGGCGAGGTCGTCCCCGCGTCCGTTGCCTCCATGTGCACCTCGCCGGGCTGCATCATCTCGCCGGTCAGCTCGAAGCGCTGCGGCGGTAACCCGCCCGTGTTCGAACAGAAGAAGAACGGGGCGTCGTCGAAGCGCGTACGCAGCACGACATCGGTGCGAAAGCCGGTCACGACATCGCCGCAGACCATCGCGATCGCGTGGCGATTCGTCGCCTCGATCATGTACTCGTTCTGGTCGGTCCCCGCGATCGCAGTCCACGTCCCGTCGTCATCTCGGGAGGCGAGAAGGAGGGGCACATCGCCGCGCACCTCGAAGCTGATCGGGTAACGCAGCGCCGGCGGTGCATCGATCATCGGCTCGGGGCTGTTGCCGTCATCACCGCACGCCCCGAGGACGCTCGCGACCAGAAGCACGCTCGACAGGTTCCGCATGCCGCATCTCTAACAAAAGCCACGTCACCCCGGAATCGCGATTCGACGAACGACGGGCCACGTGCACCGCGCTGCGCATGACGTGCGGCGAGCCCTCTCCATAGCAGCCCGGGAGCCTGGATCACGGCCGGTTTTCGGGTAATGTGGCCCCGCCTGCATGGTGGCACCGCCCACGACCCCGCGTAGTTTTGCCGTCGATGTCGCGCGAGCGTCCGCCGCGTTCCAGGACCTCGCGCGCCAGATGGGCGCGCAGTTCCTCGACAAGCAAGAGATCATCCGGCTCATGACCGTCTCCGCCATCGCGGGCGAGCACATGGTCATCGTCGGTCCTCCCGGCACTGCAAAGTCCGCGATGATCGACATGTTCTCGAAGCTGATCGACGCGAAGTACTTCGAGTACTTGCTGACGCGCTTCACCGAGCCGAACGAGCTGTTCGGCCCCGTCGACATCTCCGCGTTCCGCGAGGGTCGCTACACGCGCCGCCTCGAGAACATGTTGCCGACGGCCGAGGTGGTCTTCCTCGACGAGATCTTCAAGTCGAACTCCGCGATCTTGAACTCGCTGCTGCACGTCATCAACGAGCGCAAGTTCCAGAACGGCCCCGAGGTCGTCCCGGTCCCGCTGATCTCGCTGTTCGCCGCCTCGAACGAGGTGCCCAACGACGAGAACCTCGCCGCGATGTTCGATCGCTTTCTGGTCCGTGTCCTTTCGGACAACCTCGACAGCTATCACTTCCACGAGCTCATGAAGAAGGGCGTGACCCTCGAGCTCCGCAAGATGACGGGCCGCTCCGTCGATCCGTCCGGCCGACCGATGGCCGAGATGAAGCCGGTCATCTCCGCGCGCGACCTCCGCGCCATCCAGCAGAACTTCGACAAGTTCATGGTGTTCCCGGAGGAGTTCCTCACCAAGTACAAGGGACTCGTCTTCCAGATCCGCTCGGAGGGCATCTCGATCTCCGACCGCCGCGCCGTCAAGCTGCTCAAGCTGTTCGCCGCGTCCGCCGTGTTCGACGGTCGCACGCGCGTCCACGACGGCGACTTCTTCATCCTGCGCCACATCTGGAACAACCTGGACCAGGTCGAGCTCCTCGAGGAGATCGTGAACCCGGTGGTCGACGCGTACTACCGCGAGCATCCGGACGAGCGCCGCTTCATCGGTCCGTCGGCGTCGCTGGACGACCTGCTCACCGAGCTCGGCCTCATCCGCGAGCTGCTCACCTCGGGTGCCGAGCTGTCGGACATCCAGCTGTTCAGCCAGCTGAAGAACCTGAACGAGATCAAGGTGGCGCTCGCGTCGCTGCCGGGCGACTCCGCCGCGCGCATGATCCGCGAGGTCGATCAGCTGCTCGAGACCGTGTTCGCGTCGTCCAAGTTCGGCCTGTAGGCCGACTTTTTTCGCGTCACATCGGCAGGTGGCCGGCACTACCTGCAATGCTCGACGGACTATTTGACTCGGTTCAGTCGCTGTTTGGCAAAGACAAAGGGCTCATCCATGGGCTCAGCGAGCGCGTCGTCGGTGGCCTTCTTCCGGGGCCACCGACGGGTGGCTTCTTGCCTCCCGAGCACTGGGAGAACCCCGGTGGACCGACGGGCGGCTTCCTACCTCCCGAGCACTGGGAGAACCCGGGAGGACCGACCGGCGGCTTCCTCCCCCCGGGAGAGCTCGCCGTTCCGACCGGCTTCGATCCGGAGGCGTTCAACGCCGCGTTCGGCCACTTCACGGATTAGTGCGCTCGCCGCATTGGCCGATCATTCGCGCCAGACTCCGATCACGCGAGGCGCGCCCAGGCCGTCGGGAGCGGCGTGGACGTAGGTCGTGCCCACGCGCGCCGGTCGTCGCGTCTCGATGGCGAGGATCGCGTAGTCGGTTACGGAGAAGGGAACGCACGTGCGCGCCCCGGTCGGCGCGATCTCCGGGCGCGTGTCGAGCCGCGAGCCGTCGTGATCGAAGACGGCCAGCGAGTACCGGGTGATCGTGCGAGATGCGAGCTCGTACTCGAGCGCCAGGTCCGTGAAGCACAGCATGTGCCCCTCGAACACGAAGCGGTCGACCGGGTTCACGCGCTCGAACCAGTAGCGTGCGGTCGCGCGTTGTCTGGCGACGAGAGCGTCGAGGACGTAGGCAGCCGTGCGCGGATCCGAGTACCGCGCGGCCGAGACGGCGGCCGCGAGCTGCGCGCGCGTGAAGCGGATCAGGATCTTCGCGGCCCAGAAGTTGTCGAAGCGATCGGCCGTGCGAAACGGTAGGTAGGCCTGCGTCGACGGCTTCCAGGCGCCCGGATCGAATGTCGTCGTATCGAACAGCCCCAGCCCGACGAGCGAGGGCGCCGTGCGGTGGTCCCACGGTTGTTCGCCGACGCCGACGCTGAAGAAGTTACCGAGCATGGCGCTCCAGTCGAGCGTGTACTCCACGCCCTCGCGCTTGGACTCGTGCGACGCGGCCATCGCCCCGAGGGACTTCCCGAAGTCGACGAAGTAGTGCTTCACGTAGTGCCGCCGCGGGTCGTCGCGATCGGCGACCCACATGTCGAGCGTGTTCGCCTCCTTGACGTCGGTCTGATCGAGCCACGCGTGGAGTGCGCGCGCCCCGCGCAGATCGCGCCGGCGCTCGTGTGCGATGCGGTCGTTCGGATCGTCCTCGCGAACGCCGCTCTGAGGGTGGCCGCCGAGTGGTCTCCCCGGGAGATATCGGGAGGCGAGGGCGCGGAAGTTGCCGCCTGCGTCGGGTGTCGCCTCAGCGAGCCGGTCCTCGAGCTCGGACCGGGTGAGCGGGCGCTTGTTACCGAACACGTCGCCGATCGTCGCGTCGGCTGCGAGGACCAGCTCGTCGGCACGAACGAACACGACGTGGTCTTCGGGCACGTTGAAGCCGAACGCCCAGAACAGGCGGCTCACGATCGCGTCCGCCGCCGTCTCGAGCTCCGGATGCGCGCGCTTCTCGAGCTTGAGGATGTACTTCTCGCCGCGGGCGTCGGTGACGATGAACCCGACCGCGTCGCCCCCGACCTTCGTGCTGTGGATCGTCCACGGCTTGTGCAGCTCGGGGCTGTCGATCGTCGACGGTCCGCGCAACACCTCGTCCGGTTCGAGATCGCGAACGCCGATCCGGTTGGTGAACCACGTTGAGTCCGGAACCTCGTCGAGGGCGTTGACGCCGAGCGCACGGCGCGGCGGCGGCAGCTCGAGCGCGCGGGTGAGCAAGCGAAAGAACGAGCCGTCGAAGTCGTAGAGCTGGTCGGCGATCGCTCGTTCGCGGGGCGGCTCGGGGACGTCGCGGCGGTCGTTGACGACGATCACCGTCGGGCCGTTGACGAAGCGCGCCGCGGGAATGCGCGCGGTCGACGCGCACGCGGAGACGACGAGCACGGCCAGCGCGGACCTCACGGCGGCTCCAGTCGCGAGCGCGGCTCGAAGGAGGGATCGAACGCGACATCGACGAACACGCCGCCGTCGATCGACGTCGCGAGGCACGCGCGCAGCAGGAAGGAGTGCTTGCTGTAGAGCTGCAGCCCGAGCCCGTAGCCGACGCGAAGGTCCGCCGGTGTCATCTCGTCGAGCGACGGCGCGACGCGCCCTGCGTCGACGAACGCGCTCGTCGTCACGAAGCGCGAGAGAGACCAGCTGTACTCGAGCGATCCGACGATGCTCGTGCGATCGCGGAACCGATCGAGCGGGTACCCGCGCAGGAGCTCCTTGCCGCCGAGTCGCGGCAACTGCGAGAACGGCACCTCGGCGTACGAGCCGGTGACGCCTTCGCCATACAGTCGCGCGCCGAGGACGCGCGGCCCGGCACCGAGCCGCACGTAGCCCTGCAGATCGACGCCGTAGCGCGTGTAGCCCGCGGCCGCATCGAGAGGCTCGACGCGGCCGGCAAACGCCGCGAGCAGGGCTCCCTGTCCGAAGCTCGCGGGATGATCCCACGAGTCGCCGCGCCCGCGTCCGTCCCAGCGGAGCTCGAGCTCTCCGTACGCGTGCTGCACGCCGGTGAAGCCGGTCATCACGTCGATCGGATAGAGGTCAAGGATCGGCGTGCCGCTGTCGCTCGGCCCGTGCTCGAAGCTCGCGATCGTCGCAGAGGTCGTGACGAACAGCGAACGCGCAACTCGCGCGTCGATGCTGCCCTTGCCGCGCAAGACTTGCAGGCGGTACCGCGCTTCGGCGGCATCGTCGACGTTTCCGATCCCGTAGTACGCGTCTTTCGGGCGGCGCTCGAACCCGCCGTCGAGCTCGACGACCACGCGGCCGAGGCGCTCGCCCGTCGAGATCCCCGTCGTCGCGAGCTCGCGGTAGCGCCCACCTGTCGCCACGGCGATGCGCGCCTTCTCGCGGCGGCCGAACAGGTTCTTGTGCAAGAACTTCGCGCCGGCCGTCAGGCCGTAGCCGCTGCGCAGCGCCAGTGTCGGGTACACACCCATCGTGCGCGCGTCGTTGAAGAACAGCTGGTAGTAGCGCTCTTCGAGCTGATACCGCTCGAACGCCCAGATGCCGCCTCGCACGGGCGCGGCCGCGACCTCGAGGGCAATCCGCGGTACGAACAACGCGCCGCGCCCGACATCCCGCACGATCGAGCTGTCGTCGCGCGCCGGATCGCTGCGGCCGCTCTCGTCACCCGGCGCCGGTGCGCTCGCGACATCTGCGGCGCTCGGTTCGTCCTTGCCATCCGCCGCTCCGACTCGCGCGGACGTCGCGAGCGAGATCGCGACGAGCAGCGGGCGGCGGTCGAGCCACATGCCGACCTTCGGGTTGCAATGCGAATGCCGTCATTCGCGCGCAGGCGTTGCGCTACTCGTCGTCGGCGCCAGGCGCCTGACTCGGTGGCGACGCGTCGCGCATCCGGTCGCGCTGCGGCCGCGTACGCATCTCGTTCGGGCGAACCCAGCCATCACCATCGCGATCGAGGCGCTTCAGCTTGTGCATCGCCTTCGGCGGCACTTCGCCCGGCCCGAGGTTGCCATCGCCGTTCCGATCGAAGCGCTCGATGAACCGCTGCAGGCGCGCGGCGCGCCGCTCCATGCGGTGCGCGCGCATCGCGGTCTTCGCCTGCTGCTTCTCGCGCGGATCGAGGTGACCGTCGCGGTTCGCATCGAAGCGCTCGCGCAGCTGCGCGCGGCGCTGCGCCTTCGCGGCCTTCATCGCGCCGCGCTCCTGATCGTCGAGCCGACCGTCGCGGTTCGCGTCGAAGCGCTCGAGCATCCGCGCGCGGCGCTCGGTGCGATCGTGGCCACCCATCGGATTCGCGGCCGCGAGAGAAGGGACCAGCAGGGCGGCGGCCAGCGCCCAGGTTGCTAACTTCATGCTCCTTCGACCCGCGACGGTCGAGGAGGTTAAAGCTAGTCGATGAACGTGACGGGACCGATCACGTCCGTCTTCCCGAGGGGAACGCCGTTGTGGCGGAGGATCGAGTAGGCGGTCGTGTAGTGAAAGTGGAAGTTCACGAGCGCGAACTGGTCGAGGTAGTCGCCGCCGCGCATGCCCTTGCCGCCCATCCACTGGTGCGAGACACGCCGCTCCTCGGCGCCGCCAAAGTCATCGCGCGTGAACGTCGCGAGATAGTCGATGCACGTCTTCAGGCGGGCGCGTCCCTCGGCGATCGTCACCTCGGTGTCGGGATGCGACGGGCCTTCCTTGCCGGCGAGCTTCGCGCACGTCCACTTCGCTTGATCGCACGCGGCCTGGAGCTGGCGCATGAACGGGTACTGATCGGGGGCGAGCCGCGCTTGCATCAGCGTCTCGGGATCGAACTTCTTCTGCGCTGCGAATTCGACGGCCTTGTCGATCCAGCGATCCATTTGCGTGAGGAGCTTGGTGAAGACCGGGACCGTCGCGTCGTACAGGTTCATGGTCGCCACACTAGCGCGACGCGCGCTCCAGCGTCACGACGACCGGCCGGTGATCCGACGCTCCCGCATCGAGGACGTGTGCCTTGCTCGCCTTGAACGAGCGGTCGACGACGACGTGGTCGATGTCCATCGACAGCGCGCTGACCTTCTTGCCGTTGACCTCGACGAGGTGGTGCCACGACGTCGGCCCGTCGGTCTCGATACGCGCGAGGCCCTTGTCGGCGAGGAACTCGACGGCCTTGCCCGTCGGCAGCTCGTTGAAGTCGCCGGCGACGATCGTCGGCGTCCCCGTCGCCAGCTTCTTCCAGTAGGTCTCGATCTCGCGCCGGCGCACGGGTGGTGTGGTCTGCCAGCCGAGGACCCAGTTGCCGCGATCGACGTTCGGACGCAGGTGAACGTGAAGGATCTGCACCTCGCCGAGCGGGCTGTCGACGACGAGCCGCTCGGCCGGGAAGAAGCCACCGCTCGGCGGCGAGAACAGCTCGTCCGCGCGGATCTCGTGCTTCGAGAGCACGGCGAGGCCGCCCGCGCGGCCGGGGTGGAACACGCGATGCGGGTACTGCTTCGCGAAGCGCTTGTCGAGGCGCGTCTTCCACGCGGCCGTGATCTCTTGCAGGAGCACGACGTCCGCATCGGCGGTGGCGATCGCATCCATCGAGCCGTCGGGATCCGGGTTCGCGTAGTGGAGGTTGTACGTCATCAACGCGAACAACATCGGCAACATCACCGGCATGATGATGGCTCGGATCCCCCGGTCGGCCAGCCGGTGGACAGGGGAGGGAAGAATTCCTACGGCAGCGCGTCGACGTACATCTTCGCCTCGAGCCCGACGGAAATCCCGTCGCACTCGCAATAGGCGCGGACGTTCTCGGTGTGCGCCAGGTCGACCAGCCCGTCGCGATCGAGCTGGAGCGCGGCGACCTGCTCCTGGTGGTTGCCTTCGTTCTGGTCGGCGCCGTCGTTGGGCTCGTTGGCGCTGCGCCCACAGATCCGGGTTGTCGTCGCGGTCGGCGAAGTCGACCCAGCTGTCCTCGGGCTCGGCCTGGAGCGGTGCTTGAACGAGTCCGACGTAGAAGCGCGAGTTGTTGTTCACGCCCATCACGGTGCGTCCGTACACGACCAGGTCGTCGAGCTCTTGCTTGCCATCGATGATCGCGAGGTGCGTGCCGTGCGAGGCGCACGCCGTCACGTGGTTCTTGAAGTTCGTCGGATCGAGCACCGCGTACACGCCGGTTCCGATCACGCGATAGAACGGCGGGCACGACGAGCTATCGATCGCCACGTCGATCGCGGCGTCGATCGCCGTGTCGGGAGGCGCGTCGGCCGGCGTGTTGTCGCCAATGCCGATGGAGAACCCGCAACCCGCGAGCATCGCCATCACGACGAGTCCACCACGCACGCCGCGATGGTACGCGTTCGCGCGGCCCGCGTGCTAGGTTCCGGCCGTGCCTATCCCCGCGGAACGACGACGGAGCTTCCTCGCGCGCCAGGTCGCGACGATGGCGCTGTCACACGTTCAGGTCGAGACGCCGATGGCCCTCGTGCGCGCGGCCGCGTGGAGCAACTCGCTCGCGCGCATGGGCGTGCACCTCCCGCTGTTCGTGATCCACGACGTCGGCGTGATGCTCTCGATGACGCGCGGCGCCGGCGGCTACACGATCCGCGCGCGCGAGGCGCAGCTCGCTCGCATCCAGACGCCGCCGCAGATCAAGATCGACCTCGGCAAGTATCGCCAGCTGCTCGACAACATCGCGGCGTCCGAGGTGACCGAGCGCCTCGCGGGGCTGCGGTTGCGCGACGAGATGGTCGCGGTGCTGCTCTCGCGCATCCTCGGCGACACGTACAACCGCTGGCGCGATCGCTCCAAGAGCGCGGGCGCGGAGCCGCTGCCGCTCGATCTCGGGATCCTCGGAGAGATCGACTACGCGGATCACTTCCGCGACTTCGATCCGCGCGGGCTGTGGGGCTTCGTCGAGCACTCCGTCGCGCAGTCGATGCACATCTACACGCAGGTCGAGCTGATCGATCTCGACACCGTGCGCTTGCTCGGCCTGTTCAAGGAGGACAGCGCGTCGGGCTCCGAGGCGCTCGGTGGCGCGATCGACCTCGTCGATCTGTTCGCCGCGCTCGGCTCGCCCGAGGCGAACGACGTCGCCAACTTCTCGCTCGACCTCTTGCCGAGCGTCCTCGAGACCCGCCGCTCGACGGGCGCGCAGACGTTCGCCGTCGACGGCTACGCGTCGATCGAGCGCAAGGGCAACATCGACTCGCTCGTGCTGTCCGAGCTCGCGTACGACCGCGAGATCTTCGAGCAGAAGGTCGTCGATGCCGAGCTGCTCTACTACGGGCGCGAGAAGCAGCGCGAAGACGAGCGCCGCTTGCAGTATCTCTTGATCGACTGCAGCGCGTCGATGCGCGGGCAGCGCCAGGTGTTCGCGCGCGGCCTCGCGCTCGCGCTGATCAAGAAGCTCACGCTCGAGGGCGACGAGATCTGGGTCCGCTTCTTCGACTCTCGCCTGCACGAGACGATCAAGATCGGTCGCTCCGGTCAGGTGCCCGTGCCGTACTTGCTGTCGTTTCGCAGCGAGCGCGGGCGCAACTACGGCAAGGTGTTCCGCCAGCTGCTCGTCGAGGTCACGCGTCTTCGCCGCGAGCAGAAGCGCCGCGTCGTGATGTACACGATCACGCACGGCCAGTGTCACATCGAGCCCGAGCTCGTGAGCGCACTCAAGCAGCAGGCGTTCCTCTACGGCGTCGTGGTGCTTCCGTCGAGCGACCAGCTCCCCGAGTTCGTCTCGCTGCTCGATCGCCAGCAGATCGTGACCGGCGAAGCGCTGACCAATCGCGCCGAGCGCCAGCGCCGCGCGCTCGACATCATCGGGGACGCGGGACGCACGCGCAAAGCGCAGGGAGAGCAGCCGTCGCTGGATCCGGCGGTCAGCCGCAAGATGAACGTGGTGCGCGGCTAATGGCTCGCAGGACGTTCAACTCGATCGAGTCGACGGCGGATCAAGCCGAAGCGCTCGTCCAGCAGGGCCGCTGGGTCGAGGCGGAGCGCCACTACCGCGAGCTGATCGGCCAGACGCACGTCATCAACTACGAGTACGACGACTGGCTGCGCCGCCTCGGCGAGATCTACCGCCATCTGAACCGCCCGCGCGAGGCCGCGTTCGTCTACCTCTACCTGCACTACTTCGACCAGGCGCGCGCGCAGCTCTCCGGCGACGAGCACATCGGGCTGCGCGCGCGACTCGCCGAGCTCGACAAGAAGTGGATCGACGCGGCGCACCTGTACCAGCAGGCGAAGCTGCCGGTGCACGCCGCCGTGGCGTTCGAGCGCGCGAAGCAGTTCACCGAGGCGACCGCGGCGTGGAAGGCGCTCGTCCACGCGCCCGGCCTCGGCCAGCGCCCGTACGAGGCGGCGCTCGTGCACTTCAACTACGGCCTCGCCGCCGTCCGCCTCGAGGCCACGTCGGCCGAAGCGCGCCGCGCGCTGATCGAGAGCCAGCGCAAGCTCGAGCAGGTCGCCGACGACTTCGAGCAGGCGGGCGAGCTCGAGCGCGCGTTCGACTGCTTCCAGATCCTGCTCAAGCTCGGCAAGGAGAGCGCGCAGTTCGAGAACCTCGCCGAGGGCTACGTCAACTGCATCCGCGTGCTGCGCGACGATAACCTGAAGTTCTACGTCCTCCAGTACTACGAGGACTTCATCAAGCTCGCGCTCGAGCGCGGCGAGCTGCACGCGGCCGCGACGCTCTACCAGGAGGCCGCCGCGTTCGCCGCGCGCGCGGGCCTGCCGTACGACCGCCACTACCAGCACAAGAGCGCGCTCACGTGGATGCGCTGCGCCGACAAGTTCCTCGAGTCCGGCGTCCCCGTGCAGATGACGGAGAACGCGCTCCTCGCGGCCGCGTCGCAGCACTCCGCCGTCGGTGATTACCCGGCGGTGCGCGAGTGCTTCGAGAAGCTCGCGGGCCTCGAGCTCCCCGACCGCGCGAAGAAGCGGTTCTCGACGATCGCGCAGCGCTACAAGGGCCTCGCGGCGCCGCCCGTCGAGCTCCCGGGCCTGCCGGACTACCTGAAGCAACAGCACGCGTACGCGGACATCTGGTTCGTCGATCTCCTCGAGTGGGAGATGGACGGCGATCCGTTCGCGGTCGCCGCGTCGATCGTCGGCGACCTGCGCTATCCGAACGGCATCCGTCGCCGCGCGCTCGTCGTGCTGCTCACGCTCGCCGACGCGCAGGCGCGCAAGCAGGATGCGGAGACCGAGACGCTCGTCCACGTCGCCGAGCTGCTCGGCGAGCTGCAGTCGTACGCCGCGCTGTCGCCGCTCGAGAAGCTGTTCGGCGCGCAGGACCCGGTGATCCGCCGCGCTGCCGTGCGCGCGCTGCGCTTCCTCTACTTCAAGCGCTCGTTCGTGATCGTGCGCAAGGCGCTCGCCGATGCCGACGCGCAGGTCCGCGAAGCCGCGCTCGTTGCGATCAGCGGCCTGCACTTCCCGCACGCGTTCAACCCGCTCGCGCGCATCTACCGCGAGAGCAACGACCCGCGCGTGCGCACGAGCGCGCTCCAGTCGATCGGAAAGATCCAGACCGTCGAGGCCGGCGAGTTCCTCGTCATGGTGCTGCGCCAGGAGGCCGGCAACCTGCGCGAGGCCGCGTATCAATCGCTCGCGCAGATGGACAACGCGGACGTGATCCCGATCCTGCGCCAGCACCACGAGATCGAGACGAACCCACAGGTCCGAGACACCCTCGGCGAGCTGCTGCGCCGGCACTAAGCCGGTACGAGGAGACCGATGTCGAAGCGAATCCTGGTCACGGGCGGTGCAGGCTTTCTCGGCTCGCATCTGTGCGAGCGGTTGATCCGCGATGGCCACGAGGTCATCTGCGTCGATGACTTGTTCACCGGCAGCCGGCGCAACCTCGACGCGCTGCTCGCGAACCATCGCTTCGAGTTCGTGCGGCACGACGTGACGCAGCCGATGCACATCGAGTGCGACGAGATCTATCACCTCGCGTGCCCGGCCTCGCCGATCCACTACCAGCGCAACCCGGTGCGCACGATCCGCACGTGCGTGCAGGGAACGCTCAACGCGCTCGAGCTCGCGCGCGAGGTCCACGCGCGGATCCTGATCGCGTCGACAAGCGAGATCTACGGCGATCCGCTCGTGCATCCGCAGGTCGAGAGCTACTGGGGCAACGTGAACCCGATCGGCCCGCGCGCCTGCTACGACGAGGGCAAGCGCTGCGCGGAGGCGCTCGCCGCGTCGTACGCGCAGCAGTACGGCGTCGCCGTCCGCATCTCGCGCATCTTCAACACGTACGGCCCGCGCATGCACCCGAACGACGGGCGCGTCGTCTCGAACTTCGTCGTGCAATGCCTGCGCGGCGCGCCGATCACGCTGTTCGGCAGCGGCGAGCAGACTCGCTCGTTCTGCTACGTCGACGATCTGATCGAGGGCTTCGTCCGCCTCATGGCGTCGCCGCTCGACGTGCCGTGCAACCTCGGCAACCCGACGGAGTACACGATCACGCAGCTCGCCGAGCGCATCAAGGCGCTGACGGGATCCTCGTCGACGATCACGTACGAGCCTCTGCCGACCGACGACCCGACGCGCCGCAAGCCGGACATCTCGCGCGCGATCGAGCACCTCGGCTGGAACCCGACGATCTCGCTCGACGATGGCCTCGCCCGCACGATCGACTACTTCCGCACGCGCGCGCCCGACCAGGCGTAGTCAGCGCCGCAGGAGCATCAGCGCGACGCCGACGGCGACGAGCGCGCCGATGATCAGCGCGAGCCAGCCGACGAGGCCGAGCCACGCGGTCCGCAGCGATGCGCCGCCGCGCTTCACGCACGACAGGCACACCGCGAACGTCGTCGCCCCGCCGCTGCTCAGCTCGCAGCAGTCGCCGCAGACGGGCCGCCGGCAGCGCGCGCACGGCCCGGCGGCATCTCGGCGCTGGCAGATCACGCAACGCGCGGTCGGCAGGCCACCGTCGACGGGCGAGAGTCCACTCACCGCCCGAGTGTAAGCGCTAAGATAGGCGCGTGCTTCGTGCTGCTGTCTGCGCGGCCGTGTTCGCCGGCTGCTATTCCCCGAGTTACCAGGACTGCCAGTTCCAGTGCTCGTCCGCGATGACGTGCCCCGACGGGCTCGAGTGCGCGGCGGGGATGTGTCGCCTCGAGGGCGTCTCGGGCCCGTGCCGTACCAACCCCGGCGATGGTGGTGGGAGCGGCGATGCGCCGATCGACACGCCGATGGCGCAGTGGTCGGAGCCCGAAGAGGTGCTGCTCGCCGGTGGGCCGTGGTCCAGCCCGACCTTGAACGGAGCGCTGACGGAGATCTTTATCGAAGGTCCGGGTGGCGAGATCTATCGCGCGACGCGCACGGGGGCCACGTGGACCGACCCGGTGCCGGCGCAGGGGCTCGAGGCACCGACAAGCAAACGCAACACGAGCCCCATGCTGTCGCGAAGCGGCATCATGATGTTCCTCGGATCGGATCGCGGGGACGCTTCGGGCGCCTTTGACGTGTGGCGCATTCCACGTCCCGATGCGACGAGCCCGTTCCTGGCTCCGCAGGCGAGTCCGCTCGTGGTGCTGAACGACGCGACTCACAACGACAACGGCGGATCGATGACCGCCGACGAGAAGCTGATCCTGTTCACGAGCGATCGGGACGGAACTGCCTCGATCTATCAATCCAGGTACAACGACGCGACGGGCGCGTTCCTCCCGCCGACGCTGGTGTCGCAGCTCGACTCGTCCGACGACGATTCGCACGCGTCGATCTCGGCGAATGGGCTGGTCGTCGTGTTCGCGTCGAACCGACTCGGCGCGGACTACGACCTCTACATCGCGACCCGACCCGACGTGATGGCACCGTTCTCGACGCCGATGCGGATTCCGGAGATGTCGATGCCCGCGACCCCCGAGGTCGACCCGTGGTTGTCCGCCGATGGCAACACGATCTTCTTCGGGCGCGGCATCGCTCAGACTCGCAAGATCTTCCGCTCGACGCGCCTTTGAGCACGGGGGCCGGCTATCATCGCCCGTGATGAGAGCAACGAGAGCATCGCTCGCGCTCCTGCTGCTCGCGGCAGGCTGTGATTCGAAGGCCACGGCGTCCGATCCACCGACGGGTGGGATTCGCGCCGAACAGAAGTCGAAGGAATTCGAGAGCTGCGGGACGAGCGCGCACTGCGCCGACGATCTGCGCTGCTTCGATCAGATGTGTCAGCGCGCCGCGCGCTCGGCGTTAGGCGACTACTTCGCCGCCGTCGGTCGCAACGCGCTCGCCCAGGGCAAGGCTCCCGAGGCGGTGGCCGCGTACGCGGTCGCGCTCACGCACTACGACAACGAGAAGATTCCGGTGCCGCCGGCGCTCGACTGCGAGTACGGCGCCGCGCTCGCGGCGAGCCGCAGCAACAAGGAGAACGCCGAGCTCGGTGCGCGCGTGCTGCACCGCTGCGTCCTCGCGGTGCCGCCGGCGAGCTCGATGCGCACGCGTGCGATGAACTCGCTCGCGCTCCTCGACGAGGTCGGCCTCGATCCGCTGCTGATCGGCGGCCCCAAGCTCGCGGACACGTACCTCACCAAAGACTCGCAGCGACCCGCGCTCGACAAGCTCGCGGTCACGGTATCCGCGAGCCCGGTGCCGGCGAAGACGCTGCCGTTGATCGAGGCGAAGGTCGCGGAGCCCGACGTGAAGCGAGCGCTCCTCGCGTGCTGGCGCGAGTTGAACGAGGCGTCGAAGAAGGACGCGATGACCGTCTCGATCAGCATGAAGGGCAGCTTCGTGCGCGGCGAGTACGAGGACGATCCGTTGCGCTTCGTGCTCAAGTTCGAGCCGCCCGTGCCAGTCCCCGCGGGCTCGCCCGAGGAAGCGGCGGATACCTGCGTGCGCGCCATCATGGAGCCCGCGATCAAAAGCCTGAAGATCGCTGAGTCTTTCAATACAAAACTTACGATTACCGTGAAGTAAGTCCGGATGGTACGTAGTGCGGCCGACATGGCCGTTGCTACCGACACGCTGCCCCTCCGCCCCGACCTGAGGGCGATGACGCTCGACGACGCGGAGGCGTTCGCGGTCGCGCAGGGCTGGCCGCGCTTTCGCGGCGAGCAGGTCTGGCGCTGGGTGCACGACAAGGGCGCGCGCACGTTCGACGAGATGACGAACCTCTCGCAGCAGACGCGCGATGACTTCGCCTCGCGCGCGACGATCGGCTCGCTCTCGGTCGCCGAGGTGCAGACGTCGAAGGACGGCACGCGCAAGCTGCGCCTCGTCACGCGCGACGGCAGCTCGATCGAGAGCGTGCTGATCCCGATGGGCGAGCACGTCACGCAGTGCATCTCGTCGCAGGTCGGGTGCGCGGTCGACTGTCAGTTCTGCGCGACGGCCAAGCTCGGCCTCAAGCGCAACCTCGACGCCGGCGAGATCGTGGACCAGGTCTACCTCGGTCGCCGCCTGCTCGCCGAGGTCGCGCCCGACACGCGGCTCTCGAACATCGTCTACATGGGCATGGGCGAGCCGCTGCACAACTACGACAACTTGATCCGCTCGCTGAAGATCCTCACGAACGACAAGGGCGCGAAGCTCGCGCAGCGCCGCATCACCGTGTCGACGTCGGGGCTCGTTCCCAAGCTCGAGAAGCTCGGCAACGAGACGGTGCGGCCGAACCTCGCGGTCTCGCTCAACGCGCCGAACGACGCCATCCGCGACCAGATCATGCCGATCAACCGCAAGTGGAACATCGGCAAGCTCCTCGCCGCGTTGAAGGCATACCCGCTCGAGCAGCGCCGCCGCATCACGTTCGAGTACGTGCTGCTCGCGGGCGTCAACGACTCGCTCGCCGACGCGGCGCAGCTCGCCAAGCTACTGCGCGGGTTCAAGTGCAAGGTCAACATCATCCCGTACAACCCGCACCCCGAGGCGGAGTTCTCGCGGCCCACGCCCGCCGCCGTCGAGGCGTTCCAGAACGAGTGCAAGCGGCTCGGTCTCTCGACGTACCTGCGCATCCCCAAGGGCGACGACATCGACGCCGCGTGCGGCCAGCTCGCGAACCGCTCGAATGGCTCGCCGGTCGTGCCGCTCCGCGTCCGCAAGAAGTCCGAGCTCCCGCCGCCGCCGCCCGTCGAGTGAACAACGCGTGAAGCATCCCGCCGCGCCGCCCTCGTCGTGCGAGGTTGGGTCGCATGCGCGTGGTCCTGTCCGCACTCCTCGCATTCTCGACGGGCTGTTCGTTCCTTCTCGCCGAGAAGCCCGGCCCTCGATGCGAAGAGACGGGCGCGGATATCGCGGACACCACGACGGCGGTCGTCTCGGGGCTCACGGGCCTCTTTCTCCTGATCGCTGCCGCCGAGTGCCTCGACAGTGGCTGCGGCTCCGACGGCAAAGAGACCGTCTACCCGGGGCTCGCGGGGCTCGCCGGGACCACCGCGCTGTTCACGGCGTCGGCGATCCACGGCTCGAACTACAACACCGCGTGTCGCCGCGCGCGCGAGGCGGCGTTCGACGAGGAGCACCGTGCGAAGGCACCGACGGAGGGCCCGTCGTGATCCGGATCGCGTCGCGTTCCTGACGGCCCTGCAGCGCGGGCTGCGCCGTGAGACGCTCTACCGCATGCGCGTGCTCGTGGCTGCGGTCCTCGCTCTCTGCACGAGCTGTTCGTTCATGCTCTCGCAGAAGCCGGGTCCGAAATGCGAGGAGACCGGCGCCGAGTTCGCGGACGGCACCGCCGCCGCGGTCTCCGGGCTCGTCGGCCTGTTCGTCGCCATCGCGAGCCTCGAGTGCCTCGACGGTCAGGGCTGCAGCGACGACGAGGCGCCCCAGCTCTATGCCTCCTCGGTCGGCCTCATCGCCGCCACCGCGATCTTCAGCGTTTCGGCGAGGCACGGCGCGCGGATGGACGAAGCCTGTCGCCGCGCTCGAGGCTGGCCCGAGCCCTAAGCCAGCCTCGACGCGACGGAACAAACGCGTCGGGGTGCGCGTACAATCAGGGCGGTGACCGACGAGCAGGAGATCGCACCGCCGCCGCGGTTCCTGTTGCGACCTGCGGGCGTGCTGACGCAGGTCGTTTGCGCGTTCGCGCTGCTGCTCGGCACGATCAGCTTCATCCTCGTCCAGCAGAACAAGACGGGCGGGGCGGTCCTCGTGATCGCGTGGGCCGCGGCGGCGATGGCGGGCGTCGTGTTCGGCGGGCTGATGTCGCGCGGCGGCATGCTCAGCGTGATCGCGAGCGCGTTGATCGTCGGCGCGTTCGGAACGGTGCTGCTCGTCATCGACTGGGACACGCTGCGCTCGCTGCTGCGCCTCCTGCCCGAGGACGACGTGGCGATGATCGCGGACATCCTCGTCATCCTCGCGGTCGCGATGATCGCGACGAGCGTGCTCTCGCTCGCGTCGATCCCGCAAGCGCGCGCGTACCACCGCGCGTTGCGCGAAGCCGAAGCGGAGGCCGAGAAGAGCGGCTTCTTCGAGGCGCAGCCGAGCGGCGAGGTGCCGCGTCAGGTGCAGGTCCCGATCACGCTGCCGGGCCGCGCGACGCGGACGTTCGCGGCGCCGGATCCCTCGTTGATGGCCACCGAGCCCTCGCCGCCGCCCGCGTCGATGCAATACGCGCCGCCGGCGTCGATGCAGCACGGACCGGCGTCGATGCAGCACGGACCGGCGTCGATGCAGCACGCACATGCGCAAAAAACCGAGCCGGCCCACGCTCTCGCGCGCGGCCCCGAACCCGTCACGCTGCCGCGCGCTCGCACGACCTCGCCGGTCGCGGTGCCGCCGATGCCGCCGACGCTCGCGCCGGGCATGACGTTCCGCGCGGGCGCTGGATCGAGCACCGCGCACACGTCCGCGATCGCGCCCTACGGCGGCGCGCCCCAGTCGCCCGCGATGCCCCCGGCGTACCGGGACGGCTCGTCGCCGGCGGTGATGCACGGCGGCGCATCGGACGCGATGCACGGCGCACACGATGGGCCAGCGATGCCGTACGCGCCGTCGAGCCCGTACGCGCCGCCGAGTCCCTACGCGCCATCGGGCGGTGCGCTGGGGCCTCACGACGGTCCCCCGCAGATGCCCGCGCCCCTGGGTGCGCGCGCGTCCGATCGCGAGCTGCCGCTTCCGGCGCCGCCGCCGACCGACGACGGGTATCGACCGCCACACGCGAACGAGCACGTCCCCTCGTCGGCGTCGACCGCGCCGGGATGGACTCCCTCGCCGGCGCGCACGTACACGACGATGATGGTCGTGCGTCCACCGAAGGTGGAGCAGCGATCGCGCCGGCGGGTCTACATGATCCTCGGTGGCTTCGCGATCGGTCTGGGCGCGGGCGTGGGCGTGCTCGTGTCGTCGATGCAGGACGAGAAGCGCGACGAGCTCGCGGTGGCGTCGGGCAGCGGATCCGCGACGCCGACATCGACGAGCCCGAGCAGCGCGAACGGCGGTGGCTCGAACAGCACGATCTCGAACGGCGCGGTCGCGAGCAGCGCGTCGAACACCGCGGCCCTGTCCGAGGATGCCGGTGCAGGCGCCGTGGTCGACGCGGGTGCGCCCGTCGACGCCGCGCCTCCTCCGCCGATCCACAACTTCCTCGACACGCAGCGCGACGCGATCGGCGTCGGCGATCTCGCGAAGCTCGCGCAGACGTTCGCGCCGTCGGCGTTCGCGTTCGGCATCGACGCGAACGATGTCGCCGAGGGACGCGACGCGATCGAAGCGATGCTGACGAAGAACCTCGGCGATCCGCCGCCCGATGGCTTCAAGGTCACTTCGAGGTTCCTCGCGATCGGCCAGGAGGGGGCCGTGGCGTGGACGGCCGAGGAGATCGAGCTGTCCGGTCCGAACCTCGCGCCGCGCCGCCTCGTGATCACGCAGGCGCTCGTCGCCACCGAGGGCGCGTGGTCGGTGCTCGCGCTGTGCTGGGCGCAGACGGTGCGCGACGAGACTGCCGAGCGCCTCGCGATCCTCGGCACGCTGCCGAAGCCAGCGCCGATCACCGACAAGATCGAAGGCGACGAGCTCGGCAAGGTCGTGAAGGCGGCGTTCGCGTCGCGCAAGGCGTTCGCCGATGCGCGCAGCGAGCGCGATGATGCGTTCAACTTCGGCAGCGGGCCGAACGAGCGCATCGTCGGCGGCGCGAAGATCCGATCGCTGTTCAACCGGCTGCGCGCGGAGCTGCGCCTCGACGGTGGCGTGCGCGTCGTGACCGCGGGGCCGTTCGGCTTCGCGGCGCTCAACGCGGTCTACACGGCGAAGGGCCGCGCGGCGACCGACGTGTCGCAGACGTTTCGCGTGCTCGTGGTGTTCCTGCAGGAGGGCACCGCGTGGAAGATCGTGCAGACGCAGTTCTCGAACGCCGGCCCGATCAGCGAGTGATCAGCGCGCGAGCGCGGCGAGCTCGGCGGTCGAGAAGAAGAACGCGATCTCTTCCTTCGCCGTCTCGGGCGCGTCGGAGCCATGGACCGCGTTGCGCTCGATGTTGGTCGCGAACTCCTTGCGGATCGTGCCGGGGTCGGCCTTCTCGGGGTTCGTCGCGCCCATCACCTGGCGGTTCTTCGCGATCGCGCCCTCGCCCTCGAGCACCTGCACGATCACCGGGCCCTCGGTCATGAACTTCACGAGGTCGCCGTAGAAG
Source organism: uncultured Kofleriaceae bacterium (assembly GCA_964617845.1). Classification (GTDB taxonomy): domain Bacteria; phylum Myxococcota_A; class Polyangia; order Haliangiales; family Haliangiaceae; genus JABFXX01. The sequence continues at coordinate 53,177 of CAZUAR010000009.1, read as the reverse complement.
GGGCGATCCTTGTGGACCGCGTAGAACGCCTCCGCCTGCGTCTCGGTCAGACGAACCATCTTCGAGGCCAGGATGCGAAGGCCGGCGGCCTCGAACTTGGCGGTGATGCCGCCGATCTTGTTCGCGGCGACCGCGTCGGGCTTGATGATCGAAAACGTACGCTCGATGGCCATGGGTAACTCCTTGAAGTGCGCGGAAACTAGTCGATGTCGCTCGGGAAGGCAACGCGGTACGATGGGCTATGGAGCGCGCGGCCGCCCTCGTCTTCCTCGCGGGGTGCGGATTCCAGATCACGACGGGGTCGGCTGTCGATGATGCGAAGCCTTCGGATGGCTCTGCATCGATGGACGGCGGCGGGGATGATGCCCCGCTGCCGATCGACGGCATGCTCCCCGATCAGCCCGTGATGAAGGTCGAGGAGTGCGACGTCGTGCGCGTCGGGGGCGCCGCGAACGCCACGCTCCTCGGTGGGACGGGGAATCGTGGGGGCGACGTCACGTGCCCGGACGACAAGGTCGGCGTCGGTCTCCAGTTCGACGTCACGCCCGTGGGCATCACGAACCACAACAACCAGATCCTCCTGACGACGATCCGCCTGTGGTGCGGGACGATCGAGCGGACCTCGTCGAACCAGATGGTGACGAGCGAGCTCGAGGTGTCGTCGTACACGGCGCTCCAGGGCAGCACGCAGACCGCGTGCGCGATGTACATGCCGCCCACGCAGCTCGGCCAGGTGATGTGCCCGGACGGCTCCGTGCTCGCCGCGATCCTCGGCCACCAGGTCGACTCGACGCTCTACAACAACGTGACGATCCGCTGCGCGGCGGTCGGGACCGATGGTCAGGTCACGACGTCGTTCGTCGATATCGCGATGCCGGGCACGGGCACGAACACCACGATGCCCGAGCAGACGCAGTGCCCCGCGAGCACGGCGATCACCGCGATCCACGCGACGAGCGGATGCGGTCAGGACGGCGCGACCGCCGCGTGCACGGCGACTCTCTGCGAAACGGACTAGCGAGCGATTCCCGCACAGTTCTCGTCGGTTTCGCTCTGTCAGCACGCTATCCGCCGCTCGCTGACATGAAGGATCTCGCTCGTGAGGGGCTGCGATGGGCAGGCGCGAGGGCGCGCGTCCCAGGGCGAGTCGGGTAGCCATCACCCGCGTGCGCGCACATGTTCACGAGTTGCGCGTGCACCTCGCGTGGCGCACCTGTTGCTCGTGGGAACAGCACCATGAAGTTACCCACGGCCCTGGCATTCGCTTCTGTCTCGCTACTCGTCGCTTGCACATCAAGTGAAGGCACGTCCGCCACCGCCCTCGAGCAGGAGCCCGGCAACTGCGGCTCGCTCGAGACCCACGTGTTCGGAGCGTTCCGCGCGCCCGACGGTGTCGCCAACGTGCGGATCTCGCGGCCCGGCACGCACGCGATCATCGTGACGGGCTACGAGTCGATCGAATGGACGATCAGCGCCGAAGCGGGCGCGGAGATCGAAGCGATCTACGCCGTCGGAGTGAAGCCGCAGAAGGTGCACGGTCCCGCCGGCGTGCAGATCGTGTCCGAGAACAAGCAGGCCGGCGATCCGTACGGCTGCGCCGATGGCTACCCGGAGAGCAGCCCCGGCTGCAACACGAAGAACCTGATCGACCTCGTCGAAGCGCGCGTGCACGAGGTGACGAGCCTGCACGCGTGCCACGAAGCGTCGCACTGGTCGCTCGGCGACAACATGGTCGTCACGAGCGACTGTGGCGTCCTCGAAGGCAAGGGCCAACAGGACATGGTCAAGGGCTGCACCGGCGAGGACGCCTGCGGCGGCCCGATCTTCCTCTGATCGGCGCTACGCGGAGACGGGCTTCGACGCGAGGACCTTCGCGAGCGTCGTGCCCATCTCGGCGGGCGTCGCGGCGACGGCGATCCCCGCGGCCTTGAGCGCGGCGATCTTGTCGCTCGCGGCGCCCTTGCCACCGGAGATGATCGCGCCGGCGTGACCCATGCGCTTGCCCGGCGGCGCCGTCTGGCCGCCGATGAACGCGGCGACGGGCTTGTCGACGTGGTCCTTGATGAACTGCGCGGCGCGCTCCTCGGAGTCGCCACCGATCTCGCCGATCATGAAGATCGACGACGTGCCCGGGTCGTTCGCGAACCACGACAGCGTGTCGATGAAGTCCGTGCCCTTCACGGGATCGCCGCCGATGCCGATCGCCGTCGACTGGCCGAGGCCGAGCTTCGTGAGCTGGCCGACGACCTCGTACGTCAGCGTGCCGGAGCGCGACACGACGCCGACACCGCCCGGCTTGTGGATGTAGCCCGGCATGATGCCGACCTTGCACTGACCCGGCGTGATCACGCCCGGGCAGTTCGGACCGACGAGGACGACCTCGGGATACTCGTTGTCGAGGACGTACTTGACCTCGATCATGTCGCGCGCCGGGATGCCCTCGGTGATCGCGATGATCACCTCGATGCCCGCGGCGGCCGCTTCGAGGATCGAGTCCGCCGCGAACGGCGGCGGTACGTACACGACGCTCGTGTTCGCGCCGGCCTTCTCGACCGCTTCCTTGCACGTGTCGAACATCGGGACCTGCTCGAGGTCCTTGACCTTCGCGCCGCCCTTGCCGGGCGTGACGCCCGCGACGACGTTCGTGCCGTACTCGATCGCCTGCTTGGTGTGGAACGCGCCGGCGGAGCCGGACATGCCCTGCACGACGAGACGCGTGTTGAATCCGACGAGGACCGACATTACTTCTGCTCCTTCGCGGCCTTCACGACCTTCTGCGCACCGTCGGCCATGTCGTCGGCGCTGATGATGTTGAGCTTGCTCTCGGCGAGCATCTTCTTGCCGAGCTCGACGTTGGTGCCTTCGAGCCGCACGACGAGCGGGACCTTGAGGCCGGTCTCCTTGACCGCCTTGATCACGCCCTCGGCGATCGTGTCGCACTTCATGATGCCGCCGAAGATGTTGACGAAGATCGCCTTCACGTCCGGATCGGTCGTGATGATCTTGAACGCCGCGGTGACCTTCTCGGCGGTCGCGCCGCCGCCGACATCGAGGAAGTTCGCCGGCTCGCCGCCATAGAACTTGATGATGTCCATCGTCGACATCGCGAGGCCGGCGCCGTTGACCATGCAGCCGATGTTCCCGCCGAGCGAGATGTAGCTGAGGTCCCACTTCTTCGCCTCCTGCTCGGCCGCGTCCTCCTCGTTGGGATCGCGCAGCTCTTCGAGCTCGGGGTGGCGGAACATCGCGTTGTCGTCGAAGTTGATCTTCGCGTCGAGCGCGAGGACCTTGCCGTCCTTCGTCGTGACCAGCGGGTTGATCTCGAGGAGCGAGCAGTCGAGCTCCTCGTACGCGCGGGTGAGCGCGGTCATGAACTTCGCGAGCTCGCCGGCGACCTTGCCTTCCATGCCGAGCGACTTCGCGAGCGTGCGCGACTGGTTGTCCTGCCAGCCGGTCGCCGGGTTGATCGGGACGCGGATGATCTTCTCGGGGTGCGTCGCCGCGACCTCCTCGATGTCCATGCCGCCCTCGCGCGACGCCATCACGGTCACGCGACCCGTCGCGCGATCGAGGAGCATGCCGAGATAGAACTCGTGATCGATCGCGAGTCCTTGCTCGACGAGGATGCGCTGGACCTTCTTGCCCTCGGGGCCGGTCTGCGGCGTCACGAGCTGCATGCCGAAGATCTTCTTCACCGCGGCTTCGGCGTCGGCGGCGGTCTTCGCGACCTTCACGCCGCCACCCTTGCCGCGGCCACCCGCGTGGATCTGCGCCTTCACGACAACGACCTCGGTGCCGGCGTCCTTCTGGACTTTTGGAATCGCGGCGATCGCGTCCTCGGCGCTCGTGGCTGCGATGCCGATGGGCACGGGTACGCCGTACTTCCGGAACAGCTGCTTCCCTTGATACTCGTGGATCTTCACGAGGGTCGGTGTATCACACACCCGGGGGAGCGCCCCCGGGTTCCCCCCTCGATCCCGGGGGAGGGCCTCCGGGTTCCCCCTCGATCACAGCTCGATCACGATGGCTTGCGTGTCCGTCCCCCACCGACCATCCGGAAAGTCGGTCGCTTGCCCGTCGGTGACGTCGACCTCCACGCATCCCAGCGTGGTCGCGGGCTTGTCGTCGGCGGCCGCGCAGGCGAACGAGAACTGCGGGCGATTTCCGACGAGGACCGCGTGCTGATCGCCCGTGCGGTACAGCTCGCGACCGGCGGGTGTGGCCGTCGCACCGATCGGATGCGGGACCGCCGTCGCGAACAGCGTCGCCGTGCGCGCGAGTTGCTCCGCGTCAGCGCGCGTCTTCGGTGACCCTGCGCCGAGCCGCCCTGGAAAGATCCACACGCGCGCACCGTCGGTGAGTGCGCCGCGCACGATCACCTCGACGGCGCGCCCGTGCGGCCATTCGATCACCTGGCTTTGGCGCGGCGGCCGACCGACGGCGAGCACCGTGCGCTCGCCATCGTCGACCGCTGCCGTCGCGCCGACGATCGCGGCTCCTTCGGGCTGCCCGCCGATCGCGTACGTCCCGTCGCGGTGCACGGGCGTTCGCACGCGCCACGTCGCATCGCCGACCGCGAACTGCGTGAACACCTCGACGCCGCCGAGGTTGCGTCCCTCGACGCGCCCGCTGACGATGTTCGTGCTGACGACCCTCAGCGTGATCGGCTGATCCGACGCACCCGCGGGCACCGCGATCGGCGACGACCGCAGCACGCCGCGCTGCGCGATCAGGCCCGCACCCTGCGGCGCCGAGATCGCGAACGTTCCATCGCTGGCCGTCTGCACCGCGTGGCCATCGATCGCGCGCGGATCCGTCACGAGGTTCTGCGGATCGCCGTCGAGCCGTCCGATCCACGCGATCACCGTCGCCTCTCCGACGGGCTTGCCCTCGGGATCGACGACGATTCCTTTGCGCACCGGGTCAACGGCCGGCGTCTCCTCCGCGGGCAGTCGCGCGTAACGCGCCCGCGCCTCGCCGAAGTCACCGCGCGCGAACGCGATGCGCGCCTGCAGTGCGTCGAGCCGCAGCGCTCGCGGCAGCTTCGCGCGCTCGAGCGCCTCCTCGGCGGAGCGCGTGACGAACATCGCGTCGTCGAGCGCGTGATCGTCGGCGCGCTGCAAGTACAGCTCCGCCTCGTCCGCCGCGCACAGCGCCGCGCGACGCAGATCGCCCAGCTCGGTGAACAAGCGCCGCGCCTCTTGCACCGACGACAGCGCCTCGGCGTACAGCCCCTTGTCGTAGGTCCATCGCGCGCGTGCGCCGAACGCGTGCGCTTCGAGCAGCGAGATCGACGCGAGCGTCATCTTGTCGTTCCCCGCCGCTTTCGCGGTCGCGCGCGCGGCGTCGACGAGCACCGCGATCTCGGTCGGCACCTCGCCCGGCTTCACGGACGTGTCGATCCTCTTCAGCTGGTAGAGCGAGGCTTCGAGCACGCCCAGGTACAGGTTCGCGACCAGTCGCGCGTCGGTCTTCGCCAGCGGGATGGCGCGCTCGTAGACATCGCGGGCCTCCTCGATGCGCCCGCTCCGGAGCAGCTCGTGGCCCTGCGCGAGCATCACCATCGGCACGAGCGGCGCCCAGCCCGTGGCCCGCGCTTCCTCGACGAGCGTCTGCGCGGCCGCATCCACGTCGGGCTGCATCCGCAGCGCGAACGTCCGCGCCATCACGCCGAGGATCGCCGGACGCGTCTCCACCGGAATCTGCGGCGACGCGACCGGGCTCGGACCCGCGCACACCTGGATGTTCGACAGGATGCCGTGCGCGTCGAACGCCTCGAACATCTGCGGCGTGCCCTCGCGCAGCACGAGCGAGATCGCGCCCGCGTTGTCGCGCGCGGAGAACAGGCAGTCGAGCCGCGCCCGCGACGGCGGCGTCGCGCGACACGCTTCGTCGTAGCTCCGCATCCAGTCATCGCGCCACGCGTCGAACGTATCCGTCACGCGCGCGAACGCCGTCTCGCTCACGCCCTTGCCCTCGAGGGACTTCCACAGCCCCGCGCGCACCGCCGGCGACCACGCATCCCCGAACGCGACGTCCGCTGCCTGGCACGCGCGCACCGGCTCGTCGGTCTTGCTCATTCGCCGCGTGATCAGGCCGACCGCGACGAAGGCGAGCACGGCCGCGACCGCCGCCACCGGCACCACCCACCTCGACCGCTTCGGCTTCGTCGCCTTCTCCAGCTCGTCGAGGAGCTCGTCCATCGACGGCCAGCGCTTGTCCGGATCCGGATCCATCCCGCGCACGAGCGCGGCTCGCACCGGCGGCGCCAGGAGCGTGGTCTTCACGTGCGCCACTCCCTCTCCCGCCGCGCGCCGGAGCTCCTCGAGGCTGTTGCCGTGGTACGGCCGCCCGCCCGTCAGCATCTGCCACGCGGTCACGCAGAACGCGAACTGGTCCGTTCTCGGATCCGGCGGAGCGCCGCGGAACTGCTCGGGCGCCATGTACGCCGGCGTTCCGATCAGCACGCCCGTCTGTGTCAGCGGGGAGTCCAGCACGCTGTCCTTCCGCGCGCCGCTGACGCTCGCGCCGCTCCCCGATGCGTCCAGCGTCTCCTCGGCGCCGCTGATCGACATGTCCAGCGCGGGCTCCGCCCCAGATTCCGTGATCTCGCCCAGTCCACGCGCGAGCCCGAAGTCGGTCACCAGCACGCGACCATCGTTGGACCTCAAAATATTGTGCGGCTTGAAGTCGCGATGCACGAGGCCCGCGCGATGCGCCGCCGCTAACCCGCGCCCGGCCGCCAGCACCGCCGCCACCACGTCGTCGGGCATCGGATGCCGCTCGAGCCACACGTCGAGCGAGCACCCCTCCACGAGCTCCATCGCGATGAAGTCGCGCCCGCCCTCGGTCCCCGAGTCGTAGACCGTCAGCACGTTCGGGTGCTTCAGCCGCGCCATCGCGCGCGCCTCGCGCTGCAATCGCTGGCGCAGCGAGGCCGGCGCATCCATGCGCTTCAGCACCTTGATCGCGACCTCGCGATCCAGCTTCGGATCGTGCGCGCGCCACACGACGCCCATCCCGCCTTCGCCGAGCACGTCGCGCAACTCGTAGTTGCCGATCGGATGGCCTGCCACCATCTTCCCCGGCCGCACCGACTGCGCCGGACCGGCCCGCGTCTCGTCGTGCGGGTCGACGTCCTTGCTCACCCTGGCATTATCGCGCACTTGTCGCGACGGGAGACACTCCCTCCCAGCTCGCGTTGCTCGGATCATCCGCAGCGTCATGCGAGGCTGGCGTGCCGCGATCGCTTACACGAGCCTGACCGGCACGCTGCAGATCGGCGCGTATACGTGGGTGGATGAGCACGACATCCTCCGATCCAGCTCCCACGCTCCGCCGCGCCGTCGTTCCTGCGAATCGTCTCCGGCGACGTCGCCTCGCGATCCTCGCCGCGGCGACGCTCGGCACCTTGGGTCTCGCGAGCGGCCTCGGCTTCTCGCTGCTCGGCCGCGAAGCATCGGCGCGCGTCGACATCAACATCGCGGTCCCGGCTCCGCCGCCCGCGCCCGACCCGATCCCCGCCCGCGAGGAGCCGCCACCCGCGCCGAAGGTCGAGGCAGTCGCGCCCGTCGTCGTGGCGCCCGCCCGTCAAGCTCCCGGTCGGATCCAGGTCGCGCTCCTGCTCGACACCTCGGGCAGCATGGGCGGGTTGATCGATCAGGCGCGCTCGCAGCTGTGGAAGATCGTCACCCGCCTCGACACCGCACGTCGAGACGGCCAGCGCCCGCAGCTCGAGATCGCGCTCTACGAGTACGGCAACCCCGATCGAGCGACCGCGAAGTCCGGGTGGGTCCGCCGCATCAAGCCATTCACCACCGACCTCGACGCGGTCTCGGAGGCGCTGTTCGCGCTCTCGGTCAGCGGCGGAGACGAGCTCGTCGGCAAGGCCGTCGCGACCGCGGTTCGCGATCTCGAGTGGAGCACCGGCGAGGGAGATCTCAAGCTCCTGTTCATCGCGGGCAACGAGGACTTCAACCAGGGGCCGATCACGCCGGCGGCAGCGATGAAGGCCGCGAAGAAGAAGGGCGTCCACGTCACCGCGATCCTGTGCGGCGACAGCGACCCCACGTGGAGCGACGGCACGAGGCTCGCGAACATGGGCTTCTTCACGATCGATCAGAATCAGGTCGTCGCGCACGTCGCTGCACCGCAGGATGCGGAGATCGCGCGGCTCGGCGTGCTGCTCAACGACACGTACATCCCGTACGGCGCCGACGGCGAGAGCGGCGCGGCACGTCAGATCGCGCAGGACACCAATGCTCAGAGCTCGCAGCCGGGCTCGATGGTGTGGCGCTCGATGGCGAAGTCATCGGCGAACTACACCAACAGCACGTGGGACCTCGCCGATCGCTTCCGCGACGGCGGCGTGGATCTCGACAAGATCCCCAACGCCGATCTTCCCGAGCGAATGCGCGGGCTGACGCCGGAGCAACGCCGCGCGTATGTCGTCGGCAAGCTCGCGGAGCGCGCGCAGCTGCAGGCGCGCATCCAGGAGCTCGGCAACGAGCGCGCGACGTTCGTGGCGGCGGCGCAACGGGACGCGAGCGGTGCGGAGAGCCTGGATTCGGCGATGCTTCGTGCGCTGACGACGCGAGCGAAGGCGGTCGGCCTGACGCTCGAATAGCGGCGGCTCAGTCGCGGTCCGCGAGGATCCTGAGCGCGGTGTTGCCCTTCGAGTCGGGCGGCGCGGACCACGTGATCTGCTGGTTCGCGCCCGCGCGCTTGAGGCGGTCGATGATGTTCGCGCCCTTGAGCTCGGTGAGCACCTTCATCGAGCCCGTGTACTGCGCCCACACGAAGCGCGCGCCCGCGAGCTGCGCCTGGAGGTCGGCGTTGTTCGGGTCGGCGGCGAGGCGCGTGTCGAGATCGCGCAGGCGATCGACGTACGCCTTCTCCATGCCGAGCTCGATCTGCAGCTCGTTGACGAGGACGGTGTGGAACACCTTGGCCGCCGGCAGCGGCTGCGCGAACGAGCGGTCGGCCTCGGGGATCGAGGTCCACTCCTCGTGCGACAGCATGTCGGTGAGGTCGGTCGTGTCGATCATGAAGTTCGAGAATGCGCGTGACGAGGCCGGGACCCAGAACGAGCGCGCCTGATCGAACCACAGCATGCGGCCCGCGAGCCCGGCGGTCGCGATCTGCGCCTCGCCGTTCGTGAGCACCATCTTCATGAGGTACGCGCCGAGGCGGTTCCAGCCGGCATCGTCGAGCGCTTCGAAGTCCTCGAAGTCGTCGTTGCCGTCGGCGCGCTGGGCGGCGCCGTAGGCGTTGAACTGCTGGATCGCCTGCGCGCGGTTCGCGGAGGAGAGCGAGGCGTGCGCGGCGAGGAACGCGTCGAACGTCGTCTTGCGCGCGAGGTTTTGGTCCAGCGACACGCGCCACGCACGGAACATGTCGGTGTAGTCGTCGAAGTCCTCGTCGGCGGCATCGGTGAGCGCGCGGTCGGTGTCGTCGAGCGCGGCGGAGAACTCGCGGAACACCGTCGAGATCGTCTCGGCGATGATGCGGTTCTTCTCGAGGTCCGCGGCGCTCGCGGCGGCGCCGAACGCGTCGGGCGTTCGCAAATTCGACGCGGTCACACCGGCGCCCGGCAGCACCGCGTTGATCCGCTCGACGAGCAGGGACTTGTCGAGGATGCGCTTGCCCATCGTCTCCATCGCATCGACGGCGGCGCGCTGGTTCGCCGGGATGATGCCGAGCGACTTCGCGCGCGTGACCTCGGCCAGCGCTTGCTGGATGCGCGTGGTCGCGTTCGCGTAGACCGCGCGCAGGCTCTGCACGGAGGCCTCGTTCATGTGATAGCGGCTGCGCGTCGAGCGGAGGTGCGCCTTCGGCTCGAGGAGCAGCACGCCGGTGTGCGCGCCGATATCGAGCAGCGCGTTCTTCTCCTTCAGCTGCTCGTAGACGCCGCGCACCGGCTCGGCAGGCGTGTTGGAGCCGGACCAGTTCGTCTTGCCGCGGCGGACGTCGGTGTCGAGGTCCTTCACGAACGAAGCGCCGTTGTCGTTGCGGATGTCGACCTTCGCGTTGGTCTTGTTGCCCTCGGCGTCGACCTGAGTGCCGAACTTCGCGGCGATCAGCAGGCGGCGGACGGTCGTCGCGTTGTCCCAGCGCGCGCGGCCGCGCAGCTCGATCTCGTTGCCGAGCAGCGAGTACGCGTGCGTGTCGTAGTACGTGTCGTCCATGAGATCGGTGCCGAGCGAGAGCTCGCGCTCGCCTTCATCGTTCGGCGCGTACCGATCGGGCTCGATCGTCAGCGCGACGAGCGGCATCTGCTCGCGCGCCTCCATGCTGTCCGAGTCCCATGGCATCTCGTCGAGCGCGAAGCCGTACGTGAACGCCTCCATGATGCGGTTCTTGCGGATGCGGTCGTACAGCGTGCGGCCGTCGTTGTTCTGCTGGAGCAGCAGGCTGCGGAGGCGCTGGCCCGACAGCCCCTTCACGCCGAGCACGACCTCGACCTCGTCGTTGTCGCGCGCCCAGCCGCCGCTCTGCGTGCCGAACGTCGTCGAGTCGATGAACGGCCGCGTCGTCAGGTCGTTCTCGCAGCGCGGCGAGATCGCGTAGACGAGCTTGCCGAGCGCGAGCTGACCGACGTAGTCGACCTGATCGAGCTCGTTCAGGTCGTCATAGATGTCGTCGTCGCCGGTGCCGAGATCGCCGTCGGGGCCATTGCGGTGCTTGACGATCGCGTCCGCGGCCTCGCTCGACAGCCCCTGGTCCTCGAGCTTGTCGGTCGGACTTCGCCTGGTCGCCGCCGAACGAGTCGTCCTTCGCGTCTCCGTCCACCCCAGTGCAACCAACCGTCATCATCAGGAGAGGCAAGGCAAAGCGCTTCATGTGCCAGCGCCGGATCAACATCCGTGCCCCGCTTCTGTAATGAAACAACCATGGCTTGCGTCGGTCGCTGGCTTGTCACGTAGATGGTCCATTGGCCGGCGAGTCGATTTCATTGCCGAATTTCTTGGCGCGTCCGTTGCTGGCGTGTGACGCGCTTGCGACAGATGACCTCACTGCTCCTGTTGCTCGCCGGTTGCACGACCCGCGAGCCGATCGACATCGCGCCCTCGCAGAACGACAGCAAGGCCGATGGCCTCGCGAAGCACCTGAAGCTGCACGACGATCACCGCCTGCATGTCGACGAACCGAGCGACCTCGCGTTCGCGGACGGCAGGCTCTACACGGTCAGCGATCGCCACTCGAACATCTACGAGATCGACGACGACGGAGACGTGAAGGACACGATCGGCGTGCGCGGCACCGACCTCGAAGCGCTGGCGATCGACGACGAGGGTCGCTTCCACATCGCCGACGAGAGCAGCGGAAAGATCTGGCGCTTGGACGAGAGCGGCGATCGCGACGAGGAGATCGAGCTCGACGACGTCGACGACGGCAACTCCGGCATCGAGGGTCTCGCTTTCGACGACGACGGCCACCTGTTCGTCGCGAAGGAGAAGGACCCCGCGCGGATCTACGAGATCGACGAGGACGGCGAGGTCGTCGACGTGAAGCGCATCGACTTCGCGGACGACCTCTCGGCGCTCGCGTTCAACCCCGACGACGGCCACCTCTACGCGCTGTCCGACGAGGAGCACTCGCTGTACCGGCTCGACACGGACCTGCGCCGCAAGACGACGTGGCGCCTCCCGATCGAGCACCCCGAGGGCATCGCGTTCGACGACGACGGCAGCACCGTGTACATCGCGAGCGACTCCGAGGAGCGCCTCTACGTGTTCGAGCTCGAGTAGCGTCAGTCGCGACGGGTGGCGCCGGCGAGAGCGCGATCGATCGCGTCCAGAAGCGAACGATGGCGATCGCGGTGGGTGGCGAGCGTCTCTCGAGCAGAGGTCAGCAACACGCGCGCGCGGTCGTCCTGCTCGGTGCCCAGGAGGGCCAGACCGAGCCACCCTTCCGCCGCTGCGTGGCGGCGTGGATCGCGCTCCTTCGCGAGCACGGCAATGGCACGCTCGAGCGCGACGATGGCATCGGCGCGGGCTCCCTTTGCGAACAGACAGCGGCCGAGGACGACCAGCGGATCGGCCACGAGGGCTGATCCTGCTTCCCGCTCGAAGATCGCGATCGCCTGCTTCGCCGGCACCATGGCGTCGTCGCAGCGCGCTCGTTCGGCGTGCACGAGGGCCAGGCTGTAGAGCGCGGTCGCGCGATCGGGGTGGTTCGCCTCCCACTCCTTCTCGATCTCGATCACGGCACGCTCGAGCTCGGCGATCGCGACCTTCTCCAGCGCGGCGTCGTCGCGGTGCACGGCCAGCTCGGCGCGAGCACCACCGAGTGCGCCCAGCGCCGACGCGGCATGACCGACGTCGCCGACCGCGACGTAGGCCGCATGCGCCTCGGCGAAGCTCGCGACGGAGCTCTCGAGATCGCCGCCGAGGAGCAGCACGATCGCCTGGTGATAGAGGAGGGCACCCAGATCGGCGCCGCGTGCATCGAGTGCCCGTCCGAGCTCGACGGAGCGGGTCGCCACCTGGCGCGCTTCCGCGTGCGCGCCCACATTGCCCAGCATGAACGCGAAGTAGTTGAGTGCCTGCACGTAGGTCATCGACCTCTCGCCGAGATCCCTCTCGAGGATGGCGAGCGCGGGACGGTACATCGCGATCGCCTCCTCCGCCTTGCCCGCACCTTCGAGCGCGCTCGCGAGGTTCTGCCGCGAGAGCGCGGTCGAGTAGTGGTCCGGACCGTAGTAGTGCTCGACGAGCTCGGTCGCCTTGCGCTGTGCTTCGACGGCGCGCGCGAACTGGCCGCGGTGCTCGGCCATCGATCCGATCGACGAGTACACGCGGAACGCGACGCGCGCGTGGGGAATGCTCTCGATCTCCACGAGCGCGAGCTCTGCCCAGTCATCGCCGGCCTCGGCGTCCCCCTTCTCGTAGCCATAGAGCCAGGTGAGATCGGAGGCAGCCTGGGCAGCGGCCTCGACGTCCCGGTGCCGTCGGGCGGTGAGGTAGGCGCGCTTCGACGCGGCGATCGCCGCTGGAAGATCCTGGCGCTGTTGCGCGAGGATCGCCTCGAAGCCGAGCATCTGGGTCAGGAGCCGCGGATCGCCGATCCGCGTCACCTCGGCCATCAAGTGCGGGAAGTCCCGTTTGGTCTCGTCGTGGCGGCGGAGGCCGAACGCGATCTGGAGCGCCGCCACCCGGGCCTCGAGTGCGGCGAGCTCGCCGGCGCGCGCCGGATCGCGTGGCGGCGTGACACGTCCGCGCAAGAAGTCCGGATCGCCGCACGGCGTGACCGGATCGCTTCGCCGAAGCAGCTCCGGGCCGCTCGCGATCGCGACGGCATCCGCGCGACCGAGCGACGCGAGCAACGCGCGCAGCTTGACCCGGTTCTCGTCGAGGCAGGTCGTCGACCGAACCCCGAGCTCGGCCGGCCACGTGTGGTCGATGCGGGCCGCGCGGCAGGTGGTCTCCCAGCGTGCGACCCACTGCTCCGCCAGGCGATCGGCCATGGCGACGATCGCATTGCCGGCCTCGACGGCGCCAGGCTCGCCGCTCTTCGCGAACGTCGCGAGGAGCGCGTCACGTCGCGCGGGCGTCCACGTGTCGGCGAACGCGTCGCGCGCCTCGAGATCGCACGCGATCGAGTCTTCGCTGGCCGCGCGGGTGGCGAACAGCAATACGATCGGGACCGCGATCGCCATCCCCGCCGCGCCGAACCAGGCCGCGCGCCGAAGCTTCGAGGGCGCCGGCCCGTCGAGCGCTTCCGCGAGCTCGTCCGTGCTCGCGAACCGGTCCGCCGCTCGTGCTGATAGACCTCGATTGACGATCGCCGCGAGCCAGCTCGGCACGCCCGCGACCGGTGGCGCCCCTCGTTCGATCGCCGCGTGCAGCTCGTCGATCGTGTCGCCGCGAAACGGTCGCTCGCCGGTCAGTGCCTCGTAGAGGGTGACGCAGAACCCGAACTGATCGGCGCGCGCATCGACGTGCTCCGCGCGCAGCTGCTCCGGTGCCATGTACGCGGGAGACCCGATAAAGCCCGACGCCGTCCCCGTGGACACGGGTGGTGTGGTGGACGAGGGACCCTCCACGCGCGACACGCCGAAGTCGGTGATGCGAGCACGCCCGTCATCGCCGACAAGGATGTTGCCGGGTTTGAGGTCGCGATGAACGATGCGGGCGGCGTGTGCGGCGGCGAGGCCGCGCGCGACATCGCGAAACACGGCGAGCACGTCGGGCCACGAACGCTTCGTGCGCAACCATTCGATGAGCGAGCGACCACGCACGAACTCCATCGCGAGGAACGTGCGCCCCTCGCGCGTTCCGACATCGAACACGGAGACGACATTCGGATGCGCGAGCTTCGCCATCATCCGCGCCTCGCGCGCGAGCCGCTCCTGGTCGGCAGCGCCGAAGTATTCGTCGTGAAGGAGCTTGAGTGCGATCTTGCGATCGAGGTGGCGATCGTACGCGGCCCAGACGACACCCATCGCACCGGCGCCGAGCTCCTCGAGGAGCGCGTAGCGATCCGGTGTGATCGTGCGCGGTGCCGCGACGGTCTCACCCGGCGAGGTGGTCGCAGCGCCGGCACGTCGCTCGTCCATCACGGACAGAGTGCCACACCACGTCAGCGCTTGCGTGGTCGGTCGATACCGTACGCCGTGATCCGCTTGATCAGCGTGCGGCGTGGCATCCCGAGGCGCTCGGCGGCGCGCGTTTGATTGCCGCCGCATGCATCGAGCGCCTCGAGGATGCGCTTGCGCTCGAGCTCGGCGAGCTCGTCGCCGAGCGTCGCCGCCTCGGCTGCTTCTGCCGCCCCACCGAACGGAAGGTGGTGCGGCTCGATGGTGTCCGTATCGCTGACGAGGATCGCGCGCTCGATCACGTTGCGAAGCTCTCGAACGTTGCCCGGCCACGAGTGCGCGCGCAGCGCCGCGAGCGCACCGTCGCTGATGCGGACCATCGTTCGATCGAGGCGCTTCGCCGCCGCCGTCGCGAACGAGTGCGCGATCGGCTCGATCTCGTCGGGCCGCTCGCGAAGCGGTGGGATCGCGAGCACTCCGCCCGCGACGCGATAGTAGAGATCCTGGCGGAACCGCCCGGCCGCGATCTCCTCCTCGAGATCGCGGTTCGTCGCGGCGACGAAGCGAGCGTCGAGCGGCCGCGGGCTCGCACCTCCGACGCGCGTCACCGCCCCCTCCTCCAGCACGCGCAGGAGCTTTGCCTGGATCGCCAGCGGCAACTCGCCGATCTCGTCGAGGAACACCGTGCCACCCTGCGCGCTCTCGAGGAGTCCGCGGCGTTCGCGTTGTGCGCCGGTGAACGCGCCGGCCTCGTGTCCGAACAGCTCGCTCTCGACGAGCGAATCGGCGAGCGCTGCGCAGTTGATGCGTACGAGTGGGCCCTTCGCACGCTTGGAGCTGCGATGGATGAGCTCGGCGAAGAGCTCCTTTCCTGTCCCCGTCTCGCCGACGAGCAGGACGCTGATCGTCCCCGGCGCGAGCCGGCGCGCGAGATCGAACAGCCGGCGCATGGCCGCGTCGACGACGATCGCGTCGGTGGTGCCCGAACCGTTCTCCCGCGCCGGACGCGGAGCTGACCCGACGGAGGCCGCCATCGGGCGCACCTCCTGAACCAAGAGGGTCACGTCGCCCACGCCGACAGGTTCGTTCGCCGTGAGCTCGAACATCACACCCGGCGTCGCTCGGACGCCCCGCAAGGTCGTCCCGTTGGCGCTCTCCAGATCGACCGCCGTCATCCGGTCGTCCGCGAGAACGAGCCGGAGATGAGCGCGAGAGATCGATCGATGGTCGATCACGATGTCGGCGGCCTCGCCGCGTCCGATCACGAGCTCTCCGGTCAACGGCAACGAGCGTGTCGAGATCGAGTCCCCGACGAACACGAGGAGTGCGCGCCGGCGCGGCAGGACCGACCCCGCCGACGTGCGGTGCGTCTCGATCTGGTCACGCGGGTTCATGTTCGTCGACGAACGTTGCCACATCCCCACCGGTCGCGTCGCGATGGTCGTGCATCCCGTGCTCGATCGTCGCCGGCGCTTGTGCACGGTCGGCACAACGAGCGTCGCCGCAGGCTCTGTGGACGCGGGTCCGCGCGGGCGCGGTTCGTGCTGTGGGCGACCCCATGCACTTCACGACACCAGGACGCGCCGCGTCCACGTTCGCCGGCTTCGCGCTGCTCGCCAGCGCCTGCGGCGAGGTAGCCGGTACCTCGCCAGACGCCCCGCAGACCAGCGACGATGCGCCGGCGGGCGAGCTCACGCTGACCATCGCGAAGACCGGCGAAGGCGACGGCACGATCGAGTCGATGCCCGCGTTCGAGTGCGACAGCGAGTGCAGGCTGACGGCGCCGGCGAACACGCTCGTCACGCTGACCGCCACGCCCGACGCCCAGTCCCTCCTCGGCCGCTGGAGCCTGCAGATGGGCGAGTGGAACGTCGAGGAGTGCGCCACCGGCTCGACGTGCTCGATCGAGCTGGATCGCAACATGCGGATCGAGGCGCGGTTCGATCGGGCGCCGGTCCTCCTGACGGTGCGCGCGCTGGGCAATGGAACGGGAACGATCCGGTCGTCCGCGGGGATCGACTGTGGAACCGACTGTAGCGAGGAGGTTCACCCCGGGACGCAGGTGCAGCTCGTCGCGACCCCCGCGCCGGGCTCGACGTTCCTCGGATGGTCCGGAGGCGGCTGCAGCGGGACGGGCATCTGCATGGTCGTCGTCGACGAGGCGATGACGGTCGACGCGATGTTCGCGATGAACAACACGCTCGTCGTCTCGAAGCTCGGCGACGGCAGCGGAACGGTGACCTCGCCGGCCGGCATCTCGTGCGGCACCGACTGTCTCGAGGTCGTCACGCCCGGCAGCACCGTCGTGCTCGCCGCGTCACCGGCGGCGGGCTCGCAGTTCCTGGGATGGGGCGGCGCGTGCAGCGGCACCGCGGACTGCACCGTCACCGTCGTGGCCGCGACGAGCGTCACGGCGACCTTCCAGCTGATCCGCCACCCGCTCTCGATCACGAAGCTCGGGAACGGGGATGGAACCGTGACGTCGAACCCCGCCGGCATCGCATGCGGCGCCGACTGCACCGAGATGATTCCTCACGGCACGACCGTCGAGCTTGTCGCGACACCGGCAACGGGGACGGTGTTCACCGGCTGGTCGGGTGCGTGCACCGGCACCGGAGCGTGCACCGTGCTCGTGACGGCCGCGAGCACCGTGACCGCGACGTTCGCGCTCACGCAGCACGACCTGACCGTGACCAAGATGGGCAACGGAGCGGGTGTCGTCGACGGTCCCGGCATCTTCTGTGGCACCGACTGCAAGGAGCGGCTCGACTACGGCACGATGGTCTCGCTCGTCGCCGTGCCCGACACCGGGTCGGTGTTCAGCGGGTGGTCGGGAGCCTGCACGGGCACCGGCGACTGCATGGTGACGATCACGACCGCGACGACGGTGACCGCGACGTTCACGCCGACGCAGCACCTGTTGACGGTCGCGAGGGCAGGGACGGGAACGGGGACCGTGACGTCGAACCCGGCGGGCATCTCGTGCGGTGCGACCTGCACCAAGCTCTACGACTGGAACACGATGGTAACGCTGACGGCGTCGCCATCCGCGGGGTCTGTCTTCGCGGGTTGGTCGGGCGCGTGCGGCGGGAGCACGCCGACGTGCAACGTGTCGATGACCGTCGCGCGCTCGGTGACCGCCACGTTCCAGCCGCGCGGCGTGCTCTACACGATCCGCCAGAGCGACGACGTCTTGCGCCGCCTCGATCTCGAGACGCTGCAGTACACGACCGTCGGCGCCCTCGGCGTGGACTTCAGCTTCGGCGACTGCGCGTGGAGCGCGAGCACGAGCACGCTCTACATGGTGCCGTCGACGGCGCAGAACCTGTATCGCGTGAACACCACGACGGGCGCGGCGACGCTCGTCGGCGTGCACGGGATCGCGCAGCTTCGCGCTCTCGCGGTGCATCCACCGAGCGGGCAGCTCTACGCGATCGGCGGCGGCAAGCAGCTCTATCGTCTCGACCCCGCGACCGCCACCGCGACGTTCGTCGGGACGACCGGCATCGTACTCGACGGTCTCGCGTGGGACTCGCGACGAAGCCGCATGGTCGGCCTCGCACCGAACGTGGTCAACGGCGGGACGTTCTACGTGATCAACCTGACCAACGGCGTGGCGGCAACCCTCGGTTCGGCGGGACCCATCAACAACAACGGACTCGCTTACGACTCCGTCATCGATCGCCACTGGGCCGTCGACGTCGATGGCGACCTCCTGGAGTACGACCCGAACGCGGCGATGGCGCGGACCGACCGCGGGACCGGGGGCGGCGCGCAAGCCTGCATCACCTTCCGGCCATGACGATGCGCCTCGTACTTCCGAACTGGCGCGCGACCTACTTCGCCGATGGAATCGGGCTCGTGGCTCCGCGTGGGCGCGAGCACGGCGTGATCCGGATCCGCGATCGCCAGCGGCCGCTGCGCTCGATCGGCGACATCGTTCGCGCGCGCGTCGCGGAGATGACGCTCGGCGAGCACGACGTCGGCGCGATCGAGCGCACGATCACCAGCGAAGGCGAGCACGCCGCGATCACGGTCGTGACCAGCCGGCTCGGCGACGAGAAGTTCGAACGCACGCTCGGCGTGATCTTCGGCGACGACTTCTACACGCAGATCGACGGTGGCGCCTCGGAGCCCACGATGCGTGCGCAGATCCGCGACGCCGTGCGCGTGCTCGTCGAGGACTACGCGATCGGGCTCGGGGCGCTGCGGCGTCGCCGCTACCTCTACGAGCCGCCGAACGGATGGAGCGGATACCCGCGCGGCCTCGTCACGGAGTGGCACCCCGCCGGGTTTCCCAACGAGGCCGCGTCGATCGCCGTGTTTCCCGCGCGGCCGGCGGGCGAGTCGCAGACGGCGCTTCTCGATCGCGCGCTTCACGAGCTCGGCTGGCACGGCTTCGTGCGCACCTCCGGCGGCGACCCGGCGCCGATCCTGACGCGCCGCCACCTCGTCGGTGCGCAGTGGCGCATCGTCGGCCGCTACGGCGATCGACCGCAGCATCTGGACATCGTCGTCTTGCAGGACGACCGCTTTCACTACGTCCTGCGGCTCGAGAGCACGGAGGCACGCATCGACGACGATCGCGCGGCGTTCCATCGGCTCCTCGATTCGATCGAGCCCATCCCGCGTGCGCGATCGTCGCACGCCACGACCGCACTCGATCACTGGGCCGAGTAGTCACACCGCCACGAACCAACCACGGAGTTACACATGGGCATCTGGGATATCGTCGAGAGTGCTGCGGGTGGAATCGCAGACGTCGCCACCACGGTCGGGCCTGTCGCGAGGCGGCTCCCGGGATCGGGCGAAGCCCTGTCGGCGTTGCAGGCCGGCTATCATACCGGGTCGGCGATCTACGACGGGGTGACCGGCGATCGCGACGGCGCGGTCAACCACGGCACGCAGGCGCTCGTGAACGGCATCGGCGCCATCCCCGGCGTGCCCGAAGTCTACGGTGCGCTCGAGATCGCGGGCGCCGGTGCAGGAACGGTCGCGCGTACGGCGGCGGAGAGCGAGGATGACAGCGTGCTCGGCACCGTCCTCGGTGGCGCGCCGTGGATCGCGGGGCGAATGGCGCGCGAGCACGGCGTTCCCACCGAGGACATCCCCGGCGGTATCGACGATCTCGCCGGCAGCCTCGCGGTGATGGGGACCAACGCGATCTTCGGCGCCGACGACAGCAACTGGATCGCCGACGGCGACACGCCGCAAGGAACGCGCGCCGGTGAGATCGCCGCGGGCGCCGCGGGCGTGGGAGCGCTGTTGGGAGGCGGCTGGGGGCTCGGGGCGCTGATGCATGGCGTCGCGGGGTGGCACGTGGGCAATGCGATCG
The DNA here is from genome assembly GCA_964617845.1 of uncultured Kofleriaceae bacterium. Classification (GTDB taxonomy): domain Bacteria; phylum Myxococcota_A; class Polyangia; order Haliangiales; family Haliangiaceae; genus JABFXX01. Next base: position 33,303 of record CAZUAR010000009.1, on the reverse strand, counting down.
GCGAGCGGACGAGCCCCGATCAACCGACGAGCGGAGCAACGCCGGGGACGGCCGCCCAGATCGGACAAGCGATTCACGATGTCGCGACGGGCGAGGACATCCGCGACGAGCAGCGCGACGCGCGACGCGAGGCTGGCCGGCGCGAGATGCGCGAGCAAGCCGAGCGAACGCGTCCACGCGCGCCCGGCGATCCGGTCAACGGTGGTCAAGCCCGGATCGATCAGATGGGGCGCGACATGCCGCGTCCACGCGCGCCCGGCGATCCGGTCAACGGTGGTCAAGCCCGGATCGATCAGATGGGGCGCGACATGCAGGCTCCCGTCGTGCCGGGGACGCCCAGCTCGAGCTTGGATCGCGTGGTGCGCGCCAACCGCGAGGTCGAGGTCGCGACGCTCGCGCAACGCGCGGGAGTCCTGACGGAGCGCCTGATGCGCCCGGGACCCGACGGTTGGATCTACGACGAGGCCGCGATCCGTCGCGCTGAAGCCGCCGCCGCCGAGCGAGGTCGCTAGTGCGGCTCGCGCTGACGACGCCGCCAGCGTGGCGGATCCAGAAGATCGGTGACACGCACGTCGCGGTGCTCGACGACGTCCTCCTCGTGTGGGGTGGGCTCGTGCCGCTCCCTCACGATCGAGCCGCGTGGATGACGCACGCACTCTCCGTCGAGATCGACGCGATGTCGGCGCTACGGCAGGGGGACCTGGTGGCGCGCACCACCGCGACGGGCTGGCCGATGTACGTCGCCTCCGCGGAGGTCGTTCGCTCCGATGCCACGGTCGCGGAGCATCGCCTCGGTGCGTTCTACGCGTTCCTCGAGTACGGCGCGGTCGCGCTCGTTCGCGCTCGTTCGCGCGCCGGGCTCGATGCGATCCGCGATCAGATCGACACCGTGCTCGCGACCGCCGTGCCTGCGTGGCAAGCCGGAACGCCCGCGTGCCTGCACGATCTCTTCGCCGGTTAGCCGACAGCTTCGCGAGCGCGCGGCCACCACAGCACGGCCGCGAGTCCGAACGTCAGCGGCAGCGCCATCATCGCGGCGGTCGCGGTGAGGTAGTCGAGGAACAGGCCGATCAGCGACGGCGACCACAGATCGCCGAACAGGTGGATGCAGAAGATCGCGACGGCCATCGCGCTCGCGCGCATCCACGGAGGTGCGGTGCGCAGCATGATCGCGTTGATCGGTGCGGTCGACAGGAACAACCCGACCTCGCCGATGCCGGCGAAGATGAAGAACCACATCGGCGTCGGCGACAGGAACGCCGCTGCCGTCGCGGGGAACGCGATCGCGACGCCGATCGCGCACACCCGCAGCTGCGCGTTCGCCTGCACGAGGTTCGCGGGATGCGTGTGGTCCGCGCCCGCCGGGACCGGCGGCAACCCGCGCAGCGCGCGATCGCACATCCAGCCGCCGAGGATCGTCCCGAGCGCGCCCGCGACGACGGTCACGCTGCCGAAGATGAAGTTCGCCTTCGCGAGCGATGCCTTCTGCGCGGCGTCGGCCGTGAGCACCGCGACGTCCGCGAAGCTCGCGAGGAAGCGCTCCGAGAGGAACTTCGGGCCCCAGAACGCGAACGCGCCGATCGCGGCGGTGTGCGCGCAGTAGCCCCACACGGCGCGCGCGTAGAGCGGGATGCGCAAGAGCACGCGGATCGTCTTGGCGATCGACTCCTTCGCCGCGTCGACCTTGTGGCGCACCGGCTCCTGGATCCACAGGCACGTCACCGCGAGCGCGATGCCGGGCGCGCCTCCGACGAAGAACGCGACGTGCCAGCTGTACTGCTTCTGGATGATGCCGCCGAGCAGGTAACCGAGCGCGCTCCCGACGGGCGTCGCGAGGAAGAAGATCGCGAGCATCTTGCCCTTCTTGTCGGGCGGCGAGACGTCATCGATGATCGTCGGTGCGAGCGTCGCGTAGCTCGCCTCGCCGATGCCGACGAACGCGCGCGCGACGAGCAAGAGGTAGAGGTTGCCGGCGAGGCCCGACGCGAACGTCGCGACGCTCCACGTGAACACGCCGAACGCGATCAGCCGCTTGCGGCTCATGCGATCGCCGAGGATGCCGAACAGCGGCGACGTGACGAAGTAGCCGAGCAGGAACACCGTCGCGAGGAGCCCGCCCTCGAGGTTGGACAGGTGGAGGTCCTTCTGGATCTCCGGCAGCACCGCCGCGACGATGAAGCGGTCGAGGTAGTTCAGGAAGTTGAGCCCGGTCAGCAGGCTGACGATCGCGACTCGGTTCTTGATCATCGATTCGTCTTGCCGCCGAACGTCACCTGAAGGCTCGCGAGCAGCGGAATGAACATCGTGTTCTCGTCCATGGCCGACGTGGGCAAGAACCGCAGTCCGGTCTCCGCGAGAAAGCTCACCGCCGAAGTCTCGCCGCGCGAGATGTCGTAGCGCAACCCGCCGCCGAACAAGTATCCGGACACGCTGCTGCTGCTACTGCTGCTCGAGTCGTCGCCGCCGGCGGCGCCGGAGTATCCGCCGAAGATGAACGGCGCGAGCCTCGACTTCAGGATCGTCCAGCGGAAGACCACGTCGATCGTCGTGCGGCTCGACGCTTTACCGACGCGCACGCCGAAGTCGAACGTGAAGATCCGGTAGCCGAGCTCGCCCATGTACTGCGCACCCGTGCCGCGCACGTCCGCACCGAGCGTCGCACCCACGTAGTAGCCGAACGGACCGCGGGACGCGTTCGCGGGAGCCGACGAGCCGGGCTTCAGCTCGACCTCGACGTCGGTGCGCTGGCCCGTCACCACGGCGAACTCCTGATCGTAGCCCTGGTAGCCGTACATCGTGACCTTCAGGTTGTGCTGGCCCGGCTCGACGTGGAACTCGCCGCCGATCCGGCCGACGACCTGATCGTCGATCGCGACGAGCGCACCGTCGGGCCCGCCGGTCACGCGCAGCATGCCGCTCGTCTGGGTCTGCGGCGCGGTGCGAACGTTCGGGTACGTGCCGAGACCGCCGCCGGTCGTGCGATCCGGCAGCGTGGTCGTCGGGCGCTCGCGAACGTTCAGCGTGACCTCGATCGTCTGTGGCTCCGCATACTCGAGCGCGACGTCGCGCTCCTCGCGCTGACCTTCGAGCTCGACGCGCACGCGATGTCCGCCGCCGCGGATCGCACGCGTGTACGGCGTGACGCCGACGGGCTGGCCATCGATCAGCACGCGCGCACCCGGCGGCGTCGTCTTCACGGTGAGCTTCGCGGGGCGGAGCTTGAGCTCGAGGATCAGCCGCTCGACGTCGCGACGCTCCTTGACCAGCGACTGCGGCGCCTCGTCGAGGTAGCGCTCGAACCACTGCGCGGCCTCGCGTAGCTGGCCGAGGCGCTCGTACGCCGTCGCGATGTTGTAGAGCGCGAAGTGGTGCGGCACGAGCTCGTACGCACGGAGGTAGTGCTCGATCGCGGTCTGATAGTCCTTGTCCTTGTCCGCCTGCTGGCCGGCGGTGAACTCCTTGCGCGCTTCCTCGCGGTTGTCAGCGCGCGCGGTCGCGCTCGCGACCACCACGACGACCACCAGAGAGAGCCAGACGCGCATCGACGATCAATACGGGTTTGGCTTGCGATCCGGACCGCTCGTGACCGGTTCTTTTTTTACCGGCGGGTCCTTCTTGATCGGTGCCGGCGGCGTGTAGCCGTCGGTGCTGTCGACCATCTTGTCGGGCGTGCGATCCACGGTCTTCGTGGTCTGCACGTCGGGAGTCTTCACCGCGGTCTTGAGCTCGGTCTTCGGTCCCTTCTTCTTCGGATCCTTCTTCTCCGGCGGCGGCGCCTCGGTGTCGGCGACGACCGGCTTCTCGGGGATCAGCGCGAAGCTCTGCTTGTCGGTCTGACCCTCGGCGAGCGTCACGGTCCGTGTCTGCGTCAGGTAGCCGGCGAGCTCGACCTTGAGCTCGTGCTTGCCGGGGGTGACCACGATGCCCTGACCGTTGCGATACGTGTGCGCCGGATCGTTGTCGAGCGTGACGACCGCCTCGGGCGGAGACACGACGAAGTCGATCCGCGTCGGCGCGATCGGCGTGGTCGGCTCGACCGTCTCGGGCGACGGAGCCGGCGAGGGCGAGCTCTGCAGCTTCATCAGGATCACCGACGCGACCGCCACGCCCGCGAGCGCGGCGGCGATGCCGATCACGAGGTTCCTCTTCGACGACGGCGTCTGTACCGCGACCGCCTGCGGTCCACTCGCCACGGTCCCGGCGAGCTCGACGGGCGAGCCCGACTGCGTCGCCGGCAACGCGAGCAGGAACGCGTCGGCGTGCGCGTGGCGCGCCTTCGGCTCCTTCTCGAGCGCCTTGTGGATCGCGGCGACGAGACGCGGCGGCACGCCTTCGCGCACGTCGGACAGCAGCGGTGCGTCGGTCGTCAGCAGCTTCGCGACGAGGACCGCGTACGTGTGCCCCTCGAACGGCGGCTTGCCGGCGATCATCTCGTAGAAGATCACGCCGCAGGCGTAGAGGTCGGCGAAGTGATCGACCTCGTTGCCCATCGCCTGCTCGGGCGCCATGTACAGCGGCGTTCCCATCACGACGCCGGTCGTCGTCAGCTTCGTCGCGGCGACCGCCTCGGGATCGACGATCTTCGAGATGCCGAAGTCGAGCAGCTTGACGAAGTCCTGCTGGTCGCCCTGCGTCGTGAGGAAGATGTTGTCGGGCTTGAGGTCGCGGTGAACGATGCCCTTCGTGTGCGCCGCGCCGACCGCGCGCAGCACCTGGCGCATGATCTTGATCGCGCGGTTGAGCGGGAGCTGCCCGTGATCCTCGATCAACCGCGACAGCGGCTGACCGGTCAACAGCTCCATCACGACGTAGGCGCGGCCATCGGGCGCCGTGCCGATGTCCATGACATCGATGATGTGCGGATCGCCGATGCGTCCCGCCGCCAGCGCCTCGCGCGTGAAGCGCGCGATCGCCTCGCGATCGCCGTTGTACTTCTCGAGCATCAGCTTGACGGCGACTCGCTTGCCGAGCTGGGTGTGCTCGGCCTCGAACACCTCGCCCATGCCGCCGCGACCGATCAGCCGGATGATGCGGAACTTGTTGTCGAACGTCTGTCCGATCAACGAGCTGCTAGCACTCGACTCCGGCTGCACGTCGGAACGAATACTAAACGATCAGACCCAGTTATGCCGCCGTTAGTTCATGACAGCCCACCACCATCAACCCCGCGAAAGGCTTGGCCGGACCGCCGAAATCGCCGGACGATCCCGCTCAGAGGCTCTCGAGCAGCTTCTCGAGCGCGTCGTAGCTCTCGTTCATGCCAACCTCCATTCCGGAGTGCAGCATGCCGTCGCGCTCCTCGGTCGTGTGGAACAGCGAGACGCTGACGACCTTCGTTCGCCCGTCGCCGAGATCCTCGAGCGTCAGCGTCTCCACGATCACGTGGCCCGGCATGCCGTCCCACTCGAACGTCTGGACGATGCGCTCCTTCGGCGTGACCTCGCGGTACTTGCCTTCGAAGCCGTGGCCCTCCGACTCGAACCGCCACTTTCCGCCGCGCCTGGGCTCGAACGTCACCACCGTCATCGGGCGCCCGCGCCCCCACCACTGAGCGACCAGCGTCGGGTCGGTCAGCGCGGCCCACACGCGATCGCGCGGCGCATTGAAGGTTCGCTCGGCGCGGATCTCGCGCTCCGCCGGGGTGGTGATCGACAGCTTCTTTGCAGACATAGAGGTCATCCTTTCGTGCGTTCGAGAAACTCGCCGAGGGCATCGAGCCGCGCCTCGAGCATCTCCGTGTAGCTCGCGATCCAGCGGGTCTCCTCGTCGAGCGGCCTCGGGGCGAGCGAGCACGTGCGCACGCGGCCGACCTTCTCGGTCCGGACGAACCCGGCGTCTTCCAAGATCTGGACGTGCTTCTTGATGCCCGTGAGGGTCATGCCGAACGCGTCCGCGAGCTCGGTGATCGACGCATCACCACGGCCGAGGCGCTGGAGAATTCCCCGCCTCGTCGGATCCGACAGCGCCGCGAACGACGCGTCGAGCCGTGACGAATACTGAACCATGTGGTGCAGTATCGATCCAGGAGATGCCCCTGGCAAGCCCCCATCGCGAAAACAGGTCCACACTTGTCCGCCGGCTGGACAAATTCCAATGAGCTGGAATCAAGTGGTGGATTTGACCAATTTCGGCGCGAGTTGGGGTCGGACCCCATTACAAGTGCGAAATGGTGGATTTCACCAGACTCGCCGTTCGACTAGGTCGCGACGTCGACGACCGCCGCGGCGTACGCGGTGGCGGCCGCTTCGCACGCGTCGAGGTCGCCGGTCAGCCACGCGCACGCGAAGTTCGTCTCCGTCGGCGGCGGCTGGATCTTCACGACGCGCACCTCGGCTGCCTTGAGCGCCGCGTCGAGGCCGATGGTCGCTTCCATCGGCGGGGCGACGAGGTAGGCCATCGGCGTCCCGACGGCGAGCCCCGCTTCCTTGGCGAGGTACTCGCCGATCGACGCGATCACGTGCGGGAACACGGTCACCGTGCGCTTGCCGTCGGCGTCGTAGAAGCACGCGTCGTGCTGCAGGCAGCGCACGAGCGCGTCGAGGCCCGCGTCTATCGCCTCCGGCTCGCTCGCGCCGATCACGCCGAGGATCTCGCCCGACAGCCGCCCGCTCGCGTGCGCGGCGCCGGCGTAGAAGCTCCGCGCGAAGATCACGTCGACCGGCGCGTGCTTCGTCGCCTCGTCGAGCGCGACGTACATCGCGTCGTCCTGATCGCACGTGACGAGGCCGAGCGAGCGGTGCCTGTCGGGATCGCCGCCGTACGCCCGCACGAGGTTGGCATCCGCATGCGGCAAGCGCCGCACGCTCAGCACCGTCGGCACGATCGGCTCGAGAATCACGACGCTCCTCCCACTAGCTTCTGGCGAACCTGCGGCTCGCGATACCCGCGGCCGCCCGCGATCTCGCCAAGCTTGCCGAGGTCGAGCAGCACGCCCGAGACCCGCTGGTTGATCATCGCCTGCGCGAGCGCCGCGAGTCGCTCGGCGGCGTCGTCGGGGACGATGCCGCGGGCGTGGATGTTCGAGATCATGTTCCGATCACCGTCGGTGTTGCCGATCTTCGGGTCGTAGACCACGTACGCCGAGAGGCCATCACCGGTGCCGAGGCCCGGGCGCTCGCCGAGCAGGATCATCGACACCTTCGCGCCGACCTCCTGACCGATCTCGTCCTCGAGCCACACGCGCGCGAACCGCGCGCAGATCGGCGTGCCCACGCGGAGGCCCCGGCGCTCGCAGGCGCGGACCACCGCGTCGTGCAGCGCCTTGCCGGTCTGCATGCACGCGACGGCGGAGAGACCGTCGGCGACGATGATCTGCACGTCGACGTTCTTGGTGCAGCGCGAGCGGACGACCGCGAGCGAGTCGTCGTCGAGGCGCCGGCCGAGGTCGGGGCGGAGCAAGAACTCGCGATGGCTCTGGACGCGCGAGCGAACGGGCAGGAAGCCGTGCTGTTCGGCCCAGTCGTCCGGAAGCTCGGTGCCCACGGCCTCGTGGGCGACCGCGAGCTCGGCCTGGAACTGGAGGACGACGTCGGTCGCATACCGTGTCCCGACGTGTCCGATCCCCAGGAGGGCCGTCGTGTGCCGCGCCGCTTCTGCTGCGAACGGGCTGACTTCCGGCCGCGGCGTATAGACGCGGGCGGGCGGAGCGGGAATCGCGGGCATGGCCGGGATCGGCGGGAGCGGGTCGGCGGACCCGAGCTCGGCGCGCAATCGATCCATGAGCTGACGTGTTCGGCTCATCGAGACGCGTGCAAGGTACTCCAGATTTCGGTAGGATTGCCCTCCAGATGCGCGCTGTCCTCGCCACGCTCCTCCTCGCCGCCTTCGGCGCGGGATGCATCGCGGCCGAGCCCGGCAAGGAGACGGAGAACCCGTCACAGCGCATGGCGTGCACGGAGCTCGAGGGACTCACGTTCCGGGGCGGCGTCGATAACGCGCGGCTCGTCGCCTTCGTCGCCGACGACGCGGAGTACTCGACGTACACGGAGACCTCGGCGGACGGCGCGCAGTCGATGGGCCTCGCGCAGTGCATCGTCGAGGGCAACATCAACGTCATCTATGTCGACGGCGCCACCGATCACTACAGCGCGCGCGCCGAGGTCCCATCGACCTCGTCTCCGGCCACGGGCGGCGTGTTCCTGCAGTGGACCGACGGCCAGACGCTCGTCTCGCCGATCGAGCGCTGACTCAGCGAACCGCGCTGACGTCGCCGAACTTCGGGCCGGGCACGTCGCCGCGCCAGATGCCCTTCGCGTCGAGCCACGCGTCGAACTCGGGCGTCGGGCGCTTGTTGACGAGGCGGCGCAGCGTCGGGATGTCGTGATAGCTCGTCGACTGGTAGTTCAGCATGATGTCGTCGCCGACCGGCAGTGACATCAAATACGTGCAGCCCGCCGTGCCGAGCAGGACCTTGAGGCTCTCGAGCTCGTCCTGCGTCATCGACGCGTGATACGTGAAGCAGGCATCGCAGCCCATCGGCAGCCCGAGCAGCTTGCCCATGAAGTGATCCTCGAGCGCGGCGCGCGAGATCTGCGGACCGTCCTCGAGGTACTCGGGGCCGATGAACCCGACGACCGTGTTGACGAGGAACGGCTTGTACCGCCGCGCGAACCCGTACGCGCGCGCTTCGATCGTCACCTGATCCGCGCCGTGATGCGCGGCGCTCGACAGCGCGGACCCCTGGCCCGTCTCGAAGTACATGCGGTTCGGGCCCTTCGTCGAGCCGCGCTCCTTCATCATCGCGTGCGCTTCGTCGATCAGCTTCGCGCTGATGCCGAACGCCTTGTTCGCCTGCTCGGTGCCGGCGAGCGACTGGAACATCAGGTCCATCGGACAGCCGCGCCCGGTGCCGAGCGCCTTCATCTGCACCGTCACGTGCGAGAGCACGCAGTGCTGCGTCGGGCACTCGTTGCGCCGGAGCACGTCGTCGATCGCGGTGAGGATCTCCGCGGTCGACTCGGGCGTGTCCGTCGCCGGATTGACGCCGATGACCGCGTCGCCGCAGCCGTACGAGAGCCCCTCGCGCATCGACGCGAGAATGCCCTGCACGTCGTCGGTCGGATGGTTCGGCTGGCAGCGCGACGACAGGCGCCCCGGCAGCCCGAGCGTCGAGTTCGCCCGCACCACGACCTGCGCCTTCGCGCCGACGGTCATGAGGTCGAAGTTCGACATCAGCTTGCTCGCCGCCGCGACCATCTCGGGTGTCAGGCCCGGCGCGACCGCGCGCAGCGTGGGGCCCGTGGTGTCGATGTCGAGCAGCCACTCGCGGAACTGGCCGACGGTCAGGTGCCCGACGGCGCGGAACGCCTGCGCATCGAGCTCGTCCTCGACGAGCCGCGTGAGCTCGTCCTGCTCGTAGGGGACCACGGGGTTCTCGCGCAGCTCGCGCAGCGTCAGGTTCGCGAGCACCGCGCGCGCCGCGACGCGCTCGACGGCATCGCGCGCCGAGATGCCGGCGAGGTCGTCCCCGCTCTTGGGCGGGTTCGCCTTCGCGAGCACTTCCTTGACGGAAGCGAAGCGATAGCCGACCCCGCGGATCGTCGACGACAGCTGCACGCCGCGACCGTACGAAAATAAAACGCCGCACGCCACTGGTGGGTCCACAGACCCGGTGACGTGCGGCGGAGAGTCCAGACCAAGCTAGTCGAAGTACGTTTCAGTGAATCGTGATGGCCGCGGGGCGGCGGTTCGCCGAGCCAAAGACGCGCGGCGCGGGCAGGCGATCGAGGTCGGCGAGCAGCTCGTCCAGCTCCGGCTCGCGGCTCGGCACGGTCGCGCGAACCGCGGCGGGCTTGATGCCGACGTGGTGCGTCTGCACGAGCGTCCAGCCGAGCATGCCGGCGATGACCATCGAGACGAGGCCGATCGTGTCGATCGCGAGCGGGATGGTCGCGTCGAGAGCGTACGCGCCGTTCACCATCGTGCGATCGCTCCAGTTCGAGTACAGCAGCGCGCCCGACGCGATGAACAGGCCGACCGTCAGCACGTTGAACAGCGCGTGCTGCCGCGCGACGCCGCGCGCTCGCGACTCCTTCGGCAGCGCGAACATGTCGATCGCGCCGGGGATCACCGCGGCCAGCGCGGCGATGACACCCGCGATGTTCGCGACCATCGCCGCGCGGAAGTAGAAGGAGTCCTGCGTGCCGATGTACGCGAGCTCGAGGCCGATCGTCGCCGTGAACAGCGCGATCGGGAAGCCGACGAGCATCGGGTGGATGGCGTGCCCTGCGATGCGTGCCTTGCTGTACATGCGAGACCGAGACTGCAGTCGTCATGCCGCCGAGGACCCGGCGGGATTCCGTCCCGAGGGCGCACGTTCCGACCGTGCGAGCGATCGCGAGCCGAGCGCGGATGCCACGCAGACGCCCGAGGCTCGCGTCGGCGCGGGGGGCACATCGCACGAACCGTACGCTGCGGGCTGCCGCAGTGAGCGCATGCACGCTCGCGGCACCCAGCTTCGTCAGAAATCCTCCTCGGCCGGCGTCGCGAAGATGAGACTGCCGCATTCTGCGGCACCCCTGCGCGTGACGTGCGGCCGGGGTTCGTCGTCTCCTCGGAAGCGGGTGAACAACGCGTGACGTCCGCGTCTGGCGGGGACCTCACGTGCTGACGTGTGTCGAAACAAGGAGGGACGATGAAGGTGATGGCGTTAGGGCGAGACTGGAGCGGCGAGCTGTTGTTTCCGCCGCGTGACGACGCGCAGGTGGCGAGCGAGCTACACACCGCGCTGGAACGAAACGTCGGGCAGGTTCGCTCGCTCCTGAAGGCAACCGCGCCCGGAATCTCGTTCCGCGGTCCGGAGGTCAGCTCGCCGGGTGTCGACGTCACCGATGCGCGCAGCGCCGGCTGGTCGGTGCTGCTGCACGCGGATGACACGTCCAACACCGAGCTTCTCGATGCGATTCGCGTGCTCGCCGAGCATCGCGGTGCGGATCTGTCCACGCCCCTCGTCTTTCGAAGCGAGCCGCCGGCCCGGTGGCTCGACTGGTTGCACGCCGAGTACCTCAAGCGCGAGGACCTCGGGCTCGTCGTTCCTCGATACATCCTCATCGTCGGCGGTCCAGACCGAGTTCCGTTCGCGTTCCAGGCGTATCTCCAGACGTTCGCGCACGTCGGCCGCGTCGACTTCGGGACCGACGTCGCTGCGCTGCGCACCTACGCGGAGAAGATCGTTCGTCTGGAGACTGCGCCGGAGCCGGTCGTCGATCGACGAGTGCTGATGTTCGCACCGGACGGCGGCATCGACGACCCGACGCACTACAGCCGCGAGTACATGGTGAAGCCGCTCGCAGCACACGTGCGGAAGAAGTTCCAGATCGCCGTGGACGAGATCGCCGAGGACGACGCGACCAAGGAAGCGCTCGTCGCGGCATGCTCGACGTCGCGTCCGGCGCTGGTCTACACGGCGAGTCACGGACTCGGCGCGACATCGCAGCCTCTCGACATCCAGCGCCGGTACAACGGCGCGATCTGCTGTCACGCGGACGGCCCGCTCTCGCTCGGCTCGATGTTCTCGGCCGACGACGTACCGATGGATCGCCCCTTCCTCGAGGGCGCAGTGTTCTTCCAGTTCGCTTGCTACGGCCTGGGAACTCCGGCGCAGAGCGACTTCGCGCACTGGATCGATGGTGCACCGTCGAGCAACGCGCCGGCCGACTTCGTGGCCGCGTTGCCGACGAAGCTGCTCTCGCATCCGCGAGGGCCGATCTCGTTCGTCGGTCACCTCGATATCGCACTCCTTCTCGGGTTCACGGATGCCAAGCAGCCCATCTTGACGGAGCGGTGGCACACGCGAATCGCACCGTTCCGTTCCGCCGTCGAACGCGTCATGTCCGTCCGACCCACCGGCTACGCACTCGAACGCATGAACCAGAAGTACGCCGCGGCGAGCACCATCCTGACGCTGCGCTACGACGAGGAGAAGCGAAACGAGCGCGGGTGGACCAGCAAGGACGCCGACGACCTCCTCGACACCTGGCTGTCGCGAGGTGACGCGCAGAACTTCATGGTGCTCGGCGATCCCGCGGCGCGCCTGCGCATCCCGGCGGTGGCATCGTGACGCGCGACAAATCTGACTACCTCTTCGCGATGGTCGAGCCGATGAGTCGCCTCGGGACGCTGCAGTTCGAGACGCAGACGCTCAAGGATCGCGGAAAGCTCGCGGAGGCAGCAGCGGGGTTCACCGAGATGGAGACCTTGCTGCGCGAGCTGATCCGGCTCCACGAGCAGCACAATGCGGATCATCCCAGCTCGCCGATGGACATACCGCCTCTCGTGAGCTCGCTGGCGAACACGCTGATGATGCACGCGGACGTCCTCGACGCGATGGGCGACGACGGAGAAGCGTTGCGCATGGCAGCGATCGAGGCGTCCTCGAACACCTCGCCCGCGGAGGCGGCAAACCGCCGGCGCGATCGCGCCGCGGCGCTCGCGGTCGAGTGTCGCTATCACGAGGCGATCAGCGAGCTGCTCGACGCGCGTACGATCCTGGAAGCGGCGAAGGACGAGCTCGGCGCGGTGAGGGTGACCGCGCAGCTCGCGGAGACGTACGAGTGGCTCGGCGACATCGTTCGCGCGCGTGACGAAGCGGCGCAGGCGCGCCGGCGGCTCGACCCGAGGCTCCCCGCCGACGGGCCGTCGATGGAAGGCATCCTCGCATCGGTCGTGCGCGGACACCTCGCGGGCGCAGAGGACGAGGCGACGATCCTCAACGTGTGGATCCAGCTCGTGCAACTGGAGGGCAGGCTGAGTCGCGATCTCGGCGAGTACGAGCGCGCGCGCGAAGCATTCGAACGGGCGATGCCGCGGATGGTGACCGCGGGCAAGCCGGGCATCGAATTCCAGCTCGCGCGAATCGATGTCCACTCCGGCGACGCCAGGCGCGGCTACGAGCGCATGCGCGCGCTCGAGCCGATCTTCCAGAAGGGCCTGTACGCGCAGAAGCTCGGCGTCCTGTGGAGCTGGCAGGCAGAGGCGCTGTTGCAACTCGGACGGTCGGAAGAGGCGCTCGAGCTCGCGCGCCGCGGCGCCGACGCGATCGAGAAACAGAACGACCTCGACTCGCTGTGGCGAGCTCGGTGGCGCGTTGCGCGCTGCTTCCTCGCCCAGGGGTACACGAAGGACGCGTACCGCTGGGCGCTCGCCGCGACCACGACGATCAGCTCGCTGCGTCGCGCTCCGCTCGGCTACCGGCTCGACAGCACGTTCCTGCGAGACAAGCTCCCGGTCTTCGAGTGCGCGATCCGGCTCGCCATCGAGCTCGAGGATCCTCGAACGGTGTGTATGCTCTCCGACGCGATCAAGTCGCGCGGGCTAACCGCCGTGTTGTCCTCCTCGCGAGCGGCACCTCCCGTCGACCCGCGGTTCGACGAGCTCACCACGCAGATCGACCGGCTGGATCACCTGGCCAACACGGGCGTCGATGTCGAGGCCTCGCGGACGCAGCTCCTGGCCGCACGCGCGCAGGTGATCGAGCAGATTCGCCTTCGCGATCCGAGGTGGCGCGCCGTCACCGAGGCCCCCAACCTCGACCTAGCGTCGCTTCAGAAGCGCCTCGCGACCGACGACGCAGCGGCGCTCACCGTGTATCGCTACGAGGACCAGCTGGTCGCCGCGCTGATCACGCCCGTGGAGATCGTCGCGCGAACACACCGACTCGCACCGACGACGATCGAGGCCATCGAGCGATATCGAGCAAACTGCGCGAGCGCGAAGCCCGATGTCGCTCTCTACGACCCGGGCCTCCTCGAGGGATTGAGCGCGACGAACCTGGTGCCCGAGCCGATCCTCGAACGAGCGCTCGCGACGAGCAACCTCATCGCCGTGCCCCACCAGGCGCTCCACGTCATTCCGTGGGCGGCACTCCTCCATCGAGGGCGGCGCTTGTTCGAGCACACCTCGGTCAGCGTGTGTCCGAACCTCAGCTCCATCGCGCTTCTTCGCTCGCGCGCCAACACGTCGAGGCGCGTCGGGTTGATCGGCGCGCCCGCGTATCCCGACACCATCGCGCCGCTCCTGCTCGCCAGCAGCGAGCTGTCTGCGATCCGGCGTCGCTACGAAGCCGACGGTGAGGTGATCGGCACGGTGATCGAAGGAGAGGATGCCACCTGCGCGGCCTTCCTCGATCTCGCCGTTCGACCCGACGCATCCGACGGCGTGCTGCACGTGGCCTGCCACGGGGAGTTTCTCGCCGGCGAGCCGATGCGCTCGAGCTTGCTGTTCGCGGATGGCAAGGTCGATGCTGCGACGATCGCGCGACTCCAGATCCCGTACGACGAGGTGGTGCTCTCGGCCTGCTCGACGGGCTACCGACCGACCGAGGTCAACGACGTGTCGCTGTCGGGGGATGACATTGTCGGTCTCGTGGCCGCGTTCATGGAGGCGGGGGTCTCCACCGTGCTCGTCTCGATCCCGCGAGCACGCGACGACGCGGCCCAGCGCTTCATGTCCGCGTACCACCTGCAGCGAGCCAAGGGCATCTCGTCACGGGCCGCGTACCGCGACACGCAGCGCACGATGTTGTCGGAAGCAACCTTCGCCCCGTCCCTCTGGGCGGGCTTCACCCTCTACGGCGGCTGAAAGGCGGATATGACCATCGCGGGTATTTGGCAGGATCCTCACGGCAACAAGCTGGTCATCGAAGGCATCGGCGCGATGTTCGCGTTCCGCGAGATCACGTTCCTCGGCGTGATCTCGGCAGAAGGAACGATCCAGAAGTCCGGCAACGACTTCATCGCCAACGGTCAAAGCCTCATGCACGGGCCGATCAGCCTCCAGCTCTCCCTCGAGAGCCGAGACGTGCTGATCGCGCGTCCGAACGCGGCCGTGAACTTTCTCGCGAACCTTTTTGGTCAGATGTCACCCGGTCTCCGCTACACGCGAGCCGTTCCGCTTCCCGAGGTGGCGAGCACGGTGAAGAAGCCGTTTGCCGATGCCACCGCTCGAGACCAGAGCCCGCCGGCGCGCGAAGCGGAGAAGGTGCAACCGGCGCCGGAGGTGAAGAAGCCGAAGGCCCCAGCGTCCGACGAAGATCCGATGGTGGAGCTCGGCAAGCTCGTCGGGATGGCGCCCGTCAAGAAGCAGCTCGAGCAACTCGATGACTGGGCGTGGCGCACCCAGCAGCTCAAAGGCCACGACGACATTCCGGCCGATACGCCCAGCATGCACATGCTGTTCGCCGGTGGCCCGGGTACGGGGAAGACGACGATCGCGCGGATCATCGGCCGCATCCTTCGCAAGTACGAGCTCTTGTCCCACGGCGACGTGCGAGAGGTGACGCGCGCCGATCTCGTCGGCGAGTACGTGGGACAGACGGCGCCGAAGACCGAGAAGGCCGTGAAGAGTGCGATCGGCGGCGTGCTGTTCATCGACGAGGCCTACGCGTTGACCGAGTCGACAGGCGGCTTCGACTACGGCAAGGAAGCCATCGCCACACTGATCAAAGGAATGGAGGACCATCGCGACGAGCTCTGCGTGATCGTCGCCGGCTATCCGCAGGCGATGCAGAGGTTCGTCGACGCCAACTCCGGCATGAAGTCCCGCATCTCGAGACACATCGAGTTCCCGGACTTCACCGAAGAGGAGCTCGAGCAAGTGTTCGAGGCGATGACGAAGGCGAAGAAGCTGACGTTCGATCCGAAGATCTTGCCCGCGCTTCGCCAGTACATCCGGCGCGCGAAGGCCGCCGCTCGAGAGGGGCAGTGGGGCAACGCTCGCAGCGTGCGGAACATGCTCGAGCGCGGCATCGAGAACCAAGCAGGACGGCTGCGCAAGTCCGGGCGGCCGACGAAGCAGCAGCTGCTGCACCTCCAGGCGTCGGACTTCAGCTTCCTCGACAGTCGCGACATCACCGTGACGTGACGCTACTCGAGCACGCCGCGCAGCGTGCCGAGCGTCGAGCGCGCGGAGCGCCACGCGAGGATCGCGATCGCGGTGCCCGCCACGATGCACGCTCCGGCGGCGACCAGCGACATCGCTTGCACCGCGGCGGCGTTCTCCATGCGGAAGCGGGTCTCGGCGAGGAAGCCGAACCACATCACCATGACCGCGACCGCGGCGATGGCGGGAAGGGCGGCCCACCGCGCGCGGAGCACCAACCCGACGCCGGCGAGCAGGACGCCGGCGACCGCATAGATGGCGTCGGGGATCGGCATCAGGCCCAGGCTGTCGGTGACCATCCAGCCCATGAACCACGCGCCGGCGCAGTACATCGGATAGAGGAGGGCGAGCGCCCATCCAGGCGCGGTGAGATCCGCGCGGCGCCACGGCGCGAGCAGCGCGAGCCCGGCGAGCTGCGTCGCGATCATCCACGCGGGTGGCCCCCACTCGCCGAGCCCGGCGCCGAGCCGCACGATCGTCCACACGACCGACCAGCCCATGATGCCGAACAGGACCGCGCGCGCCCACGCCGAGCGGAGCAACATGGCGCCGCACAGCGCGCCGCCGATCACGCGCTCCGCGAGGCCCATCCAGGTGTCGGTGACCGGACCCCACGCGATCTGCGGCAGGAAGATCGCGATCACCGCGAGCGCGCGCCACATCGGGAGCTTCGCGCCGAACGGCGTGCGCACGCGTGCACTCTCTCGAGCGATCGCGCGCGGATCGCCGAGCCTGCGCGCGGCCTCCGTGACGGCTTGCGCCGCCGGCATACCGGTCGCCTGCAGATCGTCGATCAAGAGGCGCAGGTGGTCCTCGATCTCGTCGAGCCTCGCGCGGCCGAGGTCGGCCTCGCGCGAGAGTTGTTCGCGATAGCGCGCGACGGCGCGATCGATGTCGCTGGGAGCGGTCGTGCTCATGTGTCTCCAGAAGCGTTGGGGGTTACGCGAAATTCCTCGGGCCGGTCTCCACGGCGCATCGAGCTGAAACGCGAGCTGTTCGTCGACATCGCCACCGTCGTGCGCGTCATGCGGGCTTCCACGCCTTGGAGAGCGCCGCGTGCACCACGTCCCATTGCCGGCGCTCCTCGGCGAGCGCGCGGCGACCGTCGGGCCGCAGGCGGTAGTACTTGCGCTTGCGTCCGTTCTCGCCGCGCTCCTCGAAGGACTCGATGAGGCCGGCGTCCTCCATGCGATGGAGCACGGGGTAGAGCATCCCTTCGGACCACTCGAGCTCGCCGCCCGAGAGAGCGCGCACCTCTTGAATGATGGCGTAGCCGTAGCTGTCGCCCTTCTGCAGGATCGCGAGGACGAGCGCGGTCGCCGATGCGGCCACCAGGTCCTTGGCGATGCGTGCGTCGGGTTTCTGTTGCCTCACAGCTCTAGGCATAGAGCCGCTAGGTATCGATGTCAAGGCCGGACGTGATCATCACGTGAACCGAGGTGCACCCTGTCGATCCGGCCGTAGTGTCCGGGCGATGCGGCATGTTCTCCTCGTAGCCATCGTCGCGGCGTGCGGCACGTCCGGATCGCCGAGCTCGCCGATCGGACAGCAGCGCGCGGACACGAGCGCGGCGATCACGGCGCTGCAGGCGTCCAGGTTCGCCGATGCGCGACGCGAGGCCGATGCGGTGCTCGCCAGGGACGCGCGCAGCTCGCAGGCGGCGGCGGTCCGCGCGATCGCCACGTATCAGGGCGCGGTGCAGCGGTTCGTGGCCGAGATGACCGCGATCATCAACACCGGCGAGCTGGCAAAGGTCCTCGATCACCGCGCCGGTCGAGCGATGTGGACGAAGCTCCTCGACGCACTCGACGCGGTCGATCGCGATCTCGAGATCGTCGCGCGCGACCCGGGCTTCTCGCTCGAGATGTGCATCGCGTGCCTCGAGATCGACTGGAACGGACGCGACGGCGTCGACGACCGCGATCGCCGCATGCTCGAGCTCGAGTACGACGGGCGCGGCGGCGAGCTCGCCGAGAACGATGCGCGGCGCCGGCCGACGTTCCGCTTCGATGTCGGCGACGCGGAGTGGGGCCGCGCGATGGTCGGCTTCCAGCGCGCGTTCGTGAATCTCGTGCTCGCCTACGACTGGCGCCAGCTCGACAAGCTGTTCGGCGCACCCCTCGGTGACCGCCGGCTCGTGATCCCGATCGCGGACAAGGCGCGCGTCGTGAAGGCGCACGGCCTCTTCGTGTTCGCGCTCGAGCGGAGCGCCGCGGAGCGCACCGCGTACCTCGCCGAGATCGACGACGATCGCGAGTGGGTGCCCAACCCGGATCAGAAGAGCCACCCGATCCCGCTCGCCGTCGATGCGTCGCTCTACGCGACGTGGGACGCGGTGCTCGGTGATGTGCGCGATCTGCTCGCGAGCAAGACCGGCGTCTCGTTCAAGGAGATCGGACGCCTGCTCGACGACGACCTCGAGGCCATGGCCCCCGCCGCGTTCCTCGACATCGGCGCGATGCTCCGCGAGCCGAAGGACATCGTGCTCGACCTCTCCCACGACAGTGACTCCCCCGAGGACGTCGAGCGCGTCCTGCGCGGTCTCGTCGGCAACGGGTACAAGGAATCGCTGCGCGCGAGCCCGCTCGTCGGGCGCCTGCGCACGATGATCGAGAGCGTCGACAAGGGCGAGGAGACGCTCGAGCACAAGCTGCGCTATCTGTTCTGGTTCAATTGAGGACTCGCAGCGGGGGAACGCTCCCCGGCAGCGAGATCTCCCGACGAGTTACCAGCGTGGGATCGCTGACCATTCGCCGCGCGTGACGCCGACCTCGCGCAGGTGCCTGCACGACGTGCGCACGTCTCTGACCGCGAACACGCGAGAAACGCGCGGGCACGCCGCCTGCTTTGTTCGCGGCCCATGTCGCGAATGCTCGCTGTTGCTTCGCTGCTCGTGCCCGCATCGCTCGCTGCCGCGGAGACGCGCAGCGGCATCTCCGACCTCCGTGTCGCCGACGGACCCGGCAACGAGGTCATCGGCGGCAGCGCCGTTCCCGCCGGCAAGTGGCCCGACGCGGTCGCGGTCGTCGGCGCCCAGGGCTCCTGCACCGGCACGCTGATCGCGCCGGACATCGTGCTCACCGCCGGCCACTGCGCCGACGCGGGGCTCACGCAGGTGATCGCGAACACGACGAACTACATGCAGGGCGGCGGCGTCCGCTCGCAGATCGCATCGATCACCGCGTACCCGAACTGGGAGACGACGTTCGACGTCGCCATCGTCAAGCTCGCGACGCCGATCACCACCGTCACGCCCCGCGGCGTCGGTGCCGCGTGCACGTTCCAGGGCTTCTCGAGCAACATGATGGTGCACCTCGTCGGTTTCGGTCTCACCGACACCGCGGGCCAGGGCAACAAC
Organism: uncultured Kofleriaceae bacterium; assembly: GCA_964617845.1. Classification (GTDB taxonomy): domain Bacteria; phylum Myxococcota_A; class Polyangia; order Haliangiales; family Haliangiaceae; genus JABFXX01. The sequence continues at coordinate 14,069 of CAZUAR010000009.1, read as the reverse complement.
ACGACGCTTCGCGAGGCGACCGCGCCGGTCACCGATCCCACGTGCTCCGGCGGCGGCGGCTGCTCGACCGGCGCCGCGCCGGCGGGCGAGTTCATCGCCGGCGGCAACGGGACCGACTCGTGCTTCGGCGACTCGGGCGGCCCCGTCTACCTCGACACGCCGCGCGGCACGATGGTGATCGCGGCCGTCTCGCGCGGCCTCGACAACTCGCCGACCCCGTGCGGCGGTGGCGGCATCTACGTGCGCACCGACAAGGTGCTGCAGTGGATCGAGCAGACCGCCGGCCACCCGGTGACCAAGGACAGCTGCGCGACCGGCGGCGGCGAGAACCCGCCCGATCCGAGCGAGGATCCTCCCGGTGGCGAGAATCCTCCCGGCGGCGGCGATCCGCAGAACCCGGACGATCCCGGGACCGGCTATGGCGGGGAGATCACGGGCGGCTGCTCGACGAGCGGCAGCTCGGTGGGGCTCCTCTTCGGGCTCGCGCTCCTCGGGCTGCGTCGTCGCCCGCGCTAACGCGGCGTAGTCAACCGGACAGGTCGACTCCCGCTCCGAGTGAGGTTTCGTGCGGGCGCGAGTCCGCCGGCCGAGCTGCTCGCCTCTCGCTCCGCGGCGAGGCCTTCGAGCTCTCGCGTGCGCGACGCGAGGCGAGCGCCATCGCGACGACGAATGCGGCGCACGCGAGCACGGACGCGATCATCGCGCCGGCGATCTCACGCGACGAGCATCGCGATCGCGGCCACGGCGCACGCCATCGAGGCCCCGATCATCGCGTAGAGCTTCCCGCGTCCACGCTGCATCTGACCGACCACCATCTGCATGGTCTTGTCCGCGTCCTCGCCGGTGTCGACCTTCGTGAAGATGCGCACGGGCTGCGTCGCGCCGGTGACCACGCTGAACTGGACGTGATCGATCAGCGAGATCGATCCATCGTCGTCATAGCGATCCTCGAGCGGGCGCTCGTGATCGCCGCTGGGTTGCTCGGGCGCAGCTTCGGTGCCCTTCTTGAACCAGAGAGTCTCGCGGAACCGTGGCATGCACCCCGGGTCGACCAGAATCGGAGCCCGATGAGGTAGCCATGGGTGCGCGGGGCTGTCTTGTCCGGTTCTTGGCCGGCAGCCGGACGCGTGTCCGAAATCCGGCCGGACAAGATCGCTAACGTGCCGAGAATGCTCGGCCGATTCGTGGCATCGCGGCTGCTGTAGGCGACCGGCCATGTGCTTTGCCAAGGCTCGTTCTCCTCGTCATGTCGTCTCGATCCTCTCGGCCGCGATCGTCTTCGCGATCTTCATCATCGCGCTGTCGCGAGCGCGTGCTGATGCGGGTCCCGCGCCGATCGTCGGCGGGATGGGCGCGCACTCCAAGGACTGGCCGGACGTCGTCGCGGTGCTCGGCAAGAGCGGCATGTGTACCGGCACGCTCGTCGCGCCGGACGTCGTGCTCACCGCGGGGCATTGCATCGCGACCGAGCCGCTCGTCGTCGTCACGCACGCCGATAGCCTCGAGCCCGGCGCGCCCGGCGAGGACATCGCGGTGAAGTGGTCGCGTGCGTATCCGAACTGGCAGGACCGGTTCGACGTCGGCGTGGTCGTGCTCCAGCGCATGGCGCGCACCAAGCCGCGCGCGATCGCGACCGCGTGCTACGCGAACCAACGGCTCGGTGCGGGTGCGCCGGTGACGATCGTCGGCTACGGGCTCATCGCGCCCGACGCGAGCGACGCGAACACGCGCCTGCATCAAGCGCGGATCCCCGTGACGGATCCGTTCTGCGAGCACGCACCCGGGTGCATCCAGAGCGCGGGGCCCAAGGGCGAGTTCGCCGCGGGCGGGCGCGGTACCGACGCGTGCTACGGCGACTCCGGTGGCCCCGCGTACCTCGAGTCGCCGGACGGCTTCGCGCTCGCGGGCGTCACGTCGCGCGCGCTGAACGTCCCCGGCCTCCCGTGCGGCAACGGGGGCATCTACACGCGCGCGGACAAGGTCGTCGCGTGGATCCAGAGCGTCACCGAGCGGAAGCTGGAGCGCGTCGCGTGCGATGGCCCCACCGACGACCCCGAAGCAACGGACGACGATGTCGATGCATCCGAGGGTTGCGCCGCCGGCGGCTCCTCCGGACCCTTCGCGATCGTCCTCGTCGCTCTCGCCGTCGTTCTCGTCCGCCGGCGTGCTTCTCGACGCGGGCGTGCGTGATACAACGCCGCCAGCATGGCGAAGATCAAGGTGAAGAATCCCGTCGTCGAGATGGACGGCGACGAGATGACCCGCATCATCTGGCATTTCATCAAAGAGAAACTGATCCTCCCGTACCTCGACATCGATCTGAAGTACTTCGACCTCGGCATCGAGAGCCGCGACAAGACGAAGGATCAGGTCACGATCGACTCGGCGAACGCGACCAAGCAGTACGGCGTCGCCGTCAAGTGCGCGACGATCACGCCCGACGAAGCACGCGTCAAGGAGTTCAACCTCGCCGAGATGTGGAAGTCGCCCAACGGCACCATCCGCAACATCATCGGCGGCACGATCTTCCGCGAGCCCATCATCTGCAAGAACGTCCCGCGCCTCGTGCCCGGCTGGACCAAGCCGATCGTCGTCGGCCGTCACGCGTTCGGCGATCAGTACAAGGCGACGGACTTCGTGGTGCCGGGCGCCGGCACGCTGACGATGACGTACACCCCGAAGGACGGGGGCAAGCCCGTCGAGTACAAGGTGTTCGAGTTCCAGTCCGGCGGCGTCGCGATGGGCATGTACAACCTCGACGAGTCGATCATCGGCTTCGCGCGCAGCTGCATGAACTACGGCCTCAACCGCAAGTGGCCGGTCTACCTCTCGACGAAGAACACGATCCTCAAGAAGTACGACGGCCGCTTCAAGGACCTGTTCCAGAAGGTCTTCGACGAGGAGTTCGCCGACAAGTTCAAGGCGGCCGGCACCGTCTACGAGCACCGCCTGATCGACGACATGGTCGCGTCGGCGATGAAGTGGGACGGCGGCTTCGTCTGGGCCTGCAAGAACTACGATGGCGACGTGCAGTCCGACTCGGTCGCGCAGGGCTTCGGGTCGCTCGGCCTCATGACGTCCGTGCTGCTCACGCCCGACGGCAAGACGGTCGAGGCCGAGGCGGCGCACGGCACGGTCACGCGTCACTACCGCGAGCACCAGAAGGGCAAGCCGACGTCGACGAACCCGATCGCGTCGATCTTCGCCTGGACGCAGGGTCTCAAGTACCGCGGTCAGTTCGACGATACGCCCGAGGTCGTGAAGTTCGCGGACGCCCTGGAGCGCGTGTGCGTCGAGACGGTCGAGAGCGGCAAGATGACCAAGGACCTCGCGATCCTCATCGATCCGAAGGCGCCGTGGCTCACCACGCAGGAGTTCCTCGACGCGCTCGACGCCGGCCTCAAGGCCAAGATGGCGAGCTGGTAGATGTAGTCCGGTGACGCGTGCGCCGCGCGAGCGGCGGTTCGCGAAGCACCACGCTCGAACGACAACGGGCCGCGTATCGCTACGCGGCCCGTTCGCTGTTGAACTCGCTGTCGGTGGGATCAGCCGAGGAAGCCGCGCGCGATGTTCATGAGCTCGGTGTTCGCGGCGACGGACTTCGAGAAGGCTTCCTTCTCGGAAGCGGACAGCTCGAACTCGTAGACCGCTTCGGCGCCCTTGGCCGTCAGCTTGACGGGAACGCCGACGAACGCGCCCTTCACGCCGAACTCACCCTGCAGCTCCACCGAGCACGGCAGCACGCGCCCCTGGTTGCGGACGATCGCCTCGACCATGAGGCACGTGCCCGCGCCCGGCGCGAGCCACGCGCTGGTGCCGATGAGACCGGTGAGCGTCGCGCCGCCCTTCTTGGTGTTCTCGACGACCTCGGTCAGCTTCTCGGCCGAGAGGAACTTCGTCGCGGGGACGTTGCCGATCATCGCGGTCGACACGATGGGCACCATGTCCTTGTCGGTGTGCGCACCGAGGACGATCGCCTGGACGTCCTCGACGCTGACGCCGGCGGCGAGCGCGAGGTACGTGCGGAAGCGAGCGCTGTCGAGCACGCCGGCGGAGCCGATCACGCGCTCGCGGGGGAAGCCGGTGACCTGCTTCGCGACGAACACCATCGCGTCGAGCGGGTTCGAGACGACGACGAGCACGGCGTCCGGGGCGTGCTTCTTCACGTCGCCGCAGATGCCCTTGACGATGCCGGCATTGATGTTGATGAGCTCTTCGCGCGACTGACCGGGCTTGCGCGGCACGCCCGCCGTCATCACGACGACGTCGGCGCCGGCCATCGCTTCGGCCTTGTCGCTCGCGACGAACGACGTGTTGTTGAAGCCCTCCCACGGGCCACATTGCGTCAGGTCGAGCGCGCGGCCCTCGGCCGGTCCCGCCTTGATGTCGATGAGCACGAGGTCGCCGAGCTCTTTGACGGCGGCCCACTGGGCGACGGCCGCACCGACGTTGCCGCCGGCACCAACGATTGCGATCTTCGGACGCTTGATCATGTTGAGCGCGTCATACCTCCACGAGCCAATAGGCGGCAAGTCGTCGTCGGGACGTTCGTCGCGCTGCTCGTATTGACGGTGCAACTCCCGTCGCGTGTGGGGCAGGTCGGGCCAGGTCCTAGGGCGTCACGAAGATCGGATTCGTCACGCCGAACGGAATGCGATTTGGATGCACGGGCTCGAGCGTCCGTTGCGCGTACGCGGCGATCACGACGAACCCACCGGTCGCGCGCACCTGTATGGGGACCTGACCCCGCCAGCGGATCGCGGTGTTCGGGACCGCGTCGCCCGGCATCACCGCGATCGTGTCGACGGTCTCGCCATCGACGACCACGTCGATCGCGTCGACATCGATCCACGATGCGGCCTGCACCGTCACGTCGACCATCTGCGGTGCACCCGCGCCTGTCGTCGTGTCGCCGGGACCCGCGGTGCCGAGCGTCGCGCTGACGTAGATGCCACCCGAGACGAAGCCGTGACCCGCGGCGAGCGTGTCGCGCACCTGGTTCGCGGTGAGCGCGCGCGGATCGTCGGTGCCGAGCGAGAGGCAGGTGCGTGGGAACCCGACGGGCGACGACGACATGCCGTGGCTATCCGACGAGCCGACCGCGAAGATCTTTCGCCCTGCGTTGAGCAGCCCGAACCAATCGGTCACGTGCGAGTTGCGGTTCTGCAGCCAGCTCGCGTCGTTGAACACCTCGACGAGCGTGAACTTCGTGTCCCAGTCGGCGACCGACGTGGCGGTGCCGGTCGCCGGATCGAAGCCGACATAGCCGAAGTAGTTCGTGTTGCCTCGCGGGTGATTGATGATGACCACCGGCGCTTCCGGGCGCGCGCGCACGGCATCGAACACGACCGGCGGCGCGAGCGTCGCGAACGGGGTGTCGAGCGCGTCGTTGGTGGGGAACGTCTGCCAGGTCGGCGCTCCGGCATTGACCCTGGTCGGATCCGGAACGAGCGGGAACACGCCCATGTGGCCCCAGATCTCGAACGACGTCAGCTCGATCGAACCGAACCCGCGCGCGTACGCGCTGCCGCCGACGCTCTCGATCTCCGACGAGAAGTCCGCGACGTACTCGTGATCCGATCGCACGGGTAGCTCGAGGCCGTCCGCGATCGCTTGCTTGAGCTTCTCGGTCGCGTTGTCTCCCGAGTCGTTCGATCGCCACGTGTGGATGTGGAAGTCCGCGCACTGGATCCCCGTCGTGTCGACGCTGTGGTCGAGGAGCGCGGTCACCTGCACGAGCGCACCCGGCGCGACGTCGATGGTCTCGCGATGCAGCTCCCACTCGTAGCCGCGCGAGACGATGACCTCCCAGCGCCCCGGCGGAACGGGCAACGTCAGGTTGCCCTCGACGCTGTACGCGACCTGCAGCCGGTTCCGCAGGATCGGCTCCTCGCCGTAGTTCTCCGGCGTCGTCGGGACCGCGGTGCCCTCGGCCGGCAAGATCTGCACGCGACCGGGAAGGTTCGTCGTGCCGTCGCTGATCGCGACCGCGACCGACCCGATCGCCGGCATCGCGAGCGCGACAGGGCCCGCGCTGCTGCCGACATGCTCCGTCACGATCGCGTCGCCGCGCTTGTACGCGTCGAGCGTCACGTCGGCGGCCGCGGGCACGTGCAGCACGAACGCGCCGGACACGTCGGCGGTCCCGCGCGCGAAGTACGTCCCGGCCGCGTCGTGCGCGTGGACGTGCGCGGACGGAACACCGACGTTGCCGCGCATCACCGTGCCGCGGATCTCGCGCAACTCGCCACCGACCACAGCCTCCGCCGCCACGAGCGCGCCGTCGAGTCCCTTGCCGATCGCGATGCGCGCGTGCACCCGCTCGAACGTCCCGCACGCGGGGATCGTGAACCCGGGCGAGAACGCACCGACGAAACCCGACGCGGCGAGCGACGAGCCGAGCGTGCCTTCGCCGGGGACATATGCCCAGCTCGTCGCCTGATCGTCGACGAGGACGACGTAGGGCGTATCGGACAGCGTGTTGTCGAAGCCGCGCCCCGGCTGGAACAGCGGAGTTCGCTCCGTGTACATCAGCGCGTGAAGCGTCGACTTGATCTCCGTGGGCTTCTCGCGCGCCGACGCATAGCGCAGCCGAACGTCGACATGATCGGCGCCGGGCGCGAGCTCGTAGTCGATCGCGGCCTCGATATCGAGCAGCTGATCGTTGTAGACGACCGCGATCAAGTTCTCGAAGAACGGCAGCGGATGCAGCTTGCCGCGCGCGCGAATGATCGCGGGCTCTCCGTTGGAGCCGTCGTTGATGACGCTCACGCTCTCCGTCACGATCGTCGAGCGATTGGTCAGCAAGAAGAGCTCGCCGAAGTTGCTCGGCTCGACCATCTTGCCGTCCTCCACGCGCGCGAGGCCGACGGGGCGTCCGCCCCACGGGTCGTAGAGGTCGCTCGCCCCGACGTCCTCGATCACCAGCGCGACGCGATCGTTCGCGAGCACGAAGTCGCCGTCGCTCCACGTGATCAGACCGGATGGCACCGCCGGCAGATCCGCGGCGCGAACGCGACCGGCGCGCGCCTCGTCGGGGCCCGCCCCGAGCGGCTCCGCGTGACCATCGGGGTCGCCGTCGGAGAAGGCGAGCGGGCACGCGTCGTCGCCGCACGCGCACAGCAACACGAACAGCGCGAGCGCGCCGAGCTTCCTCACGTCCCGAGCCTACTACTTCCGCGCGGCGCGCCGGCGGCGATTTCTCGACGACGACCGCTCAGTTCCGCCGCCCACTACTTCGTGACCACGATCGACCAGCGCGCATCGCGCCCCGGCAGCGGACCCTTGCCGCCGCGGTCGGTGCGCTCGAGCCGGATCATCTCGCCGCGATGGAGCGTCACCGTCGCTCCGCCGGGCGTGCGCGCCTTGCCGTCCGACAATCGCCACACCATCGGCAACCCGTCCGCACGGACGATCACCGTGTACTGCCCGTCGTCGCCGTCCCACCGCAGCACGTCGAGATCCTGTCGTGTATCGAGGTAGCCGCGCAGCTCCTGCGTCAACGCGAGCGGCGTCGCATCCGCGTCGGTGTTGTTCGGTTCGAGCTCGCCGGGGCTGGTCTCCTCGGTCACGCGCAGCGTGTACGGATCGCTCACGTTCTCCGTCGGAAACTTCTGGTCCTTCGCGATCGTCTGCCCGACGACGATCGTCACGGGCCCGTCGACCGAACGCCGGTGGAGCGCCTCGCCTTCGCCCATTCCGCCTTCGTCCGCGAACGCGCTGTGCGTGCCCGCGCCGTCGTGCACGCCGAGGTTGACGTCGATGTTCGGCGGCGCCGTCACCGTCGCGCTGATCGTGCGCCGGCTCCCCGATGGAAACTTGATCACGTAGATGTCGCGATCGCCGTCGCTCGTCGTGCGTCGCTTGCCGAGAAACCCGGTGACGTCGCTGTCCGCGGCGATCCGCGTCGCCTGCTCCGGCTCGTTGTTCGGCTCCTCCTCGGTCGTCGCCGGCGGTGGCGTTCGCGTGACGAGCCAGAACGCGCCGGCCGCCGCGCCGAGCAGCGACACCGTCGCGAGCGCGCCGACGAACACGCGACGACGTCGCAAGCCGCGCTCGAACAGATCGATGTCCGAGCGCCTGAGGTGCAGGTCCTCGTCCTCGTCGTCGAGCGCGAATCGTGACGACCGCGTCGAGTGCAGGCCCGAGCGGTGCGGCGTCGCCTCGGTGACGGTCTCCGCGTACACCTCCTCGAGCGCCTGGCCGAGCTCGGCCGCGGTCTGCCACCGCTCGCTCGGATCGCGCGCGAGCGCCTTCTGCACGAGGTGATCGACCGACGGCGGAATCCCCATCTTCGGCGCGCGCATCGACGGCGCGTCGGGGTCGCCGGTCAGGTGCTTCGTCAGCACGCCGACCGCCGTCGCGCTCGTGTACAGGAACGTTCCCGTCAGCACCTGGAACATCAGCGCGCCGAGCGAGTAGATATCCGTCCGCGCATCGACCTCCTCGCCGCGGATCTGCTCGGGCGCCATGTAATACGGCGTGCCGACGATCGCCGTGCGGTCGGTCATGTCCGCCTGGTCGCGCTTGTCGAGCTTGGCGAGGCCGAAGTCGAGCACCTTCGCGAAGTCGCGGCCGCCCGTCGTGCGCGTGATCAGCACGTTCTCCGGCTTGAGATCGCGATGCACGATGCCCAGCTCGTGCGCCTCCTGCAGCGCGCCGCAGATCTGCACGAACATCGGCGCCGCGCGCGCCCACGCGATCGGTCCATCGCGCGTCACGACCCGCCCGAGGTCGAGCCCGCGCACGAGCTCCATGATCAAGTAGAGGTTGTTCTGGAACTGACCGAAGTCGAAGACCTGCACCGTGTGCGGGTGGTTGAGCCGCGACACGGCATGCGCCTCGCGCTCGAACCGCAGCATCACGTCGGCGTCGGTCACGAGATCGCGATGCAGCACCTTCATCGCCGCGATCTTGCCCATGCGCAGGTGCTCGACCCGATACACGACGCCCATGCCGCCGCGCCCGATCACCTCGAGCACGCGATACCGCCCGTCGACGACCTTGCCGAGCCACGCTTGATTGGAGTCGCTGAGCCGGCGATCGACGATCGCGTCGGCCTGCGCGGTCTGCGCTAGCGAAGGATCGCGGGGTGGTTCACCCGGCTGCTCGGACACGCGGCGATCATAGCGCTACTCGTCCGAACGCCGACTGCGGTTCGAGGTCACTCGGTGGATTCTCTCCCTGTTCAGGGCGCGTCGGTGATCGGCTTCCAGGTCCACGCGGCACCGCGGATCACGAGCAGACCGGCCGTCGGAGCGCGGGCAGGATCGGGCAAGCGTGGGGTCGCATCGAGGGTCCCCGGCGTCAGCGCGATCGCGTTGCCATCGCGCGCGCCCGCTCGCGCACGGCTGATGCCTTCGGCCATCGGCCCGTGAAGCGCGACGTCGATCTCCTGACCGGCGCCCGCCGTGACAGCCATCTCGCCGGTCGGCTCGCCGGCGCGCATCTCGCGCGGCGCCTCGGTCGTCGCCAGCACGCGCACGCCCTTCTTCGCGGTGAGCTCGCCGACGAGCGCCGCGACATCGGCACCGGCATACGCGCAGCCCTCCGCGTCGGCCACCAGGCGACCCCGCGCGCTCGCACCGGGCACCACGCCGATGCTGGCGCCGCCGATCTCGATCCATCGCACGAGACGTCCGTCGACGACGACCTTGCCCTTCGCGCGCAGCGCCGACACGGCCTGCGCGAGCGCACCCGCGTCCTCGAGATCTCCGGGCAGGACGACGATCGGCGCCTTGTCCGCGATCGCACCGAGCGTGGCTTCGAGCTCGGCCTTCGTCGTGCCCAGCCCGCCGAGCGCGAGGACGACATCGGCCTTGTCGAGCTTGTCGCGCAGCCGTCCCATCGCCGCGATCGTCGACGGCGCCGCGCCGCCCGCATCGGCGATCGCGCCGATCACGATGTCGCCGTCGCCGCCGCGCGACATCACGCGGCCATCGAGCTTCCACGCGCTTGCCTTGCCGCGCTTGTCGGTCTCGAGGGTCTCCGTCGTCAGCGTCGGCCCATCGGCCGCGGCGCATCGCCACGGTGCGCGCGCCTGATCCGCCGCTGTCATCGCCGCCGTCAACGCCGGCCCGAGCTGCGCGCCCGCTGGCACCGGATTCGACCCACCACCGCACGCCGCGACCATCGCCCATGCACACACGACGCCCGCCCGCGATGGCAGATCGGCGATGCTCGTCCGCGATCGCATCCGCGCGCTCGCGTCTAGGGCACGAGACTTCATCGGCAGGTCACCGGCGTATCACGGCGCTTCGCCGGTAACGCCGCCGCCGGCCTCTTTCCAGACCGCGATCACTTTGGGCGAGTAGGCGTAGGGCGAGAGCACGTGGGTCGGCTTTCGCTCGAGCACGCGCTTGAACGCCTCGAGCGCCGGCTTGTCATCGCCGAACGCGAGGTGCATCGCGCCGAGCATCACGCCGACATCGACCGCCTGCTCGGTCTGCAGGTAGTCGACGTCCTGACCGAGGCCCGCGAGCGTGTCCTTGACCAGCGCGAAGTCGCCATCGCGCCACGCGATGCGCGCGGCGGGCAGCGCGGAGGCAGCATGCGCTTGCGCCTTCTTCTGCTTCTCGCGCCGCTTGTTCGAGTCGGCGTCGATCGGCGGCAGCTTCGACGCCTGCAGGCGTACGTTGAAGATCGGAACCGTCAGCTTCTCGCCCTTCTCGAGCGTGTCCTTCTCGCCGAGGAAGTTGTACTTCCGGATCATCTGGGCGTTCTTGTCGTTGCCGAAGTAGGCCGACGCGATCTGCGCGATCGACTCGTTGTTCTGCGCCGTGTGCGTGATCGTGAACGGAATGAACAGATCGGTTCCGCTCGGGATGCGATCGTCGGGCGAGAGCCCGTTGAACTCGGCGAGGAACGATCCGCGCTTCGCGTCGCCGAGGAAGTTGGCGGCGATCGTCTCGAACGTGTCACCGGGCGCGGTCGTGTACGGACGGCTGACCGGAATGCGGATGCGCTCGCCGGCCTTGAGCGGTCGCGGGTGATCCATCTTGTTCGCGACCATGATGAAGATCGCCTTGTTGCGATCTCCGTAGAACTCGGCGGCGAGGAGCGCGAGGGAGTCGCCTTGCTTCGCGCGGATCGTGATGATGTCGCTCTGCTCGTTCTCCGCGGCGGCGCCGCGCGGCGCGATCGCGAGGACGACCGCGACGATCGCGAGCCGCGAGAGAAGTCCGACGACGAGGCGCTTCACGGCTCCTCCTTCGGCGCGACCGGGAGCTTCAATCCAGGCTTGAGCGACACCTTGTCCTTGACGAAGTCCACGAAGACGCGCTGTGCGGACTCCGCGGTCCCACCGTTAACGACGATGTTCTTCTCGACGGGCTCGTACCACGCGTGCTCGAACCGCACCGTGTGCTTGCCGTCGGCGAGCTCGATCGGCGCGGCGATCGGTGTCTCGCCGGCGGGCTTGCCGTCGATCGTGATCGTCGCCCACGGATAGGCATTCACGCGGATATATCCACGACCGATCTTCTGATCGAGTTGTGGTGTGTAGTGTGGAGTCGCGCCGAGCGGCGCCACGTGGATGAGGCCGAGCATCAGCGCGAGCATGCCGAGCGTCACGCCGTGCGCGATCATGCCGACGCGCACCGCGTGGCGAGCCTGCATGTTCGTCGGCTGCGCGAGGCTGCCGCCGCCGCCCTTGTTGCTCGCGCCGTTCGGATTCAAATACTCCTCGGCCTCGAGCTCCGTGATCACGTTCTGCCCGCGCAAGAACATCACGATGCGCGCGTGGTGATTCATCTCGACGTGGCGCGCGAGGAAGCGCTCGAGCGCCATCACCATGTGCTGCGCGCTGCGCCAGCGATCGCGAGGCTGTTTCTCGAGGCAGCGATCGATGATGCTCGAGAGCTCGCGCGGAATCTCCGGGTTGAGCTTTCGCACGCTGACGTGCTTCTCGAGGCGAATCTTGTGCATCGCCGATCGCTTCTCGTCCTCGACGAACGGCTTCTTTCCCGTGACCATCTGATAGAGCACGACGCCGAGCGAGAAGATGTCGCTGCGCGCGTCGAGCTTGTCGCCGAGGACTTGCTCGGGAGACATGTACGCGGGCGTCCCGATGCCGGTGCCTGCTTCCGTCAGATCACCAAAGCTCGTGTCGCGCGCGATCCCGAAGTCCATCACCTTCACGCCGCCCTGGCGCGAGAGCATCACGTTCGCGGGCTTGATGTCGCGATGCACGATCGAGCGGTAGTGCACGTAGTCGAGTGCACGGGCGACCTGCATCGCGATGATCGCCGCCACGTCGTAGGGGAGGCGGCCGCACTTCTCGAGGAGATCGTAGAGATCGATCCCCTGCACGTACTCCATGACGATGAACAGCGCGCCGCGCTCGCGGTGGAAGTCATAGACATGGATGATGTTTTCGTGCTGGAGCGTCGCGAGGCTCTTCGCTTCGCGCTCGAACCTCGTCACGACGTGCTCTTCCATCGCCGCCGAAGACTTCAGCGCCTTGATGGCGACGGTGCGTCCGAGAGGCTCCTGAACTGCGCGGTAAACTACCGCCATTCCTCCAGAAGCGACCTCGTCCACGATGCGGCAGTTGCCGATGCGTTCGAGCATGGTACCTAGCGCAGCGTAACGGAGGTTGAGGTCGGTGTCGGGCGCGTGGTGCGGTGGAGATCGGATTCTTTTTCAAGGCCGATTTCTAAGGCATCACGCAGGGTTGGATGGGAACGTGTAGGTCGAACGGATTTTTTTTCGATCGGCGTTGACACATCGAGCCTCACCCCTTATAAGCAGCATCCCTCGACGGCACACACCGACGAGGAAACCCGAAGGAAAGCGATCACCTGGCAATGGTCAGGTAGAGCACCCGAGGGGATCGGTCTCTGAAAACTGGATAGCAAGTCGTCAACAAACGTGAATTTTTGTTCGTAAAGAAACCATTCCACGTCGATGCGTCCTTTCCCCCCGGAACGGGCGCTATCCACGACGTCGAGCGGGTTCAAATCTTTCTATGGAGAGTTTGATCCTGGCTCAGAGCGAACGTTAGCGGCGGGCCTAACACATGCAAGTCGAGCGAGAAAGTGGCTTCGGCCATCAGTAAAGCGGCGGACGGGTGAGTAACACGTAGGTAATCTTCCCTTGAGCGGGGGACAACGAGCCGAAAGGCTCGCTAATACCGCATACGTTCCTGGAGACCTCGGTCTTCAGGAGGAAAGCTAGGTAGCAATATCCGGCACTCGAGGAGGAGCCTGCGTCGCATCAGCTAGTTGGTGGGGTAACGGCCTACCAAGGCGAAGACGCGTAGCTGGTCTGAGAGGATGATCAGCCACACTGAAACTGAGACACGGTTCAGACTCCTACGGGAGGCAGCAGTGGGGAATATTGGACAATGGGCGCAAGCCTGATCCAGCCACGCCGCGTGAGTGATGAAGGCCTTCGGGTCGTAAAGCTCTGTGGGGAGGGACGAACCGCTGCCGGTTAATACCCGGCAGCATGACGGTACCTCCTTAGCAAGCACCGGCTAACTTCGTGCCAGCAGCCGCGGTAATACGAAGGGTGCAAACGTTGCTCGGAATTATTGGGCGTAAAGCGCACGTAGGCGGCTTAGCAAGTTGGATGTGAAAGCCCTCGGCTTAACCAAGGAAGTGCATCCAAAACTGCTGAGCTTGAGTACTTAAGAGGATCGCGGAATTCCCGGTGTAGAGGTGAAATTCGTAGATATCGGGAGGAACACCAGTGGCGAAGGCGGCGATCTGGGAAGATACTGACGCTGAGGTGCGAAAGCGTGGGGAGCAAACAGGATTAGATACCCTGGTAGTCCACGCCGTAAACGATGAGTGCTAGATGCTGTGGGTATTGACCCCCGCGGTGTCGCAGCCAACGCGTTAAGCACTCCGCCTGGGGAGTACGGCCGCAAGGCTAAAACTCAAAGGAATTGACGGGGGCCCGCACAAGCGGTGGAGCATGTGGTTCAATTCGACGCAACGCGCAGAACCTTACCTGGGTTAAATCCACTAGTCGGCTGCAGAGATGCGGCTTTGCCCTTCGGGGAGCTAGTGAGACGGTGCTGCATGGCTGTCGTCAGCTCGTGTCGTGAGATGTTGGGTTAAGTC
>CAZUAR010000008.1:255117-279035 GCA_964617845.1 uncultured Kofleriaceae bacterium | reverse complement strand
TGCGGCGCATTCGATCACGCCGCTTCCACCGTCACCCGAAAGCGCGAACACCCGATCAACGACTGTCTTCCCGTTCGCTCGAAGGTCGTAACGAAATGAGTCGGTGCGCGGTTGATGCCGAAGATCCGCAACCAGCTTTGCGGTGAACTCCACATGACTGCCGGAGTACTCGCGTGCGCTGATCGGATCACGCACCGTCAGATCGCGTTCGAGCGACCAACCAAGCTCGAACTCGACCGGATGCGAGATCTCGTGGCCGTGGACTGCGTCATCGTACGTGCCGGCGTCGACGAGCGTGCGACTGTCTCCGAGCTGGAGGGCACGCAGTCGATCGGGCGATTCGGCTGTTTGCTTCAAAAGGAGCAATAGCTGAGGGATGCTGGTCTTCCCTGCGCTGTTGCTGCCGAAGAGAACGGTGAGTGGGGCGAGGCGAATGTCTCCAGAGTCCCTCCACGCCTTGAAGTTCTTGAGCCGCAGTTTGGTCAGCATCTCTGGTTCCGTTGTCGTCTGCTTGCAGAGCACGTTCGTGATGGCGTGCGGTGGACATCGAGAGCTTGCCCGTCCTCCTCCAAGGCAACAAGAGCATCTACCCTTTCGAGGAGAGCGACGACGCCTGCACGGCCGTAGCACCGCCCGCAACGGCTCGCGACCGCGGCGCCCAAGAACTGGGATGATACCCACGAGCGGCAACGTGCCACTTGCTTCCGAGATGCGGATTGGAACGGGCCAACCACCAGGCAGGTATGTCAGGGGGCTGTGCTCGGATTCAACGATGCCGCAAGCCGTGCTCCAAACACCGGTCCTGTATCTGGATCAGGTTTCGTTCACCCAAGCGTCTGCGATGGGTTTCGATGCTTGAGGATCTCGTCGAGGTTCTCGATCGATGGTGGAGCGCACTTGACGCCCACGAGGGTGTCGAGTTCGCTCTGAACTGCTTTCCGTTCATCGCACACCTGCAGCGAGATGCGCGCACGGCGCTTCTACTCGAGGACCTCCGGCGGGAGGAGATCGAGTCGATCGCGCGGCTCGATAAAGCACAAGCAGAAGCGTCGGCGGGCACAGCGGAAGTTCTCTCGACACTCGAACAGGAGGCACTTCGGTCGTTTGCGGAGCCGCCCGACGATCCGGACGACCAGCTCGATGCCTCGCTCGCAGGAATCAAGCAACGGTTGGTATCGAAACCTCTACTCGACGACGACGCGTACACGAAAGGTAACGAACGCATCGATCACGATCGCCTCCACACCGCTATCGAGATGCTCGAAGCCATCGCGACCAACGCGAAGCGAGCCGATCTTCGAGGAAAACTGCAGCAATGGGAGCGAGCACTACTGCATGCCTATCGCGAACGACGAATCTTCTACCGAACAGCAGCTGGAGCCGGACTGATTCGGATCGAGCGTGATCTCGCAGATCTCCATCCACCGGTGCGCGATCCTGACGAGCTCGCAGACTTCGGAAGGTTCGCGCGAGTTCGTCGTAGCTCATTCGGCAAGATCTACGAACGTCTGTTCGACGATACCGTGAGCGGTGGCACCTCCGACGATGAGGAAGAGTGGGGCATCAAGCAACGTCTTGCACTGATGCGCGCCGACGTTCGGAGGATCTACGAAGAGATTCGTCGGCGGCTCGGCGCGGAGCGTTCTCTTCTCGCCGTTTTCGAAAGGTATCGTCAGCGTTCTCAGTGGTACGAAGCTGAGCGCTTGCGAGCGATCGCCAAAGGCGGCGGCAAGCCCGAAGACCGTCTCAGCGACACCTTGACGACGTACCTTTTCGATCACGGCTTGAACCCACTGACGAGACCCTTGGTCGGTCAGTTGTCACCGGACGCGTTAGGTGCAGGCGCTCCGTTCTCCTTCTACTTGGAAGCGAAGCAGTACAAGTCGGGCTCCCCTGGCTACCTCCTCAAAGGTCTTGACCAAGTCTGGGACATGCTCGATCAGCTCCGAGGCTCGAAGTTCGACGTGAAGGAGGCGTTCTACGTCGTCTTCAGAATGGGCGGACCACGATACGTCTTCGAACCTCGCGTTCAACACCAAGATCGGATCGTCCACATACTAATGATCGACCTCGCCCCAACCGCGCAGCGGGGATCGAATGCCCCAGTGACTCGGAGCTTCACCGCAGCGGAACTGGCGCCTCAGCCAGCTCTGAAGAAGCCGAAGGCGGCGGCGAAAAAGAAAGTGGTCAAGCCGTGACCCCCCCAAGTCGACGACAACGTTCGGCGAAGTCCTGGGGGATGGGACTCGGCGCAACCTGCTGAAACCCTACAGAGGGCCGAGCAGCGTTTCGAAGCCTATCGACCGATTGGCAACGACATGTTGCCACGTTACGTCGTTAACCCTCCCGTTCGCGTGTTGCACCGTCGGGGTCGCTCGCAAAATCGCAGACATTCTTCAACCTTCTAGTGCGACGGGTCGTGAACCCGTAGGCTGTTCAAATGAAGGCGATCCGTGTTCGCGTCGAGAATGGAGCCGGCTTCACGATCTTGCCGGAGCTGTTGAACAGTTTCTGCGGGAAGAGGTGTCCGATGTACTCGACCGTTGCGCTCGCGCTGACCGTCGTCAGGCCCCGCTGTCTTCGATGTGCATGATGTTCGATGGGAACGCTGATCTTCAGCAATCGCGAACGTGTTCACGACTGGCCTACAGGATCTCGCGACCACGTTTGACCCAATGACTGGGAACTCGAAGCGCTCGAGGAACTTCGATCAGCCGGAGCTTTGGTGCCGCGCGCACGATCGGGTCGAGCGCCTCGAGCGTCGCATCCGTTTGCGACACATGAAGTACCTCGAGCGTCGGCAGACCACGTGCCGCGATCTGCTTGCCCATCGCTTTCGTGATCGTCGAGCGCCCAATGTGTAGGCTGCGCAGGTTCGGCACGAACGGCGCGGACGCGAGTGCGGTCATTCCCTGGGCAACGACACTGCCAACACGCAGATCGACGAGTGCGCGGAGCTCGGCAATGGCGGGTAACGTCGTCGGCGTATCGCTCACGATATGCAACGATCGCAGCCTCGGAGCGAAGGCGGCAGCGAGCAACGCCTCGACGGCTGTGTCGTCGAACTTGTCGCCGATCGCGAGTATCTCGAGGGACGCGAGGTTCTTCGAACGCGCGATCGAGCGCAGGGCCGAGCTGTTCGCGCCTACAGAGAATAGACCCAGGGAGCGTAATGATCTTGCGGCGCCGACGATCCGGGTGATGCCGGTGCCGCCACTGGCACGCAGCTCGAGCTCGTCGAGGACGGTCATCCGCTCGATCGCATCCGCAAGGACCCTTGCGACCGCCGTGTCGATCTTCACCCGGTGCAACAACAGCTTGAAGCAACGCAGGCTTGCCACGGCCTTCGCCGCTAGCGCGGCCTTCAACATGCGGGCGGCGCCCGTGGCGGTACCCGCGTCCGACGGTGGTGGCGGGTACCACAGGCTCACGAGGGTCAGTGGTAGGTCGTGTTTCGCGAGGACTTCGATCGCCTTCGCGACATTGCTGCCCTGCGCGTCTCCGACGGCGAACTGGCGGCCAATCCCCCATCCAGCGCTCGAGTACGTCGCGAACAGCGGCGCGCTCGACTTGATCCTGACTTCACGCTCGAGCGTTCCCAGCGATTTCGCGATCGTGGCGCGCAGTGCATTGGGGACGAGCAGACCACGGGCGACTGGTTTGCGCTTCGACCATCGCGGCAACTCCAGTGCGGTCATCTGTGCGTCGACCTCATCGGCTCTTCCATACGCTCGCGTCTCACCACGTCATCCTAGCTTTGGACGAGCGCGAGAAGGTCCATGACGATAGTGGTCGACTGCGTCGTCGCCCATGACGAACGCCTTCGTCCACTTCTCTCCCTCTCTCTCGATCACGCGGGCCGAGAGTAGAACATGAGCGCGAGCGATGCGTACCTTTCGATCGCTCCCCCGTAGAGACAACGCGCCACTCAGGCGACGAGCTTTTGTCGGCGCGCCGGGCAGCCCGGTGCGATCGAGCCCATCAACGAACGGACGCTACGCGGCGGTCGACCGATCTGGAGAGCTCTCGGAGTCGCTTCTCGACTTCGTCTCCGCGGCCTCCACTGTTCTCGGTCGCTGGATCAGGCTCAGCGCGCGCATCGGGCGCGCGCGAACTTATTCGCACCGGCGCTGAGCAGCCAGCGGTTGTCGACCGTGCGGTACGTCGAGATACCGCTCGTTGCCGAATCGGATCGAAACCTACCGCCCAGTGCGGTCAGGAAACACTGGTCACCCGTGAAGTGCGGCGAGAGGATAACGCCGGTTGCACCGACGAGCGAGCCGCCGTTGCCGCGCTTGGTTGCAGTGATGCAGCGTGCCCCTCCGGTAGCGTTGCCTTCACCCGAGACGTACCAGTTCCCGTTCGTCTCCTGAAAGATCCAGATCTTGTCGGCCAGCGAATCGAACGATGTGTGGTGCACACTGCTGTTCAAGCGCGTGAGGAAGCATTGCGCGTCGGGGTCGGTGCTGAGGAGACCTTCTTGCGTCGCAGTGGGCATCCAATATGCCTCGTCGGTGCGGCCGAGAATCGTGCCGACGCAGGCGGCGCGGGCATAGAGCGCGTGACCGTCGGGCGGGCTCACGGACAAGGTCCAACGATTGGTGTCCGGGTCGTGGTTCACGTCTACAAAGGCTCCACCGTCGAAGCTTCCGAACACGGCGGTCAGAAAACACGTGCGGTCGGTGGACGAGCCCATATCCGTGTGTGTGGTGGTGAAGCCTCCGCCCTTGAACGTCGTGATGTTGGTGAACGCTTGTTCGACCGTGCCCACGTCCCCTTCGACGTCGTCTTCCGTCATGCATCCGCACGCAACGAGGAGCACGAGGCCGACAAGAGCTGGGAAGCAATTCTTCATGCGAGGAAAGACTAGGCGGGCCCTGGTTGTGACAACGGAGACGCAGATACCTCGGGCGGGCGAGGAGGACCGAGCAACGAGGTGCAACCCGTGCGCGGCATCGCGGGCGCACGGAATGCGCGTTCTCGCGACAAGAGAGCACGTCTGTGTTGGCATCGTGTTCGCTTGAGCCACGGGTATGAAGCCCTACGATCTCAAGGTGTCCGATCTGATGTCCACCGCCGTCGTGACGACACGGGCGACCGACCCCGTCACGGGTGCGCACGCCGAAATGCAGGTGGGGCTCATCCGGCATCTGCCGGTCGTCGACGAGCGCGGACGTCTTGTCGGCATTCTCTCCGATCGCGATGTCCTTCGTTGCATTGCGGGACACAAGCCACATCGCGTCGGCGACATCATGACCCGTGACGTGGTGGCGGTGAGGCCCGACACGCCGGCGCACACGGCCGCCGGGATCATGATCAATCAGGCGATCAGCTCCGTGCTCGTCACCGAAGACGACGGCACGCTCGTCGGCGTGGTCACGGTGACGGACTTCGTTGGGCTCGCGCAGCGCGCGTTGCTCCAGCTGCCACTCGAGCGCTGACGAAAGTTCGCGCCGACGCGCTTCGCCAGGTGTCGGCCCGGTCAGCGAACTCGCGCCGTGATGATGTAGTCGAGTCGCGGAAAGTTCGCGTCGAGGTATGCGTTGCCTTGCGAGCTGATCTGCGCCTGCACGGGGGCTTCTCCGTACTCGCCGTTGAGCTGGTCGACGACATCCATCCCCATGATCACCATCGCGAACGGTGCGAAGCGCATGGCATCGAGTCTCGCGTTGTTGCCGAGGTTCACGAACAGCTGGGTCGTTCGTGAATCAATGGCCGAGGTCTGTGCGAACGTGACGAAGCCACGCGTATTGGAGCGAACGACGGGGTCATCGGGGATCGTGCGGGTGCTCCACATCGAGTTGGTGGCAGGCGTTCCGTTGATGCCGAACTGCGCCACGAAGCCGTCGATCACGCGGAAGAACCTGGCGTCGTTGTAGAAGCCCGCATCTACGAGCTCGCGAAACCGAGCGGCACCGTTGGGCGCCCAGGAAGGATTCACTTCGAGCGCGAAGTCTCCCTTGCTGGTGGTGACGTCGACGATGAAGACATCCTCGCCGGGAGATGTGTCGGTGGCGGCATCGACCGTCTCGCCGGGCGAGCTGCACCCGACGAGAGCCCCGACGATTCCGCAGAGTACGAGCACGTTGCGAGCGACGCTGATCACGCGCAACGCTACCACCGCCATGGTCGAGGTGGCCGTTGATTGCTGGCGTAGGTTCCCCGGCTAATTGGACGTCAGGCCGATCCGCTTCGGAAGATCGTGCGAGAGAAGATCCGAGCTCTGAGGTTCCTCAGCAACGCGGAGAACAACACAGCCCGACTATCGCGCTTGCGTTGATTGTCGGAAAGACCGCTTCCAACCCGCACGGGGCGGTCGTTCGCTTCAGGCGCGAAGCCAGAGCGCCGCGTTGAGCGTCGTCGCGAACGCGACCCACGCGAAGTACGGGGCCATGAGCGCCGCGGCGAGGCGCGAGACCCGGCCGTACGCGACGATCGTCGCGGCGATCGCGACCAGGAGCGTCACGATGATGACGAGGCCGCCACCGATCGATCGCGCGCCGAAGAACACGGGCGTCCACGCCGCATTCAGCGCGAGCTGGAACGCGAACCAGCGCAGCGCCGTGGTGCGGCGGGGTGAGCTCGAGCGCCAGATCCGCCAGGCCGCGATGCCCATCAGCGTGTAGAGCGTGATCCACACGGGGCCGAAGATCCAACCCGGCGGGGCCCAGCTCGGGCGATCGAGCGCGCGGTACCAGCTCGCGTCGGTGACGAACGCCCCGGTCGCACCGGCGAGCTGACACAGCGCGATCAGCCCGACGAGGACAAGGGCGCTCTTGGCGATGCTGGGAGGAGACTCCGCCGTCTGCATGTCGCTTGGACGCTGCAAGTCGGCGGCCGTTACCGCACGCGCGCCGCGAGTAGGTAAACACCGGGCTTTTCGCGACGACGTGACCTGTAACCGAGGCCCCGGTTCGAACGTCGAAGTCGCATCCGCTAGCTCGGGAAACCATGCCCGCCCCACTCGATGCGCCATCCTCGCGCGGGCCACTCGTCGTGGCAGCGATCGCGGGCACGGTCGTCTGGGCCGCGGGCGTGTTCGGTGCGTATGGCTGGTTTGCCGACGAGCTGTACTTCCTCGCATGCGCGCGGCGACCGGCGCTCGGCTACGTCGACCATCCGCCGCTCGCGACGCTGCTTCTCGGCGTGGTGCGCTTCGTGTTCGACGACAACATGGCGCTGATCCGGCTCGTGCCGACGGCGGCGTACGTCGCCTCGATCGTGATGGTGGGGCGGCTCGCCCGGTCACTCGGCGGCGGTGGATTCGGGCAGACGCTCGCCGCGGCGAGCTTCGCGACCGCGCCGGCGGTGGTCGTGATCGCGGGCTTCTACTCGATGAATCCGTTCGAGCTGCTGCTCGCCATCGTGCTCGCACGGATCGCGCTCGGGCTCGCGCGTGGGGGCTCGGCGCGCGGGTGGCTCGCGTTCGGCGCGGTCACGGGGCTCGCGCTCCTCAACAAGCACTCGGCGCTGTTGCCGGCGGGACTGCTCGCCGCCGCCACGCTGGCGTCGCCGGCGCGCGCTCACTTCGCGACGCGATGGCCCTACCTCGGCGCCGCGATCGCCGCAGCGATCGCTGCACCGAACCTGGTCTGGTTGGTGATCCACGACGGAGTCACCTTCGACTTCTATCGGATCTCGGTGCCTCTGAAGAACATCGAGCAGACGCCGCTTCAGGCGCTCGTGGGCCAGGCCATGTTCGTCGGCCCGATGGTTTTCGGGATCGCGATCCTCGGAGCGGGCGCGCTCGCGCGCGAACGGTCGTATCGCGGGTTCGCGGCGATGTTCGGTGTCGCGCTCGCGATCATGATGGTGAGCGGCATCAGCCGCGCGGATCGCATCCTCGCCGTGTATCCGCTCTTGTTTGCCGCGGGGGCGGTCGCGCTCGAACGGTTCACTCGCGAGCGCGCGCTGCGCCGTGTGGTCACGGTGGCGGTGCTCGCGATCGGTGCGTTGCCTCCGCTTCCGCTCGTGCTTCCCGTGCTGCCTCCGCCCCTCCTCGTGCGCTACTCGAGCGCGCTCGGCGTCACGCCGGAGCTCGAGGTCGCGAAGCGAGGCGCGATGCCGCAGTGGTTCGGTGACAAGCGCGGATGGACGGAGGTCGTCGACGCGGCCGTCGCGGCCTATCGGACGCTCTCGCCCGACGAGCAACGTCGCGCGATCGTGTTCGCGGCGGACTACGGATGCGCGGGGGCGCTCGAGCTCCATGGTCCGGGCGCGGGGCTCGGCGTTCCGGTGATCTCGACGCACAACGCGTTCTGGGCGTGGGGCCCTCGTGGCGCCCGTGACGCGATCGTGCTCGCCGTCGGTAACGATGCTGGCTACTGGACGAACCTCTATGCGGACGTGAGGCGCATCGGCACGGTTCGCTGCACGGGCTGCATGGTCGACGGCATGCCGGTCTGGATCGCGCGGGGCGATCGTCCCGGACTCGCGGCACGGTGGGCCGAGCTGCGTCGCTTCGAGTGAACCATGTGGAGACAACCGTGAACAAACCGATCCTCATCCTGACGCTTCTCGGGCTCTCGGCCTGCTCGTCGTTCATCGAGAAGCGAGCGGCGTCATCGACGTACGAGATCATGAAGCGCGGCAACGTCGCGGCGGGCCGGCTCGCCGACGTCGAGCTCGCGCGCGCCGCCATGCCCGGCGGGATCGTGCAGTCCGCCGCGTTCGCTGCGGCATATCCGGACCATCGTGGCTTTCGCGAGCTCCACGCCGAGGCGGTGTGTCAGTACGCGATCGGCTTTGTCTTCGACGACTGGGAGGCGGCCACCCTCGAGGGCCGCGCCGACGAGGCACGCCGCATCGCCACGCGCCTCGACGGTCTCCTCGCGACGTGCGTGGACCTGAGCCTCGGCCTCTTGCCCGATGCGTGGCGCGCCGCGACCGATGATGCGCGGTGGACCGCGCTCCTCTCCTCGATGAACGCCGAGCAGGCTCCGTTCGTCTTGCAGATCGCATCGGCCGACACCGTCCGCATCGCGCTCAATCCGCTGGCGGGGCTCACGCGCCTCGATCGCACGATCGCGACGCTCACGCGAATCACGCAGGTCACGCCCGGTCTTCGCGACGCGAACGCCGAGCTCTTGCTCGGTACGCTTCTCGCCAATCGCTCGCGCATCCTGGGCGGGCCCGACGGCGAAGCGCAGTTCGCGGCAGCACGTCGTCTGCTCGGACCGTCGGCGCTCCTCGTGGACGTCACGTATGCACGCGCCATCGCGGCTGCGCGCCAGGACCGTGCGTTGTTCCTCCGTCTCCTCGATGCGGCGCTCGCCGCGGACGTCTCCCAGTGGCCCGAGCGGCGGCTCGCGAACGAGCTCGCGCGCTTGAAGGCAGAGCGCTATCGCGCTGCCGTCGACGTGCTGATCCCGCCGCTGGCTGCGAAGCGCTCGCGACGCTAGCCCGCGGAACGACCAGCGAGCGTCAGAGCATGGGGCTCGTGAGGACACGCGACTGCGCGAGCAACTCGTCGAGGGTCTGGGTGACGTTCGCGATCGAGACCGGCTTCACGAGGTGCGCGTCGAACCCGGCCGCGCGCGAGCGTTCTCGGTCATTCGATCGACCGTAGCCGGTCAACGCGACGAGCTTCACGTCGGGCAAGCGGACGCGGAGATGCCGCGCGAGCTCGTATCCGTCCATCACGGGGAGCCCGATGTCCAGCAGCGCAGCGTCTGGCTGAAACTCGCCGAGCTCGGCCAGAGCATCCGGTCCGCTGTGCGCGACTTGTACCTGATGACCGAGTGCGGAGAGCACGTCCGCCAGCAGCAGCGCGGCATCCGTGTTGTCATCGACGACCAGGAGCTTGCCGACCGTGCGCGCCGTGCGCTGCTTGCTCTGCGCAGGACGGGGCGCTGCCGCTGTGGCGATCGCGTCGGACGCGAGCGGCAGCTGCACGATGAACGTGCTGCCGCGACCGTTCCCGCGACTCTCTGCGCGTACGGTTCCGCCATGCTTCTCGACGAGGCTGCGCACGATCGCGAGGCCGAGACCGAGACCGCCCGACGCTCGATCCAGTCCCTGTGGAACCTGCACGAACTGATCGAAGACCCGGTCGATGTAGGTGGCATCGATGCCGATGCCGTGATCGATGACGAGCAGGTGGACGTGAGCGCCCTCGGAGGATGCACGCAGCTCGATCGCAGACTCGGGATCGGAGTACTTCGCCGCGTTGGTCAGCAGGTTGGAGACGATCTGCGCGAGTCGCGACGGATCGCCGTCGACGACGAGCCCCCGATCCGGAACGTCGACGGTGAGACGGTTGCGGCGTCGCTCGAGCAGCGGGCGGGACATCTCGAGCGCGCGCGTGACCACGGAAGACAGCTCGACATGTTCCTTGCGAAGCTCGATCTTGCCGCTCGTGATGCGCGAGACATCGAGCAGATCGTCGACCAATCGCAGCATGTGCTCGACCTGTCGTTCGAGCACGTCCTGCGCGCGCACGTTGACGCCTTCCATGCGCAGCATCTGCAATGCCGTCACGATCGGGGCGAGCGGGTTGCGAAGCTCGTGGCCCAGCATCGCGAGGAACTCGTCCTTCACGCGCGTCGCTCGCTCGGCTTCCGCACGGGCCCGATCGAGTGCGCGCGTCAGCGCATCGGCGCGCTCCGCGTTTTGACGCTCGATCGCCAGCTCGCCGCGCGCTGCGGCCAGCCCTGTTTCCGAGCGCAGGATCGTCGCCAGGACTCGCGAGATCATCGCCAGATCGGCGCGGACCTCGCTGCGCGGCGACGGCGGGCCGATCAGGACAAACGTGATGCCGTCGAAGACGTACGCGCACGCCGGGCGTTCCGAGGTGCGGTCTGGATAGGCGACGACCCCGTGCTCGACGCCAGGCCCTGCGCATCGCCCGAGCAGCTCTTTCCAGCCGCGCATCGCGGGCGGCATCGCGAAGCCTTGCGCGGGGATGAGCCTCGAGCTGCGCGCCGGATCGGGGACGAACACGAACAACGCCTCCGCCCCGAGGACCTCCGCCAGTCGACGCGCGATAGCTTCGCGGTCGCGCACCTCGGTGAGCGCGTCGACGACGTCGAGCAAGGAGCGAGGGTCCATGCCTGCCTACTGCGGCAGCGCGAGCACCACAGCCGTGCAGTTGTGAAAGCCGCCGAACTGGCCATCCGCGCGCGCGATCTGGCCGTAGGTGTTGCACCCGACGAGGTTGCTCCCGCCGAGCGCGGTGCGAACCGCCTCGAGCTCGAAGCCGAACACGTCGCCGAGCCGCAGCCGGGTCGCGACGCAGTCGAAGAACAACGCCGCGGCCGGCAGGTTGCCGTGCAGCCCTCTGACGGCGGAGCTCGCCGCGGTGGTGGCGGCATCGGACGCCGACGTGGACGACGTCTTCATGATCCGGACCGTGGCCCCGGCCGGGATCTCGGCCGCGCAGGTCACCGAGCCATCGGGTCCGATCGACAGCGGCACGCGCAAGCGGTGGCCCACCGCGCTCTCGATGCCCACGATGTTGTGCAGGAAGAACGGCAACGGATCCTCGCGATCGAGCCGCTGGTTCGTTGCCGCCGCGTGCTGTTCGAAGACGTCCGCCGCCGGATACCCGTCGAGCGTCAAGATGCGCGCGCCTTCGATGCTCGTGACGCGAAAGCTCTCGCTCGCCGGTTCCCATCCGTGCTGGACGCCGATGCCCATCGGCTTCAGCGACAGCATCTCCAGCGCGACCACGGCGTCGTTCAGCACGCGCGTTCCATGGAAGACATGCGTCTTCGAGAACTTCGCGTCGTCCCCCGCGCCACCACCCGCGAACTCGTACGTGCCCGACGTGGCGACCGTCAGCTGCTCGATCAGATCATCCGCGTGCCCGG
Organism: uncultured Kofleriaceae bacterium; assembly: GCA_964617845.1. Taxonomy (GTDB): domain Bacteria; phylum Myxococcota_A; class Polyangia; order Haliangiales; family Haliangiaceae; genus JABFXX01. The sequence continues at coordinate 267,225 of CAZUAR010000008.1, read as the reverse complement.
CGAGGGCGTCGGTCATGACAAGCGCAGTGCGGTGCGGGTACTCGTTGTTGTCGACGCCCTTGAACGCCGAGACCACGCTTCGCGCCGCCGCCGCGCGGTCGTTGCTGACCCCGGTGCCCACGCCGGCTGCAAAGCGCATCGTCGAGGATCGGATCGCGAGCGCGCATGCCGAACCTTCGGCCCTGTTCGTTCCGGTGAACTCACCCGCCGACGAGGACCCGACGAGGACGCCCGGCTGACAGGTCTCGACCAGGGCATGCAACAGCGCGACGTGGTCGTAGCGCGCGGACGCGAACACGATGACCGCGTCCGGCCGGTCGTCACCGAGCTCCTGCCTGATCTGTTGCCCGAGCTCCTGGCCGGCAACGCTGCTGTCCTCGGCGGTCGTGAATACGGCGGCGGTCTTGGTCATCGGCAGGTCACCTCGATCTGCGCGTGACCTGCAATCGATGCACCGAGCGGCAGCGCTCCCAACCGACGGAGCGATGACCGAGGAACGCGGCGCTGCTGTGCACCAGCGCACGGTGTGGCGGCGCCGCTCGACGTCCAGCTGGGTCAGGACGCGTTCACGGAGCCGGCAGGATCACCTTGTCGATGACGTGGATGACGCCGTTCGACGCGAAGGTGTCCGTGCTCACGATCTGCGCGGTGCGCTGACGCTCGTCGGTGATGTGGTTCTGCGCGTTGATCGAGAACGTCCCGGTTTCGACGGTCGTGACCGGGGCGCCGGCCGTGATGTCGGCGGCGAGAACGCGGCTGGGGATCACGTGATACGTGAGCACCTTCGTCAGGAGCGCCGTGTCGGCGAGCAGCTCCTGCTTGGAAACGTTGAGCTCGGTGAGCAACGCCGCGAACGCAGCGTCCGTCGGCGCGAACACCGTGAACGGACCGGGGCCGCTCAGCGTGGTCGCGAGGTTTGCCGCGACGACCGCATCGACCAGGATCGTGAACTCGGCGGGAGAGCCCGAGGCGAGCGCTTGCGCGGTCTCGACGATGTTCTTGTCCGGCGGGAGGATGACCTTGTCGATGACATGGACGACGCCGTTGCTCGCGTCGATGTCGACCTGCGCGATCGACGACGTGCGGTTACGCCCGTCGACGATGGTCGGTGGAGTGCCACTCTCGATCTTGAAGATCGCGCCCTCCGCCGTGGTGATGGCACGACCGAACGGGATGTCCGCGGCGAACACCTCGCTGGTGAGCACGTGGTACTGGAGCACGCTTCGCAGGAGCGGCTTGTTGCCGGCGGTGAGGAGGTCCGCGCCCTTCGCGGATGCGTTGCCCGTGAGCTCCACGGCGAGCGCATCGAACGCGGCGTTCGTCGGCGCGAACACGGTGAGCGTTCCCGGATTCGAGATCAGGTTCAGGAGGTCATCGCCCTCGCTCGCGAACTGGACGGCAGCCACGAGCGTCGACAGCTCCGGTGTGTCCTGCGCCACGGCGGCGATGGATTGCGCCGACGGCGCGTCCGTGGCGGGCGATTCGTCATCGCCACAGGCGAACGTGAACATGAATGCGGAAGCGAGCCAAAGCGTGGAACGAATCATCGGAGTCTCCCTAGTTGGGTGCACGCGAGCGCATGGCACGGTTGATTGCCCTCTGGGATGTGCTCCTCCGGCAAAGGTTACGTGCGTCGCGTCGGAGGCCGAAGATGAACGTTTTCGTTCACGCAGGCAGGAGCTCGCAGCGGACGGCCGTCACGCGTAACCGGTGAGGTTCGTCGACGTCAAAGCGCGCAAATGAAGACAATCATCCTCACGCTCCTGCTCTCCCTCGTATTCACCACCACCGCGAAGGCGGAGTCCAAAGATATCGTCGACACCGCGGTCGCCGCGGGGAACTTCAAGACGCTCGCAAAGGCTCTCGGCGAGGCGGGCCTCGTCGACACGCTGAAGGGCAAGGGACCGTTCACGGTGTTCGCACCGACGGACGAGGCGTTCGCGAAGCTGCCCAAAGGCACGCTCGACGCGCTCCTCAAGGACAAGAAGAAGCTGACCGCGGTGCTGACGTACCACGTGGTGTCTGGATCGGTGAAAGCCGCGGACGCCGCGAAGCTCACGTCCGCGAAGACCGTCAACGGGCAGAAGATCACCATCAAGGCGAAGAACGGCGCCGTCACGATCAACGACGCGAAGGTCGTGACGGCGGACGTGCAGGCCTCGAACGGGGTCATTCACGTCATCGACACCGTGCTCCTGCCGAAGTGACCGCGAGTGAACCATCCAGACGGCAAGCTCGGATTCACGAAGGCGCAAGGCGAGGACTAGCCCGCCGCACGAAGCGACACCGCAGATCTTGCGCTGCGACCTCTCGTGCTTGCAGTTTCTGCGTGCTCGACCGCGCGGGGCAGGGCTGTAACGGGACTCTGGCTTGCAACATCCAGGTACGTCGATGCCCCGGCTCCTGCGCTCACCGATGTTCTGGATCGCGCTCGTGATCCTCGTCGCGGCAGGTGGGTACGTGCTGGTTCAGCTGCGTGGTGTGTCGGTGGCCACGACGCACGCGGTCCGACGCGATCTCGAGCAACACATCGTCTCGAGCGGCCGGGTGCGCGTCCCGACGCGTGTCCAGATCGCCGCGCAGGTCGCAGGCTTGGTGGTCACCGTGGGCGCGGTCGAAGGGCAGCGCGTCGCGGCGGGGGACCTGCTCGTCGAGCTCGACGGTGCAGCCGAGCGCGCGGCCGTCGCGCAGGCGGAAGCGGTCGTCGGTCAGGCGAAGGCGCGCGTCGAGCAGCTGCGTCGCGTCGGAGCGATCGTCGCGAGCGAGGCTCTGCGCCAGGCACAGACGAACCTCGAGCGCGCGCAGACCGAGCTCGCGCGAACCACGAAGCTGGCCGCGAGCGGCGCCGTGACCGTCACCGAGCTCGAGAACGCGAGACGCGCGGTCGACATTGCATCGGCGCAGCGCACCGCTGCCGAAGCACAGCAGATCGCGGCGACGCCCGTCGGTGCCGACTCGCGCGTCGCGCTGACCGCGCAACTGCAGGCGCAGGCGCAGCTGGCGGCCGCGCGCGTGCGCCTCGCGCAGACGCGGATCCTGGCGATGCAGAACGGCACGGTGCTCTCTCGGTCCGTCGAGCCGGGCGACGTGGTGCAACCGGGGCAGCCGCTCCTCGTGCTGGCGGCGGACGCATCCGTACAGCTGGTGATCCAACCCGACGAGCGAAACCTCGCGTGGATCCGCGTCGGTCAGAAGGCGCGCGCCTCGGCCGATGCGTATCCGCAGCAGGTGTTCGACGCCGTCGTCAGCTACATCGCGCCGTCGGTCGATGCGCAGCGCGGCAGCGTGGAGGTGCGCCTCGACGTTCCCGCGCCGCCGCCGTTTCTCAAGCCCGACATGACCATCTCCGTCGACCTCACGGTCGCTGCGAAGACGGGTGTCCTCACGATCCGCAGCGACGCCGTGCGCGGAGTGTCGACTCCGTCGCCGCACGTGCTCGCGGTCGAGGGCGGACGTGTCGTGCGCAAGGACGTGGTCCTCGGCATCCGTGGCGAAGGCTCCATGGAGATCGTCGACGGCGTCGACGAGGCGACCGCGATCATCGTGCCGGATGGCCGCTCGTTGTCGATCGGAGCGCGCGTGCGAGTGGAGGACTGACGTGCCGTTCGAGTGGTTCCTCGCGCTGCGCTACCTGCGGGATGCCAAGGGGCAGACGACGTTGATCCTCGGAGGTGTGGCGGTCGGTGTGAGCGTGATCGTGTTCCTGTCGGCGCTGATCGGCGGTCTGCAGACGTCGCTGATCGACAAGACGCTGGGTACGCAGCCGCACATCACGCTGCGCGTACCGCGCGAAGCGCCGCGCCCGCTCGTCGAACCGACAGAGAAGGTCGCGGTCGCCCGCCGGATCGAGGAGACCGCGCAGCGCCTTCGCTCGATCGATCAGTGGCCGACCGTCATCACCTCGGTCGAGCGAATCTCGGGCGTCGTTGCCGCCTCGCCGTCGATCGTCGGGGCCGGGTTTGCCGTGCGCTCCGGTGCCAAGAGTCCGATCGTCGTGCGCGGCGTGGAGCTCGAGCGCTTCCTCGCGATCATCGATCTGCGGAAGCGCATGATCGGCGGACGGCTGGAGCTCGATGGCGCCAATGTCGTGATCGGGACGAAGCTCGCCGCGAACCTCGGTGCGACGGTGGGCGACAAGCTGCGCATCTCGTCGAGCGAAGGCGTCGACGACGTCGTCACGATCGGAGCGGTGTTCCAGCTCGGCAACGAGGGAGTGGATGCAACGTGGGTCGTCACGTCGCTTCGCCACGCGCAGTCCCTCTTCGATCTCGCAGGCGGTGCAACGACGATCGAGCTGAAGGTGGCCGACGTGTTCACGGCGAACCGGATCGCGGCCGAGATCGAGGCCGAGACCGGTGTGCGAGCGGACAGCTGGATGACGATCAACGCCGAGCTGCTCGCGGGCCTGTCGGCGCAGTCGAGCTCCAAGAACATGATCCAGTTCTTCGTCATCCTCGCTGTCGCCCTCGGGATCGCGAGCGTGCTGATCGTGTCGGTCGTGCAGAAGTCGCGCGAGATCGGAATCCTGCGCGCGGTGGGGACACCACGCGGGCGCATCATGCGCGTGTTCCTGATCCAGGGCGGGCTCCTCGGGATGGGCGGATCGGTGCTCGGCTGCGCGTTCGGCGCGCTCCTCGCGAAGCTGTTCGAGACGCTCGCGCGCGAGCCGAGTGGGGCGCCGAAGTTTCCGGTCGAGATCGATGCCGGCTTGCTCGTCTTCGCGAGCGCGCTCGCGACGGGCGTCGGCTTGCTCGCGGCCACCATTCCGGCTCGGCGCGCGGCAGCGCTCGATCCGGCGACGGCGATCCGCAATGGCTGACACGACCGAACCCGTGCTGCGCGTCGAGAACGTCGTCAAGGAGTACGGCGACGTGGCTCGCACGCGTGCGCTCGGCGGCGTCCATCTGACCGTGGGGCACGGCGAGCTCATGGCCCTCGTCGGGCCGTCGGGATCGGGCAAGAGCACGTTGCTCAACATCATCGGCCTCCTCGATCGTCCGACCAGCGGCACCGTCGCGATCGGGGGCACCGAGACCACGGGGCTTGGCGAGCGTGAGCTCACCGACGTCCGTGCACGGATGCTCGGGTTCGTCTTCCAGTTCCATCACCTGCTCCCCGCGTTCACCGCTCTCGAGAACGTGATGATTCCGGGGTGGGGACACGAGGGGTGGCCGAGCTCGACGATGAAGGCCGACGCCGAGAGGACCTTGCGCGCCGTGGGCCTCGGCGATCGACTGCACTATCGCTCGACGAATCTCTCGGGCGGTCAGCAGCAGCGCGTGGCGATCGCGCGAGCCCTGGTGCGGCGACCACCGCTCGTTCTCGCCGACGAGCCAACCGGCAACCTCGACACCGCGTCGTCGGCCGAGGTGCTCGAGCTCATGCGCCGCTTCAATCGAGACTTCGGGACGACGTTCATCATCGTCACGCACGATCCGCGAATCGCAGAGAGTTGCGAGCGCGTCGTCGAGCTGGTCGATGGACTGGTGACGAGCGATCGGCGGCGCTGACGGCGTGCCGCCCGGAGGTGGCACGAGTCGAGTCGCGACGAGCTCACGGACTGGCGGTACGCGGTGGCTGGTTGCCGCCGATTCCGATGACACCGCAGGCGATGCGCGCACCCGCGTCGCCGCCGGGCGGGGCGCTCGGGTCGTTGGGCTTGGCGTGCACCACCACCGCGCGTCCGATGATCGAGAACTTGCCGTCGAGCGTCGCGGCGGGGTGTCGCGCGTGGTGGGTCGCGGTCCCCGCGCCGTCCGAGCTCAGCTCTCCCAGGTTCCCCGTGATGATCTCGACCTCTGGATCGAACGAGCTGCCGGTGAAGTGGAAGTGCGGACCGGCGCTCGTCGCGTCGCTCGCGGAGCAATCGCCGAACACGTGGACGTGGTAAGCGTGCTCTCCCGCGGGCAGGCCGTCGACCGTCGCGAAGACATCGAGCCCCGCTCCGCTCCTCCGGAATCGAACGATCCCCGAGGCGCGATTTCCGCTCGTCGGCGCGAGGATCGCGACCGCCTCGCGGACGGGCTGCGGATCGGCGGCGCCGGGATCGAGGAACGTCGTAGCGTTCTGGGGCGCGACGTCTGGATTCGGGATGTCATTCACGCGGTCGACGTCGACCTTCAGATCGGGGACCGGATCCTGGCTGGCGACCGACGAGGTCGTCGTGGGAGCCGGTGTATTTCGCGTGCAGGCCGCGATCAGCGCGATCGTGGCGAGTAAGGGCAATCGAGTCATTGGATCCTCCTCGCAGCCTGCTCGTGCAGTCATCGTGCCCTACAAGGCTCGATGAAGGTCGAGACACCGTCGCCCCCTGTCGAGGCGAGCTGGACGCGATGGCGATCGCGAGTCGCGCACGAAGCGATCTGCGCAGCGTGCACGAGCGCGCGATCCGAGAGGCGCTATCTCGGATCCTGCTCCGCCAGGGGCAACGCGATCGTGAACGTCGATCCGCCACCGATCCGGCTCTCGACACCGACACGTCCGTGGTGGGCGATCGCGATGGCCTTGACCAGGCTCAGCCCCAGGCCGAGTCCGCGCTTGGTGCGCGAGGGATCCGCTCGGTAGAGTCTGTCCCAGATCCTGCCGATCGCGTCGGGAGGGATGCCCTCACCCGTGTCTCGAACGCGAAGGATCGCCTCGTCGCCTTCGCGGACGGCCTCGATGACGACGCTGCCGCCCCCAGGCGTGTGCTTGATCGCGTTGTCGATCAGGTTCGCGAGCGCCTGCCGGAGCCGCGCGGGATCCGCGGATGCGAACACGTCGGTCGAGCCAACCTCGAGCGTGATTCCGGCTTGCTCCGCGACGTGCTCGTAGAGCTCGACCGCTTCGACGGCGATCGCGCGGAGCGACGCGTTCGTCCGCTGCAGTCGCATGATCCCGGTCTCTGCCTCGGAGATGTCCATGATCGCGCGCAACGTCGAGAGCACGCGATCGGACTCCTCGATACACGCACCGAGCGCCTCGCGTGCATCCGCAGGATCGTCGACGCGGAGCGCTACCTCGGCGGTCGTCCGGATCCGGGTCAGCGGCGTGCGGAGATCGTGAGCGACGTTGTCGAGAGCTTCACGCATTCCGCGGACGAGGTGCTGGTTGCGATCGAGCATCCGGTTGAACAGCCGGCCGAGCTCGTCGAGCTCGTCGTTGGTGTCGCGGATCGGGACTCGACGCGAGAGATCTCCGGATCGCGCGATGCCGGTGGCGACGGTCGCCAGCTCGCGAATCGGCGCGAGAGCGCGGCGGGTGAGGTAGTAGCCGCCGGCGACGGCCAGGACCAGCGCGACGATGGCCAGCGCGATCGCACCCGGGCGCATGCGATCGAGGACGGCGCGATACGGATCGAGCGACTCGCCGAGCTCGAGCGTCGAGGTCGAGGTCGTTCGGCTCGCGACGAGTCGGGCCTGGGAGCGGTCCCCGCGCGCGAGGACCGTGTTGCCCGATCGGTCGCGGACGCGCACCGATGTCGTGTGATCGTCGAGGGCGCCGGAGCTCTCGAGCGCCGCTCGATACTGGGGCAGGCCCAGCTCCAGCACGGCGACGTGGCGCGCGATCCGTCGCTCGAGCACGAGGGATGCTTCGCGGTCCATGGCGTCGCGAGCCGTGATCGCGGCGGCGGCGATGATGAGCGTGACGCTCGCGAGGAACATCGCCACGTACCAGCCGTTGATCCGCATCGCGAGGGAGCGAGGCCGGCGCCGGGGGCGAACGGCGTCACGGATCGCGTCGGAGGACATAGCCCGCTCCTCGCACGGTGTGGATCAGCTTGACCTGGTGATCGCGATCGATCTTGCTGCGCAGGCGGCTCACGAGCACGTCGACGACGTTGGTCTGCGGATCGAACCCGTACTGCCACACCGCCTCGAGGATCATCGTCTTGCTGAGGACGCGCTCCGGGTTGCGAAGGAAGTACTCCAGCAACGAGAACTCCTTTGCCTGCAGGACGATCGGGACGCCATCGCGCTGGACGCGGCGCGTGCGGAGATCGAGCTCGATCCCGGCGTACGCGAGCTCGGTGGCCGAGGGGCTCGCGCTCGCGCGGCGGACGAGGGCGTGCAAGCGGGCGGTGAGCTCGGCGAACGCGAAGGGCTTCACGAGGTAGTCGTCCGCGCCTGCATCGAGCCCTGCGATCCGGTCCTCGACCGCGTCGCGCGCCGACACCACGATGATCGGCGTGCGGTTCTTGCGGCGCCTCGCATCGCGGATGACATCGACGCCGCTCTTTCCGGGGAGCATGACGTCGACGATCGCGGCGTCATAGATCCCCCGACCGATCAGGTCCGATCCTTCGAACCCGGTGTGCGCCCAGTCCACGACGTGACCGTCTTGCACCAGACCCTTCCGCACGAACTCTCCAATGCGGTCGTCGTCTTCGATCAGGATCAGGCGCATACGGATCCGGATCGTGCAATCAGAGATCCATCCGGGGTGCGCACTCCGTTCGAGTACGGTCTGGACCCGGGATTGCTGGTCCTCGACGTATGAGGATCTTCATCGGACTTCTCGTTCCTTCTCTCGTGCTCGCCACCGCGGGATGCAAGAGCAAGGATCCATCGAACCCCGTCGAACCGAGCGAGGCGCCGTCGATGCCGTCTCAGCCGCCCTCGTCGTCGGCAGACACAACGAAATCCGAGGACCCCGACATCGCGGTCTACACGGTGACGGCGATCGACATCGACACGAAGCTCGCCGCGATGTGCGGCATTCCGGAGAGCAAGGTGTTCTTCAAGTTCGACACGGCGACGGTGCGGCCGGAGGCGAAGGAGACGCTCGACGAGATCGCGACCTGCGCGTTGAACGGTCCCGCGAAGGGGAAGGGCCTACGCGTCGTCGGACGCACGGATCCGCGGGGCTCCGAGGCGTACAACAAGGACCTCGGAGCGGAGCGCGCCGAAGCGGTCGCGAAGTACCTGCGCGAGCAGGGCGTCCCCGATCCACGCATCGAGACCGTCTCGAAAGGTGAAGCCGCCGCGGACCCGGCGGATCCATCGGGCTGGCCGTACGACCGGCGCGTGACCGTCCGGTTGGATCCCGGCGCCTAGCCTCGCGGCATCCCGTCGACGATGCGCTCGATCGCGGTCTCTGGCAGCCAGCCGCTGCGCTCGTCATCGCGCACCAGCACGAACGCTCCGTGTCGCTTCACGATCTCGACGGTCTCGCCGCCGGCCGGCGTGAAGGCGGTCTCGGAGCCGCTCGCGGGTGCGATGTGCGCGGTCGTGTCGGCCAGGACGATCGCGCGATCGGCCGGTGGAGCGACAGCGACGGCCGCGACCCCGGTCGCGAGCGTCACCGCTGCGCCGCCGAGCAGGACGACGATTGCACGGCGCGATCGCGACCACGCGAACGCGACGAGACCGAGGCAGGCGAGGGAGCCGGCACCGATTGCGATCCAGGTCCATTCGTCGGCGGTGAGCGTGCCGAGCGAGCGCGCGACCCACGATCGCTTCGGCGCGGTGATGCCGGCGGCGTCGCGGGCGCGAGCGAGGCTCGCAGCGATCGTCGCGTCCCGTGGGTGGATCAGCCTCGCGCGCTCGAAGGCCAGGATCGCGCGGCCGTGCTGGCCCGCGGCTTCGTAGGCGTTGCCGAGGTCGAGGAGCGCCGCGGACGACCAGCCCTCGTGCTCGATCGCGTGCTCGATGGCCGCCGCGTCGCTGGGGGTGGTTGATGCGTTCTCTGCCGAGGCGGCACCGATGCCGCTGGCGGACAGGAGAGAAGCGAGAACGAGATGTCGTGCAGTCATCGGTGTGCCTCCAGGCGTGCGAGCTCGGCGTGGACGACCGAGCGCCAGTGGTCGAGCGACTCGGCGGTGGACTCGCCGTGCGCGTAGTCGACGTGATCGGCGAGCTCGAACAGCGTCGTGATCGTCGCACTTCGATCGCCCATGTGATCGACGACGTCGCGCGCGGTGACGGCATCGGGGGCGATGCCGAATTGTTCGCCGATCCGTAGCTGGAACGCGCGTCGCGCCGCGCCGAAGAACTCGACGACATCGCCATCGCGCGCGGCGCTGTCCGCCTTCGCGAGCGACCGCGAGACGGCGCGATCGACACGCCGACCGCGGAGCCTGTCGGCGATCCACTCGCTGCGCCGCCACCATCCCGCGCCGGCGAGGACGAGCGTGACCAACGCGATGGCGCCGGGGAGGAGCCAGAACGTGCGGTCGCGATATCGCGGTGCGAGGGTCGCGCGACCAGGTTCCCCGTGATGGGGCTCGGCGGTCGCCGCCGCCGCCGCGGATGGTGTGGCGTCGACGAGCCCCGGCGCGGGCTGCACGACCAGGCGAAGTGGTTCCGTCTTCGCGATCCGGTACTGCTGCGTGTCGGGATCGAAGTACGACAGCGCGATCGCCGGCAGCTCCAGCTCGCCGGGCTGTGTCGGCACGATCGTCTGCGTGAAGGTCTTGGTTCCGGAGAGCTTGCTCTTCGACGGGGCGAAGGTCGACGCGATCGTGTACGCGTTCATTCGCGCGGAGTCCTCGAACGCCGGTAGCGACACGCGATCGAAGTTCCCGCGTCCGGTCACTCGCATCGTGATCTCCGCCGGCTCGCCGACGCGAAGCTCTCCCGCGGGTGGAACGATCGCGAGGTCGAAGCTGCCCACCGCGCCGCCATAGCCCGCGGGGCGATGAGCGGTCGGCGGATCCTCGACCTTCACCGTCCCACCGCTCGCCTTCAGCGTGAGCGTTCGGCGGCGAACTTCACCGAGGTCCATCATGGCGTCGAGGTCCATGGCGAAGCCCGCAAACGGATCTGCGCCGTTGAAGAATGCGTCGAACGGATCCTGGGACCCGGAGCCGAACGCTGCGGCGAACGGATCGCGGTCGAGCAGATCCTGGATCGAGCGTCGGGGCTGCGCGCGCCGCTCGCGATAGGCGATCTCGACGGGGAGCTCGACGAAGAGCTTGCCGGTGCTCGGCTTGGCGGGCGAGAGGATCGCGGTCCAGGTCGCGAGCAAGTACGGCTCGCCACGGAGCTCGACCTCGCGTTGTGTCGGCGTGTCGGACAGATCGGACAGCGTGAACGCGTCCGAGCTCAACGTCGGCGGCCCCTGCAACGTGACCGCCGTGCCGGCGCGAAAGTACGCGTGGATCTTGATCGGCACCGCCTGTCCCACGACGAGCGACCTGTCCGGCACGTCCAGCTTGACGAACGCGCGCGTGGGCTCGTCGCGACGCGACGGCGTGCCCGACGGCGCGCCCGAAGGCGCGGTCGACGAGCGTGCCGACGGTGCCCGTTGCGGCGCATCGGTCACGGTCGCGTGAATCGGCTCGGTGCGGAGCGTGCCGGCCTGCGTCGCGATCGCGATCGCGGGAATGTCGAGCGCGCCGGTTCGCTCAGGCACGAACGAGTACGAGAACACGGTCTCGTGGCGCGTCGACCCGTTCGTCGAGAACATCCGAGACATCCGACCGCGAAGTCGAAGCGTCGCGGCGTCGGTCCGGATCGTGTCTGGGGCGGATCCGTCGTCGCCGTCGATCGTCACGACGAGCTGCGCCGGTTGCCCGACCGAGGGCTCGGCGGGGCGCAGCTCGGCGCGCGCCTTCGCGGAGGCGATGGCCGGTGTGGCAGTCGCGAGCATCGCGGCGAGCAATGCGATGGTGGTGCGTTGGCTCATGGTCGTTCTCCTCACCAGTCCTTGGTCGGTGTTCGTTCCGCTCGTCCCGATCGACCCTTGATCGGCATCGGGCGAAGGTCGGGTTCGAGCGAGTCGAGCAGCAACAGCGCATCGCGCTTGGTCAGCTGCCCGGCGGCCCGGCGTGCCGCGTCGGCCCGTTCGTCGGCGGCGCGATCGCCCGCGGTCGCCCCGGACGAGGCGCGACCGGCTGCTCGCTCGGGTCGCGATCCGGCGTCCGGCGCGTCGCGCGTCGCGCTCGGATCGGGAGGCTCGCGCATCGGGTCGCGCGATTCCGACGATGCGCCGGGCGCGCCACGCTTCTCGTCGGCATCTTGCGAACCGGCGCCTTGCTGCTGCGGATCGCGGTCGTCCTGACCGGGCTGCCGCGCATCGCGATTGTCTTGGTTGTTCGGATCGCGTCGAGTGTCGCGCGTGCCTCGGCCATCCTGCGCGCCTTGGTTCTGCGCGCCTTGGTTTCCCTGGTTGCCTTGGTTCTGCGCG
>CAZUAR010000008.1:0-255017 GCA_964617845.1 uncultured Kofleriaceae bacterium | reverse complement strand
TGCCTTGGTTCTGCGCGCCTTGGTTCTGCGCGCCTTGGTTCTGCGCGCCTTGGTTTCCCTGATTGCCTTGGTTCTGCCCGCTCTGATCCTGCGCGCCTTGGTTTCCTTGATTGCCTTGCTGCTTGTCGTTCGGCGAGCTCTTCGCGCGTTCCTGCTCGGACTTCTCGAGCTCGGCGAGCTGCTTGGCGACGAAGTCGCGGTTGTACGTCGCGTCCGCGTCGTGCGGATCGATCGCCAGCGCCGCGTCGTACGCCTCGAGCGCGCGCTTCCAGATCGCGATCGTCGCGGCGCGATCCTCGTCGCGGGTCTTCTGTCCGAGCCGATATCGCGCGTTGCCGAGGTCGTAGTACGCGTCGAGCTGAACCGCCGGATCGTCGGTGTGGAGCGCCTCCTCGAAGCGCTTCTCGGCGCTGGCGAAGTCGCCGTCGCGATACAGCCTCGTGCCGTCGTTGTACGACTGCACCGGCCCGCGCGATGGAGCGAGAGGCGATGCGGTCGCCTCGCTGGACGGGGCGGCGGCGGCCAGCGATGGCATCGCGAGCATCGCGAGTGCGAGCGCCGCCAGCGCCGGGCCCTTCGTTCGACGCTGTCTGCGTCGATCGCCGATCGCGAGCTCGAGGAGAAGGCACCCGAGCGCGAGCGCGAGCGGGATCTGGAACCGCTCCGTGTACACCTTGCGCGGCGTACCCATGGTCGTGGACTCGGGGAGCTTCGCGCGCGCCTGATCGTAGAGGGCGGCGAGCCCGCGACCGTCGGTGCCGAGGAGGCGGTACGAACCGCTGGTCGCCGCCGCGATCGCTCGCAGCGTCGGCTCGTCGAGTCGCGAGGTCACGGGCTGTCCGCCCTCGTCGCGCACGAGGTCGCGCGTACCGTCCGCGCCGACGATCTCGAGGAGCTGCCCGCCAGGGCTGCCCACACCGAGCGTGTAGATCGCGAGTCCACGATCCGCGGCGTCGCGGGCGGCGGCGATCGCGTTCCCCTCGAGATCCTCACCATCGCTGATGAGGACCATCACCTTCTGATGACCGGGCTCCGAGCTCAGCGCTTGCTCGGATGCGCGGATCGCGGACGCGAGGTCGGATCCGCCACGAGGGATGACGTCGGTGTCGAGCGCGTCGAGCGCTTCGAGGAACACGCGGGAGTCGGCGGTGAGGGGCGCCTGGACGAACGCGTTGCCCGCGAACGCGACGAGCCCGAGGCGGTTGCCGTCGAACCGCTTCGCGAGATCGGCGACGGCGATCTTGGCTCGCGTCAGTCGATCCGGTCGCAGATCGGTCGCGCGCATGCTCCGCGACGTGTCCACCGCGAACACGACATCGACCCCGCGGCGTGGCGTCTGTTCGAGTCGATAGCCATGGAGAGGCCGCGCGAGCGCGACCGCGATCATCGCCACGCCCGTGACGACGAGCCCGTTGCGGAGCCAGCGCCGGCCTCGCGAGAGCGAGGTGCTGGGACCTGCCGCGGCGAATCGCCGGAGCGCGGCACGACGCAGGTGCTCCGCGCGGATCAACAGCGCCGAGATCGCGACGCACGCGATGGCGCCGATCCAGAGCCAATGTGGTTGTGCGAATTCGATCGACATCACGTCTCCTAGGGCACGCGGCGGAACAGGGTGGCGGCGAGCAAGAGCTCCGCCGCGATCAGGCCGAGTGCCGGCAACAGCGCCCAGACGAACCGTTCGTCGCGGCGCTCGTAGTGGCTGACCTCGCGCGTGGTCTTCTCCATCGCGTCGATGCGCGCGTAGACTTCTTCGAGCGAGGCCGTGTCGGTGGCGCGGAAGAACTCGCCGCCGGTCTTGTCTGCGATCTCCTGGAGGGTCTTCTCGTCGACCTCGGTGTCGGTCATGACGACGCGTTCGCGCCCTCGTTCGTCGACGATCGGCATCGGTGCGCGCCCCTCGGTGCCGACGCCGATCGTGTACACCTTGATCCCCAGCGCGGCTGCGGCCTCCGCCGCCAGCGCGGGTTGGACCTTGCCGGCGTTGTTCACGCCATCGGTCAACAGGACGATGAGCTTGGTGCGCGCGTCACTCGCGCGGAGTCGATTCACGGCGGCGGCGAGTCCGGATCCGATCGCGGTTCCGTCCTCGATCGTTCCGAGCTGGACGCGGGCCAGGTTGCGGCCGAGCCAGTCGTGATCGAGCGTGAGCGGGGAGACGAGGTACGGCCCACCGGCGAACGCGATCATTCCCATGCGATCGTTGGGTCGGCGATCGATGAACTTGTCGACGACCGACTTGACGACGTCGAGCCGGTCCGCCGGTTCGTCGTTCAGCGTGAGGTCGAGGGCGGCCATCGATCCGGAGACATCGAGCGCGAGCATGATGTCGACGCCGCTCGCCTTGACGCTGGTCGTCGAGTGGGCGATCTGCGGGCGCGCGAGAGCCACGATCATCAGCGCCGCGGCGAAGAAGCGCGCGTACGGGAGGAGGGCGCCGACGCGAGATCGCGTGGAACGTCCCACCTCGCGAGCCGCTTCGACGCTCGCGTAGCGGACGGCGGCGCGGGGGCCGCGGCGCGACCGCCACACCATGAAGATCGGCAATGCGAGCAAGAGCCACAACAGCTCCGGGTGCGCGAACGTCATCACGAGCTACTTCCTTTCGCGGCGGCCGTGGTGCGGACGAAGGCTTCCGCGGTCTCGAGCATCTGCACCATCTCGACGAACGACGGCGCGATGCGTGCGTACTTCGCTCGATCGACAGCCTCGAGGAAGCGGCCGAGCTCGTTGCGATGTGCGGCGACCGGGCTCTGATCCGACATCAGCTCGGCGAGCAACTCTTCGGTCGTCCATCGCGGTGCATGCAGCGCGAACGCCGCCTCGACATACGTTCGAACGGCCTCCGAGACCTGGATCGAGAAGCGATGCGGGTCACCCGCTCGCAGCTGTCCCCGTGCGTGCGCGAGCTCTGCCAGCGCGCGGCGGTCGGGGGAGAGGTTCGTCTTGCGCCGCTTGCGGTACGCGTACACGGCGAGTGCGATCAGCACGAGCGCGCCCGCGGCGATGGCGTACGGCCACCAGGACGAGTGGGCGGCGATCTCGATCGGCCCGCGGATGTCGCGGATGTCGTGGACGTCCGGGGTCATCGATTCCTCCGGCTGCGTTCCTCGAAGAAGCGGAGCAGCAACGGGACGAACGATCGAGACGTGTCGATCGCCACGGTGTCGACGTTCGAGCGCAAGAGCAGCCGCTCGGTCTCGGCGGCGCGCGCGCGAGCGATCTCTGCGAAGCGCTCGCGCACCTTCCGGCGGCCGGTGTCGATCGAGACGACCTCTCCGGTTTCGGCGTCCTCCACCGAGATCGTGCCGACGTTCGGAAGGGCGTACTCGTGCGGGTCACGGACATGCAGCGCGACGACGTCGTGTCGCTGGCTGACCGGACGCAGCGCGCGTTGCAGCGCTGCGAGCGCCGCACTCCGCTGCGCTCCGACCTCGAGATCCGAGATCAGGAACATGAGCGATCGACGATGGATCAGCCGGCCCACGACGCCGAACGTGGCGGCGATGTCCGTGCCACGTCCGACCGGTCTGCAACCGAGGATCTCTCGGACGAGCCGGAACACGTGCGGTCGACCCTTCCCGGGCGGGACGAAGCGCTCGATCCGATCGCTGAACAGGATCAACCCGACGCGATCGTTGTTGCCGATGGCGGACAGCGCGAGCACGCACGCGAGCTCCGCCGCGACCTCGCGCTTCTTGACGTCGTTGGAGCCGAAGTCACCCGACGCGGACACGTCGACGAGCAGCATCATGGTGAGCTCGCGCTCCTCGCGGAACTGCTTGACGAAGGGGCGTCCGCTCCGCGCGGTGACGTTCCAGTCGATCGTGCGGATCTCGTCGCCGGGCAGATACTCGCGCACGCGATCGAAGTCGATGCCGCGCCCGCGAAACGCCGCGCGGTACATCCCCGTGAAGGAGGACTCGACGAGGCCCCGCATGCGGATCTCGATCTGGCGGACCTTCTCCATCAGCTCGGCGACCCGCCCCCGATCGAGCTCGGCGGGAGAGGGCGCCGCGTCGCGCAGGCCCGGGGTCATGGCACCGCCACCCGGTCGAGGATCTGACGGACGATGTCCGCCGAGTCGACGCGCTCGGCCTCTGCCTCGTAGCTGACGGCGATGCGATGGCGCAGCACGTCGATGGCGATCGCCTTGACGTCCTGGGGCGTCACGTAGCCGCGACCACGCAGGAACGCCCACGCCTTCGCGCACATCGCGAGGGCGATCGTGGCGCGCGGCGATGCGCCGTGCTTGATCAGCGGCTCGAGGTCGAGGCCGAACGCGCGCGGATCACGCGTCGCGACCACGAGGCTCACGATGTAGCGCCTGACCTTCTCGTCGATGTAGATCGCGTCGATCACGTGCCGCGCTTCCAGGAGCTGCGCCGTCGTCACGACCGGCGTGACGTCGAGGCGAGGCGATGTCCTCGCCATCGCGGTGAGGATCTCGAGCTCCTCGTCGGGACTCGGATACGTCACCACGACCTTCAACAGGAAGCGATCGACCTGCGCTTCCGGCAGCGGGTACGTGCCCTCCTGCTCGATCGGATTCTGCGTGGCCATCACCACGAACGGCGACGGCAGCGCGTGCGTCTGTTCGCCGAGCGTGACCTGTCGCTCCTGCATCGCCTCGAGCAGCGCGCTCTGCACCTTCGCCGGAGCGCGGTTGATCTCGTCGGCGAGGACGAAGTTCGCGAAGATCGGGCCCTGCTTCGTCTCGAACCTGCCGTCTCGCGGGTTGTAGATCAGCGTTCCGACGATGTCGGCCGGCAGCATGTCCGGCGTGAACTGGATGCGCTGAAACTTCGCGTGCATCGCCTGCGCGAGCGTCTTGAGCGCGAGCGTCTTCGCGAGTCCGGGCACACCTTCCAGCAGCACGTGGCCGCCGGTGAGAATGGCGACGAGCAGTCGCTCGACGAGCTCGTGCTGACCGACGAGGACGCCGCCGATCTCCTTGCGAAGTGGGCCGATCCAGGCCGCGGCGTCGTGCACGGCGGCTTGCACGAGCCCGATGTTGTGAGGGCTGCCGTTGTCCTGATCAGCGGGACGTCGGAAGATCGAGGAGGCCGGCGGGTCGGCGATGATGTTTGCGGTTCGTGCCATGCCCGGCACTGTGACCAGCCGAGCCTGCGGGCACCTTGCCGCAACATTTCATTCTTGTCATGTGGCGCGAGCGTCACCGAGGATCGTGAAAGAACACGACCAGGGTGACGCAGTGAAAGCGAGAGTCGCTCGACTGCGCGACGACGATCTCGGTCACGACGAGGGGATGACAATCGGCGATCCACGACGACACGGCCTCGCCGAGCTGTGCGCGCGGCGTGGCCATCGACGCCGAGAACACCTTGACTCCCTTGAATGGAAGATCGGTGCGAAGCACGACACTCTGAATACGACAGCTGGTAGACACGAACGTTCAACGTAGCACGCTGCGGCGAGACGCCGAACGTGTTGGCACGGTGCGCAGTCAGCGTTCGCGGCCCGTGGACTCGAGGACATCCTCGACGTAGAGCCTGCGAACGATCAGCAGCGTGCACGCGAGGAGTGGCGTCGCCAGCGTGAGGCCAAGAACGCCCCACAGCGCGCCGAAGACGAGCTGGGCGATCAGCGTGAGCGCGGCGGGGGTGGCGACGGAGCGCTTCTGGATCCACGGTGTCAGCACGTATCCGTCGACCAGGTTCACGGCGAGATAGACCGCGGCCACGTACCCGACGTGCGGGAGATCGATCGTCGCCGCGAGCAGCATCGCCGGGACCGCCGAGACGATCGGGCCGATGTTGGGAATGAAGCCCAGCGCCCCGGCGAGCACGCCGAGCGAGAGCGCGAGCGGGACTCCGAGGAGCCACAGGGCGATCGTCGTGATCACACCCACCACGCTCATCGACACGAGGCGACCGAGCATCCAGCGGCGCAGGGTGGTGGACAGGTCATCGAGCACACCGGACATCCGCGCGCGGCGCGGAGGCGGCACGAGCTGCAACAGTCCTCGTCGGTACACATCCGGAGACGCCGCGACGTACAGCGCGACGAACGCGACGATTAGCGCTCCACCCAGCGCGCCGATCAGCGACGAGAGGAGCCCCGCCGCGCGTCCGACGTACTGCATCGGCCGCTCCATGGCGAGCGCGCCGTCGAGGATGCGGCGACCGATGTCGGAATTGGAGGCGCGTTCGCGCACGATCGAGTACGCGAGCTGGACGCGATCGACGAGCGCCGCGATCTGGTCGTCTAGCCGAGGCACGACCCACAAGACGGCCGCCACGCAGACCAGCACCAGCAGCGCGATCCATCCGACCAGCGTCCAGCGAACGCGCCAGTGAAGCTTCGCGGCGCTCCAGCTCGCGGCTCCACGCAAGGACGTTCCGAACAGCACGCCGGCAAACGCCAGGAGCAGCGCCTGTGCAGCGACGTGGACGATGGTGAACAGGACGACGAAGACCGCGCCGACACCGAAGAAGACGACGGCGGAGCGCGCGTCGATGCGCGATGTCGTTGGCTCCATGACGACGTCGAGTGCAAGGACGTCACCGCGTCCGCTCGGGATGCTTCGCACCGATCACGCGCGATGCCGGCACGCCTGATGCTTGGATCGATCCCATCTACAACCAAGGAGCGATCATCATGGGCAGCAAGAAGAAGAGGGTACAGGTCGGAGTCTTCGAGGACGCCGAGGACGCGCGCGTCGCCGTTCGCGAGCTTCGCGACGCGGGATTTCCCGAGGACGAGATCGGCCTGTTGACGCACGACGAGAAGGGCAACCCCGAGGTCACCTCGTTCAAGGACATGGAGGGCAACAAGGCGGGCAAAGGCGCTGCCATCGGCGCCGCGGCCGGCGCGGGCGGAGGAGCGTTGTGGGCCATCGGCATCGCGGCGGGCTTGCTCCCCGCGATCGGTCCGGTGATCGCGGGCGGCGTCCTGGCGGCGATCGCGGTGAGCGCGGGTGCCGGAGCCGCCACCGGCCTCGTCGTCGGAGCGTTCGTCGGCCTCGGCGTCAGCGACGAGGAGGCCGCGTACTACGACGAGGAGTTCAGGAAAGGTCGCACGATCGTCGTGGTGCAAAGCGACCGCGAGCCGGACACCGCTTTCCGGATCCTCCGCGGTCACAGCGCTCCCACGCCGTACCTGCGCGATCCGTTGTCGCCGATGCCGACCGGCCCGAACGTGACGACGCGGTCCTGATCTCGGCGACCAGAGTGTGTCTCCACGGCTCGTGCGAGCGCGTCGAACGGGCGCGTCAGGGTCCCGTCACGCTCCACCCGCACGCGGAAAGCGAGCAGACGGTGGTCGACGCGTGGCCGACGCACTGTCCGTCGATGCGGCACGAGCAGGTGCCGCCCTCGCACTCGATCTCGTAGCGATGACCATCGGAGCACGCGGACACGTCACGGCTGCACGCGAGCGAGCCGAACGAGATCGAACCGCCGTTGGTGCACGTGGCGCTGCCGGTGTTGGCCGGCGGTGTCGCGTGGCAGCGCTCCCAGCACTGGCCGATGTTGCCGGGCACGAGCTCGTCGGCCGTGCCGCAGTGGGTTGCTTCGCACGCGGCGACCGTCGGGTTGGCGCCGCAGTCGGGATCGATCGATCCGCAGCCGCAGTCGCACGTCGCGCCATCGGCGAGGAGCGCGAGGTCACACGTCCAGCGATCCTGCGGCGCGTTGGTCATGCACTGCGTCGGCTGTGTCGGGTTCGGTGACTGGCTGCTCGGACAACCGTCGTCGAGGCACTGGCTGATGTGCGGGTTCGAGGGGCAGCTCGGATCGGCGATGCCGCAGCCGCACGAGCACGTGGTGTCGGCGTAGTCCTGCTGACTGCACATCCAGCCGGCCGGCTTGGCGACGCACGCAGACGGGTTCGCCGGATCGGGCCAGCTGCCGGTCGCGCAGCCGCTCGTCGAGCCGCAGCTCGTGATGGTCGTCGGCGACGGACAGTCCGGATCGACGGCGCCGCAGCCGCAGTGACAGACGCCGTCGCTGTACGCGGCTGCGCCGCATGTCCAGCCCGAGGGCACGACGATCGCCTTGCACTGCGTCGGCGCCGCCGGATCGAGCATCGTGCCGGATGGACAGTTGTTGTACTCGCACGCGCCGACGGTCAACGGGCTCGCGCAGTCGGCGTCGAGGACACCGCAGCCGCAATCGCAGCCATCGCTGGTGCCGAGGTGCGAGGCGTCGCACGTTCCCGTGATCGGCGTCGGGGCATCCGGCTGCGGCGATCCGTCGGTGTTCGAGCCGCCGTCGGTGGCCTGGGCTCCGTCGGGCGGCGCTTCGCCGGGTGGGTTGTCACACGCCACCAGCACGACGAGCCCGAAACACAAGACGAGATGCGAGAGCCGGACGTTCTTCACACCACCGAGACGCACGCCGGACCGGGAATGGGAAAGAAATGTGGGGCGGGGGCGTCAGCGCGACGCGGTCGTGGTCTCGAGCTGCTGGATGCACTCGAGCTGCGCCTGGGCCGAGCTCTGCGTCGGGCGGCCCGTGGCCGGGTCGCACGTGAAGTGCTCGACGACGCAGGTGAAGGTCTCCTGGTTGAGCGAGCTCTGGGCCGCGCCCGCATCCTCGACGCGGATCACGCCCTGGAGGCACTGGGTCCGCGCGTCGCCCTTCAGGTGCTCGCAGCAGTCGCCCTGGATGTCGGTCGCGCGCGTGTACGTGTCCTTCGACCCACCACTGCCACCGCCGCAGGCGGCCAGCGAGGCGAGGAAGAGTAATCGGGCAATGACAGTGTGCCTCGGGCCAGTGACTGCGTGTTCACGATCGGGGCTGGATGCGGGCGAAACGAAGGGCATGACCGGGGACGTCGCAAGGACGGGGCCAGTGGCTGATCGTTTGCAGCCCGCGTCTCGAATGCGTTCATTCGTATGCCTCGCGATCGCCCTGGCGGGGTGTGGTGCCTCTCGCTTTCGCACCGAGCATGTCGGGGTCGTGTCGTTTGGAAACGGCGAGTCGGTCCCACTAGCACGCGGCAACTACCAGCTCGCGATGCGCTTCCACGTGCCCCGCGCGCAGATCGTCGAGTGGACGCTCGCGTGTCCCAGCGTCGAGCGCTCGGGGATCGTCGGCGAGACCTTCGACAACTACCGCACGCGACGCCTCGCGGAGCTGCAGCGGATGGTGGAGCAGGATCGCCGCCGCCTCGCGACGGTCACCGATGCGATCGCGGGGCAGGCGGGTGCCGTGGTTCAGGTCGAGGCGCCCAGCACGCGCGTGCGCGCCGAGGCACGCGCGCCGAGCGGTGAGGTCGTCGCGGAGCAAGCGATCGCGCCGATCCACGAGCTGCCCTACGGCGACGTGGGCGCCGGCACGTACACGGCGATGGTCAACGTGCAGACGATGCAGGATGGCGCGTGCACGCTGACGACGCGCGCGATCGATCACATCGCCGGATCGATCGCCGTCGATCGCGTTCGCGATCTCCACGCGGAGGAGCAGGAGCGAGTGGCCGCGCAGCAGGCGCGGGCGATCGACGCGCGCGGGCAGCTGCGGGCCCGGCTCGTCGCGTTCGGCGCCGACGAGCACGCACGCGAGCGACGCCTCGCCGAACAAGCGCGGCTTCGCGAGGTGGAGCGACAGCGACGCGCGGCGCTCGCAGCCGAGCAGGAAGCGCGGCGCGAGGCGGAGCGTGTCGCCCGCGTGAAGCGCGAGGAGGAAGAGCGCCTCCGCCTCGAGGCAGAGGCGCGGTTGAAGTGGGAAGCCGAGGCGCCCGAGCGAGCACGCCGCGCGCGGCTCGAGGCCGAGCGACAGGCGAAGCTCGAAGCGGAGCGCATCGCGCGCGAGAACGAGCGGCGCGCGCGCGAGGCCAAGGAAGCCGAGGAGCGACGCGTGCGCATGGCGATCGTCGAGAAGGAGCGCCTCGAGCGCATCCGGATCATCGAGGAAGAGCGCCGTACGCGGCTCGTCATCATCGAACGGCAACGAGCCGAGGTGCTGCGCGTGCGCGGCCTGTACGCCGCGTGGCTCGTCGGGACGTGCGGCGCGGATCCACATCGGCTCGCGCGGCTCGAGCTCGAGCGCGTCGAGCGCATGCGGCGCATCGAGATCGAGCGCATCGAGCGCGAGCGCCGGATCGAGATCGAGCGCATCGAGCGCGAGCGCCGGATCGAGATCGCGCGCGTCGAGCGCGAGCGCCGGATCCAGATCGAGAACGAACGGGTCGCGCGCGAGCGCATGGAGCGCGAGCAACGCGAACGACAGCTCGCGCTGTCGGCGCGCATGCAGCTGACCGGCTACCTGGTCACGGCGGGCGCTCGCCCCCGTCCTCCTCGGCCGAGCATGATCGTCGAGAACGCGGGGACCGCGCCCTTCGACGGCGCGCGATGGGAAGCCGGTACGTGGGTCTGGTCGCAGGCCGCGTGGCAGTGGCAGTGGCGCAAAGGCGGCTGGGTCGACTCGACGCAGTTCGGCGATACCGGCGGCGAGGCCGTGGTCCGCACGCACGTGCGCGAGACGACCATCGTGCGCGAGCCCGCGGTCGTCGAGACGGTCGATGCGCCACCTCCCGCGCCGGCGGCGACGGCGGTGTCGACGGACGCGACGGTCACGGTTCCGACGGGAATCACGGTGAAGCTGCCGGCCTCGATCTCGATCGACGTTCGACCTGCACCGCGGCGCACGAAGCCCCCTCGCGTGCGCGACCATCGCCGTAGCAGGTGAGCCTGCGCAGGCGCCCGGACAGCCGAACGCGTATGCTCGATCGCGGTGTCGTTCAAGGAGCGAATGGCGTCGGCGCGCGCGTGGCTCGGGAGCAGCGAGGCGCTGTTGCCGAACCTGTTTCGTGCGGTCCGGCGGGGCGTGACGAACGAGATGCCGGTCCTCGCCGGCGGCACGGCGCTGTTCGCGGTCGTCGGCATGATCCCCGTGCTGTCCGCGGTCGTGTCGCTGTACGGCCTGGTCGTCGATCCGTCGCGGATCGGCCTGCGCATCTCGAAGCTCGATGCGGTGTTGCCGGCGCAGGTGATCGACTTCGTGATCGCGCAGCTCACGCGCATGGTCGAGACCTCGAACACGGTGCTCGGGATCCAGCTGCTCGGCAGCCTGGTGGCAGCCGCGATCGCCTCGCGCTCGGCGTCGTGGTCGCTGATGATCACGCTCGATCGCGCGTACCGCGTCGAGGAGATCCGCACGGGCTGGCGACGACAGACCGCGATGCTCGCGACGGGAGGCATCGCGCTCGCGGGCATGCTCGCGATGTTCATCGTGCTCGGTGCGCTGCCGATCATCGTCGGCGCGCTGAACCTCAGCGGCTACCACCTCGTGAAGCTGCTGCGCTGGCCGATGGTGTTCGGCGTCATCGTGGTGACGCTCGCGGCGCTATTTCGCGTCGCGCCGTCTCCACGCGTCTTCAACTCCGCGGAGCGCGGTCGCCTGCGGATCTGGCCCGGCGCGTTCGTGGCGACGCTGCTGCTCGTCGTCGTGTCGTTCGGCTTCTCGGCGTGGATCGAGCACATCGCGTCGTACGATGCGGTCTACGGAACGCTCGGGAGCCTGGTCGTGGTGATCCTGTGGTTCTACTTGTCGGCGCTCGCGGTCGCGATCGGCGCGTGCGTCAACGGCGAGCTCGAGGTCATCGAGCCGAGCGCCAGATCGGTGGGATAGCGGAGCTGGAGCTCCCGGCGCCCGACGGATCTGCCGACGTCTACCGAGGTGGCCTGCCGGCGGATCGAGGAGAGGAGCTCGACCATGCGTGCGCGAACGCGTGGGTGGTGCTCGGATGCGGCCTCGATCTCTCCGAACGCGAGCTCGAGACAGGTGTCGAGATCGAGCGTGCGAAACCGATAGGGAGGCCCGTGCTCGTCCACGCGCACGCACCACCCGTCGGCCGGGAGATCCGTGGACGCGACCGCCTGCAGCACCGCGCCGAGCTCGTTGACGACCATCACCGCCGTGGTGACGTCGTTGATTCCCGGAGAGAGCGCCTTCAGCGCCACGTCGACGAGCTGGCGGATCCCGAACAGCAGGTCTGACTCCGCGGTTCGTTCCGTGCCGAGCGCGAAGCAATCTCGAATCGCGGTGACGACCTCGTCGGTCGCGTCGCACGAACCGTAGAGCGACAACAGCGGCGACCCGACCAGCACGAAGTCGCCAGGCGCCGCGTTGCGACACGCGAGCGTGATGCCCTCCGGAAGCCTGCGACGGATCGCTTCGTCATCGATCAACTGCACGTAGCCGGGCGACGTCGAGCGAATGACACAGATCGGCTCGCCGACGATCGGAGACGTGCTCGCGGGCGCCGTCGTGTCGAGCGCGCGGATCATCTGGATCGTCTCGCGTCCGACGCGCGCGATGATCGTCGACGCCTGCATGGTTCGCATCGTCCGGTGGAGGAACACGACCAGGAGGCCGAGGCACGTCAACGTCAGGAGCACGGCGGCGCTCAAGGACATGAGCGGTACGAACGGATCACCCTCTTCGGGAGAGCGCACGGCCCGCAGCACCAGGAACAGGTACGCGATCGTGCCGAGGAACGCGCCGATCACCCCCTGCGCGAACCGGTCGCCCAGGAAGCGTCGCAACAGGCGCGGCGTGTACTGAGACGACGCGAGCTGCACGGTGACCATGGTCATCGACAACGAGATGGCGAGCGTCGTCGCCAGCGCACCCGCGGCCACCGACAGTAGGGAGCGCGCGCCACTCGGGCTCGCGTGCGTGCCGAAGGGAGACAGGGTTTCGCTCGCGATCAGCCAGTGATCGAGCGCCACCCCGAGGAGACCGAGGCCGACGCCGGCCCCGAGCATGAGCAGCGGGCGAAACCAGAAGCCCGTCCGCACCTCGAGAACGAGCTTGGCGAGCGACGACTTCCTCACGCGACACCATCCCGTTGCTTCGGGCGCGGCCAGCTCTCTCGCCGCCGGTGCTCGCCGTCGCCGTCGACGCCGTCGGTCCGGTCGTGGAACAGCACCTCTGTCGTCGGGAACGGCAGCTCGATGCCGGCCTCCAGCAGCCGTGCCTTGAGCTGCGTCAGGACCGCGTCGCGCGCGGACACCACGTCGGCGCGGCGCGGAGGCGAGATCCACCAGCGCACGCGCAGCTTGACCGCGAAGTCTCCCAGATCGACGACGCACACGTCGGGCGCCGGCTCCGCGAGCACGCCATCGATCTCGCGAAGCGTCGCGAGCGCGATCCGCCGCGCATGCTCGACATCGTCCGTCATGCCGATCCCGATATCGTGCTCCATGCGTCGAAACGGGTTCGCGGTGTTGACCGTCACCGCATTGGTGAACAGCTCGGCGTTCGGGATGACGACGCGCCGGCCGTCGTACGTCTCGATGAACGTCGCCCGTGTCTGGATATCGACGACGGTGCCTTCGAAGGCCTTGTAGACGATCTGGTCCTCGATGCGGAACGGACGCGTCCACAGGATCAGAATTCCGGCGAGGAAGTTCTGGAGGATGTCGCGGAACGCGAAGCCGAGCGCGACGCTCGACAGGCCGACGATCGCCGTGAGGTCGGCGAACTGGAACGACGGGAAGATGATCGTCGCCGCCACCAGGCCCCCGAGTACCAGGATCACTGACTGCACGAGCCGGCCGATCACGAGCGCGACGCTGAGGCCGCGCCCTCGGCGTTGTGCGATCCGGCGCACCACCGTGCGGACGGCGCGTCCAGCGAAGTAGAAGATCGTGAAGACGACGAGCCCCACCGCCACGCCGGGCAGCAACGCTAGCGCGGCGCGCCCGAGCGCGCTCACGCGGTCGTACAGGAGGTCGAGCGTCTCCACATCACGTTGTCTTGCAGACTCGTTGCCAACGGGGGCGTGCGAGCATCTCTGGTGTCGACCGTCGAAAATGCGCGACTGGACGGACACGCGCCGGGGGAGTTGCGCGATGCTCGAGGCATGTGCAGGACGTGGGTCTTTTTGGTGCTGGTCCTCGGTGGGAACGCGGCGCTCGCCGAGACCTACAAGATGTCGAAGTCGGCGGGCGGCACGTGTGGCGACATCACGGTGCGCGCGATGCTGCCGCTGAACATGGTGATGGATGCGCCCGCCGACGCGACCGTCGAGGACATGTCGGTCGACAAGGCGCCCGGATCGCGGCTGTTCAGCGAGGACTACAAGTGGGCCGTCCGCGTGATCGCGGCGACCAAGCGAGACCTCGATTTCGCGAAGGCCAAGAAGGAGGTCATCGCGCGAGCGAAGAAGTCGGGCAACAAGCTCGCATGGAAGGCATCGGGCAGGACGGCCGATGGGTATCGCCTCCTGTACACGACCACCGAGAAGGACGGCACGACGTCGTACACGACGATCTATTTGCGAACTCTCGAGAAGAAGAAGTGGGTGTGCTGGAACGATAGCGAGTGGGCGGACAGCCACGAGTGCGTGGCCAAGGCCTGCGAGAGCCTGCGCACGCCACCTCCATAGTCGCGATGTCGACGGCGCTGTCATTCACGCGCCGAGGCACGGATCCTGCGAGGCTCGAACCAGGAGTGTGAACGATGCCTCGGATCGAAGACTATGCGCTGATCGGTGACTGCGAGACCGCCGCCCTGGTGTCCCGCGAGGGCTCGATCGACTGGCTGTGCTGGCCGCGGTTCGACTCGGCGGCGTGCTTCGCGGCGTTGCTGGGCACGCCGGAGCACGGGCGATGGCTCCTCGCTCCGCGCGATCCGCGCGCGACGATCGAGCGGCGGTACCGCGACGGCACGCTGGTGATCGACACGGACTACGTCACGGCCGACGGCGCGGTGACGGTGACCGACTTCATGCCGATTCGCGGCGCGGCGTCGGACCTGATCCGCATCGTGACGGGGCGACGCGGGCGCGTGGAGATGGCGATGGAGCTCGTGCTGCGGTTCGACTACGGCGTGGCCGTGCCGTGGGTGACGCGGATCGACGAGCGCCGCATGCGCGCGGTGTCCGGTCCCGACAAGGTCGTGCTCACCACCGACGCGCAGCTCCACGGCGAGGGCATGAAGACCGTGGCGCGGTTCAGCGTCGGCGCGGGAGAGAGCGCGACGTTCGTGCTCGCGTACGCGCCATCGCACCTCGCCGATCCGCCGTCGGTGGACGCGCACGCGGCGCTCGCGGACACCGAGGCGTATTGGCGAGAGTGGAACGGGCACTGTACGTATCGCGGGCCCGCGGCCGAGGCGGTCACGCGCTCGCTCGTCACGTTGAAGGCGCTCACGTACGCACCGACCGGTGGCCTCGTCGCGGCGCCGACGACGTCGTTGCCCGAGCACATCGGCGGCACGCGGAACTGGGACTATCGCTACTGCTGGCTTCGCGACGCGACGCTGACGCTGCTCGCGCTCATGGATGCCGGCTATCACGAAGAGGCGACGGCGTGGCGCGATTGGCTGTTGCGCACCGTCGCGGGGAGCCCGGCGCAGATCCGGATCATGTACGGCCTCGCCGGCGAGCGGCGACTTCCGGAGATGGAGCTGCCGTGGTTGCCCGGGTACGAGTCATCGACCCCCGTGCGAATCGGCAACGCCGCGTCGGGGCAGCTCCAGCTCGACGTCTTCGGCGAGGTGCTGGACGCGATGTACCAGGCGCGCCGGGCGGGCCTGGCGGCCAACGAGGCGGGGTGGGCGCTGCAGCGTGCGCTCGTCGAGCATCTCGAGACCGTCTGGCACGAGCCCGATGAGGGTCTCTGGGAAGTGCGCGGCGGGCGCCGCCACTTCACGCACTCGAAGGTGATGTCGTGGGTCGCGCTCGACCGGACGGTGCGCAGTGCGGAGGACCATGGGCTCGCCGGACCGATCGATGCGTGGCGCGCGCTGCGTCAGCGGATTCACGACGACGTGTGCTCGCGCGGCTTCGATACGAGCCGCGGCACGTTCGTGCAATCGTATGGCGCGCAGGAGCTCGACGCGGCGTTGCTCCTCATCCCGCTCGTGGGGTTCTTGCCCGCCGACGATCCGCGCGTGCGAGGGACGGTCACGGCGATCGAGAACGACCTCGTCGTCGACGGCTTCGTGCATCGCTACGACAGCCGGGCGACCCGCGACGGGCTTCCACCCGGCGAGGGGACGTTTCTCGCGTGCTCGTTCTGGCTCGCGGACAACCTGGTGCTGCAGGGGCGCGTCGACGAAGCGAACGCGATGTTCGACCGGCTGCTGTCGATCCGGAACGACGTCGGCCTCCTCGCCGAGGAATACGATCCGGTCGCGCGCCGTCAGCTCGGCAACTTCCCGCAGGCGTTCTCGCACCTCGCGCTCGTCGGCACCGCGCTCAACCTCACGCGGACGGCGTCGCGTCCGATCGAGCAGCGTCACTCGCGACGCGACGGCTCCTAGCGGGAGCTATCCGAGTGCGCGACCGCGCCAGCGCACGCTCTCGCGCGTGAGCGCTTCGCGGACCGCGTCGACGGAGAGTGCGAAGTGCGCGCTGCCGCCGGCGTAGCCCTGGGCGAGGAACGAGATCACGCCGACGAGGTGGCCGTCGCTGTGGAACAGGCCGCCGCCGCTCGAGCCCGGCGCGATGTTGGTGTCGGTCTGGAGGATGCGGACGGACTGGCCGTCTTGTGTCGTCCAGTGACGGACGGCGCTGAGCGTGCCGCGGTTGTAGCTCCACGCGAGGCCGAGCGGGTTGCCGATCGCGAAGACCTCGGCGCCGACCTTGCCGTCGCCGGTTCCGAGCGGCGTGATGCCGACGTTCTCGGGATGCGCGAGCGTGATCTCGATCAGCGCGAGGTCGACGCCCTTGCTCGCGCGCCACACGCAGGTGGTGCGGACGGCCTCGCCGGACACGGTCATCGCTTCGAGGGCGCACAGGCGCGAACGGTCCTCGCTCTCGACGACGTGGCGGTTCGTCAGGATCGCGATGTGGTTGCCTTCGCGCGCGATGATGATGCCGGAGCCATTCCAGCGCTGGTCGCCGTCGCGCGCGCGGAGGAAGACGTTGGACAGGATCGCGGCGCGGATCGGAGCGGCGACGTGCTCGAGCTCGTCGCGCGACGGTGGCTTGGGGAACGCGTCGTCGTCGCTCCCGCGTCCGTGCTCCGTCGGCACCGAGGGCCGGGTGGGGGCGGGCGCGGTCGGCGCCTCGTCGGACGCGAGGCCGGCGCCGCAGTCGATGCAGAAGACGCGTGCGCCATCGCGGGCGCGCGGGCGCGTCGAGTCGCAGCGCTTGCAGCGACCGAGCGCGTGATCGCGTTCGAGGGTCGTGCGGCCGGAGTCGCGCAGGTGCGATTCCCACGTGCTCGGGCAGCGCAGGCCCTCGCCGCGGCGCTTGACGAGGGCGCGCGCGGGCGAGCAGCAGAGGCAGCCGGCGAACTCCGTCTCGCCGGCGGGCATCGGACGACCGCGCGGATCGAGGACGTACTCCTCGCCGCTCGCGGGGACGACGAGCTTCGTGCCGCGGAGCTCGAGCGGTTGGCCTCGGTCGTCGTGATAGCGCGGGACGATCGTGTCGTTCTCGATGCTGACCCACGGCGAGCGCCACGCGGCGATCTGTTCGCGCGCGGCAGCGCGAGCGTCGGCGAGCGGATCGCGCAGCATCGCGACGAGGACCGCGGCGGACTCCTGCGTCGCGAGCCGCGCGCACAGCGCGACGAGCGCGGTCGTGGCCTCGATGACGCTGATGCGGTCGAGCGCGAGGCGGAGGTGGAGCGGCAGCGGCTCGCCCGGATCGGCGGTCCTCGCGAGGACCCACGCGACCGAGACGACGGTGATCGGTGGCAGCGTGGTGCCCTTGCGCAGCTCGTCGACGATGCGCCCGCAGTGGTGGTGGAGCGCGACCCGCGTGGTCTCGCGGACGTGCGGCGCCGCGTAGACGAGGGCGGGGCCGAGCGTCGACCACAGCGCCGGGCGTTGCGCGATCGCGTCGAGGAGCGCCGGCACGTGCAGCGCGACGGCGCTTGCCTCGCCATCGGTCAACCGCATCACGAGCGCCTCGAGCTGCGCGCTGTCCATGTCGACGACGCGCGAGAGCAACGCGGGCGAGACCTCGAGACCACCGAGTGCGACGAGCGCGTCGTCGATCGCGGCGTGTGCGATCGGGGCCGACGCGCCGAGCCGGCGACGCGCTCTCTCGAGGAGCGGCACGAGGGCCCCGGGATCCGGAAGTCGCGAGGCGTGACGGATCAGGGCGCGGCACATGTACGCGACGAGGTTCTCGTTGCCCTTCTGCAGCGTGACCTTGGCCGCGGCGAACAGCGCGCGTGGTCCGCGGCGCTCGATCTCCTCGACGATCGCGATGCGCTCGGAGCCCTTCACCGCTGTGAACAGACTGACGACGAGCTTGTCGAGCGACTCCACCGTCGAGGTCGCAGGCGCGGTGGACGGCTCGGGTGCGGGTGCCGGCGGGCGGAGCAACCCGACGAGCTTCGTGCCGTGTGGCTCGAGGTACGGATCGCCAGAGGTCGCCCACCGCTTCGCGTGAGCGGCGAGGAACTGGTCGCCGGGCTGGGCGAGATCGGCGAGGGCACGGACCGCGAACGAACGGTCGTCGCCGTCGTGATCGAGGGTGTGTGCCACGAGCTCGTGGAGCGCGTCGCGATAGCCGGCACGACGCAGGATCTCGATGATGCCGAGCCGGACCGAGCGATGCGGATGGCCGAGCCCCTTCACGAGCGGAGCGAGGTCGCCGGCGTGATCGCGTACCACCTCTTCCGCGATCTGCTGGCGATGCGAGAAGGAGGCGAGCTCCAGCTTGCGGTAGAGGACCTCGAGGTCGATCACGCCGAGGAGCGTAGCTTACAGCTCGATGCCGACGCTCGCACGAACGCTGAATCGATTCATGTTCGCGTTCTCCATCGTCTCCATCACCTCGACGACATCCGCGCCTGTGACGACCGACAGAGCAGCGCGGAGATCGATCACGATCGATCCGATGTGATACGCGGCGCCGAGTCCGAACGGGATGTCGAGCACGTTGTCCGGGGTCGCGAAGGCGCCGCTCGCGTTGCTCGTCACCGTGAAGCGAGACCAGCCGGCGCCGAGGTACACGAACGGCTCGACCGGCCACGTCGGGACGACGTTGACGCGCAGGGTGCCCTGAACGCCGTGCGCGCGCAGCGCGATGCTCGTGTCCTCGATCAGGTTCTGCGTCGAGCCGAGGTAGGACAGCTCCGCGCGGACGTGCCGGTTGTCGAGCGTCGTGACGCGTGCCTCCCAGCCGACGCCCGGGCCGATGACGCCGCGTGCCTCGCTGCCGACGAACCCGTTCATGCCCGCGCCGAGGCTGACGCCGATCGTGTGGTCGGCGTGCTCGTCGGCACCGTGTAGCGCATCCGCTCGGTGCTCGTGATCCGCGAGGGCTGCATCTCCGAGCAACGCCAGGATCGGCAGGGCTAGCGCTGGCTTCATGCAGGAGGCATCAGCAGGTCTCGTGCCGCGTCCTAGGGACAGCTCGTCGTCGCGATCGGCTGCGCCGGATCCTGCAAGTTCGTCGTACCGAACATCCCCACCGTGGCCCGGCGCGACTCGGTCGAGCCGCCGGCGCGATCGATCGACTCGACCGCGCGGACGCCCTCCCGCGTGTTCATGATCAGCGGGACATAGCTGACGCCGTTGACGACCACGCCGCTCGACGTTCGCGTGAGTCCGACGTAGAGCAGGATCGTCGAGCGGCGCGCGAGCTGCGACTGTCCCGAGACGAAGTTCCCGAGCGAATAGATCACGAAGGTCTCGCGACCGTCGGCGGTCTTGTACTTCTCCCATGGCTGCAGCACGTGTGGGTGACTGCCGAGCACCAGTGTCGCGCCGGCATCGAGGAGGCGCTTCGCCAGATCGCGCTGCGCGCGCGAGGGATTCGCGGTGTACTCCTCGCCCCAGTGCGGCGTCACGATGACCGCGTCGATGCCTGGGGTCGCGCGCAGCGCCGCGATCTCGCGCTTCAGCTCGGCCTCGTCGTCCCAGCAGCCGAGGACCTGTTGCGACGGATCGGGCAGGCCGTTCGTCGAGAACGAGCATGCGATCCACGCGAGCTGGAACCCGTTCTTGTTCGTGATCGCGTGCCACGGCGCCATCAGGTGATCGCGATGACGCGTACCCGTGAAAGCGAGGCCGACTTCCCGCAGCCGCTCGATCGTCCGATCCGCGCCGAGCTGCCGGCGATCCATCGCGTGGTTGTTCGCCGTCGACACGACGTCGATGCCGCTCGCCACGAGGTCCTCCTCGAGCGAGCCGTGATAGTTGAACTGCGGGTAGCTCGTGTAGACGAGGTTGTCGAAGCGAAAGCCGGGGTCCGTCGCGGTGCGCCCGGTCGCGGTCACGCCCTTCGCGGTCGGTCCCTCCATGTTCGCGTACGTGACGTCTGCCGCGGACAGCAGATCGGTCACGGGTTGCCACAGCGACGCGAAGCGGCCGCGATCCGCGCGCGCGATCGCTTGCTGCTGCAACGGCGCGTGTAGCAGCACGTCACCGACGGCGGCGATCGTCGTACGCGGCCCAGGAGCGCATGCCTGCGTGAACGCGACCGGTCCGCCGAGGCCATTGTTGTTGTCGGCCTTGGGCGCGTAGGGCTCGTACTCGTCGCCGTCCTCGCTGTCGTCGGAGGGATCGCCGTCGGGGTTCTCGGCGGCGCACCCGACGAGCGAGATGGCCGCCAGGAGCAGCATCGAGGATGGGCGCATGCGCCGTCCGTGTGCAGCGCGCGTGCCGCGACGCTCCCCTGTGATCACGAGGGATTCGGCGCGACGAAAGCTCGACCAGCCGGGTCTGCGTACCCTAGCGACGACGGGCCATCGCGGCGTACGCTCGGCGCGAATGGAGCAGGGCAAGAAGGTCACGCTGCCCGTGATCCAGCGCGCCGATGCGGCCCGGATGATCCGCGAGATGTACGGCGAGCTCGACGACGCGATCGCTCGTCGCGACGCCGAGATCGGCGCGCGCATGGCGTGTCACGAGGGCTGCAACGCGTGCTGCAACTCGCCCGTGCTCGTCACCGAAGGCGAGGCGGTCGCGATCGCGGAGTGGCTGCGCGAGCCCGCTCATGCGGACGTGCATCGTCGGTTCAATGTCGCCTACCCGGCGTGGCGCGACGCCTTGAAGGACCTGCTCGCCACGAGCGATCCGAGCGACACCGAGTGGATGCTGAGCGTCCAGCGCCGTCACGTGATGTGCGCGTTCAACCACGAGGGGTCCTGCACGATCTATCCCGTGCGTCCCGCGCTGTGCCGGCGAACGCACGCGCTCGACACCAACGAGAACTGCGCGAGCGAGACCGTGCCGGCGAAGTGCTACGAGCATCCGGAGACCGAGCAGGTGTTCGACGCGCAGCGCCCGCAGCGGTTCGCGCTGCACAAGGCGCTGCGTCCGGGCCATCACCTCGAGCTGCTGTGCGCGGCGGTGCATCGCACGAGCAAGGCGAGCGGTCCGGTGATGCGGAACGAGCCGTGTCCGTGCGGATCCGGCAAGAAGTACAAGAAGTGCTGCGGTACCTGACGAGCGATCACGCCTAGGTCCGCGACACGTGATCGTCGAACCACGCCCGGCTCTCGCGCGTGTCGACCTCGACGTAGTCGAAGCCCGGCAGGACGACATCGCGGATCGCGCCGTACACGATCGCGATCAGCGCCGCGCGTGGCGGATAGCCGTGCCCGTGGATGCCGTGCTCGGGAAGCAGCGCGATGCGCTCCTCCCACGTCCGGACCTGCGCGCGCAAGAGCTCCGGCAGGTGCGTCGCGATGTGCCGTCGCTCGTCGAGCGACAGCGACGCGAGGTGCGCCCAGCCGACGCGCGCGTGATGGATCTCGTCGGCGAGGTGGCGGCCGTGCAGCTCGCGCAGCTCGGGCCACGCGTCGCACGCCGCGTGACATGCCTCGACGAACGCGGTCGCGATCGTCTCGCCGATGCAGCACAGGTTGACCGCGTGAAGCGCGGCGCGCATGCGCGGTGGCTCGCCGTAGTCCGGAAGCCGCACCGAGAGCGGCGGCGCCTCGCGGACGTCGTCACCGCGGTACGCCGCGGCGAGCTCCGCACAGACGCGTGCGTGGCGCGTCTCGTCGTCCATCGCGCGACGCGCCAGCGCGATCACCTCGTCGTGCGCACCGGTCGCCGAGAGCGAGCTGACCAGCTGCGTGAACACGCTACCGACGGAGCGCTCGGAGTCGGCGCGCATCTGCCACACCTTCGCGAGCTCCGCTTGTTGCTCGGGCGGGAGCTGCTCGACCGCAGCGCTGCGTGCGATCAAATGATCACGATGACGTCGACCGGAGTCGCGTCCGAAGGAGCCGCGTCGGGGAACGTACGGCCATCCACGATCGGGCCCGCGCCGTCCGGGCGCGGCGCGCAGTCCGCATTGGGACCGCACTTTCCGCCCTCGCAGGCGGGCGCTGTCAGCGCAGCGCCGAGGATGACGATCGCGCGGAAGAGCTTGGCGTTCGGCTCCATGGGCGGAGCATGCCACAGCCCCGTCCTCGGGTGGCTTTGGACCTCCGGTTGCCCACATGCCCTCCGCTCGGCCTTTGGCCCCGGGCACCCACGCACGTCCCCTCGCCGCACACGCGCCGCCTCGCTCTCCTCTCGTCGACGAGCCGGCGTAAGCAACCGCGCGGAGCGCGCCGCATGCGATCCCTCACTTACAGTCGCGATCGCGCAACTGCCAGCGGTGCATCGGTTGCACGGCCCCGTGACCTGGTGCGAGGACGCGCGACGCGGCCGTGGTGCGCCTGCGTCGCGATCGGCATGCTCGTTGGATAGATCTGCCTACGGTGTTCACCGCGTTGATCGTCGAGGACGTGTCGCATGGCACGTCGGATGTGGGTGGCGCGCTGGTGGACGCAGGATGCGTCGATCTCGAGACGGCGTCGTTCGCCGAGGCGATCGATGTCCTCGATGCGGGGTCGCGATCGTTCGACATCATCGTCCTCGATCTCGGCGCGTCGGGGCTCAAGGGCGTGCAGAGGCTGTCGCGCGCCGCGCGCGAGCGGCCGCTGCTCGTGCTGTGCGACGAACGTCAGGTCGACTCGGTGTTGCTCTCGGGGGCAGCGGAGTGCGTGACGAAGCCGGTGCGCGCGCGCGAGCTCCTCGGTCGCGTGCGCGTCGCCTTGCGACACCGCGCGAAGGAGCGGCATCGAGCGCAGCGCGAGCGCCGGATGTCCGAGATGATCGAGAACCTGCAGCGCGTCAAGGAGAGCCTGGAGCGCCAGGCGTGCGTGGATCCGCTGACCGGCATCGCGAACCGCCGCCATGCGCTCTCGCTCCTCGATGCCGAGTGGAGGAGGTCGCTGCGCGAGCGAGCGGCACTCGGCGTGGTGATGATCGATCTCGACTGCTTCCACGCGTTCAACGAGCGCTACGGCCACCTCGGTGGTGACGACTGCCTGGCTCGCGTGAGCGAGGCGATGGTGAAGTGCCTGCGCCGTCCTTCGGATCTCCTCGGGCGCTACGGCGGCGAAGAGTTCATCGTGTCGTTGCCGGGCACCGACGCCGCGGGCGCGAAGATCGTCGCGGAGCGTCTGCGCGCTGCGGTCGAAGCGCTCGCGATCCCGCACGCAGCGTCGCGCTGTGGGAACGCCGTCACGATCACCTGCGGCTTCGCGTCGCTGACGCCGACGAGTGATCTGACGATGGATCGGCTGATCGCGGCGGCCGACAACGCACTCCTGCGCGCGAAGGCGCACGGGCGAAATCGCGTGGAGGGAGATGCTCCGCTCGTCCGGCCGACGCACATCTCGGCGCAGCGCTGGCAGCGCTTCCAACCGGTGCACGCCGATCCGTGGCTCGCGGATCGGATCCCCGCGTGTCTCGTCGACGCGCACGCGGGCGCGAGGACGATCGTCGACGCGCTTCACACGGACGATCCGCGCACGATCCTGCGAACCGCGACGCCGCTCCTCGCGACCGCGCGCGAGCTCGGCCTCGACGCCCTCGAGAAGCTGCTCGCGGATCTCGAGCGCGCGACGTCGGAGTCCGATCTCGCCGCTGCGCGCGACGCGGCCGACGAGCTGATCCAGTACGTCACCCACGTGCAGGTGATCTACCGCCGTGACGCGCCGAAGAAGGTGGCGATGTGATCTAGCGGACCTTTAGCCACGCGAGGCGGCCCTTGTTGCCGACGACGATCCAGCTGTCGTTGGTCTCGACCGTCGTGTCCAGCGACGAGATGTCCTTCGACTTCCAGCCCACGACCGGCGTCGACCATGCCGCCTTTCCCGTAGCGCGATCGAGGGCGGCGATGCGGACGGGCTTCTCCTCGTCGTCACGGCTGAAGAAGACGATGTTGTCGCCCGCGCCGCGAAGGGTTCCGATGGAGTCGACCTCGGACGCCCACACCTTCGCTCCACCCGGCGTGACGGCGACGGGGCCATCCCAGTTGCTCGCGAGCACCAGGCCATCGGGCAACACCGTCGGCGGCATCGAGTCGACGTCGTCGATCGGCGCACGCACGACGCAGCCTTTCGGTGGGAGCCGGCAGTCGTCGCACTCACCTTCGCCGCGCAGGTACATGCGGCCCTTCTTGCGCGGAAGCTCGATCGCGGTCGCTCCGGTGCACTTCGCGAAGTCGATCATCACGAGCTCGTCGTCGAAGATCGCGGCCACTCGCTGGTCGCCGGCCGGTGTCGCGCCGCCGAGATCGTCTCGCACGTGGATGTGGCCGCGGACCTCGCCGCGCGTCGAGATGCGGCGGATCGCGTTCGACTCCACGAACACGATGTCGTCACCGAGCGCGAACAGGTGCGGGTTGTCGAACTCCTCGTCCTCGAAGTTGAACGCGAGCTCGAGGCAGCCGGTCTGCGGCTCCTTCGCGCACGCGGCCGGGTTCACGCGCAGCACGCGACCGTCGTCGAGTGGCACGTATGCCGCCGCGCCGACGCGCACCCCACCCTCGGTCGTGGCGTGGCTGTACTCGTCGATCTGCGGCGTGGGGGCGCGCCACTTCGTTTCACCCGTGGCGAGATCGAGCGCCACCACGTCGTGCTCGTGGCCCGTCAACACGAGGTCGCCTTCGACGAGCATCCAGCGATCGTGGTCCATCACGACGCGCCAGTTTGGCTTACCCGTCGGCGCGTACGACACGATGCCATCCGCGATCGCCGCGATGACGGTGCCGTCGTGTTGCAGCGAGATGGGCAACCCATCCCACGTCGTCTCGCCGATGTTCGCCGTGGCGGCGATCGCCGGACCGGGCGGCGCCTTCAGCACGTCGGTCGCGACCAGGCCGGTGACGTGCTGCATCGCCTCGCGGCACTTCGGCGAGGTCTCGTCGTTATCGCGCATGCAGTCGAACACCTCGTCCGGCCACGTCATGCATTGCGCCTTGAGCTCGGCCATCTGCGCCTTGATCTCGCCGCTCTCCCCGAGGTCGCTCTCGCCACCGACGCGCTTGCCGAGCTCGTTCGCGAACGCGGTGCCCATCTTCGCGAGCTGGTCGCACGTATCCTCCTTGCTCTTCTTGCAGCTCGTGGCGAGCAACGGGACGAGGACGAAGGGGACCAGCCGCCGCATGGATATCCGGACGCGTAGGAGCGGAGGCAGTCGCATCGTCACGGATCGGGGAGGCGGCCGACCCCGCTCTCGTTGACCTTGCGACGGAACCACGGGCGCGAGGCGCGCCGGCGATACGCGTACGCGACGAGGAGCACGAACGGCAGGAAGAACACGAAGAGTCCGTGCCAGATGGCGAGCGAGGCGGATGCGCCGAGGTTCCAGTTGGACACGGTGGCCCGCCGGATCGGGACGCGACTGCCAGCGTCGATGTACATGTAGTCGTCGTCGCTGATGTGAACGGTTCGATCGTTCACGTTGCTGCTCGGGGCGAGCGTGATGACGTGGTGGTCGTGGCTGTCACCGTCGCTGTCGGTGGTCTGGTAGTACTGCTTGCTCGCGACCTCGACGATGACGGTCTCCGCGCTGAGGCGGCTGTAGAACCATCCGAGCGAGAGCTGGATCGCGCACAAGAGGACGATGGCCATGGTCGCGTACCGGGCGTGAAAGCTGACGCGTTGACGCAAACCAGCGCCGAGCGGTTCCGATGACAGCAGCATCTGACCGTCGGCGGGGCCGAGCGCCCACCCCCACGCGACATCGCGATACGCGCTGCCGGGCGCCGCGACGTCGCTGCGCTGGAGTCGGCCGCGCGCCCAGATTCGCTCGCCGGGCACCAGCTCCGCGCTCAGCACGCGCCGGTTGCGGTTGATCCAGACCTTCTGATCGAGGGCGTCGGCGACATCGACGTTCTTCGGCGGATCGACGCGCACGAGCTGGCCATCCGGCAGCTCGAGAAGAAACGGCCTGACCTCGATGTCGCGATCGATCTCGATCCACGAGTGCGTCCACGACCCGGAGCTCTCGTTCTCGCTGCCCGCTTGCGTGACCTTGACCTTCACTGCGACGTCGTTGTCCTCGAAGTGACGAACGACGCCGCACAGCACGACGTCCTTGCCTTCGGCCAGCGGGCGCGATTCGCCCCCGACGCTCGCTTCCGCGGCGGCAGCCACGGCACGGCGCCGCTGGCTTCGAAGCAGCCAGATGATGATCGCGGGTACGAGCGTGACGAGCGACGCGAAGATGACGATGGCCGAAACCGACGGGGCCATGTCTCGCGAGGCGTACACGTCCAGCGACCACACCGGCGCGATCGTATCAGCGCGGCCGCCACAGCGGTTCGCCGCGCCACCACCGGTGGTACGCGCGCAGCGCTCGCGCGATGCCGGCCATGCCGCCGAACGCGATCGCCTGCGACGGATACCTCGCGATCGCCGCGAGCTTCGCGGCCTCGTCGATCGGCGAAGGGGTCACCGTCCACGCGGCGTTCGCGAGCTCGGCCGGCACGAAGGTCAGCGCGTCGGGGCCGCGCCTCGCGAGAGCGATCGCGCGCAGGATGACGGCGAGGCGGCGCGCGCGCAGGAGCGGAGAGCGCCACCGCGGCCAGCCGCGCTGCCTCGTGATCGGATGCGCGCGCCGCATCGTCGTCGAGAGCGCGTAGAAGTCCTCGTAGTACGCGAGACGATCGCGCCATCCGCGGGCGATCGCCCACGTCGTCGCGGCGATCATCGTCTCGACGTGATCGACGTGGTTGCCGACGCCGAGCGGCACGAGGATGCGATCCGGTGCGAGCTCGTCGAGCGACGCGAGCGACTCGGTGACCCGGGACAGCGTCGAGAACCCGTCGAGCCTCGCCGGTGTCGTGAAGTACGTGAGCCCGGACAGAAACGGCCTTCGAAACGCGCGCTCGACATGTCCGAACCAGCGGACCTCGGCCCCGACCGCCGCGCACGCGTTCGCGTCCTCGGCACGGCGCGCGGGATAGTCGGCCCACTTGCGCATCGCGGGCACGACCTCGTCGAGCGGCGGGCCATCGGTGTACATCGTCGCGACCACGACGCGATCACCGGCGGCGGTCCGAGCGGCGATCGTTCCGCCGACGGAGAGGACCGCATCGTCGAGGTGCGGCGAGATCACGAGCACCGTGGCCACCTCTGGAGTCTACGTCGCCGTGCGAGCGCGGCCATGCAAAGCTCGGGTATGAGCCAGCTCGCGCGCGAAGCCGCCCAGACGGCGGACGGTGCCCGCGCGCAGATCGCGGCCACAGCGCGCGAGGTCTCGGCGCTCGGGCAGCGGCTCCGCGCGCGTCCGCCCGCGTTCGTCGTCACGTGCGCGCGCGGCAGCTCGGATCACGCTGCCACCTACGGCAAGTACGTGCTCGAGACGACCGTCGGGCGCGCGGTGGCGTCGATCGGTCCGAGCATCGTGTCCACCTACGGCCGCGCGCCGGTGCTCGAGAATGCGCTGTTCATCGCGGTCTCGCAGAGCGGGCGCAGCCCCGACCTCGTGCAGCTCACGGCCGCGGCGCGCGAGGGTGGGGCGCTCGTCGTCGGCATCGTCAACGACAGCGCGTCGCCGCTCGCGCGCGAGTGCGAGGTGGTGCTCCAGCTCGGCGCCGGCGAGGAGCGCGCGGTCGCCGCGACGAAGTCGTTCCTGCTGTCGTGCCTCGCGTTCCTGCAGCTCGCGGCGGCGTGGAGCGACGAGCCCGCGCTGCACGACGCGGTCGCTCGCGCACCCGAGGCGTTCGCAGCCGCATCCGCGCTCGACGGCGGTCCGCCGCTCGCGTCGCTCGCGAGCGCTCGCACCATGTACGTCGTCGGTCGCGGCATCGGCCTATCCGCGGCGCTCGAGATCGCGCTCAAGCTCAAGGAGACGTGCGGTCTCCACGCGGAGGCGTTCAGCACCGCGGAGCTGCGCCACGGGCCGATCGCGCTCGTCGGCCCCGGCTTCCCCGTGCTCGCGCTCCGGCAGGCCGACCAGACGCGCGCGAGCGTCGACGAGGCGATCGCGCACCTCGCGCGCCTCGGCGCGGCGCTCGTCGAGCTGCCGGCCGTCGACGCACCCGCCGTGCTCTCGCCGCTGTGCCAGGTGCAGACGTTCTATCTCGCGTTGCCGGCGCTCGCCTCGGCACGCGGGCTCGACGCGGACGCACCGCCGCACCTCGCGAAGGTCACGCGGACGATCTAGCGCGAGGGGCTCGACACGCTCAGGGTGCAGGCGTCGCGCACACGGTCGTCCACCAGCCAGCGGGCGCGTCCTTCGTCGCGGCCGCGCACACGGCCGTCGCTTCTTCCGCGCGCGCGAGCAGCGGCTCGGCCACCTCGGCGAGCTTGTCGCAGAACGCTTCGATCTTCTCGGAGGCAAGCTCGCCGGTGCGGACGTCCTTCGGGATCTCGGCGCGCGCGAGCAGCGACGCGACGCGCATCGAGATCTGCGCCATGCGCGCGGCGGCGCGGGCGCGCGCCTCGACCGTCTTCTCCTTGTCGAGCG
The DNA here is from genome assembly GCA_964617845.1 of uncultured Kofleriaceae bacterium. Classification (GTDB taxonomy): domain Bacteria; phylum Myxococcota_A; class Polyangia; order Haliangiales; family Haliangiaceae; genus JABFXX01. The sequence goes on along the minus strand of CAZUAR010000008.1, from coordinate 226,377 downwards.
TGGCCTCGTAGTACTTCTGCGAGACCGCGCTGACCTTCGTCATCTCGACGACGAAGTCGTTGAACCGCTTCATCGACGCTTCGCGGGTCTTTCGGTGCTTCTCGTCGGGCGAGAAGTTCAGTCCGGTGGGGAAGGTCAGCGCGAACACGTTCGCGGTTGGCTGCTCGTCGGCCGTGAGCTTCTTCTTGCCGCGCGTCGTGACGATCGCGATCCCACCGCAGTGGTTCTTGTCGGGCTTGCGCTGCAGCTTCCACCCCGGGAGCCCGGCGACCTCGCCGCTGTCGTCGCGGAGTCGATCGAAGATGGTGTCGGCGTGCGCGGAGCTCGCGGTGATGGCGACGATGGCGGCGACGAGGATGGCGATGCGCATGGTTCGGTAGTACCCCAGACACTCGTGCCGATGGTCGGTTTCACCAGCAGGTGTGAAACGACTGTTCGTCGATGACGGTGGTCTTCGGATCGGTCCCACCGCACGCCGCGTACACGTCCTGCGCCTCGGACCCGAGCGCGATCGCGAGCGCGAACAACGAGTCCTCGTCGAGGATGCCGTCGAAGCGCGTCCGATAGCGTGGCCACGACTTCCACTGATCGGTGTTGAGCGACGCGTACTGGCGCCAGCGCGGCATGCCGCGCGCGACCGCCACCGCTTCGAGGGCGGCCTGCTGGCATCCGGCGGTCTCGCCGACAGCGCCCAGGCGCGACGCCTCGGCGAGGCGGAAGCGGACGACGTTGATGCCATGCGTCGCCGCGTCGCCCGCGGCCTCGCACGCCGTCGAGCCGGTCGAGCCGCACGCATCGAGCGGACGCTTCAAGGACTTCACGTAGTGAGAGACGTTGACGCAGCGAAGGCGCTCCTTGGTCAGCGGATGCGTCCGCGTCTTCCACTTGCCGGTCACGCGAACGACGTCGCCGGGCGACATGTCCGGCTTGAGCGCGGTCACGACCTCGGCCTCGACGCCGTGTTGCCACGTTCCCTTCCTGCTCTGCTTCGGGAATCGCCGTCGCGCGGCGCGCACCGGGAGCTTGGCGCCACCGAGCTCGTCGAGGATCACGAACGGACCGGCGTTCGCCTGCGCCGCGCGCGTGCAGACGACGTGCACGATCTCGACGCTGCGGCCGACCTTCTTGTTCGCGCGTGGATCGGCGGGCTCGCCGTCGTAGCAGCTCGGCGTGCAGCGCTTGACGCGCTCCCCGGTCCTTTCGCATGTGGCGGCGAGAGCGGTCGCTTGTTCGTCTTCCAGCTTGCGATGTGCGGCGCCGAGCTCCTCGCGCCGCGCCTTCTCTGCGGCGATCGCGGCGCGGTCATCGCTCGGCGTCGCGGGTGGCACGGGGGATCCCGACGGCGTCGACACCGTCGACGATCCGCAACCGATCAGGAAGAGCGCGGCCAGGAGACGCACGAGCGGTCAGCGTACTGCGTTCCAGGTCGCCATCGCCAGCTCACAGGGTTTGCAACCACGAACGGACCGCTGGCTCGGCACCGTCGAGGTTCGTGCGCACGATCGGCGTTTCGAACTGGAGCTGGTGCGTCTCCTCGAGCGAGCGCAAGAACGCGCCGATCTCGCGCAGCGTCGGCGTGCGTGACAGGAGCTCGTGGTCGTCGTGGCCGTGCGCGAACGCGATGTCCGTCACCCGGATCCAGCTGACGCGGCGCTCGTGCTCGAAACGAAATCCCCACTCCTCGCTCATGATCTCGAGGTCGAGCGTGGCTCCCTGCGAGGTGCCGAACGTGATGACCACGAACCACTTCGGGGGTTGCGGAGTCAGGTCGCGCGCGCTGAGCCAGGACGCGGCGGCGAGTGGACCCCGGTTCGGGGACGTACCGTGCGGTGTCCCGATCGGATGCATGAGGGTGACGCTAGAGGTCGTCTCTATGGATGGCAAGCGGCAATTCGTCGGTTAGCCGAGCGATTTCGCGCACGTGCGTCGTCGCGCGGGGGGAAGGCCGCCTATCTCACCTCCCGACACCGATCGTAACCCCCGAGCGGCGGAACGAGTCCTGTGTGACTCGACGATCCCTGCTGCGGATCGGACTAAGTGGGCGTTAGTGCACGCGAGCGCTCTTGGCACTGCAGGTGCTCTAGGTCCCGACACACCCTTTCACCCAGGACCAAGCCCATGCCCACCGCCTCCTTCACCTCTATCGACTCCAACTCTCTCGACAAGGTATCGGGTGGCGCTGCGCGCGTCACCGGCCGCGGTGGTGCAGCCTCTGCGGAGCTGACCACGATGCTCACGTCGATCGGCGACTCCGTGAAGAGCCTCGCGTCCAAGAAGGACGACGGTGGCGACATGATGCCGATGATGATGATGATGATGATGATGGGTGGAGGCGGACAGAGCGCGCCCCCGCCGGCAGCGCCGCCGCCGCCGCCGCCCGCGCCGGTGATCAGCATCAACAACCGCGTCATGCGCTGACGACCGTGACAAGCTCGGCGCGATGCGCCTGGCTTGTCTGGTGATCGCACTCTGCGCGTGCGGCGATACCGCCGCGCCCCTCGTCACGCGACCGCTCGCTTCGGACGGTACGCATCTGCGCGATGCAGATGGACGCGTCGCCTTGCTGCGCGGGATCAACGCCCGTGTCGATGGCGTGTTCGACGTGACGTTCGATGACGGACGCATCGCGCTCGAGACGATTCCCGCGCTGACGCAAGCGGACTGCAACCGCATGCGGCAGCTCGGCTTCGATCTGCTGCGCCTGCCGATCCAGTGGAGCGGCATCGAGCCCGTACGGGGCACGTTCGACGACGCGTATCTCGCGCGCGTCGACGCGGCGATCGCCTGCGCGGCCGCGGCCGGCATGTTCGTCGTCGTCGATCTGCACCAGGACGCGTACTCGAAGGAGATCGGCGAGGACGGCGCACCGCTGTGGGCGATCCAGCCGCCGCCGACACAGCTGCTCGAGGGGCCACTGATGGACCTCGCCGAGCGACGGCTGTCACCGCAGGTCCAGGCCGCGTTCCACACGTTCTTCGACGTCGATGACGCGTCGGGACTGCAGGCGGCGTTCGCCGCGATGATCGGGCACGTCGCGACACGCTGGGCCAACTCCGACGCGGTGATCGGCTTCGAGCTGTTCAACGAGCCGGACACCGGCACGGTCGAGCTCGCCGCGTTTCACGCGCGCGCGGCCAAGGCCGTTCGCGCCGCGGCTCCCGAGAAGCTCGTGATGTTCGAACCGCCGGCGCTGCGTAACTTCACCGACTTCATCCCGACGCCGAGCGAGCCGTTCGCGGATCCCGGCGCCGTCTACTCGCCGCACATCTACACGTACGTGTTCCAGCCCGACCCGCGCGCGTTCCAGATGGCCACGTTCGAGGAGCTCGAGGCGAGCGTGCGCTCGGCGCGCGAAGAGGCGACGGCGTTCCGGACGCCGCTGTGGATCGGGGAGTGGGGTGTCGGCCCGGACACCGACGAGCCGCACGAGCGATGGATGCAAACGCAAGGGCAGCTGCACGAGCGCTACTTCGCGTCGAACGCGTTCTGGCTGTGGAAGGAGCAGAGCCAGGGATCGTGGGGGTTGTTCGACTACGATGCCGCGACGGACGCGTGGACCGAGCGCGAGCACGTGATCGCTCGCGTCTCCCGCATTCATGTCGCGCGCGTCGCCGGAACGCCGGCGTCGATCGAGGCGAGCGCCACGGGCGACGAGATTCGCGTGGAGCTCGACGCCGCGATCGACGCGCCGCACGCGGTGTACGTGCCCGAGCGCTTCGCCGCGACGGTTCACGCGGCGTGCGATGGTGCGGCGCTCGATATCGAGCGCGACGAGGCGACGGGGATCGTCGAGCTCGCGTGTGACGGCGTGCTCGAGGTCAGCGCCCGGTAGTCACTGCTGGATGCAGCCGTCGAGCTGGAACGAGGCGGGCGCGTAGTAGAAGACGAACGCGCACATCTCGTCGTCGGAGCTCTCGCCGTATCCGACCTGGACCGAGGTGTTGTTCTTGTGCGTGCAGCGCAGGTGCAGCTTCTGGTTCGCTTCGATCCGCAGCGTCATCGGGGTGAGCGGCTGCTCCTCGAAGTTCCAGGCGCCCTGATAGAGCATGTCGACACCGGCGGTCTCACCGCGCGAGACATCGAGCGAGGCGCCGCGCTTGTGCATGTGGCCGAGCACCGCGAACACGTCCAACGCGTGATCGGGCGCGCAGTTCATCGAGATCGTCTTGGAGTCCGTGTTGGGCGGGATGTCGATCAGACGATTGTCCATGCCGTAGATGCCGGCTTCGATCATGTCGGGCGTCTTGTCGATGAGGTCGATGCGCAGCGATGTCGAATCGCTGATCACCTCGTCGGTCGCATTCTGCAAGTGGAGCTGCATGAGCACCTGCTGGCCGCGCTCGAGTGGGGAGAAGCCGACACCCTCCGGCATCTCGACCGGGCCCGAGTCGAGACCGCCCGTGTACATCGGCAGCCACGTCTGCTTGAACAGCACGCTGCACTCGCTGAAGCCGTCGGGCTCGGTCGCGATCGTCTGCGCGAACAGGATGTGGTGCGTGCCCACGCCGTACTCCGGCGTGACCTTCTTGATCGCGACGTCACGATCCGCGGGCAGCCGCATCGTGTAGCAGAAGTACTTCTCTTCTCCCGGCTGCAGCGTGTAGCGCTGCGAGACCAGGTCGATGACGTTCGGATCGTCGGCGACACCATCCGTTCCGCAGCCAAGCAGCAGCAAGCACAGAAGTGCGTTCCTCATGGCGCGCAGCCTACACAGAAGCAGATCGACGGTGTCGACAAAGATCGACACCCGGATCGCTTTGCGCAAATCGCGCACCGCGCGTGGCGTGTTGCGTCGCGTCTCAACGCGCCGACGGTAGCGGAGCCGCCATCTCGGTCTCGCGCGGGACGTTCTTCGACGGATCCGACTCCATCAGCTCCTCGAACATCACGAGCACCTCGTTGCCGAGGGCCGCGCGCTCGTCGGCCGAGAACATCGACTTCACCTTCGGGAAGAGCTTGTCCTCCTCCTCCTTGTGCGCGTGATGCGAGACCTGCTCCTTGAGCACCGAGAGCTTCGCCTTGAACGAGTCGTCATCGAGTCGCATCTCGATCAGGTCCGCGAGGACACGCTTGATCGCGAGGTGCTCCTCGACCGATTCGTGGAGCAGCTGGTTCGTCTGCTTCGCCATCACGGCCGGGTAGAAGATCTTCTCTTCCACGGTCGCGTGTGCGGCGAGCTTGTTCGCGAGCTCGGTGAAGAGCGAGCGGCGGTTGCCTTCGCCCTTCTCGAGCTTCTCGAGCAACATGTCGACTTCCCGATGCTGCGACTCGAGCAGCTCGAGCACGTCGGTGGTGGTGTCCTTTCCGAAGAGGCTGCGTAGAATTCCCATGCCCTCGGATGTTGCAAGCGCGAGGCCGTCGAGTCGGCCGTGCGCGGATTCCGCAGCGAGCGCTCGCGCACGTCCGCCTTGACGTCTGAATATTCATCGAATATCTTCTCGATATGTCGCGCAAGACCCAGCCGGAGTCTCCGCTCTACGTGAAGTTGCCGCAGAACGCCGTCGAGAAACTGCATCGAGCGGCGGAGGAGTTGGGCCTTCCAAAGAAGGACATCGTCGCGAACCTGGTGACGAAATATCTCGAGCCTCGCGGCGGCGCGATGGTCGGGACGTACTCGTTCCAGGCGTACGACCCGCCGGAGATCATGAACGCCGAGCAGGCAGGTCAGTTCCTGCAGATCGACGAGAAGAACGTCATCGAGCTCGCGGAAGCCGGGAAGCTTCCGGGCAAGCGGCTCGGTCCCGTGTGGCGGTTCTCGCGCGAAGCGCTCGTCGCGTGGCTGTCGACGCCCGATACGCCGGAGAAGAAGCGATGAGCGATCGCACTCCGACCGCGATGCAGCTGATCCCGACGGTCGTGGAGCAGACGCATCGCGGAGAGCGCGGGTGGGACCTGTTCTCGCGGCTGCTCAAGGATCGCATCGTGTTCATCGGCCGCGAGATCGACGACGCGGTCGCGAACGTGACGATCGCGCAGCTCTTGTTCCTCGATGCCGAGGATCCCGACAAGGACGTGATGCTCTACATCAACTCGCCGGGCGGGGACTTCATCGCCGGCCTCGCGATCTACGACACGATGCAGTTCCTGCATTGCGACGTCGCGACGGTCGTGACCGGGCAGGCCGCGTCGATGGGGAGCTTCCTGCTCGCCGCGGGCGCGAAAGGGAAGCGGTTCGCGTTGCCGCACGCGAGCGTGATGATCCATCAGCCGCTCGCCGGCTTTCGCGGCCAGGCGACCGATATCGAGATCCACGCGCGCGAGATCCTGCGTGCACGCGAGACGTTCAACGAGCTCTACGCGAAGCACACCGGACAGCCGGTCGAGACGATCGCGAAGGACACCGAACGCGACAACTTCATGACGGCAGAGCAGGCGAAGGCGTACGGAATCGTCGACGAGGTGCTCGTGTCGCTCAAGAGCGTTCGTCGCGGGGCTAGCGCCGGCGACGGCGGCTGACGGCGGCCAGGCCGAGCGCGACCAGGACGCCCGGGGCGGTCCCGCCGCCACCGGCGGAGCACCCGCCCATCTCGGCGCCGTCGTCGATCATGTCGTCGTCGGGCGGCATCTCGTCGGGATCATCGCCGGGGCCCGGGTCGGCGCGACCGACCGGCGGGTTCAGCGGCGAGGTCGCCATGTACAGAAGCGAGCCATCGTGGATCTTGTCGACCACGCCGACCTCGATCGTCGGATCGAGCGCGGGGCAGCCGTTGCTGCGGCCCTGCTTGTCCGTGTTGCTATCGCTGACGTACGACGCCTCGTGCATCACGATCAGGCGCGGGCGCGCGTTGCTGTTCGCGAGGCCGTTTGGCGATCCATCGCGGTTGAGACCGTCGAGGCGCATCGAGTGGTCGTGCGTACCGTCGTAGATCTCGCCCGACAGGTAGAAGCCGAGCGACGACTTGTGCGAGCCCTCGACGTTGCCGAACGAGTCGGCGTAGCCGTCGTGGTCCGGATCGCTGCCGTCGCCGTGCGCGACCTTGTGGGCCTCGACCTCGCCCGTCATCAGGTCGACCAGCCAGAAGCGGTCCTTGCCCGAGAACAGCGACATGTCCATCACGACGAAGTAGCGCTGCTTGGGAATCAGCGCGAGGTTCATGTCGAAGTAGACCATCGCGTCTTCGAGGAGACCGCGCGGAACCTCGTCGGCGGGATCGAGGTGATCGTAGCGACGCACGATCTGGGCGCGCTCCGCCGCGGGCAACATCGGCATGACGAACGCGTCGATGTCGATCTCGGACGTCATCACGCTGTAGTCGATGCCGTCGGTGCATCCACCGGCGGCGAGCCCCACCGCAGCGAACATCCCCAGCGTTCGAAGCATGCGCGTAGCGTCTTCGAGGATCGGATCGGGGTCAACTCGCGCGAGGCTCGCTCGTGCTGGCAACGCGCGATGGCGACAATGTAGGCAAGCTAGTACGGGCAGGGGCCGCGCGTCGTGCGCAGCCACTTCACGCGCGAGAGGATCGCCGCGTCGAGCTCGTCGGTGCGCTCGCCGTAGGGGTACGCGTAGCTCTCGGGCTCGAAGCCGTCCGAGATCGACGGCCGGTTCGACGGCGCGCTCTGCTTCTCGAACTAGGTCTTCCTTCGAGCTCGGCCAGCGAGAACGCTCCGCTGGTTCGTGGACAACTATATCGTGATGCGATATATCGCGGCCGATGGCTCGCGAGAAGCTCACCGACGCGGAGTACCAGGCCCTCGCCGAGCTGCGATATCGCCTCCGGACGTTCCTCGCCTTCTCGGAGAACGAGGCGCGCAGCGTCGGGCTCGAGCCGCGCCAGCACCAGCTGCTACTCGCGATCCGTGGCCTGCCGGCGGGTGAGCGGCCGACGATCCGCACGCTCGCAGATCGGCTCGTCCTCCGTCATCACAGCGTTGTCGAGATGATCGATCGCCTCGAGGCGCAGGAGATGGTGAAGCGCAAGGCAGACCCCGCCGACGGTCGTGTCGTGCTCGTACGGATTCTCCCGCGCGGGCGCGCGATGCTCGACCGCCTCTCGATCGCGCATCGCGACGAGCTCGCGAAGACAGCTCCGAAGCTGCTCGCGTCGCTGCAGACGCTGGTGGCGTCGTGAGTCACGGGCGCGCACCCGGCGGTCCGTGGGACGAGCTCGGTGACTTCACCACGTCGAAGCGCACGATCATCATCGCCGGCATCGCGATCGCCATCGGTATCGTCTCGGCGTTCGTCGCGCTCGTGCTGCTGAAGCTGATCGCGGGCTTCACGAACCTGTTCTTCTTTCAGACGTGGAGCACGAGCGAGGCACATCCGACCGGTCATCACCTCGGACCGTTCGTCATCATCGTGCCGGTGATCGGTGGCCTGATCATCGGCCTGATCGCGCGGTTCGGTTCGGAGAAGATCCGAGGCCACGGCATCCCCGAGGCGCTCGAATCGATCATGCTCCGCGGTAGCCGCGTCGAGCCCAAGGTCGCATTGCTCAAGCCCGTCTCGGCGGCGATCTCGATCGGCTCCGGAGGTCCGTTCGGCGCCGAGGGCCCGATCATCATGACCGGGGGCGCCGTCGGCTCGCTGATCGCGCAGGCGTTTCGGCTGACCGCCGCGGAGCGCAAGACACTCCTCGTTGCGGGCGCCGCCGGAGGCATGGCCGCCACGTTCGGCACCCCGATCGCCGCGACGCTCCTCGCCGTCGAGCTGTTGCTGTTCGAGTGGAAGCCGCGAAGCTTCGTCCCGGTCGCGCTCGCCGCCGCGGCCGCCATGGCGGCGCGACACTTCTTGTTCTCGCCTGATCCGCTGTTCACCGTCGGTGCACACGCGTCGAGCTTCGAGGTCACGACGCTGCTCGCAGCGGGTGCGTGCGGCATCGGTGCGGGCCTGCTCTCGCTCGCGATGACCGCCAGCGTCTACGCGTTCGAGGACCTGTTCCAGCGCTTGCCGATCCACTGGATGTGGTGGCCGGCGATCGGCGGGCTCGCGATCGGCATCGGCGGCATGATCGAGCCGCGCGCGCTCGGCGTCGGCTACGAGTCGATCGGCGCGCTGCTGCAGGACCACCTCGCGCTCCGGGCGATCCTCGTGCTGGTGATCGTGAAGTGGTCGATCTGGGCCATCTCGCTCGGCTCCGGTACGTCGGGCGGTGTGCTGGCGCCGCTGCTCATGATCGGCGGAGCCCTCGGTGCGCTCGAAGGTCACGTCCTGCCGTTCGAGGGCCACGGCTTCTGGGCGCTGGTCTCGATGGGCGCGATCCTGGGCGGCACGATGCGCTCGCCGCTGACGGGCATCCTGTTCGCAGCGGAGGTCACGCACGACTTCGGGGCGCTGCTGCCGATCTCGATCGCGGTCGTCGTCGCGCACGGGTTCACCGTGCTGTTCCTCAAGCGCTCCATTCTGACCGAGAAGCTCGTCCGCCGCGGCTATCACGTCACGCGCGAGTATCAGATCGATCCGCTCGAGGTGCTGTTCGTGCGTGACGTGGTCACGCTCGACGGAGCGCCGCGACCGCTGCCATCACACTCGAACCCGGTCCCCGCGGAGCTGCGCGCACACCTCGACGACACGCTGCGCGTGATCACGTATCGCATGGCGCTCGCGAACGTCACGATCCTTCCCGTCGTCGACGCGGACAACAACTTCCTCGGAGAGATCGCGCTGGCGGACGTGCTCAAGGCGCAGCTTCGCCACCTCGAGGAGGAGCGGCGCCGCGAGCGGATCCTGCCCGTGGGACGGTTCCTCCCGTTCCCGAAGGCACTGATCCCGCCGTTCATCCGCGAGAACCTCTAGCGCGCTCGGCCTACGATGGCGTCGGCTTCGCGTGCGGACCGAGGCCCATCTGTGCCTTGGCCTCGTCGGTGATCGGCACCGCGTTCTTCGTCGGGCGCAGGCGCGAGCCGTGGTGGCGCGCGTAGACCTGCGTGAACTCCGCGCCGAAGAACAGGATCTGCGCGGAGTAGTAGACCCACACGACGAGCACGACGACCGAGCCGGCCGCGCCGAACGGCGACGCGATGGTCGAGCGACCGAGGTAGAGGCCGATCGCGAACTTGCCGAGGGTGAACAGCACCGCGGTGAACAGCGCGCCGATCCACACGTCGCGCCACTGGATCTTCACGTCGGGGAGCACCTTGAAGATCAGCCCGAACAGCACGGTGATCGTGCCGATCGAGATCACGAAGTTGATCACCTGCCACATGACCTCGCCGCCGGGCAGTCGCTGCTCGAACAAGCTGCCCGCCGCCGCGAGGCCCGCGCTGAGCACGAGCGAGACGAGCAGCAGGAACGCGACGCCCAGGACGAGCGTGAACGAGAAGAAGCGATCGCGAATGAAGCCCTTGATGCCGCGGCCGGGCCTCGGCTGCACCTCCCAGATCACGTTGAGCGAGTCCTGGAGCTCGCCGAACACGCCCGAGGCACCGAACAGCAGGATCGCGACGCCGACGATGGTGCCGAGGATCCCGCTCGACGGTGTCTTCGCGTTCGAGAGGACGGACTCGACGGCCTTCGCGCCGTCGGTGCCGATCAGCGCCTGGAGCTGGCCGGTGACCTCGCCACGCGCGGCGTCGTCACCGAACACGAGGCCGGCGATCGAGACGACGAGGACGAGCAGCGGAGCGAGCGAGAGCAACGTGTAGAAGGCGAGGGCGGCCGCCAGTCGCGACGCCTTGTCCTCGAGCCAGTCGCTCCCAGTTTCCTTGAGGAGAGTGAAGATGGTCTTCGCGCGCACGATCGAATCGCCGTGCAGGATTCGCTCCCTGTGCGGCACCGCCACGCGAGCGAGAACGCGCGGCGCTCTCACCGCGAGTTTCGGTGGTCGGTGACGTGCTACACGACGCTCATGAGCCGCACCCCCCGCACGGGCTTCGTCCGCGTGAGAGGTGCGCGCGAGCACAACCTCAAGGACGTCGACGTCGAGATCCCGCGCGACGCGCTCGTCGTGTTCACCGGCGTGTCCGGATCGGGCAAGTCATCGCTCGCGTTCGGCACGCTCTTCGGCGAGGCGCAGCGCCGCTACCTCGAGTCGGTGTCGCCGTACGCGCGGCGCCTGTTCGATCAGATGCCGGTGCCCGAGGTCGACGAGATCGAGGGCCTGCCTCCCGCGATCGCGTTGCAGCAGCAGCGCGGCTCGCCGACGACGCGCTCGTCGGTGGGGAGCGTCACGACGGTGTCGAACCTGTTGCGCATGCTGTACTCGCGCGCGGGGACGTATCCGCGCGGCGCGCGCATCATCTATGCGGAGGGCTTCTCGCCCAACACGCCCGAGGGCGCGTGCCCGACGTGTCACGGGCTCGGTCGCGTGTACAGCGTCACCGAGAAGTCGATGGTGCCCGACGACTCGCTGACGATTCGCGAGCGCGCGGTCGCGGCGTGGCCGCAGGCATGGGGCGGCCAGAACCTGCGCGACATCCTCGTCACGCTCGGCTACGACGTCGACAAGCCGTGGCGCGAGCTTCCGAAGAAGCAGCGCGATTGGATCCTGTTCACCGACGAGCAGCCGACGGTCCCGGTCTACGCGGGCGTCACGCCGGCCGAAGCGCGCCGCCTGCTGAAGCGCAAGGAAGAGCCGAGCTACATGGGCACGTTCTCGAGCGCGCGGCGGCACGTGCTGCACACGTTCGCGAACACGCAGAGCGCGATGATGAAGAAGCGCGTGATGCAGTACATGCTGTCGACACCGTGCGAGACGTGCGGCGGAAAGCGGCTGCGCGAGGAGGCGCTCGCCGTGACGTTCGCCGGCGTCGACATCACCGAGATGTCGCGCTTCTCGCTGGAGCGGCTCGCCGCGATCTTCGCGCCGTACGCCGACGGCAGCGCAGCGCCGCCGGGCGAGGGGCACCCCGAACGCGCCATTGTCGCGCGCCGCATCGCCGAGGATCTCGTCGCGCGCATCGCGGTCATGCTCGAGCTCGGGCTCGGGTACCTCACGCTCGAACGCAGCACGCCGACGCTGTCACCCGGCGAGCTCCAGCGGCTGCGGCTCGCGACGCAGGTGCGCTCGAACCTGTTCGGCGTGGTCTACGTGCTCGACGAGCCATCCGCCGGGCTGCATCCCGCCGACACCGAGGCGCTGCTCGCCGCGCTCGACAAGCTGAAGGCGCAAGGCAACTCGCTGTTCGTCGTCGAGCACGACCTCGACGTGATCCGCCACGCCGACTGGATCGTCGACATCGGCCCGGCGGCCGGCGAGCACGGCGGACGCGTGCTGTACAGCGGACCTTTGGCGGGGCTCGCGAAGGTCGAAGCTTCGACGACGCGCGAGCACCTGTTCGACACCGCGCCGCATCCGCCACGCGAGCCGCGCGCACCGCGTGGTTGGCTGCGCCTCGCGGGCATCACGCGCAACAACCTGCATGGGCTCGACGCAGCGTTCCCGCTCGGCGTGCTGACGTCGGTCACCGGCGTGTCCGGGTCGGGCAAGTCGACGCTCGTGAGCCAGGCGCTCGTCGAGCTCGTCGCCGCTCACCTCGGCACGAAGCTCGACCCCGACGAGGACGAGGACGACGAGATCGCGCCGCTCGGCGGTCGCATCGCGTCCGGCATGGAGGGCATTCGCCGGCTCGTGCGCGTCGATCAGAAGCCGATCGGACGCACGCCGCGCTCGAACCTCGCCACGTACACCGGCCTGTTCGATCACGTGCGCAAGCAATTCGCCTCGACGAAGGCGGCGAAGGCGCGCAAGTTCGACGCGGGCAGGTTCTCGTTCAACGTGGCCAAGGGCCGGTGCGAGAAGTGCGAAGGCGAGGGCTTCGTGTTCGTCGAGATGCTGTTCCTGCCGAGCGTGTACGCGCCGTGTCCCGTGTGCGAGGGCACGCGCTACAACGCGAAGACGCTCGAGGTGACATACCGCGATCGCAACATCGCCGAGGTCCTCGCGATGACCGTCGACGAAGCGTTCAGCTTCTTCGCCGAGGAGCCGCCGATCCGCCACGCGCTCGATGTCGTGCGCCAGGTGGGACTCGGCTACCTCCGCCTCGGACAACCGGCGACGGAGCTGTCCGGCGGCGAGGCGCAGCGGATCAAGCTCGCGACCGAGCTGCAGCGCAAGGAGCGCGGCGACACGTTGTACATCCTCGACGAGCCGACGACAGGGCTGCATCCCGCGGATATCGAGCGGCTCGTCACGCAGCTCGATGGCCTCGTCGACGCCGGCAACACCGTGATCGTCGTCGAGCACGACATGCGCGTCGTCGCCGCGAGCGACTGGGTGATCGACGTGGGGCCGGGCGCGGGCGAGCGCGGTGGCACGATCGTCGTCGCCGGCACGCCCGCCGCCGTCGCGCGTCACGCCACGAGTCGTACGGCGCCGTACCTCGCGCGCGTCACCACATCGCACGCAGCCGCGAAGCAACGTCGAGTGTCGTAGTCGGTGCGTCGGCGACGAGGCCCTGCACGCCGCGGCCGCGGACCACGCGCTCGAAGCGATCGAGGATCGCGTCGGGGATGAAGCGCGTGCGAGGAGCGTAGACGTGGCGATCGCCGTGGCGGTGCTGCTTCTCGACGAACATGCGCAGCGGCTGGACGAGGTGCAGGTGATCCTTCGCGCGGGTCATCGCGACGTAGAGCAGGCGGCGCTCTTCCTCGATCTGGTCCGGTGCACCGACCGCGAGGTCCGACGGGATGCGCCCGTCGATCACGTCGAGGATGAACACCGCGCGCCACTCCTGGCCCTTCGCGGAGTGGATCGTCGACAGCACGAGCCAGTCCTCGTCGAGCGACGGCGGTCCCGCGAAGTCGCCCGTCGCGCTCGGCGGATCCAGCGAGAGATCGTCGAGGAATGCCGCGCGCGAGACATACGTGCCGGCGATCGCTTCGAGCTGCGCGAGGTCGCCGAGCCGTGCCTCCGCCGCGTCGTAGCGCTCGACGAGCAGCGGCTCGTAGAACGCGCGCACGCGCCCGATCTGGCCGATCCACGAGGCCTGCGGTCCGGCGATCGCGACGAGCAGCTCGCACAGCGCGGGCCACACGTGGCGCGCCGCCGGCGGAGGCTTCAGCGTCGCGAGCACCGCGAGCGATGGAGCAGGGGCCGAGCGGATCGCATCGACGGCGCGGCGCGCAAACGCGGGGCCGACGCCGGGGACGAGCTGCGCGATGCGGAACGCGGCGATCGGATCGTTCGGGTTCTCCGCCCAGCGCAAGATCGACAGCAAATCCTTCACGTGCGCCGCCTCGAGGAACTTGAGCCCTCCGTACTTCACGTACGGGATGCGCCGCCGCCCGAGCTCGAGCTCGAGGAGGTCCGCGTGATGCGCTGCCCGCACGAGCACCGCCTGATCGCGCAGCTGCATCCCGGCCTCGCGATAGGCGAGGACGCGCTCGATGACGTAGTCGACCTCGGCGAGATCGTCGTCGACGATCGCGAGGGTCGGGCGCTCTTGCGAGGGCCGCGAGGAGTGCAGCTCCTTCTGGTAGCGACGCGTCGAGCGCTCGATCACGGCGTTCGACGCGGCGAGGATCGGCGTCGTCGAGCGATAGTTCTCCTCGAGGGCGACCAGCTTCGCCGGCGCCGTGAACGCACGCGGGAACGCGAGGATGTTGTCGACGGTCGCCGCGCGGAACGAGTAGATCGCCTGCGCGTCGTCGCCGACGGCGGTCACGCCCTTCCCCGACGGCGCGAGCGCGACCACGATCTCCGCCTGCAGCGCGTTCGTGTCCTGGTACTCGTCGACGAGGACGTGATCGAAGCGCGCGCGGACGTGCGCCGCGATCTCCGGAGACTGCATCGCGTGCCACCACCACAGCAGCAGGTCGTCGTAGTCGAGCACGTGACGCGCGAGCTTCTCCTCGACGTACGCGGCGAACAGCGCGCGCAGCGCGGTCGCGTGCTCGCGGCACCACGGGTACGCGTCGGCGAGCACCGCCTCGAGCTGCGCGCGCGCGTTGAGCGTCCGCGAGTAGATCGCGAGGCACGTGTCCTTCTTGGGAAACCGCCGGTCGCCCTTCGCGAGCCCGCGATCGACGCGCACCAGGTCCACGAGGTCGGCGGCGTCGCCACGATCGAGCACGGTGAACGCCGGATCGAGCCCGAGCGCGAGCGCGTGCATGCGGAGCAGCCGGCTGCCGATCGCGTGAAACGTCCCGGCCCACGGCAGGTCCGCGCTCTTCATCACCCGCTGCGCGCGGCGGATCATCTCCTGCGACGCTCGACGCGAGAACGTGAGCAGCAGGATGCGCCGCGGATCCGCGCCATCGATCACGAGCTGCGCGATGCGATGCGCGAGCGTCGTGGTCTTGCCGGTCCCCGCGCCGGCGATCACGAGCAGCGGATCGTCACCGCGGTGGAGCACTGCTTCTCGCTGTCGCTCGTTGAGCGTGGCGTGCGCATCGAGCATGGCTGCACATTTGAACAGTATCCGGATCCGAGTGCAACTTCTCGGCATTCCGGCGGTCGGGATCCCTACGTGCGCAGCCGGCGAGCCAGGATCGCCGCGAGCCGGGTCCGCGCTTCGACGTCGATCGCCTCGGGCGCTGTCGCGAGCGACGCATCGAGGCTCGTCTGGCACGCACAGGCGGTCGCCGGATCGAGCGCTGCGACGGCGCGCACGAGGATCGCGCGGGCGCGCTCGACGTTGGCCCGCATCACCGCGAACACGTCGGTCATCGTCACGTCGCTCGTGTGCCAGCAGTCGTAGTCCGTCGACAGCGCGAGCGTCGCGTAGCAGAGCTCCGCCTCTCGCGCGAGGCGCACCTCGGGACACATCGTCATGCCGACGATGTCGCCGCCCCACGTGCGCATCAGCTCGGACTCGGCGCGCGTGCCGAACTGCGGGCCCTCGATGCACACGTAGGTCGCGCGATCGTGCGTCGTGACGCGCTCGGCGCGGCTCGCACCGGCGAGCTCCGTCGCCATGCGCGCGCACACCGGATCCGCCATCGACACGTGCGCGACGACGCCGTGGCCGAAGAACGACGCGGGACGCGACACGGTGCGATCGATGTACTGGCGCGGGACGACGACGTGGCCGGGCGCAATCGCTTCGCGCAGCGAGCCGACCGCGGAGATCGAGATCACGTGCGTCGCGCCGAGCTGCTTGAACGCGTACAGGTTCGCGCGCGCGTTGACCTCGCTCGGCAGCAAGCGATGGCCGCGACCGTGCCGCGGCAAGAAGATCACGCGGCGTCCACCGACCTCGGCGATCATCAGCGCATCCGAGGGCGCACCGAACGGAGTGTCGACGGTGACGGACTCGATGACGGTCGCGCCGGGCAGATCGTAGAAGCCGCTTCCACCGAGGACGCCGATCGCGGGCTGCATCGCGGCGATACTACGCTGTGGTAGCGTGACCGGGTGCATCGACGCCCGATGATCGGTGTGATACCCGCGGGTGGCCTCGGAACGCGTCTCGCGCCGCTCGGTTATCCGAAGGAGCTGCTGCCGATCGTGTACGCGGGCGATGACGGGCGCGCGGTTCCGCGTCCCGTGCTGTTGTCGTCGCTCGATCAGATGCGCGCCGCGAACGTCGAGCAGTGCATGATCGTGATCGCGGACTGGAAGCTCGAGCTCGTGCGCGTGCTCGGCGAGCGTCAGGCAAACATCGCGCTGTCGTACGTCGTGCGGCAGGTCCCGCGCGGCCTCGCCGATGCGATCGACGCGACGCACGCGTGGCTCTCCGATCGCGACGTGTGCCTCGCGCTGCCCGACACGCTGCTCGAGCCGGACGACGCGCTCGCTCGCGTCGGTGCCACGCTCGCGTCGACGGGCGCGGACCTCGTGCTCGGCGTGTTCCCCACCGATCGCCCCGAGCAGCTCGGCCCCGTCCGTGTCGACGCCGGCGGTCGCGTGCGCGACGTGCAGGACAAGCCCGCGTCGGTCCCCGACGACATGCGCAACACGTGGGGCATCGCGGCGTGGACGCCGGCGTTCGGCGAGCTCTTGCACGCGATGGTCGGCGACGATCCCGGCGTGATCCTCGGTGTCGTGTATCAGCGCGCCGTCGAGCGAGGCCTCGATGTCCGCGGCGTCGTGTTCGACGGCGGCAGCTTCATCGATGTCGGCACGCCCGAGGGGCTCGCCGCGGCGTTCGCGCGCTCGCGTGGCTAGCTCTTCGGCGTGAAGAACCGCAGATAGCGAAGGTGCGCGATGTTCACGGATGACGCGCGTCCGTCGAGGATCAGCTCTGCCATGCCGAGGCCCGTCGCGGGCGCGCTCTTGAAGCCGAGGCCCGAGAAGCCGGCGGCGACGTAGTAGCCCGCGACGCCGAACGGCCCATCGATGATCGGCTGGTCGTCGGGCGTGAAGTCGTAGAGGCCCGTGACGCCGCGGTGAAACACCGACTCGCCGAGCGCGGGCAACCGCTGCGCGAGCGCGAGGCCGGCGCGCGCGATCCACTTGCCGTCGACGTCGCGGACGTAGTGGTCCGGATCGTCGACGGGTGGGAACGGCATGCCGCGATCGCGGCCGACGAAGTTCAGCTCGCCGGCGGGATGCGTGTACAGGCCCGTCACCTCGTCGTAGAAGCCGATCTCGCGCTGCGGCAAGCCGCTCGGACGGCTCATGTAGCCGCACTGACCGCGTCGCACCTCGATCGGCAGCGGTAGCTCGGGCACCGCGTGCAGCTGCTTCGCGTACGCACCCGCCGCGTTGACGACGACGCGCGCGGCGATCGGTCCGTCGGTCGTCTCGACGCCGGTGATTGCTCCGCTCGCGTGCACGATCCTCGTGACGCGCACGCCCTCGCGGATCTCGACGCCCTTCGCGCGCGCGGCGTCGGTGAAGCCGCGCGTCGCGGCCACCGGGTTCGCCCACCCGCTCGATGCCTCCCACGCGCCGCCGACGAGGTCGCGCGTGTCGAGCAGAGGCTGGATCTCGAGCAGCTCCTCGGGCGAGCACCAGCGCGAGTCGAGCCCCTCCGCGATCAGCATGTCGTGGATCCGGCGAACGTCGGGCTCGCGCTCGGCGCCCGTGACGTGCAGGTAGCCGCCGCGCGTCCAGCCGCAGTCGCCGCCGACGCGCTCGCCGAAGCTCGCGAACACCTCGCGCGACCACGCGATCAGGCGCACCTCCTCGATCGTGTCCCAGTGCGTCTGGACGAACCCGCCGGCTTTCGCCGTCTCGCCCGAGCAGATGGTTCCCTTCTCGAGGAGCACGACGCCCTTGGTGCCGCGCGCCGCGAGATGGAACGCGATGCTCGCGCCCACGATGCCGCCGCCGACGATGATGATGCCCGCGCTCACCCGAGCACGATGCTATCGGGAAAGAACCGCGTCGTGGCGAGCGCGATCCGCTGTCCGGCGGGGAACGGCGGGACGTCGTCGTACCAACCGTTCGCCTCCTCCATACCGAGCGCCGCCCACAGCTGCTGCGCGAACAGCGGCATCACCGGTGCGACGATCATCGCGAGCGTCCGCGCCGCGGCGAGCTCGAGCGCGATGCCGGTCGCGCGCTGTGCGGCGAGCGACGGCTCCTTCGCGAGCGCCGCTTGCGCCGCGCCGAACGCGACCGCGCGCTCGACGAGCTCGTGGATCACCGTCGACGGCTCCTTGAGCGAGCTGGCGTCGTAGCCCCGGCGCGCGCGCGCGATCAGCGCCTCGAGCGACGCGAGGAAGTCGCGCTGCTCCTGCGGCCACGGGACGAGCGACGGGTTCGCGGGTTGCGGCGAGAGTCCCTCGTACTCGCCGTCGACCGCGAGGCCGAGCCGGAGCAGCCACATCTGCCAGAACCGCGCGACCATGGTCAGGAACACCTGCGCCGCCTGCACGCCGGAGGTCATCTTCGAGTCCTCGGGGCGGATCTTCGCGAGGTAGAGCCGGACGAGATCCGCGGGCGCGCGAGAGAGCACGGCGATCGCGTCGATGCCGTGCGCACGGCTCGTCGACATCTTCGCGTCGTCGAGCAGGAGGAAGTCGTTCGCCGCGAGCTCCGCGGCCATATCGCCTTCGCGTCCGAGCGCGAGCGCGACCGCGGGATCCTGGACGAGGTAGAGGTAGGCGTTGTCGTAGCCGAAGTACACGGTGAGCCGAGCGGCCGGTGCGTGGTGCGCGCGCACGTACGACGCGGCGAGCGAGAGCTCGAACCACGGCGAGATGACCTGGCCCGCGAGATCGCCGTCGAGAGAGAGGCCCCACATGCCCGGCTGACTGACCTCGCACGCGAAGTCCGACGCGAGGAAGCCGACGGCGAGCCGGCGCAGCTTGGGCGCGAGGCGCAGCCGGCGGTGGTACTCGGCGAGCGCGTCCTTGTACGGCGCGAGCGGGAAGAACGCGCGCTTCATCGTGCGGCGCGACGCGGGCGTGTCGCACTTGGTGCACACGGGATCGACGAGCGCGGCGGTCTCGCTCGGGACGTTGCAGCTCTCGCAGACGAACCCGGAGGAGGGGTCGCCGCAGTGCGGACAAATCCCGCGGAGGTACGAATCGTAGAGGCCGCGATCGCAGGTCTCGCAGTACAGCGTCTGGGCGTCGCGCACCTCGATCGCGCCCGCGGCGCGCAGCTCGGCGAAGCGAGCGCGCACGTGTGCCGCGTGATCCGCGTCGACCGAGGTCCGCATGGTCGCGTCGGGCTGCGCGTGGAAGCGCACGAGCGCCTCGAAGATCGTCTGCGTGAACATCTCCGCGTGTGCGGGCGCGGTGCGGCCCTCGACGTCGCCGCGCTCGTGCACGAAGCTCTGGTGATCGTCGGTGACGCACACGAGCGTCGTCGGGACGCCGTGCATGCGGTAGTAGCGGCGCATCACGTCCGCGAGCAGGTACGGCCCCGCGAGGTGCCCCAGGTGAAGCGGGCCGTTCGGCGTCGGCGGCGACGGGATCATCAGTCGCGGCGTCGGGTCGATCCGTGCCTCGATGCGCGCCTTCCAGAACACCGATACGAACACGAGGTCCTCGGTCGGCGACGCGTTCGTCAGATCGTGCTCGCTGTGCGGCGGCAAGTAGATGACGTCGCCGGGTCCGACGGTCTCGGCCTTGCCGTCGATCGCGATCGTGCCGGCGCCCTTGCAGATGAAGAACGTCTCCGCGGGATCGTGCGAGTGCAGCATCGTGCGCCCGCCGCCGGTGACGATCGCGTAGCTCGCACCGAACGGCGTGTCGTCGATCGCGTCCCACGGATAGACGTCCTTGAACAGCACGCCGTGGGGCTCCGACTCGAGCTGCTCTCGTGAGAACCTGCGGATCCACATGACGGTCACCACCGCGAAGCTCGTCGAGCCTCTGCCGCCGATCACTCTACCGCAACACGAGATCCTGGAGGGGACCCCGAACGCTGGTGGTCAGTTCACGGCTGCCACGGCGGACGAACAGGTCACCGCCGGATTCTGGTCGTGCAACGTCGGACGCTACAAGTTCGTGTTCGACTACGACGAGTTCGTCTACGTCATTCGCGGCGCGGTCACCGTGACGGTACACGGCACCGGCGCGACGCACGTCCTCGAGGACGGTGACACCGCCCTCTTCCCGCAAGGCGTGACCACCACGTGGGAGATCACGCGCCCGCTCACCAAGTACTTCGTCGCTAGAGCCGGCCGGTGAGCAGCATGATCACGAGGATCACACCGACGATCGCCGCGGGGGACAGACCCGCCGCGCCGAACCGGCTATAGCCAAAACCGCCACCGAGGAGTGCAAGGATCAGAAGGATAACGAGGATGGTCAACATGACCATCGGAAGTGCATCGCGCATACCACCGCTCCTTACGCGGCGATTTCGTTGACCTCGAGGCTCGCGGTCTCGCCGAGCAGTCGCGAAAGCTGCTCGACCGTGGTGCGGGTGATGTTCGTACCGGCGGGCGCGATGAGCACACCCATCGCGTTCCGCACATCTCGCGCGAGCACCATGCCTTCTCGCAGCTCGCGGGCAGGAACGACCCTCGGAGCGCTCGAGGTCGCGATGGCGACGCACAAGAATGACACGCCGCTCGCCGACCGTAGCGTCCACGCACGGTGCCTCGGGTGGTCATCCAGCACCAGGATGTTCGTGTTCGAAGGGAGACCGATGGAGAACTCCACGCCGCCGTCGAGCGCCATGCGCTTGATCGCACCGCCGGCCGTGTTCGCGAGCTCGCGCATCGCGTCGGCGATCGCCTCGCCGCTGGTGTCGCCGCCGAGCAACGTCGACTGCAGCGAGCTCGCCGTGGCCTCGTCGATGCCGAGTCCGATGCGAATCTGGATCTGCTCCGCGGTCAGCGTGAGCGGGATCGAGCTGGCGTGCACGACCGCTGCGCATGTCTCGGCGTCGGCCGCGAATGGCTCCCCGATCAGCTCGCCGAGCTCCGCGGCGACGATCCGATCGATGTCCTTCCACATCGGCAACGTCACGAGCCGCTGCGTGACCGTGCGCTGCGGACACGCCCACGTGCGAATGCGTGCGAGCGCGCCCGCACGACCAACGACCTCGTCCTTCGAAGCCGTGACGCGCATGACGTCATCCGCACCGGCGTTGTAGGCGGCCCAGTAGTCGCTCGACGGGCATGATGGCGACACGACCGCGATCACGTAGACCCGGTGAGGACACGCGCGAGCGCGACCGACCTGGCCGACATCGACGAACGCGATGTCGAAGCCGTCGTACATGTTGGCCGCGGCTGTCGCGGTCGCCGCCTCCACCACCTCGTGGTTGGCGGCAACAAGAACCGCGGCGATCCGCTTCCGCTCTTTGGCGTCGCTGATCGCGGCGAGAACCTTCATGACGCCTTTGCCGTTCCCGCGAGCTTCTGGATCGCCGCGAGCAGCAGGTCTGCCTTGAACGGCTTGATCAGCCACGCCCTCGCACCGAGCGCCTTCGCGCGCTCGAACATGCCCGGCCTGGCTTCGGTGGTGAGCATGACGAACGGAACGGCGGACAGCACGGGATCCGCGTGCAATCGCTCGAGCATCTCCATGCCGTTCATCTTCGGCATGTTCAGATCGCACACGATCAACATCATGTCCGGCGTGGTCTTGCGCAGCGCGTCCTCGCCGTCGACCGCTTCGACGACGGCGTACCCGGCCGCGGTCAACGCCGTGGTCACCTGGCGGCGTACGAGCATCGAGTCGTCTGCGATGAGGATCTTGTTCGCCATATCGGATGAATCGTCCTAGTGAGCGTGGGGTAGAGGGGCGGAAGCGATCGAGGCTGCTGAATTTCGTGGCGAAGGCGCCGGAAGGAAGAAGCGGAACATGGTTCCTCTGGTCTGCGGCGGCAGGTCGAACGCGACCCCGAGCTCGCGGCAGGTCGCGGCGACCGCGGCGAGACCGACTCCGCGTCCGGCCGTCTCGTCGATCACGTCGCGTGTCGAGATCTGCGACGTGAACATCGCTTCGATGAGATCACCGCGCGTTTGGTGCGGGAGCCCCGCCGCCTTCGCACGCTCGCGCACGGTCTCCCACTGGATCCCGCGGCCCGCGTCGGCGATCTCGATCGTGACGCCGTCGGGTCCGCGCATCGTGCGGAGCGAGACGTCCGTCGGCGCATTCGCGTGCATGCCGTGGATCACGACGTTGCGGACGACGTGCGTGAGCACGGACCACAGTGGTCCCCAGCGCTCGGGATCGAGGCGAACACCGTGATCCTCGACGACGAGCCGTCCGAGCCGGCGATCATGGCGTGACGCGAGCTCGCTGCAGTGGGTCGCCAGCTTCTGGAGAGGCATCGCGGTGGATTCGAGCATCGCGTCGCGAAGCAGGGCACGCAGCTCCGCCCAGCTGCCCTCGGTGCGGGCGAGACGGACGATCGCGGCGAAGTCCGCGGAGTCGATCTCGACGGTGGCCTGCCGCTCGAAGAACGGCACGATGCGATCCTCGGTGGCGCCCCACGCCCAGACGATCTGTTGCCGCTGATCCGGGGTCAGCTCGCCGTTCTCGGTCAGCGTGGTCTCGGCCGCGTGACACCGCGCGACCCATGCATCGAGGCCCATGAGACCGGCGTTGCCCTTCAGCGTGTGCAACGCGCTGAACACCACGCTCGACGAGCGAGCGGTGCTGATCAGCTCGATCTGCGTACGTGCGTCTTCGATGAAGCGACGAACGCCATGCCGATCCGTCGCGAGCTGACGAAAGAATGCGGCGGACTCGTCTTCGATCTCCTGCGCGGCCGCACGCTCCCGCTCCTCGGTGATGTCGGTGATCGTCACGAGCAAGCGATTGCCCGTCGGGTCGACGAACGGCGTGTATGCGAACGCGAGGATGCGGCCGCGTGCGAACAGCTCGCTCGGCAGCTGGAACAGCGCGACCTCGAGCGGCAACGTGTCACTCTCGAGCTGTGCGAAGCCGAGCGCGAGCGTCTCGGCGGTCCGTGCGTCGTGCTTGCGGACGACCTCGACGAGGTTCTCGTGGTCGTCGATCGGGCCGAGCAGCGACTCGGTCGCGCGAGAACGGTCCCCGACGAGCGAGCCGTCGTAGGCGATCACGCATAGACCCTGGTTGACGTGATCGAGGACGAGCCGGCGCTGATCGGCGGCGCGTTCGGCCTCCTGCGCGAGAAGCTGCTGGAGCTGGACGACCATCGTGTTGACCGCCGCGGCGGTCTGCGCGACCTCGTCGCGACCGCTCTGATCGAGCGGCTCGGCGGCGAGGTCCCCCGACGCGATGCGCGTGGCGTAGCGCGCGACGTTGCGGATCCGATTGGAGATGCGGCGAGCGATCGGGAATGCAAATGCGAGCGCCAGCAGTGCAGCGGCGAGCGCGACCGCGACCGTGATACGGATGATCCCCTCGGATTCGGTCGCGAGGTTGGCCAACGACATCGCGATCTCGACGCGGCCGGGCGGGCCCGAATCGCTGCGAATGGGCATCGCCACCACGAACATGTCGCCGACGCGCGTTGGCGGTGCACCGACGACGACGTTGGCTCGGATCCGCCGCCCGTATCCATGCAGCTCGACGTTCGTGCTGCGAAAGACGTGCACCGCGACCACGTCATCGTCGCGAACGATGCCGGCGACCGTCTCGCGCGCTTCCTCTCGATCCCCCGCCGCGATCGCGGACCGGAGCTGGATCGATGCGAGCTCCGCGTATTGCGCGCTCTTCTCGAACACCTCGCGCTCGAGCGCGTCGGTCTGCGAATGCGTGAGCACCGCGCCGACGACAAGCACCGCCACCATGGTCGGAACCACGGTCAAGAGGAGGAGCTTCAGGCGGATGCTTCCAGACACGGCTTATCGAATCGACCGTTCGAATGGCGAATGTGGGGTATGGAGGGTTAGCTCGCGAGCTTCGCGACGGTCGCGAGCAACAAGGCAGGTTTCAGCGGTTTGACGAGCCAGCCTTTCGCACCGAGCGACTTCGCCTGCGCGATCAGATCGGGTCGGCCCTCGGTCGTCAGCATGATGATCGGCCCGGTGTAGGTGCGATCCTCGTGGATCGCGGCGAGCAGCTCGATCCCGTTCATGCGCGGCATCGTCACGTCGCACACGATCATCTTCACATCCGGCATCGTTGCGAGCTTCTCCCTCGCGTCCTGCCCGTCGACTGCCTCGACGACGTCGTACGACGCCGTCCGGAGAACGTTGCCGACCTGTCGGCGGACCATCGCGGAATCATCTACGACCAACACCTTCTTCATCGACCATCTCCTCACGCGCTCGCGCGCATCACGACGGGGTCGCGGAGCGCGACGGTGCAGCGCACGGTCGTCCCCACTCCTCGAGCGCTCTCGATCTCCACATCACCGCCGAGCTGCCTGCACGCAACGCGCAGTGCTTCGAGGCCGACGCCGCGCCCCGAGATCTCGGAGACCTCGCGCGCCGTCGAGATCCGGCCACTGAACAGTGCGGCTACGAGATCACCAGGCGTCGCGGCGGGCAACCCATGCTCGGCGGCGGTTACCGCGACGCGAGACCAGTCGATGCCCGAGCCATCGTCGCGGATCTCGACGACGAGGGCGTCACCGGCCATGCGCGACATGAGGGAGATCGACGCCGTCGCGGGCTTTCCGGCGCTCTCGCGTTGATCGGAGCTCTCGACCCCGTGGCTGACCGAGTTGCGCACCGCGTGCACCATGGCAGCCCACAGCGGCTGAAAGCGCTCGCCGTCGACTCGGACGCCGTGGTCTTCGACGGTCGCGATGACCTCTGCCTTCTCGAGCCGCTGCGCGAGCAGCACCGCTTGCTCGGCGAGCCGCTCGAGGTGCGGGCGCGTCGCGTCGAGGCCCCACTGCTGGATTCGCTGCGTCCACGACGGCGCCGGATCGTCGATCTCGTCGAGGACGGAGTCGTACTCGTCGCGCGCGACGATCACCGTGCGCTGCTCCTGCGTGACGCCGAGCGGTTCGACACGCGCTTCGAACGCGAGCCACGCCGACTGTAGCGCCTTGCGTTGGAGCAGGTTCATCGGCTCGCCGTGCAGATCGATCTCGGTCTCGAGGTCGTGTGCGAGGTCGGTGATGCTCGCGGCGCCGAACAGGCCGGCGTTGCCCTTGAGGGTGTGCAGATAGCGCTTCGTGCTCGCCAGGTCATCCGCATCGCAACACTTCGCGACGAGCTCGCTCGCTTCGCGCATGAACCCCGCAAAGCCCGCGCGGTCGCGGGTCGCCTTCTCGAGCACGGCCACGAGCTCGCGCTGCGCGCGTTCGACGTGCCTGCGCGCGACCTCGTCGGTGACATCCGTGACCACCACGAGCAACGAGGTGGGCGGCGCTCCGATCGGTCGATACTCGAGCGCGAGCTCCTTCCCACCGCGCGAGGTGCGCTTCGGAAGCAGATCGAGCGTTGCTTCGATCGGCATGACGTCCTCGGCGATGCCCTCGAACGCCAGGCGGGTCCAGGTTCGCTCCTGGTCGTTCGTGCCGACGTGGTCCCACCACCGCGCGTCCGGCTTCGGCTCGCCGAACCATGCGCCAAGCGCACGCGATCGCTCCACGCCGATCGTGCCGTCGAGGCCCACGGTGACGAAGCCCTGCGCCACGTTGTCGAGGATCAGCGCCATGTCGCGATTGCGCTCGTCGAGGGCAACCGTGCGTTGCCCCACGATCTTCTCGAGGCCGATCACGTTATCGAAGAAGCTCCGCGCGACGAACACCGCGGCGACCGACTCCAGCACGACGAAGATCGCGTGAACCGCGACCGCCCACCACGTCGCTTGGTAGTTGAACACGCTCTCGGGCATGACGAACCAGAGCACGAGGTGATGACCGGCGACGGTCACCGCCGCGGCGAGGATCACCATCGGGTTCGCGAACACGACGCACAGCGCGATCAGCACGAAGAAGTAGAAGTGCATCTCGATCTGCATCGGGCCGCGATCGACATAGACGAGGACGCCGCCCATCAGCATCGCGGTGATGCCAAACACGAGGCTCACGCTGCGCGGGCGATCGCGCATGGCGACGTATGCCACCGTCGGGCCGACGACAATACCGGTGGTCAGCAGGAGCGCTTCGATGATGCTGCTGCCTCCGACGCTGGCGATCAGGGCAAACGTGGGAACGTGCAGCCAGAAGAAGACGAGTGCGATCCGGTTGATGCGCGCGAGGTACGACGCCTCGAACGCGCTGACCTCGCGGGGCAGGACCATGTAGCGCAGGAGTCGCGCCATCACGGGCTCACCGTCAGACACCCGAACACGGGCAGTGGGGTGACCGTCGCGTCATGCATGGCATCGCGAACGATCGCGACGTCCATGAAGCGTGGTTCTTGCTTGTGGCGGTTGTAGCCGCCGACGTACGCGAGCTGGCGATCGGGGCGCGCAACCACGAGCACGGGCGCGGCTGTGATCGCGTACGTCTCGCGCAGCACGCTCGGCGTGATCACGCCGACGCCGAACCCCGCGTCGCGCAATCGCTGATCCTCTGGAGAGCTCGCGCCACCGTCGTCCACGACCAGCACGAGCTCGTCGATGCCGGGCAATGCGCGGCGACCGATGAGGTGCGCGATCGTCTTCGTCGAGCACGTGCACTCTCGATACATCACGTGCACCATTCCCCAGCGGGCCGACGGTGGCAGCGCCCGGGACACCGCGGTCCGTAGCGTCGCGCTCGTGGACGCGGGGACGCGCAGGGCGGCGTGTCGGAGGAGGAGTACACCTCCCGCCACCGTTCCGGCTGCGAGCCAGACGGCGAGCACGATCAACGCCAGTTTACGCGACACGCAGAGCTGGGTCGTCCATCGCGCGAACACGTACAGGGCTCGTTGGGGGCTTGATCGCGCGCGAAACCGGACGACCCAACTCTGCGGTGATGAAGGTGCAGGTCGAAACCACGCGGCAGATTCCGACGATGACCACGCGCATCGGCCGCGTCCGGATCCTCAGCGAGGTCGAGGCGATCGTCGCCCACGAGCTCGGCGAGCTGATCGGCGCATCCCTCCATCAATCCTCGAATCCGAGGAAGTGCACGCTGACCAACACGAGCGTGATCTCGTTGACGCTCGCCACCGATCACCTCCAGGTCCAGCTCGGCATCGGCGTAGACCAACACACACGCGATCACCTGGCCGAGGTGCTCCTCGGCGGTGACAGCACCCTCGAAGCGATCTGCGACGCGCTGCGCGAGATGGCGAACACCGCTGGTGGAGCGATCCGGCGCGCTGCGCTCGACGATGGGATGAGCTTCGCGATGGGGCTGCCCTCGAACGACAACGTGTTCCAGAGCGAGAAGCGCCGCCGGAGCTTCGCGATCACCGACGCGAACGGCCTCTACCTCGAGTGCGTGATGACCATGTCGGCGAACGTTCCGACGCGCGTGAACGTCTCGGAGCTTCGCGAAGGCATGGTGATCATGACGGACATCGTCGACGAGAGCGGCGAGGTCATCGTGCCGGCGGGCAGCTCGCTGACCGAGACCACCGCCGAGCGGATCTCGACGTTGCTCGGCCGCGATAGCCAGGTCGAGATCTGTCTGGCGAGCTAGTCAGCGCCAGCGCAGAACGTCGACGGTCGCGGGCGATTGCTCGGACATCGGTTCGATCTTCAGCCGCGGGTGCCCCATGTGGATCACGAGGTCGAACCCGTCGAGCTGGCCATCCGGTCCACCGCGGTGCGGTCCCGCCGGATCGCTCCTGTCCTCCCACAGCGCGGCGACGTGATCCCACGCGCGCGGAGTGTGTCCCGCGAACGCGCCGCCGTAGTCGATGCGGATCAGATCGCCCGCGCGCACGCCGGTGATCGGCGTCGACGGAGCCCCGCGCTCGTCGAGCGCGATCGAGCCCGCGATGCGCTTGGTGTAGGCGGGGAGCCCGGCGACGTTCGTGTACGCGAGGCGCCTTCCCGCGCGGCGCATCGCGCCGACCATGACGTCCGCGCAGTCGGCACCGACGAAGCGCTCGGTCTGATGATCGCGTCCACCGCCCGCCGACCCGAACACCTCGGGCACGAGCAGGTAGCTCGACAGCCAGCCCAGGAAGTCATCGCTCTGCCGGATCGACACACGATGCACCGCGGGGAGGATGCCGAACGAGTCGACCGCGTCCTTGCCGGGGCTCGCGACGACGGCGCCCGCGATCTCGACCTCGACCTTGAATCGTAGCGTGCCGAGGCCGGGCACCTGCTGTGCGTTGTCCTCGCCGGCGGTGATCGCCGCGGGGATGATCGCCTTCGCGCTCCACGAGACGAGCTCGCGCTCGAAGTAGTCGACCGCGTCGTAGCCCATCCACTTCCCGAACGTGCCGGGCTCCTGGGAGACGTTCGAGTACCAGGTCGAGCCGACGCCGTTCTTCGCGGGCGACGTGCGAAAGCCATGGGGCTCGACGCTCGACCAGCGCACGCGAGCGTCTTCGAGCTTCTCGGTGCGCAGCGCTCGGCGACCGAGTCGCACGTTCGCGACGCCGTCGGGTGCGAGCACGACCCGTGTGCGTCCGCGCTTGCCGATGACGATCGCGGCGAGCTCCGGCTTCTGATCGAGCCGCGCCTCGGTCGCCGCGTCGGTCCATGGGCCGCCATCGACGCGGCCGACGACGACGGCGCGCTCGGGCACGAACGGCGCGGCGACCGCGGTGGATGACACGAGCAACAGCGCTAGCGACCGCATCCCTCGGTCTGAACGACACACCGGCGGCGTGCAAGTTGCGTCAGTCGCCCGCGGTATCCGGCACGCAGTCGGTGTCGCCCAGGCCCACGGCCGCGGCGAAGCTCTCGTAGCCCGCCGGCACCGGATACATCTGATCCGAGGTGCTCGCTCGGATCTGGAACGTCGAGCCATCCTCGACATACACCGAGGGGAACCAGGGCGACGTGTTCGCACGAAACGTCGGAGTCGCGCCCGTCGCCGGGTCGCCGTTCGCGAGCCAGGTGCCGTTGCGGCCGTACCAGATGTTGCGGCTGCCGCGGTCGAGCGCCCACATCACGGTGTCGCCATTGCGGAAGTTCGGCTGCGAGCGCTGGATCAGCGTCGTCCACCCGCTGCCCTTGCTCATCAGCTCGCCCTCGTAGTTGTCGTAGTGGACGTTCGAGCCGCTCGTGTCGAGGTGGTACTCGTCCAGCTGCGACGTCGAGTCATCTTTGATCGCGATCTCGGCGTTGTCGTCGCTGTCGATCACGAAGATCTCGAGGTACGCGCGCGCGGTGTTGCCGGTCAGGCCCTGCGCGGTGACGCCGATCCCGCCGCCGGCGCTGACGACATCGAAGCCGGCATTCTCGAGTCCGACGGCATTGCCGTGCACGGTCGGACTCCACGTCACGCACCCCATCGCGATCGTCACGTCGGGCAGGGGGCCGTCGAGGATCTGCTCGGTGCTGCCGCCCTTGCCGTCGCCGGACGTCGCTGCGTCGCCATCTACGGCGAAGCCGACGCGTCCGCATGCCGCGACGGACGCGAGCGAGACGAGGACCCATGTCGTGCGACTCTCCACCCGCCACGAGCATACCGATTCTGCTTGGCCGCGTGCGAGGCGGTTCGGTCCGCGGAGGGGCAGCCCTTCGCATCCCAGCATGACTCGTACGGACCCGCGCCGGCGGCGGCGGTGCGCTGGAAGAAGTACGGCACCGTCGCGGTGGTCACGCCGCGTCGCGCGGGGAACGTGACGCCATCGAGCGTGTCGGCGATGCAGCCCGCGACCTTCATCCCGATCTTCGTCTCGAGGCCGGGCGTCTTGATCGCGAGGGTCTTCAGCTCGCCCTTGCGCGTGACCGTCAGCTCGACCGAGAGCTTGCCGGCTCCGTACACGTTGGCCGTGTGGTCGAGGTAGCAGTGCTCCAGCGTGTCCGCGTAGGGCGCGAGCGTCGCTTTGACATCGCCGGGCGAGAGCGAGATCGGAGTCTCGGCGAACGCGGCGGGCGCCGCGAGCGCGAGGACGAGCAGGGCGGGGAGGGGGCGCATGGTGGTTCTTTTGGGAAGTGCAGCGCGGATGCCACGGCTACCCCCGCGGAATCCCATCGCCGATCTCGCGCTGAGGGGTGAGGGACGCGGCCGGCGTGTCTATCCCGGTAGACGAACGCGCTTGCGGCATATGCACCACTGTGCATATAACCCTCCGGGTATGAAGCTCGAGAAGGTCGCGTTCACCGTCTATCCCACCGCCGATGCCCAGCGAGCGCGTGCGTTCTACCAGGGCGTCCTCGGGCTGACGCTCGGCTCGCACTCCAAGGACGGCGTGTGGACCGAGTACGATCTGCCCGGTGGTGGCTGCTTCGCGCTGTTCCAGGATGCGACCGGCCAGCACATGAAGCCGGCGTCGGGCGGCGGAACGGTCGCGTTCGAGGTCGACGATCTCGACGCCACGGTCGCGCACCTCCGGGCGAGCCAGGTCGAGATCAAGGCCGACATCTTTCACTCGCCCGTGTGCCGGCAGGCCGTCGCGCTGGATCCCGATGGCAACGCGCTGATCTTTCACCAGCTGAAGAAGAAGTGAGTCACAGGAGCGGCGAGATCAGCCGCGCGCCCGCCTGACCGAGTCGCGCCCTGAACGGCTGCCGATCGAAGTCGCTGCGCAGGATCTCTCGCGCCTCGAGCAGGTCCTTCGTGAACGCGTTCGCGAGCGAGGCGTTGGCCTCCTCGCCGAACACGATCGCGGCGACCTCGAAGTTGAGCCGGAAGCTCCGGTTGTCGAGGTTCGCGGTGCCGACGATCGCGACGTCGTGGTCGCAGACCATCGTCTTCGCGTGGATGAAGCGCGTCTCGTACTCGTAGATGCGCACGCCTGCTTCGAGGAGCTCCGGGAAGTAGCTGCGCGCCGCGAGATCGACGAGGCGGCTATCGCCCTTCTTGGGCACGAGCAGGCGCACGTCGCAGTCGCGCAGCGCCGCGCTGGTGATCGACATCAGCAGCGCCTCGTCGGGCACGAAGTACGGCGTCGTCATCCACAGGCGGTCGGTCGACTGGTTGGCGGCGGTGAAGAACATCTTGTGGATCGCGAACGCCGCGGAGTCCGGCCCCGAGCCGACGATCTGCACGAGGTGCGTGCCCTCCTCGACAGGCGGCGGGAAGGTCTCGTCGGTGACCGGGCACAGCTCGTCGGCCGCGAAGTACCAGTCCTCCATGAACATCCGCTGCAGCGGCCACACGGCGGCGCCGGTGATGCGCACGTGCGTGTCGCGCCAGAACTCCTTGCTGCGCGACTCGCTGTGGTTGTCGGTGATGTTCATGCCGCCGGTGAAGCCGACGCGACCGTCGCACACGATGATCTTCCGGTGCGTGCGGAAGTCCGGCCGGCGGAACCGCAGCGAGCGCAACCGGATCGGATTGAACAACGCGATGTGAACGCCGGCGGCGCGCAGCGGAGCGAAGAACGTCTTCTTGAGGTTGTTGCTGCCGGTCGCGTCGACGACCATGCGCACCTGCACGCCGGCCTTCGCGCGCTCGATCAGCGCGTCGCGTAGCTCGGTGCCGATCGTGTCGGGCTCCCAGATGTAGTACTCGAGGTGCACGTGGTGCTTCGCCTGTGCCACGCACCCCAGGATCGACGCGTACGCCGCGTTGCCGTCGTAGAAGAGCTCGACGTCCGTCGCGCGCAGCGGTGACGCCTCGCCGAGCACGACGCCGATCCGCGCCAGCTGCTGATGTTCGAGCTGATCATCGGCGAGCGCGGCCTGCGCCTTCATCACCTCGCGCACCGCCGCCTTGCTGATCGTGCGCTTCAGGCGCTTGCGCTCGAGGCGCAGCGGACCGATCAGGCGGTAGATGATGTAGCCGATGAACGGCAGGAACGTGAGCGCGAGCAGCCACGCGAGCGTCGCGGCCGCCGACCGGCGCTGCAGGATGATGACGACGCCGATGCTCGCGATCCACACCACGAACGCGGCGGTGATGACGAGAGAGGTCCACACCCGCGCGCAGCTTACGGCAGGCGATAGACGCAGCGAAAGCCCGTGCCGGGGAACGTCTGCGTCGTGAACCGATTCATGTTGAGCGCGTAGATGCCTGCGAATCCATCATCCTTGTCGCCCGCCTGACCGCCGCGCCGCGCGGCGTCGCCCGCGCCGCCGATGATGTAGCCGGCACCGACCGCTCGATCGAGCGACGGGTTCGCGGGCTTGTAGTCATCGTCGGCGTAGCCGGCGCACGTCACCACGTCGAGCTCGCCACCCGCGCACGGCGGGGCTCCGACATACACGTCATCGCCGTAGGTCCAATCGATCCACTCCTGCATGTGACCGGCGAGGTCCCACAGCGAGCGCCCGTTCGCCAGCACGATGGTGCGCCGCTGCTCCCATCCCATGCCCGGCGGATCCGCCGCGCTGTTGCCCGTGTCGGAGTACGGGTCCTCGGGATCGGTGATCGTGATCGGCGCTCCATCGGTGTGTCCTTCGGCGAGTCGCCCGGCGTACGGCTCGCCACCGGACCAGTTCGCGCCGGTCACCTCGGCTGCGCGTGCGATCGTCATCCACTCGGCGTTCGCCATCAGCGCGTAGCCCGCGCCGAGCTGCGCGCACTCGGCGAATGCGTTGGCGGCGTCGATGCCCCGCCACGGGAGGCCCGCCGGTACGGACACGGCGATGTGCGTGGCGATGTCGAGGCCGTTCGGCACGCAGGTCTCGACGGGGTCGTCGACGCAACCGTTGATCACCGTGGCACCATTTGGGCCGCGAGCGCGCGCCTCGAACCGCATCGCGCAGAAGTCACGCGTGCCGAGCGTCGTGCTCCCGCGAACGAACTGGTAGCCGTCGGGGCACTCTGCCTCGCGCGCGTCGACCATCGCGTCGATCGGCGCGTCGTCGAAGGCGAGCCGGCCACAGCCGGCAAGCACGGCGAGGAACCACGCGCGATGCATCCGTTGCGATGGTAAGCCGTGCGGTACGGCTCGGCGAGCGCTCCGGGCGTTCGCCGGTGTGCGTGGTTGCTACGGCGACTCCGAGACCCCGCGGGGGTCCGCGGAGTTGCGCTGGCACGTGGGCCGCACTCGTGTGTTCCGCAAAATGGCCACGGACGCACCACCTTCTCCTCCTTCCACGCTGCGGATCGAGATCGCACCGAAAACGATCGCGCTCGTCCTGGGGGCCGTCGCGACGGTGTGGGTGCTCGGCCAGCTCACGAACGTTCTGATGGTCGTCACGGTCGCGCTCATCCTGGTCGGGACGTTCGACCCCCTCGTCGCGTGGCTCGAGCACCGTGGCTTCCAGCGAGGGCGCGCCCTCGTCCTCGTGTTCATCGCCGCGGCGTTGATCCTGACCGGTGTCGTGCTGCTCATGGTTCCGCCTCTCGCCTCGCAGCTGATCGATCTGATCGCGAGCGCGCCCGAGAAGCGCGCGCAGTTGATCGAGCGCCTGAACAACTACGGGTGGTCCAAGCCGCTCGTGCAGGCGATCGAGGACGTCCCGCTCGAGGACATCGGGGCGCGTGCCGGAGCGCTGGTGCTCGGCTACTCGACGCGGCTGCTCACCCTGATCGGCTATGGCATCACCACGTTGTTCCTCGCGATCTACTTGCTCGCGGATCCCGTGCGCTCGAAGGGCCTGTTGTACTCCGTCGTGTCGCGGCACCACCACGTGAAGCTCGCGAAGATCCTCCTCGAGCTGAAGCGCATCGTCGGCGGCTACATGCGCGGCCAGCTGATCACGTCGCTGTCGATCAGCGTGTTCGTGTTCCTGCTGCTCAAGGCGCTCGGCGCCGACAACGCGCTCGCGATCGCGCTGTTCGCCGGCCTCACCGACGTGATTCCGTTCGTGGGCGGCTACATCGCGAGCACGCCGGTGATCGTCGCGGTCACGCCGCAGGGCACGACCATCACGCTGATCGTCGTCGCGATCATGGTGATCTACCAGGAGTTCGAGAGCCGCTTGCTCGTGCCGCGCGTCTACGGACGAACGCTGCGATTGCCGCCGGCGGTCGTGCTCGTCGCGCTCCTCGTCGGCGGAACCCTCGGCGGGATCCTCGGCGCGCTGCTCGCGCTGCCGATCGCGGCCGGGCTGCACATGGTGATCCGCGAGCTGCGCGTCGACCTGCCGGGCGACACCGCGTCGTACGACGACGTCCGGCGGATCGACGAGCGCGCGTCCGAGGTGTACGAGCAGCTCACCGAGGGCGTCCCCGCGGCGGCCGCCGGCGTGGTGGCCGAGGAGCTCGCCGCCGTCGTGAAGGAGACCGAGGAAGGCCGCACGACGCTTACAGCGGAGATCGCGGCGGTCACGCCGACGAGCGGCTAATGCGCGTCGGCGACGTGCGCCGGCTTGCGACTCGCCGAGAGTCGAACGCCGGTGACGGCCCACTTCTCCGAGCGATACGCGACGAACGCGAGCACCGCCTTCGCCGCGAACACGAACGGGAAGCCGAGCCACACACCCCACGCGCCCCAGTCGAAGACGAAGCCGAACACGTAGGACAGCGGGATCTGGGTCAGGAACGTCGTCCAGATGTTGATCCGTAGGCTCGTCATCGTCGCGCCCGAGCCCTGAAGCAGACCGACGAGCGCGATGTGGAACGCCGAGGGGAACATCGCGACGCCGAGGAGCTCCATCCACTGCACGCTGAACGTCTCGAGCGGGGTGCCCGGCGCGACGTTGAACACACGCATCATCGGCGCGGCGGCGACCATGATGATGATCGCGAGCACGCTCATGATGACGAAGCACAGCATCATCGACGCGCGAACGACCTGCTTGGCGCGCGCGACATCGCCGGCGCCGAGCGCTTGACCGACGAGGGCGCCCGTTGCCTGCGAGATCGACATGCCGGGGATGAACGCGAGCGACTGGACCCGCAGGCCGAGGCCGTGCGCGGCGACCGTGACCTCGTCGATGCGGCCGAGCATGCCGAGCGCGGTGAGGAAGCCCGCGTTGATCACGAGCATGTCGAGCGCGGCGGGCCAGCCGACCTTGAGCAGCTCGACGGCGAGGCCGCGATCGATCTTCGCGGGCCGGAGCGATGGCTGGAGGCCGGGCACGGCGCCGCGCCTCAGCACGTAGACGAGGATCGCGAGGTTGACGAGCTGCGCCGTCACCGTCCCGATCGCGGAGCCGGTCACGCCGAGCTGCGGCATGCCGAAGTTGCCGAGGACGAGCGCGTAGTTGAGGACGGCGTTGACGACGTTCGCGACGATGCCGCAGATGAACGGGATGCTCGTGTTGCCGACGCCGCGCAGGATGCCGGTGTAGACGAGCGTCAGGTACCAGAACGGCGTGCCGATCATCAGCGGCTGCAGGTAGTCGGCGCCGATGCCCGCGACCTCGCGGGAGGCACCCATCGCGCGCAGGATCGGCTCGGCGGCGAGCGCGCCGAGGATGCCGACGACGACCCCGACGATCGCGGTGAGCGTCGTCGACTGGCGGACGACGTGGTCGACGCGCGACGTATCGCCGCCGCCGTGTGCGCGCGCCACGAGCGCGACGGTGCCGACGATCAGGCCCAGCATCGCGACCATCAGCAGGAACACGACCTGCACGGAGAAGCCGACGGCGGCGAGCACGTGCTCGCTGTTCGGCAGGCGACCGCACAGCGCGGAGTCGACCGCGAGCATCAAGACGCTCAGCGTGTTGATGCCGATGATCGGCGCCGCGAGCGCGAACAGCTTGCGAGTGACCGATGGTCGTGGTGCCTCGGACGACGGCTCCAGCACGGCTCCGCAGGCTAGCCGGTTTCGCCCCGCGCGCGAGCCCAGCGATCGAGCAAAATTGCCACCAGCATGTCAGCCATCACGTTCACCGCGCTGCGTGCGCGCGCGAGGATCCAGTCGACCGTGAAGATCAGCGGGATGAGCGCGGCGACTAGCTGTTCGGGCAGGCCCGCCGCGTGGAGCACGAGCGGCAGCACGATGAGCCCGGCTTCGGGCACGCCCGCGATGCCGATCCCGGCCATCAGGGACGCGAGGACGATCGTGATCTGCGCGCCGAACGAGAGATCGTAGCCGAGCGCCTGCGCGAGGAACACGGCGGTCATCGCCTCGTACAGCGTGATGCCGTCGTTGTTGAGGTTGGTGCCGATGCACGCCGAGAGGCGCGCCGACTCCTGCGAGACGCCCATCGCCTCGAGCGACTTGAGCGTGATCGGCATCGTCGCCAGCGAGCTGTTCATCGACAGCCCGGTGACGATCGCGTTGCCGCCCTTGCCGAAGAACAGAAGAGGCGACTTGCCGCCGACGAGCCACGCCATGAGCGGGTAGTAGCCGAGCGAATGGATGACGAAGCCGAGGAGGATCACGCCGAGGAACCCGCCGAGCACGCCGAACGTGTCGAAGCCCGCCTTGCCGATCGTCATCGCGACGACGCAGAACACGCCGTACGGGACGATCTCGACGACCCACGTCAGCATGCGCATGAGCACGCGATAGCCGCCGGCGATGCCATCGATCACCGCGCCGATCGCGCGCTTGCTCTCCGCGTCGTCGCTCTTCTCGGCCTCGTCCCGCACGCGACGGATCGCCGCTCCACCGAGGATCGCGAGCAGCACGATCGCGATCACGTTGTTCTCCTCGAACGGCTGCGCGAGGCTCTCGGGGACCCACTTCTGGAGGTTGTCGAGCGGCGAGAGCGTGGTGCCCTCGGGTGCCTTCTTGAGCTGCTCGTGCGTCAGGCCGGACAGCTCCTGGATGTGGCCGCGCCACTCGTCGCCGGGGCGCAGCGTGTTCATCAGCGCGAGGCCGATCGTGAACGCGACGCTGACGTTGACGAGGCAGATGACGACCAGCCGCAGGCCCTGCCGCACGTTCACGCTCGAGCGCGCGATCGCGTCGAGGACCGCGAACAGCACGAGCGGCACCGCGAGCATCTTCAGCATGCGGATCACGAGCAGGCCGAGCTTGCCGAGGTCGCCCGTGGTCACGCCGGGCACGACGTCGCCGGTGCCCGCGACCACGCCGACGATCGAGCCGAGCGCGACCGCGATGATCACGCGGACGTAGAGCGGGATGCTCGGCACCTTCATCCGCGAGCAGCGTACCGCGTGTGCCATGCTCTCTGCATGCGCGTGCTCATCGACGTGGCGAACGGGCGGGTCAGCGAGGAGCTGGTCGAGCTGCTCGTGCGCAGCGGCCACGCCGTCGAGCGCGGTAGCGCCGCCGTCAGCGCCGCGCGGTTCGACGTCGTCGTCGTCGGAACGGTCGAGCTCGCCGAGCGCCTGCACCGCGAGCGACCGGCTCAGGCGGTGATCGTGTACACGAAGCCCGGCGACGTCGAAGCGCGGATCCGCGCGCTGAAGGCGGGCGCGTCCGATGCCGTCGACGCGAGCTTCCCGATGTCACAGGTCGCCGTGCGCTTCGACGCCGCGGGCCGCCGCGCCGCGATGATCCCGCGCGACCCCGAGACGATCGTCGCCGACGGCTGCACGATCGATCTGTCGGCGGCCACGGCCGAGCGCGACGGCGTGCTCGTCGATCTGACGAAGAAGGAGGTCGACGTGATCCGGTGGCTGTCGCGCCACGCGGGCCGCGCCGTCGAGCGAAGCGAGCTGCTCCAGCACGTGTGGCAGGTGTCGCCGGCGAGCGAGACGCGCGCCGTGGACGTCGCGATCGCCGGCCTGCGCGCGAAGATCGAGCGCGACGCCGCCAACCCCGCGATCATCGTGTCGATCAAAGGGGTGGGATACCGGTGGTCCTGATCTCCTAACACGGGGCTTACACACCCGGCCGCATGGTGGAGACCATGACGGACTTTCGCTCGCTGCCCTGGTTCACCTCGCTCGCCGGCGCCATCACCGAGGCGCGCCGCACGAACCGCCCGATCCTCTCGTTGCGCCTGCTCGGCAACCTGCCCGACGAGCTCACGTGCGCGAACAGCCGGTTCTTCAAGCGCGTGCTGTATCGCGAGCCGCGCATCCATCAGCTGCTGCGCCAGGACTTCGTGCTGCACTGGCAATCGGTGCGCCCGGTGCCGCTCGTCACGCTCGACTTCGGCGACGGGCGCCGCATCACGAAGACGCTGACCGGCAACTCGGCGCACCTCGTCCTCGATCCGCAGGGCCGGATCGTCGACGCGCTGCCGGGCCTGTTCGATCCGGACACGTTCGTCGCGCTGCTCGCGCAGGCGCGCACGTTCGCGCGGGCGGATCGCGCCGCGCTCGCGAAGCTGCACGCGTGGGCGCAGCGATCGACGCCGACCCCGCCACCGCCGCGGCCATCGCGCGCGACGAGAGCGAGCACGCTCGCGATGACCAAGCACGTCGTGGAGCTTCCGGTCCTGCGCCAGGTCGAGCCGCTACCGCAGACGCCGGCGGGGATCGCCGACGACACGGCGAAGAACATCGAGCTCCACCGCCGCATCCACGCGGCGTTCGCGCAGCACACCGAGTGGTCCGGCATCGACGGCTTCGTCGAGTGGCTCTACGCGGAGATCTTCGAGATGCCGCTCCACGATCCGGCGCTCGGCCTCGACGTGCCCGATCCGTTCGGCGACGTCGACTACGCGCACAGCGCGTCGAGCCACGCGTCGACGTCGCCGCGCCGCACGACGCCGGCGAGGTCGAACAGCGCGAGCTCGTGAATGCCGGCGCGCCTGGCGATGTCGACATCGCGCGCGAGCTCGTCGATCCCGCGATACGCGTCCTCGTCGCCGAACGCGCCCGGTCCGACGCAGCCGAGCGAGATGCCGGCGCTCTCGCCGAACCGCCAGCGCGCGGCGCGCGCGGTGAGCGAGAGCAGCAGCTCCGCGCGCGAACGATTGACGAGGCCGCGCGACCAGCCCTCGTAGAGCGACGTGTACGCCATCGTGTTGTGGCTATCGACCGGCAGCGCGGTCGCCGGTGTGCCGAGCGCGCGCTGCATCCACTCGCCGCGCACCTCGAGCGGCAAGAGCGGCAGCACCGCGGTGGTGACGCGAAGGGGAGAAGCCGTCCGCAGACCCTTCCACCGCGTGATCGCAGCGGCGAGCGCGGCGCGCGCTTCTCGGTAGCCCTGTGCCGTGGGGAACGCCGGACGCAGCGCCTTCCATCGCGCGAGGACCTCGTGCGGCGGCTCGAGATCGATCACGAGCTCGTCGATCGGCGGCACGCGCTCGATCACCGAGTCCGCGAGCGCGATGAAGCCGACCATCGAGCGCACGGATGCCCAGCGACCGTGCTCGTCGCCGAGCATCGGCCACAGGCCGAGGTAGACCCCCGCGGCCGTCACGCGCTCGACGACGCCGGCGATTTCCGAGAGCTGCCAGGGCCGCACGGCAAGGAGCAGATCGATCCGGCGAGCTGCGAGCTTGTCGAGCAAAGCGGGCGAGAGCTCGGCGAACGGAAGCATCTCGCACCAGACACGACGTCGCACGGGCGGCTACAGTACTCGCAATGAAGGTGCTCTACGGCGTGACCGGCGAGGGAATGGGACACGCGATGCGATCGCGGGTCGTGCTGGAGCATCTGATCGCGAAGGGGCACACCGTCGAGATCATGGCGAGCGGGCGCGCGGCCGCGTTCCTCGGCAAGCGGTTCGCGGACGTCAACACGATCCACGGCCTGCACATGATCCTCGAGGAGAATCGCGTGCGGATGGGCAAGACGCTGTGGAGCAATGTCCTCGAGGGCATCGCCGGGCTGCCCACGAACATCTCGGCGTACTTCGATCTGATCGCGGGGTTCGAGCCCGAGGTCGTGATCAGCGACTTCGAGTCGTGGACGTACTACTACGGCCGCACGCACCGGTTGCCGATCCTGTCGATCGACAACATGCAGGTGATCGATCGCTGCACGCTGCCCGACGACATCGTCGAGGACGTGCAGGTGTCGTTTCAGCTCACCAAGTCCTTCGTGAAGGCGAAGCTCGCCGAGTGCGACGCCTACTACATCACGACGTTCTTTCATCCGCCGCCGCGCAAGGAGCGCACGTTTCTGTTCCCGCCGATCCTGCGCCCCGAGATCCTCGCGGCCAAGGCGAGCGCGCGGCCGGGCGATCACCTGCTCGTGTACCAGTCGGGAGCCAACGATCAGCTGCAGGCGGCGCTCGCCGCGACCGGCCTTCCGGCGCGCATCTACGGCATGCGGCCCGGCGCGACCGAGGAGACGAGCGAGGGCGCGCTCCGGTTCCGGCCGTTCTCGGAGGCGGGCTTCATCGAGGATCTGGCGACGTGTCGCGCCGTGGTGGCGGGCGGCGGCTTCACGCTGATGGGCGAGGCGGTCTTCCTCGGCAAGCCGATGCTCGCGGTGCCCCTCGAGCGGCAGTTCGAGCAGATGCTGAACTCGCGCTACCTGGCACGCGAGGGCTACGGCGCGTGGACCGCCGACTTCGCGGACGCGAGCGTGTTACCGAGGTTCCTCGAGCGAACGGGCGAGTACGCGACGGCGCTCGCGTCGTACGCGCAGGTCGACAACAGCGAGCTGCTCGCCGCGGTCGATAGCTTCCTGCACGTCGCCGCGACGACGCCGCGCTGATCACTTCGCGACGAGGTGGATCACCGGCGGCGGTTGATCGGCCGGTGCCGCGGCGACGAGCTGCACGTGCGCTTCGGACCACGGCGTCC
Source organism: uncultured Kofleriaceae bacterium (assembly GCA_964617845.1). GTDB lineage: Bacteria > Myxococcota_A > Polyangia > Haliangiales > Haliangiaceae > JABFXX01. The sequence continues at coordinate 185,783 of CAZUAR010000008.1, read as the reverse complement.
TGGCGGCGATCGGGATCTCGATCGGGGATGGCCCCGCGAGCGAGACGATCACCGGCACGCGGATCTTCGCCTGGTGCCAGTGCGAGTCGATCCACTTCAACACGCGGACCTCGTCGGGATCCGCGGCGCAGTTGCAGGCGGCGATCGCGTCGGAGGCTTCCTTGGCGACGGCGCGCGCGTTCGCCGCGCGATCGGGGTTCCACTCGTGGCGCATCACGGCGCGGCCCCACGCCTTGCACTCCTTCTCGCGGATCTCTTCCAGGCGGCGGTTCGCCTTCGAGATCGCTTCGTCGTCCGTGATCTTCAGCGCAGCGCCGATGGGTGGCTCGAGCGTGCTCGTGGCGGTGAACGCGAACAGCGCGCGCGTGTAGCCGGCCTTGGTCGCGGCGTCGACGACGCGGACCACGTTGCCCCACGTCGCCGCCGGATCGACGTCGATCCGCACGAGGTCGGGCGGCGGGAGATCCTTCTCGGCCGGATCGGGCTTCGTCGCGAACATCGCGGCGAGCGTGGTCTCGAGGTCCTTGGGCGTCGGAGTCGCGGAAAGCTCGATGCGAGCGTGCTCCTTGCCGTTCAGGTCGTACCCGTCGAACGACTTCTCCTGGATCATCACCACGTCGATCTTGCGAGGCTGCGGCACCGGCGGCCGGTCGATGACCTGGAGGCTGTAGCCGAAATCGACCTCGTGCGAGGCCTGCTCGATCTCGAGCTGCTCGAGCCAGGGCGCGAGCGCCTTCACCTTCGCCGCGCACTCGGGCGAGGTCACGACCGGCTCGTCGTCGGTCGGCGGCGCGGGCGCTGGCTTCTTGTCGTCGGACTTGCACCCGACCAGCAGCGCGAGCGCGATCAGGGTCCGGTTTCTCGCCATGCGAGGTAGTACATCACGCGCCGGCGCACTTCGTCCTGCATCTGCTCCTCGGTCCACGGTGGATCGCGATGCATCGGCGCGCACAGCGCGCTCGCTTCGGTGCTCGTGATGATCACCTTGTCGCCGCGCTTCACCGCGAGATCCCACGCGGGCATGCCGTGCAGCTCGTGGCGGTTCGACAGCTCGATCGCATACACGCGCTTGCCGAACGCGACGGATCCGTCGGCGTTGATCGTCGCGATCGCCTTGCCGTACTTGCGGAGCTTGCCGTTCTTGACGTCGAACACGACCTTGCGCGCCTTGACCGTGCGCAGGCCCGCCTTCGCGTCGTCGTCGAGGTAGATCGAACCGAGCGCGCGCTTGTGGTCGCTGCTCGAGACAGCGGCGGAGTTGATCAGGTAGCCGACGTCGCGGTTCTTCTCCTCGTCGTGCATCTTCCAGTAGCCGCATGCATCGGCGGGACGCGCGAACGCGACGAGGACCGACAGGCCGACGAGCCACTTCCACATCCATCGATCATAATGGGTGAGTCGTGCGAGTGCTCGTCTTCGATCGAACGTGCGTCCGCACCGGCGGCGGGCTCACGATCCCGTGGTTCGTGGGGAGCCACCTGTATCGCGCGCTTCGCCGCTTCGACCGGGTGAAGGGCGTCGCGAGCTGGAGCGAAGCGCTCGCGTGGCTCGCCGCGATCGACGGGCCGATCGATGACCCGATCGACGAGCTCCAGTACTGGGGGCACGGCCGGTGGGGCCGCTTCCTGGTCGGCGACGACGCGCTGACGACCGCATCGCTCCTCGCGAATCACGAGCACCTCGCGGGCATGCGCGCGCTGCGCGATCGTCTCGCGCCCGGCGCACTCGTCTGGTTTCGCACGTGCTCCGCGTTCGGAACGTGGAGGGGGATGGCGTTCGCCGAGGCGCTCGCCGACTTCCTCGGCGCGCGCGTCGCCGGTCACACGCACGTCATCGGATTTCACCAGAGCGGGTTGCACGGTCTCGCCCCCGGGGCGCGCGCCCACTGGCACCCCGCCGAGGGGCTCGCGGACGGCACGCCCGACGAGCCGGCGAAGGCGAAAGGGTCGTGGCCGTGGGCGGCGCGCACGATCACGTGTCTGCACGGAGCGGTCCCCGAGGCCTGGTTCCGCGCGCCCAGCTGATAGACTGGGCGCGGTGGGAGAGTCCGCGTCTGCGAACACGCTCGGCGACCAGCCCAAGAAGGCGCGGATCGGCCAGCTGTTCGCGTCGCCCGCGAGCGTGCTGATCATCCTGCCGACACTCGTGATCGCGGTCGGCGTCGTCGTGTTGCTGCTCGGGCGCCGGGCGACCCGCGAGAGTGCCGAGACGATGGCGCACTACCAGCTCGAGGCGCAGGCCGTCGAGGTGCAGCGCGACGTCGGGTTCGCGCTCGATCAGGCGGCGCCGGTGCTCGCGAGCCTGCGCCTCCTGGCCGAGCCCGCGCTGCCGACGCCCGATGCGGTGCAGCGCATGCGCGATGTCATCGTCGGCAGGCCGGGCATCGCGAACGCCACGATCGTGTTTCCGATCGGCGTGATGTGGGGAACGTTCACGGATCGCAAGACGAACGAGCTCATGGTGCACGAGACCCGCACCAGCGAGAAGCTGCGCACGAACTACGGCTTCGCCGACGGTGATGCGAAGGTCGTGAGCACCGAGCCGTCCGACTACGACCCGCTCGCGCGACCGCAGTACACCCAGGCGATCGAGGCGAAGCAGCGCACGTGGCTGCCGCCGCGCACGTTCTCGACGTCGCACAAGACGGGCGTCACCGTGACCGAGCCCGTGTACGGCGACGACGGCTCGGTCACCGCCGTGCTCACGCTGGACTTCGATGTCGCGGAGCTGTCGAAGTTCATCCGCAAGCCGCCGCTCGTCGGCGCGCGCACCGTGATGTTCACGTCGAACGGCACGATCCTCGCGAATCCATCGGTGCCGATTCCCGAGATCGCGACGCAGGAGAAGCGCCTCTTGCGGTACACGGACTTCAAGGACCCGGCGCTCGATGCGCTGTTCGCGAACATGGGCACCTCGATGCCGCAGAAGCTGACGTTCATGCGCATCGAGGCGAGCGATGGCGCTTACCTCGCGTCGGTCGCACCCGTGCGCACGACGACGCCGCTCGACGCGTACGTCGCGACGTTCGTGCCCGAGCGCACGCTGTTCGGCGCGACGCGCAAGCTCAACCGCACGTCGATCATCGCGTCGGCAGCGGCGCTCGCGATCGCGCTCGGCTTCGCGCTGATGTTCGCGTGGAACATCATCCGCATGCGGCGTGCGGTCGGTGTCGCGCGCGCCGCCGCGAAGTCCGCCGAGGAGCGCGCGAAGCAAGCCGGGAGCTACCGGCTCGTCGAGCGGCTCGGGCAGGGCGGCATGGGCGAGGTGTGGCGCGCCGAGCACCAGCTGCTCGCGCGGCACGCGGCGATCAAGCTCGTGCGTCGCGAGGTGCTCGCCGATCCGCGTCACGCGGAGTACGTGCACGAGCGCTTCCGCCGCGAAGCGCAGACGCTCGCGTCGCTGCGCTCGCGCCACACGACGGAGCTCTACGACTACGGAGTGACCGACGACGGCTCCTTCTTCTTCGTGATGGAGCTACTCGACGGGCTCGACTTGTCGAAGCTCGTGCGCGAGCACGGGCCGCAACCGGCGGCGCGCGTCATCAGCATCATCTCGCAGGCGTGCAGCTCGCTCGCCGAAGCGCACGACGCGGGGCTGCTCCATCGCGACATCAAGCCGGCGAACCTGTACCTGTGCAAGGCGGCCGACGAGGTCGACATCGTCAAGCTCCTCGACTTCGGCATCGTCCACAACATCTCGGAGCCGATCCGCGACGAGAAGTTGATCACCGCGCCGGGCGGCACGCCGCCGTCGACGGGCAACTCGGGCGAGCGGCTGACGAGCGAAGGCGTGGTGATCGGAACGCCGGGCTACATCCCGCCCGAGCAAGCGGTCGGCGCCCCGCTCGACGCGCGCGGCGATCTGTACGCGCTCGGCTGCGTCGCGTGGTGGCTCCTCGTCGGCGACGAGGTGTTCCCGCGCGCCTCGGGCGACGACGCGGTGCACGCGCACGTCCACGAGGCGGTGCCGAACCTGCGCGACAAGGTGCACACGTGGTTGCCGCGCGAGCTCGAGGACGTGGTGCTCTCGTGCCTCGCGAAGCGGCCGGAGCTGCGGCCCGAGAGCGCGCGTCATCTCGCGAAGGCGCTGCAGGCGATCGAGATCCCGCCGGAGCATGCGTGGACCAAGGAGCAGGCGAGCGCGTGGTGGCAGAGCCTGACTCCGGGCGCGACGAGCGCCCCCGAGACGCCGACGGTCGCCGCCAACGTCGTGATCGCGAAGGCGGGCACCGAGATGGTCACCGCGGCGAGCTCGATCGCGACCGGCCGGCCGCCGGCGATGCCGAGCGCCGCGACGCCAACGGTGACGGCGAACAAGCGGCTGGTGGCGCGATCGACGACCTCGTCGGAGCGCGACACCGTGGCGTCACGGAAATAGTCAGCGCCAGTTCTTGTACGGGTTCGCGATCAGGTTCGCGTTGTAGTAGCGCGGATCGTGGGACACCTCGCGGATCACCCACGGCGGTGGCTCGACGGCGGTCGCCTCGTCGGCGAGCTCGACCTCGGCGACGACGAGCCCCGCGTTGTCGCCTTCGAACACGTCGATCTCCCACGTGTGGCCGCCGTGCACTTCCTCGTGGCGGACCTTCTCGATCAGCGGCTTCTCGCACAGCTCGAACATCGCGACCGCGTCCTCGAGCGGGATCGGGTACTCGAGCTCGAGCCGCGTCACGCCGCGCGTGGGCCCCTTCACCGTGAGCACGGCGCGCTCGCCCTCGCGCCGCACGCGGACCGTCCGCTCCTTCGCGGAGCTGAGATAGCCCTGCGTGTAGCGCGTCCCGGGCCCGCGAGGTGTCCACCGGGCCGGGTCGACGAGGTACTTGCGTTCGATCTCGGAGGCCATGTTCCGTATCTCCGATCAGTTCTGCGCCGGCACGGTGCGATAGCGATCGCGCAGCCGCGTCTGATGCGTGACGAGCGATTGTACGACGCCGCCGATGATCACCGTCTCGGCGCGCGAGGACAGCTCGAGCGGATCGCCGCTCCACACGACGACGTCGGCGACGCGACCGCGCTCGAGCGTGCCGCGATCGGTGACGCCGTAGATCTGCGCCGGTGCCTGCGTGATCGCGGCGAGCGCCTGCGGCCACGTCATGCCGTTGGCGACCGCGATGCCCGCGAGCTGCCGCAGCGTTCGCGCCGCGCTCGCGTTGCCGACCGTCGAGATCGCGACGGTGACGCCCGCCTTCGCGAGGATCGCGGGCCCATCGTCGCGCGCATCGATCGCGGCGAGATCGTCCGGCAGGTTCGCCGTCGGATCGAGGATCACGGGCACCTTCGCGGCGGCGAGCTCCTTCGCGAGCTGCCACGCTTCCGCGCCGCCGGCGATCGCGATGCGCAGCCGGCGATCCGCCGCGAGCGCGAGCAGCGCGCGGATGTCGACCTCGCTGTCCGCGCGCACGACGAGCAAGAGGCGTCCCTCGAGGACGGGGATCAGCGCCTCGAGATCGAGCCGCGCGGCGCTCAGGCGGCGCGCCTGGTTGCGATCGAACGCGCCCTTGTTCTTGCGATAGAGGTCGACGTCGTCGAACAGCTCGCGCAGCTTCTCGACGGCGTGCCCGCGTGACGCGAGCTGGTTCGAGCCGCGACCGAGCGCGGCGTTCATCGCGATCGGAGCGCGCAGCGGCGTCAGCGGCGCCGCGCCCATCGTGACGAGCGCCGCCTGGCCCGCGACGAGCGCACCGCTCGGTCCGGTGATCGCGCTCGTCACGCCGCCGGTACGCGCGACGGGAATCGCGACCGAGCGCGCGTCGAACGCATCGCGGCTGCGATACGCCGCGTACACCTCCTGGTGCTGCACGCCGAAGCGAGCGTCGTTGCCGGAGGCCTCGAGATCGATCTCGACGAGGCCGATCTGCGTCGATGCTTCGATCAGGCCGGCGGTGACGGTCTTGCCGGTGCCGTCGATCGTCGTCGCCCCGGCGGGGACCGCGACGCCCTTGCCGACGGCGGCGATCGCACCGTCGCGAATGACGATCGTCGCGCCCTCGAGCTTCTGATCGGCGCGCGTGTAGACGGTGGCGTTGGTGATCGCGATCGTCTCCGCGGACGCGGCACCCGCGGCGAGCGCGAGGGAGACGAAGACGTGCAGGAGCGCGCTCACCCCGAGGATACGTGCTCGCCGGCGGTTCACTGCGTCCTCCCCGCGTCGACGGTGGTATGGCCGAGCTCGAAGTCCGACGGCGGCAAGCCGCGGGTCCGCTCGAACGTGATGTCGCCGCCGGAGATGACGACCTCCGCGCGGGCGTAGACCGAGAAGGGATGCGCGCTCCACAGCGCGACGTCGGCGCGCTTGCCGACCTCGAGCGTGCCGGTGACGTCGTCGATGCCGAGCACCCACGCCGGGTTCGCGGTGATCCAGCGCAGCGCTTGCTCGTCGGAGAGCTGGATGCCGGCGGCGCGACCCGACGCGAGCGCCTTCGCCGCTTCCTGGTTCAGGCGCTGGATCCCGATCGCGGAGTCCGAGTGGATCGTCGCCCGGCCGCCCATCTCGGTGAACAGCGCGGCGTTCTCCGGGATGCCATCGAACGCTTCGAGCTTGAAGCCCCACCAATCGGCCCACGTGTTGATCGCGATGTTCTTCGCGACGAGCACGTCGCGGACCTTGTACGCCTCGAGCGCGTGGTGAAACGAGCGGATCGAGAAGCCGAGCTCGTCGGCGATCGCGATCATCTGCGCCATGTCGCTCGCCTTGTAGCAATGGATCTGCACGAGCGTCGCGCCCGACAGCACGCGCGCCAGCGTCTCGTTCTCGAGCTCGACCCCGGGCTCCTCGGGCGCGGCCTCGACCTTGACCCTCGGCTGGCCGGGCTTGCGTTGCGCATCGAGCTCGGCGGCGCGATCGCGCTTCTTGATCCACAGCGCGCGTGCGCGGTCGTACGACGCTTGCTTCGCCGCGTACGTGCGCGCCTTGTAGAACGCCGCGCGGAACATCGCGTACTCGCCCATGCGCGTCTTGGGTCCGGCCTTGTCGCCGTACACGCGCTTCGGGTTCTCGCCGCACGCCATCTTCAGCGTGTGCGGCGCGCCGGGAAATGCGACCTCCGACGCGACGCGCCCCGGCCGCATCGCGACGGTGAAGCCCTCGCCGCCGATCAGGTTCGCGCTGCCCGGCAGGATCAACGCGGTCGTCACGCCGCCCGCCGCCGCTCGCGCGATCTGCGGATCCTGTGGCCAGTACGCGTACTCGGCGCGCGCCTGCGCCGTCGTCGGAGCGGTCGACTCGTTGCCGTCGTCGTGCGCTCTCGACGATGGCGCCGAGTACACGCCGATGTGCGAGTGCGCGTCGATGATGCCGGGCGTGACGAACTTGCCCGTCCCGTCGACGATCCGCGCGCCCGCGGGAATCGCCACCGACGCGTCCGCGCCGATCGCGGTGATCGCGCCGCCCGACAGCACGATCGTTCCACCCTGGATGACCTTGCCCGCCGCGGTCAGGATCGTCGCGCCTCGGATCGCGATCGCCTGCGCGTGCGGATTCGATAGCGCCGCCTGGCGCATCTTCGCGTCGCCCTTGCTGCCGAGCGGACGCGCCGTCGTCGGATCGGTCCAGCTCTCCTCCACGTCCAGCTCCGGAGCCGTGGGCTTGGCCACCGGCTTCGCGGGACGCGGCCTGCACGCGACGAGCGCGCTCGCAACCAGCACGAACGTTGTCACCCTCATTTAGGAGCGGTTGTACCCCGAGGCAGGGCTAGAATCGGAGACATGAGCGGCGTGCTGGTCGAGGTCTCCTCGCGGCGGTTCGCGATCCCGCACGAGTGCCCGTGCTGCGGGGCCATCCCCGACGCGGAGCTCGCGGTGCCGGTGACCGGCAAGCGCGCCACGCGTACGAGCGCGAGCGCGATGGACATGCCGTCGTGCAAGCGCTGCAACGCGCACATCGACGCCTCGGAGGCTGCCGGTGTCGCCTCCGCCGCGGTGCTGCTCGTCGGCCTCGTCACCGCGATCATCGCGACGATCGTGCTCGGCCCGATCGGCCTGTTCGCGCTCCCCGTCGCCGTGGCGCTGGCGTTCGTCCTCGTCACGCGCCGCCGCCGCGCGGCCGAGCTGATGCGCGGCCCGTCGTGCGCCGCCGCGGGCAAGGCGATCGCGTACCTCGGCTGGAACGGCACGACGACGGCGTTCGAGCTCGCCTCGCCCACGTACGCGGCGCGGTTCGCCGAGCACAACGAGAAGATCCTCCACGCGCCGACGCCGCGCCTGCGCACGCTCCTCGAGGGTCACGCGCGGGCACGCGTCGCGGTGCCGTCCGCCGTCGCCCCCGTCGCGGAGCCGCCATCGACGCTCGAGGCGTGGATCGCGAAGCTGTCGGCGGCGACGGGCCCCGCGGGACGGCGGCACCTGATGGTCCGCGCTCTCGGCGCGTTCACCGATGACGGATCGCGCGCGGCGCTCGTCGAAGCCGCGGCCAAGATCGACCTCGCGCCGACCTACGCGAAGCTCGCGAAGGCGTCGTCGCTCGAGGATCGCGCGAAGGTGCTCGCCGAGGCGATCGCGCGCGTCACCGCGGACAACGTGCCCGAGCTGCTCCAGGACTACGAGCTGCGCGAGCTGGAGAAGAAGCTGAACTCGCTCGCGTAGCCCGGTGCCGATCGGCGCCGGCTCCATTCGATGGCTCAGCTGCAAGCAGTGCGAGGCCGACGACAAATCGCGCGCCCGTCATCATCTGCGAACCATCCGCTCGGTTAACAGCGGGGTTTGCGAACGAGATTTCAGTAGCGGCGCAGCGGTCGAACCTTTACAGAGGGCACCTGTGCGTAGACTCGCTGATCGATACACGGTGGACCTCCAGGTCGAGCTGACCATCGACGGGCAACGGCAATGGGTCGCTCTTCAGGACCTGTCGAGGACGGGCATGTTCCTCCAGGTCAGCCGGCCGATCCCGATCGGCACGCGGGTCCACGTCGCGTTCGTGTCCGACGGCAAGCGCGTCATCACGGGCGCGACGGTCACTCACTTGCTGATGCCGGACGACGCGCTGCGACTCGGTCGCTACCCGGGCATCGGTGTCCGGTTCCGCGAGCCGGCGGATCCGGCGGATCAGCTGTTCGCGCTCGCCGTCGAGCGGCTGTGCCGCGCGCAGCGATCGAGCACGCCGAACATCGGGCTGCACATCGTGATCGCCGACGGTGACACGCGCCTCTTGCAGCGGCAATCGAACGCGCTCGCGGAGGCGGGCTTCTCGGTCGCGACGGCGACGACGGGGATGGAGGCGATCGCGGCGTGCCTGCGCAAGCGCCCCGACGTGATCGTCATCGATCGGCATCTGCCGGTGTTCGACGGGTTCCGCGTGATCGAGACGCTCGCCGAGGACGGAACGCTCGTCACGGTCCCGGTAATCGTCACGAGCGCGGACCTCAATGACCTCGCGGCGTCGTTCGAGCGCGGGGCGATGGACTTCATCGCGAAGCCGTACACCACGCTCGAGCTGATCGTGCGCGCGCGCCGTCTGGCGCAGGCGAGCCCGCGCGCGAGCGAGCGCGTGATCCTCGCCGGCACGCTGAGCGACATCTCGTTGCCCGCGCTGCTCACGATGTTCGAGGTCGAGAAGAAGACCGGTCGCCTCGCGCTCAGCGGCGAGCACGTCGCGTGGATCGACATCGTCGACGGGCGCGTCGCGAGCGCGGGCTCGGCGACCGGCGAGCCGGATCCGCGCGCGGTCCTGATGGCGCTGCTCGACTGGACGCATGGCTCGTTCGAGCTGACACCGATCGCGGGGCCGCACGACGGCGATCTCGGGCTGCCGATCACGCACCTGCTCCTCGATCACGCGTGCCTGCGCGACGAGCAGGGCAGGGAGATCGCTCCGCCGCGGAAGCGTTGTTCGACGGCTCCGGAGTTGAGCGTCGGCGACACGCCCCCCTCGGCCGCATGATATGCCGGGCGCATGAGCGTCTCGATCGGCACACCTCTCTCGCCCAACGCCACGCGTGTCCTGTTGCTCGGCTCCGGTGAGCTCGGCAAAGAAGTCGTCATCGAGCTCCAGCGCTTCGGCGTCGAGGTGATCGCCGCCGATCGCTACGCCGATGCGCCGGCGATGCAGGTCGCGCATCGCAGCCACGTGATCGACATGCTCGATCGCGCCGCGCTGCGCGCTGTCGTCGAGAAGGAGAAGCCGCACCTCATCGTCCCCGAGATCGAAGCGATCGCGACGCAAGAGCTCGTGCAGCTCGAGTCCGAGGGCTGGACCGTCATCCCGACCGCGGAGGCCGCGCGCCTGACGATGGACCGCGAGGCGATCCGCCGCGTCGCCGCCGAGGAGCTCGATCTGCCGACGGCGCGCTACGCGTTCGCGGACACGTTCGACGAGCTCGCGGCCGCGGCCGACAAGCTCGGCTGGCCCGTGGTGATCAAGCCGATCATGTCGTCGTCGGGCAAGGGCCAGTCGGTCGCGAAGTCGCCCGCGGATCTCGAGAAGTGCTGGGACTACGCGCAGACGGGCGGCCGCACCGGCAAGGGCCGCGTGATCGTCGAGGAGTTCATCCAGTTCGACTCGGAGATCACGATGCTGACGGTGCGCCACGCCGGCGGCACCTCGTTCTGCGATCCGGTCGGTCATCGCCAGGTCGGTGGCGACTATGTCGAGTCGTGGCAGCCGCACGCGATGAGCGCGCTGCAGGTCGAGCGCTCGCAGGCGATCGCGAAGCGCGTCACCGATCGCCTCGGCGGTCGCGGCATCTTCGGCGTCGAGCTGTTCCTCTGCCCCGACGACAAGGTGATGTTCAGCGAGGTCTCGCCGCGCCCGCACGACACCGGCATGGTGACCATGGCGACGCAGATCTGGTCGCAGTTCGCGCTGCACGCGCGCGCGATCCTCGGCCTGCCGATTCCCGCGATCCGCCGTCACTCCGCCGGCGCGTCCGTCGCGCTGCGCGCCGAGGGTGATCTTCGCTCGCCGGTGATCGACGGCCTCGCCGATGCCTACGCGACGCCGGGAATCGACGTCCGGTTCTTCGGCAAGCCGACCGCGGGCCCGCGCCGCCGGCTCGGCGTGGTCCTCGCCCAGGGCGAGTCGGCCGAGGACGCGCTCGCGAAGGGCACCCAGACCGCCGCGAAGCTGCGCCTGCGCGACGCGTGACTCCTTGGGGGAACAGTCCGTCCCGGCTGTCCCTGTATGTCGCAGTGTGTTGGGGGAATGCCGATCGCACAAAAACGTGTTCCAATGCGCGGCATGCGCCTCCTGTCGTCGATCCTCCTCGCCTCCTCGTTGCTCGCAGCGCCCGCGTTTGCGGGTGATGCACCCAAGCCCAAGGCCGCCGAAGCCGCGCCCGCGAAGGCCGAGGTCGGCAAGCCCGCGCCGGACTTCGCGCTCAAGGGTCTCGACGGCAAGGAGTTCAAGCTGTCGAAGCACAAGGGCAAGGTCGTCGTGCTCGAGTGGTTCAACCCGGGCTGCCCCTACGTGAAGAAGTCGCACACCGTCGGCTCGCTCGTCGACACCGCGAAGAAGCACACGGCCAAGGGCGTCGTGTGGGTCGCGATCAACAGCGGCGCGCCCGGTCGCGAGGGTGCCGAGCTCTCCGCGAACACCGAGGCCGTCAAGGCGTTCGGCTTGACGCATCCCGTGCTGCGCGACGAAGCGGGCACCGTCGGCAAGGCGTACGGCGCGACCAACACGCCGCACATGTTCGTCATCGACAAGAAGGGCGTGCTCCAGTACGCGGGCGCGATCGACAACTCCCCCGACGCCGAGAAGAAGTCCGCCCCCGACGGCAAGCTCGTCAACTACGTCGACGACGCGATCGCCGCGGTCACCGCGGGCAAGCCGGTCGCCGTCGCGACGAGCAAGGCCTACGGCTGCTCCGTGAAGTACGCGAAGTGAGGAGTCCCATGCGCAGCTCGCTGATCGTCGCCGTCACGACCTTCGCCGCGTTCGCCGGCTGCACGTGCGGATCGTCGAAGCCGGAGGGCTCCGCGGTGACCGGCGCGCCCGGCAAGGGCGAGAAGGCGGTGGCGCCGTCGACGCCGCCGCTCGCGAGCAAGGACTTCTACCGGCTCGACCTCGCGGCGCAGCCGTCGTGCAAGACGGGCACGCCGTGCGACGTGAAGATCGCGCTCACCGCGCTCGGCGGACATCACATCAACGTCGAGTACCCGACGAAGTTCGTCCCCGTTCCGACGGGCGAGCTCGTCGTCGACAGCACGAAGTTCACGATCGAGACCGAGACACGCGGCGTGATGTCCGTGCGCCTGACCCCCGCGAGCGCCGGTTCCCACACGCTGAACGGACAGTTCAAGCTCGGCGTGTGCACCGACGACAAGTGCGAGATCGACGGCCCGAAGATCGAGCTGCCGATCACCGCGATCTGAACGTCACGGGCGCGGGCGCAGCGGACCCGGCGCGTCGCACAGCGGGCACGTCTGCGTGACGACGGCGTTGTCACACGACTCGCACGCGTACGCGACCATGTGGTAGGCGGCCTCGCCGTACTCCGCGAGCGGCTTGGGCTTCGGCGTTCCCGCGCCGTAGTTCGCCGTCGCCGGTACGAGCGCGAGCGCGAGGAGCTCGAGCTCGTTGCACGTCGGGCAGCGCTTCGGGATCGGCAGGCGCGACTCGTCGTGCAGCGCGCGGGCGAGGCCGCCGGTCGCGTGGCAGCGGGGGCATGCGGGGTCCTCGAACAGCACGCGCTTGCAGCTCGGCGACGCGCACGCGATGCGATACGTGCCGTCGACGAACTTCTCGCCGTCGTGCACCCAGCGACCCGCGTCGGTCGGATCGGCGAGCATGAGCAGCACGCGGCGATCGATGAAGCTGTGGATCTCGACGACGCGAGACGCGCAGGCGGGACAGCCGGCGGCAACGATGGCTTCGAACTTCGGCTCGTCGAGCTGGCCCATGCCGCGCAGGCTACTGGATCACGGCGGGGCGCGACCAGTACGGCGAGATGTTGTTCGCCGTCGGGCTCTGTCCGGGCATCCACATCGGCGGCGCGCTGGGATCCATGCCGCCACCGAGGCGGTTCTTCGCGATCGCGCCGAGCCAGATCTGCTTGCATTGCAGCGCGATGCCATTGCTCGTACACGCCGCCGGGCTCGTCGCCATCGTCGCGCGGTGGCCATAGTCGCGCTCGCTCGAGAACACGACCCAGTAGTAGTCGTTGGACACGGTCGGGGCCCAGTGCGGCCACGTGATGCCGAGATCGGCCATGCCGCCGTTCATCGCCGTGAGGTCCTCGATCCACGAGCCGTCGGGCGTGGTCAGCATCAAGCGGCTGCCGGTGTAGCGGCTCGGGTTGCCGCGCCATCCGCCGCGCGACGCGTTGAACACGATCAGCGCGCCGTCGGCCGAGAAGCTCGGGAAGAAGAAGTTGTCGTAGGTGCCGTTCGCGAGCGTGATCGGGTTCGGCGTGATCACGACCGGCGAGCCGAACGTGTGGACCTGGCCCGCGTACGAGTAGCTCATCGTCGCGATGCGACCGGTGTTGAGATCGATGTACGCGCCGGCGTTCGCCTGCGTGTAGACGACGCTGTTGCCGTCGGCGGACCAGTCCGCCATCAGCGCGCCGCGGCCGGCCTCGTTCGCGATGTCGATGTTCGAGGGGACCGCCGCGCCCGTGTCGGGATCGTAGAGGCCGAGCGTGCCGCCGAACTTGCTGACGATCGCGACCGATTGCTCGTCGGTGGGGAACGGGTTGCCGACCGGCGCGAACGTCGAGTACGAGCCGAGCACCGCGAGGCCATCGGCGTTCATGGTGTCGACCCACGTGTCCGTCATCGGGTCGTACTTCATGAAGCCGATCGCGAGCTGCGAGCTCGCGCAGCTACCGGCGACGCAGCGGCTGTAGCCGATGCGCGTGCCCTGGCGCGAGACGGAGTGGCACGAGGTGCAGTTGTCCTTGACGAGGTCGGGGTTGTCCGCCTCGCCGAACGTCTGGCTCATGACGGAGCCCTCCGACGAGGCCCACCAGTAGATCGCGCTCTGATCGATCGTGTCGGTCGACATCGTGATGATCACCGGCGTCGCCGCGTACTTCGTCGACGGAGATGCCTGCGCGAGCCCCTCGACGGCAAACGACAGGTTCTCGCCGGCCGCGGTGTTCGCGAGCGCCGACCACTCGCCCTGCGAGAGCATCGCCTCGGCCGCGGTCGTGTAGATGTTGATCGTCGCGAACTGCGAGGACATCGTGACGTGGAACAGGTCGTTGCCCGCTGTCGTGTACTGCATCTCGACCGACGGGATGTTGCGCGGCGAGACCGCCTTGTCGAACGGGTACTCGATGCCCGGCGTGCGCGCGGCGTCCGTCGTCGCGGTCGCGTTCTCGAACAGCTCGGCCGCGTTCGCCGGCGCGCCCGGCGCGATCACGTCGCCTTGGAGGTTGATGATGAGCACGCCCGTCGCGGACAGGTCGTTGCACGCGGCGATGACGTCGGTCTTGCCGCCGCGCCCCGAGACGGTGACGGTCGCCCCCGAAACGGAGCCGAACGACGTGTCGATCGCGATCGTGCAGCTCGCGGTGATGTCCTTGCGCGTGTTGCTCTGCGTGATGCCGTAGACCTTGTAGTCCTGCGTTGCCTGTCCGCCGAGCGGCATCGTGATCGTCGCGGACGCGGGCTCGATCTCGATCGACTCGACATCGCCGCCGTCGTCATCACCACGATTGCCACACCCGAGCGTGAATAGACCGATGGCCAAGGCGGCCCCGAGGACAACGCGCATGACGCGATGCTACACGAGACGCACCGACTATTCGATCACGACGGTGAGCCCGCCCGAGCGTCCGAACGTCTCGGGGCTGTACATCTCTTCGGCCTTGGCCGGGGCGGCCACGAAGGTCCCGGGCGTGGTCGCGCGCACGGTGTAGGAGAGCTGGTGCGTGCCCTCGGGGAGCGACATCGAGAAGGCCTCTGCGCGGTTGTCGCGCAGCGCGCGGTAGCCCCACCGAGCGTCCTCGCCCGTCACCGACGTCGGCGCGCCGCGCTCGGCGTTCGCGAGCGCCGTGTTCACGGGCTCGAAGCCGGCCGGCAGCGGATCGTTGATCGCGACGGCGTGGCGCGGCGCGGTGTTGATCGCGTGGACGCGGACGAGCACCCGCGCGCCGAGCTTGACCTTGATGCGGCCGTCGGCGAGCCGCGTCACGTCCGCGGGGTCGTCGATCGCCGTGTACGAGCGACGCACGAGGAAGCCGGCGTCGAGCGGACCGAGGTGCGTCTGCGTCGGCGCGTAGGTGATCCCGACGCGGTAGTACATGCGGCCCGCGCCTTCCTTGGTGATCGCGAGGTCGTGTGTCGAGCCCGGCGCGAGCGTGTCCCAGCCCGCGGTCGCGACGCCGCGCTTGGAGCTGCGTCCGACGAACGCGGCCTCGGTGTACGCGGCCTTGCCGAGCCACACCTTGCTCGTGTAGCTCGGCTCGACCTTCTCGTAGAGATCGAAGTAGCGGCGCATCGCCTGCAGCACGACGAGGTTGTCCTGCGTGGTGCGCCAGCGACCGCTGTGGCGGCCATCGAGTACGCCGCGCGCGAGCTTCGGGATCAGCGCGTTCTCGGGCGCCTCGCGCATCAGCGCGTCGAGCGCGAGCGCGTTGCTCTTCACCGAGGACGGCAGCAGCAGCCGCTCGGCGTCGACGAACGAGGTCGCGACGGTCGCCGCCGATGCGGTCTCGCGCGTCGCCGACAGGATGTCCGCGAGCAGCTTCTTGCGCATCGCCTGCGCGCGGTCCTGCTTCGCGACGAGCGAGAGCAGGCGCGCCTTCGCGTCCATCGGATACGTGCCGAGCCGCGTCGCGAGCGCGTGCAGGCGATCGACGCGCGCGCGCACGTCGGTCTTCACGCTCGCGAGCGCCGTGAGCCCGGCCGCGACGATCGAGATGCGCGCCGTGCTCTCGTCCTTGTCCTTGCGCGGCTCGGGTGTGGCCGCGGACTTCGCGAGCTTCGCGAGATCCGCGTCGACGCGCTTCGTGACGTACGCGATCGCCTTGTCGCGCGTCGCGCGCAGCGCGTCGCTCGACGGTGGACCGAGCGCGGTCAGCACCTGCGCGGTGACGAACGGGTCACCGTCCATGCCGGGGAAGTAGCCCCAGCTGCCGTTCGCGAGCTGGTCCTTCGCGAGCTTCTTCAGATCCTTGTCGCGGATCGCGGCGAGCTCGGTCCTCGTCGGGCGACCCGGCGTCGCGTACGCGTCGAGGATGTCGTACATCGCGGTCGTCGCGAGCATGCGGCTCGATCGCTGCTCCGCGCACTCGTACGGGTATTGCTGCAGGTACCAGTACGCGTCCGTCAGCGACTGGAGCTGCGTGGAGCTGACCTCGAGCTCGACGCCGCCGACATCGGGGAACACGTTCGCGGGGACCGCGAGCTGTTCGAACGCGGCCTTGTTATCGACGATGCCGTACGTCGCGAACGACTCGGTCGTCGCGGGCTCCCAGATCGGAAGCTCCACGTTCGACGCGTCGGTCGAGTCGCCCGCGACGACGATCGTCTGGATCACGGCCTTGCCGCGGGCGGCCGTCGCGAAGTCGAAGCGCACCTCGGCGCGCTGGCCGGCGGCGAGCGTGACGTGCTTGCCTTGCGGCCCGCTCGCGACGAGGTTCGCGGCGCGGACGGCGACGTCGATCTCGCGCGGCGTGCTCGCGAGGTTCTGCACGAGGATCGGCAGCGAGAAGCGGTCGCCTTGCGTCAGGAAGCGCGGCGCGATCGTGCGCGCGTTGATCAGGCGCTGCGCGACGATCACGTTCTCGGCCTTGCCGAACCAGCGCATGTTCGCGGTCGCGAGCGCGACGATGCGATAGCGCGTGAGGTTGTCCGGCATCTTCACCGTCACGCGCGCCTTGCCTTCCTTGTCGGTGTGCAGCATCGGCGAGAACACCGCGACCGGACGGAAGTCCTTGCGCGCCTCGACGACCGTGCTCTTGCTGCGGCCGCTCATGCCGCCGCGACCGGCGCCGACGCCATAGCCGGATCCCGTCCCGCTGCCGTGGCCGATCGTGCCGATGTCGTCGAGCTTGATCCGCTTGTAGCCCGGATCGCCGGCGAGCTCCGGCCCTTGATCGAGCACCATGCGGATCGTCTCGAGCAGATCCGCCCTCGCGGGATACTCCTGATAGAACGAGCCGAGCGGATCCTCGTGCGTTCGTCGCGACAGCGAGAGCACCGCTTCGTCGACGACCATCAGCGCCACCTCCGCGTTCGCGACCGGCTTGTCGTCGTGCTTCACGGTCACCTCGAAGCCCGCCATCGCACCGGGCTCGACGAGCGGCTTGTCGGGGGTCGTCGTCATCTCGAGTCGCGCGCTCTCGGTGTCGACCGTCAGCTCGATCTGCTCCTGCACGTGTTGCGGGAAGGGCAGGCTCGATCCGCCGCGCGTCGTCATCGCCGCGCTCCAGCGATCGACGACGACGTACAGGTTCGAGATGAAGCCCGGCTCGATCGGCAGCTCGACCGTCGTCGACGCCTTGTCGAGCGCGATCTGCTGCTCGCGGAGCACGCCGTTTCGCGCGAACGTGACGATCGCCGTCGCGGGCAGGGTGTTCGATCGGATCTCGATCTTCGCGGTGTCGCCGGGCCGGTAGACCGCCTTGTCGGGGACGAGGCGGAGCTCGCGCGTGTCGCTGTACGTCCACCACGGCAGCATCATCTCGGTCGAGCTCTCGCGGCCGCGCGCATCGGCGACGCGCGCCATCGCGGTGTACGCCCACTCGATCTTCCCGCGCTTCCACGGACACGTGACCGGCGCGGTGCCGCTCGTCAGCGCGCACGACTGCGTGTCGACGATGTTCGCGTCATCGCGCCAGCGCTCGCTGCCGAGGACGCCCTCGATGCGCAGATCGATCGGCACGCCGGCGACGGGCTTGCCATCGACGTCGGTGACGATCGCTTCGATGACCTGCGGGTCCATCGGCCTGGCGCGAACGCCGACGTAGTACTGGCTCGGATGCACGACGATCGTGCGCGAGCTCGCGCGGATCTGCATGCGATCGAGATCCGCGACGGTCGCGTCGACATCGAGCACGGCCGGGCGGTGCGCGGGCGTCGCGGAGATCGAGAACGTCGCCGTCGATGTCGAGTCGCCCCCGAGCGTCGTCGCCTGCGCGACCTCGATCCGCTCGCCGAGCGGTCGCGTCCCGCGCCACCGGTCTTTGCGCAGCGAGCGACTGCCCATCGGCTCGAACGTGAAGCGGTCCCAGCCGGGTGGCCGGAACGTGGCCGGCTTGAGCGTCGACGCCCAGCGGATGTCCGCACCGGGCAAGCCGCCGCCGGCGAAGTACTTCGCCTCCGCGCGCATCTCGATGCTCTCGCCGGCGTACAGCGGCCGCGAGCCGCTGAACTGCATGTCATCGGCGAGCGTCACCGAGTACGCGGGCGTGCGGAACTCCTGGACGGAGATGCCGTGGGTCGTGTGCTCCTTACGCGTCGAGAACGAGAAGCTCGCGTAGCCGAGCGCGGCGGTCTGGGGCAGCGTCGCCTCGAGATCGAAGCCACCCTGATCCGAGAGCTTCGCGGTGCCGCTCGCGACGCGATTGCGTCGCGCGTCGTGGAGCGTCCACTCCACCGTCTCGCCCGGCGCGGGCAGGGCGATGTCCGGGTTCACGCCGTCGTGCGACCAGCGAACCCAGCCCTTCACGTAGACCTTCTCGCCCGGCTTGTACGTGAAGCGATCGTCGGTGACGTACCACCGCGCGTGCTCGGCGCGCACCGATCGGTCGCGGCCGAACGACGCGAACACCGAGTCGCCCTTCGCCTCCGCGATCACGATGCTCGGCGTGTGCTCGACGTTCCCTCGCGTATCGCGCTTCGGCGCCGGCAGCGACAGCGTCGCGTGCCCGTCGGCGTCGGCCGTGCCGGTCACCACGCTCGCGCGTTCGCCGTCGCGCAGGATCGACATCTGCACGCCCGGGATCGGGGCGAGGAAGCGCGCCGGATCGATCTCGCGCGCCCACGCGCTGATCTTCTCGCCGTCGTGCCGCGCGGTGATACCCAGCTTCGTGACCTGGATCCACGCGACGTTCCGCGCGTTGAACCACTCGTCCTTGCCGACGGGCTTTGTCGGCGTCGCCGTCGCGACCGCGACGATGTGACCGGTGCCGTTGTTGTCGAGCAGCGGCCGTAGATCGATGCGGAGATCCGCCATGTAGCGCGCGCCGACCGGATAGTCCTTCGACAGGACGCGCTTGCCGGGCGGTCGCGTCGCCTTGGGGTTCTGTTCGAGCTCCTCGTACGCGAAGTAGTCCGCGGGCGTGACCTTGTACAGGTCGACGTGCAGCGACCTGATCGCCTGCAGCGAGACGACGTACTGCGGGATCTGGAACCGCGGATCGATCACGTGCAGGCCGGTCGGCAGGTCGACCCGCGGGTAGTACTCGTGCACCTTTGTCACGAACGACACGCGCTTCGGGCCGACGTAGGGCTGGCCGTAGATGTCGACGAGGCCATCACCGATCGCGATCTCGAACGTCTTGCCGACGACCGCGGGCGCCCACACCGTCACGTAGTCGCCGTAGAGCCAGCGATCCTCCGCCGGATGGCCGATCACCTGGACCTTCGCCGCGCGATACGACGACTCCTCGACCTGATTCGTGAAGTGAAGGCCGAACGCGTTGCCCGCGCCACAGCGCGCGCCGGTGATGCGCAACGGGCCATCGCCACAGTCGAGGCCGCGCACGCGAAACGGCGGGATCACCGTCGTGGTCGCGATCGACGGCCGTTGCGGCGTGCGCGGTCCCTCCGTCGACGGCGCACCCTTGGCGAGCGTCACGCGCAGCTCCGTCCCCGCGGGCCACGCGGCATCGGGCGCGATGAACAGATGATGCTTCCCGAGGTCCTCGTCCCGAACCGTGACGTGCGCCTTCGCCATCTTCGCCCACGACGCATCCGCGGCCGCGCGGTCCACGACGTGGAACGCGACGCGCTTGCCGGCGCTCGTCTCGACCCGGAGGAACTTGATGATCGCGACCGGATCGAACGCGGCATCGAAGCGCACCGCGATCGCGCTGTCGGGCCGCAGCTGCGCGGGGAACACGTTCTTCAGCGCGATCGGCTTCGTCGAGAACGTGCCGGTCGCATCCTCGGCGAGCGCTCCGCCCGCGAGTGACTTCGTGCCCGCGGGCACGGTCACCGTGTACGTCGTCGCCTGCGCGAGCTTCGCACCATCGGCGAAGAAGCCGAGCACGCGCGTGTCGATCCAGCGCCACGTGCCCTTCGCCGGCGGCGAGATGCGCGCGGGCGGCGCGCCGACGTCACCGATCTTCCCGATCGGGATCATCGCATCGGCGAAGCGAATGCGGATCTCGGACTCCGCGTCGACGTCGCCCGCCGGCAGGATCGTCGGCGCGGTCATCGGCGCGGGTGTCGATTTCACGGTGCCGAGCGGCGCGTCGATCACGGGCTTGCCGATCGGCGCCACGAAGGCGATCGGTTGCACCGTGCCCGCGCGCGGCGGCGCCGGCGTCGGTGCGCGCATCGCGGGCGCACCGGTGTTGTCGACCTTCGGCAACGGCTCCATCCGCGCGAGCAGCTCGTTCGTCCGCGCGTCGGACAGCGTCGTGACCGCGCCGGGCGCCGTCACCGGCTGCGTGCTCGCGAACGCGAGCGTCATCTTCGCAGCGTCGCCGTCGGCGAGCGCGACCTCGGGTCGCCCACTCGGTGCGGCGATCACGGGCGCGACCACCGGCGCATCCGGCACTGTCGGCCGCGAGGCGGGACGCGGCGCCGGCGCACCGCAGCTGCTCAGCACGATCGACGAGGCCAACCACAGACAGAGGACCGAACGACCCGCAGATCGGCGCATGGTTCGCATCCTGACACCGGCTCAGAGGTGCCGGTTCCTGCCTGCATCTCTATTCCCACGACATGGGGATTGCGCGACACGGTTGTCCGGAACCGGTGAAGATCGAGCATCGCGATCGAGCCAACCCTGCCGGATCGCACGTGGATCCATGTGGCATGGCGTGTGGAACACGAGGCCCGCATGCTGGTCGTCGCGCTCGTCCTCGCACGCGTCCTCGCCGAAGCCAACGGCCCGGCGCCGCTCCTCTCCGACGAGGCCATCCTCGTCCTCAAGCGCCACGACATCCGCGTCGGCAACGGCTGCGGCATGGACGCGGGCGTCGGCGACGGCTCGATGGATGCGAACGACGCGATCGACGCGATGGGCACGACCGACGCGGGTCCCACCGACGCGGGCGTCGACGGTCCCACCGATGCCGCTACCGACGGCGGCGTCTCCGATGCTGCCGATGGCCCCGTCGGCGATCCATGCGAGCACATCCCCGGCGATGCGATCACGCTCGTCATGCAGCCGCACTTCTCGCAGCTCACCACCGGCGCGCGCTTCGCGATCCTGATGGTCACTCCGTCGCGTCCGGTGATCGAGACGACGTCACCCTATCTCTTCGACACGCTCGCCGATGCATCGAAGCCGGTGATCCGCGAGATCCAGAAAGAGGTCCCGGATCCCACGCTCGGCAAGGTCTGCAGCCGCTACGACGGCGGCGGTTGCGGCGGTGGCCCCAGCTACATCGACGATCCGTACTGGGATCCGCCATCGTTTGGCGGCGACGGCGGTCTCGGCGAGTCCGACGGCGGCTATACGCTCGATCAGATCGGTCCGTACCAGGTCCTTCGCGCGACCCCGACCACCACCGCCGAGCTCACGACGTGGCTCACGGATCTCGACTATCTCGTGATGCCCGACGACGTGGCCGCGGTCGCGCCATACATCGCGAAGGGCTACACGGTCGTCGCGCTGCGCGTCGCGCTCGACACCACCCCCGATGGCCAGCTCTCGCCGATCGCGCTCACGTGGGCCGGCTCCGAGATCCGCTTGCCCGCCGCGCTCGGGGCACCCGGTGGTCTGTTCCCGACGACGGTGTATATCGCCGCGGATCACCGCTACGACCTGCCGGGCGCCACCGTTCCGTTCGCGTACCGCGTGGGCTATCCGTCCGTCTTCCTCACGCGCAACGAGTACATGTTCGACCCCACGACCGTCGAAAGCGATCCCATCGCCATCCCGATCGCCAACGATCCCGAGAAGCGCGAGATCATCGATCACGTCGTCGAGGTTCGCGTGCCGGTCGAAGACGATGCGGAGTGCGGCTGCAAGTCCGATGACGACGGCGTCGACGTGTGTCAGTGCTCGACCGGCCGACCGCCCCGCGCCGACTGGTACATCCTGCTCGGCGCGATCGCGGTCACGATGCTGCCGCGCCGCCGCGGCCGCCGCCGCCGCTGATACGCTCGCCGCATGTGCCCGTGCGGCTCGACCCTCGACGACGATGCGTGTTGCGCGCGCTACCACCGCGGCGAGCCCGCGCCGACCGCCGAGGCGCTGATGCGCTCGCGCTACACGGCCTACGTGCGCGGCGAGATCGACTACCTCGTGGAGACGCACGACCCGGCGACGCGCCAATCGATCGATCGCGATGCGATCGCCGCGTGGTCGCGCGAGACCGAGTGGCTCGGCCTCGAGATCGTCGCGACGGAGTACGGCGGCGCGAACGACGCGCGCGGCGTCGTCGAGTTCGTCGCGCGCGGCTCGACGAACGGCAAGCCGTTCCAGCAGCGCGAGCGGTCGCGCTTCCGAAAGCTGAACGGCCGCTGGGTCTACATCGACGGCAAGATGCGCTAGCTGGCGTTCGCACGATCGCTGTGCGACTGTTTCACCGCGCATCCGTCCGATCGTTGGACCACCGTGCTGGGCCGACTCCTTCTCGCATCCGTCTTGATGACCGCGGCCTGCTCGAACCATGCAGCGGGTGGCGATGACACGAACGTCGGGCCACCCGGACCCGAAGGCCCGCAAGGACCACCCGGCCCCGAAGGGCCCCAAGGCCCGCAAGGTCCACCGGGACAGGTCACCGTTCTCGACGGAGGCGTGATCCAAGGACCGCCCGGTCCCGAGGGGCCGCAAGGTCCCGCCGGCCCCGAAGGTCCACAAGGTCCCATGGGCCCGATGGGTCCGATGGGAGCCCCGGGTGCACAAGGTCCGGCAGGATCGCCCGGAGGTCCCGGCCCCGCCGGCGCGACCGGACCCGCCGGGCCGATGGGGCCGCAAGGAGTCCCCGGCGCGCAGGGGCCGGGAGGCGCGGTCACCGGCGAAGCCGCCGCGGAGTTCGCGGGCTTCACGCCGGCGACATACACCGGCGTCGCCGGCGGTCGCGAAGTGATGAACGCGCGGTGCGCCTCCGCGTTCGCGGGCTCGCACCTCTGTCACACGTCCGAGTACTGGCTCGCGAGCTCGGCGACGGTGCCACCGGCGAGCGGTGCGTGGATCGATGCGAGCGCGGGCATCGAGGGCTACTTCGCGAACATCAGCGTCGTCACCTCGCTCGGCAACACGGACCTCGGTCGCTACACGCAACTGCACGAGCTCACCAACTGCGCGAACTGGACGCTCGGCAGCTACTCGAGCGGGCCAACGTACGGCATCGCGATCACGCCCGCGCAGGCGACGTCGCAGCAATGCACGCAGAGCAAGGCGCTCGCGTGCTGCTCCACGCCGACGAAGGCCGGCTTCCGCGGCTTCACGACGGCGACGGTGACCGGCGCGCGCACCGGCGGTCGCGCGGAGATGCACCAGGCGTGTGGAGCGCAGTTCGCGGGCAGTCATATGTGCCACGCGGCGGAGTACTACCAGTCCGCCCCGGCGACCTCGCCACCGGCGGCCGGCGCGTGGCTCGATGCGAGCGCGTACGTTCGTACCGGCGGTGCAGACGTGAGTACGAGCTTCGCGAGCGAGCGGCTCGGTCGCTACGCGGCGTTTCACGAGCTGACGAACTGCGGCGGCTGGACGCTGAC
This sequence comes from uncultured Kofleriaceae bacterium, assembly GCA_964617845.1. Lineage (GTDB taxonomy): Bacteria > Myxococcota_A > Polyangia > Haliangiales > Haliangiaceae > JABFXX01. Next base: position 162,057 of record CAZUAR010000008.1, on the reverse strand, counting down.
GACGTACTCCAGTGGTGCCGCGTACGGGCTGCGCGTGACGCCGAACGGCATCACGTCGACGACGTGCGCGACGGCGCTCTCCGTCGCGTGCTGCGACTAGAACGCATCTCAAAAACCGCTCGGGCACGTGGTCGTAGTTCCATCACGTGATCTGAATCGCGTCAGGATCGCAGATGTGATCCAACAGGACATGCAGCTCACGGACGAGCAGTGGAGTGTTGTCCAACCGCTGATCCCCAAGCCAAAGGTTCGCAAGGATCGCAAAGGTCGTCCGCGCGTCGATGCCCGCAGCGTTCTCGACGGGATGCTGTGGATCCTCTGGATGGGGGCTGTGGAAAGCACCGCCGTATCAAACGTGTCACCGCCGCATGCAGGAGTGAGTGGTCCGTGCGCCACGAAGCGCCGCTCGTCGAGGCGACGATCGGTCGCACGTTCGTCCGCGGTCGTTTGCTCCGCCTGTTCGGCGACAAGGCGTACGACATCAACAAGCTCGACGCGGCACTACGTAAGCGCAGCATCGACATGATCTCGCCGAATCACAGCACGCGAAAACTTCAGAACCAAGATGGGCGCAAACTCGGGCGCTAGAAACGACGCTGGCTGGTCGAGCGCGTGTTCGCGTGGCTGATGCGCTCACGTCGCTTCGTGACCCGCTACGAACATGAGGCCGAGAACGTTCGCGCCTTCGTCGAGCACGCCTGCGCGCTCGTGTTGCTACGGCGTTTTGGAGATGCGTCCTAGTCCGCGTGGGCGTGATCTCGCGACCTGCGCGTCCGGATCTCGGACAAGCCACAGAAGCAAAGATCGGCGAAATCAAAAAAGATGGATCACATGTCGATTTCACTTGACGAGATCTGGTCGACACGAACGCTCGTGGCGGCGATGGCTGCAGAAACACCGTCGGGGAGTGCACCGCTTCGCGTATGCGCTCGAGAATCCTCTCGGACGTGATCGGCGTGGTTTGGATGCGCGTTCGTGCGGGAGAACGCAATCCGTAGAACCGAAAAGGGGCGTGGTAGTGGTGGAGCATCATGCTGGATGGTTCGACCTCGGTGGACATCAAGGGCGCTTCGATCGACACGTGCAACACGTGGCCGTTGACGCGCGACGCACTCCACGCGCGATTCCTTCGACGAAAGCGCGAGCAGTCCGCGTGGGACGCGGAAGAAGCGCGCGACCTGCGCATCGCCGAGTCGCTCCAGCTCTGGAATCACTACGGCTGCGTCACGATCATCGAGTACCTGGAGGTTCACTGCGGCATCGAGCCTCGCACCGCCCTCGAGCGCGTTCGCGTGTCGCTCGCGCTCGCCGATCTGCCGCTCCTCGAAGCCGAGCTGGAGGCGAGCACGTTCCAGTTCTCGCACGTCAAGGAGCTCACGCGGATCGTGGTCGCCCAGACCGAAGAAGAGTGGGTTCACCACACGCGCGGCATGACCTACCGCGAGGTCCAGCGCGCCGTGGCGGGCCACGTCCGCGGCGATCGCCCCACGGATCCGACGCGACCCGACGAGCGCCGTCGATTCATCGGCTTCCACGTCAAGCCATCGACGGCGGCGCGCCTCTTCGCGGTGCTGAAGCAGCTCGAGTCCGAGCGCGGTGACCGCTTCGTCGACGACGACGACAAGGTCCACGCTCTCTGCGATCGCGCTTCGGTCGCGAGCCCGTCCGCCGATCGCGCTTCGGTCGCGAGCCCGGCTGCCGATTCGAGCTCCACGACCACGACGAGCGCCACCCATCCGACGTCGTGCGAATGCCGCCCCACGCAGGTCTGGATCACGACCGACGGCCACGCGTTCGCCAACGGCGCGGAGCTCGACGACGCGGAGCTCGCGACGCTGACGTGCGACGCGACGATCATGGGCCACGTCGACGATCCGGACGCCCGCCCCCGTCACACGATCGCGCCGCGAAAGCGCCGCCGCATCCTCGCGCGGGATGCGCACCAATGCCGCGTCCCCGGATGTCGCGCGCGGCACCACCTCGACGTGCATCACATCATCCATCGCGAGAACGGTGGCGATGACGCCGACGCGAACCTCGTCACGTTGTGCAGCGGTCACCACCGCCTCCACCACGCAGGCTTGCTCGACATCACGGGCCGCGCGCCGCGTGACGTGACCTTCCGACGAGTGAACGCGAACAACGATGAAGAACCTTCGCGCCCGCGCGGGCGCGAGCCTCGACCGAGCGCTCGCACCTGAACCTCGTGATTCGGACGTGACAATCGAACAGCTGAACGAAGCTGACGCAGCGGATACGCGTGCGAGAAGTGACGCGCATCCGCGACGCGTTTCGCGTGCACGCGCGATGACGACGAGCTCATCGGCGACATCGATCGTGACCGGCCGCGCGCGGCGATGCTCGTGTGCAAGAGCTCGCGCGTCGATGCGCGCGCGCAGAGCTCGTGCGTCGAGGCGCGCACCCGCTCGCACAAAGTCGACAACCCTCATGCCGACGCGGCCGCCGCGCGTCAGGCGCGCAACGCGTGCGAGGAGATCGATCGCCAGCTCGCCGAGCACACCGCGCACGCTGAAGCGCGGGTGATGGCGAACGTCACATACGAGCGCGCGCTGATCGTGCGAGCCGAGCGCACGCGTGTCATCGACTGCACATCGAAGAAGGTTTCAGCCGGGCAAGGCGGGCCGCGATGGTGAAGAGCCTTCGCGCCCGCGCGGGCGCGAGTCTCGACGGAGCGCTCGCACCTGAACCACGCGATGCCGGACGTGACGATCGAAAGATGCAGCGGACGCGTGTGCGGGGAGCTCGTCGGCGAAGTCGACGGACGCGCTCCATTCGGCCTCGAGGAAGAACCACGATGAGCAGCAGGCGCGGGCGGACGCGGGCCTCGACCCACCTGAACTACGCGATGCCGGATGACGGTCGAAGGATGAAGTAGACGCGCGGACGGGACGTGACGCGCATCCGCGACGCGTGCGTCATGCACGTGATGGCGATGGGCTCGTCGGCGATGTCGTCGGACGCGCTCCGTTCGGCCTCGAGGAAGAACCACGAGTAGCAGCAGGCGCGGGCGAACGCGGCCTCGACCCACCTGAACCACGCGATGCCGGATGACGATCGAAGGATGCAGCGGACGCGCGGACGGGACGTGACGCGCGCACCGCCGACTCTGTTCAGCGATCGTGTCGGTCTCGCGCCCGGCCCGCGCACGAACGCGACGCGCACGCACCCCGATCGCTCTGGGTTACGCGACGTGAAGAACCTTCGCGCCCGCGCGGGCGCGAACGTGAGCGGGAGGGTCGCGAGCTCCCACGGCGAACCGCTCACACGGACGCGAGCGCCGCGACGGGGAATCATCGAGATTGGTCTCGGTCAGTTCGAGCGTTCCGCGCTCGCGCACATCTTCCGATGAGAGATCAGCGCGTCGGCGCGAGTGGGCGCAGGTTGACCCGCGCGTCGCGGCGATCGAAGAGCACGATGCGCGCACCGATCCGCGCGGTCGCTTCGGCGTCGGCGTCCGGGCGCGTCTGGTAGCGCGCGCCGAGGACGAGCGACACGGGGCGGTCGTTGATCGCGATCACGATGCGCTCGAGCTCCGCTTCGGCGCGGGCCTCGGGCTGCCAGCCGTGGCGCGTGGACCAGACGGTGCCCGCTTCGATGCGGAAGACGCCGGCGGTGCGGCCTTCGAGCGACTCGAACGCGAGCTCGAGCATGCCGGTGGTGAATGGCGCGACGACGTGCTCGTCGACGGCGAGGCGGGGCATCAGATCGCCGTCGGGATCGCGCTCGAGGCGGACGTCCCAGCGCGAGACGGGGCCGATCGAGAAGCGGCGGCGAAACGTGCGCGTGCGCGAGAAGTCGATCAGCGCACCGACCTTGACCATGCCGACCTCGACGGGCGAGGCGTCGTCGCGCCAGCGGAGCGCGCCGAACTCGGCGAGTGCGCCGATGTCGAAGGGCAAGAAGATCTTCTTGGGCGTGCCGAGCGGCAGGACGATGTGGCCATCGCGCGCGTGGCGAATGTAGCGGCCGCGGTAGATCGTGCCGTCGAATGCGTTGGTGAGGAGCGCGTGCGTCGTGTCGGTGATGCGGTGCTCGAGCTTCCAGATCAAGTCGGGCTCGTCGTCGAACGTGACGACGTGGCGGAGCGAGATGGCGCCGCCGACGCCCTCGGTGCCCGCGTTGACCGTGAGGCGATTGCCGAGATCGAAGCAGGTCACGAAGCGGGATCCCGCGTCGGTGACGCCGGTGCAGCGCTCTGCGTGCGCGTGCGGCGCGACGAGAGCGAGCACGAGCGCGATCAGCGCGGCTTTGGCGGCGCCCACAAGTTGAACCTGAGGCCCGCGTCCATCACGAACGCCCATTGCGACGGAATGCCGGGGACGTCGTCGCGTTTCTCGCCGCCTGCGGCGAGCTTGAGCGTGAGGGGCTGGTCGTTGACGGCGAGGACGATCGCCTCGTACTGGAGGCGCGCCTTCATGCGCTGGGCGACCTTGCCGGTGTACTGGAGCGGAACGAAGTAGCGCGGGATGTCGTGCGTGAGCTCGAAGCGGACGTTGTGAAAGCCCTCGCGATCGAGGACCCAGTCGAGCTCGAGCGCGGACCCGTAGACGACGGCAGAGCGGTAGCCGATCAGGTCGGCCTGCTGGCCTTCGAGCGCGACGCCCGTGCGAAGGCGCGCGAACGAGTCGAGGTTGGCCGATTGCCAGAGGTCCATCGTGACCTGCGCGGCGGCGTGCTTCCACAGCTGCGAGTGGCCGAGGGCGGTGCGATGGATCTCGAGACCGCCGACCTCGGTCCAGAGGCCGATGTTCATGTGGAGGTCGTGGCGAGCGGGCTCGCCGACGAACGTCGTGATGCGGAGGAGCGGGTCGGTGAACTTGCGCGAGAAGTCGTAGTGCGCGACGACCATCTCGGCGCTGAACGGCTCGAGGTGGACCTCGCCCTCGACGAAGCGGAAGCGATGCCGCATCGGCGAGCCCTTGGCGTGTGCATCGAACGAGAACAGGCCGAAGTCGATCGAGGTGCGCGTCGACTCGAGCGGGTTGTCGAGGATCTTCTTCGGCGTGTAGCCGACGCCGAAGTAGAGGCGCTTGCGGAGATCGAAGTTGGTCTGGAACACGCGACCGCGCTCGTCGCGCGACCAGCCCCACGGTGCGTCGGGGCGGCCCTCGACGAACTTGAAGCCGTCGGCGACGAGCTTCTTCTGGTCGAACGGCATGTCGAGCTCGCAGTCGCGCGCGCGCTCGAGCGGCTTGACCGGATCGCCGTCGGAGTCGAGCTCCTCGTTGGGAGCGTAGAGGCAGATCTTCGTGAGCGGGTCGCACTGGACGCGCCACATCTTCCCCGAGGTGTCGCTCGCGCAGTGCACGACGCTCTGGCTGCTCATCATCGGCAGCTCGGCGCGCGCGGTCGCGGGCGCACCGATAGCGATCGCCGCGATCGTCGCGGCGCAAAGAGCCCTCATGGTCGTGGCGGCTCGTGCATCGGATGGGCCATGCAGCGAGCTGGTTCTGCGAGCAACGTTACGCGCGAGTGTGATCTGCCGACGTGTGCCGCGCGCGCAACACGTGTCACTCGGCTGCGTCACTGCGGTCATTGATCGATCAGCTCCGCGGTGACCGTCTTGCCGTCACCGTTGACCTCGACCCGAAGCGGAACGCGCGCGGGCGTGTTGGTGATCCACATGGCGAACGAGACCGGTGCGCCGCTGCCTTCGAGTGGCGCCGCGCGACCGCTGACCTTGATCGCGGGCGCGGAGTAGAGCTCCTCCGGAATCGGACGCGAGAGCACGAGCTTGTGGATGCGTCCGCCGACGAGGACGTGCAGCACACCGCCGCGCGCCTGCGGTTGCGCCCAGCCGCGGATCACGCCGAGCGCGGACTGCAGCGTGTGAACGTTGCCATCGGGGACGCTGTGCGCGACCGGCGGTTGGCCGAGCGAGTAGCTCTTTCCGTCGAAGCTCGCATTCGTCGTCGTGGTCTCGCCGTCCAGCTCGGCGGTCTCGTTCGCGCCGAGCGGACGATGCGCGTTGCGATCGAGCACGCTGACCAGCTCGTACCGCACGCGCGCGAACGAGCTCGCGAGCGCGTTCGTCTCGAAGCGCGAGCGCACCTCTTGATCTCCGACGACGACCTCGGCGCGTCCGATCGACAGCCCCTGGAACTGGACGTTCCACGCGTACGACTCGCCGCTCTCGAGGACGAACTTCGAGGCGTCGAGCGGTCCGAGCGGCGATCCCGTCGCGACGAGCTCGGGCACCGGTTTGGGAGCGAAGGCGGATCCAGAAGCACAGGCCGTGGCGAACACCACGGCGATGACGGCGGTACGCATGGGCCGCATCGTCCTGCAAGCGCGGCGCCGCTCGCGAGGTACGACCATTGCCAGGATCGCGCCGGCGATGTGGGCTATCGGCGGCGGCCGTGCTGCGATCGCTGTGGCGGTCGCTGTGATCGTTGCTGCGGTCGTTGCTGCGGTTTCGGTTTCGGCGGGTCGCGTTGCTTGGGCAAGAGCCCGGCGATCTCTTGATCGTTCAGGTTGCGCCAGCGTCCCACCGGCAGCTCTCCGAGCTTGATGTGCATGATCCGCACGCGCTGGAGCGTGGAGACCTCGAAGCCGAACGCTTCGCACATGCGGCGGATCTGGCGGTTGAGTCCCTGCTTGAGCGTGATGCGAAAGATCTTCGCCCCGAGCTTCTCGACCTTGCACGGCTTGGTCGTCGCATCGGACAGCCGCACGCCGCGCGACATGCCCTCGATGAGCTCCGGCGTGATCGCCTTGTCGACGCTGACCACGTACTCCTTCTCGTGGCCGTGCTCGACGCGGAGGATCTCGTTGACGATGTCGCCGTCGTTCGTCAGCAGGATCAGCCCCTCGCTGTCCTTGTCGAGGCGGCCGATCGGGAACACGCGCTCGTCGTGGTTGACGAAGTCGACGATGTTTCCCGCGACGTGCCGCTCCGTCGTGCAGGTGATGCCGGTCGGCTTGTTCAGCGCGATGTAGACGGGCTTCACCTTCTTGCGCGCGCCGCCGACCACGTCGCCGTCGAGCTTGACCTCGTCGCCGTCGTTGACCTGCGTGCCGAGCACCGCGGGGACACCGTTGACCGTGACGCGACCTTCGCTGATCAGCTCGTCGGCCTCGCGGCGCGAGCAGGCGCCGCTCTCGGAGAGGTACTTGTTCAACCGCATGGTCGTGCCTTGGGTCAGGCTTATACGCTATGCATCCCGCTTGCGCCTGCTCCTCGTCACGCCGCCGATGACCCAGCTGAACACGCCGTACCCGGCGACGGCGTACCTCGTGGGCTTTCTCCGGCAGCACGAGCAGCGCCTCGGCCTCGAGCTCGCGCAGGCGGATCTGGCGATCGAGCTGTTCCTGCGCGTGTTCAGCCGCGCCGGGCTCACCCGCGTGCGCGAGGTCATCGACGCCGCCGACGAGACCGAGCCGTTCCGGCAGAACGCGGATCGCTACATCGCGACGATCGACCCCGTGGTGCGCTTCCTCCAGGGCCGCGACCCGGGCCTCGCGCTGCGCATCGTCAACCGCGACTTCTTGCCCGAGGGGCCGCGCTTCGCATCGCTGGCGCAGGGGCCCGGCAGCGACGACGAGGATCCGCTCGCGTGGGCGTTCGGCGGGCTCGGCATCGCCGATCGCGCGAAGCACCTCGCGAGCCTGTACATCGATGACATCGCGGACGCGATCCGCGCGGGCATCGCGCCGCACTTCGAGCTCGCGCGGTACGGCGAGCGCCTCGCGGCGAGCGCGCCGACGTTCGATCCGCTGCGCGACGCGCTCGAGAGCACGCCGACGCTCGTCGACACGATGCTCGACGAGCTCGCCGCGGACGCCGTGCGCACGCATCGCCCCGACCTCGTCGGACTCACCGCGCCGTTCCCGGGCAACATCTACGGTGCGTTCCGGATCGCGCGCACGATCAAGCGCGTCGCGCCGAAAACCCGCATCGCGCTCGGTGGCGGGTACGTCAACACCGAGCTGCGCGAGCTGTCGGATCCCCGCGTGTTCGACTACGTCGACTACATCACGCTCGACGACGGCGAGGCGCCGATGCTCGCGCTCGTCGAGCACCTCGCGAACAAGAAGAAGCCGCTGTTCCGCACGTTCGTCCGGAAGGCGGACAGTGTCGAGCTGGTCACCAACGACGCGATGCACGACGTCCCGATCGCCGCGTCGGGTACGCCGACCTACGCGGGCCTCCCGCTCGATCGCTACCTCTCGCTGTTCGAGATGCTCAACCCGATGCATCGCCTGTGGTCCGACGGGCGCTGGAACAAGCTCACGATCGCCCACGGCTGCTACTGGAAGCAGTGCAGCTTCTGCGACGTGTCGCTCGACTACATCGCACGCTACGAGCGGGCGCCCGCGGACCTGCTCGTCGATCGCATCGAGGCGCTGATCGCCGAGACCGGCCAGACGGGCTTTCACTTCGTCGACGAGGCCGCGCCGCCCGCCGCGCTGCGCGCGCTCGCCGAGGCGCTGATCGCGCGCGGGATCACGATCACGTGGTGGGGCAACGTCCGCTTCGAGAAGGCCTTCACGCCGGAGCTGTGCGAGCTCCTCGCGCGGTCGGGCTGCGTCGCGATCAGCGGCGGGCTCGAGGTCGCGAGCGATCGTCTGCTCGCGCTGATGAAGAAGGGCGTCACGGTCGAGCAGGTCGCCCGCGTCACGCGCGCGTTCACCGACGCCGGCGTGATGGTGCACGCGTACCTGATGTACGGCTTCCCGACGCAGACGGTGCAAGACACCGTCGATGCGCTCGAGCGCGTGCGTCAGCTGTTCGCCGAGGGCTGCGTGCAGTCGGCGTTCTGGCACCGCTTCGCGGCGACCGTGCACAGCCCGATCGGCCTCCAGCCGAAGACGTACGGCATCAAGCTGTCACGGAGGAAGCACACGTTCGCGAAGAACGAGGTCGCGTTCACCGATCCGACGGGCACCGATCACGACGCCCTGGGGACCGGCCTGCACCGCGCCGTCTACAACTACATGCACGGCCTCGGGCTCGACGAGGATCCGCGCTCCTGGTTCAAGCCCCGCGTCAGCAAGATCCCCAAGGTCACCGTCCCGCCCGATCTGATCCGCCGCGCACTGGCAACAGCCGACTGAATGGACAAGTCCGACGAGTGCGAAGGTTATCGACCTTGGCGGACACTCGGACGCTCAGGGCAGCGTCGCGAGCATCGTCTTGGGCAGCGGTACCGTGGTCGCGTTCCGAACCACCTGGATCGGCACGGTCAGGACCGTGTCGTTATCGTCAAGGCCGTACTCGACCGTCAGGTTCATCTTCTCCAACGCCCGCTCGTACGCCCGATCTAACTGAACAGTCTCCGACTTCATGTAGAGGGAATCGGCAAGACGCCCCGTTCCCTCGGGTAGTTCCGGGCTACTTGGTCGGAAAGCCGCGGCTTCGCATCAGCGCGTTGGGATCGACGTCGCGTCCACGGAAGTTACGGAACGCGACATCCGGCGGGACCGAGTTACCCACACTGAAGATGGAGTCCATCAGCTTCTTGGCCGTCGGCTTGTCGTAGAAGCTCTTCTTCTCCATGAACGCCTCGGCGGCATCCGCGGTCAGGGTGTCTGCCCACAGGTAGCTGTAGTAGCCCGCCGAGTAGCCGTCGCCCGAGAAGATGTGGCCGAACTGCGTCGGGCGGTGGCGCATCACGATCTCCGCCGGGGCGCCGATCTCCTTCATCACCGTCTTCTCGAACTCCGTGGGGTCGATCTTCGTACCCCCCGGCAGCGTGTGGATCTTCAGGTCGTAGATCGCGGACATGAGGTACTCGACGGTCGAGAAGCCCTTGTTGAAGTTCTTCGCCTTCTCGATCTTCGCGAGCAGCGCGGCGGGCATCGGCTCGCCCGTCTTGTAGTGCAGCGCGTACTTGTCGAGGATCTCCTTGGTCGGCAGCCAGTACTCGTTGAGCTGGCTCGGGAACTCCACGAAGTCGCGCAGCGTGTTCGTGCCGGCGAGCGTCGGATAGCGAACGTTCGAGAGCAGGCCGTGCAACGCGTGTCCGAACTCGTGGAACATCGTGGTCGCGTCGTCCCACGAGATCAGCACAGGCTCGCCGTCCTTGCCCTTCACGAAGTTCGAGTTGTTCGAGACGATCGGCAGCGTGTCGGAGCCCTTGAACCGCTCCTGCGTGCGGTACTCGTTCATCCACGCGCCGCTCCGCTTGCCCTCGCGCGCGTACGGATCGAAGTACCAGAGGCCGACCTGCTTGCCGTCGCGCGTCACCTTCCACACCTTCACGTCGGGGTGGTAGACGGGCACGCCGTCGATCGGCGTGAACTCGAGGCCGAAGTTCTCCTTCGCGGCGAAGAACATGCCGTCGCGCAGCTTGTCGGCCTGGAGGTACGGCTTCACCTCGTTCTGGTCGAGGTCGTACTTCGCCTTGCGGACCTTCTCCGCGTAGTAGCGGTAGTCCCACGCTTCGATCTTCGGCTTGCCCGGATCGGCGTCGGCGACCTTCTGCATGTCGGCGACCTCTTCCTTCACGCGGCCGACGGCGGCCTTCCACACGCGCATCGTCAGCGCGAGCGCGGCGTCGGGCGTCTTCGCCATGTTGTCGTCGATGATCCAGTGCGCGTGGGTCGGGAAGCCGAGGAGCTTCGCGCGCTCGGCGCGCAGCGCGAGGATGTCCGAGATGATCGGGCCGTTCGTCGTCTCGCCGCGGCTGATCCACATCTTCCACACCTTCTCGCGCAGCGCGCGATCCGATGCGTACGTCAGGAATGGCTCCGCGCTCGAGCGCGTGTTCGTGATGAGCCACTTGTCCTTCATGCCCTTCGCCTCGGCGGCGGCCTTCGCGGAGGCCTTCAGCTCGTCGGGGAGCCCCGCGAGGTCTGCTTCCTTGTCGAGGACGACGGTCTGCTTCTCCTCGTCGGCGAGCTGGTTCTGCGAGAACGTCGTGTACAGCGACGCGAGCTTGCCGTTGATGTCCTTGAGCTTCGCCTTGTCCGCGGCGTTCAGCGCGGCGCCGTTGCGCGTGAAGCGACGCCACACGACCTCGAGCAAGCGCGCCTGATCGGGCTCGAGCTTCGCGGCATCGCGACCGTCGTAGACCGCCTTGATGCGCCCGAACAGCTTCTCGTTCTGCACGATCTCGTCGCCGAACGCGGCGAGGATCGGCGCCATCTCCGTCTCGATCGCCTGCATCTCCTTGTCGTTCATCGTCGACGTGTAGATGCCCATGATGATCTGCGCGCGGTTGAAGGGACGGCCGACGTCCTCGAGCGCTTCGATCGTGTTGGCGAACGTCGGGGCGTCCTTGCTGTCCACGATCGCGGCGATCTCCGCGCGCGCCATGTCCATGCCCTTCATCAGCGCCGGCTTGAAGTCGGCGACCTTGACCTTGTCGAACGCGGGGACGCCGCCGTGGTCGCCCGCGTAGGGTGCGAGCAGCGGGTGGTCAGCGGACATCGGCGTCTCCTTTGGTTCGGGCTTCTGCGGATCCTTCGTCGCCGAGGATCCCGGATCGGGATTGTGGGCCTTGTTCTCCTCGGACTTGCCTTTGCAAGCGGCGAGGAACAACGCGACTGCGAATAGGGTGCGCTTCACGTCGCGGACCATAACAGGCGCGCCGAAAAACAGCACACCAACAAAACGCGAAGACCTCGCACAGCTGCGACGGTCTGGGGCATCGCGCGACGAACGCGCGGCGTCGCAACCATCGTCCAGGCCTGCGCGAAGCACCGCGTTCGGCGGTATCGTGCGCTCCCCGAATGTCATCGATCCGCGAGCTGTTGAGAGCGCATCGTGACTTTCGCCGGCTGTTCTTCGCGAGCCTCGTCTCGATGGCGGGCGACTGGTTCGCTTTCGTCGCGCTCGCGGATCTTCTCACGCGGCTCACGGGGCGCGCCGGTGCCCCCGCGTTCGTGTTCGCGGCCACGGTGCTGCCGATGTTCTTCGCGGCACCGTTCGCGGGCGCCGCGGCGGACCGCTTCGATCGCAAGCGGCTGCTCGTCGGCGCCGACGTCATCCGCGTGCCGCTCGCGCTCGCGCTGTGCGTGGCCGCGTGGATCGGCTCCGCGCGCCTCGCGATCGGCGCGGTCATCGCGCTCGGGATGGCCGCGAGCTTTCACGATCCGATCACGAGCGCCGTCGTGCCGAACCTCGTGCCGCCGCAGCAGCTCGCGCGCGCCCAGGCGCTGATGGGCGCGGTGTGGGGCTCGATGCTCCTGGTCGGCGCGGGGCTCGGCGGCATCGTCGCCGAGCTGCTCGGCATCCAGGCCGCGTTCGCGATCAACGCGGCGTCGTTCGCGCTCAGCGCGTGGCTCATCACGGGCATCCGCACGCCGATGCAGGAGGCCTCGCTCGAGGAGCGCCGGGCGCGGTCGAGCAAGGGCCAGTTCCGCGAGGTGTTGCGCTACGTGCGCACGGATCGGATCGTGAAGCGATTCGTGCTCGCCAAGGTCGGCGTGAGCTGCGCGAACGGGACCGTCGGCCTCCTGCCCACGTTCGCGGCCGAGCGGTTCGCGGGGACGAACATCGCCACGGGCCTTCTGTTCGCGGCGCGCGGGCTCGGCGCGTTGATCGGGCCGCTGATCGCTCGCTGGATCGCGGGCCCGGCTCCGCGCGCGCGCGTGATCGTGCTGGTGTGCGGCGCCTCGTCGATGCTCTACATCTCGATCTACGCGCTGATCCCGCTGATCTGGTGGTTTCCGCTCGCGCTCGGCGCCGTGATGGTCGCGCACCTCGGCGGCGGCGCGCAGTGGACGATGTCGACGTACGGTCTCCAGGTGATGACGCCGGACGCGCTGCGTGGCCGCGTGATGTCGCTCGACTACGGCATCGCGACGCTCGCGATCGGCCTGTCCGCGGTGATCGCGGGCGTCCTGGCCGACATCACGGGAGCCGCGAACGCCACGTGGTGGCTCGTCGGCGCAGGAGCCGTCTACGGGGTCTGTTGGCTGATCTGGAGCCTCCTGGGAACCCGCGATAGTTCCCCGTAGACGCGTTGCATCGATCTATGGAAGCGTCCGGCCCGTGGCAGCCAAGGGCCGCGCATCGTGGTGGATCGTCGTGCCTCCGGCACTGGCGCTCGCCTACGCGATCGCGGTCGTGATCGTCGCGTGGCGCGCGCCCGACAAGGGCTTCGCGGCGTTCACGGGACAGCGCGTCGTCTACGTGGAGCCCGGCGGCATCGCCGATCGCGCGGGGCTGCGCGAGGGCGACGTGATCGTCGAGGCCGACGGCACGGCCGTGACGGGCACGCTCGACTACGCGCTGCGCGTGCTGTCGCGAGGGGAGGGCGAGACCGTCCACCTCGGCGTGCTGCACGATAGCGCGCGCGCCGATGTCTCGATCACGCTCGAGCGTCCGCGCGTGCCGTGGGGCGCGCTCGTGGCGACGCTGCTCGCGGCGATCCTGCTCGGCTTCGGCCTCGTCGCGCGCATCGCGCGGCCCGACGACCTCGACGCGAAGCGGTTCTATCGCACCGCCGTGATCTACGCGCTCGTCTACACCGGCGCGCTGTCGTGGACGAAGCTCATCGTCCATCCCGCGCTCGGCGTCGTGTTCCTCGTCGCGCTGTTCATGGGACCGCCGCTGTCGCTGCACCTGTCGATCGACTTCCCGCATCGCGAGGCCAACGTCGCGCGCGTCCGTCGCTGGCGCCGCAGCTCGTACACGATGTCCGCGCTCCTCGGCGTCGGGTGCCTGATCGCGCTCGGTGTGGCCGTCAGCGAGTACCTCGCGGGGCGCCCCGACACCGCGCTGCGCTACGCCGTCGCGCTGATCGCCGCGCAGATCGCGCTGATCCCGGTGCACACCGCCTTCGGCCTGATCTCGCAGGTCCGCGCGCATCGCACGGCCTCGGGCGCCCTGCGCGCGCAGCTGCGCTGGCTCCTGTTCGCGCACGCGCTCGGTGGGCTGCCGGTCCTCGTCGCCGTCCCGATCGCGATCGCCGACCTCGATCGCTTCCTCATCTATCGCTACCAGCCGTTCGTCGTCGCGGTCGCGATCCTGTGGTTCGTCGGCTACGGCCTCGCCGTCCTCCGCATCCGCCTCGCCGACGTCGACGCGCTGATCAAGTCGTCGCTCGGCTACACGATCACGACCGGCGCCGCCGTCCTCGTCTACCTCGGTGTCGTCCTCGCCGCGGGCTGGCTCACCGGCGCGCTGATCGGCGAGACCGGGCCGTGGCCGCACCTCGTCGCCGGCCTCGTCGCTGCCGCGCTGTTCGGCCCGATCCGCTCGCGCGTCGGCGGCTGGGTCGACCGCCGCTTCTTCCGCGATCGCCAGCACTACATCGAAGCGCTCCGCCACGCGGGCGAGTCCCTCGCCGTGCTGCGCGAGCCCGCGGATCTCGCGCGCGAAGCGGTCGGCCAGATCGTCGACGCGGTGCGCGCCGAGGACGGCACGCTCTACCTCCGCGATGGCGACGGCGACGGCTGGACGATCGCGCACTCGACGCTGACCGACGCCCCCCTCGAGCCGATCGCGCCCGCCGACGGCTTCGCGGTCCCGATCCGCCTCGCCGACGCCCAGGACATCGCGGGCTGGCTGATCCTCGGTCCGCGCCGCTCCGGCGATCTCTACTCGACCGACGATCGCGATCTCCTCGGTGCGCTCGCCTCGCAGCTCGCCGTCTCGCTCGCCAACGCGCGCGCGTTCGGCACCATCGCCGACATGTCGCGCACGCTCGAGGCGCAGAACGCCGAGATCCGCGAGCTCCGCGATCGCCTCGAGGACGAGAACCGCTTCCTCCGCAAGCGGGTCGAAGCAGCGACCGACGGCGCGACGCTCGTCGGTGACTCCAGGGCGATGCGCGAGCTCCAGGCCAACCTCGAGCGCATCGCGCGCAGCGACGCGAACGTCCTCGTCCTCGGCGAGTCCGGAACGGGCAAGGGCCTCCTCGCCCGCACGATGCACGCCCTCTCGCCACGCGTAGACCAGCCATTCATGCACGTCGACTGCGGCGCGATCGCCGCCTCGGTCTTCGAGTCCGAGCTGTTCGGCCACGAGCGCGGCGCGTTCACGGGCGCGACCCGCCTCCGCCGCGGCCCGATCGAGCTCGCGCACGGCGGTACGCTGTTCCTCGACGAGATCGGCGAGCTCCCGCTCGAGCTGCAACCCAAGCTCTTGCGCGTGCTCGAGGAGAAGGTCGTCCTGCGCGTCGGCGCCACCGCGCCCGTCTCGGTCGACGTCCGCATCATCGCCGCCACGCACCGACGCCTCGAGGACATGGTCGCCGCCGGCACGTTCCGCGAGGACCTCTACTTCCGCCTGCGCGTCGTCGAGCTGACCTGCCCGCCGTTGCGCGCGCGCCGCGCCGACATCCCCGCGCTGTGCACGGCGCTCCTCCCGCGCGTCGCTCGCCGCTGCGCGCGCCCACCGCTGCCGCTCGCCGACGACGCGATTGCCGCGCTGATGGCCTACTCGTTCCCCGGCAACGTGCGCGAGCTCGAGAACGTGCTCGAGCGCGCGCTCGTCCTCGCCGACGACGCGACCGCGATCAGCGCCGCCGACCTCGAGCTCTCCGATCGCGCGCCGTCACTCCCCGAGGAGGAAGCTGCGATTACGGCGCCGCTCGATCCCACATCAGGGGCGGCCTCCAAGCCGCACGACGCGGTGATGGATGACATCGAGCGCCGCCGCCTGACCGCCGCGCTCACCGCCGCGAACGGCAACCAGTCGACCGCCGCGAAGGCGCTCGGCATGCCGCGCACGACGTTCATCAACAAGCTCCGCCGTCACGGCCTTCTGTAGATCTTGTTCTGCCGCGCTGTGCGGCACCCCGCCGCTTGCGCGAGCCGCGACATCCTGCGACCGTTCGCGCGGTGGCAAGTGCGGATCAGTTGATCGCGGGGCCGTTGGTGCGTCGTGTCGGGTTGGATCAGGTGTCCATCTGGGCGGTGTTGTCGACGCACGCGAATGTCACCGTGACGATTCGTCGTCATCCCGAAGCGGACAGCGAAATACTCAAGACACACACCGTGCCGACGCTCGACGTCGGAAAGAAGCTCTCGTTCGCGCTCGTGACGGTGAAGCTCGAGCCGGGCAACAGGCTCGAGCCAGATACACGCTACGCATACGACTTCGAGATCGACGGTGTTGGACTCGGTGACCTCGGCCTGCTGCGAGATGGCGAGATTTCCATCGAGCGCGAGGGATCGACGACGCCGTCGAAGCACCCGCATCTGGCGCTCGGTTACCTCGAGGGACTGCTCCCCACGTTCCTGACGCCACCATCCGATCCCGCACGACTCACGTTGGCGCACGGGTCGTGTCGCCGTCCGTACGCGTCCGGCTCCGACGGTCTCGTCGCTCTCGATCAAGTCATCGAGGGGACGCGCGAGCCGGCCGACGATGTGCGCCGGCCTCATCTACTGATCCTGACAGGTGACCAGATCTACGCCGACGACGTATCGCCGGAGCTTCTCGAGTGGATGACCGATCAAGCGAACGAGCGGATCGGCCGTGATGTGAACGGCAAGCCGATCGAAGGAGTCCGCGTGGAGCTTCGCGGCCTCGACGATCCACCGTTCATGCGACCGCCCGCAGTTCGATTTCCCGTCGACAAGCATCATTTTCCGATCGGTCGCCGGCAACGAGTCATGACCCGTGCGGGTGGAATGTCGTCGGGGGACAGCGCCAGTCACCTCATCGGGTTCGGGGAATACGTGATGCACTACGTGATGTCGTGGTGCAACCTGACGTGGCCGGCGCTCGCCGGTGCGGACTGGCAGAAGATCTTCAACGAGCGCAAGAAGCGCGTAGAGGCATACCTCGGCGATTGGCGCGAGACCTTCCTGAGCGCTGCGACGCGCAGCAAGGATCTGAGGCAAGCGGATTCTTCGTTTCGCACTCCGGGCGCGATCGCCGAGCAAGTTCCGTACGTCGACGCGTGGCAGCTCGTTCCCGATCATGCGCGCGTTCTCGACGCGTACGGGATCGGCGACGGACTCGACGAGTGGGACATCACCAGCGACGACGGGGCGTGGGTGAAGCATTGGCCGCCTTCGCAGGCACCGACACCCGCGCGACCAGAGGCGATGTCTCCGGTGCTACCCTCGGGACCCGACCTCGTAGGTTCGCTCGAGGATCTCGACGCACTCTGGAAGCTGCATACGCCGGCCTGGTACGCCGGCCGCGAGCACTACAGCATCTCGCTCGACTATCGTATCCAGCAGGGCGACACGATCACGACGTCGCTCCCGACACTTAACAACATCGACATTCGAAGCGATAAGGTCGTCAGTCGCTTGCGGCAGTTACGTCGGTTCTACGATGGGCTTCCGTACGCACGCCGTGCACTCGCCAACGTCTCGACGTTGATGATCTTCGATGACCACGAAGTCACCGACGACTGGAACGTATCGCAGCGCTGGATCGACGGTGTTCGCACCAAGACGCTCGGCATCGACCTCGTCACCAACGGGATGCTCGCGTATGCGCTCTGTCAGGATTGGGGCAACGTTCCGGACCGGTATGCGGACGACTCCCCAAACGCGAAGCTCTTGCCACTCGCGGGTCGGATGTTTCAGGAACCGGCTGTTGCTGCCGGACAGGCACCGTCGATCGCGGATCGCGAAGAGCTCGAGCTTCGCTTCGGCTTTCGAGACGTCGATAACATCGAAGAGCAGGCGACGTGGACGTACAGCATCGGCGATGCGAACGCGCCATACGAGATCATCGTCATCGACAGCCGTACGAAGCGAGGCTACGACACGCTCGATTCTCCGCCAGCAAACCTCTCGTACCGGGCGATCGACGAGCAGATCGCTGAACAGCCTCCGGGCCAGTCGGCATTCACGATTCTCGTCGCTTCGATGCCCGTGCTCGGGTTCCCACCACTGGAGCAGATCGGGCAGCCGTTCCTCAACCTGATCCACGACTACCAGAGGAACCCGCGACGAACAGCAACGTGGAGGTTTGGACGCTTTTCGTCGATCAAAAAGGACTACGAGTTCGGTCCGCTGATCAAGGATCCAGAGCCGTGGGGGTTCGCGCCCATCGCGCTGGAGCGGCTGTTCGCGCGCCTCTCCACGCGTCAGAACGTGATCATTCTTTCGGGTGATGTTCACTATTCGATCTCGGCGAAACACACGTACTGGAAACGCCAGGCAACCGGCCTCGTACCGACGACGCGGATCGTCCAGCTCACCTCGAGCGCACTCCAGAACCAGACAGGTGCCGACGAGGTCTTGCTCGCACACATGGCGCTAGCGCAGCAGTTCGGATCGATCACCTCGGGAACGTTCGATCGTCTCGGTTGGTCGGAGACGATCGATGCACCTCAGGTTCCGGATCCATCGTGGCAGCTGCGCGCGATGCTGCAGAAGAATCCCGTCCTCATACCGACGCGGATGCTGCCGGAAGCGTTCTTGGAGCAATTGCGGACGCGAACGCTGGGCAAGCCGCCCGAGTGGGCGTGGCGCATGTCGCTCCTCAAGGATCTTCGCCATGACGATGTTCGGTATGGCGCGATCGTGCGTCCGAGGCTGATGCCAGAGGCGGAGCTCCTCGCGCAGCCCGATCTGGCATTTCGCACGATCGCGAACGTGCACGACTGGCACGCGCGGCTCGCGGTTCCGCGGCGGTTCATGATGAGCTCGAACTTGGGTGTCGTCCGCTTTCAACGCGCCGAGGTTCCGGCCGAGGCTCCAGGACCCAGCGTGCCCGCGCCGCCGGCGGATCACTTGGAGGTCATTCATTCGCTCTATTCGTGGGGCCTCGAAGGTGAGCCCACCGGCACTGCCTCGTGGCCTACCGTTCGGCGCGCCGCACCCTACACGGAGCATCGCGTGCCGTTGACTCCGCTCGACGAGCTTCCGCCCGATCGGGAGCTGCCCACGTGAACCATCTGCTCCTCATCGCGCTGCTCGCCGGGTGCCAGGTCCCACTGCGAGCTGGTGTCCATGCGCCCACGCGACATGGCTTCGGCGGTGCCGGCAGTACGATCGCACTCGGCGCAACCGCGACGAAGGACCTCGAAACCGCTCGCGTGGGCGGGGGCGCTGTCTTCCACGTCGCGGTCAACAGCGCACCGACGACGTATCAAGTCGCTGCGCAGGGACATGCGGACATCGTGCTCCGCGACAACTACGAGCGGCAATTCGTCCTCGCCACGCGTGTCGATGCTTCCGTCGGCAACGAGCTCGGCGAGACCGATGCCGACGAAGGCCGAACCGTGTATTCGTTCGGAGCGTTCATCGGGCCAGGCATCGGGTTCGCTCCATCTCGCAGCGCGTTCGACGTCACATGGGACACGCTCGCGATCGGCTTCACCGCGCGTCGCTTGACGATCGCCGACGAATCCGCGTGGATCCTCGGCGCTGCGATCGAGCTCGGGTATGCAGTCGACTTCGATCGTCTCGGGCGGAGCAAATCCAAATGAGCTGGCACATCGGAGAAGTCTCGCGCGCTCTTCTCGAGCTTCTGAAGACGACGTTCGCCGAGCTCGTCCGCATCACGGCAACCCCATGGCACTTTCGCGCGTACTGCGAGTCGTGCGGCATGGGCGCTCCGATGCCGGCAAATCTTCACTCGCAGCTCGAAGAATTCACCTACGGCGCGTCTGCAGAGCACATCGAGAATGTCGCGTTGCTCCTCGATGACGGGCTGAAGATCATCGACGGAATCTACGAGGCCGTTCAGGCGGCCTATGCGGACGCGTCGCTGAGCATGGTGATCGAGATCGTGCAGCGGCTGCTCTGGCCACCGCTACTCGCCGGCATCCGTCGTCATCCGACGCTCAACTATTACTACCCGTGGGTCGCTGCGTGGCCGATCGTGTTCGACACGCATCTCGCCGAGAACTTCTCGGCTCCATTCAGCTGGGAACGGCTCGGAGTCGCGTTACGTGCACTTCGCGATGCCGCGGTGGGTGATCACGACGAGCGTCACCTGCTGTACGTGCAGGGAATCCTCGCGGACCTCTCGATCTATTTCTCGCACCGCTACAAGTCCAAGCACCAGCGCGAGACCGACGAGACGATGGCACTCCCTGTCTTCTCGTTCGGATGGGAGAGCCATCTTCCGGAACCGCGTATCGGAGAGGATCCGACGCCGGCGGTCCCGCCGCCCGTCGACGAAACGCACGCAGCGCTACCGATCTGGATGGTGCAGCGCACGTTCTCGGTGCGCCTCGAACCAGCTGCGTCGCCGTTCAAGCTCGCGATGTACGACACGGCACCGCACGCGTTTCCTTCGTTCGCCGACGAGACGATCCAAGGTGTCACCGTTGTTCCGGTTCCGGCAAACACGAACGGTCCCTCGACGCCGCAAGGGCTCTACGTGCAATGGGGCGGTGGGGCAACGCCGGTCGAAGAGGATCTCGGCGATGGCTGGCGCTTTCGCGTCCGGACACGAGGTCAGGCCGGCGCCATGTTCCCGCTGCCAAAGCAATGGACCGACGTCGGCTCCGGCGAGATCAGCGCGGGTGCCGGCGCGGAGCTCGAGCTCGCGTGGGCTCCGGATCAACCGCCACCGTCGACGCCTCCGACGGGCGAAGGCGGTGCACACGGTGGCGTCCAACTCGATGTCGGTGGCTTCAAGGTCGTCGCGTTCATCGGTGGCGGGGGAACAACGGGCAGCAACTTCGGTCTCGATGACGCCGGTCTCGTCGTTCGTGTCTCTCAGGGTGTGCTGACGCTGACGCCGTCCAGCCGGGTGCTCGGCAGTCTCATCAAGCGAAGCCTCCGCATCACACTCGATATGGGGCTCATGATGTCCGCGCAGCGCGGCATCGTGTTCGAAGGCGGTAGCACGCTCGATCTGTACTTGGCCGTCCGCAAGTCGATCGGGAATGACTGGCTTGGCGCGTCGCTTTCGTTCATCCGGTTGCGCGCCGCGTATCAGCGGCTGCAGCAGGGTGCGAAGCTGTTGCTAGAAGCCACAGCGGGCGTCTCGCTTTCGTTCATGAAGGTGACGCTCACTGTCGATGGGATCGGCGGATCCCTCGCACTCGATACGAGCGCGACCGATGGAAATTTCCTACGGCTAGGGAACCTGACCGGTGACCTCGTTATGCCCGATGCGATCGGCTTGAAGATCGCGTGGGGCCCATTCCACGGCGGTGGGACCTTTGGCTATGACGAGCCCAACGATCGCTACTGGGGAGCGATCGAGCTCGTCACTCCGTTGGGGCTGCTCCACGGAGTTGGCTTCACGGAACCGCGCCCGGGCGGCGGGCACAGCACCTACGTTTCGATCGCGATCGAGTGGCCGGAGTCGCCCACGTTTGGTCCGACGGGCTTCGGGATCATGGTGGCGGTCCACCGTCGCGCGGACGAGAAGAAGATGTTCGAGACTATGAAGACGGGCGCGCTGGATGCGCTCCTCTTCCCCGAGGATCCGATCGCGAACAGCGGAGCTCTCGTCGCTTCGCTCGCCTCGACCTTCCCCGTCGAGACCGACGTCCACGTCTTCGGCGCGATGTTCCTCTTTTCGTTCTTGAAGGGGAAGGGCACCGCAAAGCTGGGTTTCCTGTTCCAGTTTGGAACGGGTGAAGGGAACAATCGATCGAAGATTATCGTCGCGCTGACCGGCAAGTTCGCACTGCAGGGGTCGCTCGCGCGGGTGCTCACGATCCAGGTGGATGGTCTCGGTGTCTACGATGCGGTGACCGAGGAGCTCGAGATCCACGCGGATCTGCGCAACTCGCGTTTGTGCGGCGGCGACCTCGTCGGCGGGCTCGTTGTCTTCAATGGTGATCCGGATCCGAATGACGACGATACGAGCCGCGGGACGTTCTTCAGCATCGGCGGCTATCACCCGTCCTACTACGGTGGCAAAGGGCCCCAGCGCGCGGCCGTCCAGAACCGGCTCGCTCTTACGATCAAGCGTGGCAACGCGATCACGCTCGAGGTGAAGTTCTATCTCGCGCTCACTCCCTCCGCGTTCCACCTGGGCGCGTACGGGAAGGTCTCGGTCTCCGCCGCGGGCTTTGGCATCGAGGGCGAGCTGTGGCTCGATGGGCTCGTCACGTACGACTGGGTGTTCGATATCACCGTCGGCGGCAGCGTGAAGCTGATCCTGTTCTCACGTACCGTTTGCTCGCTGCGCCTCGAGGGTCGCTGGAACGGCGCGAGCCCGAACCATCTATCCGGCAAGGTCAGCTTCGAGGTGCTGTGGTGGACGGTGACGAAGTCGTTCGGCGAGCCGCTGTCCGACGAGGTCGAGGCGGCAGAGATCGCGCCGAACCTCGGTTCGAAGTTGCGCGCGGCACTCGCGGACCCGGGCAACTATCGCGCGCCGACGTCAAATCACGTCGGTTTCTCGAGGGGAGAGCGCGCTGGCGTCTGGGCAACCCCCGAGAGCTCGCTCGTGATGACACAGAAGATCGCGCCGCTCGGTACGCAGATCGATCGAGCAGGCTCGGCGCGACTTCCGTCCCCGCGCGCCTACCAGCTCGATCACGTATTCGCTGGCAACGACACCGGTCCTCATCGCATCGCCAATGGCGAGTTCGCGCCGGGTCTGTTCTTCACCCTCGATACTCCGGCGGCGCTCTCGGCTCCCGCGACCGAGACGTTGCCGGCCGGCTTCGAGGTAGCCGCGAATGCCGTGGCAGGCAGTGGCGACGTTCCGCAGATCGCGCTGTTCGACGAAATCGTCGTCGATCGCGGCCAGACAAAGCGGCCCGATACTCCCAAGCGCGGGGTCTTCACGGGTGTGCTCGTGAACGCGTTCGAAGCAGCGGGCGTCGCCCCTCTCGCGGTTGCACCCATCACGGTAGCTCCGCCTCGATATGCCGCGGGGACATTCGCTGTGACGCGCGAGCTCCAACCACGAGGCTTGCGTCGAATGGAGGGACGCTGATGCCGCATCACTTCGCGAGCTGGATTCGGCTCGGGCTCAATGCAGCGCGCGGAACGAGCGCGGCCGTTGCGACAACACGTGTCGTACCCGTGCGGGCATCGATCGACGGCGTCGAAGAGAGCGTTTCGGTGTCGTTGTATGGCGCCGGCGATGTGGTCTCGATCGCGGCCGGCGCGATTCGTCGTCGCGAACCGCCACCCTACGCCAGCGGCGTGTCACCAGCCGGCATCCCATCACTCGAGTTTGCCGCTGTCGATCTTCCGTGGCGATTCTCCCCGGGCCAACCCGACGCGCACGATCAGCTGACACCGTGGGTCGCGCTGGTCGTGATTCCGATCGAGATCCCGTTCGCGCGGGCGAACCCTTCGTCGCTCCCCACGATCACCGTTTCCGTCGAGGAGCTTCCCGAGACGACGACCGCGTGGGCGTGGGCTCATGTCCAGATCGAAACCGTCGAGACGGATACCAGGACACCGCTCGAGATCGCGCGTACCTCTCCCGAGCGAGCCGTCGCGCGGCTCGTCTCTCCGCGCAGGCTCACCGCGAATCGCCGCTACCGCGCATGTCTCGTCCCCGTGTTCGAAAGCGGTCGCCTCGCAGGCCTCGGGAAGCCGATCGCGAACGTGGCTCCGCTCACCCACGCGTGGACTCACCCGACGACGTCGGACGAGTCACCGGCGTCGGTCGAGTTGCCGGTGTACGACAGCTGGGAGTTCTCGACGGGGGGCGCGTCGGACTTTGAAACGATCGCCCGGCGGCTGCGTGGACGAGACCCCGACGACCTCTTGCCACCGCTCGCGATCGACGTGAGCAGTGTCGCCGGCCACTCCGATGCCCGCGCGACGACGTTCGGGCTGTTGAAGCCAACGACGGGCCAGACGACGTTTCCCGACGCTATGGCGAGCGCTGCGACGCTAGCAACGCTCGTCGCGACAGAGAGCGAGCCGATGATCGGTCCGCCGCTGTATGGATCGATGCAGGCGGGTAGATCGCTCGGCCCGACCGATAGCGATTGGTTCTCGGAGCTGAACCTCGATCCTCGCCGGCGCGTCCAAGCCGAAGCGGGTGCTGCGGTGGTTCGCGCGGATCAAGAAGAGCTCGTTGCCGCTGCGCGTGATGCCGTCGGGCGCATCGCGCAGGCGAACACGTTGATCCGTGGCGCTCAACTCGCGTCGGCACTCGCGAACCGCGTGCTCACTCGTCACATCGCCTCGCGCCCGGCGACCCGCGTTGTCGCGACGATGTGGCGATCGCTCGAAGGAGAACCGGCGGCGACAGCGAACGTGGACGAGGAGCTGATCTCGCCGGCGATGCGCCGACTCGCGCGGCAGCGCGGACCGGTCGCGCGCGGCCGACAAGCAGGAGTCGCCTGGGCGCGCGTCGGGCGCGATCTCGACACACGCGTGGCAGCACCGAAGCCACGCGAGATGGCGACGGTGGCAACGGCTCGTTCGTTTGTCGGCGCGCGCCCGATCACGCCGGCCCGCCCGCAGCTCGACGCGGTGTTCGCGACGGAGGCGGGGCGGGCATTGGCGGTTCGCAACGAACGCGTTCCCGCCACTGTCGTCGAGGCAGCTCCGACGGCGATCGCGGTCGTCGAGCTCGCAGCGAACGTCGTCGCCACAGCCTCGCCGCTTCGGATTCGTACGCGCACCGCCGACCGAATTGGTGGCCTCGCTGTCGCTCCGACGTTCGACGAGCTCGCGCCGGGACTCGATCTCTCGCGTCCGATCGCGGATCGGGTCGGAGCGCTTCGTCCGGACATGTTCTTGCCGGGCATCTCCACGATCCCGCCCGATACAGCGACGGTGCTGTCGATCGATACGGCTGCGGTCGCCGCCGTGATGGCCGGCGCGAATCACGAGCTGGCGCGCGAGCTCGCGTGGCGCGGTATTTCGATCGACGCGAGGACGACGTTGCTACGGCAACTTTGGGATCGCGGTGGACGAGCGCCGATCCGAGCGCACGACATCGCACCGATCGCGCAATGGCAAGGCGCTCTCGGTGCTGGGACCATCGGTGCGCCGACGGTGTTCCTCGTGCGCAGCGAGCTCGTGCGCCGATTCCCGGACGCGATCTACGCCTGCGTTCGAGCCGTTGCTGACCCGGAGCATGGGCGCGCGCCTGGCACTCAGTACATCCTTCCGACGTTCCGTGGGCTTGCGGGCCCCGACATTCTCTACGTCGGGTTCACGCAGTCGCTCGCCGATCTGCGCACACAGCTCGGAAGCTACTTCGTGATCCAGGAGCGACCGGGCAACACGCGATTCGGCCTCGACGCGCAGGCGACGCCTGGAGCGAATACGTGGGTGAACTTGAGTTGGAACGATATTCGCGAGCCATTCACGTATCTCCCCCTCGATCGGGTGCCCGACGGGTTTCCCTCGCAACCCTCATGGGGAACATCCGCTGCGGGCATGGGGGCGATCCTAGAGCGGCCTGCTGTTCGCGTTTCGATCCACCTCGACGAGTTGGATCTGTGAGGTAGTCATGGTGAGGCCCCGCGAATTCCCCGATCGAGCTCATCCCCGTCCGTCCCCGACAATCGATCCTTACGCGACGCTCGACGCGACAACGCCGATCGTGATGATGCCGGTGCGACTGGAGACGCGATGGTTCGTGGTGGACGGCTCCACGGACCTATTGGAGCTTCGCATTCGCGTCTTCCCAGACGAGATTCACTTCGCGGAAGAGACGCCGGCGAGCACAGCAGAGCTGCATGATGTCGGCGAATATTGGGCGCTTCGTTCACGCGACGGAGAGGACGCTGAATCGACGAGGACCATGTCGCTCGCACTCGTCGATCGATATGGGATCGGCCGCGCCGCATGGATGGTTCGCGCGAACGCACCGGGGGCGTCGCCGCAAAGCACGGCGGCTCGCATGGTCGCCGTCGGCCTCCCTGATCGATGGCGCGCGATCCTGCGCGGGCCTAACATTCACATCGTCGCCACGGGAACCGCGATCGGCGAAATCGTTGGCTCGCCGGTCATGGGTGATGCGCCGGGACCAGCGCACCAGCCCGCGCTCGGCGCATCCCTCGCGTGGATCGTGGACTTCGGTGCTGCAGAAGCCGCCGGCATGGCGCTGCGCGTACGTGTTCCCGAGGCGGCTGCTGCGCGACTCGAATCGCTGACCGTGATCGGCGTCCGCGCGGGAACGCCCGATCTCGGGGCAAGCGAGCTAGCTACGTTGCTCGCTCGACATGCGCGCCATCGCGACGCCGCGCTGTTGGGAGCGGGATCGCCAACGAACTTCCTCGACGCGATGCCCGAGCTACCGATCGAGACGATCGGTGATGCCGGTACGAACAATGACGTGACGCGCTTCGCGTCCACGCTCGGCATCGATGCGGAGGCGCTTCGCGATTTCACCGCGAACCGGCGTGATCGAAATGCGATCGCAAAAGCGATGAACACCGTCATTTGGCCGGCGACGTGGGACTACTTCTTCGAGTCGCTCCTGCCTCGTCCTGCAAACGTCATCAGTGCGGGCCGCGAGCTGTTCATCGAGCATGTTCGACCGACGGGCGCGTTGCCGCTGTTGCGGATCAAGGCACAGCCGTACGGTGTGCTGGTCGCGACGAGTCTCGATCGTTGGCCGGCGACCGCGCCGTTCGCGCCGTTCGCGCAGCTACTCCAGAAGCTAGGCGATCGATGGTCGCCGCACGTCGCGGTACCTCGCACCGTCGGATCGCTAGACGTCGACAAGGATCTCGTTTCGGTCTTGCGTCGATCGCCATTCTCCCTCGGCGGATGGGTACGTGGTGGTGTGGATCGCGACACCGCGACGGTCCACGTCGGTGGAATTTCCGGTTCGCTCCTCGAGGCCGCCGAAGCAGTTCACGAGGCTCTCGCCGCCGCTGCGCGCGCGATGCAGCTCGCGCAGCTCGGTCTGACCGGTCCTACGCCGGTGCTCGAGCTGATCTTCGACGACGATGCTCGGCGACTGACGATTCCGATGGTGGCGCCCGTCTCGCACCCTCGCGATCAGGCACTCCAGGAGAACTATCTGCGAGCACTCGCAGAGGCGACGACCGATGACCTCGCACACGATCGGGTTCAGGGCGCGGATCCGCGGACCCTGCTCTACGTGCTCGCTCGTCATGCGACCACCCGAATCCGGTTGAAGGTGGCCGATCAACAACTCGGCACTCTCGAGGTCATCGATCGAGTGAATGCACGCACCCGCCTCGACGGTGGTCTCGCGACACATCCCGTGCTCGCGACGAGTACGACGGCGGCGACGATGTCATCCCCGACGACCGCTCGGCCCGCGTCCCCCTTGTCGCCCGCGACGACGAGTGGGACCGCCGCGCCCCCCGCGACGACGGCGGCTCCGACGACGACGGTGCCTCCGGCTCCGCCTCCAAAGACGTCGATCTGGACACGGCTAGGCAGTCTTCGCCTCGACACGATCCTTCAGAACCCGCTCGCGTCCGCGCATCACGCGGCGCTGCGCGTCCTCGCCGGAGCGCCCGTCGACGAGCTGGAGCTCGCCTTTGCCGGGGCGCTCGACGCGTGCTCGCACCGACTCGACGCGTGGGTGACCGCACTCGCATCGCGACGGCTCTCCGAGATGCGCGCGCAGCAGCCGCGGAGGAGCTATCTCGGCGCATGGGGATGGCTCGAGAATCCGCGCCCTCGCGCCAACCTCGCTTCGAACCAAGGCGGCGGATTCCTCCACGCGCCCTCGCCGACACAGGCGAGCACCGTAGCCGTGTTGCGCGCTGCGTACGAGGCGCATCGCGTCGACGAGGAAGGCCCGTCGTTGGAGATCGACCTCTCGTCGGATCGCGTGCGTCGCGCGCGCCTACTCCTCGACGCCGTGCGCCAGGGAAACTCGCTCGCGATCATCGTTGGAGAACAGATCGAGGAATGGTTCATGGTGCGCGAGCCGGGCCGCATCGACCACATTCAAGGCACGTATGGTCTCGCCCGCGCTTCGATGGTCGTCGACGGCTGGCGCGTGCTGCGCGATTGGCAAGACCACCGCCCGTCTCATCCTGTCGATGGACAGGTCGCGGATCTGCTGATCGAATGGATCGACGCCGTTGCGGATCTGATGTTCGCAGACAGCGTCCATCACGCGGTCATGGGATCGACCGCGCGAATCGCCGCTGCGCTAGACACATTGGAGCGAGGCGAGATCGCCGTCCCGGATCCCATGGTGGATCGTTCGACGGCCGACGGGCCGCGCGTTCGTCGTCGCGTCTTGCTCGCTCTCGACGATCGCGCGACGTGGGTCACGTCGGCTCCGTCCGCGCGCGCGTCTGCGTCACCACGCCTCGAGGGGTGGGTCGCGAGCGTGCTGGGCGATCCGACGGCAGTCATCTTCGACGTCGATATCGAGGTCGACGGTCAGACGCGCTCGGTGACGCGCACGCTCGCGGACCTCGGCATCGGTGCACTCGATGTAGTGGCAGTCGCCGGCGCTGGTGATGAGGCTCCACTCCGTACTCTCGTCGCCGCGACCGCCGAGGGTGCGGTGGTGTCGATCCGGTCTGCACAGCTGCCCGACTTGATGCTGCGTGCGGCCGCGGTACATCGACTGCTGCGCGCAGCGCGATCGCCCGTGGCTAACGATCTGTCCGCGCCCCTGCCAGCCGGGCCCGATCGCCGCGCAGCCGTCCTCGCCGAGCTGGCGAGGACGACGAATTTTCCAGTCGCCGCTGCGGCGCTCGTCGGACCACATCTCCTCGCAAACCAAACTGCCCTCGACGGAGCGCTGGCAGCACTCGTCGAACGTGCGTCGTCGCCGGGTGGTGATGCGATCCGCGAGGTGCTCGGCGAAGAGACCGCCATCCCACTACCGATGTCGCCGTTGCCGGCGCTACTTGGCGATGATCCGATCGAAATCGCTAGCTGGCTCGGGGATCTCGCTCGCGTGCGAACCGCACTCGAACCCGTCGATCTGCTCGCGTTGATTGTGCCCGATCTCGTGCGCGGGCGCCGAGCGCGTACGCCCGATGGTGTCGAGCTCGTCGTATTCGGAGCAGCGTCCCAGGCGCGCGAATGTCTCGTCATCGACGCGTGGACGGAAGCGGCCCCAGCGGAGCAGGTGGACACGGGTGTCGCGTTTCGGCACGACGCACCGCGCTCGCAGCCGCCCCAATCGATCCTCGTCGCGGTGCCGCCGCCGAGCACGACCTGGAGCACCACGCTCCTCGAGTCGATCATCGACGAGACGATCCAGCTCGCGAAGCTTCGCGCGATCGCCCCCAGCGAGGTGCACGACCACGTACTTCCCGCGATCTATGTCGCCGACGATCCCGATTCGCTGACCGCGACCACGGACTTCACGTCACACGTCGCGAACGTCGTCATGGAGGTGATGCAATGACGGTCACCTGGAATCGCATCGAGGTCGTCAACGATTCACCGTCGACGCGAAAAGGTCTCGCGGCGACGCTCGCCGATCCGTTGTGGCAACTCGCACGGCAGTGGCAGCTCGGCGAGCTCACCGCGGAAGATGCCGCGACACCGGTGGCCGTCAGCGTCGAGTCGACGTCATTTCCGATCGATCGACTTCGCATCGGTCACCACGAGCGGCGCCTCGATGGCGGAACACCAATCGAGGCACTTGTCGAAGCAGAACCAGCGTCGGTTCCAGACCTGCGCTCTCGGATTCGCGGCGGTCACCACCTGCACTCGTTAATCGCCCGCACGAACGCCGCCGTCGCCGCGTCGGTGCGCGACGCATTCCGTTTTTCCGAGCAGATCGACGCTCGCGATTCAGCGCTCGTCGCGGCCGTCGCGAGTCGCTCTCTCGATGCATGGGCCGCGTTCGATGCGATTCGCACGGATGGTGCTGCGGCCGTCGCGCAACGCGTCGCATCCGCGCAGGTCGCGATGTTGGTACCGATCTTGGACGCGTGGGCCGCGTGGTTCGCCGCCCGCTCTGGGTACGAGGCACCGTCTGCATGGAACGCTCAGCGCGCGTGCTACGAGTTCGCGCTCGTTGCTTCCGTCGAGGATCGCGATGTCGTGCTCGCTGCAGATCGCTATCGTGGTGGACGTCTCGATTGGTCGGATCTCGAAGGCACCGCGCAACCCTTCTCGGGTCACGTAACGCCGCGCTCGCACGCGGAGACGCTCTTGCCGACGCCCATCGAGTTCGCAGGTGCTCCATCACCGCGCTTCTTCGAGCTCGAGGATCATACCGTTCGGTTCACGACGATCGCGGGTAACGCGCCCGATGTCGCGACGTCATTGCTCGTCGAGGTCGCGCTGGTTTACGGCAACGACTGGTTCGTCGTTCCTGTCTCGGCGCCGGTCTGCGCGCTCCACAAGATCGAACGCGTCGTTGTCACGGACTCGTTCGGGACGAAGACGATGCATGCGAGTCGACTGCGCTCCAACAAGTGGCGCGTGTTCGAGACCGGAGCGAATGGCATCGACGATTACCTCGTCGTGCTTCCCACGATCGGCGTTCCCCTCGATGGTCCCGCGATCGAGGAGGTCGCGATCGCACGAGACGAAGCAGCGAACCTCGCGTGGGCGATCGAACGCAGCGTCTCCGACGGGTTGGGCCTCGCAGTGCGCCGCGACGCGGTCGATCCAGTGCCGCACGCGTCGTCCGACCTCCCGCGCTACGTGCCGATGCGGGAGCCGCGGAGCACGTGGTTTCCGCTCGTCGCACGCGGACGCCAACTCGTCGGCGCAGGGATTCGTGGCATCGCGCGCACCGAATCGCCACTCGGACAAATTCTCGCCGGCTGGCCCGACGTGCAGTTCGCCGGAAGCAGCGTGGCTCGAGAAGGCATCGTCGTGCAGCGGCGCTGGCAATACGCCCCCACACGCGACAACGAGTACCGACTGTGGACTACGCGTTCGGTTCGCAGCAACGCCGCCGATGTTTCAGGAGGTGTGGCGTTCGATCAACTCGTGCCGCCGACTAGTACGTGATCTTGATCCGACCCTCGAGCAGCGATCGATCCGCGCCGGCCATTGCGGGATACACAAACGGAAAGTCCGACGGGCCCGACGATGAAACGTACGCTCGCACCAGTCCCACGATCACCGAGTCGCCGTGGGCTGCGGGAATGAAACGGTCCCAACCCGGCAACCCTGACAAATCGGGAATCTCGAAGCTCGGTGCGGTTGCAGCGTACGCGGTACCGATCATTCCTCGCCACGCGACCTCGGGATAATACCCCTTGTTCGCGACCCACGTGTATCCGATGGCGTTCGGATACGGCGCCCATGTCGCTCGCATCCCGCGCTCCTGCGCCGTCGCAGTCACCGTTCCGAGCGGCTGTGGAAGGTTCACGGTCTGCGCCGCGATCGTAGTGCGCCAATGCTCGACCACCCGCTCGTCGCAGTATTCGCCAACGTACGCCGATGGTGGACACCACGTGGCTCGCACTTGTTGTTCGTAGACGGAGCCGGCAACGAGTTGCGAGGGCGCGATTCCGCGCGTGGTGTGCGGTGGATCGAAGCGAGACCATGCAATGTCGAAGCTCGTGCCGGAGACATCGTAGAGCGTCGTCGTCGCGAACGTGTCCTCCGATTGGATTCCTTGGATCGTCACGGGCAACTCGGCGAGTGTCGCCACCGCGCTTCTCATGTCCACGTCGATATTCGACGTGTCGGTGTTCGCGATGACACCGCGCACGATCGCGACGGCGGATGTTGTTTGCGCGTAGATCGTTTCGCCCTGTTGCGCGCCGACGTAGAGATCGTGAGTTCCTGCCGTGCCTCGCAGCGCGTAGCTCGTCGAGGTGCCGAATGCCTGTGCCCCGCCCACCGAGTCGCGTCCACCCCACGCGATCTCGTAGTCGGTTCCAGAAACCGTTCCCGCGAGCGTGCCGCTCACGCGAATCGCTGTGGAGGGACGAGGACAGTCCTCCGGTGTGTGAAAGCTCGTTTTCTCCGAGACTGCGAACGAGAGAACGTGCGCGAATGGATAGATCTGAAGCGACGACACGCCCTCGCACGCCCACGCGAAACTCCACGTCGGCGACGTCACGACGAACGCGAACGTGTCCGCAGTCGTCGGTGCTGCGATTGCCCACGCGCCCGAACCATCGCGATATGCGGCGACGAAGCGATCGAGTGGATTCGTCCGCTCGGTCAGCGTGACCGTGATCGTTGTTGGTCCGCTCGCTGCGTCGCTCGTGGTGCCGTCATTCGAGCCAGCGTCGACGATCGGATCGTCATCGCTCGATGGATTAGGGCTCGCGCACGCGACGATGCAGAGCCATCCCCAACCAATCCAGTGCCTGCCTGCCGTTGGTCCAACCATCCGGCCTGTCGCATAACGCGTCGAGATTGCAAAGGCAATCGTAAAGCGCGACCCGACGCAAGCGCTAGTTCGGGCAGGGGTTCTCGGCCATCGGGCAGCCGCCGCCCGAGCGCGGCGTCGAGTTGCCCATTCCGATCGCGCACCACTCGGGCATCTGCGGCGGCATGCCGTCGATCACGAACGGCGACTGGCCCTCGCCGAGCCAGAACGGATGGTTCCACGCGAACTGCCACATGCCGGCGTACTGCGACTCGTTCATGTACGGCGTCAGCGGCGGCTCGACGTGACCGCAGTTGTGGCGGCACTCGACGAGGAAGTGATTGTCGTTGTCGAGCTGCGTCTCGAGATCGCGCGACGCGACCGAGAAGTTCATGCCGATGCCCGCGCAGCCGAGGAGGTCCGTCGCGCCGTCCATCATCGGCGGACCATCGCCGCCCCAGAGGACGACGCCCGGGAGCTTGCGCGCCGCGCCCGCCCACGGCTTGATGATCGTCGCGCCGGTGCCGCCGGAGAGCGACATGAACGAGGCGAGGGTCTGCGATCGCGCCGCGGCGAGCTGATCGGTGAACAGCGCGCCCGCGGACACGCCGACCGTGGAGATGCACTGCTGGTTGACGTTGTACTGCGCGTTGACGCACGCGAGCATGTCGTCGAAGAACGTGTACTCCTCGTTCATGCGCGCGGGTGACTGCGAGATGTCGAACGGCCAGCGCAGGTTGAACGAGGTGCCGATGATGTTCGCGCCCTTCGAGTAGGGGATGACGCCGATGAAGCGCTGGTCGTCGACCGCCGCCTGGATCTGACCGCGCTCGAGGAAGCTGTTCGGGCTGCCGCCGAGCCAGTGCCACATGAACAGGACCGGGAGCTTCTCGGTCGGCTGCATGTTGGCGGGGAGGACGAGGATGAACTGGCGCGCGTTGGCCGAGCTCGTGATCGTGTTGGTGCCGGGCGCGAGGACCGGGCAGCCCGCGGCGGGCAGGGTGGGCATGACCGGGGTCGGTGCGCCGGCAGGCACGGGGGCATCACAGAGAAATCGGTAGCTGCCGTTGGACGGACCATCGGGGGGCAGCGGCGCATCGGGGGTAGGCGTGATCGGCGCGTCCGGCGTCGGGATCACCGAGGCGTCGGGCGTGTCGTTGTTGTTGTTCGGCGGATCCTGATCGGTCGGATCGCTGCACGCGAAGAGCAACGCGGTCGAGACGACGAATGAAGCAGCGGACGAGGCGAACAACGCGCGCGCGATCATGCGCGGCCGATGTGCAAGCAGTGTGCGCGGTGTAAGTGTGGCGGTTCCATGGCGTCGATCGTCGATCGACCAGATATGGACACCTGGCGAGCCGGCCAATTCGGCGTCCAGTCATGGGAATCTCGCCGACGGGAGACACAGTTTGCGCAGAGGTTTGTTTCCGTGCGCGGGGTGCGCCCCGTACATTTGGGACTAGGGCGGTGGTTCTCGACCAGAATGATCGAACGATGATCGAGCGCGTCGATCCCCTCCTGGGGACGGTGCTCGATCGTCGCTACCGGATCGACGCGCGCATCGCGGCCGGCGGGTTCGGTGCGATCTATCGCGCGACCCACGTGCAGTCGGGCCACGAGGTCGCGCTCAAGGTGCTGCACCAGCGGCTCGCGACCGACCGTGGCGTGGTCGCACGGTTCCGGCGAGAGGGCGCGACGATGACGGCGCTTCGGAGCCCGTACACGATCGCGGCCTACGAGCTGGGCGAGGTGGAGGACGAGGGGATCCTCTACATCGTCATGGAGCTGCTCCGCGGCGTGTCGCTGTTCGAGCGGTATCGATCGACCGGCCCGATCCCGTGGCGGACGATGGCCAAGATCGGGCGGCAGATCTGCTACTCGCTCTCCGAGGCGCATCAGCTGGGCATCGTCCATCGCGATCTGAAGCCGACCAACATCCACCTCGAGCACATCGGCAACGATCCGGACCACGTGAAGGTCCTCGACTTCGGCATCGCGAAGATCATGCAGGACTCGTCGTTCGACTCGAGCGACCTGACGAACGCGGGCCAGATGATCGGCACGCTCGATTACATGTCGCCCGAGCAGATGGTCGGCGGGCAGACCACCGGCCAGACCGACATCTACACGCTCGGCATCGTGATGTACGAGATGATCACGGGCGCGCGTCCGTTCGCCGAGATGCCATCGCCCGCGGCGACGCTCGCAGCGATGCTGAAGAACACGCCGATGCCGCTGACCATGCGGATGCCGGTGCCCGACGCGATCGATCGCATCGTGATGCGCTGCCTCGAGCGCGAGGCGATCGATCGCTACGAGACCGTCGACGAGCTCGGCCGCGAGCTCGACAAGCTGTTGCCGCAGACCGAGGACAACGATGCGACGCGCGTCGTGCTCGTCGACCCGCACGCCGGCGACTCGATGAACTCGCGGATCACGGCGCGCACGCAAGCGGCGATGAACGAGTCGACCGTGCTCGGTCAGCCGCCGCCGCCCAAGGCGCGCCCGCGTCCTCCGAGCGCACCGTTCGCGCCGATCACCACGCTGCCCGGTGGCTACACGCCGCCGCCCGAGCTGCGCGATCGCCTCGACGGGCGCGCGAAGCCGGCGACGAAGCCACCGCCGGTGGGGCGCCCGTCGCACGTACCGGCGCCGCCGTCGTTTCAACAGCAGCTCGCGCAGATGCCGCCCGTCGGTGGGCAGGAAGACGAGGGTCCGACGGTCGCGATGGTGCGCCGCCCGTCGGTGAACCTGAACGAGTTCGGCCGCCCGCCCACGCCGACGCCGCCGCCCGCGGGTCCGTACGCGATGCCCCACGCGCAGCCGCGCCCGCCATCGAGCCCGCCGGTGCCGTTCGGCAACCAGCGCCAGTTCGACATGGATCGCATGGCCGCGCGCGACGCGGTGGTGAGCCGCGTGATCTGGATCGCGGTGATCGTGATCGCGATCGCGATCATCGCCGCGATCGGCAGTCAGCTCTGAGCGCTCACTCCTTGAACGTCAGCTTGTGCTGCTTGACCTTGTACGCGCGGCACCGCTGGTAGAACCACGTGCCCTGCGCCTCGATGAAGACGTAGGCGACGTCGTTGCCCTTCGGCACGTCGACGGTGACGCCGGTCGGGCACTCGAGGCTGCGATCGCGCACCTCGAACTTCTGCCTGCCGGCGGGGACCTTGACGCGACCGCGCGAGACGTCCTGCTTCGGAGCGATGCGGAGGTCGACGTCGCCGCGCGCGTCGTTGGAGCTGACGACGAGCGAGCCGTCGATGCGCGGCTCCATGCGGATGTCGCAATCGCGCTTCTCGCCGGGCGGGAGGCGGCAGCGCACCGAGCCGAACGAGAGCGGCGTGATCACGTCGACGGTCTGCTCGAGCCCCGCCGGCACCTGCAGCTCGACGCGCGGCGCGTTGGTCCGGGGATCGAAGCCGGCCGGCTCTCCCGCGCGCTTGACGATCTCGCCGTTGACCAGCACGTACGCGGATGCGAGGTCGACGGAGCGCGGATCGCTCGGCGGACCCGACCGGAGCTCGAGCACGGCGGGCGTCGCCCACATCTTCGCGATCAACACCTCGACGTCCTTCGCGTCCTTCGAGCTCGGCGAGAGCGCGAGGAAGATCTCGAAGTACTCGATCGCGTCCGTCAGCTTGCCTTGCCGGCGGAACACGTCGGCGATGTTGTACGCGGTGCTCGGGTGCGGCGAGATGGCGAACGCCTTCTGGTACAGACCGAGCGCCGTCGGCAGATCGTTCGCTTCGTCGGCGGCGAGCGCGGCCTTGAACGCGTCGCCCGCGGCCTTCGCGAACTTGTCGGGCGCCTTGCGGGGCTGCGCGATCGCGACGCCCCCGAGGGCGACGAGCGCCAGCGCGACGACGGCGAGCGCCCTCACAGCTTCACCTTCGTCGTGGTCACCGTGATCGCCGAGCAGTGGCGAGAGCCGGAGCGCTCCGCCTTGACGAACACGAAGACGAAGCCGTCGCGCGGCACGTCGAACACGATGTTCGAGCACGCGCGGTTGGGCTCGTAGAGCGGGATGTCGTAGTGACCCGGTGGCAGCGAGAACCGCTTGTCGACGACGAACGTCTGGCCCTTGTAGTCCCACGGTCCCGACAGCGACACGGTGCCGTACACGCCGATCGCGACGTTGCCGCCCGTCGGATCCCGATCGCGTCCGCCCATGCGCTCGAGCTGGTCGTGCCCGGCGCGCGCGTGGATCGTCCGGTCGT
This sequence comes from uncultured Kofleriaceae bacterium, assembly GCA_964617845.1. Lineage (GTDB taxonomy): Bacteria > Myxococcota_A > Polyangia > Haliangiales > Haliangiaceae > JABFXX01. Next base: position 125,868 of record CAZUAR010000008.1, on the reverse strand, counting down.
CGTACTGCGTCGGGCCGATCCAGTGGATCGCGTGCTCGCCGTCGGGCAGCTCGATCGTCGCCGGCGACGCGGTGAGCTTCTTGCCGTCGACGAAGATCACGCCGCCCGCCTCCGCGCCGCTGATCGACAGGCGATACGGCATGGTCTTCAGCTTCTCGATCCGCGCCTTGCCCTGCTCGGCGTCGGCGTCGGGGAGCTTCACGTACTCCTCGAGCGCGCGCAGCGCGTCGCGAAATCGCTCGTGGCGGATCGCGCAGTCCGCGAGGTTCCAGTAGCCGTTCGCCACCGGATGCCCGCGCACGACGCCGTCCCACTCGCGCTCCGCTTGATCGAGGTCGCCGCGCTTCTCGGCCATCATCGCCTTCGCCCACGACTCGAGCTGCTGCGGCGTGTACGACGCGAGCGCGGGCTTGCGGTTCGGCGGCGGCGGCGGTGGTGCGAGCCGAGGTTGCGCGAACGCGACCCCGCCGACCACGAGGGCAGGGAGAAGGGACCACCCGATCCGATTCATCCGGATCGAGTAGCATGACCGCGTGGGCGATTCCCCCTCTCATCCGCTCTGGGTCGTCCGGATGGTGATCGACGCGTCGCTGCGCGACGTCGAGGGCCGCCTGCTCCGCGAGAACCGCGCCCCTGCCTCGGCGATTCGCTCCGGCGAGATCGAGATGAAGAAGTGCCCGTATCCCGGGTCGCGCCAGACCGATCCGCCGCTGCCGATGAACATGTCGGCGCTGCGCTCGATGAAGGCGCACTGGGACGATGTCATCAACTCCATCGCCTTGATGCGCGAGGCGTATCAGCAGATCAGCGGTGTCACCCAGATGGGCGTGTTCGACCTGTGGCGCGTGAGCCAGCTCGGGTCGGCGCTGCCCTGGTACTACATCTTCGGGCACCGCGAGCTGGCGCCGGTTTACGCGGCGAGCCTCGCGAAGGCCACGCTCGGCATGGGCATCTGGGCGCAGACCGTGTTCGTGCGCATGGCGGTCGAGCAGTGGACGCCGCCGCCGATGACGTCGGAGACGATCCTCGAGCTCGCCGAGGGCAACTCGACGCTGCTCGCGGAGCGCGAGGTCTGCGCGGCGCCGGTCAAGATGCTGCTGCGCTTCTACGACGGGCTCCTCGATCTGCCGGCCGAGGTGAAGACGCCCGAGATGCAGCGCCTCGCCGACAACCGCCACGCCGTCACGCGGTTCGGCGCGTTCTACGCGAACATGAAGCTCGCGCTGTACGTGATGTTCCTCGCGCGGCGCTTCGTCTATGCGGACCTGCTCGCGGCGCTGCCCGACAGCGCCGCCACGCCCGCGCTTCGCGAGCTGTTCGAAGCGGCGTGCGAGCCGCCCGACATGATCATGATCGCGCTCGCGGACATGCCGGCGATGCCGCTGATGAAGCGCGCGGGCTTCCTCGCCTCGCTCGTGATGAACCTCGTGCCGATGGCGCCCGACAAGAGCGACCTCCCGCTGCAGGCCGCGATGGTCGAGGTCGCCGCGTCGATGCTCGTGCCCGACGCACCCGCGGACGTGGTCGCCGAGGTGCTCGAGACGCAAGCGTGCACGCCCGAGCAGGCCGCCCTCGCGGCCCGCGCGATCGCGACCTGGGCGCGCCTCGATCACCTGTTCACCCGTGTCGTCGGGATCGTCGAGAACGGTATGCGCTCCGCGGTCGGAGCCGATCCCTACGACGCACCGATCCGCGCCGAGGATCGCGACCACCTCGTGGTGGTGTCCGGCCGCCCGGTGCTGTCTCGCCTGGCGCCACGGGCACTTAGCTCGCTCGTTCCCGCCTGAGACCCGCGCCTGGATCGGGCCTGGGGGAACGAGGTCGCATCCCGTGGGTTACGTCTTCAGGATGCGTCACCCAGGGTGATCACCGGTGCGAGCACGATCGATCAACACGTTAAGCGATCGAAACCGTTGGCACATCGGCTGCTCTTAGGTCCGTCACACCACAACGCGGTCCCCACCACCCCCCGCGTTTCTCAGGAGCCCAGCCATGTCGAAGAACACCACCGAAGCGTTTGCCACGATCAACCCCGAGCAGCTCTCGAACGTCGCCGGCGGCGCCTCGCGCTCCAGCTCCGGTTCGAACTCGGAGCTCACGGCGATGCTGACGCAGATCTCGAGCTCCATCAAAGACCTCGCGAGCGCCAACAACAACTCCGGCGGCGACACGATGCAGATGATGCTCATGATGATGATGATGGGCGGCGGAGGCGGCGGCGGAGCGGTCGCTGCGGCGCCGGCCGTCGCGCAGACGCCCCCGGTCATCAACGTCGATACGTCGGTTCTCGGCGGCGGATGCCGTCGCGGTAAGAAGGGCTGGTAAGCCCATCGCCAGCGATTTGCTGGCGCGTCCGTGTGGACCGACGCATCCGCACGAACGTCATCGAGACGTGCACGCAGTCCGATGTCTGCCCCAACAGCGGGCGACGTGTACGCACCGAGGCCAGCAATCGCTGCGATCACCGCACGGCTCGCCACGCTCGGCAGCGATAGGTATCCTGCCCGCGTGGTCGCCGTCCCCCGCAGTCAGCATCGATCGATCCGCGACCTCCACTTCGAGGATCGATTCGTCCGCTCGCTGCCCGGGGATCCCCGCAGTGACAACACACTGCGACAGGTCCACGCCGCGTGCTTCACGCGGGTGGTACCGACCGCTGTATCGAAGCCGGAGCTCCTCTACCTCGTGCCCGAGGTCGCCGCGCTCCTCGATCTAGATCCAGCGGAGTCACCGGAGCTCGTCGAGGTCCTTGCAGGAAACCGGGTGATCCCGGGGATGGCGCCGTACGCCGCCTGCTATGGAGGCCATCAATTCGGGACGTGGGCAGGACAACTCGGCGACGGCCGCGCGATCACGCTCGCGGAGGTCGCGAACTGCTCTGGTGACATCTGGGAGATCCAGCTCAAAGGCGCAGGTCCGACGCCCTACTCGCGGCGTGCGGACGGTCGCGCGGTTCTGCGCTCCTCGTTGCGGGAGCTGGTTTGTAGCGAGGCCATGTTTCATCTCGGAGTGCCGACGACTCGTGCGTTGTCACTCGTCGCGACCGGCGATCTCGTCGAGCGCGACATGCTCTACGACGGCCATCCCAAGCTGGAGCCGGGTGCCGTCGTCTGTCGCGTGGCTCCCACGTTCTTGCGGTTCGGAAACTTCGAGCTGTTCGCGTCGCGCGATGACAAGGCGACCTTGCAGCGTCTCGTCGACTTCACGATCGAGAGGTTCTACCCACGACACGCCGGTGACGTCCCCGCGTTCTTCCACGAGGTCATGCAACGCACGGCGTTCATGGTCGCGGAGTGGATGCGCGTCGGATTCGTCCACGGCGTCATGAACACCGACAACATGTCGATCCTCGGATCGACGATCGATTACGGGCCGTACGGCTGGATCGAGCCGTTCGATCTCGACTGGACTCCGAACACGACCGACGCCCAACAGCGGCGCTATCGGTTCGGCGCTCAGCCGCAGATCGCCCAATGGAACCTGGCGATGCTCGCACGCGCGTTGGCGCCTGTGGTGGGCGACATGGCACCGCTGCGAGCATCGCTAGATATGTTTCCGCGCGAGTTCTCCTCGCTGCACCGGCACTCGATGCTCCGCAAGCTCGGCCTGTCGGGCCGCGCGGACACGCAGTCCGACGACGACGAGCTTCTGCAAACGCTCGCGGCGCTGCTCGTCGAGATCGAGACCGACATGACGCTGTTCTTCCGCCGGCTCGCCGGCCCGCTGACGCCGGGCTCGCTCGACCAGCTCGCGCCCGCGTACTACGGCACGCTGACCGCGATCCAGCGAGAGCGCACGCTCGCGTGGCTCGCGACGTACGCGCAGCGCATCCGCGCCGAGCAGATCGACGAGCGCGAGCGCGCCGCGCGGATGAACGCGATCAACCCGCTGTACGTGCCCCGCAACTACGTCGTCCAGCGCGTGATCGACGCGACCGAGGCCGGCGATCGCAGCGCGCTCCCCGAGCTCGTGGACGTGCTGCGCCGGCCGTACGAGGAGCAGCCCGGCAAGGAGCGGTTTGCAGAGAAGCGCCCCGAATGGGCCCGCACGAAGGTCGGATGCAGCATGCTCTCGTGCAGCTCATGACGGACAAGGGTGACAAGGAGATTCTCGAGATCGTCCAGGTCGGCGATCCGGTGCTGCGCGCCACCGCGAAGCAGCTCTCGCCCAAGGAGCTCGCGTCGCGCGACGTGCAGAAGCTGATCGCGGTGATGCGAGACACGATGCGCGCGGCGCCGGGCGTCGGCCTCGCCGCGCCGCAGATCGGCGTCTCGCTCGCGATCGCCGTGATCGAGGACACCGCGGAGTACCAGAAGGGCCACGCGCCCGAGCGGCTCGCCGCGTTCGAGCGCACGCCGGTCGACTTTCACGTGATCGTGAACCCGGTGCTGCGCTTCGTCGGCCACGAGATGGTGGAGCACTTCGAGGGCTGCCTCTCGTTCGCGAGCTTCCACATGGTGGTCGCGCGCTCGCGCAAGGTGCACGTCGACGCCCTCGACGAGCACGGCAAGCCGATCTCGATCGACGCGAGCGGCTGGTACGCGCGCATCCTCCAGCACGAGATCGATCACCTGAACGGCATCGTGTGCTGCGACCGGATGGACCCGCGGACGCTGTGCACCGGCGAGAACTTCCCGCGGTTCTGTGCGGGCAAGTCGGCCGCGGACGTGAAGTCGATCGTCGGCCGCTCGAAGCTGACGTGACGATCAGCCGAAGTGAAACGCGCTGATCGCCTTGCCGAGCACGGTGTTGTTGTACGCCGTCGTGCCGCGATCCTCGCCGGCGGCGCCCGCGACGACCATCAGCGGTAACAGGTGCTCCTCGCGCGGGTGCGCGTCGCGCGCGGCGGGAGCCTTCGCCCACGCGGCGAGCTCGCGATCGCGAACCGCGGGCTCGCTGGTCGCGGCGGTGCGCAGCCACGCATCGAACTCGTTCGCGTGCCCGGCCGCGCGAGGATCGCGGAAGCCGCGCATGTTGTGATAGCTCATGCCGCTGCCGATGATGAACACGCCCTCGTCGCGCAGCGGGGCGAGCGCGCGACCGATCGCGAGGTGCTGCGCGGGATCGAGCCCGGCCTGCAGCGACAGCTGCACCGTCGGGACCTGCGCGTCGGGGTAGGCGAGCTTGAGCGGGACGAACGTGCCGTGGTCGAAGCCGCGCTCGCTGTTCGCGGCGGTCTCGATGCCGGCGCCACCGAGGAGCTCGCGCACGCGCGCCGCGAGCGCCGGGCTGCCGGGTGCGGACCACTGGAGCTTGTAGGTCTCCTCGGGGAACCCGTAGTAGTCGTAGAGCATCGGTGGCCGCGTCGCGGTCATCACCGTCGGAACACTCTCTTCCCAGTGCGCGCTGATCACGAGCAGCGCCGTCGGCGGGGTGACGGGCAACCCCCCAATCGCGGCGAGGTAGCGGGCGAGGTTGTCGTCGTACATCTCGCGGACCCAGGGCCACGGCCCGCCGCCGTGCGGCAGGAACACGACGGGCATTCGCGCAGACTTCGTCATCGTCTCGACTCCTCGGGGCTTGTCGCACGCAGCGAGCACACCCGCGCCGACGGCAGCTGCGCCGGCGAGGATCTGTCTGCGTGTGAGCCCATCGTTCACGACGGCTCATCGTGGCATCTCGGAGCGATCGCCGAAACCCACGGTTCCTACATGGACTGTTCCAAATCGGGTAACGTCGCGAAGGATGTGCGAGCTGCTCGGGATGGAATGCAATGTCCTGACGGACATCGTGTTCTCGTTCTCGGGGCTCGCCACGCGGGGCGGGAAGACCGGCGTGCACGCGGACGGGTGGGGGCTCGCGCTGTACGACGGCCCGGTCGCGCGCGTGTTCCTCGAGCCCACCGCCGCCGCTCACTCGCCGCTCGCCGCGTACATCCGCGAGCATCCGATCAAGACGCTGCTCGCGATCGCGCACGTGCGCCGCAAGACGCGCGGCGAGATCAGCCTCGCGAACACGCACCCGTTCGTGCGCGAGCTGTGGGGGCGCCACTTCGTGTTCGCGCACAACGGAACGGTGAAGCGCCTCGATCGGCTCAAGCTCGGCCGGTTCAAGCCGGCGGGCCGCACCGATAGCGAGTACGCGTTCTGCGCGCTGCTCGCGGCGCTGCAGCACGACTTCAAGGATCGCCCGACGCGCGCCCGGCTCGCAGAGGCCGTCGCCGCGCACGCGAAACGCATCGGCGCCGAGGGGACGTTCAACTTCCTCCTCGGCGATGGCGAGCAACTCTACGCGCGGTGCGCGACGAAGCTCCACTACATCATCCGCAAGGCACCGTTCGCGAAGGCGACGCTCTCCGATGACGACGTGTGCGTCGACTTCGCGGAGGTCACCACGCCCAACGATCGCGTCGCGGTCGTCGCCACGATGCCGCTTACCCGCGACGAGACGTGGACCGCGGGCGAGCCCGGTACGATGTGGGTGTTCTACGACGGCAAGCTGGCCAAGTCGCTCGCGAGCTAGATCACCAGTGCTCGTCGAGGCGCAGCGTGAGCGTGCCGCGCTCGCCGGTCTTGTCGTCGATGAACGTGCCCGCGAGATCGATCGACACGCGCTCGGTGTCGTCGTGATACGTCGCCGAGCCCGACACGGTCAGCGCGTACGTCGCGCCGCCGTACGAGAACCAGCAGGGCTGCGCGGCGATCTCGAGCCACGGCCACTCGGTGAACGCATCGACGACCTCGCCCTTGGTCGCCGACAGCTGGCAGAACGTGGCACCGAGATCGACGAAGAACGCCTCGTGCGCGTCCTCGTGGATCTCGACGGCGGACAGGCCGGCGAGCGCCTTGATCGGCGCCTGCGCGCCCGACATGACGACGTTGTACGTCATCTCGTATTCACCTTCGTACTCGTAGTCCTTGATGCATCCCGTGGCGGACATCACCGCCGCCACTGCAGCGAGCTTCGCGATCGTGTTCATTCGTACCTCCGAACCGACAGACCGGGGATGAATCGGCGCGGATGCTCGAAACACGTCGGCGATCGACGCGCGCGCGAGCTACATCACGCGAGTGTAAGCGCGAGCCGCGAGCTCCTATCTATGGGATCGGCGCGAGCACGATCGCCTGCATGACCCAGCCGTGATCGGTCGTGAGTGGTGCGTCGGCGACGTAGGTGCCGGGCGTTTCGACGACGCGATCTTCGAGGATGTCCTCGAAGGCGCTGAACAGCCGCTGCGTGTAGCCGGCGCCCGGCCCGGCGGTGCCGCCTTGCGCGTTCGTGTTGGCGCCGATGATCAGCGCCGGCGCGATCGTGACCGTCACCGGCCCCGATGCGCTGAGCGTGCCCGAGCCCGCGAGCCCGCTCGTCGTGTGCACGGCCATCGTCGTCGAGACGCCGGCATACTCGGCGAACAGGAGCCCCGGTTGGGTCGTCACGCCGTCGAACGTCACGTGCACCGTGGTCATGGCGGGCGCCGCCGTGATGCGCGCCGTGTAGATCCATTGCGCGAGCGCGCCCGACGAGGTCGGTCCGATCGCGCGTTCGTACGTGTTGCCGGCGTCGTCGGTGACGCTGGTGACGGAGGTCAGCGGACCGGCGATCCCGATCACGAGGACGTTGAGGTTGCCGGCCGTTTGTCCGACGAGCGAGGCCTCGACCTCCGTCGCGCTGGGCGTGGTGCTCGTCGAGCCTTGGACGTAGACAAAAGGCGAGAGCCCTCCGTCCCCATCCGCGTCGACGCCGCCATCCTCCGGCGGCGGCACGATCGGATCGAACGCGATCCGCCCGCACGCGCCGAGGACCAGCAGCGCTAGAGAATGACGGTCGGCGCGCACGTCGACACGCCGGCGCCGACGATCGTCCGGTTGCCGGTCGGCGTCATGCCCTTGAGCGTGCCGTTCGAGCCGTCGAACTGATAGACGGTCGTGAACTCGGGCGGGTCGAAGAGACCGGGCGGCTGCTTCGCGAGGAACACCCAGAAGTCTCCGCCCCAGAACGCGAAGGCCCACGCGGCGGGCGTGCCGTTGAGCGAGGCGGGCAGGGTGAACGTCTGCATCGCGGCGCCGGTCTGCTTGTTGATCTTCTCGATCCGCGAGCCGGTCGCGGCCGGGAAGAAGCCCCAGAGCTCGGCGTTGCCGGTGCCGGTCAGCTCCGGGTTCCCGACGACGGTGCCGAGCGTCGAGACGGTCATCGTGCTCGTGTCGAGCGTGGCGAGCGTGGTCGACGGCGCGTTGCCCGCATCGGGACCACCGGCGATGAACAGCGTGTCCGCCGTGCCGCCGACCTCGTTCGTCGAGAAGCCCATGCCGAACAGCGTCTGTCCCTGCTGCACGGTGTAGCTCGTCTTCGTGCAGGCGAGCGTCTCGGTGTTGACGTTCATCACCTCGCTGGAGCTGTAGAGCACCCACGCATTCGCGTTGCGATCCACGCTCATCGAGAACGGCGTCGCGAGGCTCATCGCGGGGCAGTTCAGCGTGCCGATATCGGTGAACGTCTTCGTCGCGCCATCCCACGTCGACAGCTTGTTGTTCGAGTCGACGACGTAGACGAGCTTCGCTGCGTCGGAGCAACCATCCTGGTTGCCGTTGCTGCCGCTGCCACCATCGGTTCCGGGATCATCGTCACCGGTCTCGCGACCGGGAGCACCGCACGCGAGCAGAGTGGTACCGAGGACGAACCCGACCGCGAAGAACGAGGCGCGCATGCCGCACCTTTATCACAGCCGCGTCGCACCCCGGCCACCAAATTGGAGAGCCCTCCACTAACAAAGAGGATTCGCTGGGGATCGGGGACGCTTTGCGAGGGTCGTCCCGATCGTGACGCGGCGCGCACGTGATACGAAGACCACGAAATGGGTGACAACGACGAACGTCGTATGCTCGGAGAGCGCGCGGCTCGCCAGCTATCCAACACGACCAAGACGCCGCCGTACTGGGTCGGCAGCACTCCGCGCTGGCTCGTCCAGCTGCTGCCGTGGACGCCGGTCGAAGCGGGCGTGTACCGCGTCAATCGTGTCGTCGAGGCCGGCTTCGCCGTCGAGTGCAGCCCCGACGACGCGACGCCGCTGCCGAACGCGCTGATCGACTATCAGGAGAAGCCGCGCGAGTACACGCTGTCGTCGGTCACGACGACGGTCGACGTGCACACGCGCATCTCGGACCTGTTCCGGTCGCCGTACGACCAGACCAAGGAACAGATCTCGATCGCGATCGAGCGTGTGAAGGAGAAGCAGGAAGACGAGCTCGTCAACAACGGCTCGTATGGCCTCCTCAACAGCGTGCACGACGCGATGAAGGTCAAGCCGCGCGGCGGTGCACCGACTCCCGACGATCTCGACGAGCTGATCGCTCGCGTGTGGAAGGAGCCGTCGTTCTTCCTCGCGCACCCGCGCGCGATCGCGGCGTTCGGTCGTGAATGCACGCGCCGCGGAGTCCCACCGCCCACGGTCACGCTGTTCGGAACGCCGATGCTGACGTGGCGCGGTCTCCCGCTCGTGCCGAGCGACAAGCTCCACGTGTCGGGCAACAAGACCGACATCTTGCTCATGCGCACCGGCGAGAAGAAGCGCGGCGTCGTCGGTCTGTTCCAGCCGGGCATCCCGGGCGAGGTCAGCCCCTCGCTGTCGGTCCGGTTCATGGGCATCAACAACGTCGGCGCGGCGCAGTACCTGATCACGCTGTACTGCTCGTCGGCGGTCCTCACCGAGGACGCCCTCGGCTCGCTCGAAGGCGTGACGGTCGACCGCTACTACGACTACGGCGATCGCGTCGCGACGCCCTGACGCTCGCCCATGACCGACGATCCATCGCGCTACGCACCGCCGCTCGAGCTCCGCATCCCGCTGAGCACGATCGTCGATCCGAGCGATGGCCCGGCGGTCGCGGCGAACCCGTTCGTCGGCGAGCCACCAATTCCCTCGGCGATGACCACGAGCCCGGGGCTGTCGACGGCGGCGGCCACGCCGCTCGCTGCACCGACGCTGCCCGACCTGACGGATCCGACGCAGGTCGCGCTCCTCGTGTCGCGCATGTTCGGCGAGCACCTCACCGGCGCGTCGCTGGTCCCGCATCCAAACTTCGGACAGACCGCCTCGGGCATCGGCGTGCCCGGTCAAGCTGCGACGCCGGGGTTCGCGGCATCGCCCGTCGCGCATCCATCGACACCCGGTGGCGAGGCGCTGCCGGCGCTACCGACGTCGACGAATCCATCGAGCGATGTCTCGGCGATCTCGCTGGCGCCCGCGCAGATCGAGGTCCCGACCGCGGCGGGCCTCCCACCATCGCCGTCGATGGGCGGCGGTGCGCCTTCGATCCCCAGCGGCGGCACCTCGATGCCATCGCCCGGATCCCACGTCGGCAGCGCGGATCCCACGTCGCCCGCAGCGTACGGCGTTCCCGGCGACGCGCTCGCACCCGTCTCGCCGTTCTCGATCGAGCCGAGCTATCCCGCGTGGGGCTCGGGCTCGACGAACGACGCCGCGCGGTCCTCCTCGAACGCGCCGCACGGCCCGCACACGTCGAACGCCCACGGCCCGCAGACGTCGAACGCCCACGGCCCGATCACGTCGAACGCGCACGGCCCGCAATTATCGAACGCGCCGCACGGCCCGCCGTCATCGCGCGTGCCGCAGGCATCGAACGGCGCGAGCACGACGTCGACGAGCGCGGGCTCGCTCGCACCGAGCGCATCGCCGACCGCGCCACCGCAGACGCTCGCGCCCGATGCGTCGTCTCGCATCGCGTCGCATGGGGCGACCTCGCACCCGACCAGCGCCGGCACGCACGGCGCGCCGCCGAGCGCCGGCACGCACGGCGCGCCGCCGAGCGCCGGTACGTACGGTGTGCCGTCGAGCGCCGGTACGTACGGTGTGCCGTCGGCGAGCACGGCGAGCCATCCCGCGAGCGCGGCGAGCCATCCCGCGAGCGGCTATCGCCACGGTGGCGCCGAGAGCGGTGGCTTCCCGATGTACGGCGCGCCTCCGGATCTCGACGCGTTCCTCGCGATCAACCCGACATCCCGGGGGCTCCCGCGCGTCGACGTGAATTCTCCGATATCCAGCGCAGGAGGCTCGCCGGCATCGGGCGCGATGGGCACGCCGGCATCGGGCGCGATCGGTTCGCCGGCATCGGGCGCGATGGGCACGAGCACGATGCCCGCGGATGTCGGCGCGCATGGCGTGCACGCCAACCCCGAAGGCTGGCAAGGCATGCCGACCTCGCCGACCGGTGGTCACGCCGTGCCGGGCTCCGTGCCCGACGAGGTCGCGCTCCCGCAGATGCCGAGCTCGGGGCGCGGACCGTCGAGCCCGATGGGATCGCCGGAGATTCCGAGCGCCGGCATCGTGCCGAGCAGCTCCCCGTTCGGCGCACCGATCGATCTTGGGGGGCTGGTCACGCATCCGATGCACGCGATGAGCGTGCCGACGGTGACCGAGCCGTCGACAACCTTCGCACTCCCTTCGGGAGTGCTACCGGACTTGTCGACGAGCGCGTGGCCTCACATCCTCGCGGGAGATGATGCGCGGATCGTCCGCGAGCTCGGGCGCGCTGCGTTCGACCCGTACTCCGTGCGCAAGGACTTCCCGATCCTCGACGAGAAGGTCCACGGCGGGAAGCGACTCGTGTGGCTCGACAACGCGGCGACCACGCAGAAGCCGCGGCAGGTGATCGAGCGCATCTCGTACTTCTACGAGCACGAGAACAGCAACGTGCATCGCGCGGCGCACACGCTCGCGGCGCGGTCGACAGATGCGTTCGAGCGCGCGAGGGAGAGCGCGCGGCGGTTCTTGAACGCACCGAGCGCGAAGGAGATCGTGTGGGTGCGCGGCGCGACCGAGGGCATCAACCTGATCGCGAAGACGTGGGGACGAAAGTTCGTCGGCAAGGGCGACGAGATCGTCATCACGCACCTCGAGCACCACGCGAACATCGTGCCGTGGCAGATGCTGTGCGCGGAGGTCGGCGCGAAGCTGCGCGTGGCGCCCGTCGACGATCGCGGCGATGTGATCCTCGAGAAGTTCGAGCGGCTCATGGGGCCGCGCACCAAGCTCGTGAGCATCCCGCACGTGTCGAACGCGCTCGGCACGATCACGCCCGCGAAGCAGATGGTCGAGATCGCGCATCGCTACGGCGCGCACGTGATGGTCGATGGGGCGCAGGCCGTCTCGCACATGAAGGTCGACGTCCAGGACCTCGGCTGCGAGTGGTACGTGTTCAGCGGGCACAAGGTGTTCGCGCCGACGGGCATCGGCGTGGTGTGGGGCAAGGCCGACGTTCTCGACGCGACACCGCCGTGGCAGGGCGGCGGCAACATGATCGAGGACGTCACCTTCGAGCACACGAAGTACCAGGCGCCGCCGTGGCGGTTCGAGGCCGGCACGGGGAGCATCGGCGACGCGGTCGGCCTGGGCGCGGCGATCGAGTACGTCGAGCGGATCGGGATGGACGTGATCGATCGCTACGAGCACGAGCTGCTCGTCTATGGAACGCAGCGGCTGGCGACGGTCCCCGGGCTGACGATGATCGGCACCTCGCCGCACAAGGCGGGCGTGCTGTCCTTCGTGCTCGATGGCCAGCGGACCGAGGACGTGAGCGCGATCCTCGACAAGGACGGGATCGCCGTCCGGTCGGGTCATCACTGCGCGCAGCCGATCCTGCGGCGGTACGGGCTCGAGGCGACCGTGCGGGCGAGCCTGGCTTTCTACAATGTTTGCGAGGACATCGACGCGCTGGTCGAGTCGCTTCACGAGCTGCAGGCGGGTCGCGGCTAGCCGATCGGCTGACGCGGTCGGTCGGGAGTCCGTTACAACGGATCCGCTGCAAAAGACCCCTTGTCCGTTTTAACGTCCGCCGTTATAACGGATGCATGGTCGAAACGCTCAGCCCTGCCGCCGCCGCGGACCTCCTCGCTGGAACGGAGATCGACCTCGTCGATGTTCGCGACGAGCGCGAGTTCCACGCGGGTCACGTGCCGGGTGCGCGCAACATCCCGCTCGAGACGCTGCGCACCGACCCGGACAAGTTCCTCTCGCACGACAAGGCGATCGTGTTCGTCTGTGCGAAGGGCGTCCGCAGCCTGACCGCCGCGAAGCTCGCCGAGCGCCTCGGCTACACGAAGGTGTCCAACCTCGAGGGCGGCACGTCGGCGTGGACGAAGGCGGGCTTCCAGCTCGCGACCGATTCGATCTCCGCCGCCGCCTAGACCGAGCTACAGCCCGGAGCTACGGAAGCGCTTGTCGATCTCGCGATCGATCGCGACCAGGATGGCGAGCGCCTCGGCGCGCTTCGTCGTCGACGTCATCACGTCCTGGATCCGTACGCGGCGGTAGCGCACCCACAGATCGTCCGCGGACATGTCGCGGCGATCGGCGATCTTCTTCAGCTCGCGTCCGAGCGACTGGTAGAGAGCGAGCACGTCCTCGGCCTTCGGCGGCTCCTTGGCGACCGGCGCCTCGACCGGTGTCGTCGCCCGCGCCTGCACCGGCTGCTTCTTCGGCGCGGACACGTCCTTCACCACGGTCTCGACGGGCGCGGGATCGGGCACCGTCTCGACGGGCGGCGGCGGCTCCTGCGCGACGGCGCGCATCGCGACCGGCGGCGCGATCGGATCGTCGACCGCGACGTCCGCGCTCGCCTCGACGCTCGGGTCGCGGCGCAGGAGGAAGAACGCGACGACCGCGAGCAGCGCGACCGCCGCCAGCGCGATCTTCCACTCGCGACGCCGAGAACCAGCCGCGCGCAAGAGCTCGTCGGTGGTGCGCGGCTCGCGCGGGCGCACGCGATCCGTCGTCACGTCGCGCTGGGTGCCGGGCTCCTTGTCGCTCGCATCGTTGTTCGCGTCGTTGTTCGCATCGTTGTTCGCGTCGTTGTTCGCGTCGTTGTTCGCGTCGTTGTTCGCGTCGTCGGGCCTGTCGAACCAGTGGTCCTCGGTGCGCGTCGTCAGCTCGTTCGACGACACGCGCTCGAGCGGGATCCCGTTGCCGGTCGGGCGCGCGTCGGGCTCGTGCGCATCGCCGATGCGGATGTCGACCTTGGGGCTGCGCAGGCCCGCGGGTAGCGGCATCGTCGGCGGGCCGGGCTTCGCGCCGAGGACGAAGCCGGCCTTGGCGCGATCCGTCTCGATCATGTCGAGGATCGAGCGGGTCTCGCGCGCGCTCTGCGGGCGATCGTCGGGCTTCTTCTCGAGCAGCTTGTGGACGAGCGCCTCGAGCAGCGGATCGACCTCGACACCCGGCGCGCGCACGCTCATCGCCGGCGTCGGCGTGCGCAGGTTGTGCCCCGCGACCTCGACGCCGTCGCCGTCGAACGGCATCACGCCCGTCATCATCTCGTACATGATCACGCCGAGCGCGAACAGGTCGATGCGGTGATCGAGCTCCTTGCCGAGCGCGGTCTCGGGCGCGAGGAAGTGCGGCGTCCCGAGCACGATGCCGCGCGTGGTCAGCCGGTCCATGCTCTCGGGCGACGCGTGGTCGCGCAGGATCGCGAGACCGAAGTCGACGATGCGCGGCACCTCGTCGTCGCCGGTGCGCTCGACGATGATGTTCTCGGGCTTGAGATCGCGATGGACGAGCTCGTGCTCGTGCGCGTGCTGCAGGCCGTCGCAGATCTGCTTCGCGAGGTTGATCACGCGCGACGTCGACATCGGCTGCCCTGCGATCACGTCGACGAGGCTGACGCCTTCGGCGTACTCCATGACGAGGTAGCGCGAGCGCGCGGTCTCGCCGACATCGATCACGCTGATCACGTTGCGGTGATGCAAGCGCCCCGCGAGCTCGGCTTCGCGCTCGAAGCGCAGGCACGTCTTCTCGTCGGCGACGAGCTCGGGGTGCAGCACCTTGACCGCGAACGTGCGCGGGACCTTCGCGTGGCGCGCGCGGAACACGTCGCCCATCGCACCGCGCCCGAGGTGCTCCTGGAGCCAGTACCGCCCGGCGAGCACCTGGCCGACCAGGAAGCGTGGATCCGTCTGCTCGTCGGCAGGAGCACCCATGGCCCCCAGCTTGTGTCACCAGCGCACGCTCTTCAATCGTCCGATGGTGAGCCGCTGGTGAGCCCGCCTACATGGCCGCGGCGATCTCGCGGCGCAGCTGCGAGAGCATTCGCTCGGCGGCGGCGCGCTTCTCGGGCGTCACGAGGGCATCGTTGATCCGGAGCTGGCGAAAGCGCTGCCACATCGGCTGGGCGATGTCCGCTCCGCGCTTCAGGTCGAGCGCCTTCAGCTCGCGCCCGACGGTGCCGTACAGGTTGGCGACCGCGGCCGACGACGTGTCCGGCGGAGGCGCCGTGGTGCCGCCGGTCGGCTTGGTGCCGGTGGGCTTGGTGCCGGTGGGCTTGGTGCCGGTGGGCTTGGTGCCGGTCGTGCCGGTCGGCTTGGTGCCGGTGGGCTTGGTGCCCGTCGGGCCGATCGGCTTGGTGCCGGTCGGCTTGGCACCCGTCGGCGCACTCGGCGTTCCGGCGGGCGGCTGCGAGCTTCCCGCAGGCGGTGGATCGATCACCGCGGTAGCCGAGCCCTCGGGCGCGAGCGTCGCGTCGATCGCGGCGAGGTCGGCGACCGCGGCCGCGTCGAGCACGTTCGCGGTCACTGCATCGGCCGGTGGAGTCGACGCCGACGCGCTCGGTGCCGTCGTGCCCGACGATCGCGTCGCGACGACGACGATGACGGCGGCGATCGCGAGCGCGCTGCCGATCGCCGCGATCAGCGGCCAGCGCGAACGCGCCGCCAGCGGCTCCATCGACTGCGACGGGACCGCGCCCATCGACAGCGACCACGGCGCGCGATGCGCCGGGTTGCGCTCGGGCACCGTCTCGGCGCGCGTGCTCGGCGTGCTCGCGATCGTCGCGCGGATCGGCGGCGGGGCGTCGGGATCGACGGGCGGCATCGCGCGCTCGTCGGGCTTTGCCGCGGGCGGCGCGGCGGTCGGCTCCGCGAGCACCACGCCGAGGATGCGGGCGGCCATCGGACGGTCGCGCTCGATCAGGTCGAGCAGGTGCCGCGCTGCCTTCGCACTCTCGGGGCGATCCGCGGGCTTCTTCTGCATCAAGAGGCGCGTGAACGCCTCGAGCAGCGGATCGACGATCACGCCCGGTACGCGCACGCCCATCGCCGGCGTGGGTGCGATCAAGTTCGCGCGCGCGACATCGACGCCATCGCCGTCGAACGGAAGCGACCCGGTCAGCAGCTCGTACATGATCACGCCGAGCGCGAACAGATCGATGCGGTGATCGATGCCGGCGCCCATCGCGTGCTCGGGCGCCATGTAGTGCGGCGTGCCGAGCACGAGACCGGCGGTGGTCAGCCGATCCTTCTTCTCGGGATCGTCGGCGTCGTCGCGCAGGATCGCGATGCCGAAGTCGACGATGCGTGGCCGCTCGTGGCCGAAGCGATCCTTCTCGACGATCACGTTCTCGGGCTTGAAGTCGCGGTGGATGAGCCCGTGCTCGTGCGCGTGCTGCAGGCCGTCACACAGCTGCTGCGCGATGTTGATCGCGCGCTTCGGATCCATCGGTCCATCGACGAGCGAGCCGAGCGTCTGCCCCTCGGCGAACTCCATCACCATGAAGTGGATGCCGTCCTCGGTCTCGCCGACGTCGACGACGCCGATGACGTTGATGTGGTGCAGCTTGCCCGCGAGCTCCGCCTCGCGCTCGAACCGCTTCCGCAGCTTGGGATCGACGAGCAGCCGCTCGTGCAGCACCTTCACCGCGAACGCGCGTCCGACCTTCACGTGCCGCGCGCGATACACCGCGCCCATCGCACCCTTGCCGAGCAGCGCTTCGATGCGGTAGCGCGATCCGAGCACGCGACCGATCAGAGGATCGACGACGTCCTCGTCACGCGTCTGTTCGTCCCAGCCCTCGTCGGTCACGCGCGTTCACCATGCAGTGTCCGCGACGCCGTTCCAGTTACGAGCCGGATAGCGTGAGACCGGGAAGCAAATCGACCAGGCATGGGTACATCGCACCGCACCATGGATCTGCCATCGTGCAGCGCCCGTTCCACCGAACGGTCCCGCGAGGTTCGCACGAAGCTGGCTGTCACCTCACGGTGGAATCGACCAAAGCCGGCAAGTTTCTACCAGCCGTCGGCGAATTTCGCGCCTAACGGTGACCTTCGCCGATCTCGTCGACGGCGAGCACGGTTCCACCCGCGGTCGGTCCCGCCTCCCACGTCCACCCGGAGTCGTACGTGATCCAGATCTGTCCGCCGACACCCGCCGCGTAGCCGATGCCCGTGTAGTCATCCGTCGGGGCGACGTGCAGCGTCTTCAGATCCGCCGCGCCCACGCGCTGGAGCAACACGCGACCGTCGGCGTCGATCCGCGCGACCGCGCCACCGCTTCCGACGGCGACCGCATCGCCTCGACGATCGAAGCGGACGTCCTCGAACACGATCGACGCGTCGACATCGAGCGGCGTCCACGTGACGCCGGCATCAGTGCTCTTCGCGAGCCCGCGACCCGCGGCGATCGCGAACCGCCCGTCGGGCGCCACCGCGATCGACGACGCGCCCTCGACGCGCGATCGCTCGACGAGCGCGCCGTTCGCGTACGACCACACGGTGCCCGCATCATCGATCGCGAGCACCGTCTTCGCGCCATCGCCCTGCGCCGCCGCGACGCCCGTGAACCGCGCGCTCTCGTCGAGCAACGTCCACGTCGCGTTGCCGTCGGCATCGGGCACCGACGTCAGGAACACGCCGTCGCCGACCAGGAACACCGATCCGCGATCCTGCGTCGCGACGCCGTGCAGGTCCGCGCCGGTCGGCAGGGTCTGTGCGGTCCACTGCTCCCCGCCGTCGTTCGTATAGAGGAGCGTGCCCTGCGCGCCCGCGACCCACGCCTCCGCGCGGTGCCGGCACGCGATCGCCTCGAGCGACTGCTCGGTGCCGAGCGTGTAGTCCGAGACGTCATCCGACTCCTCCGGATCGACGTTGACCATCAAGCCCGACTCGCCGACGAACCAGCCGCCTCCGCCGCCGGTCGTGCCCTTCTTCTTGCACCCGGTCATCGCGAGAACGCCAACGATCAGGATCGCTACCTTGCGCATCGAGTCCCTCCTACAGGTGATGAGGTCGGGTCGCCCCGAAGGTCGCACGTCGCGATGAAGAATTTTGCGGTCGACGTGAATCCACGCGTTGTCCGGTGTCCGGCCGTGGTTCGGACATCGTGTCCACCCGGCGGACAAGGGCGAGCGCAAGCATGCGGATCGATGGGCGTGGCCTGCTGGCGCGCTTCGTGGAGCACGCACCTGCATGCCAACGCGCCGACCTCCCCATCCTCTCGTGCTTCATCCGTCGTTTCGCGCCGTGATCGCCGCGGCGTCTCCGATCGCGGAGCTCGCGTTTCGCGTGCGCGAGCGTGACAAGGCGACCGACGCTTCGGGCCTGGTGAGCAGCCTCGCGATCGCGTGTGGCGATCTCGCCGATGGGTTCGCGGCGCCTCCCGACAGCCGCCGGCGTCGCATCGCGCATCAACGCGCGTGGAGCGCCGTGCGCGAGATCGACCGCGCGGTGGTCGCGTGCAAGAGGCAACGGCTCGCTCCTCCCGACGTGGTTCAACGCGCGCAGCGCGCGATCGACCGCGCGGACGTGCTGATCGGCGCGCTGCTACCGTTCTGACGGACGTCAGTCGGGCACGAGCTCCCATGTCTCGTCGCAATCGCCGCCGCACGGCGCGCCGTTGCCTCCATACATGACGATGACATCGCGCGCCTCGTCGTACGCGGCGCCGACCGAGTGGCACGCGAGCAGCCACGACGATCGCACGGCTCATCGTATCAAGCCGCGCACGCGGTCACGCGTGAAAGCGCAGGGTGTGGCTCGCGCGGGTCCACGGGATGGTCGCGAAGCGGAGCAGGGCGCGCAGCGGCCACTGGAGGCCCCAGATGCCACCGGCGGCGAGCTCGGCGTAGATGCTGAACGAGCTGCGCAGCTCGTCGCAGCGAAGGCCCGCGTCGGTGGCGAGCTCGAGGAGGTGCGTCGCGGGCCGATGGATCGAGTGGCCGTTCAGCGGGTACTCGGTGCGGAGGCCGAGGTTGTAGGTGCAGTAGTCGCGGATGACGACGTGCGCGTCGGGCGCGGCGTGGGCGGCGATGCGGCGCAGGACGTCGGAGACATCGCGATCCTGGAGGTACATGAACGCGGCGCCGACGTAGATGAAGTCGGCGCCGCTGGGGATCGGGAAGCTGCGGAGGTCGGCGACCTCGACCGAGGTGGAGCGATGCCACGAGGTACGCGCGCGTGCCTGCGCGACGAAGTCCGGCGAGACATCGCAGGCGTGGAGCTCGTTGCATAGCGGGGCGAACAGCTCGGTCCACTCGCCGTTGCCGCAGCCGAGGTCGACGCCGATGCGGTAGCGCGGGCGATCGGCGCGCAGGCGATCGATCGTCCAGCGCTGGAGCGCGCGGCGCGAACGTGCGTGATAGCCGTGCCAGCGGATGTACGGCTCGACGGCGGTGACACCGGCGGCGGACCGGCCGTGCTGGATCCAGAAGTCAGATGCGGTCTTCGTGGTTGCGCGTGGGTCCATGCTCGATCAGGACGGCCGCGCGCGGCGAAGCGTCACTCGAGCACGAGCTCCTGGTCCGATTCATCGTCGAGGTCGGCGGCGACGTAGGCGTCGAAGGTGCGCGACGCGGTGCCGCTCGTGACGGCGACGCGGTACGCGCCGGGGGCGACGCCGGGCAGCTCGAAGTGACCGTCGTCGTCGGTCGTCAGCGTGTGCGTCGCGAACCGCGTGTGCACCGAGTCCCACGTGCGCTCGGCGAGGCCGACGTCGGGCGAGATGCGGATCTCGACGGCGACCTGCGCGCCCGCGACCGGGTTGCCCCCGCGCACTACGCGACCGCGCAGCGTGCGATCGCGCAGCGCGACGGCGCGCCCGTTGACGATGCGCCACGGCACGCGGCGCATGACGCTCGCGAGCGACTCGGCGCGCCCGGCCGCGTGCCACACGGTGAGCCCGCTCGCGCGCGTGATGACCTTGCTGCCATCGCTGCTCCACGCCGCGGTGGTGCGCGGCGCGCGGAAGCCCGTCTGCGACAGCACGGGCATCTCGTGCGCGAGGGGCCAGCGCGCGAGCACGCGTCCGGTGGCGGCGTCGATCACGAGCGCGACCTGGCCGTGCTCCGCGATCGCGGCGACGAGTGCGCGGCGAGCGTCGATCTGCGCGTCGTCGAGCTCCTCGGCCTCGAACGCGCTCACCTCGTGCGCGTCCTCGAGCGAGAGCGTGCGCACGACGCGATCGGGCGCGGTGATCGTCAGCCAGCGACCGCTCGGATCGATGCGCGCGGTCGTCGCGGGCATGCGGCGAAGCAGGCGCGCGCGCGCGTCGTAGATCGCGACCGCCTGCTCGCTCGTCGCGGGAGACTCGAGCACGACGAGCCGCGTGCCGGCGAGCGCGAAGCCGATCGGCGTGAGGTCTCCGGTGAACGGCAGCGGCGTTCCGGACAGCGACCAGCGATCTTCGGTGCGCGCGAGCGATCCGTGCGCGTCGAGGATCGCGAGCGTGCCCGGCACGTCGCCGAGCTTCGCGCGCGTCGCGGTGTCGTAGATCACCGACGAGCCCGCTGGCAGCGCGAGGCCGATGCGCGAGCCATCGGACGCCACGGCGATCGAGCTCGCGGTCACCGGCAGCGTCGCGAGCGTCTCGCCCGACGCGGGATCGATGATCGCGGTGCCGCTCTCGACGGTCGCGACGATCGTCTGGTTCGCGACGGCGATCGGACGATGCGCGCGCGGCAGGGGCAGCATGGTCCCAGAAGCGGTGTCCCACAGCTCGAGCCAGCCATCCGGCGACTCGATGATCGCGCGGCGTCCGTCGAGCGAGATGCCGGCGAGCGTGCCTTTGGCCGGTGCGAACGCGACGTCCTGGTTCGACAGCTCGTCCCAGATCTCGAGGCGTCCATCGCCGCGCTGCACGACGAGGCCGCGGCTGTTCGGCGTGAACTGCGCGTTCTTGCCGTTGCGCGCGTCGACGCTGGCGACGAGGGCGCCGGAGCGCGCGTCCCACACCTTGACGCTGCCGCCGACGCCGATCGTCACGAAGCGACGACCATCGGGCGACATCTCGGCGCTCGTGAGCACGTCGCGATGCACGACGCTGGCGACCAGCGCGCCGGTCTCGACGTCCCACACGTTCGCGCGGCCATCGTGCCCGGTGGTCAGGAGGTGCGTGCCCGCGCGATCGAAGATGCAGCGCCAGATCACGTCGGTGTGTCCGGCGAGCGTGTGAACGGGCGGTCCACCGGTCTTCGCGTTCCAGATCCGCGCCATGCGATCGACGCCGCACGACGCCGCGTGCCGGCCGTCGAGCGCGACGTCGCCGCCGAGCGTGAACGCGCCGTGCGAGAACCCGCCGCGTGCCTCGCCGGTCGTCGCGTCCCACGCGCGACCCTCGCCCTCGATCGTCTGCGTCAGGATCAGTGCGCCCGCCGGATCGAGCGTGCCGTACACGTGCTCGAACAGGCCCGTGGTCACCTCGACGTCGACGACCTGCTGCGCGCTCGCCGTGTCCCACAGCCGCGCGTGACCATCGAAGCCCGTCGTGAGCATGCGCGCTCCGTCGGGCGTGAACGACGCGCGCGAGATCTCGGCGCCGTGCGTGAAGGTCTGGCGAAGCGCGCCGCTCTTCGCGTCCCACAGCCGCGCGACGCCGGTCTTGCCCCACGTCACGACCGCGGTGCCGTCGGGCGTGTAGCGGGCTCCGGAGAACCCGTCCTCGAACGGCCCCATCGTCGCGACGAGCGTGCGATCTGCGAGCCGCCACGTTCGCGCCTGTCGCGTGCACGCGGCGGTCATCATCGTGCCGTCGGGCGAGAACGCGATCGAGAACGCGTAGCCGCCGCAGTCGAGCACCGTCGACGCGGGCGCGCTGCGGATCGCGGCATCGACGAGGAACGCGAGCGCGGGCGTCTCGCTCGACCGCGCGGTGGCCGCGTGCAGGTACGCGAGCGCGCCGAGCGTGTTGCCGGCGAGCACCTCGATGCGGCCCTTCTCGCCGAGGAGCTCGCGCGCCGTCTCGCGTGCTTCGGTGCGCGAGCGCAGCACGCGCGTCACCGCGATGACACCGACGACCGCGAGCACGAGAGCCGCCGCGAGCGTCGCGATCACCGCCGCGCGATGTCTGCGCACGAAGCGGCGCACGCGATCGCGCGTGGAGTACTCGTGCGCCTCGACCATGCGGCCGGTGCGAAATCGCTCGAGCTCGTCGGCGAGCTCGCGCGCGCTCGGATAGCGAGCCTCGGGCTCCCGCGCCATCGCCTTGTCGGCGATCGACACCAGATCGCGCGGCGCGCCGCTCACGATCGCGTCGATCGGCCTCGGTGGCCCGGTCTTCACCGCGCGGAGCAGCGCCGCCGTCGTCGGGCCCTCGTACGGCGGGACGCCCGCGAGCAGGTGATAGAGGATCGCCCCGAGCGCGTACACGTCGGCGCGCTCGTCGACGGGCTGCGCGTGCGCTTGCTCGGGCGGCATGTACGGCGCGGTGCCGATCACCGCTCCGACGTTCGTCAGACTGCCGCTCGACGCCGAGCGATACGGATCGTCGGAGTCCGCCTCGTCCGTCGCCGCGAGATCCTTCGCCAGACCCCAGTCGATCACCACCGTCTCGCCATACGCGCCGACGATCACGTTCGCGGGCGTCAGATCGCGATGGATCACGCGCTGGGCGTGCGCGAACGCCACCGCGGACGCCGCGCTGATCAGCGCGGGCAACAGCGCGAGTCGCTCGCCGAGCGTCGGGGCCGCCGCCAGCGCGTCGCGCAGCGTTCGGCCGTCGACCATGCGCATCGAGTAGAACGGCGTGCCGTCGGGCCACTTGCCGATCTCGTAGATCGGCACGATGCCCGGGTGCTGCAGCCTCGCGGTCACGCGCGCCTCGCGCTCGAACCGCGCGGCGAGCTGCGGCGAGCGCCCGAGCAGCTCCTTGACCGCGACCGGCCGCCCGACGCGCAGGTCGCGCGCCGCGATCACGCGCCCCATGCCGCCGCGCGCGATCTCGAGGCCGAGCGCGTAGCCCGCGGGGTCCACGCTCGGCAAGGTCGCGTGATCGCCCTCGGTGTCCGCCGTCGGTGACAGTGTCTCCGCGACCGCGCGGCACTCGGCGCAGCCCGCGAGGTGGCGCTGCAAGAGATTGATGCCCGCGAGCGCGAGCGTGCCGTCGGTTCGCGCCGCGAGCAGCGCGTCGAACTGCGTGCAGTCCGCGACATCGAGCGCCGCGCCCTCGGCGACGCTGTCGAACAGGTCGGCCACGAGCGAGCACGACGTGCAGTGCGTGATGTGATCGCGCACGGCGGCAGTGCGAGGCGCTTCCTCGAGGAGCGCGAGATCGGGGCAGGCCGCCACATCACCGTGCTCGACCGCGGCGTTCACGACGCCTCGCGGTCCTCGCGAAACTTGCGGCGCAGCCGCTCGAGCACCGCGCGCACCGTGCGCTCGGCGTCGCGCGCCGACGGCAGACCCAGCGCGTCCGCGATGTCCTCGAACGACTCGCTCTGCGCCCACAGCTCGAGGGCGCGGCGCTGGTCGTCGGGGATCACGCCGGCCGCGTAGGCGAGCAGCTCGTGCGCGGTCCCGCGGTTCGTCATCTGCGGGCGATCGCCGGCGATCTGGCTCGCGGGCGGCAGCGTGCCCGCGTCGACCCACGCGCCGGGCTTGCTCGCGTTCGCGTCGTGACGGCGCACGTAGTCGGGGTGCGCGCGCATGTAGTCGATGCCGACGCGCTTGGCGACCACGCGCAGCCACGACATGAACCGCAGGCGCGGGTTCTGCGCCTTCGCGTCGAGGTACTGGCGCAGGCGCCCGAACGAGTCCGCGCGCAGGCGCGCCATCACGGCGACGACGATGTTGCGGCGGTCGTCCTCGCGCTGGCCGAGGCGTCCGAGGAACCGCGGCTGGGCGATGACGCGAGACAGCGGCGCCTCGATCGCGGCCCACAGCGCGTGCCACGCGGTGTCGTCGGCGGAGGCGACCTGGACCACCAGGCGTTCGATCTCGTCGTCGCTCGTCATCGGGGCCATCGGGTCCTCTTCCTTCTTAGACCCCAGGACGGCGGCCGGAGGCGAAACCTCACGGGCGAAAGTGGCAAGATGTGTAAAGCCCATGCCGACGTACGTGATCGGGGACCCGCAGGCGCCGTTTGCCAAGGTCCTGGAGGTCCTGGACCGCCACGGGGTCCTCGCACCCGGCAAGGACCGGATCGCGGACGGCGTGACGCTGGTGTCGATCGGCGACCACTTCGACTTCAACGTCGAGGCGCCGGCGGAGGCCGCGGTCGAGGGGCTGCGCACGCTGCGCTGGCTCGCGTCGCACGATCCGGCGCAGGCGGTGCTCCTGTTCGGCAACCACGATGCGGCGCGGGTGATGGAGCTCGCGTGCATCGACGACGACACGTTCCAGAGCGCGCGAGTGCTGGGCCGCGAGATCGATCAGATCGCGAAGACCGTCGGGCCCAAGGCTGCCAAGGATCGCGAGCGCGAGTTCTCCGCGGCGTTTCCAGCGCTGCCATCGTCGGGCGTGATCGCTCGCGACTACGCGTCGTTCACCACCGAGCAGCGCGCGCTCGTGATGGAGCTCTTGCTCGCGGGGCGGTTCTCGCTCGCGCGCACGTGCGTCCTCGAGGACGGCCGCGCGGCGCTGCTCACGCACGCGGGCGTCACGAACCGCGAGCTCGCGATGCTCGGCATCGAGTTCGCCTCGGAGCCGACCTTGATCGCGACGACGCTCGCGCAGTTCTTCGCCGACGCGATCGACCGCGTGCGGCCCGCGTGGAGCAAGGGCGAGCTCGCGCCGCTGTCGCTCGCGCCGCTGCACGTGACGGGCAGCGAGGGCGAGGAGGGCGGGGGGCTGCTCTATCACCGCCCGACGAACCCCGCGTCGTCGCGGATCGATCTGCGCTGGGCGGCGAACGGCGAGCGACCGCGCCGCTTCGATCCGCGCGAGCTCCCGCAGGGCGTCACGCAGGTCGTGGGGCACACCGGTCACGCGAAGTGCACGTTCGAGCTCGCCGCCTGGTCCACGGAGGCGGCGCGCGCTCGCAAGCGCGGCGGCATCCGCACGCTGCGCGTGACGGGAACGAGCGTCGTCTACGACATCGACGTGTTGCCGCCCGCGCACGGGGTGACCGACATGATCTTCACCGACGGCGAGCTCCGCCGCCTGCCGGCCCACGAGGTGCCCTTGCTCCGCGTGGATCGCGTCACGTAGCGACCGCGGCGCTTCACGCGTTCTTCACGTCCGTTCGTTGCCGCACCTGTCCACCGGCGCGCTCGCGGGGGAGTCCTACGCTGTCATGATGCACGCCTCGCTCTCGCTCTCGTTCGCGGTGCTGGCCGCCTGTGCGGCTCCGATCTCCGACGCGCCGGATGCCGCGGCTCCCTCGCGCTCGTCGGGCGACGCGCCGATCATCGACACGGGGCGCTTCCAGACCTGCGTCGATCATCCGCTCGACCTCGCTCCCGACGAGGACTGGCGCCACACGCGCTCGGGCTTCGTGGCCGCCGCCACGCCGCGACACTCGGCGGCGGACGTGTTCGCCCACCCGAACACGACGCCGTACATCGGCGCGAAGCTCGCGTACGGCACGTTCAGCAAGGACCTCGAGGACGAGGACGTGCTCGCGTACCTCGACACGTGCAACGGCTGGCGCGCGCTCGGCCGCGGCACGACCGACGACGACGGCCGCGTACGCGTCAGGCTCCCCGCGCTGCCCGCCGGCATCTACGAGGTGCGCTTCCAGGTAGCGGGCGACCGCACGACGACGAGCGGGTTCGTCTACGTGCTTCCGCCGGGAACGCACATCGCGCTCAGCGACATCGACGGGACGCTCACGTCGGGCGACTTCGAGCTCGCGCGCTCGCTGCTCGATGGCTCGTACGTCGCGGCGATGGTCCGCGACGCGAACCACCTGATGCACGCCCACGCGAGCCTCGGGCACGTCGTCGTGTACATGACGGGGCGTCCGTACTGGCAGAGCGTGCCGACGCGCGCGTGGCTCGCCGGTCGCGGCTTTCCGCGCGGCGCGGTGCGGCTCGCCGACTCGAACGAGGCGATCTTCCCGACGGAGAGCAGCGTCGGCGACTTCAAGCGCGCGAAGCTGCGCGAGCTCGTCGACGCGGGCTACGTGATCGACGTCGCGTACGGCAACGCGACAACGGACATCTCCGCGTACCTCGACTCCGGGATCGCAGCGGACCGCATCTGGATCCTCGGCGATCACGGCGGCGAGCGCGGCACGCACGCCGTCGAGGAGGCGTGGAGCACGCGCGCCGCACAGGTCGGCGCGATGTCGCCGATCGCGCAGCCCTTTGTCTATTAGAGGTACGCGGGGTCGCGGTACTCGCCGAGCTCGCTGCGGAACAGATCGCAGATCTCGCCGAGCGTGACGTTCTGCTTCACGGCGTCGAGGATCGGCGGCATCACGTTCTGCTTGTCGTCGCGCAGCGCGGCCTTCACCGCGGCGAGCGCGCGCTCGACGGCGGCGGCATCGCGCGAGGTGCGGAACGCCTTGATGCGCTCGACCTGGCCGTGCTCGGTCGCGTGCTCGATCTTGAGCGTCGGGATGCCGTCGCCCTCCTCGGGCTTGACGTACTTGTTGACGCCGACGATCGAGCGGCGGCCGCTGTCGACCTCGCGCTGGAACTCGAACGCGCTGCGCGCGATCTCGCGCTGCGGATAGCCTTCTTCGACGGCCTTCACGATGCCGCCCATCGCGTCGATCTTGTGGATGTACTCCCACGCGGCCGCTTCGACCTGATCGGTCAGCGTCTCGACGAAGTAGCTACCCGCGAGCGGATCGACGACGTTCGCGACGCCGGTCTCCTCGTAGATGACCTGCTGCGTGCGCAGCGCGACCTCGGCCGCCTGCTCCGTCGGCAGTGCGTACGTCTCGTCGTAGCTGTTGGTGTGCAGCGACTGCGTGCCGCCGAGCACCGCGGCGAGCGCCTGCATCGACGTGCGGATGATGTTGTTCAGCGGCTGCTGTGCCATCAGCGACACGCCCGCGGTCTGCGCGTGCGTGCGGAGCAGCCACGACTTCGGGTTCTTCGCGCCGAAGCGCTCGCGCATGATCTTGGCCCACATGCGCCGGCCGGCACGGAACTTCGCGATCTCCTCGAAGAAGTCGTTGTGGACGTCCCAGAAGTACGAGAGGCGCGGCGCGAACTCGTCGACATCGAGGCCCGCCTCGACGCCGAGCTGCACGTAGCCGATGCCGTCGGCGAGCGTGAACGCGAGCTCCTGCACGCCGGTCGCTCCGGCCTCGCGGATGTGATAGCCGCTGATCGAGATCGTGTTCCACTGCGGCATCGTGCGCGTGCACCACACGAGCATGTCGCGGATGATCCGCATGTGGCCGCGGATCGGGCTGATCCACTCCTTCTGCGCGATGAACTCCTTGAGCATGTCGTTCTGCAGCGTGCCGCGCAGCTTGTCGGGCGAGACGCCCTGCTTCTCGGCGACCGCGACGTAGAGGGCGAGCAGCACGGCGGCGGGCGCGTTGATCGTCATCGACGTCGACACCTTGTCGAGCGGGATGTCGCCGAACAGCCGCATCATGTCGTCCATCGACGCGACCGAGACGCCCTCGCGTCCGACCTCGCCGAGCGAGCGCGCGTGATCCGGGTCGTAGCCCATGAGCGTCGGCATATCGAACGCCGTCGACAGGCCGGTCTGCCCGTTCGCGAGCAGGAACTTGAAGCGCTGGTTCGTGTCCTCGGGCGTGCCGAAGCCCGCGAACATGCGCATCGTCCACGGCTTGCCGCGATACATCGTCGCGTGCGGTCCGCGGGTGAAGGGATACTGGCCCGCGTCACCGAGCTGTTTCTCGTAGCTCCAGTCGCGTGCCCGGAGGTCCTCGGGGCCGTAGCTCGCCTTCAGCGGGATGCCGCTCAGCGTGCGGTACTCGTGCTCACCGTCGGGCTTTTTCGCCGTGGCCATGTCCCCGTTTACCATGCTCACCCTCGATGAGGGCGCCATTCGTGGTCGACGCGCGCCGCCACGGCCGTCGCGACGACGCGCCCGTCGGGGCCGACGACACACGAGCCACCCTGACCAGGCACCACGACGTCGCCGGGCGCCCAGTTGGCGTTGACGATCGTGAGGTCGAACCGCTGCGCCAACCGTTGCAGACGGGCGACGCGGTAGTCGGGCTCCTCGACCCACGCGCTCGGAAAGAGCAGCACGTCGGCGGACGCGAGCTCGCGCGCCGACTCGCTCGGCAGGAAGTGCACGTCGTAGCAGACCGCGATCGCGATGCGCGCACCGCCGATCTCGACGACGGGCAGCGGCTCGCGCCCCGGCGTCGCCCACGTCTCGGGGATCCACGGATGCCGCTTGCGATACACGAACGCGATCTCGCCGCGCGGGTCGTAGCCGACCATCGCGTTGTACAGCGCGTCGTCCTCGCGCAGCACGAGGGGCGCCACGAGATGCACGCGATGCTTCGCGGCGAGAGCCGCGCAGGCGCGAGCGGTGGGGCCGTCGATCGGCTCCGCGAACGGCGCCAGGTCGGCGTCGCCATCGGGGGAGACGTAGCCGTGTAGGGACGCCTCGGGGAGCAACACCAGCTCCGCGTCGGCACCGGGCGCGAGCGCCGCATCGACATCGGCGAGCGCGCGCTCGGGCGCACCCCAGCGCGCCGGTAGCTCGAGGATCGCGAGGCGCACCTCGCGAGGATGCCACTTCGCGGCGGTTTCCCACACCACGGTGAGGTCGTGTCCCGAACGCCCAACGCTTCGCGATGCGGCGGTACGCTCGATCATCGAAACGCCGTGGAGGTTCCCGGGCTCGATACCGTCAGTCACCATGTTCGCGAGGCGGCGAAGTTCGCGCCCGAGCGACCGGCGTACTGGCTCGGCCTGCGCACGGCGGCCGCCACCGCGATCCCGCTCCTGATCGCGCAATGGATCGATCCGGTCGCGGCCGACTGGGCACCGCTTGCGGGCTTCATCGTCGCGCTCGTCGATAAGGGCGGCGCGTATCGCACGCGCGCCGCGATCATGGGCAGCGCGGCGCTCGGTGGGCTCGTCGCGGTGCTCGTCGGGAGCATGATCGCCGGGCACGGGATCCTGACCGCGATCGCGGTGGCCGCGGGGCTCGGCCTGTGCGCGTTCGGCCTCGCGCTGGGCCCGGCGCTGGTGAGCCTCAGCGAGACGCTCGCGGTGCAGTTCCTCGTCGCGGCGTCGCTGCCGTGCACGTTCGACGAGGCGGTGAAGCGCACGATCGGCTTCTCGTGGGGCGCGGGGTTCGCGCTCGCTCTCGCGTTGATCGTGTGGCCGATCCGCATCTACGCGCCCGGACGCCGCGCCGTCGCGCAGGTCTACAGCGCGCTCGCGCGGCACGTTCGCCGGCTGTCGACCGAGCTCGGTCAGGGCGAGTGGCGCACGGCGGCCGGGTGGCGCCACCGCGAGATCCGCGATCAGATCGAGGTCGCGCGCATCGTGCTCGCGGCGACACGCCGGGGGCGACGAGGTGAGACGGGGCGTGGCGAGCGGCTGATGTCGATGGTCCAGCTCGCCGATCAGATGTTCGGCGTGGTCAGCGGTATCGAGGAGTCGATCGATGCCGGTGCGTCGCCGCAGATCGAGGCGATCGCGCGCGAGGGGCTCGCCGCGCTGGCCGACGGGCTCGCCGAGATCGCGACGAACGTCGTCGAGGAGCGACCGCCTCCATCGCGCGTCGCGGCGTGGTCGAGGCGCGCTCCCGAGGGAAGCAGCGACGAAACGCAGGCGCTCGCGCTGCTGGCGCGGACGCACGCCGATCGTGCGGCGGCGGCGCGCGTGATGGCGACGTTGTACGACGACTCCGAGCCACTCAACGCGGTCGTGCCCGAAGCCGATCCGCAGCCGACGCTGCGCGAGCGTCTCCACGAGGCATTCGATCCGCGCGGATCGCTCATCCGGCACGCGATCCGGGTGGCGGTGGCGGTGGCCGTCGCGATGACGATCGCGCGCCTGCTCGGGCTCCAGAACCGCTACTGGGTCACGCTGACCGCGTTCCTGCTCCTCCAGCCGCAAGGGGCGGCGACGCGCGTGCTCGCCCTGCAGCGGCTCTTCGGGACCGCGGTCGGCGCCGCGGTGGCCGCGTCGATCCCGCTCGTGATCCACGAGCCGCGCGTGATGACCGTGATCGCGATCGTGCTCGCCGGCGTCAGCGCGTCGGTCGTCCGCATCAACTACGGACTGTATGCGGCGTTCCTCACGCCGACCTTCATCCTGCTCGCGGAGGTGCACTCGCACGACTCGGTGATGCTCGGCACGCGCATCGCGAACACCGCGATCGGCGCCGGCATCGCCGTGCTCGCGAGCCTCGTCTGGCACATCCGGCCGTCGCGCTTGTTCGACGACCAGATCGCCGATGCCTACGAGGCGTCGCGCGCCTATCTCGACGAGGTCGTGCGCGCCGTGATCGGAGGCGAGCCGCAACCATCGCCGGCGGTGCTCGCGAAGCGGCGCGCGGGCGGCGTCGAGATCAATCGTTGCGAGCTCGCGCTCGAACAGCTGATGGCGGAGCGCGCACCACCATCGGTGATCGAGCCGCGCATGACCCAGGTCGTGTTCCTCCGGCGGCTCGCGGCGTCGATCAACGCGTTCGGAGCCACGCGCGACGTGACGAGCTACATGCCGCACGCCGTCGAGATCGCCGCGTTCGGTGCCTCGACCGGCGCGGCGCTCGGCGAGCTGGCCGCGGCCGCGCGCGGGGAGCTCCAGCTGACCGGTCGTCCGCGCGTGGATCGGACACCGCTCGATCCCGTGCTCGCCGCGCGCTTCGCGCGCATCGATCGCAACGTGGTCTCGTTGTACGAGGCCGCGCTGCGCGCCTCACGAAGCAAGGGCGAGTGACGTACGATGGCGGCATGCCCGTGCACCTCCGCGATGTCGTCGGCTACCTCGACACCACGCTCGAGATCGATCGCTTTCGCGACTACGCGCCGAACGGTCTGCAGATCGAGGGCGCGCCCGAGATCGAGACGGTCGTCACCGGCGTGTCGGCGAGCGCCGAGCTGATCTCGCGCGCGATCGAGATGGAGGCGGATCTGATCGTCGTCCATCACGGCCTCGTGTGGGGCGGCGGTATCTCGCGCGTCACCGGCGCGCTCGCGCGTCGCATGAAGCTGCTGCTCGGCAACGATGTCTCGCTCGCCGCCTATCACCTCCCGCTCGACAAGCACGCGCGGCTCGGCAACAACGTCGGCCTCGCGGACGCGCTCGCGCTCGGACCCGTGCGCGAGGCGTTCGGCGACGTGAAGGGCGTCGCGCTCGGCATGTCCGGATCGTGGCCGGCGCCGCTGTCGCGCGACGAAGCGATCGGCCGCATCGCGGGTGGCGTGCTCGGCGGTCGAGAGCCGCGCTTCGTGTTCCCGTACGGCCCCGACGTGGTCCGCAAGGTCGGCCTGTGCTCGGGCGCGGCGTCGGATCTGCTCGAAGCGGCCGCGCTCGCGAAGTGCGACCTGTACCTGACCGGCGAGCTCGCCGAGCGCGCGGGCGACCTCGCGAAGGAGCTGCAGATCACGCTCGTCGCGGCGGGACACTACGCGACCGAGGTGTTCGGCGCGCAGCGGCTCGTCGACGAGCTGCGGATGAAGTTCCCGTCGCTCGCCGTGACGTTCGTGCCCTCGCCGTCGCCGTTGTGATCGTTACAACGCGGGCGGTCAACGGGCGTATGATGGGGACGTGCGCTGGGTCGCGATCGCGTGCGTGCTCGCCGGCGGGGCAGGGTGCCGTCAGGTGCTCGGTCTCGACGAGGCGATCGTCCTGGACAAGCACGACGCGCCGCCGCCGGATCTCGCCGCCGATGACGACGCGCCACTGGACGTGCCCTCGAACGGCCACGACGAGGATGGCGACGGCATTCCCGACGACGGCGACAACTGTCCCAGCATCTCGAACTCCGATCAGGCGGCCACCGACATGGTCGGAACGCTGTGCGACCCGCGCCCCGAGCTGGGCGATCGCATCGCGTTGTTCTTGCCCTTCGCGCCGGCCGGGAAGCCGCCCGAGCTCGACAACACGTCTGCCACGTTCGCGCTGGACTACGTCGACCTGGACGACCAGGAGATCCGGACGGAAGCGAACTTCGTCGTGCGGCGCGTGACGATCGACCTCGAGGTGCTGAGCTTCTCGCTGACGAATGCGTACGTCGAGCTCTCCGTCGGTCCGCGTTCGTGCCGGCTGGCCACGTGCGCCTCCGCGACGGGGTGCATCGTCGCGAGCGATGGCGCCATGTCGACGTCCACGCCGCTGTCACAGATCTCCACGAACGGCCGCATGACGCTCACGCAGACCGGCGACGAGCTCGTGTGCCTCGCGGAACCCACGGGCGGATCGCAGACGACGTCAGTGTTGGCGGTAAACAACACCGCGAGCGATCGCGCGAGCGTGAGGGCGAACAGGGCGCACGCCCAGGTCGCCAGCCTCACCGTGTACGTCGTCGGGCCGTAGCGCGCGAGTGTTTGAAGAAATCGTCTCGCGCGCGATCTCTTGCACGCCGCGATCGCGCCTCGCGTGCGACGAGGAACGCGCGCACCCGTCGCGCGGCTACTCGTGTCGCCGCATGTTGTTGTCGCGCGACACGCGTTCTTCGCGAATCTCGGCGAAATCACATGCGCGCGCCGTCATCACCCGCGGGCACGAAACTCGCTTCGCGCGCGCGTGATGAAAACTTCGCTCAAGCTCGTTCTTCTCTCGGTCGCACTGATGCTCGGACTCGCCGCGTGCGACGACGATGATGGCTCACCCGCGCCACCGGTCGATGCCGCACCCACGCAGGACTCGGGGCCCCCGCCGCTCGATCCTTGATCCACTGCCCGATCGACGGATGTGACGGTCGCGCGCTGTCGCACGTCGCTGTCGCAGGCGGGGCTCGCGCGCGCGCACGCGCCCTCCCAGCGCGGCGACGCCGGCACGCGTGATGCTCGGGTTGACCGCATGTCGACCAAGCTGTTCGTGTCGCTGGCCCTGGCCCTCGGTCTGTCCGCGTGTCTCACCGAGATCGACGAGGACGAGACGGTGCTGACCGGGGACGATCTCGAGACCGTCCAGACGGAGCCAAACCCGCCCGAGGAGCCGGCGGATCCGAACGTGGTCGCGGGCGATGGAAACAACACGTGCGGCGGACAACCACGACTCAAAGCGGACGGCCCGTGCACGCCGAAGTGAGCCGGCATGCGCGGCGCGCGATCACGCCCGCCACGCTGCTGCTCGCGATGGAACAACTCTCGCGCGAGCGCACGCTGTGCTCGCAGCTCGCGGCGCTCGACGTGACGTTCACGCGAGCGCGCCGGACCGGTTGACTAGAACGTCAGGCGGAAGCCAACGCGCGCGAACAGCGGCGCGTAGCGACCCGACGTGTTGCGGAAGTTCGGGTTGCGCCCGATCGGCACCGACGACTCGTTGCCGTTGGTGTCGATCGTCTTGACCCAGATCAGGTCCTCGAACGTCCCGCCCGAGACGGGGTTCGCGGCCTGGATCGACGCGGCGCCCATGCCGTTCGCGCCGGGCTTCACGCGCGGCGCGTACGTCTGATCGACCGACGCGGTCCCCTGGTTGTCGTAGACGTTGTAGAGGTCGAGGAACAGCTCCGCGTGCATGTTGCGCGGCAGCTTGCGGCCGTAGCCGAGGTGCACGTCGAGGCCGTGCTCGAAGTCCGCGCGCTCGAGCGAGCCGCGCGGCAAGAGGAACGACTGGTTCGATCCGTAGAGGTAGTGCGGCGCGAGCGCGTTGACCGGCGCGCCCGACAGCGCGCGGAAGCGGATGCCCATCGTGACGTCGCCGTGCTTCTTCAGATCCGCCGTGTAGTAGGCGTCGAGCTTGATGTAGTGCGGGCGATCCTGCGGCAGCGCGCCGAACTTGTTCGAGAGAAGCTCGATCAGGTCGTACTGCGTCGAGTTGTTCGGGAGGACGATCTGATCGTCGTAGGAGATCAGGCCGGGATAGTTACCGACGCTGCGCGAGTAGGTGTACGAGCCCTGCATGTACGCCTTGTTCGAGAATCGGCGCGTCATCGTGAGCTGGAGCGCGTCGTAGTTGCGCACCGGCTTGTCGAAGATGCGGATGCCCTGGAACATCTTCAGCTGCGCCTGGAGGCGGCCTTTGCGCTCGGGATCCTGCTCCGCGTCGATCTTCTCCTGGAACTTGCGCTCCTCCTCGGCCGACCACTCGCCCGGGTTCGAGACGACGTAGGCGTTCGCGTTGTCGAGCGACACGTCCTCGATCACGCGCGAGATGCGGCGGTTCTGGTACGCGAGGCCGAGCTTCATGTCGTCGATGATCTCGTACTCGACACCGGCGACCCACTCGTCCATGAACTGGCCCTTCACGCCGGGGGCGGTGACGGAGCCGTTGACGCCGAACATCTCGTTGCGCAGATCGGCGTTGATGTTGCGGTCGGCCGCGTCGAGGCAGCTCGCACCGTCGGGACCGCCGAACGCCGGGTCCGTCGAACCGCATCGCCCGGGCGTGTACGTCTGCACGTACTGGATCGGCGCGCCGAAGTTGTAGTTGTTGATCTCGAGCGGGATCGACTCGTAGAAGCGGCCCCAGTGCGCGTACGCCTTGGACCTGCCTTCCTTGGTCCAGTCGTAGAGCGCACCGACGCGCGGCGCGAACATCCCCTTCAGCACCAGCGCGTTCGTGCCGTACACGTCGCCGCTCGCGGGGTTGACGGTGCCCTGGAGGAACTCCGCGAAGCGCAGGCGCTGCTCCTCGTAGCGGAGGCCCGCGTTGAGCGTGAGGTTCGGACGGATCTGCCACGAGTCGCGCAGGTACGCGGCCCAGTTGAGCGTGTTGCCGTAGATCTTCGTCCCCTCCGCCTCCGGCGATCCGCCGAGGTAGTCGCACTTGAACGTGAGGCCACCGCCGGTCGCGCTGCCCGGATCGGGGGTGGAGCACGTGCGATCGAAGCGCGCGCGCATGTCGTCATCCTCGGTGACCTGCACCCAGCGAATCACGTCGACCTGCGTGCCGATCGCGTTCTGGAGGTACGCCTCGCCGGACAGCGCGCGCGTCACCTGGCTGCGGTTGTCCTCGACGTCGATGCCCGCTTTGATCTCGTGGCTGCCGCCGGCCTTCACGCGTTGCGTGACGCCGAGCTTTCCGGACACGCGCTGATCGACATCGTCGTACAGGCTGCCCGGACCGCCGATCGCATACACGCGAGAGATCATCGGGCAGTTGTTCTGCAGGTACGGGTACGGATCCTGGCTGCCGGGCGGACCGTCCGCGCACATCGCGTTCGTGCGCTGGCTCTCCGCGCCGAAGCCCGGGCCCCACACGCCGAGCGAGCCGTTGTAGAGCACCTGCTGCGGCGTTCGCGCGAGGTTCGGCGCGATCGCTTCGTTGTCGTACTGCTCGCGGTGCACGCCGAAGATGCCTTCGAGCTCTGTCTTGTTGTTGTTGAGCTTCGACGTCCACTTCGCCGACAGGTCCGTCGTCAGCGCGTGCGAGATCGTGCCGTACGACGTCGGTCCATAGATGCCGGGTTGTCGCGAGGTCTGCGGCGCCACCTGCACCGCGAGCTGGCCTTGCTGCTCGGGCGTCGCCGCGTAGTTGATCTTCGCGAGCGTCGCGAGGGCGCGGCTCGTGTAGTAGCGCATCTCGGTGTCGACGGGATCGGTGATGTAGAAGCCGGTCTCCGGATCGACATCGGGCGCGCCGTCCGCGTTGCCGCCCTGTGACATCAGCGCCGGGTTGCAGCCCGACAGCTCGCCGCTCTCCTCGAGCTTTCTGCAGTCGGTCTGGCGCTTCGTCTCGCGCGTGATGTCCGTGCGTCCGAACTGCGGCGCGATGCCGACGTAGAACCACAGCTTGTCCTTGATGATCGGACCGCCGAGCTCGACTCCGAAGTCGAGGTCGTAGCCGACGTCGCCCTTCACGTCGAGCGACCCCGAGTTCACCGGCGTGCGCTCGACCGCCGCGGTCAACAGACCGGGCTGGTAGTAGCCGAACACGGAGCCCTTGAGATCGTTCGAGCCGCTCTTCGTGACGACGTTGACGATGCCGCCCGTCGCGCGGCCGTACTCGGCGTTGTAGCCGCCGGTGATGATCTCGATCTCCTCGATGAAGTCGTTGATCACCGGCGAGCCGACGGTGCCGTACGAAAGGCCGGTCGTGTTCACGCCGTCGACGACGTACTGATTCTCCAGCGAGCTCGATCCGCTGAACGCGACGCCCAGGATGTCGCCCTGCGATCCGGCCGCGGCGCCGAGCGCGGACTCGAACGTACGGCCCGGCACCGGGATGTTCTTCAGGTACTCCTTGTCGATCGTGATGCCCTGCGCCGTCGACGTCGGATCGATCGTCGGCGCGCTGCCGCTGACGCGCACGACCTCGCCCTTCGCGGAGCTGAGGTTTAGTTTCTGGTACACGCCGGTCGTCTTCTGCACGCCGACCTGCACGGGTTTCTCGACGGTGGCATCGAGGAAGTAGAACGTGACGAGGTACTGACCGGGGGCGAGCTCGGTCACCTTGTACGCGCCTCGCTCGTCGGTGATCGCGGTCTGTGCCGCGGTGCGCTCCGACGTGATCACGACGGTCACGCCGGCGAGCGGCTCACCGGACTCGGCATCGGTGACGACGCCTTGCACCGCGCCGGTCGTCGACGACTGCGCGAAGGCACTCGATGCCCAACCCGAGACAAGGCACGACAACGCCACAGATGTGGCCCACCCCAATCGCATGGCGGGGACGACATCACGAGGCCGCGTCCAACTCAAGCGAGGACTGCTGGCCGCCCATGACCGGATGCTGCTCGGCGTAGAATGACGGCCTCATGTGGCGCAGCGTCGTGTGGTCGTGCCTGCTCCTGGTCGCATGCGCGAAGAAGAAGGACGCGGCGCCGACGGACGAGCCCGTGCGCCCCGTGCGCGCCGTGCCCGCCGTGCGGATCGACGCCGCCTCCGCCGACGCGGTCGTGGATGCGAGGCCGCTCGCCGAGGGGGAGTACGCGACGCGCGCCGACCGCTACCTCGTCGCGTACCTCGATCTGCTGTGGGTGGACCTGGCGCTCCACGAAATGCTGCAGGCCTACCCAGGCGCCCCGACGACGAATCGCTACACGACGTACAGGTACGACTGGAGTCTGCCGGCTCGGCAGCCACTCGAAGCAGCGCTTCGTAGGGCGAAGCTCGCCGCCGAGCGCGTCCGCGACGACGATGCGGATCGCGCCGTGCTCGCATACACGACGCTGGTGCTCGAGGCCTGGCCGTCGCTCGATGGGCTCGCCACGTACTACAAGGAGCAACGCTACGTCGACGACGAGTTCGCGCGCGGGCGTCGCGAGCAGGCGCTGGTCGGCGAGACGCTCGCGAAGATCGAGCCGCTGCGCAAGCCGATGACCGAGAGCGTGTTCGCCGGGTGGCGCACGGTCGCCGGCGGCAACCCCGAGAGCCCGCGAGCGGTCCTCGGAGCATCGTTCGAGGCGTGCATGCGCCTCGCGATGCTCCTGTTCGAGCGACCGCGCGTCCAGACGAAGCCCGATCCGAAGGTGGAGGAGGCGATCGACGAGGCGATGGGCGCGTGCCGCCGCGGCGTCGGCGCGGTGAGCGCGCTTCCCGAGGCGTTTCGATCGTTCGACAAACCGCTGCGGACGGTCGCGCTCTCGCTCGGCAACGCGGTGGACTCGAACTCCAGTCGTCAATACGCGATCGCCGACGTCGAGCAGCTCGTGAAGGCGTATGTCGAACGGTGGCCGAAGCTGCCCTCCGAGCCGGCGGAACGGCCGGGAGAAAGGTAGAGTAGCCCGCCGTGACGACCCCGCCGATTCGACTGCCTTCCGGGGTTCGCGATTTCCTGCCGCGTGCGGCGGCGCGCCGTCGAGCGCTCGCCTCGCGCGTCCTCGAGGTGTTCGAAGCGTGGGGGTACTCGCGCATCGTCACGCCGATGTTCGA
Organism: uncultured Kofleriaceae bacterium; assembly: GCA_964617845.1. GTDB lineage: Bacteria > Myxococcota_A > Polyangia > Haliangiales > Haliangiaceae > JABFXX01. The sequence goes on along the minus strand of CAZUAR010000008.1, from coordinate 88,049 downwards.
GGTGGCGGACGTGCTCGAGCGAGGGCTCGGACACGATGCGCGCGCGCAGGCGATCCGTTTCGTCGAGCCCGGCACGGGCGAGATCGTCGCGCTGCGGCCGGACATCACGCCCCAGATCGCGCGCGTGGTCGCGACGCGGTTGTCGGAGGTCCAGGGGCCGATCCGCCTGTGCTACGAGGGCGCGGTCACGCGGTTCGTCGGCGAGCGCGGGCAGCGCGAGATCCTGCAGGCCGGCGTCGAGCTCATCGACGAGCAGGAGCCGATCGGCGATGTCGAGGTGCTCTCCGTCGCGCACGCGGCGCTCGCGGCGACCGGGCTGTCCGAGACGCGGCTCGACATCGGGCACGTCGCACCGGTGCGAGCGCTGCTGGGGCTCGCGCCCGACACCGACGCGCGCGCGCATCTCGCGGCCGCGTTCGCGAAGAAGGATCGCGCCGGCGTGCGCGTGGCGGCGAAGTCGTTGCCGGCGAACATCGCGCCGTTCGCGGAGCAGCTCGTCACGATGTGGGGGCCCGCCGAGGAGACGATCCGTCGCGCGGAGCAGCTCTCGTGGCCCTCGGAGCTGATCGACGTGCGGACGACCCTGGGCGTGCTCGGGAGCGTCCTCGTCCGCTTCACCGACCTCACGGGCGCGCCGGCGTCGACGCTGTCGATCGATCTCGGCGACGTGCGTGGCTTCGACTACTACACGGGCATCACGTTCGCGGGATATGCGGGCGGTGCGCCAGAGGCCGTGCTGCGCGGCGGTCGCTACGATCAGCTGATCGGTCGCTACGGCCGGCCCGCGCGCGCGACGGGCTTCGCGATCGATCTCGAGGCGCTCGCGCAGGCACAGCGTACGACCGGCGTGCAGCTCCCGAGCGGTCCCGTCGGCGTCGCCGTCCACGGGCCGGGAGCCGCGTCGCTCGCGCGCGCGTTGCGATCGCACGGCGTGCGCGCGGTGACCTCGGTCGACGCGCCCACGGCGGCGTGGTTGCGAGGTGCCGGCCTCGATGCGGCCGTGCTAACAGACTCGCGCGAGCTCGTGCGCGTAGATGATGTTCGGCGAGCGGTGGATCTCGATCCATCAGCGCTCGCGAAGTTGCTCGAGGAGAACCGATGTCTGTCGTGATCGTCGTCGGCGCCCAGTGGGGCGATGAAGGCAAGGGCAAGGTCGTCGATCTGTTCACCGAGCGCGCGCATACCGTCGTGCGCTACGGCGGCGGAGCGAACGCCGGTCACACGCTCGTGATCGATGGCAAGAAGCTCGTGACGCACCTCGTGCCGTCGGGCGTCTGTCATCCGGGCAAGTTCTGCATCCTCGGGGACGGCATGGTGATCGATCCGCACACGCTGCTCGACGAGGTGGCGGAGTGCCAGGCGCGCGGCCTGTTGATGAAGAACGAGCTCCTCGTCGGGCTCGGCGCGCACGTGATCCTGCCGTACCACAAGCTGCTCGACGGGCTCCGCGAGGATCACGGCGCGAAGAGGGGCAAGGCGATCGGCACCACGCGGCGCGGCATCGGTCCGGCGTACGAGGCAAAGGCAGCTCGCAAAGGCGTGCGCGTGCGCGATCTGTTCAAGCCCGAGCGCGTGCGCGAGCTCGTGGCCGCGAACCTCGACGAGCTGACGCCATTGATCGTCCACCTCGGCGGGACCGCGCCGACGAAGAGCGAGATCACGACGTGGATCGACGACGCGCTCGCCGCGGGCGAGAAGCTGCGTCCGTACACGGGCGATGCGGGCCGCCACGTCGCGCGCACGATCGCCGAAGGCCGCCACGTCCTGTTCGAAGGTGCGCAGGGCTGCCTGCTCGATCTCGATCACGGCACGTATCCGTACGTGACGTCGTCCTCGACCATCGCGGCGGGTGCGTGTCAGAGCGCAGGCATCGGCCCGACGCAGATCGACGCGGTCGTGGGCATCACCAAGGCGTACGCGACGCGCGTCGGCGAGGGTCCGTTCCCGACCGAGCTTCACGGCGACGAGGGCGAGCGCCTGCGCAAGGCGGGCGGGGAGTACGGCGCGACCACGGGCCGCCCGCGGCGCTGCGGCTGGCTCGATCTCCCCGCGCTGCGCATGGGGGTCCGCCTCTCGGGCATGAGCTCGCTCGCGCTGACCAAGCTCGACGTGCTCGCGAACCTCGGCGAGGTCTGCGTCTGCGTGGCGTACAAGCTCGGCGACAAGGAGCTCGACGAGCCTCCGACGGATCCCGAGGACATCGCGCGCGCGGAGCCCGTGTATGCGAAATTTCCGGGCTGGGGCTCGTTGCCCTCCAATGCACGCGACGTCGTGGACCTGCCTGCGAGCGCGCGGGCCTACGTCGAGACGATCGAGCGCATGGCGGGCGTGCCGTTCTGCCTGGTCTCCCACGGGCCCGATCGCAGCGAGACGATCCGCCTGCGCGATCCGTTCGCGTAGTCACTGACCCTGGGCTACCCGAACACACTTAGATAACTACGCGGCGAACCTCGCGTTTGGCGAGGGTGCGCTGGTAGAATTCTTTTCTCCAAGGAAGGTCGGACGTGGGGGTCCGATGCTTCGAAACGGAATTTAGGAACACACATGAAGATCGTATGTGATGCCTGCCAGGCCAAGTACTCGATCTCCGACGACAAGGTCCAAGGCAAGGTCTTCAAGATCCGCTGTAAGAAGTGCAGCAACATCATCGTCGTTCGCGGCGGTGCATCGGCTGCCGAAGCTCCGGCGCCTGCCGCGCAGGAGAAAGACACGCGCGTCTACGACTACGGTTATGACGGCGCCGCCGGTGGTGGCGGTGACGAGGCCGTGTGGCACGTCGTGATCAACCAGGATCAGGTCGGGCCGATGACGGCGGCGGAAGTGCAGCAGCGCTTCAGCGCCGGCGAGATCGACGCCGAGACCTACGCGTGGCGCGAGGGCTTCGCCGACTGGCTGCCGCTCTCGCAGGTCGACACGTTCGCCGCGTTCGTCGCGTCGGCGTCCACGGCCGCCGCCGATGGCGGTGGTGGCGCGGCCGCCGTGTCGTCGATGTTCGGCGGCAACGACGAGTCGGGCACCGTGCGCAGCGATCCAGGTGACCTGTTCGCGGCCGCATCGGCGGGCTCGTCGTCGCGCGCTGCGGACGACGATGGCGATCTGTTCGGCAGCAAGCCGAAGAAGAGCGCGGGAGGCTCGGCGAGCGCGAACGCAGCGGCGGAAGCCAAGCTGCGTGGCGAGCGCAACGAGAACTCGGTGCTGTTCTCGCTCAACAACCTCGCGCAGCTCGCGAGCGACAAGCCGGCGCCGAACGCGGGCGTGTCCTCGATGCCGAGCGGCCACGCGACCGGCGCCGCCGGCGGTGAAGGCTCTGGCCTCATCGACATTCGCTCGATGGCGAACGCGTACCTCGGTGGCTCGGGTGCCGCGGGTGCGAAGACGGCGACCGCGTCGTCGGGCATCGGCTCGATCGACGACCTCCCGGTGTTCGGCGGCGGCGGCTTCTCCGAGCCCGCGGTCATCGTTCCGACCGCGTCGCGCGGCACGAACAACAAGATGATGTACGCGCTGATCGGATCGGTCGCGTTCCTCGCGATCGCGGCCGTGATCATGATCGTCGTGCTGCTCAAGGGCGGTGACAAGCAGCCGGTCGTCGTCGCGTCGAACGACAAGGGCTCCGATGCCAAGGGCACCGACGACAAGGGCTCGGACGCGACGCCCGAGACGCCGACAGCGAACAACAACAACGGTGGGGGCTCCGCGGAGACCCCGACGGCGAACGCTGGCTCGGCGGAGACGCCGACGACCGATAACTCGGCGGCCGAGGAGCCGAAGACGACCGAAGAGCCGAAGAAGACCGAGGAGCCGAAGAAGGCCGAGCCCAAGAAGAGCGAGCCCAAGAAGACCACGCAGGTCGCGCGGGTCGAGCCCAGGAAGACCGAGCCCAAGAAGTCCGATCCGCCGCCGTCGAAGGACACGGGCGGCTGCGACGAGGTCTCGTGCGTCCTCAACAACTACGAAGGCGCTTGCTGCTCGAAGTTCAAGAAGAAGGGCGGTGGTTCGGCTCCCAAGAGCGGCGGCAACAGCAACCTCCCGGACGCGCTCGACCGCGCGATGATCTCCGACGGTGTGAACAAGGTGAAGGCGAAGGTCCAGTCCTGCGGCGCCAAGTCGAGCGCGAAGGGCCAGGTCAAGGTGTCCGTGAAGGTGAGCCCGGAGGGTGGCGTCTCGAGCGTGACCGTCAAGAACACGCCGGATGCGAGCCTCGGTAACTGTGTCGCGGCCGCGATGAAGTCGGCCCGCTTCGCGAAGACCCAGAACGGCGGATCGTTCGGCTACCCGTTCGTGTTCTGAGTAGCGTCTCGACGTTCCCGACGCCTCGCCTCGCTCGTCGCGGGGCGTTTTGTTTTTCGGCCGGTGATACGCTCGCGGCGTGTGGCACCCGCTGCCCGTGCGCGCGATCGCACCGCTGTCGGCCCGAGCACGAGCGGAGGCGCTCGAGCGATTGCTCGCGTGGACGCGGGAGCGCGGCGCGCGGTGGGATGGGATCGAGTTTCGCGTCGAGCCCGACGCCAGCGCGCACATCGTCGCGACGCGAGCACTCGCCGCCGGCGACGAGATCCTCTCGCTGCCTCGATCGATGATGATCGTCGACAACGAGCTCTCCGAAACCAGCACCGGGACGGTCGAGCTCGGCTGGAAGTCCCATCCGCAGGACGGGCTCGCTGCCTGGCTCCCGCTCGAGGCACAGCGGCCCGACTCGCCGTGGCGCGCGTACCTCGACACCCTGCCGACCCAGCTCGCCGTTCTCCCCATGTTTCGCGACGCCGACGACCTCGCGGCGCTCGCGGGCACCGCCGCGCACGCACTCACCACCGACGAGGTTGGCGAGGTGCGCCACACCTACGAGCGGCTGCCACCCGAGCTGCGCACGCGCCTCTCGCTGTCCGACTTCGCGTGGGGGCGTGCGGTGGTGATGTCGCGTGCGTTCAACGCGCCCGGAACGTTCGAGCATCGCCTCGCGCTGATCCCGCTCCTCGATCTTCTCGATCACGGGCGCGACGACACGTCGTGGAGCTACAACCCGATCGACGGCATGGTGGTCCGCGCGCAGCAAGCGATCGCCGCCGGCGATGCCGTGCACTTCTCGTACGGCAACCGGACCAACACGCACCTCCTCGTCACCTACGGCTTCGCGCTACCGGCCAACGAGACGAACGAGGCCTGCCTGATCTTCGACGTGCCCGAGGGTCCCCTCCGCGTGTACGTGACCGCGAACGCCGACCACCGCTTCGCTCGCGCGCTGTCGATCGCGCGGCTCCTCGCATCGGATCGCCAGACGCGCGACCGCATTCTGGGTTCGCTCACCGAGCCCACGAACATCCCGTTCCTCGGCAGTGCCACCGAGGAAGCGGCGCTCGACCTGGTGGCCTCGGTCGCTCGCCGCGCGCGCAGCGAGCTCGACACGCATGCGCCACGCGCGGTGATCTCCGTATGGGAGCAGACGTGCGCGCTGATCCGCGACGGCGAGCGCGCGACGCTAGACCACATCATCGCGTTCGCGGGCGCTGCTCGTGACCACGCGCGCTGCCGTCAGGAGCAACTGCGCGCGGCGGCGGATGCGATCGCCGACGATGCGCTTGGTGGTCGCCGCATGCTTCGCGCTTACATGCGAGGCTTGGCCGACGAGCTCGATGGTTGATGGCGGACAGCAGTATCGCGTACGCCATCTGCTCGACGGGGGCGTTCGCCATCGGTCACGCGATCAGCGTGCAAGGCTCTGCTCGCGCGCCTGCGAGCGTTCGCGATCACCTACCAGGCGTAACAAGTCATTCCGCACTGCGTCGTGCTACCCGACGGGCTGCTGCCGGCTACGAGACGCCAGACGGAGCCGGCGATGTCGAGGGTGCAGCTACCGTCGTGGGAGATAATGATCGTCGTGAGCGTGCAGAGATCGAACTCCGTCGTCGATGCCAGAGCGGTAGAGGGGGTTCCGTTCTCCGAGTTCCTGCTGAACACCGTTCGTATGGGAGGAAGGATGTCCTGCAGCTTCTCACTGGTCACCTGATCGTTCCCGATCTTCGCGGTCGTCACCGCCGCGTTGGCGATCCTCGCCGTGGTGACGCCGTTGTCCGGGATGCTGAACGCGCCACCCGCGAGCGACAGCCCGCCGCCGGCGGTGTACGTCGTGTCGACGTCGGGGGCGCACACCGCGTCGCCCGTGCCGGCGATGCCGGTCATCTTCTGGGTGCCCGGGCACGTCGGCGCCGTTCCTATCGGGAGGTACTCGCCGGCGTGATCGTGCGCCGTGCTCGCGAACGCGCTCGGGGGCATACCACCGAGCAGCGCCGACTCCTCGCAGACCGCCGCGTACGGCACCGTTCCCAGCTCGAAGCGCGGTGACATCTCCTCGTCGGTGCCGACGGAGATCCCGAGCCAGACCGACCCACTCGCGAACGTCGCGAGCGGGAGCGGCGACTCCTTTCCGAGGTACGCGGTGAACGCGCCCTCCTCGGTCTCGATCGTCTGGGTCTCGTCGTGGAGCGCGGCACCACCGGTCGCAGCGTCGTAGATCCGGAACCGGACGACCTGCGGACCGTTCACGCTGAGGCCATTCGTACGCGTGAGCGTTCCCTGGATCGGCATCGTTGCGGGATCACGTTCATCATCGTCGTCACCTTCATCATTGGTTCGGTCCCAGGTTCACCGCGAACGAAGTGCTCGTGGCGCGTCCCATCGGCTGCGGTGCACCGATGGAGAGACGCAGGCGATGGGAGGTCGAGCTCGCCGCTCCACCACCCGACGTCGACATCACGCCGCGCCCTGGCTCGGGCGCCTTGGGCACGAAGTCACCGCAACCCACAAGAAGCAGAATGATCGTCCAGATGCGTTTCATCCCCATCCCATCGCACTGGCGCGCAACGTTGAGAAGGGCAAGGTTCCTTGCCCATGCTCGAGTCTACGAACGGCAGAGCGCACTGACGTTCGACGTGAGCGGCTACTCGGGGTTCGCGTACCACGCCGTGTAGCCCGCCGCGAACGGGCTGCGGCTTTCGCCGGGGAGGTTGTGTTCGATCGTCATCTCGTTCTCCTGGATCGCCCCGTCGGGATGATGGACCCACCAACCAAGGTTGGCGTCGCCGACGCGATAGACGACCATGCCGTTGCGGTTGCGGAACACGTCGCCGGGCTCGCCGTCCGTCTCGATGGACTCGATCAACAGGTCCACGTGACCTCGGGACTGGTCATCCCACGTGTCGTCATTCACGATCTCCACCTCGAGCGTCGACGTCCACGTCCCAACGAGCCGCAACGGGCGCTCGTGCGACTCGTACTCGAACGTTCCGTCGCCGCCGAACGTGAAGGAGCTCAGGCTGCTTCGATACGTTCCCTCCGGTGATTGACGCAGCCCGCTGCCGCACGCTGCTACGAGTAGACAACCTGCGAGCGCAATCGCTGTCTCGATCTTCATCATCGTCGTCCTGACTCCTTCTGTTGGTGAAGTCGGTCTCGGTCGTAGCGCAGCGAAGACGCCGCCGGAATGGCAAGGATCTTTGCCCGTCAGATCGGCGCTGGTACTGGCCTCGGCGCAGACGGGCCCCGCATCGCGCTCTTCCGGCGCACGACCGTCCCACTGATGCGGACGGTGACCGACGTCGGGATGATGGGGATGAGGCAGGCGAGCGCGGCCAGCACTACCTCTCCGCCGCTCATGCTCTCCGTGGAGACAAAGAGGTCGACGACCGCTTCGCCGTTGTACTTCCGGATCTCCTCGTTGAGCTCGTCGGTGGCGTCCCAGCCGCGCCACGGCAGGAGCATCCCCCAGGCGATCGCCCGATACGTCCGCACCCTGGTGAAACGTCCGACGATCTCGAGGTCTCGGTCGCGCCACAAGATCTCTCCTCGAGGGCCCGGAACCGACGAGCTCAGGCTGACCGGGCCGAGCAGATGATCGGCGTCCGCGGACACCGATGCGCGTGACGCTGCGCAACCGGCACTCGCGATGGTCGCGATTACGAGCACGGCGACCCGTCTCGCCACGGTCGTCATGCACGTCATCGCCCGACCTCGACCAGATCGCCCTGCGCCTCGACGTAGGCGCGCCCGACGAAGAAGAGGACCGGGAAGAACACCCAACGCGCGAGGTCGACGTGCACGTTGGCCGCCCAGATCCGCGCCGAGAGCATGTGGACTCCCTCCTGGCTGTGATCGCCCGCCGCCGTGATGATCGTGGTCGTCGTCGTGGTCGCGTATCCGCCGCTCACGCTCGTATGACTGCCACTGGCGGCGGTCTCGAGCAGCGACCGCTTGTCTTCGAAGTCAACGGCGGTCTCGCGGTACTCGAACCGCATCCTTCCGATTCCCATCGGCTCGTGAATCAGCACCGGGCCCGCAGAGGGCACACTCCCAGCGCCGAGACCCGTCGCCCGCTTGCAGCCGGGCAGAGCCGCGCCGGCCATCGCGACGCCCCACCAGACTCGAGACGCCATACACGACAAAGATCGCATCCTGCTCGAGTACCGAAAACGCGGCTGCGTCGGGAACGGCAAGAATCCTTGCCCCGCTCGACGCTGGCGCACGGCTTCACTCGGGCGCCCATGCATACGACGCCAGGATCGCGTTCAGCGTCATCGTGCCGGAGACGATGACCTCGTCGTTGCCCGAGCTCGCGGACACGTGCAGCTCGTGGACGCTCGATGCGTAGTCGGCGACGAGATACGCGACGTGCGAGCCGTCGGGTGCCCACGTGAAGTCGAGGGTGTCGGCGTTGTCTCCGACCATACCGAGCGCGATCTCGTCGCCCCCGACGGGCAGCGCGCTCACGAAGTCGTTTCCGCGATCGAAGGCGATGCGGGCCCCGTCCGGCCTCCAGCGAAACGCTGTCACTTCGTCCGCGATCAGGACGCTGCCGCCGCCGGCCGGAAGCGACGTGCGGAGCTCGCTGGAGCCGCTCCCGTAGTCGAGGAACGCGATGCGTGCGCCATCCGGCGCCCACTCGACGTTGTCGGATGCAGTGTCCGCGATCGGGACGCTTCCACCCGTCGCGAGGCCCGTGAACAGCGTCGATCCGATGCCGAACGCGAGGCGCGACGCGTCGGGTGCCCACTGCACGTTGAAGACGTTCGCGGTCGCGGCACCCGAGACGCGGACGTTCGTGCCTCCCGATGCGATCGACGTATACAGGGCGACAACGCCGTCGGTGTCTTGATCCGCGGTGTACGCGAGGCGCGTGCTGTCCGGTGCCCACTTGAATTCTCCGACATCGCCACCGGTCGCGAGCGCACCGGATACCTTCACGGTGCCGCTCCCTCCGGGGAGCGACGTGTAGAGCTCGCGTACGCCTTCGGTGTCGCGATCGGCGATGTACGCGATGCGCGAGCCGTCCGGCGCCCACGCCCAGGAGACGAGTACGCGGGCGGGGAACAGGGCACCATGGATCGCGGCACGGTCGCCGCCAACGGGTGCGTCGGTCGCCAACGTGCTCGCGAACGTGCCGCTCGCCTGGTACGCGATGCGCGAGCTATCTGGTGACCACGCGAAGGTGCCGACGTTATCGCCGAGGAGGAGAGGGCCCGAAATCCTGACGGTGCCGCCCCCGTCGGGCAGCACCGTGTAGAGCTCGCGGACACCGTTCACCTCCTGATCGGACAAGAACGCGATGCGCGAGCCGTCCGGCGCCCACGCGAACTCCGCGTGGAACCCCTCGCCCGCGATTCTTATGGGGGAGCCCCCGCGGGACGGCACCACGTAGAGCTCGTAGAGTCCGTTCGCGTGGTCGACGACGAACGCGATCCACCGTCGATCCGGTGACCAGTCGAAGCCATATACCCTGGCGCCCGACGGTAGCGTACCGGACAGCTTGACGAGGTGTGACCCTGCGTCGTCGACGACGAACAGCTCGAGCCCCACGTCATCACCAATCGACTCTGCGGTGAACGCGAGCTTCGCGACGAAGCAGTCCTGTGCGCACGTCGATGTTTCCTCGCCGGTGGCGCAGACTCCATCACCGCACCGAGCGCAGGCAGACTCGTCGAACCCGCCGCAGTCGGAGGAGCAGGCGAGCTCGCCACCGTCGAATCCGCGCGTCGCGCAACTCTCGCCGCGGAGGTCGGTGCCGTCGCATGCTTCCGTGACAACGGCCAGGCCATCGCCGCACACGGGCAGCGGCTCGCAGATCTGACCGGTTCCGCACGCGCTCGGGTCGGGATCCCCGCATGAGGGCATCATGGACGACACGATCCCGACGACGACCCACAGCCTGTGTCGCATCGTCTCCGCATAACACCGCGCATCGGGCTTCGAAACGGCAAGGATCTTTGCCGGCGCGTCGCTCTTACTGCCGGTTGCGGCGCAAGTACTGGAGGAGCTGGCGAGAGGTCTCGAGCAGCCTCGCCGCGCCGCGCATGTTGCCCGACGCTCTCGCGAGCGCCTCGTCGATCATGGTCGCGCGGACCTCGGCGGTCACGCCCGCGAGGCTGCGATGACCCACGAGCTGTCGCAGGTGCGGGCTCAGCTCCGGCGCGCTGTCGAGCGCGAGCGCGATCGCTTGTTCCAGCTCGTCGAGGGTGATCGGCTTGGGGAGGTAGCTACGCACTCCACGGCGCGCCAGGTCGAAGGAGTCCCCGGGAGACGCCGTCCCGCTGATCGCGATCATCGCCGGCGCTGGCTTGCAGGCGAGGCATCGATCGAGAATCGGACGCGCGTCACCGTCCGGAAGCTGGAAATCGATGATGAGGAGATCGGGTGTCCACTCGTCGAGCGTGCGCAACGCCTCGGAGACGCTCTCGCACGTTCGAACGTCGTCGAACCGTTGCGCGAGCGCGTCTTTCAGTGTTCGCAACAGCGCCCTGTTGTCCTCGACGACCAGTACCCGCGCGACCGTCCTCACCACCGGTTCAACATCCGAGATCGCCGATGGCGCGTCAACGGGTGGTGCGCGTTGTGCTGCCCTGAGGGGCAAATTTTCTTGCCGTTCATCTGCGCTCGACCTCGCGCTATGGGATGTGGATGGTCGGTTGGCGTTCGTTGCGAGGCGCGATCGGCGTCGCGGTGCTAGTGGAGCTGACGGCGTGTGGCATCCCGGTTCACACGCGCGTCCTCGAACCTCCGACCTTTGGCTCTGTCGGAGCTCCCAGAAACGCATGCGAGCGTGACGCGTTCGTCGGCACCCGCTTGACCTCGGCCTCGGCGACCGCGGTCCTGCCGCAGAGGTCGCAACGACGGATCAGCCCGACGCTGGTCGAGTACCGGCAGAACGACCTCTACGCGGAGGCAGGGCGCGTGGGGTACGGACTCTACCGAGTGGGCTCGGACGAGCCGATGAAGCTCTCGTATGGCCTGCCCTTCGTCTCTCCGAGCATGGCCGCTGCGCACGAACGTACGTTCGAAGCCGGAATCCGCGCACGCCTGGATCGACAAGCGCGGTGGGGCAAGTGGATGCTCGTCGGTCTCGCCGTCACGGTGATCGGCGGCGGCCTCGCGATCGCCGGCGTCACCTCGGACTCCGGCGGCATCGTCGGGCCGGGGCTGGGCGTCATGGCGGGCGGTCTCGTCGTCCTGTTTGTCGGCGCGGGCGGCGCGATGTCGAACCGTGTGACGAACCCGGGGGTGGCGAGCAGCGCGGTCGTCGACGACGTCGTGTCGACGCACGCGGGGCTCTTGCCTGTCGTCGATCAACACAACGCGGCGGTGAGGGCGCGATGTCGTTAGCGCTTCCCGCGCGCGTTTGCCTCGCGCTGCTCGCGGCGAGCGCGTGTCACTCCGATGGTGACTCCGTCCTGGAGGCGCCCGAGGGTGTCGAGGCGTCGGACGGGACCGTGTCGACACACGTGATCGTGCGCTGGTCGCCGTCGGTGGGAGCGTCGGCCTATCGCGTGTTTCGCGATGGAGAGCTCGCGGGCGAGGTAGATACGACGTCGCTGATCGACGGCAATGCGAGTGCGCCCTCCATCGCCAGCGCTCCGATCGCGACCGCGACGCAAGGCACCGAGACGGATCGCGTCGTCGTGCGGTGGTCTCCGGCCACGACGGATCCGGGCGCCGTGCACGAATACACGGTGACCGCGCTGGACGAAGAAGGCGAGAGCGAACCCTCGCTCCCGGACGACGGGCATCGCGGCGCCGTCGGGATCTTCACGTACGAGCTCTCCATCGACGAGGAGCCCTTCACTGCGGTCGGGCGGGTGACGTCGTTCGACGACCGGGCGGCACCGGCCGGGACGATCGTGACCGGTACGGCGCTCGCGACCCAGGGCGTGTACTCCGCGTATGTCTCGCTGGCGATCGCCTGCGTGCCGCCGCCTGGGGCGTCCGCCGCGTGCGCGAGCGGCAACCACTCGCGGTCGGTGCCGGGCGCGACGCGCGCGTACGAGGTGCGGGCGATCACGGGCGCCGGGCCCGGGCCCGTATCCGCCGTGACCGGCTTTCGCGGCGCCGGTCCGCTCGTCGTCCAGTGGGAGCGATCGTCGCAGGACGCGGACGCGAGTTACATCGCGATCGCCGGCGCGAACACCGAGTCGTTCGACGATGCGGGCGCGCCGGAGACGGAGCCGCGGTTCTACCGGTGCCGCTTGTCGGCGGACGGTACGCAGACCGTGATCACGAACGCGGCGCGAGGTTGGCGCGGAGCGGCGCCGTGACGAATCGATCGCGATACACTCGTGCTCGATGGGGACGGTGACGGAGTCCATCGACGATGCAGTCGCGCGCACGATCGATGAATCGGCGCTCGCCGGTGAGCGGATCGTGGCGATCGCGAGGTTGGTCTTCGTCGGTCTCCTCTTCGTGCGGTCGATCTACGCACTCTGGGCGTTCTGGGACGTCGCGGACCACGTTCTCGAGCGCGCCATCATCTCGTATCCGCCGCAGCTCATCGCGATCGGCTTCTCGATCGCGATCCTGTGCGGCGTCGGTCGCCGCCGGCCGAAGCGCGTTCTCCACATCTCGGTGGCGCTCGACATCGCGGTCGGCTTCCTCGTGCTCTTGCCGAACGCACTGTGGCCCGGCCCCGCATATCGGGGCACGCCGTACATGATCGATACGTCGGCGCTGCTCATGCTCGTCGTCGCAGCAGGACTGCGTCAGTCGGCGACGGCGGTCGCACTCGGTAGCGGGTTCGCGTTACTCGCACTGGGCGGGCTCGCGATCGCCGACTACACGTACGCGAACGTCGATGCAACCAGCATGGGTTTTGGCTACACGATCTACGGCCTCTTGCTCTGCACGGTCGCGGGGCTGTCGCTCATCATCGCGATCCGCACGCGCACGCTGGTCGAGCGTGCGGCGCGGGTAGCCGTCGTCGCGAGCAGGGCCGAACACGGGCTGCGGACCGTGCTTCACGAGCACCACGATCTGCGAAGCGTGATCGCGTCCGCGCAGATCAACGCGGACCTCCTCGCACGCGCATCGTCGGCAAGTGGAAAGACCCTCGACCACCTGCGCGAAGATCTCGGCGAGCTACGCAGCCAGCTCGACCAGGTCAAGGCGCGCGCCCTCGAAGAGCTGTCCGCACTCGAGGACGTCGTGCCCGTTGCCGTCGAGGACGCCATCGGCGATGTCACCACCACGCTGGGGCCACGCTTCCCCGCGGTGTCGATCCGGATGCGCCCCGGCCGTTCGCGCGAAGTCATGGTCGCCGGCGGTCCGACGACGCTACGCCGGATCCTCGCGAACCTCGTCGTCAACGCATGCGAGGGAGACGGCGCGCGTGGTGCGCGCACCGTGGACATCGGCGTTCACGAAGCGGGATCCGGGCGTGTCACGGTCGAGATCGCCGACGACGGTCCCGGCCCACCAGCACGGCTGCTCGAGCAACGCACCGACGTGGTGTCGACGAAGCCCGAAGGAACTGGCGTGGGTATCCGGCTCGTGGAAGGCCTGGTTCGAGCGAGTGGCGGGACGGTCTCGTGGTCCGCGCGAGACGGCGGGGGGACGCGCGTCTGCATCGAGCTCCCGACCGCGGGACCGACGACGTGAAGGCGCTCGCTGCCCTCGTGCTCGCCGCAACGATCGCAGCGCCCTCGTACGCACAATCACCAGTACCGCAACGGTCGGGGTGGGATTGGGGAGCGGTACCGTTCATGAACTACGACGCCGACGCTGGCGTTGGCTTCGGAGCGATCGGAACGCTGACGCGTCATCGTCCCGGCTGGTCGCCCTATCGCGGCACACTCGTGGCGCAGCTGTTCTTCAGCTCCGAGGGCGTTCAGGCGCACGAGCTGCGCTGGGATCTCGTCGGCGTCGGAACGCGTAGGCTGCGTGTGTTCGGCCGGCTCACGTACTTCTCGACGGTGAACCGAAACTACTGCGGGCTCGGCAACACCGTTACATGCGATCCGAAACTCGCAGAAGCAGCTGCAGAAGCAGCCGGTCTCCTGCCAGACAGCTCCGTTCACGACGACTTCGTGCGGCGCTACTATCGGGTTCGCTTCGTGGCGCCCGGCGTCGCGGTCGGTGTGCGCTGGATGCTCGATTCGCGATGGAGCGCGTTTGGTCAAGGACGCCTCTCGTATTCTCGATCGGGCACCTTCTTCGAGCGAGGCCCATATCCCGGGAGTCTCTTTGCAGAGCATCACCCCGACGGCGAGTCGGGAATCATCGGCGTTCCGCAGGTGGGCGTGATGTTCGACACGCGCGATTCGGAGACCACGCCATCGTCGGGCGTATGGATCGAGGCGTCCACACGTGCGGGCCTCGGTACGTGGTCGTTCGCGGGAGGCAACCTCTCGGCGCGGGTGTACCGGCGTCTCGGGACGCGCGTCGTGTCGGCGACTCGCGTCGTGGCAGATGGTCTGATCGGATCGCCGCCGGTCGCCGAGCTGGGTCTGGTCAACGGCGCCGAGTCATACGTGGCGTTCGGCGGCCAGACGGCGGGGCGCGGGATCCGCGAGCATCGTTACATCGGGCGGATCAAGGCGATCGCGCAGCAAGAGCTACGCGTTCGGGTCTCGAGGCGTTGGGTCGGCGTCGGCTTCATCGATGCCGGCTGGGTGGCCGTGGACTGGGACGAGATAGGTGGTGATCCGTGGCGGATCTTGTGGGGCGCGGGACTCGGCGCGCGTTTTGTCGTGAACCCGACCTTCATCCTGCGCGCGGATGTCGGGTTCAGCGGCGTCGAGGGTTGGTCTCCGCAGGTCTACCTCTACATCGGTCATCTATACTGATCGGGACGCGTTACTCGCGCGCGCCGCAGGCGATCCACTCGCCGAGAAGTGCGCGCTCCTCGGCGGAGGGGCCGCCGGCCGGAGGCATCGTCGGCATCGCGCCCGTCGCGCGGATCGCGATGCGCTCCTTCCAGTGGCGCAGCGCTTCGAGATCATCGAAGTCGACGCCGAGCGGCGCCTTCTGGCGCATGCCCTCGGGCACGGCGGCGCCGTGGCAGCCGCGGCACCAGTCGTTGGTGAACGCGGCCGCGAAGTTGCCGTAGTCGAGATACGACGTCTCGCACTGCTCGGGCGTCACGGGGATGACGCCGGCGTCCTCGTCGGGCACCGGCTCGTCGGGCGGCACGAACTCGGTGCCGCAGGCGGCGAGCGCGACGGCGAGCGCGGCGCTAGCCAACGAACGCATCGAAGACCTCCATCGATCCGAGGTGGCTCGTCGGGTCCACGTTGCACGCGGCGAGGACGCCGGCGACGAAGTGGCTCGACATCAGCGTGCGGCCGGTCGCGGACGCGGCGCCCGTCGCGAAGTCGATCGGCTGCGCTTCGAGGCCGCCGTTGGAGGCGCCGAAGGCGCGGCCGCCCTTGATGCCGGCGCCCATGACGAGCGCGGCGGTGACCGGCCAGTGGTCCTTGCCGCCGTTCGAGTTCTTCTTCGGCGTGCGACCGAACTCGGAGAAGCAGATCACGACGGTGTCGTCGATCATCTTCGTGCCGGTCTGCAGCGACGAGCTCCTCGTCTTCAGCTCGTCCATCAGGTGCGTGAGCGCGCCGTAGGTCATCTCGGCGCTCGGGATCTGGTCCGTGATGTCGTCGTGATCGTCCCACGACACGCGCGTCGAGAGCATCGCGGTCTGCGAGACGCCGCCGTCGAGCGCCTCGAGGGCGAGGTCGATCTGGTCGGTGAGGGCCAATGTCCGGCCGCGCGTGCCGAGGGAGGAGCGCAGCGGGCGGAGCTTCTTGCCGCGCTCGATCGAGGCGGCGAAGTCGTCGATGCGCTTCTTGTTGTAGCCGGTCGCGCCGCGCGTGTTGCGCGCGCGCTCGATGCCGGCGGCGGAGTACGCGGCGAGCGCGGCCTCCTCGGCGGCGGTCGGCGCCAGGATCGGGCGACCGCCGGTCTTGTAGGCCTGCGCGGGATCGAGGAGCGCGATGATCTGGTTCGAGGTGCCGACGCGGCCCGCGCTCGCGGCGTAGGGGCCCGCGTAGGCGGTCTCGCCGAGGATGAGGTAGGGCAGCGGCAGATCGTTGCCGTGATCGTGCGCGACGATCGCGCCCATGTCGGCGTTGGACTCGTCGCGCGTGCCGGTCGCCATGCGCTTCTGGCACTCGAGGTGGACGACGCTCGCGACGGAGATGCCGCGGACGATCGCCACCGACGATGCGTGCTTGGTGAAGAACGCGTCGACGTTGGGGCGCGTCGCGGGATCGGAGAACACCGGCAGGTTGCCGAAGTTCTTGCGCGCGCCCGGGGCGACGTCGATCTGCGCCGACTGCGCCTTCGGATCGAGGACGAGCGTCGGATCCCAACCGCCGCGCGCGTAGACCATGATCAAGCGGCGCTTCGGACCGGTGGTCGAGGCGCGGGCGATGTTCGGCGTCGGGAGGAGCGAGATGGCACCGGCCGCGCCGGCGTACGTGAGGAGCTCTCGGCGGTTCATGGTCGTACTCCTAGTAGGTCAGAGCGCGGACGTCGGTCAGCATGCCGACGAGGACGAGCTTCCAGGCGCGGCGCTGGTTGTTGTTGGCGGCGGCCTTCGCGGCGGTGAACAGCGAGAAGGTCTCGTCGACCTCGGGCGAGGCCGCGTCGACGAGCTCGCCGTAGAGGCGCGCGTGGAGGTACGCGAGCTGCTCGCGAACCTCGGGCTCGGTGGTCACGTCGATCGCGGCCTTCACGAACAGCGTGCGATCGGCGGCCGCCGCGCCCGCGTCGTGCTCGACGACGAAGTCGGCGGCGGAGGTCGCGAGCGCCTTCGCGACGAGGCTCGACGTCGTGGTCGTCGTGTGGACCGGCGTCGTCACGAAGTAGCCGTCGGTGCCGCCCGCGAGCACGCGGAAGCCGAGCAGGTCGGAGTCGAGCAGGTCGGGCTGCCCGTAGTCGAGGTTGCGAATCTTCGCCGTGTTCGGCGTGGTCCACTGAAAGCCCGTCGCGTCGCGGATCATGCGCGAGAGCTGTGCGGGGCGGAGCTTCTGCACGCCGACGACATGCTCGGCGAGGTCGGCGTCGGTGTCCGAGGCGAGGCGGAACTGATCGGACATCACGATCTCCTTCACGAGGCGCTTCGCGTTGAAGTCGTTGTCCTCGAGCGTCGCTTGCAGGTGCGCGATCCAGCGCCCGTCGAGCTGCTCCTTCGGCACCTCGGTCAGGTACGAGGCGAACCGCGTCGCGGTGCACTTCGCGAAGCGCGGATCCGCGGCGATCGCCTGACCGAGGCCGGGCAGCTTGTCCGCCGCAGTGCCGAAGAACATCGGCGAGCGCTTGTTGGTGTTGCGCCACTGGTTCTCCTGCGCGACGCGATAACCGCCGACGGGATAGTCCACGACGCCCTGCTGCAGCTGGTTGACGTTGGTACGGTTGCGGAACGGGAACAGGTAGCTCGCGAGCGGATCGAGCGTCTGGTGACAGCCCGCACACGACGAGTTCGCGACGACGGCGTTCGCGACGACGTCGGGGTCGGACAGATCGACCGTCGTGTCGATCATGATGTCCGCGTGCGCGTAGTCGTGGCAGAGGAGCGCGCTCGAGATGAGGTTCGCGCGACCGCGGTTGTAGTTGAAGCCCGCGGACTCGTGACGGTGATAGATCGCTTCGATGCCGAGCACGCCCGCGGCGCCGCGCGCGTCGGGGAACGGCGTGCGCGTCCACGCGGTGGGCGCGCCGGTGTGCGTGTAGCCCCAGATCTGCGCGTTCGTCGCGTTGGACATCGTGTAGTCCGCGGTGACGACCTTCGTGTACGGCTGATCCGTCATCACGATGTCTTCGATCAGGCGCAGCGGCTCGGAGAACACGCTGTCGTTGGTCTCGTACGCGGTGTGGCCCACGAACGTGGCGGTTCCCGGGAACGTGAACTGCGCGATCTCCACGCGGAGCATCAGCGCCTCGTCGTGCATCTCGCGGATCGTCGCGCCGAACTCGGGCGTGCCGAGGTAGCGGTCGACGATGTCGCCGAGCGCCGCGGGGTCCGCGTCGACCGCTTCGAGGTCCTCGATCGATGGCCGCACGCCGCGCAGCGCGATCGACGCGCGCGTCAGGTGCTGCGTGGGCGACAGATACACCGCGGTCGGCGATGGCGTGACGCCGCCATCGCTGTCGGGCGGCGCGTCGTCACCTCCGGTCGCGGGCCCGCTGCATGCAGCGGCGAGGAGAAGGAAGGCCACAGAACGCATGCCGCACTGCTTCAGCAAGGGGAGGGCCGGCCGGCTTGCCCACGAAAATCGCGTAGTTCGGCGCGTTCGCGACGCAGGTTTGTCGGGTGTCCCCTGCACCGTTGTCGGGGATACCCGACAATGAGGACTCCCATGCCCTCCGAGTCGATCGAGACCGTCCTCCAGCCGCGGCGCGAGCATGTCGTCACGTCGCTGCGCATCGAGGTCGTCGATGGCCCCGATCGCGGCAAGCAGATCGTCGGCGCCGATGCGCAGCTCTCGATCGGCACCGCGCCCGACAACGCGCTCGTGCTCACCGACTTCACCGTCTCGCGGTTTCACCTCGAAGCCTCGGTGCGCCCGGGCGGGATCGCGATCGTCGATCTCGGCTCCACGAACGGCAGCTACATCGGACCGGTGCGCGTCGAGCGCGCGCTGTTGCCGCCCGGCACGCTCGTGCGGATCGGCGGCACGACGATTCGCTTCGACGACGCCGTTCGCCAGCCCGTGCCCGCGCCGGCGCCGGTCTCGCTCGGCGGGATGATCGCGGGCTCGCCGCAGATGCACCGGTTGTTCGCCGACATCGAGCGCGTCGCGACCGCGTCGACCTCGGTCCTCGTCGTCGGCGAATCGGGCACCGGCAAGGAGCGCGTCGCCGAGTCGCTGCACGCGCGCTCGGGGCGGCGCGGTCCGCTCGTGACGATCGATTGCGGCGCGCTGCCGTCGAACCTCCTCGCGAGCGAGCTGTTCGGCCACGAGCGCGGTGCGTTCACCGGCGCGGATCGCACGTACGCGGGCGCGTTCGAGCGCGCGGGCACGGGCACCGTGTTCCTCGACGAGATCGGCGAGCTGCCGCCGTCGGATCAGGTCGCGCTACTCGGCGTGCTCGAGCGGCGCCGCTTTCGTCGCGTCGGTGGCAGCGCGGACATCGAGCTCGGCGCGCGCGTGATCGCGGCGACCAATCGCGACCTGCGCGCCGAGGTCAACACCGGCCGCTTCCGTCACGACCTGTATCACCGCCTCGCCGTCGTGGTGCTTCGCCTCGCGCCGCTGCGCGAGCGCGCCGATGACATCCCGCTGCTCGTCGCTCACTTCGCGCGAGAGCTCGGCGCGACCGGTACGATCCACGACACGTTCGGCGCCGAGCAACTCGCGCGGTGGCAGCGCCATCCATGGCCGGGCAACGTCCGCGAGCTGCGCAACGCGGTCGAGTCCGCGATGGTGATCGGCAGCTCGCCCGAGCTCGCGGTGGCGACCGCCAACGCCGAGATCGCGCCGTACAAGGAGGCGCGCGCCGTCCAGGTCGGCTCGTTCGAGCGCGACTATCTGGCGAAGCTCATGGCCGCCGCCGACGGCAACGTGTCACGCGCGGCGCGCATCGCGAAGATGGATCGCTCGCACCTGATCGACCTGTTGCACCGGCACGGCTTCAAGGACTAGGGAACGGCGCGCCCGTGATGCTGATCCGCACGTTCGAGATCGACTCGAGCGGCTGACCGACCTGCTGCGTGAGCCCGAGCCCGGTGTCGTTCCGCGAGCTCGACGTGTAGATGTTGATGTTCTCGTCGACGGCGATGACGTCCATGATGTGATCGCCGTCGAGGTCGCGCGTCGCGATCGCGACCCACCGCTGGTTGCACGTCGCTCCGCACGGGCCCATCGACACGAACGACTGACTGACGATGCCGCTGCGGCTCATCTCGAGCTCGTAGATCCTGCGCTCGGGGCCGGTGGGCCCATCTGCCCACGGCGCGGCGATCAGCGTCGTGCGGTCGATGCCGGGCCGCGCGGTCGCGACCCAGCTCACCGCGGCCTGCTCGTTGCCATTGCAGTTCGATCCGATCGGCGCGAACGGCGGGAGGCAATCGAGGTTGATCGTGTGGACCGACGCGTTGAGCGGCTCGTCGTCGCTCGCCGGCATGTGCATGCGGACGTGCTTGCCGGCGACGATCATGTCGAGCGCGCGGTTGTTGTCGAGATCGGCGAACTCGATCGACCGCGACTGCTGCGCGATCGTGTCCGTCTCCTGACCGTTGATCGTGTCGCCCGAGCTGACACCGAGCTGGCGGTACTTGGTGCCCGTGGCGGGCTCCTCGTTGAGCGTCGCCGTGTAGGCGCCGTTGTTGGCGCACGACGCGATGTCCGGATACATGTCGCGGTTGATCTCGCCGACGACGGTGCGCACCGCCAGTTGCTTCTCGAACGCGCGCCGCTCCTTGGTGTCGAGGTCGAACAGCTCGTAGAACGTGCCGCCGCCCTGCGAGGCGAGGACGAGGACGTCGTGCGCGTTGCGCGAGAAGTCGATCGACTGCGCCTGGAAGTACGACCGCGCCTCGAGGGTGTGCACCATCCCGTCGATGGTGAGCGTGGTGTTGATCGGCGGTGTGGAGCTGCCGGCCGAGAACACGCCGAGGCGTGGCTCGGTGGTGTCGCGCGCGGGTGCGAACCACGACAGCGACGCGGCCGGCTGGTGCGACACGGGATCCGACCACCCCGCGCCGGGCGTGAACGTGAGGGTCCATACCTCCGACGCGGTCCCGCGCACCGCGGTGATCGCGACGCGTGTATCGCAGACGACCTCGTCGGGTGGCGTCGTGCAGCGGATCTGCGCCTGCTTGACGCACGCTTCGCTCCAGCTGCTGCGGCAACACGCGGGCATCGCATCGCACACGGCCGCGGTGCACGCGTTGTCGCCGCGCGCGGGTGGTTGTCCCTCCGCGCACGGGTTCGACGGATCGCGGCGCTCGTCGTAGCACGTGCCCGAGATCGCGCCTTGCAGCGGCCCGTACTCGCGGCCGGTGTCACACGTGACGCTTCGGATCGTGCAGCGCTTGTCGATCTCGCACACGCCGTCCGCGCCGAGGTTACAGTCCTCGTCGACCTCGCAACGATAGTTCTCCTCGACGCACGCGCCGAGGATGGCGATCGCGACGAGCGATGCGCGCATCACCACGCGCGCCCCACCGCGAGACCGACGACCTCGGTCGACGCGATCGGCGCGACCTCGACGCGGCGAACCGCGAAGCGAATGAAGGCGGCGCCGATGATCAGCGTGCCGGCGGTCGCGACACCAAACCCCGTCCACTGCCACCGCTTGGATCGATCGAGGCGATCGCGATACAGGTTCGCGGGCTCGCCGAACCGATCCTCGCGGCCCATCCGGTAGCCATGGATCGCGACGATCGCACCCGTGATCGCCGCGGCGCCGCCGACGGACACGATCGACGTCGACCACACGTCCCACTCGCGCTCGTATGCCGGCTTCGGCGCGGCCTTCTCGATCACCACGGGCGGTGGCGCGACGATCCGCGCGCGCGCGGCGCCGATCGCCTGCTGCGCGAGCGCGGCCTCGCTCGGGTTGGGGTTCGTGTCGAGGAACTTCTGGTAGTAGTCGATCGCGGCCTGGAAGTTCTCGAGGTTGAACTCGACCTGGCCGAGCGCGAAGAGCAGCTTCGGCGCGGGGTTCAGCGAATACGCCTGGATCAGCAGAGGGCGCGCCTCCGCGTAGCGTCCCTGGTCGAGAAGCTCGCGGATCTTTCGGTAGAAGTCCGGGGGACCGTCGGGATCCGGTGGCTGTTGCTCGGGCGCTGGCTCCTGCGCGTGCGCGTGCGGTGCCGCGAGCGCGACACACACGATGGCCAACCACGCGAGCCTCACGCGTTGGTTGTCGCGGTAGCGCTCCCGCGAGTCAAGGACCGATGGTCAAGCGCGTGATCGGTGCGATACCTCGCGCGCTCGAACCCAGAGAAATCACCTAGGAGACCGCGCGGGAGGGGAAGATCGATCTCGGTCGAGCCTCGGTCCTGCATCACTTCGGTTGATCGCCGGGGAACACGATCTTCGGGTTCCATTCGACCTTCGGTGCTCCCGCGTCTGGCCGTGGCGGCGCCACGCCAGCATCGGGCGTTGTCGGCGTGCGATCGGTCTTGGTCGCGCCGCGTTCCGGCCGCTTGTCGCGGGGACGCTTTCTGCTCGTCTTCGGTGGCGCGGTCGTCGATCCGGGGGCGGGCTCGAGCTCGATCAGATCGCCGGCGACGTCGGCCTCTGCATCGTCCGGGGCGGTCGCTTCGATGTCCTCGGTCGCGGCGTCGGCTTCGACGACGGTCGGCTGCGGTGTCGGGCGTGCCTCGGTCGGTTGTACCGCCGCCGCGTCGCGCGATGGGCCGTCACCGCGCATCGCGATCACCGCGCCGATCGCGATGCCACCGACAACGCACGCGGCGATCGCGCCGAGCAGGAGGCGCCGCGAGCGCGTCGGCCCCGATGGCACTGCGAGGTGCTCCATCGCGGTCGGCTGCCGCACGGGCGTCGCGATCTCGTCGTCACCGGCGGCGTTCGGACCGAACGTCGGTTCGATCGCCTCGACGTCGGGTGCACTCTCGATCACCGTGACGAGCGACGGCTCCTCGCTCGCGGAAGCGCGCAGCGGCGCCGTCAGCTGCTTCGAGACCTCGACCGGCACGTGCTCGGTCGCGATCAGCGGAGCGACGGCGCGCGCGCCGAGGACGATCCCCGCGCGGGCGGCGAAGGCTTCGATGCGGTCGGCGAGCTCCGCCGCGCTCGGCATGCGCTGGTGCGCGTCGCGGGCGATCGCCCGCATCGCGATCGCGCACAGCTCGGGAGGCAACGACGGCACCGCTTCGCGCGGATCGGGGAGCGGTGCCGAGAGCACCTTGTGGAGCGAGGCGACGTCGTTCTCCGCCCAGAACAGACGCCGCCCGCTGATCAGCTCGTGGAGGATCACGCCGAGCGAGAACACGTCGGCGCGGCGATCGAACGCGTGACCGCGACACTGCTCGGGCGCCATGTACGTCACGGTCCCGCGCATCGAGCCGGACAGCGTGCTCACGCGCGTGTCCTTCGCGATGCCGAAGTCCGACAGCTTCACCGTGCCGTCGCGATCGATGAGGATGTTCGCGGGCGACACGTCGCGATGTACGAGGCCCAGCGGTGCGCCCTCGTCGCTCGTCAGCTCGTGCGCTTCGTGGAGGCCGCGCGCCGCGCCGACGATGATCGACAGCGCCGCGGGCAACGGCAACGCCCGCACCGTCGCCGATCCGTCGGCCTGCATGATCGAGCGCACCGACGGGCCGGCGACATACTCGAGCGCGAGATACACGTAGCCATCGTGGGTGCCCGCATCGAGCACCGCGACGAGGTTCGGATGCCGCAGGCGACCACCAAGGTGCGCCTCGCGCCGCAGCGTCTCGGCGACGTGCGCATCTCCGCGCAGGTGCTCGAGCGGACGCTTCAGCACGATGCTGCGCGAGAAGCCGTAGGCGCGCTCGATCACCGCGAGATCGATGCGCGCGGAGCCGCCCGCGCCGATGGCGCGCACCACGCGGTACGGGCCGACGAGCTCGCTGCTCGTGGCGTGCGCGTGCGTCACGCGGTGCCTCCCGCGGGCGTCGCCGACGCCGGACGGCCTTGCATGCGCGTCTTGGTCACGCGAACCGCGTGCGCGATCTGCGCGAGCGAGAGCGACCAGCGCTGCGCGCGCGCGAGCCCGTCGATGTCATCGACGAGCTCCGCCGCGGTCGCGTAGCGCTCGTCGCGATCGAACGCGAGCGTGCGCTTGATGATCGCGGACAGCGCGGGCGGGATGTCCGCGCGGCGCGACGCCGGCTCGGGCACCTCGCCCGCGAGGATCATCTGCATCGCCTTCGCGTTGCTCGCCCCGGAGAACAGCCGCGTGCGCGTGACGATCTCGAACATCAGCGTGCCGACGCTGAAGATGTCGCTGCGCCGATCGAGCTGTCCGCCGAGGATCTGCTCGGGCGACATATACGGAGCCTTGCCTTTGATGGTGCCCGACACCGTGTGATAGCTGCGCGTGCGCGCCTTGGCGACGCCGAAGTCCGCGAGCTTCACCTCGCCGTGCACGCCGAGAAGCACGTTGCTCGGCGAGATGTCGCGATGCACGAGCTGGAGCGATTGGCCGTCACTTCCGACCGCCTCGTGCGCCGCGTGCAGTCCGGTCGCGAGCTCCGCGATGATGGACACCGCGAGCGAGAGCGGGGGCGGCGATCGCAGCTCGCGCAACAGGTGCCGCAGGTCGCAGCCGTCGACGTGCTCGGTGACGAGGAACACGCCGCCGTCGAAGCGATCGAAGTCGACGATCTGCACGATGTTGCGGTGGTGCAGGCTCGCGGCGATGCGCGCCTCGTCGACGAACATCATCGCGACGCGCTCGTCGGTGACGAGATCGTTGCGGATGACCTTGATCACGATCGGCCGCTCGAAGCCGTGCTCGCCGTCGATGCGGCCGAGGAACACCTCGCCCATGCCGCCGCGCGCGAGCACCGTGTCGACGCGGTAGCGGCCGAAGGACATCGTCACGCCATCGATGATGCCACTACCGGCTGGTCGAGTGGCCACCCGCAGCTGGCTGCACCAGTTGCTTCGCGAAGCGATCGCCAAACCAGATCAACCACTTCGCGCGCGTCCTCGCAGGCATGGTTTGTGGACCCCAGCCGGGCATGCGTACCTGGACTCGTAGCCTTCTCACCGTCGCTGTCATGAGCCTGCCTCTGATCACAGCGTGCGCGACGGATGACTCCTCCCTGCCGACGAACCAGGATGGAGACTCCCCGCTGTCGGAAGACAACGTGAATGCGGGCGCGCCGGACAACGACTCGCTGCCGGATGACAACAAGGCCGACGCGGTCTACCCCGCGAAGTTCGAGGTCGCCGACCAGTCGCCGGTCAAGAGCCAGGGCAGCCGCGGCGTGTGCTCGATCTTCGCGTCGACCGCGCTGATCGAGAACCTCTACATCAAGGCCGGCATGCCGGTCGCGGAGGTCGACTTCTCCGAGCAGCACCTCCAGTGGTCTGCGAAGAACGAGCAGCGCTCGTTCACGTACACCGAGGGCTCGAACGCCGAGGACAACCTCGAGGCCGCCGTCCGCTTCGGCGTCGTCAAGGAGTCCGCGTGGCCGTACGAGTCGTTCCCGTGGAGCGCCGCGAACGACCCCGAGTGCGTCGGCGGCGAGAACCAGCCGACCAAGTGCTACACGAACGGCGAGCCGCCGGAGTCGGCGCGCACCGCGCAGCGCTACAAGCTGCCGCGCAAGCGCTGGGTCAACACGAACTCGATCAAGGCCGCCATCTACGACAAGAAGGTCGGCGTGAACGTCGGCATGACGTTCTTCTATCAGGCGTGGAACCACCGCAAGTCGACGCTGCCGACGAACCAGGACCTGTGGCGCAAGGGCATCGTGACGTACCCGAACGCGAAGGACAAAGAGGTCTCGCTCCAGGCGCGCGCGGGCCACGCGATCCACTTGATCGGCTGGGACGACGACATGGAAGTCGAGTCGCGTGACGAGGCGGGTAACCCGATCCTCGTGAACGGCGTGCCCAAGAAGGAGAAGGGCTTCTGGCTGTTCAAGAACAGCTGGGGCACGGCGAGCTTCGGCACCGAGCACCCGACGGGCCCGGGCTACGGCTGGATCTCGTACCAGTACGTCAAGGAGTACGGTCGCGCGGTCACCGCGGATCTCCCGTCGCTGATGACGCCGCGCGAGGTCTGCGACGACGGCGTCGGCATGGACGAAGACGGCGACGGCCAGGCGAACTGCTCCGACGCCGACTGCTCGATGCACCCGTCGTGCAACATGACCGGCGGCGACGTCGCGCACGCGTACAGCGCGACGCCGAACGCATCGATCCCCGACAACGACACCACCGGCGCCTCGTCGACGATCGACGTCAGTGACACCGGCACGATCACCGACGCGAAGGTCTCGCTCGCGATCACGCACACGTACATCGGCGACCTGAAGGTCACGCTGACCAAGGGCGCCGACACGATCACCATCCACGGCAACACCGGCGGCTCGCAGGACAACCTGAACGTGATGTCGTTCGCGCTTCCGTCGCTGAACGGTAAGCCGCTCGCCGGCGCGTGGACGCTGACGGTCGTCGACAGCGCGCGGCTGGACACCGGCGCGCTCGCGAGCTGGTCGCTCGACGTCACCGCGCGCTGATCACCACGTCATCGCGGGCTCCTTCCCGCGCTGTACGCGATCGAGCTGACGGCCGGCGAGCACGAGCGTCCGGACGTGGTGCTGCGCGGCGGGCGTATTCTTCGTCTGCTTCTTCGCATCCTTCTGGATCTCGGCGACGAAGTGGACCGAGTCACCCGGCGCGAACGCGAAGCCCGGCGGAAGCTCGTCGAACGTGACCTCGGCGTCGAGGCGATAGCTGCGCTCGCCCCACTTGCAGCGCTGCTGGTAGATGAACCGACCGTTCTCGATGCGATCGATCCGGTTCGTCGTGCGGCACGCGTACTGATACGAGTCCTTGTCCGTCCTCGTGACCTTCACCGTCGAGCCCTTGACCGAGACGACCTTGAAGTCGCGAAAGCCGGCGAGGCCCGACGCACCGTAGTTCTTGTCGATCCACTCGACACGCGCGGGCTCCTGGGTCTCGAAGCGCGCCTGCGCTTCCTTCACCAGCGCCGCGTGCCGCGCGCGGACCGCACGCTCGTCGCCCGTCACCGTCGGCCACGCGACGCGCTGCGCGGACATGTGGCCCTCGGACCAGAACCGCGTGAACGGCGTGGTCGACGTGCCGCCGCGCTGCGCGACCGCGCCGCAGTAGTGCGCGCGTTCGAACGAGTCGTCGCTCGTCAGCTCGCGGCCGCCGCGATCGCCACGCACGCGTTGCGCCGTCGGGAACTTCGCCCACGGGAACGGCGACCACGCGTGCGTCGATTGCTGGTGATACGCGACCGCGTGCGCGAGGATCGTCACGCGAAACCCGACCGGCCCGGCGGGGTCCTTGTCGATCGCGTACCCGGCGGCCGCGGAGTCCTCCTCGTACTCCGCGGCGAGCGAGGCGTACGCGGCCATGCGCTCGTAGTAGTTCGTTAGGTTGTCGACGCGCTCCAGGTTCGGGCGATGTCGCTCGGCGAGCCGCGCGTGCGTCTGCTTCGCCTTTGCATACTCGGCGACGCAGCTCGCTTGCCACGTGCGATTGAACGCTGCTTGCGTCATCGCTTCGGCGTTCTCGGTCGCGTTCGTCCAGTCCTTCGTGCGCCAGAACAGGATCCACGTCGGATCGGGATTCGACGACTGCCACAGCCGATCGCGACCGACGTCGGCCTTCGCGCGCTCGTAGATCTCGGACTGACGCTCGTCGTGGATCAGGTGGTACAGCGCGTCGAGCTCGAGGTTCGCGTAGTACGCACCGAGGTCGCCCTGCGGTCGCGATGGCGGCGCGTCGGGGTTGGTCTGCGGCGCGGGCGCCGGACCTGGAGCGGGAGACGTCGACGCTATTCCAGGAATCGCGACGTGACAGGCGGAGAGCAGAGCCGAGGCGAGCAGCAAGGTCGTCTTCATCCCGCGCGGCATCAGCAAGCGTCACGCCCGCGGATGTGCGCGACTTCTCGTCGGCGATGGGCCCCCATGGCCCCAGATGGCGGAGACGGTCGGGTGCGATCCGCCCCGCGTTTGTCGACGAGAGATCGCGATGCGACGGTCCGCGATCGGGCCACGTCCGGACGTGGTTCGGTGCCCGCGCGATCGCGGGCGTGAGGAACTCGCAACACCGAGGGCGATGGTTCACACCTCGCGGAATGTCGATTCGCGAGGATGGCGCCGGCACCATCGTTGCGTGAGGCGCTCGCACCATGCGCCTCCTCGCTTCGATCGCCGTGCTCTTCTCCTCCAGCGTCGTGTTCGCCGACGGCTATCCATCCGGGCCCGGTCCGTGTGACACGACCGAGGCGTGCGAAGCCGAGTGCACCGGCGGCAAGATGGCCTCGTGCACGTGGGGCGGGTTTCTCGTGTTGCAATCGCCGTTCGACATGCAAGCGCATCAGCGCGCGCGGGTGATGTTCGAGGCCGCGTGCGTCAAGGGCGACACCGAGTCGTGCTGGCAGGCGGCGCGGCTCGAGGAGACCTTGCTCCATCGCGGAGGAGGCGACGCCGACGCCGCGGGTAAGGCCAAGGTCACCGCCGCGTACGTGCGCGCGTGCAAGAAGCAGCACGTGCGCGGGTGCGTGAACGCGGGCTACTGGACGGCCGACGGCGGCGACGCGAAGGCCAAGGCGGCGGGGCTGGCGCTCTACAAGAAGGCGGCGACGATCGCGGCTCAGCGATGCGAGAAGAAGAAGGACGCGCTGATCTGCGGCTGGCTCTCGAACTTCTGGGCCGATGGCTACTTCCTGCCCAAGGACGAGAAGAAGTCCGAGAAGTACCGCCAGCGCGCGTGCAAGCTGACGACGAACCGGCCGTGCGATCCGATGTAGATCGCCTGCGAGACTCGCAGGGCGTTCACGCGGGATTCGCAGTCGGGAGCGTCATCGACGAGCGATTTCTACGCGTTGGTGCGTGTTGCTGCCGAGGCACGGTGCTTGCGCTACATCACGACCGTGGGAACGCTCGGGCCGAACGAGATCTTCGCGGGTCGCTACCGGATCCTCGGTCACCTCGGAAGTGGTGGCATGGGTCACGTGTATCGCGCCGAGCACGTCGGCCTGGAGAAGCACGTCGCGCTCAAGGTGCTCGGAAAGCGTAGCGCCGAGTACGTCGCTCGCTTCGAGAGAGAGGCGAGGGCGATCGCGCGGCTCGACCATCGCGGCTGCGTGCGGATCTTCGATCACGGCACCGACGACAAGGGCGTGCCGTACATCGCGATGGAGCTGATCGAAGGACCGACGCTCGCGCGCGAGATCGCCGAAGACGCGTTCACGGTCGAGCGCGCCGTCGAGGTGACGCGCGCGCTGCTCAACGCGCTCGCACACGCACACGCGCACGGCGTCGTGCATCGCGACCTCAAGCCCGAGAACGTCATGTTCGCGCGCACGGGTCGGGGCGACGAGCATGGGGCAGGGCGACCGGTCATCATCGACTTCGGGCTCGCGAGCCTGTCGGATACCGCGGGCATCACGGGCAACGGCTTCGCGATGGGCTCGCCGAGCTACATCGCACCCGAGCGCTTGCGCGGCGAGCCGCATGACGCGCGCGCGGACGTGTACGCCGTCGGCGTGATCCTCTACGAGATGATCTCGGGGCTGCGCCCGTTCCTCGGCGCCGACGCGCACGAGATCATGACGAACGCGCTGACACGTCCGCCCCGGCCGCTGCGCGCGATCGTGCCCGACGTGCCGCCCTCGCTCGACGCGGTGATCCGGCGAGCACTCGCGAAGGGGCCGGACCGCCGCTTCGCGGACGCCGAGGACATGCTGTCGGCGCTCGACGAGATCGCGGCGCTCGAAGCGTCGGGTGCGGTGCCGCGGTACGACGAGGTCGAGCTCGATCCCGCCGCGTCGATGACGTTCGCGCGCCTCGAGCTGCCGCGGACGTCGCTGTTGTCGCGCGCGTGGAGCTGGCTGCGCTACGGGGCGTGGCGCTGGCGCGGCGAGCCGTCGGGCGAAGTTTCGCGCTAGGGTTCGCGCGTGCTTTTCGCCCGCGTCGCGCAGACGAGCGTCGAGGTC
Organism: uncultured Kofleriaceae bacterium; assembly: GCA_964617845.1. Lineage (GTDB taxonomy): Bacteria > Myxococcota_A > Polyangia > Haliangiales > Haliangiaceae > JABFXX01. The sequence goes on along the minus strand of CAZUAR010000008.1, from coordinate 58,148 downwards.
GCGCAGACCAGCGGTCGCAAGAAGAAGACCGAGCTGCTCGCGGCCCTGCTGCGCGAGGTGCCGCTCGACGAGCGCGCGGTGTGTGCGCGGCACCTGTCGGGCGAGGTCGGGCACAAGCTCGGCATCGGCTACGCGACCGTGTTCGGCATGAAGGACGCGGTGCCCGCGGCTCCCGAGGATGGTGCGTCGCTCACCATCGCCGAGGTCGACGCGCGGTTCGCGGCGATCGCGAAGCTGTCGGGCACCGGCTCGCAGAAGGCGCGCAAGGAGCAGTACGGCGCGCTCCTCGCGAAGGCGACGGCCGTCGAGCAGAGCTTCCTCGCCGCGATCGTGCTCGGCGAGCTGCGGCAGGGCGCGCTCGACGCGCTCGTCGTCGAGGGGCTCGCCCTCGCGACGGCGCAGCCCGCCGGCAAGGTGCGCGCGGCGTACATGCTCGCGGGCGACATCGGCGTCGTCGCCGAGGCGGTGCTCGCCGACGGTGCCGCGGGTCTCGATCGCTTCGGGCTGACCCTGTTCCGCCCGGTGTTGCCGATGCTCGCGCAGACCGCCGAGACGGCGAGCGAAGCGCTCGCGAGCTTCGCGGGGCCGGCCGCGCTCGAGCTCAAGCTCGATGGCTTCCGGGTGCAGCTGCACAAGGACGGCGACACGGTCCGCGCGTACTCGCGCGCGCTCAACGAGGTCACGCACATGGTGCCCGAGCTGGTCGCGATGACGAAGGCGCTGCCCGCGCGCCGCGCGATCCTCGACGGTGAATCGGTGGCGCTCGGCGACGGTGGGCGACCGCTGCCGTTTCAGGACACGATGCGGCGCTTCGGCAAGCGGACGGATCTCGTCGCGACGCTGCCGCTCTCGCTGAAGCTGTTCGACGCGCTGCTCGTCGACGATCAGACGCTGCTCGCGACGCCCGCCGGCGAGCGCTTCGCGGCCCTCGACTCGCTCGCACCGGCGTACTCCGTGCCGCGCATGATCACGGCCGACGCGGCGGAGGCGACCGCGTTCTACGACAAGGCGATCGCGGACGGCCACGAGGGCGTGATGGCGAAGTCGCTCGACGCGACGTACGACGCGGGGAACCGCGGCGCCGCGTGGCTGAAGATCAAGCACGTCCATCGCCTCGATCTCGTCGTGCTCGCCGTCGAGTGGGGCTCGGGGCGCCGCAAGGGCCTGTTGTCGAACCTCCACCTCGGTGCGCGTAGCGCCGATGGCTTCGTGATGGTCAGCAAGACGTTCAAGGGCATGACCGACGCAGTCCTTCAGTGGCAGACCAAGGAGCTGCTCGCGCGCGAGGTCGATCGCGACGGTCACATCGTGTACGTGAAGCCGGAGCTGGTCGTCGAGATCGCGTTCAACGACGTGCTGCGCTCGAGCGAGTACAAGGGCGGCGTCGCGCTGCGCTTCGCGCGCCTGGTGCGCTACCGCGACGACAAGACCGCCGATCAGGCCGACACGATCGACACGATCCGCGCGATCGCGATCAAGAGCGGCGCGCTGCGCTAGCGCCCGCGGCTCGACGCTGATCGATCACGAACGTGAGGATGGGCAAGAGGAGCACTGCGGGCATCACGTAGAACGCGGGCTCGCTCCACTCCATGCCGCGCGGCCGGTACACGCCGCCGCGGGCGAGCGCCGAGCCGAGGTAGAGCGCGATGATCGCGGCGCCGCACTTCTCCCACAGGCGCATGTCGATGCGCGGCGTGATCGGGTCGACACGCGCCTCGGCGGCGCGGTCATCGCGCGCGAGCACGAGGCGCAGCTTCGACCAGTCCCACACGAGGAGCCCGACGGTGCCGAGCGTCATGAGGGTCACGATGATCGACGTGAACACCACGCCCGTGCTCCAGCAGAACACGCCGATCGCGCTGAGGATCGGCAGCGCGATCAACGCGCCGAGCGTCGCGAAGCGCTGCGTGCACAGGAGCACCGCGGCCACGAGCTGCATGACGCCGACGAACGTGTAGAAGCCGCCGGTCGCGTAGAAGCCGTGGAGGAAGTCGTGGAACGGCCCGTGGTTCGTCGGATCCGTGAACGGCTGGCCGAGCACCTTCTTCAGCGCCGCGGGGACGAAGGCAAAGCCGATCAAGAAGCGTAGGTTGACGACGCAGACGTTGCACCAGCGCGCGGCTCGCATGCGTGCGACGAGCGTGGCGAGCATCAGGCGCGCGCGGCCTCGCTGCGGATGCGATTGAGCAGCGCGGACTTCGCGTGCGCGGGCAAGAACGACGCACGCGCGGCGTTCTCGGCGACGGTCGTCAGCTCGGCGGCGGACAGATCGAGCGCGGCCGCGGTCGCGCGGAAGTTCTCGCCGATGTAGCCGCCGAAGTAGGCGGGGTCATCGGAGTTGATCGTCACGGCGACGCCCTTGCGCAGGAGCGTGGCGAAGTTGTGCTGCGCGAGGTCCTTCACGACGCACAGCTTCAGGTTCGACAGCGGGCACACCGTCAGCGGGATGCGTTCGCGCACGAGCCGCTCGACGAGCGCGGGGCTCTCGTCGCAGCGCACGCCGTGATCGATCCGCTCGACCTTGAGGATGTCGAGCGCTTCCTCGATGTACGCCGCCGGTCCTTCCTCGCCGGCGTGTGCGGTCGGCCGCAGCCCGAGATCGCGGGCCTTCGCGAACACGCGCGCGAACTTCGCCGGTGGATTGCCGCGCTCGCCCGAGTCGAGGCCGACGCCGACGATCTCCTTGAGGAACGGCAGCGCCTGCTCGAGCGTCGCGAACGCGGCCTCCTCGGAGAGGTGGCGCAGGAAGCACAGGATCAGCTCCGAGGTCATCCCGTAGCGACGGTGTGCGTCGTCCATCGCGTCGCGCAGCCCGGCGATCACGACCTCCATCGGAATGCCGCGGTCCGTGTGCGACTGCGGATCGAAGAACAGCTCCGCGTGCACGACGTTGTCCGCGTGCGCGCGCGTGAAGTACGCCATCGCGAGCGCGTAGAAGTCGCGGCGATCGCGCAGCACGGCGCAGCCCGCGTAGTAGAGGTCGAGGAACGACTGCAGGTCGTGAAAGTTGTACGCGGCGCGCACCGCGTCGACGGACGCGTACGGGAGCGCCACGCCGTGCTTGCCGGCGAGCGAGAACATCATCTCCGGCTCGAGCGTCCCCTCGATGTGGAGGTGCAGCTCGACCTTCGGGAGCTTCTGGATGAGACGGGCGCGCGCGGCGTCGATCGGCATGCGGTTGGAATACAACAGATCGGGGCGCCGGACCTGACGAAACCCGCCGCGCCAAAGGAGGAGCGCGGCCTTGCTCGTCGTCGGGGGCGAGGCTACGGTCGCCGGCTCATGACCGACGAGACTGCTCCCGCTACGCCCGTGGATTTCGATCCGGTGCCCGTCGTGTCGGCCGAGCTCGGCCTCGACCCGCGCGGTGTCGCGGCGGTCGTCGCGATGATCGCAGACGGCGACACGGTCCCGTTCATCGTGCGCTATCGCAAGGAGCGCACCGGCGGTCTCGACGAGGTCCAGATCCGCGCGATCGAGGAGAAGCGCGAGTACCTCGTCGAGCTCGAGAGCCGCCGCGCCGCGATCCTCGCGTCGATCACCGAGCAGGGAAAGCTCACGCCCGAGCTCGAGGCCAAGCTCCGCGCCGCTCGCGCGAAGGCAGAGCTCGAGGACCTCTACGCGCCGTACCGCCCGCGCCGCAAGACGCGCGCGTCGGTCGCCCGCGACAAGGGGCTCGCGCCGCTCGCCGAGCGCATCTCCGCGCAGCCCCCGATGGGCGAAGGCGGGAGCCCCGAAGAGGAGGCGCAGAAGTTCGTCGTCGAAGGCGTCGCCAACGTCGAGGAAGCGCTCGCGGGCGCGCGCGACATCGTCGCCGAGCAGATCGCCGACACGGCCGAGGTGCGCGCGTTCGTGCGCCGCGAGTACGCCGAGCACGGCGTGCTGATCAGCGAGGTCGTCCCCGGCAAGGCCGACGAGCCGACGAAGTTCGAGCAGTACTACGCGCACGACGAGCCGGTGAAGTCGATCCCGTCGCACCGCTTCCTCGCGATCCGTCGCGGCGAGGCCGAGGGCGTGCTGCGCGCGCGCGTCGCCGTCGACTTCGACAAGGTCGGCTTCGGCATCGAAAACCTCGTCGGCATGAAGAACGACTCGCCGTGGGCGCACCAGCTCCACCTCGCGATCGCCGACTCGCTCAAGCGCCTGCTCGCGCCGTCCGTCGAGAACGACGTGCGCGCCGAGCTCAAGCAGCGCTCGGACAGCGCCGCCGTCGACATCTTCGCGGGCAACCTGCGCAACCTGCTGCTCGCCGCGCCGCTCGGGAGCGCGAGCGTGATCGGCGTCGATCCGGGCATGCGCACCGGCTGCAAGTGCGCCGCGATCGACGCCACCGGCAAGTTCCTCGGCACCGTCACCGTGTACATCACGCAAGGCGATCAGCAGCTCGCGGCCGCAAAGGAAGACTTCCTCGCGTTCGTGCAGCGCTTTGGCCCTCGCGCGATCGCCGTCGGCAACGGCACCGGCGGTCGCGAGGCCGAAGCGTTCGTCAAGAAGACGCTCGGCGACGCCGGCCTCCGCGAGGGCCCGAACGCGCCGTTCATCGTGCAGGTCAACGAAGCAGGCGCGAGCGTCTACTCCGCCTCCGATCTCGCGCGCGAGGAGTTCCCCGAGCTGGACCTGACGATCCGCGGCGCCATCTCCATCGCGCGCCGGCTCCAGGATCCGCTCGCCGAGCTCGTCAAGATCGAGCCCAAGTCGATCGGTGTCGGCCAGTACCAGCACGACGTGCACCAGCCGCTGCTCGGCAAGAAGCTCGGCGACGTCGTCGAGGACTGCGTCAACAAGGTCGGCGTCGAGCTCAACACCGCGAGCGCGCAGCTGCTCGGCTACGTCGCTGGCATCGGCAAGTCGCTCGCGAAGAAGCTCGTCCTCCATCGCGACACGAACGGCTCGTTCTCGTCGCGCCAGCAGCTGCTCGACGTCTCCGGCCTCGGCCCCAAGGCGTTCCAGCAGGCCGCGGGCTTCTTGCGGATCGCGAGCGCGCAGAACCCGCTCGACTCGTCGAGCGTGCACCCCGAGCGCTACCCGCTCGTCGAGACGATCGCGAAGGATCTCGGCGTCGAGGTGCCCGCGCTGATCGGCAACCAGGAGCTCGTCGACAAGATCGACTTCTCGAAGTACGTCACCGACGAGGTCGGCGAGCCCACGCTGCGCGACATCGCCTCCGAGCTCGCGAAGCCCGGCCGCGATCCGCGCGCGGAGTTCAACCCGCCCGCGTTCCGCGACGACGTCACGTCGATGGAGGACCTCAAGCCCGGCATGGTGCTCGAGGGCATCGTCACCAACGTCACCGCGTTCGGTGCGTTCGTCGACATCGGCGTCCACAACGACGGCCTCGTCCACGTCTCGCAGCTCTCCGACCAGTTCGTGAAGGACCCGGCGGAGGTCGTGAAGGTCGGCCAGAAGCTCACGGTCCGCGTGCTCGAGGTCGACAACACGCGCAAGCGCATCGCGCTGTCGGCCAAGCGCGGCGGCCAGCCCGCACCGAAGCAGCCGCGCAACCAGCAGGGCCAGGGCGAGGGTGCGCCGCAGGGGCAGGGCGGAAATCGTCGAGGAGGCCGCGGTCGCGGCGGCGGCAACCGCCCGCAGCAGCCGCAGCTCGACGCGAACGGCAACCCGATCCCGCCGCAGCCGCGCGGCGAGCGTCCGCCGCAGCAGCAGGGCAATCGCCAGTGGCGCGAGCGCGGCCCGCAGCAGGGCGGCGAGCAGCACGCGCAGGGTGGCGATCAGCCGCGCGACGATCAGATGCGCAACGACCAGCCGCGCGACGATCAGATGCGCAACGATCAGATGCGCAACGATCAGATGCGCAACGATCAGATGCGCAACGATCGCGGTCCGCGCAGCGATCAGCCGCGCGGCCCGCGCAACGATCAACGTCAGGGCCAAGGCGGCCCGCGCCGCGACGACCGCGGCCCGCGCAGCGATCAACCGCGCGGTGATCGCGGCCCGCGCAACGATCAGCGCCAGGGCCAAGGCGGTCCGCGTCGTGACGACCGGGGCCCGCGCCCCGACGATCGCGGCCCGCGCGCCGACGATCGCGGCCCACGCCGTGACGATCGCGGCCCGCGCCGCGAGGAGGCGCCGCCGAACTGGGGCGTCTCGGGGTTCACGAACAACCCGTTCGCGAAGCTACAGGCCGAGAAGAACAAGTCGAAGTAGCGTCGTCTCGTTCGTCGACAGCGCCTGCGCTCTCCGCTACGCGTCGTCGCTCGCCGGTGCCATCGTACGACGAGAGTACGTCGAGGATCACGAGACGAACCGGGCGCGGGGGTAGAGTGCTCGCATGCAAGCACGCGCGTTCCACTCCACTCTCGGCGCCGACAACACACTTCGCTTGACGATCGACGAGGTCGAGCTCGGCGATCCCGGGCCCGACGAGGTCATCGTGCGCGTCGACGCGGCGCCCGTGAACCCCACGGACATCTTCCTCATGCTGTCGATGGCGGACCTGTCGCGCGCGACGATGCGTGACGGCGCGCTCGAAGCGCCGGTGCCTCCGCCGGTGACCCAGGTGTTCGCCGGGCGCATCGACCAGCGGCTGCCACTGGGCACCGAGGGTGCGGGCACGGTGATCGCGGCGGGTGCGTCCGGGCAGGCCCTCGTCGGCAAGCGCGTCGGTGCGAGCGGCGGGATGTTCGCGAGTCACCGCAAGCTGCCGCTGGCCGCCGTGCGCGAGCTGCCGGCTGGATGCACGGCGGAGCAGGGAGCGTCGTGGTTCGTGAACCCGATGACGGCGCTCAGCTTCCTCGAGACGATGCGCGCCGAGAAGCACACCGCGATCGTGCACACCGCGGCGGCGTCGAACCTCGGCCAGATGCTCGTGAAGATCTGCGCCGCCGACAAGGTGCCGCTCGTCAACATCGTGCGCCGGAAGGAGCAGGTCGACCAGCTTCGCGCCATCGGTGCCGAGCACGTGCTCGATAGCTCGACACCGACGTTTGGCCAACAGCTCGTCGATGCGATCGCGGCGACCGGCGCGACGCTGGCGTTCGACGCGATCGGCGGCGGCACGCTCGGCTCGCAGATCCTCGACGCGATGGAGCGCGTGGCTCGCCGCTCGATGAAGGTGTTCAGCCACTACGGCTCGGCGACGCACAAGCAGCTCTACATCTACGGCTCGCTCGACAGGTCGCCGGTCACCGTCACGCGCACGTTCGGCCTCTCGTGGGGCATCGGCGGCTATCTCGTGATGAACGCGCTGCGCAAGCTCGGCCCCGAGGCGATGGCGCGGATGTCGGTGCGCGTGATGTCCGAGCTGACGACCACGTTCGCGAGCCACTACCACGCGCGCATCTCGCTCGATCAGCTGCTCGACGTCGAGACGCTGCGCGCGTGCGCGGCGACGACGACGGGCCAGAAGTACCTCATCGTCGGCTCGAAGTAGCTCTCGATCGAGTCGACGAGCTCACGCGAGGATGGCCGCGATGCGCTCGAGCATCGCCGCTTCCTCGCCCGTGACCTCGCCGCGATCGCCGGGACCGCCGGCAGCCTCGGCGATCAACCGGGACCGGTGCAGCAAGCTCTCGCGCAGCACGCGAAACGTCTCGACGGTGACGCGCTTCTGCAGCGCGCGGACGTACGTGCCCCAGATCTCCAGCAAGTCGAGGTTCGGCTGAGCGTCGAGCCACGACGAGAACATCGCGAACGTGGCGCTGTCCTTGGAGATGCCCGCCGCCTCCGCCGCGGCCAGCGCGACCTCGCGCTCCTTGGGGTGGACGTAGCCCGACGCCCACGCCATGCACACCAGCGGCACGACACCGAGGGCGGCGACGGTCTCGGGCGTCACGCCGGCGGCGCTCAGGTCTCGCAGCTGCACGAGATCGTGGATGCCCGTCGCGTCGGCGAGATCGCGTTGCTCGAGCACTCGCTTGCGCTGTTCGCGCGCCATCGCGAGTAGCTCCGATCGTCGCCGCCAGAACTCGAGCTCGAGGGCATCGCGCGACTGTTCGTATTCGTCGTTCACCACCCGAAGATTGCACGTCGCCGGGGCGTGTGCCCCCGTGCATCGTCCAGTTCGGGCTCGTTCAGGCTCGATCGCGCGCGCGATTACCGGTGCGGTTGATCGCGAAGCCACATCTCGGCAGTGATCGCTCGAACGTGCGCGTGTCGAAGTCGGGGTATGCGTCGAGCTCGAGCTCCTGGAGCTCGCGCCACGCCGAGAGGTTCTCGAAGCCGAGGCGATCCGCGGCTTGCTCGTCGCCGAGGAGCGTGACGTTCACGCGCACGGGGATCGTCGTGATCTCGGGCAGGACGTGGCCCCACGAACCGATGATGCTCAGTCGATCGAGCCGAAGGTCGCGAACGTCCGGCGGAAGGATCTCGGGCGCGTCCCACGCGAGCGAGCGTAGTGACGAGAGCCGGCCGAGGCCGCCAGCGGCCGCGCGCTGGATGCTGCCGCGGATCACGAGGGAGCGCAGGTTGGTCAGCCCAGCGATCTCGGCGGGGAGCTCGTACAAGGCCCCCTGCACCAGCGTCAGCGACTCGAGCGCCGTCAACGTCCACAGTGCGTCCGGCCATGTCTTCCACGCCCAGCCTGGTGCGTCGGAGCTCGCGACGATCTCTCGCGCGCCCGCCGCGATCGCCTCCTCGAGGTTCGCGTATGCCATGCGGCATTCTACGCCGAGCCACTCTCGTCGTCGGTGAAGTGCGTGGTGCCGCCGAGGTCGACCCAGACGCCACCCGGCGTGTCGCCCTCGCGGAGCGGCTGGCCGGTTCGCTTGTCGTAGCCGACGATCGCGCGCGTGTCCGCGGCCTCGGCGGCGTCGGAGGCCGCGGCGCTCGCTTCGGACTCGGCGAGCGCCGCGTCGTTCTTCGCGCGCAGCGCATCGATGTTGCTCTCGTCCGTCCCCGGGGCGAACGCGATCGACGGGAACTCGATCGGCAGGAAGCTCTGCTCGGGGTTGTCGGCCGACGGCCACACCACCACGTTGCCGCTCTCGTCGTGGTTCAGCACGAGCTGCGTGCTCGGCACCGTCACGACGTTCTGGACCATGCGCGCGACGTCCATGATCATGTCGCCGACGAGGCCGGGCACGTCGCTCGAGCTGCTGTGCCCGCCGAACATGCTCACGCCTCCGTCGTGCACGACCGCCTGCGTGGTGCCCTGCGCACGCGCGTTCTCGACGTCGCCGCCGAGGCCGCCGCCCGACGGTAGCTCCATGCGCGGATCGATCGCGGAGTTCGGATGCGTGTGCGCGAGCATGACGTGATCCGCGAGGGCGCCGACGCTCGCGTCCGAGCTGCCGACGTGGACGACCTGACCGGGGCCGACCGCGTCGCCGGCGACCGGAGCGTCGAGCCCGATCTCGCGCCCGTGCGCGGCTTGCGCGGCGAGCAGGTCGCGCACGTCGGTGCCGCCTTCGCGACCCGCGGCGTTCGCGTCGTCGACGCTCGACGTGCCGGTGCCGAGGATCGCGTCGAGGATCGGCGCGAGTGCGCTCGTCGCCGTGTCGCCGTCAGTCACGCTCGCGCCTCCGTCGGCGCTGATCGACGCGGTCGCGGTGGTGGTCGCGGCCACCGTCGGACCCGTCGTGCTCTCGCCCGCGCCGTGGGCGTCGGTCGATCCGGCCACGGGCGCGGGGGCGATCGTCGTCGACGCGTTCGTCGCTTCGCCGGGCTCGATCGAGGCGCCGTCGCCGTGGGGCTCGAGCGCCGCGATGCCCGCGGGGTTCGCGGGCGCGCCGGTGGCGATCTGATCGTCATTGCCGTGCGGCAGCACGGTGCGCTGGCTGTCCGCGTAGTAGTCGCCGGCCTTCTCGGCGAGCGTCCCTTTCGCGGCGCTCTTCGCGACGGACGTCAGCTGGTCCCACGCGGTCTGCGAGTGATCGCCGGTGGCGACGTGCTCTGCGACCGCCGAGCCGACCGCGCCGCCGGGGAGACCGGCGATCTTGCCCGCGACCCCGCCCGTGCCTTGCTTCACCATGTTCGTGGTCGCGTCGGTGACGAGCGTGCCGGCGTCGTTCCAGTTCCGCGTGTTGCCGAGGCTCTCGCCGAGGCCACCCATCGCTCCTCCGGTGTACGCGCCCAGGAGCGGGTTGCTCTTGCCACCCGCGTAGGTGCCGAGCGTCTTGGCGCCGGTCTTGATCAAGCCGCCGACGGCCTGGTCCGCGCTGAAGCGACCGGGATCGAGCGTCGCGGTCACGCTCATCTCCGTCAGCCCGCCCGCGGCCGTCGCGAGCGCCTCGTTGCCGGTGACCGCGACCGTCCCGGCCTCCACGATCGTGCCGCCGACCTCGCCGACGGCCTTCGCGGCCGACGACTTCGTGTCCGTGAACCCCTTCTGATCGCCCGACATGTACCGCATGTGGTCGATCAACGACTGCTGCTCGTCGGCGCTGAGCGTGCCGCCGTTCGCGAGCTTGTCCTCGAGGGCCTGGACGGCTTCGAGGCGAGCGTCGAGGCGGTCTCCGGCCGTGCCGTAGGTGTCGCCGATCAGGTTGCCCATCGCGTTGCCGCCGGCGCGGATGGTGTTGCCGATCGTGTCGCCCGCGATGTCGTCGGCGCCGCCGCGCGCGGCCGCTTCGAGATCCTTCACGCGCTGGATCAGCGCCTCCGGATCTTCGGCGGCTTTTGCCGCGAGCTTCTCGTCGGACATCCGCGCGTAGTTGCCCTCGAGCATGATCGCGAAGTCGCGGCGCTCGCCCGCGCTGCCTGCCTTCGACATGACCCACTCGTGGAAGTCGATGTCGGGGTGCGCCGCCTCGAAGTCCGCTTCGAGCGTCGCGATCTGCTCGGGGGTCTTGTCCTGCATCACCTCGTAGAACTTGCCGCCGTCCTTGCCGAGGTTGCCGATCGTCGTGTCGCCCGCGGCGAACAGCGCGTTGTGGTCGGAGACCTTGCCTGCATCGATCCGATCCATCGCGACCGCGTACTCCGCGGGCGAGAGCTTGTCGCGCAGCATGTCCTTGTAGTCCGCGTAGCCATCCTTCTGGGCGAGCGCGTCGGCGTTCTCGAGCAGCGCGGCGCGCGCGCTCGCTTGCTCCTCTTGGAGCGCGGCTTCGCGCTGGTCCTCGGGAAGCTCCGCGATCCGCAGCTTCGTCTCCTTGTCGATGAACGGGTTCTCGAACGGCAGCGAGGCTTCGTTCTCGCGGTCGTTGATGATGTTGTCGAGCTCGCCGACCATGCGCATCGCCTGTCCCTGCGAGAGATCGCCACTCGCGGTCGCCAGCGCCGCGTCCTCGTCGGAGCCGGTCGTGTTGTCCTCGACGAAGTCGACCGTGCTCTGCCCGAGGCGGTCCTGCATCACGCGATCGAGGGCCGCGAGCTGATCCTCGTTCTCGATCCGACCGAGGTGCTCGACCATCGCCGTGTCGTTGAAGTCGAGGTTCGACCAGCCATTCGCGTAGCGCAGCGCGAGTCGGCGCGAGTCTCGCGCCTCGTCGCCTTCTCCGATGAGGTCACCGATCGCGTCGTGCCATCGATCCTCTGCCCCGAAGATCGCGCCGCCATGCGCGCTCTGGTCCATGTCGACGGCGACCATCGATGCGACGCGCTCGTCGTGATCGACGATGCCCGTCGCGTTCAGCGCGTCGCGATCGAACGACGTGGTCTCCGATCGCACCATCTCCGTGTACGCGGCATCGCGGCCGACGTGCTGGTCCATCATCGCGTGGAACCGCTCGCGCTCCTCCGGCGTCTTCAGCGTCTCCATCGCGGCCTTCCAGCCCTCGACGTTGGTGCCGAGGCTGTCCGACGACTGCTGGACGAGCGCCACGGCGGCGAGCACGGAATCGCCGGTGAGCGCGGCGTTCGCGACCTTGAGGTCCGCGCCCTCGAGCTTGGCGCGCAGATCGTCCTCGAGATCCTGCGGGTTGTCGCGGCTGCCTCCGCGCGCGGCGTACGCGTCCATGACGAGCCGGACGTCGGCGGGCCCGAGGCCGCGCAAGAGGTCCGTGACCTCCGTGTTGTTCCCGAACACGTGCGGCTTGCCGAGCTCGTTCTCGAGCTTCGCCGCGAGGTCCTCGGCCTTGTGCTTCGCTTCCGCGTACGCATCCGGGTCCTCCGCCAGCTTCGCGACCGCCGCGTCGAGCGCCGCGTCGCGCTCGGCCTCGACCTCTGCTTCGGCCACCGCCACGCCGATGTCGACCTTGATGAGATGGTCCTCGGGGAGCTGCTCTGCCACGAGCTCGCCGAGCTTCTCGCCTGTTTGATCCTGCGCGTCCTTCGCGAGCGTCTGGAGGCCGTCCTCTTCGATCTCGACCTCCTCGATCACCTGCGCGGTTCGCTCGGAGTCGCCCTGCTCGAGGATGGCGACATTCGCGGTCCGCGGATCGCCCTCGATGTTGGCGTGCGCTTCCTTGTATTCGGCATCGTCCATCACCTCCGCGCACGCGTCCGACAGGACCTTGCCGGTCGCCTTCTCGTACGCATCCGCGATGCGCTTCGCGGCCGCGGGGTTGTCGTTGTGCGCGCGCAACAGCTCGTTGATCGCGGTCTCGTCCGCGTTGATCCACGCGTCCGCCTCGTCCTCGATGTACGCGACGGTCCGCTCGACCGACATCGCGTCGGCCTCCTCGGTCATTCCGGACATCACGTAGTACGCGAACGTCGCGTCCTCGCTGTCACCGAGCTCGTCGGCCAGCTCGTCGCGCAGGCTCCGCGGATTGCCATCGTCGTCGGTGTACTTCTCGCCGTAGATCGCCTGCAGCTCCGCGGCCTCCGTCGCCGACAGTCCGCTGAGGTTCGCGACGACCGAGATCTCGCTGACGCCCACGCCGTCCTGCGCGCCCTCGAGTCGCTCGGCGATCAGCTCGAGCCGCGCGCGTCGCCGCGCGAGCTCGGCGTCCGCGGCCTCGCGCGCCTCGGGAGACATCTTCGCGAGCGCCGCCTCGCGCTGGTCGGGCTCGAGCGCATCGAGGCTCTGCGCGAGCTGATCACCGCCGCCGCCCTTCGCCGCCTCCTCGGCCGCCGCGATGCTCGCGTCCACCTGCTTCGCCTCCTCGGCGGCGCGCTTCTCGGTGTGTGTGACCCGGTCGGCCGCGTCCTGCGCCTTCGCGATCGTCTCGGCATCGGCGCCTTGCTCCGCGAGCTGCGCGAGCACCTTCTCGCGGAGCTCGGGCGTGAGCGCCGAGAGCTGCTCCTTCATCGCGTCGCGCTTGGTGTCGACGAGACCGAACGCGGAGAACCCGCTGCCGCTGTCGATCTCCATCAGGGACGCTGCCATCGACGTCGCCATCGCATCGTTCACGAGGTTCAAGCTCGCGTTCATCTGCGCGGCCATCGTGATCGAGTCGTTGATCTTCTGCAGCTCGGTGAAGTCGACGTCACCCTTCGCGTCGTCGGCGAGGTGCGGGAACGCGGCGGTCGCGGACGCTGCGGTTCCACCGCCTGTCCCTGCATACGTCGGTGCCGGGGCTGGGGCTGGGGCTGGCTCCGATGCCTGCGCAGGCTTCGACGCCGGCGGATCGGCGGAGAACACCGATGCCACGGAGTCGGTCAGGTCGGAGAAAAATCCCATCGACCCTGAAGTACGCGGGCGGGCCCGCGCTTTCCGTGCGCAGACCCGTGCAATGACGAGGTTTGGCGCCCGCACGGACCCCATTGGCGCCGGCGCGAACATCACCGGCGCGAGGATTCGTCGCCACGCACACAATGGGAGCTCCTCGCGTGCAACAGGCGCGATCACCAGCGCGACCGTGCGCGTGCGCGCGGTGCATCTAACACCGCGATAATGCGCAAAGGTCGCCGTGTCGTGCTATCGCCAGAGGCGGTGGCTCGACACATCGTCCTCCCGCTCGCCATCGCGCTGTGTGCGTGCGGCGGCAAGAAGGAGAAGGCACGCGACGCCGAGCCCGCACCTTCAGGCGACTCCGAGGTCGCAGACGACGCCGTGGCGATCGACGCCGCGCCCGCCGAGCCCGCGCGAACGGAGCACGACGTCTACGATCTCGTCGACAATCGCCACGCCGCGCACCGGATGGTCGCGGGCGATCTCGTGCTCGACGCGAGCGGGGTCGCGTTCGCGCGCTACACGCGGTTCGGCGTGCCGGTCCGGCGATGGAAGCTCGGCCAGACGCTCGACAACCAGCGCGTCGCGATCCCCGACCGGATCGCGCTCCTCGAGGTGCCGCTCACCGTGGAGCAAGCGCGCACGAGCACGCAGCTCACGCTCCGCGTGTTCGCGACCACCGAGATGGCGCTCGTGCTCAAGGTCAACGGCCGCAAGGCGAGCAAGGATCCGCGCGTCGAGCTCGCGCCCGGCTGGCAAACGGTCGCGATCGCGATCGATGCGGGACGCTTCGTCGTCGGCGAGAACCAGCTCGCGCTCGAGAGCTCGCGGCGCACGGTCAAGACGCCGAAGGGCAAGGCCGACAAGTCCGACAAGTCCGACGAACGTCGGACGCGTAGCACTCCCGAAGGGAGTGCGAAGGTAGTCGACAAGAAGGGGAAGAAGCCGGACGCCCAGCTCGGCGTGCAATGGATCCGCATCGGTGATCCACACCCGCTCGACGACAAGGACCCGCGCACGGCGGCCGCCTTCGATGGCGCCGCGCACACGATCGCGCTCGATCGCGACGCGGCGCTGACGTGGTTCGTCACGATACCCGACGGCGCGCACCTCGTCGCCGACGTGTCGCCCGGCTGCTCGATCGAGACGCGCGCGCGTCCGAGCGCCGACGCGTTCGCCGGCGGCTCGCTCGCCGGCGCCGGCGGTCGCGTGGATCTCACCGCGATGGGCGGCAAGGTCGTCGCGCTCTCGTTGACGACCCGCGACTGCGCGCGCGCCACGATCACCAACCCGCGCATCACGCTGCAGGGGCCGGGCGCGGAGCTGCTTCCGAAGGCGCCGCCGCCGAAGTACATCGTGCTGTGGGTGATGGATGCGCTGCGCGCCGATCGCGTGCCGACGTTCACGCCGGGGGCGCGCGCGCAGACCCCGAACTTCGACGAGCTGGCGAAGACGAGCGCCGTGTTCCGCCAGTACTACGTGCAAGGCAACGAGTCGCAGACCTCGCACTCGTCGGTGTGGACGGGCGTGTATCCCGCCGTGCACGAGGTGCGCATGGCCGGCGTCGGCGGCGCGTGGAAGATCGACGACGACTTCGACGTGATCGCGAAGACGCTGTCCGATGCGGAGATGATGACGACGGCGGTGACGGGCAATGGCTTCGTCAACGACGACGGCGGCTATGCGCGGGGCTTCAAGGAGTTCCGCAACATGATGCGCGAGAAGGGCGTGATCAACGGCGTGCTCTACGGCGCGACGATCGTCGACGCGGCGCTGAAGCAACTCGACCGAGCGCGCTCCGAGCCGACGTACCTGTTCCTCGGCACGATCGACACGCATGGCCCGTGGATCGCCCGCAAGCCGTGGATCGACACGTACTCGCCGGGGCCCTACAACGGCCCGTTCAAGGAGTACGGCACGGCGAAGGACCTCGGCTTCAGGCCCGGCAGGATGGGCTGCTCGATCATTCCACCGCCCGCGGACATCGAGCGGCTGCGCGCGATCTACGACTCCGCCATCTCGTACCAGGACCAGCAGCTCGGCCGCTTCATCGAGCAGCTGCGCACGTGGGGCATCTGGGACGAGACGATGCTGATCGTCACGGCCGATCACGGTGAGGAGCTGTTCGAGGATCGCCGCTGCGGGCACGGTGGCTCGCTGCGCGACACGCTGATCCGCGTGCCGCTGTTGATACACGATCCGTCGCGCTTCCCGGGCGGCACGATCGTCGACACGGGCGCAGAAGGCGTCGACATCTTCCCGACGATCACCGACGCGATGGGCCTCGCCACACCCGCGCAGATCCAGGGCCACTCGCTCGCACCGATCGCGCAGGGACGGGACAGGGGCTGGCCCGCGCCGTCGTACACGTCGATGTACGAGTACGCACACGCGATGCGGATCGGTCGCTGGAAGATCCGCGTGCCGAAGACCGGCGTTCCGATCATCTCGGACATGGTCGACGATCCGAACGAGATGAAGGAGCTGTCGGCGCAAAAGCCCGTCGAGCGCCGGATGCTCACGGACAACATCGGCCTCTTCCTCGCGCTCCGCACGCAGTGGAAGAAGAACCCGTGGGGCGTCGTCACCAACGTCACGCCCGAGGGAGCGAAGGCGCTCGACGAGGCCGCGACTCCGTGACGCGACGGAGCACGACGCTGGCGCGCGGTTCGAACCGCTCTCGCGTCCGCACGGTGCTGGCGCTCGCGGTCTCCAGTGTCCTCGCCTGCGCGACGCCCGATGTCGCGCCGCCGAACCCACCGTCCACGCCGGTTCCCGACGACGCGCCGCTCGTGTCGGTCGCCGACGATGCCGCGGTCGCGACGCTCCCGGGCGATGCGCCCGATCCCGACAACGAGCCCGACGTCCCGCCGGACGCGCTCGTGGGCGCGGTCGACGCTGCGACCGCGCCGGCGCCACCGCCGCCGATCGCCGCCGACGCCGGGCCCGAGGTGTGGCTGCGTGGCTCGACGCACGTCCACGCGAGGCCGAGCGGCGACAGCGCCGAGCCGATCGCCGATGTCATCCGCTGGTACGAGTCGCGCGGCTACGACTTCATCTTCCTCACCGATCACAATCGCGTCAGCGAGATCGATCCGACGGTGTCGACCGCGGGACAGATCGTGCTGCGGCCCGTCGCACCGAAGAGGCTGATCGTGTTCTCGGGCATCGAGCTCACGCACAACCCGAGTGACTGCCTGCCGCCTGGCGACGCGAGCGGCAAGTGCCGCATTCACGTGAACCTCCTCGGTCCCACGGCGCGACCGGTCGGAAAGATCACCTGGGCAAATCGCAAGACGCGCGAGCGGCTGCTCAAGTACGACGCCGCGCTCGCGCAGCAGCAACAGCTCGGCGGCATCGCGCAGATCAATCATCCGAACTGGTTCTGGGGGATGACGCCCGACGTGCTCGCCGAGCTCGCGCGGCGCGGCTTCGGGCTCGTCGAGATCGCGAACTCGGCGTTCGCGGCGTGGAACGACGGCGACAAGGATCACCCGAGCATGGATGCGCTGTGGGACGCCGCGCTCGCCGAAGGCGTGACGCTGTGGGGCGTGGCGTCCGACGACGCGCACGACTACGGACCGGGCGGCGGCAAGTACCCCGCGGGCGGTGGCTGGATCGTCGTCAAGGCGCAGCGCGATCCGACCGCGATCCTCGAGGCGATCGGAAACGGGCGCTTCTACGCGAGCAGCGGCGTCGAGCTCGTGCGTGCGGAGGTCTCGGGCGAGGAGCTCGTCGTCGAGCTCGCGCCGAAGCAGAGGGCCACGATCCAGTGGATCGAAAACGGCAAGCGCGTGGGCCGCGCGACCACACGCATCGCGAAGCGCGCGCTTCCCGCGCAGGGCTACCTGCGTGCGGTCGTCATTCGCGACGACGGAAAGCGAGCGTGGGTGCAGCCCGCGCGGCGCGACGCGGCGCCGAGATAGACAAAGCCCGATGCGCTTGCCGTCGCACCGGGCCTCGAGATGTACGAACGCCTACAGGCCGACGTAGCCGTGCTTCACGGCGAAGCGCGTCAGCTCGCTGTTGTTGCGCAGGCCGAGCTTCTTCAGCACGTGACCGCGATGGGTATCGACGGTCTTGATGCTGATCTCGAGGTGCTCGGCGATCTCCCGGTTGGTCATGCCGCGGGCGAGCATCTCCATGACCTGCTGCTCGCGAGCCGTCAGCGCGCTCGCGGGGTGGCCGTCGCCGCCCGCGATGAACGCTTCTGCCTCGGGCGGGATCACCTGCTCGCCACGGCTCACCGCGCGGATTGCGGACAGCAAGTCTTGCGGGGACACACCCTTGTTCAGGTAGCCGTGCGCTCCTGCCGCGATCGCACGGGCCGCATAGCTCGCTTCGTTGTGCCACGTGAGCACGACAACGAGCGGTGCTGTCTCGATGTTTCGCAGCTCGTTCATGATGTCGTAGCCGCTACGGTCGGGCAGGGAGAGGTCGAGGAGCAGTACGTCTGGTCGGTCACGCTTGATCATCTCCAGCGTTTCCGCAGCAGTGCCTGCTTCTCCGACAACCTCGATGTCCTCCGCCTTGCCGAGCGCCTCTTTGAGCGCCCAGCGGACGATGGTGTGGTCTTCAGCGAGTCCTAATCTAATCATGTGAACTCCTCTCGGTTCTCGTCGAAAAAAGTAGCAATGGGCAGGCCGGGATGAGGTGCGCTAAGGTGAGGCCCCTCTCGCTGCAGCGCGCATGAATCCTGAAGGTCAAGTACCGGCTCACCCACGCACATTGGGCGAGTTCCGCATCGAGGGTGTCCTCGGTGAAGGCGGAAGCGGAATCGTCTACGACGCGACGTGGGGTCCGCGTCGCGTCGCGTTGAAGGTCTTGCATGTACATCTAGCAGACACGGAGCGCGTGCGTGCGCAGTTCCTGGCCGAGGCGCAGCGACTGCAACAGATCACGCATTCGTCGGTGGTCAAAGTATTAAACGTCGGTCAGCTGCCTGACAACCGGCCATTTCTGGCCATGGAGCGACTGGAAGGTGACACGCTCGCGAGCGTGCTGGCGCGCGGTCCGATGCCGCTTGTTGCGGCACTCGAGCTGTTCGCCGAGCTGTGCGGCGCGGTCGGTGCGTTGCACGAGCAGGGGCTGATCCATCGCGATCTCAAGCCCGAGAACGTGTTCATCGTCGCGGGCAAGCACGCGGTGCTCCTCGACTTCGGGATCGCGAAGGACGTCGCCGCGCCGAGCTCGACGACGACGATGGAGGGCGGCGTGCGTGGAACGCCGGCGTACATGGCGCCCGAGCGGTTCTTCGGGCAGCCCGCGGCGATCGCGACCGACATCTACGAGCTGGCGGTGACGCTGTACGCGATGCTCGCGGGGCGCTTGCCGTGGGATGACCTCGGCGATCCCGAGGCGCGCCTGTCGCCGCGCTCGCTGAACGCGCCCGAGATCGCCGCGCAGGTTCCGGACGAGCTCGATGTCGAGATCCGCCGCGCGCTGTCGACGCGCGCGCAGAACCGCCCCGCGAACGCGAGCGTGTTCCTCGAGGCCGTGCGTGCGGCGGCGGGCTCGGCGGCGCCGGCGGCCGCCGACACGGCGCGCATGCGGCCCGCGAGCGATGCGGTGCTCGCGAGCGTCACCAAGTCGGACGCATCGCGCAGGCCCGCGGCCGATGCGCCGCGTGCGACGACGACGGGGGAGAGGAAGCCGTGGTTCGCGGAGCGCCAGGCGACGACGGATCGCGGCAAGACGCCGCTCGCGTGGGCGCCTTCGCCGCAGGCGCCTGAAGCCCCTGCGCCGCGCACGCGCGCGAAGCGATGGCCGATCGTCGCCGCGGGACTCGGCGCGGTCGCGCTCGCGGGCGGGCTCGTCGCGTGGCGGCTATCGGGCGATGATGACAAGGCCGACAGCGCGGTGCAGCCGGCGGCGGCGACGCTGACGCCGACCGCGCCGAAGGTCGCGCCCGAGAACGATCCGTGGGATCGCGCGCCGCGCCAAGAGCCGCCGACGCCCCAGATCGCCGTCACCGAGGCCGCGGTGTCCGATGCGGTGCTGCGCGACGAGGCGCAGGCCGCGATCGCGCACCTGCCGGCGGACACGTCGATGGTGATCGGTGCGCTCGTCGGTCCGCTCAAGCGAGACTCGCGGTTCGAACCGTTCTTCGAGCGCGGCGCGAATGCTCCGCAGGCAAAGCTCGCGCTCGCCGGCTTGCCGCCGTGCGTGAAGGGGATGCTCGCGAACGCGGAGTGGTTCGTGTTCGGAAGCGTCGGCTTCAACGCGGAAGAGCAGGGCACCTTGATCGTGCGCGGCCGGTGGAAGCGATCGACCGTGACCGAGTGCTTCGCCGCGCAGTCCGACGAGTACAAGGTCGGCGACGCGACGATGCTGCAGCTGCCCGAGGTCGGCTGGCTCGACTTCCTCGACGAGCACACCGTGTACATCAGCGTCCGGCAGGATCTCGCCGCGGCGCAGGTGCACGCGAACGTGAAGGGTGCGAAGCCGCTGACACCGTCGGTGCGCGCGCTGCTCGCGAAGCTCCCCGCGGACCGCATGCTGACGTTCGTGCTCGACGGCGGCGGCAAGGTGACGTGGCCGGTCGAGGCGATCCCGAAGGGCACCGACATGCTCGCGTGGCTGCGTCCGACGAAGGACGGCGTCACGTTCGACGTCGCGATGGAGACGTACGACGAGGACGCCGCGAAGGTCCTCGAGAAGAAGCTCGCGACCGAGATCACGACGGTGTTCGGTGAGGCGAACAAGAACGTCGCCGACCTCCGCGTCGAGCGGAAGAAGGCGCACGTGCGGATCGGCGGCTCCGTGTCGACGCTGATCCTCGGGCTCGCGAGCGCGGCGATCCCGCAGTGACAGCGCGCCGCGATCTGCGCTAAAGACGCGGCCGATGTCGCAGATCCAGGGTGCCACGCGTCCGCTCGTCGTCGGCATCGCCGGTGGGACCGGCTCCGGCAAGACAACCGTCGCGCACAAGCTCGCCGCGTCGATGCCGGGACGCTGCGTGACGATCGAGCACGACGCGTACTACTACTCGCAGGACCACCTGTCTCCCGACGAGCGCGCGAAGACGAACTACGACCATCCCGCGTCGCTCGAGAGCTCGCTGCTCGTGACGCACCTGCGCGAGCTGCGCGCGGGTCGCGCGGTGGACGTGCCGATCTACGACTTCGCGAACCACACGCGAAAGACGGACACGCGTTGCGTCGAGCCGGCGCGCGTGATCATCGTCGAAGGCATCCTCGTGTTCACCGAGGCCGCGCTGCGCGAGCAGATGGACATCAAGATCTTCGTCGACACCGACGCCGACATCCGGCTGATCCGCCGCATCCGTCGCGACCTCGAGCAGCGCGGCCGCAGCTTCCAGAGCGTGCGCGACCAGTACTACGCGACGGTGCGGCCGATGCACATCGAGCACGTCGAGCCGACCAAGCGCTGGGCGGACCTGATCATCCCCGAGGGCGGCGACAACCGCGTCGCGCTCGACATCCTCCTCGGACAGCTCGGGCGCATCGCGTTCGGGCGCGACTGATCGGCCGCGCGCTACGTCCGATCGGGCGTGAAGAGCCTCGCCCTCGCGTCGATGTTGTTGATTGCCTGCGGCTCGTCGGACGGCGAGATGGGCGAGCCCGGGCCACCAGGCGAGAAGGGCGACAAGGGCGACAAGGGCGACAAAGGTGACAAGGGCGACCAGGGCGAGCCGGGCCCGGTCGGCCCCGGCGGCGGCGATCCGGGACCGCAGGGCCCCGAAGGACCAGAGGGTCCGCAGGGCCCGCAGGGTCCACAAGGTCCGATGGGTCCGATGGGTCCGATGGGCCCGGTAGGAATGACCGGCCCGATGGGCCCGGCCGGCGCCGACGGTGCGCCGGGTGCGCAAGGCCCGGCAGGACCGCAAGGACCGATGGGCCCCGCGGGCAGCGGCAACCCCGGACCGCAAGGCCCGGTCGGCCCCGCCGGCAACGGCGCGTACGGTGAAGACATCGCGGCGTTCGCGGGGTTCACCGCCGCGCTCTCGACGGGAAACGCCGGCGGACGCGACGGCATGCACGCGAAGTGCGCCGCCGAGTTCGCCGGATCGCACCTGTGTCACGTCTCCGAGTGGCAGCTCACCGGGTCGGCGACGACCGTGCCCGCGAGCGGCGCGTGGATCGATCCGAGCGTCGACGTGAACGGCGACTTCACGCTCGATTCGTCGACGAGCTTTGGCCGCGAGGCGCGCGACTACACGTGCGCCGCGTGGACGAACGAGAGCGCGACGTCGTTCACCACGACGTACATCCAGCCGAACGGACGCGTCACGACCGCGAACAGCGGCACGGCGCCGCGGCCACCGGGCTGCGATACGCCGCGAGCGCTCGCGTGCTGCAACGGCGAGCCGAAGGTCATCTTCGCGGGCTTCACGACGGCGACCGGGAACGGCGCGGGCTTCGGCCCGAACGGTCGTCCGGGCATGCACGCCGCCTGCAACGCGCAGTTCCCCGGATCGCACATGTGTCACATCGCCGAGTATCAGCGCGCGAACTCTGCCGTCAGCGTGCCGGCGAGCGGTGCGTGGATCGATCCGAGCGTCGACGAGCTCGGCGACTTCACGCTCGGCGCGGCACCGCGCTTCGGTCGCGAGACGTTCGACTACACCTGCGCCGGATGGACGAACGGGCTCACGAGTAGCGGCACCGCGACGTACCTCGGCACCGACGGCATCGGACACACCGAGAACTCGGGGACGGCACCTCAGCCTCCGGGCTGCGGCGCGATCCGACCGATCGCCTGCTGCAAGTAACTACGGCGAGTGCGTGGACTCGCTCGCCGCGGGGTCCCGGTTGCTCATCACATCGCCACGGTCGACGGACTTGTCGCCTCCGGCCGCGCGACGCATCAAGCGAAGCGTGGCGAAGCCGAGCACGGAGAGTGCGATCGCGATCGCCCACTCGTGAAACGCGGCGGCCGCGCCCATCGCCGAGGTCATCCACACCGCGGCGGCGGTCGCGGTCCCGAGCACCGAGATACCGTGCTTGACGATCGCACCCGCGCCGATGAAGCCGACGCCGGTCGCGACGCCCTCGAGTACCTTGTTCCAGTCGCCGTCCGTCCCGTGCTGCGCGATCACGAGGAACGCGCAGCTCGCGACGGAGATCAGGGGGAACGTACGCATGCCCATGCTGCGATCGGCGGCCTCGCGGTCCCATCCGATCGGCAACGCGAGGGCGAACGCCGCGAGCAGCGAGAGGACAGCTTCGAGGTCGGCGGGCATGCCTCCCTTCGTGCGAATCGCGTGCCGCAGCGCGTACGGCTAACTCTCACGGCACCAGGATGCCGCTGCCCGTCGTGGTGCGCGCTTCGAGATCCGCGTGCGCTTTCGCCGCATCGGCGAGCGCGTAGCGCCGCTCGACATGGATCTTCACGCTGCCGTCGTTCACCACGGCGAACAGATCGTCGGCCATCGCCTGCGTCTCCTCGTAGGTCGACGTGTATGTCGGCAGCGATGGACGCGTGACGTAGAGCGAGCCCTTCGCCGCGAGCTGCGAGAGCGCGATCGGCGGCACGGGGCCCGATGCGTTGCCAAAGCTCACCATGAGGCCGAACGGGCGCAGGCAATCGAGCGAGCGATCCCACGTGTCCTTGCCGACGGAGTCGAACACCGCCTTGACCTTTCCGCCCGCGAGCTCGCGCACGCGAAGGGCGACATCCTCGGTGCGGTAGTCGATCGCGTGCTCCGCGCCGTTCGCGAGCGCGAGATCGCACTTCTGGCGCGAGCCCGCGGTGGCGATCACGCGGTAGCCGAGGGCGCGCGCCCACTGACACGCGATCAGCCCGACGCCGCCGGCCGCCGCGTGCCACACGAGATAGTCGCCGGCGACCAGCTCGTGGCGGACGCGGCGGAGCAGGTACTGCGCGGTCAGCCCCTTGAGCATCATCGCGGCCGCGGTCTCGAAGCTGATCGAGTCGGGCAGCTTCACGACGGTGCGTGCGCTGACCACGCGAGCGTCCGCGTAGCTTCCCGGCGCTCCGGTCGTGTAGGCCACCCGATCGCCGACCGCGAGGTGCGTGACATCCGCGCCCACGGCCTCGACGATGCCGGCGGCTTCCCCGCCGAGCACCGCGGGGAGCGGCACCTTGTACAGCCCGCTGCGGTGATAGATGTCGATGAAGTTGATGCCGCAGGCCTTGTGGCGAACGACGACCTCACCCGAAGCCGGGTCGGCGAGCGGGAGGTCGACGAGCTGCATGACCTCGGGGCCGCCGGTGTGCTCGATCTGGATCGCGCGAACTCTCATGGTGATCTCACGTGACCGTAGCACCGCAGGCAGTACAGTTCGCTCATGTCCATGCTCGCGATCGTGACCGGCGGCGCTGGCTTCATCGGCTCGCACGTCGTGGATTCGCTGCTCGCGAACGGAAACCGCGTCATCGTCCTCGACGACTTCTCGACGGGAAAGCGGTCGAACCTCGCGCAGCACGCGGGCAACGCGCAGCTCGAGATCATCGAGCACGATGTCTCGACGCCGTTCACCATCGACGCCGAGCCGGGGTTGATCGTTCACCTCGCGGCGCAGGTCTCGGTCGTGAGCTCGATCGCGAAGCCGGTGTTCGACATGCAGGTCAACTACGGCGGCACCCTCAACGTGCTCGAGTACGCGCGCACGCACGGCAGGCCGAAGGTCGTGTTCGCGTCGTCGGCCGCGGTGTACGGCGACGTGACCGAGATGCCGGTCGCCGAGGAGACGCCGACGCGCCCGCTGTCGCCGTACGGCGTGCACAAGCTCGCGTCGGAGCACGCGCTCCACGCGTACTCGCAGACGCATGGCGTTCCGTGCGCCGCGCTGCGGTTCTTCAACGTCTACGGACCGCGCCAGGATCCGTCGAGCCCGTACTCCGGCGTGATCTCGATCTTCTCGGACCGCGCGAAGGCCGGTCGTCCGATCACGATCTTCGGCGATGGCTCGCAGACGCGCGACTTCGTCTACGTCGGTGACGTCGTGCGTGCGATCCGCGCGGCGGCGCAGTCGCCGGCGCCGTTCGTGGTCGCCAACGTCGGCACGGGCAGCGAGATCACGATCAACGAGCTCGCGCGCGCGGTGGTCGAGCAGTGCGGCGACCGCTCGCAGATCCAGCACGCCGACGCGCGGGCCGGCGAGATCTTGAAGTCGCGCGCGAAGGTCGATCGCCTGCGCGACCAGCTCGGTGTCGTGGCCGAGACTCGCCTCGTGGACGGTCTCGCGCGAACGCTGGCCTGACGATCAGATCGTCTGGACCTTCTTGCCGGCCTTCACCCAGCCCGCGATTCCTTCGGGCATCACCTTCACGTTCTTGTAGCCGGCCGTGCGCGCCTTGGAGGCAGCCTCGTGCGAGGCGCCGCAGTGCGTGTTCGCGCAGTAGAAGACGAGGCCCTTGGACTTGTCGGACGGGAGCTCGCTCGGCAAGAACGTCTCGGAGTCCGTGAGCAGCACAGCGCCGGGCAGGATGCCCATCTTCTTGCGGGTGCCTTCGCCGTTGGCGTCGACGGCTTGCCACTCGCTCTTCGCGAGCGCGGTGTCGACCTGGTCGATGGTCACCTCGGGCACCGCCTCCTCGACGAGCGGGCTGCTCTCCGATTTCTTCGATTCCGACTTCGTGCAGCCGATCGCCGCGAGCCCGACGATCGTAACAAACAGGATCGTGCGCATGTCACGAACCCTACCCGCTGGGGTGGCGCGGAGCAATGCGGTGATAGATCCTCACATCGTGCTTCACAAACCCGCCGTGCTTGCCGTCGCACTCGCCGGCGCGCTGGGCGGGTGTGACCTCGTGTACGGCCTCGAGCGGCCCGTCCAGCAGACGGTGTGTGGCTCGTTCGGCGACGAGGAGCCGCTGGCGTTCGGGGACGAGCTGATGGATGTCACCGACTTCAGCTTCAACGGCGCCGTGACGCGCGGGTTCGTCCACGGAACCGTCGAGGTCGAGGGCGTGGCGCGCACGGGGCCGGTCCCCGTCGTGCTCGATGACGGCGCGTGGGTCTACGACCCGGCGTTCGAGTCGAACTGGCGCACGCTCGTCGACGGCGATCGCATCGTCGTCGCTCGCATGGCACGCGACAACGATCTGTTCGTGTCGCAGCGGTTCACGTCGAACCCGCCGACGCTCCACGTCTTTCACTACGGCTACCGCGACGTGCCCGGCCAGGGCCAGAAGTGGGTGCAGATCGAGCTGAACGAGATCGGAGCCGCGTCCGCGAGCGACCTCTATCCCGGCGGCGAGCTGTCCGAGGTCGTGCCGGGCTCGATGCCGCCGGTCACGTACGACTTCCTGCCGGTGTTCCGCTTCGACCAGGTGACGCAGGCTCGCACCGTCGGGCTCGCGCTGCGCGCGCCCAACGCCGAGCGCTGGGAAGCGCAGGAGCTGATCGGTGGCGTGTCGTCGACGGAGCCGATCAACGAGCAACACCAGCCGTGGAGTGGTGCGCTCGCACGCACACCCGAAGGCCGGCAGGTGCTCATCTATGCGGCGACGCCCGACGGTTCGTCCGAGAACTCCGACCTCTACATCGCCGAGAAGCGGAGCGGTGGCTTCCTCCAGGGAGTGCCGCTCGCGAGCTTCAACACCGAGGACGAGGAGCTCGAGCCGTGGGTCAGCGAGGACTGCACGAAGATCACGTTTCGCCGCACCAAGCGCGGATCCCCGTTCGCCGGTGAAGCCCGCTCCGGCGGCACGATCTTCATGGCGCAGATCAAGTAGGCGCGGAGTCGGCTAGAGTTCGGCGAATGCCGACGTCGAACGGTCGCGACACTCCGTGGATCTTTCGCACCTACGCGGGGCACTCGAGCGCGCGCGCGTCCAACGAGCTGTTCCGGCACAACCTCGCCGCGGGTCAGACCGGCCTCTCGATCGCGTTCGATCTGCCCACGCAATGCGGCTACGACCCGGACCACGTGCTCGCTCGACCCGAGGTCGGCAAGGTCGGCGTCCCGATCGCGTCGCTCGACGACATGCACGTGCTGTTCGAGGGCATCCCGATCGAGCGCATGAACACGTCGATGACGATCAACGGCACCGCCGTCTGGCTGCTCGCGCTCTACGTCGCCCTCGCGCGCGAGCGCGGCGTGCCCGAGGCCGGCCTGCGCGGCACGGTGCAGAACGACATCGTCAAGGAGTACCTCGCGCGCGGCACGTACATCTTTCCGCCCGAGCCGTCGCTCGATCTCATCGCCGAGACCTACGAGTACTGCGTCGCGAACCTGCCGCAGTGGAACCCGTCCAACATCTGCAGCTACCACCTCCAGGAGGCGGGCGCGACGCCGGTGCAAGAGCTCGCGTTCGCACTCGCCGACGCGATCGGCATCCTCGATCGCGTTCGCGCGCGCGGGCGCGTCGACGCCGCGGCGTTCGCCCAGTGCGTCGGCCGCGTCTCGTTCTTCGTCAACGCGGGCATGCGCTTCGTCGAGGAGATGTGCAAGATGCGCGCGTTCACCGAGCTGTGGGACTCGCTGTGCCGCGAGCGCTACGGCGTCGAGGATCCCAAGCTGCGCCAGTTCCGCTACGGCGTGCAGGTCAACTCGCTCGGCCTCACCGAGCAGCAGCCCGAGAACAACGCGTGGCGCATCCTGATCGAAGCGCTCGGCGTCACGCTCTCGCGCGACGCGCGCTGCCGCGCCCTCCAGCTGCCGACGTGGAACGAGGCGCTGTCGCTGCCGCGCCCGTGGGACCAGCAGTGGTCGCTGCGCCTCCAGCAGATCCTCGCGTACGAGACCGACCTCCTCGAGTACGGCGACCTCTTCGCGGGCAGCCCCGTCGTCGCCGCGAAGGTCGCGTC
Organism: uncultured Kofleriaceae bacterium; assembly: GCA_964617845.1. Taxonomy (GTDB): domain Bacteria; phylum Myxococcota_A; class Polyangia; order Haliangiales; family Haliangiaceae; genus JABFXX01. The sequence goes on along the minus strand of CAZUAR010000008.1, from coordinate 30,957 downwards.
GCTGTGCGAAGCGGCGCGCGCGGAGCTCGACGCGATCGCGAACGCCGGCGGCATCCAGGGCGCGATCGAGTCCGGCTACTGCAAGAAGGAGCTCGTGCGCGCGATGGCGCAGCGCATGTCGCGCATCGAGCGCGGCGAACAGATCGTCGTCGGCGTCAACAAGTGGACCGACGGCCTCCCATCGCCGCTCCTCGGCGGCGAGGACGGCGGCGTGTTCCGCGCCGATCCTGCCGCGGGCGATGCCGCGCGCGCGTCGCTCGAGCGGACACGCTCCACGCGCGATTGCGCGAAGGCCGAGGCTGCGATCGCGCATCTCGTCGAGTGCGCGAAGGCCGGCGCGCCGATCATGGAGGCATCGATCGCGTGCGCGCTCGCGCGTGTCACCACCGGCGAGTGGGCCGGTGCCTTGCGCGGCGTGTGGGGCGAGTACCGCGCGCAGACCGGCGTCGCGGGCGCTTCGATCGGCTCGTCGAGCGAGGGATGGGATGCGGTGCGCGCGCGTATCGCCGCGCTGCCGCGCCGGCCGAAGCTGCTCGTCGGCAAGCCGGGCCTCGATGGTCACTCGAACGGCGCCGAGGTCATCGCGGTCGCGGCGCGCGACGCGGGCTTCGAGGTGATCTATGCGGGCATTCGCCTCGAGCCCGCGGCGATCGCCGCCGCCGCGGTGCAGGAGGATGTCGACGTGATCGGGCTCTCGGTGCTGTCGGGCTCGCACGTCGAGCTGACCGGCGCGGTGCTCGCGGAGCTCGCGGCGCGAGGCGCGACCGACATGCCTGTCGTCGTCGGTGGCACGGTGCCCAAGAGCGATCACGCGGAGCTCGCGCGGCTCGGCGTTCGGCGCGTGTTCACGCCGAGTGACTACAAGCTCGTCGACATTGTCGGCGCGCTTGTCGATCTGTGCAGCTAGGCATCGGCGACGGTGTGAGGCGTCGGCATCCGCGTCCGCACGGGCATCCGCATCCGCATCGGAAGCGGGAAGCAGGAACGGAGACGGGAACGGTGTCAGGCTCGGACTCGGCAAACGAGCCGGGTCTGTCCCCTCGGCATCGGGGCCCATCGCGCTCACGCGCCCGAACGCGTCGTTGCGCATCCACGTCGGCGTGCACGAGATCGTCGACGCGAGCATCCGGGAGAACGCGCATCGCCTCGCGGCATCCGGCGCGGGGTCACCCTTCCAGTCCGGTCGCGCACCGAGCACGTGCCGAGCGCTCGAACGTCGTGCTGGCTCGAACGGTGGGCGCGGAGTCGAGCGACGCGAGAGACCCCGCGCGCGTCAAGACGAGAGCGCTCGTCACGGCTCGTGCGCACCGGCCTGGTGCGGGTGAGACCCCGCGCCGGAGCCGCTCGGCCCCGAGGGCGTTTGGGGCGAAGACCCGTGCCCAGGAGAACATCGTGAAGAACATGAACGTCATCGAGATCGAACATCCGCATGCGCCGTCGAGCAAGGATGGGCCGTCGCCCACCACGTTCGTCGCGTACGAGGTCGCGCTCGCCTTGTTGCGCGCGCTCGTGCCGGTCGTGGAGCAGCTGAAGAGATGCAACGCGGACATCGCGGATCAGGTCGTGCGGGCGGGAAGCAGCATCACGCTGAATCTGTCGGAGGGGTCGGGGCGTCGAGGGCGTGATCGGAAGCGGTTCTTTCAGTTCGCGCAGGGAAGCGCGAAGGAGATCCGTGGAGCGTTGGATACGGCGGACGCATGGGGTTGGCGCGTTGATAGCGAGCATGCGCGCGCCCTGCTGGATCGCGTGCTCGCGCTGCTATGGGGGCTATGTAAGTAACGCGGTCGCGTCGGCGAGGCTCTACTCGAGCTCGCTCGTTTGCGCGGCGAGCGAACGCTGAAGCTCCTCGCGGAGCGAGCGCGCTGGGTCGCCGCAGCGCTCGAGGATCGCGATCGCGCGATCGAACGGGAAGTCCTGATCCGCGCCGGGCTTGCTTTCGAGGCTGTGCGTCGAGTGTCCGCGGACGGGCTCCGCCCGCGGATCGTCGCCCGCGGCGCGGTGTCGCTGCCACTCGCGCCACGCGGCGTCGATCTTCGCGACGCAGGCGGTGGGCTCGTGTAGATCGAGGAGATCCCAGCCGCGCTCGTTGTACCAGCGCCGCACCTCGCCGCGTGGATCGCGGTGCGCCCAGTACGAGTAGAGGGGCAGGTCGCCGAGGAGGCGACGGCGGCGCTCGGGCGAGAGCAGGTCGAGCTCAGCGCGGATCGCGATGCGGTAGGTACCGGCGGGCGCCTGGTCGGTGAGCACGAGGCGATCGATGATCGCGGGCGGCTCGGCGCCGTCGCCGTTCGCGGCGGACGCGAGGACGATCGCGGCGACGAGGCACTGGATCGATTGGGCTCGTTCGCGCGCGACCTGCTGCTCGGCGAGAGCGCGCGCGTGCGCGACGCCGACGAGTCCAGTGTCGCCGAGGAGCGCTGCGATCGCGATGATGAAGCGGCTCGTATGGTCCTTCGCGCGCGCGTAATCGGCCTCGTTCGCGAAGTCCATCGGAGAGCGGCTGTGCCAGAGCGCGAACGGCCCGGACAGCGCTTCTTCGATCATCTCGACGCGAGTCGCGGGCGCGATCGCGGTGAAGGCGACGCGGAGCTCCGCGAGAGGAGCGCGGTCGCCGACGACCTGGTCGATCGCGAACCAGGCGGGGACCGCATGGCCGTCGAGGATGCTCGGGCAGCGCACCTCGCGATCGAGCGGGCCCGTCGCGTCGCCGAGGAGGCGCTGCGCGGCGGCGACGCTGGTCGTGATGCCAGCGCCGTGCGCGGTCCGGACGTCCATCGGGAACTGTGGTCCGCTCGCGCCCGGGTGCGTGGGCGAGATCTCGACGAGGAAGCGCAGCGCGCGACGGCGGCGATCATCGAGCTCGGAGGGCAGCCAGAGGCGCGTCTCGGAGTGGACGCCGTCGCGGAAGAGTCGAACGAGCACGTTGGCGGCGTAGTCGCGGCCGGACTGCCAGTCGCCGCGGGCGCGGGCGGCGTCGGCCTCATCGAGCATCTCGTCGTCGGAGAGGATGCCGAGGCGCACGATGCGCGCGAAGCCGGCGATGTCGCCACCGTTCCAGGGCCACACGCCCGTCACGGGCGGTGCATCGGTGATCGTCTTCGCGAGGACCGCCTTCGCGCGAGGCGAGCACGCGTCGCGATCGAGCTGCGCGAGCGCGATCGCGGCGCACCCGGCGATCAGCATGCAGTCGTCGTCGAGGTAACGCTCGATCGCGGCGCGGTCGGTCGTGGTCTTCATGCGCCGGCCGAGGTAGCCGAGGGCGAGCAGCAGCGACGCGCGCGTGTAGCGATCCGTCTCCATCGCCAGGGCACGCTTCACGGCGATGGTGGCGCCATCGGGCGGCGTGATGAACGAGAGGACGAGCGCGGCGTGTGCGCGTATCGGCGCGCTCGCGTCGGCGACGAGGCGCACGAAGAGGGGGCCATGCGCACAGACGGCGTCGAAGGCGTCCGACGCGGCGGTGTCGAGATCCTCGAACAGCCACCAGCGCGGGTCGCCGACGGCGAGGCCGGCGAGGAGCCGGAGGATCGATGCGCGGTCCTCGAGGTCGTCGTGCGCGAGGAGCTTCGCCAAGAACGGCACCGCGGGTCCGCTCGCCGAACAGACAGAGCCCTGGTGGTTGATCGATGCGAACAGCGCGTTGATCGCCCACGCGCGGTCGCCAGCGTCCGGAGAGCTGAGCGCTTCGAGCATGCCGGGGACGCCGCGCGCGTCGCCATACGCGTGCTCGAGGTGGGACCAGTCCACGTCGTGAAGACCCTCGAGGAGCACGCGCGGTCCGGCGGCGCGTACCGGGCGTTCCTGGGTGTACGGGTCGGGGACCTCCTGGTCGGCGATCGATGTCGCGGCCATCGTTGTCTCGGCGTTCGCGATCGCGGCGTGCACCGCATCGATCGCGGCCTGCTCCGCGGGATCGATCGCGTCGACTTCGTCGAGAACCTCGGTCTCGTTCCGATCGACGACGTCGATGGGCGGTGCGTCGGGATCGTGGTCGGCTTCGGGCGGAACGCCGCTATAGATGACGCTCGCCGGGTTGCCGGGCGCGACGAAGAGCGTCTCGCGGAGCGCGGCCGCGAGTCGGCCGGCGTTGCCGGCGCCCCATGGCCCGAGGTCGACGCCGTCGAGCCCGTCGAGCGCGTCGGCCACCTCGCGCTGGACCTTGCGGCCCCAGGACGACATCGCGAACACCTGCGCCACCGCGAGGGCCGCGCGCACGACGCGATGCGGTTCGCGTGCGGCCTCCGGTGACAGCGGCACCGGATCCCAGGGATACGCGGGCTCGCTTCGCCACGATGCGATCGACGCGTGAAGGCGCGCTGCGGAGAGGATCATCGCGGCGCGCTCGAGCGGGAGCTCGGCGCCATCGCACGCGGCGTCGAGCGCCGGCTGGGTGTGCGCGGCATGCTCGAGGATGAACGCGAGGCCATAGCCCGCCGCGATCCGCACGTCGGCGGACGGCGCGCGCAACGCCTCGACGAGCCGCGGCCACGCATCGCGCAGCGCGGGGTATGCGTCGGTGCCGACCGCGTCGCCGCCGGCGAGCTCGACGCGGCTCATCGCGTACGCGTCGCACGGGTCCTCGAACGCCGCGCGAACGAGCGCGAGGATCTCGTCCGCGGTCACGAGCTTCTGCCGAGGACGCGAGAAACGAAGCGTCGCTGGATGGGCGTCACGCGCCGAGCTTACCGCTGGCGTGCGCCGTCGGGGCACGAGCGCGAGGATCCTTCCGCGCGTGGTGCCGCGAAGGCGAGGTCGACATCGACGTTGTCGGTCCGAAAGCCCGCGGGACCGCGCAGGTCACCGGCGTTCGCCGGCAACGTCCCGCGCCACACGAGCATGTCGTCGGCGAACACCTCGAGCGTGTCGTCGACGATCGACGCGCGCAGCTCGTGGTCGAGCTCGCTCGTCAGGCGATCGAGTGGACCACCGTCGCGCGCCGCGGTGCGCTCCCACGTCGGGACACCGAGCGCGGGTGGCCTGCCCCGAACGGCGGGACGAACGCGCGCGTAGCCATCGTTGCCGCACTCGCGATGTTCGCGCGCTTCGTTGCGCTTCACCTGCACCACGATCTCGCTCACCGGCTCGATGCGCCACATCACGTAGATGACGTTGCACGAGTCCTGCGCGCGCAGCTTGAGGCCGAGCTGTTCGCGCAGATCGCCGGACGCGAACGCGGCGACCGACTGCGAGCGGCCGCGATAGGTGAACGCGAGCGTGGCGGCGTCGCCCGTCGAGCCGGCGAGGTAGCCGCGCGTCGCCGGCTCGCGGATCGTCGCGCGATCGCCCGTCGGACGCACGGCGCCCTCGGTGATGCAGAGAGAGGACGCCGGCGCCGACGCGATCGGCGGGGACGGCGCCGGCGCCGGCATCGGGGACGGAACGAGGATCGGCGCGGGCGGCGGTCGTCGATCGCAGCCGAGCGACGCCAGGCTCGCGAGCAACGCGATCGCGAGGCTCGTGATCGCGACGAGCGCGTCGGCGGGACGCGGCCGCGACCGAGGGCGTTGCTCGGCCCACGTCATCGCGGTGCGGCTCGCGGGGGACATCGTCGCGTCCATCGGCCGGAGGTAGGTGCGAGCGATCATCGGCGGAGCTCCTGCGTGGCGGAGGTTCGCGCGACGAGGAACGCGTGCTCGGCCTTGCGCGCGGCGAGCTCGCGCCAGATCGTGCGCTCGAACCGGCGCGCGTCGTCGCCCGACAGCTTCGCGGCGAGAGCGCGCTCGCGCTCGAGGTCGGCGATCAGCGCGGCGAGCTGCGCGATCCGGTCGGTGTCGACCGCCGCCTGCGCGTCGAGCGTGGCGGCGCGTGCGCGGGCGAGGTCGGCGCGCGCTCGCCGCGCGCGGTCGTCGGCGTCGCCGCGGAACAACAGGCCCGTGTCGAACGTGACCGTCAGCGTCGCGACGTAGGCCTGCGTGTCGTGCACGTAGAGCCCGCGATCGATCGCGGCGCGCACCGAGACGTCGATGCCGTCGAGCGTGCGCAGGCGCGCGTCGCGCGACTCGAGCTCGTCGAGCGCGGCAGCCTCGTCCGCGAGCGCGCGGGCGAGCATGGTGGGGGCGGGCAGGGCGGCGCGGTCGTGGCGTGCGGTGGCGAGCGCGGCGCGCAGCGAGTCGAGATCGAGCCGCAACGCGACGAGCTCGGGGCGCGTCGCGAGCTGCTCGCGGGCGGCGGACTCCAGGCGCGCGAGCGCGGCGTCACCGTCGGCGATCGCGGTCGAGAGCGAGGCGATGCGTGCGTCGAGCGCGCGCGCGAGCGGTCCGGCCTCGATCGCGACCGATGCCGTGCGGAGGCGACACTCGGCCGAGGCACGAGCGCGCGTGGCAGCGCCGGCGAAGATGCGCGTGAGCGAGTAGTCGATGCCCGCGATCAGGCGCGGCTCGAGGGCTTCGTCGAAGTCGCTGCGCGGCATGGAGCCGGCGCCGACGAACAACTCGGGTGCGGACATGAGTGCGACGTTCGCGTCGGCGACGGCGATCGCGTGGTCGCAGGTCGGGTCGGCGTCGGCTCGCGTTTGCAGCGCGAGCACGAGGAGGGTGGCGATGAACGAGTGGGTACGCATGGGGAACCGGCGAGAGGAAGGAACGAGCCTGGAGACCCGCGTTGTCGGCGCGCGTCTGGAGCGCGCGCACGAGGAGCCTCGTGATGATCGGGTGGGGCGCATGGGTGCTGCCGGTGAGGAGCGCGTCGGTTGGGGTCGGCGCGCGTTTGGAGCGCGAGCACGACGATGGTGGACGTCAGAAGAACAGCGGCTTGCCGCCGACGAAGAGCACGTCCTCGTGCGCGCCATCGGTGAGCGCGAGCTCGATCATCTGGCCGCGCATCACGGAGTCGCGGTGCGGGTGGCGCAGCTGGATCTCGCCCGGGAGCTGCTGCGCCACGGTGCCGACGGCGCGGCACACGATCATCTCGAGGCGGCACGCGTAGACGGTGGTGCCGGGGGCGGCGTTGGCGAGGTTGGCGTACGGGACGAGCGCGACGGTGGCGCCATCATCGACGGCGCGCAGGTAGGCGGACGCCTTCAGCGTCGCGAGGACCGAGGTCTGGCGATCGAGCGAGGCGCGCAGCGTGTCGCGCAGCGCGGTCGCGTTGGCGAGGGCGAGCTTGGAGGACTCGAAGCGGCGCTTGATCTCGAGCACCTCGTACGAGAGCGGCTCGTCGCGGTCGGCGAGGAGCGCGTCGAGGGCGCGTGCATGTTGCGCGAGGTCGGCGGCCGCGGTCTCGAACGACGCCTGGCGCTCGGCGAGGGACAGGTTGGCAGACGAGATCTGCGCGAGCTGGTGCTTGCCGTCGAGCATCGCGTGGCGATCGATCATTCCGGCGCCGAACTGCTCGCGCATGCGCTCGGCGGAGTCGCGGGCGAACTCCTCGCTCGAGGCGCGGATCTCGGCGCGCGTGTGGGCGGCGGCACCGGCGAGCTGGCGCGTGCGGCGGAGGGCGCTCTTGCGAGAGGCGAGGTCGGAGGCGATCGCGGCGGCGAAGCGCGACTGGTAGGTCTGCTCGACGGTGATGGCGCGCTCGGCGTCGGCGAGCTCTCGCGTGATGCGATCGAGCTCGGTCTGCTGTTTGGCGATCTCGCCGCGGAGCTGGACGACGTGCTCGTCGGTGGGCGAGACGATGGTCGGGACGACCCACGACGAGCTGGTCATGTAGAACAGCGTGGTCGCGAGGTAGCCGACGAGCGCGACGACGATCGCGGTCAGGATCGCGAAGCCGAGGAGGCGGTAGGTCGACACCATCAGCTTGGCGAGGCCGTGCGTGCGTGCCTTCTTGCGGCCGAGGCCGATGCGCTCGAACTCGGCCCACTCCTGCTCGGGCGTGGTCTCGGCGGCGAGCGGACGGGCGGGCTCCGGTGGCGGCAAGCGCTCGACGATCACCGTGGGCTCGAGCTGGTCGGGCGCGGGCGGCGGGACGAGGTGCAGCGGCGCGCGCTCGTCGCGGATCGCCGTGTCAGGCTCGATACGCTCCCAACGCGTGGTGGCGCGCAGCTCGTCGTCGTTGGAGGGAGGAATCAGCGTCGGCCAGAGATCGTGCGGGCGCACGACGTCTCCCTCCGGGGCGGGGCGCGGATAACCAAGCTTTTGCGCGGGCATTTGACTCCCTGATGCCCGCGGGTGCGCCGATGTAGCAGGCATTTTGACGATTGGCCGCTACATCGGCCGAATCCATCGGCTCCCAGGGTCGTGAACCTCGCGATCCACCTCTTCATCCTGACGGTGTTCTGCAACCGTTACATCTTCGGTCTCTATCTGAGACTCGTTCGGCGCGATCGGGTCGCCGAGCGCGTCGACGACTACGAGCCGACGATCACCGTCGTCATTCCTCTCTATAACGAGGGCGCGTCGATCTATGACACGGTCGCGAGCATCGCCGCGCTCGACTATCCGCGCGAGAAGCTGAGCGTGATCGTCGTCGACGATTGCTCCACCGACGACAGCTATGCGTGGGCGCAGAAGGCGGCGACCGATCTGCCGAACGTGCGCGTCATCCAGAACCCGCACAACATGGGCAAGCGCAAGGGCATCAATCACGCGGTGCGCATCGCGACGAGCGAGATCATCGTGTCGGTCGACAGCGACGTCATCGTGTATCCGACGGCGCTGCGCGAGCTGGTCGCGCGGTTCACGGCGCCCGATGTCGCCGCGGTCGGCGGCCGCGTTCACATCTCGAACCCGAACGACAACTGGCTCTCGAAGCTCCAGACCATCAAGTACTACTTCGGCCAGGAGCACCTGAAGAACCTCGAGCGCTCGCTCGACTCCGTGATGTGCCTCTCGGGTTGCTTGACCGCCTATCGCCGCCACGTGCTGCTCGAGCTCGAGCCGATCCTCGAGGATCGAAACCTCCTCGGCGTCCCGATCAAGTACGGCGAGGATCGGTTCCTCACGCACCAGATCGTCCGCCTCGGCTACCGCACGAAGATGACGATGGACGCGATCTGCTTCACGAAGGCGCCGACGACGCTCCGCGGCTACTTCAACCAGCAGCTGCGCTGGAAGCGGTCCAACATCGTCGACTTCATCGCCGGCATCGGCCACGCGTGGAAGCTGCATCCGCTGCTGTGCGTGCACTACCTGTCGCTGATGCTGCTGCTCGTCGTGTACCCGCTCGTGATCGTCACGCACGTGATGCGGCACGAGCTCCTGCCGCTGGCGACGTTTCACCTCGCGCTCGTCGCCTTCTTCGGCCTCGTCTATCACCTCGCTCCGTCGGTGCGCAGGCTGCCGCCGTGGCTGCGCGTGCACCCGCTCTCGTTCCTGCCGATGGCGATCCTCATGCCGGTCGCGTACCTCGTGCTCACGCCGCTCGGTGCGTTCACGCTCGACACGTCGAGCTGGGAGACCCGCGGGCATGTCGCCGGCGCGCCGGCGGGAGGTGCCCGATGACGGCGGGGGCGACGACGCCGCCGACGCCGCCGACGACGACGATGGTGTCCGCGCACCAGCCGCACTTCCTGCCGTGGCTCGGCTACCTCGCGAAGATCGCGGCCGCCGACCTGTTCGTCGTGATGGACGACCTGCAGTACGAGGCGCAGAACTTCCAGAACCGCAACCGCATCAAGCTCGACACGGGAGCCGCGTGGCTCACGGTCCCCGTCGAGCGCGGCTCGCTGTACGACTCGATCCTCGCCAAGCGCATCGCGCTGTCGACGAACCCTCGCCACGACTGGCGCCGCCGCATGTGGGCGACGATCGAGACGCACTATCGCCGCGCGCCGTACTTCGCGCGGTACGCGCCCGAGCTGCGCGCGATCTTCGACGTCGAGCACACCTCGCTCGTCGAGCTCGACCTGCGCATGCTCGATCTCGCGCGCGGCTGGTTCGGCATCACCACGCCGATCGTGCTGAGCTCGACGCTCGCGCTGTCGGGCGCGAAGACCGATCGCATCCTCGCGATGGTCCGCGCCGTCGGCGCGTCGACGTATCTCTCCGGCACCGGCGGCTCGACGCAGTACCTCGAGGCGCGCGCGTTCCAGGCGGCCGGCGTCGGCCTCGCGTGGCACCGCTACGAGCACCCGGTGTACGAGCAACGCTATCCGAGCGTGCCGTTCATCCCCCGGCTCGCGTTCCTCGACGCGTGGTTCAACGCGGGGCCCGCGGCCGCCGCGTGGATCGTCCCCGCGAATCGGCCCGCGAATCGGCCCGCGAATCGGCCCGCGAACCAGCCCGCCACTCCCCACCGGGAGGTCGCATGAACCGCCTGCTCGCGAACCACCCCCGGGTCCTCGCCCTCGGCGCGCACCCCGATGACCTCGAGGTCGGCGCGGGCGGGCTGCTCGCGCGCCTCGCCGCCGACGGCGCGCACGTGACCATGGCCGTCGTCAGCGTGCCCGCGCTGGCGCAGCAGCGCGTCGCCGAGGCAAAAGCCGGCGCGCAGATCCTCGGCGGCGAGCTGTTCGTGGTCTGCGAGGAGCGCGAGTGCCGCGTCGAGGACGTGCCGATGCACGAGCTCGTCCGCCGCCTCGACCGCTTGCTCGAGCAGGTCCGGCCCGCGCTCGTGATCACGCACTCGGCGCACGACCTCCACTGGGACCACGGCCTCGTCCATCGCGCGACGGTGTCGGCGCTGCGGCGCACGCCGTGCGACCTGCTCGCGTACCTGTCGAGCCCCGAGATGAACGCGCAGTCGCGTGGCCTCGGCCAGTGCTTCGTCGACATCGGCGCGACGATCGACACCAAGATCGCCGCGATCCGCGCGCACGCGTCGCAGCTGCCCAAGCTCGACGTCGAGGCGACCCGCGACGTCGCTCGCGGGCTCGGGCGGATCTCGGGCTTCGCGTACGCCGAAGCGTACGAGGTGCTGCGCGTGCGGATCTGAGGCGGCACATGCGCTAGGTTTGCGCGATGGACGAGATCCTCGCTGCCGCGCGTGCACGCTGGCCGCAGGTCATGTTCGACGACGCGATCAGCGCGCGTCACCTCGACGAGTGCCGCGACGATGCCGGTCAGCCGCCGCCGTTCGCCGCCGAGGTCGTCCTCGCGGCCGCCTGCCTCGCGGGCAACGCCGCGGCGATCCGCGCGTTCAACGACGAGATGTTCGAGCGCGTCGACCGCGTGCTCTCGCGCCTCGGCCTGTCGGCCGCCGACGCCGACGACGTGAAGCAGGACGTCCGCACGAAGCTGCTCGTCGCGTCGTCCGCCTCTGGTGGCGACCCGAAGCTCGCCCTCTATCGCGGCACCGGCCCGCTGCCGCACTGGATCGCGTCGGTCGCGGGCCGCGAGGCGCTGGGCTCCATGCGCAAGCGCAAGCCCACGGACGCGATCGACGACGACGACTTCCTCGCCGACGCGGCCGACGACCCGGAGCTGGTCGCGCTCAAGGCGCAGCACGGAGCCGCGTTCAAGGAAGCCTTCCAGGCCGCGGTCCGCGAGCTGGGATCGCGCGAGCGCGGCATCCTGCGCGCGCTGATCGTCGACGATCGCAGCGTCAACGAGGTCGCCGCCGTCTACGGCATCCATCGCGTGACCGCGTCGCGCTGGGTCAGCGAGCTGCGCGCGGATCTCCTCAAGCGCACGCGGAACCAGCTTCGCGATCGCTTCCAGCTCGACGCCAGCAGCATCGAGAGCGCGCTGCGCATGCTCGACTCGAACCTCGAGCTGAGCCTCTATCGGCTCCTCGCGGAAACCAAGCCGAAGTAACAAAGCGCGCTACATCCCGCGCCAATCGGGCGTCTCGGACGTGAGTGCTGCCCTGTCCGGACGAGATGACGATCGCGCGTCACGCGATGGGGTTGCTCCCGCGCCTCGACGCCGTCGCCACGGCCGCACACTGTCTGCGCTGCCGCGATTGCCAGCGCCTCGTGCGCGCGCTCAGCGACGTGTCGCGATCCAGGACGCAGCATCGCGGCCGCGACCCGTAGGCTCTCAGAGCCGGTGCTTGGCGAGCCAGGCCTCGCCGATGGCGATGTCGGTCCCGAGCAGCGCGGGCCTCGCCTTCGTGGCGAGCGCGACCGCACGCTTCTTGTCCCCGCCGGAGTCCCACAGCGCGCGTGCGAGCGCGAGCTCGATCTGCGCGTGCGCCGCCGGATCGCCGCCGCCGCGCTTCTCGCGGATGGCGAGCGCGCGCTCGAGCGGAGCGACCGCTTCGCCCGCGCGCTTCAGATCGAGCAACACGTGACCGATGCCCGAGAGCGGGAACGCGCAGTCGTACGATTCGGGGCCGAGGCCCTTCTCGAGGATCGCGAGCGCGCGGCGATACTCCGCGAGCGCGAGCTCGTGCTTGCCGAGATCGCGGTACAGGCTCGCCATCGCGGCGATCGTCCCCGACGACTCGATATGGTCCGGGCCGAGCACCTTCTCCGTGATCGCGAGAGCGCGCCGGTGATAGCCGAGCGCCTCGTCGTAGCGCTTCTGCATGCCGACCGCGATCCCGAGGTTGTCGAGCGACAGCCCCGTCTGCAGATCGTCGGGACCGAGGTGCTTCTCGCGGATCGCCAATGACCGCCGGTGCAGCGCCTCGGCCTCGGCGAACTTGTCCTGCGCGCGCAGGATCGTCCCGAGCTGATCGATCGCCGGCCCGAGATCGACGTGGTCCGTACCGAGCGCTTCCTCGAGGGTCGCGATCACGGCGCGCAGCCGCGTCACCGCTTCGTCGAACTTGCCCATGCCCTTGTACGCCGAGGCCACCGCGAACGCGGACTTCGCGGTCTGCGGGTGCTTGGGGCCATAGTTCTTCTCGTCGATCGCGAGCGCGCGCTCGGCGTACGCGAGGCCCTTCTCCTGGTCGCCGGTGCGCATCGTCAGCTCGGCGAGCGCCGCGTACGCGTTGCCGACCTCGATGTGATCGGGGCCGTAGTTGTTCTCGAGCACCTCGGTGCTCTTCTGCACGAGCGCGAGCCCCTCCCGAGGCTTGCCCTGGATCGCGAGCAGCTGGCCGCGATTGCCGAGGAGCTGCGCTTCCATCGCGTCCGCGCCGACGAGGCGATCGAGCACCGCCTGGCCCTGCTCGAAGATCCGGTCCGCGTCGTCGAAGCGGTTCTGCACGATGCCGACGAGGAACAGCAGCACCATGTACGCGCGGGCGCGCAGGTAGTCGTCGCCCGTGCGATCGGCCGCGAGCAGCGAGGCCGTGATGATCTTCTCCGCCGCGACCGGATCGCCTTCGCGGAGGAAGTACAGGCGCCCGAGATCCAGCATCGCGGCGGCCTCGACCGACGCCTGGCCCTCGCGCTTCGCGGCGGCGGCCACCGCTTCGAGCACGGCGATCGCGTCCTTCGTCTTGCCGACGTTCGCGAGTCCGTTGCCGCGCGTGATCTCGTCGCGCAGCTCCTGCACGCGCGCCGCGGTGATCGGCACGCTCGCAGCAGCGCGCTCGGTCAGCGTCCGGACATCGCCGCACAGCGAGATGGCGCCGAGCTGGTTCGCCGCGCGCACGCTGCGACTCACGAGCTTGTCGTCCGCGCTCGCGAGCGCCGTCGTCAGCATGCTCATCTCGCGCAGTCGCTCGTCGAGGCAGCTCGTGCGGAGCGCCAGCACCTGCTCGGGTTGCTCGTGGTGCACGCGCGTCGCCTGGCACGCACCGCGGCGCGCCTCGGTCCACGTCGCCGCGTACGCGTCGAGCGCGCGCTCGACACCGGCCCACGCGTCCTTCGCGTACGGCAGCTTCGACGCGAGGATCTTCGCGCGCACCGTCTGCTTCATCGATGCGTCCCACACGCGCGCGAGCTCTTGCTCCGCACCCGCGCACGGATCGGCGGGCGTGCTCGTCGAGGCCCACACCGTGGTCGCGCCCGCGACGGCGATCGCCGCGGCTCCGGCGACGATCGGCCACGTGCGGCGCGGCCGCTGCTCGAGCACCGCGAGGAGGGCGCGCATCGAGCCGAAGCGCTTCGCCGGATCCGCCGCGAGGCCGCGGGCCAGCGCGCTCTTCACGCCCGCGGGGATGCGCGGGCTCGCGGGGAATGCGACCGCGCCGGTCATCGCGGCGCGCAGCGCGGGCAGCGTCGTGCCGCGGAACGGGCGCTGTCCGTAGATCGCCTCGTATAGCGTGACGCAGAAGCTGAACTGATCGCTCGCCTCCGTCGCGACCTCGCCCGCGAGCTGCTCGGGCGACATATAGGCCGGCGTGCCGAGCAGCGCGCCCGACATCGTCAGCATCACGGTCGCGCTATCACCCTCCTCGCCGCCGCTCGCCGCCTCGCGCGCACCGTCGACGCGCACGAGACCGAAGTCGCTGACCTTCGCGATCTGCGAGCGCGAGACCAGCACGTTGCTCGGCTTGAAGTCGCGATGCACCAGGCCGACCTCGTGCGCCGCGGCGAGCCCGCGTCCGGCCTGCGCGAGCATCGCGACGATCTGCGCGACCGACCGTCTCGCCGTCGTCGACGCCATCCACGCCTGCAGGGTCTCGCCGTCGACGTACTCCATCACGACGTACGCCTTGCCCTCGTGCACGCCGGCCTCGAACACGCCGACGACGTTCGGATCCGCGAGCCGCGCGAGCGCCTGCGCTTCGCGACGCATGCGGTCCTCTTGCGCGACGTCGAGCTTGCTCTGCGAGTGGCGCACCTTGATCGCCACGGTCCGATCGAGCTCGGGATCGCGAGCGCGATAGACCGCGCCCATCGCGCCGCGACCGACGAGATCGAGGACCTCGAAGCGGCCGATACATTCGGCAGGCGCGCTGGTCTCATCTGTTGAACCCGCGTCGACGCTCGCGAGCGCGAACACGAGGTTGCGGCAGTCATCGCAGTCCGCGAGGTGATTCTCGACGGAAGCTGCGGCGGTGACTGGCAAAACCCGGGTCACGAACCGCGTCAGCTCCACTTCTTCAGGACAACCCGTCGCCGCCATGCGCGCAGATAGAACGATTTTCCGCGCTCGATCAATCACAAAAAAAGATCGCTACACGCGCACGCCGTTCCGCATCACCGAGGCGAACAACGAACCACGGAGAGATTCGGATGAAGAAGATGCAACTGGCTTTCGTCGTACTCGGCCTGGCTTTCGCGGCCACCGGCTGTGCGACGCACACCATCAATTACAAGAACCCCACGGCGCAGCAGGGCGGAGCCACGCAGAGCGTGAAGCAGTCGTTCTTCCTGTGGGGCCTCGTCGGCGGCACGGAGGTCGATCTCGACAAGGTCTGCCCGGCGGGCGTCTCGCAGATCCAGAGCCGCACCGGCGTCGGCGATCAGATCTTCACGGTCCTCACCGGCGGCATCTACTCGCCGATGTCTGTCGACGTCTCGTGCGCCGCGGGCGGCGCGGTGGCGAAGGGCGGTGCACAGTGAACCGCCTCGTCCTCGCATCCATCCTCGCACTCGGCGGTCTCGGCGCGTGCACCGACGACGGTAGCGACCTCGACTCCACGCTCACGATCGAGAACGAGTCGAGCTACGCGTTCGCCGAGATCTATCTGAGCCCCGAGGACGCGGCCAGCTGGGGCAACGATCTGCTCGGCGCGGACATCCTCGCGCCGGGCGAGGTCCTCGAGCTGTCGGGCATCACCTGCGACGTCTACGACATCCGCATCGTCGACGACGAGGGCGACGACTGCGTCCTCGCCTCGGTCGACCTCTGCCTCGACGAGGCGGTCTGGAGCATCGACGACGCGGAGCTGGCGGCCTGCCAATTCTGAGGGGTTGCGCGGTGTTCTAACCCTTGCCCCGACGGGGGGTTCTGCATAGATTGCGGCCCCCATGGGGATTGCCGATTTCTTCCGCCCCAAATATCGCCACAGCGACGTCAAGGTCCGCAGCGCAGCCGTGCGCGCGCTGACCGCCGACGACGCTGCCATCCTGGAACAGGTCGCTCGTACGGATCGTGACATCGGCGTTCGCCGGATCGCGATCGAGAAGATCGACGAGGCAAAAGTCCTCGCCGAGCTCGGGCGTGCCGAAACCGAACGCAGCCTCAAGGAGCTCATCAACGAGCGCGCCGCGGAGCTGTGGACATCCAACGCGTGCAGCGCCGATGCCGACAAGGCGGGCGCTGCACTCAGCGGCATGCTCGAGCTCGAGGATCATCAGCGGGCGCTCGTGCAGGTCGTCGTGCGCGCGCAGAACACGGCGATCCGCAAGCGCGCGTTCGGCGAGCTGCGCGATCCGCGAGCGCTCGCAGAGCTCGCGAAGAGCGAGGCCGCGCAGGACCTGCGCATCGCGGCGATCGCGCGCATCGATGACGGCGACGTGCTCCGCGCGCTCGCGATCGACACGACGCAGAAGGAGATCGGGCTCGCAGCCGTCGAGAAGATCGACGACGCGGACCGGCTCGAGAACGTCGCGAACAAGGCGAAGAACAAGGCGGTGCGGCAGCGCGCGCGCAAGATCGTCTCCGAGATCCTCGAGGCCGAGCGCGCTCGCAACAAGAAGCCGGGCACGCCCGACGAGGTGAAGCGCCGCCGCGCCGAGAAGGCGCAGCTCGTGCGCGAGATGGAAGGCATCGCGGACACGTTCGACTTCGCGAAGCACGAGGACATGGTCGCCAAGCTCGAAGTGCAGATGATGAAGCTCGGGCCGTCGACCGATGGCACCGACGAGGGCGACGAGCGCTTCGCGAAGGCCGTCGAGCGGTTCTGGAAGCGCAAGGAGCACCACGAGTCCACCGCACGCTCCGCCGACGAGCTGCGTGCGATCGCGAGGGAGGCGAACGCCGGCGCAGCGCGCGAGAAGGAAGCGAAGCCGGAGCGCAAGCCGCGCGAGAAGGATCCCGACGACGTCGACATCATCTCGCCGAGCGCACCCGCCGCGTTCGGTGGGGCGGCCGAGACCGACGAGAAGCGCGCCGCCCGCGAGGCCGAAGCCAAGGCGCGGCGCGAGGAGCGCGAGGCCAAGCGCGCGGAAGAAGAGGCGCGCAAGGCCGCACAGCAAGCCGAGCGCGAGGCGCGCAAAGCCGCCGACGCGGAGCGCTCCGTGGAGATCAAGGCGAGCCTCGAGGCGATGCTCGGCGAGATGGAAGCGCTCGCCGCCGACGACAAGGCGGACGGTCGCGCGGTCGATCGCGTGCTCGCGCAGGCGAGCAAGGCGTTCGATCAGGTCGGCAAGGTCGTCGGTCCGGATCGCGACAAGCTCGCGGATCGCTACAGCGTGGTGCGTGGCAAGCTCGTGATCCGCGCGAACGAGCGCCGCGAGGCCGAGGACTGGGCGCGCTGGGCCAACGTGCCCAAGGCCGAGGCGATGATCGCCACCGCGAAGGAGATGGCGGAGGCCGAGGCCACCTCGGATCTCGGCAATCGCCTGCGCGAGCTGCAAAAGCTGTGGAAGGACGAGATCGGTCCGCTTCCGCAGAAGCGCTCGAAGGAGCTGTGGGAGACCTTCAAGGCCGAGTGCGACAAGGTCTACGACAAGGTGAAGGGCGTCCGCGCCGTCGAGAACGAGAAGTTCGTCGAGGTCACCAAGGTGAAGGAAGCCTTGATCGCCGAGGCCGAGGCGCTCGCCGACTCGACGGACTTCGCCGCGACCGCGGCCAAGCTCAAGGAGCTCCAGGCGGCGTGGAAGACCTCGGGGCACCTGCCGCGCAAGCAGGGCGACGAGCTGTGGAAGCGGTTCCGCGCCGCGTGCGACAAGTTCTTCGAGCGTCGCAAGCCGATGCTCGACGCGAAGCACGCCGAGGAAGGCGCGAACCTCCAGAAGAAGCAGGCGCTGATCGCGCGCGCGACGGAGATCGCGGCCAAGGCGGGCGAGGGCACGTGGGGCAAGGCGATCGGCGAGATCAAGGATCTGCAGGCGCAGTGGAAGGAGATCGGGTTTGTCCCGCGTCGCGATGCGGACGCGGTCTACAAGGCGTTCCGCGCCGCGTGCGACTCGCTGTTCGCGAAGCGTGACGCCGCGCGCGATAGCGAGGCCAACGCGCACCGCGCGGAGATCGACGCGCTGCGCGCACAGATCGAGGCGGCGAAGACGAGCGGGGACGTGCCGGCCGCGATCGCCGCGCGTGCCAAGGCGCGCGAGATGGGCGTGCTCGGGACCGAGTCGGTCGCGATGGTGCAGCACCTGATCGCGAACCACGCGGACGCGATCAAGGGCACCGAGCTCGATCCCGCGCAGCTGCGCGCCAAGCGCGACAAGCTGATCGCGCGCGCCGAGGAGCTGTTGCCCAAGCAGGCCGCGGCGCCCGCCGGCGGCGATGTCGCGGCGCAGCTCAAGGCCGCGATGCAGAAGAACGCGTTCGGCGATCTGCGCTTCAGCGGCCGCGATCCGATCGAGGTCGTCGACGAGCTTCGCGCGACGTGGGCCGAGATCGGGCCGATCCTCGAGGACGCCGACCGCGCGCAGGTCGAGAAGTTCGAGGCGACCGTCGCGAAGGTCCTCGACGCCGCCGGCGCCAGGCCGCGCGACGAAGAAGGTGGTCGCCGGCGCCGTCGCGATCGCGCGGAGCACGCCGGCTCGGAGGCGAGCGCGCCGGTCTCCACGATGCGGGGACGCGGCACGGATCCCTCGAACGCCGCGGAGCAGATCATCGGCGTCGTCGGAACGCCAGCCGCGGTCCCGGAGCGCTCGCCGATGACGACGGTGCCCGATGCGAGGGGCGCCGCGCTCGCCGAGATCTCCACGCCCGACGAGGTCACCATGAACCAGCCGGTGCCGACCGCGACGCACGACGCGGTCACGCAGCCCGCGCGCTTGCCGCCGGAGATTCCCGACGACATCCCGCCGGTGGTCGCGACGCCGCTGCCGCCGCCGCCGGTTCGCGCGAAGCCCGCGTCGACGGCACCGCCGATGGACGAGCTCGACGGAGGCTGGGACCTCGGCGAGGACGATCCCACCGGCGGCCAGGCGAACGAGACCGACCAGACGCCGTCGTCGACCGAGATGGCGGGCGACGGCTCCGTCGAAGGCGATGGCCTCGATCAAGTCGACTAGATCGCTCACCAACGTCGTCGGCTTCGACGACTCGCCGTTTCCGTACGAGCATCGCGGCGACGTTCGTGTCGTCGGCGCGGTGTGCGCGCGCACGCGGCTCGACGGCGTGCTGGCGACGACCGTGCGCCGCGACGGCACCAACGCGACCGATCGCTTGATCGAAGCGGTGCGCTCGTCGCGGTTCTCCGATCACATCCGTGCCGTGCTCCTGCAAGGCATCGCACTGGCGGGGTTCAACGTCGTCGATCTCGCGCGGCTCTCCGAGACACTCGACGTGCCGGTGCTCGTCGTCGTGCGCAAGCTGCCGCGGCTGCACCTCGTGAAGGCCGCGCTGCACGATCGCACGCCCGGCGGCGCCGAGAAGTGGCGCTTGATCGAGAAGCAAGGACCGCTCGAGAAGCTGGGCGCGCTCTACGTCCAGCGCGTCGGGCTGTCGGCGAGCGAGGCGGCCGATCTGCTGGCCGCGACGACGTCCCACGGCAATATCCCGGAACCGCTGCGCCTGGCCCATATCATCGCCGGGGGCGTCGAACGTGGTGCCAGTCGCGGTCGGCCCTAGCTATAGTCGCGCCGTGCGAACCCTCCTGCTGGTAGCCGTTCTCGCGAGCTCGTCGGTCGCCCTCGCCGATCGCACGACGACGGTGACCCTCGGCGGCATGTTCGGTGGTGCCGAGGACCTCGACGGCGTCGACAACTACTACGAGCAGCCGACGATGCATCCGACCGGCGGGCCGCGGCTGATCCTCGGCTTCGAGAACGCGCCGATCGAGATGCCGGCGTCGCCGGGCTACTCGTTCGCGGGTGCGTTCGTGCCCGAGCTCACCGCGGGCGCGCTGCTGTCCGAGACGCGCGGCGATCTGTTCCTCGGCCTCGGCGGTCGCGCGGAGCTGCAGATCGGCCAGAACAAGCAGGGCCTGCTGCGCGTGAGCGCTCGCGCCGCGATCTACGCCGCCGCGCGCCTGATGGTGATCGGCAAGGAGCAAGACACCGCCGGCGACTTCGCGCTCGGTACGTACTTCTACGTCAAGGGGCGCACGCGCATTGGAGGTGAGTTGAACGTGATGGTGCGCGAGGCTCCCATGGAATTTCCGACGGAAGAACAGATGGCGGTGTTCGCCAGCGCTTACGTCGGCTTCGCGATGTGAGTATGGTCGCAGCGTGTCGTCGACATCGCTCTTGACCTCCGACGATCTGTTCCTGTTCAACCAGGGCACTCACCACAAGCTGTACGACAAGCTCGGCGCGCACTGCATCGAAGGCGCGGGCGTCCACTTCGCGGTGTGGGCACCCAACGCGCGCGAGGTGAGCGTGATCGGCGACTGGAACGGATGGCGCGCCGGCGTCACGTCGCTGCGCCCGCGCGAGTCGTCGGGCATCTGGGAAGGCACCGTCCCCGGCATCGGTCACGGTGCTCGCTACAAGTACGCCATCGTCGGTCCCGACGGCGTGAAGCGCGACAAGGCGGATCCGTTCGCGGCGCGCGCGGAGCATCCTCCGGCGACGGCATCGCTCGTGTGGAACACGCGCTACGAGTGGCGCGACTCCGCGTGGATGAAGTCACGCGGCGCCCGGCTCGCGCGCACGGCACCGGTCTCGATCTACGAGGCCCACCTCGGCTCGTGGCGCCGCGAGCACAACGAGGTGCTCGGCTATCGCGAGCTCGGCGAGCGGCTCGGCGAGCACATCACGAACCTCGGCTTCACGCACATCGAGCTGATGCCGATCATGGAGCACCCGTTCTACGGATCGTGGGGCTACCAGGTCACCGGCTACTTCGCGCCGACGACGCGCTACGGTGCGCCCGAGGACCTGATGGCGATGATCGATGGCCTTCACCAGAGGAACATCGGCGTCATCGTCGACTGGGTGCCCGCGCACTTCCCGACGGACGCGCACGGCCTCGGACACTTCGACGGCACGCACCTGTTCGAGCACGCGGATCCGCGCCGCGGCTTCCACCCCGACTGGACGTCTTTCATCTTCAACTACGGCCGGCACGAGGTGAAGTCGTTCCTGATCTCGTCGGCGATCTCGTGGCTCGACCGCTATCACGTCGACGGACTTCGCGTCGACGGCGTGGCCTCGATGCTCTATCGCGATTACTCGCGCAAGGCGGGCGAGTGGGTCCCCAACGAGGACGGCTCCAACCACGATCGCGACGCGATCCGCTTCCTCCAGGACTTCAATCGCGCCGTGTACGCGCACTACCCCGACGTGCAGACGATCGCCGAGGAGTCGACCGCGTGGGGCGGCGTCTCGCGTCCGCCCGAGCACGGTGGCCTCGGCTTTGGCTACAAGTGGGACCTCGGCTGGATGCACGACACGCTCGCCTATCTCGAGCGCGACCCGATCCACCGCAAGTTCCACCACGACCAGCTCACGTTCCGCGCGATCTACGCGCACACCGAGAACTACGTGCTGCCGCTCTCGCACGACGAGGTCGTCCACGGCAAGAAGTCGCTGATCGGCAAGCTGCCCGGCGACCCCTGGCAGAAGTACGCGCAGATGCGCCTCCTCTACGGCTACCAGTGGACGCTGCCCGGCAAGAAGCTGTTGTTCATGGGCGGCGAGCTCGGCGTGTGGGGCGAGTGGAACCACGACACGCAGCTCGACTGGGCGGTCGGCGATCACCCCGCGCACTCGGGCATCGGTCGCTGGATCGGCGATCTCAACGCCGCGTACAAGGCGCAGCCCGCGCTTCACGTCGGCGACTGCGAGCAGCGCGGCTTCTCGTGGATCGTCGGCGACGATCGCGATGGATCGATCCTCGCGTACTCGCGCCACGGCAACGACAACGACGCGCCGGTCGTCGTGATCGCGAACTTCACGCCGGTGCCGCGCGATGGCTATCGCATCGGCGTCCCGCGCGCGGGCTTCTACCGCGAGCTGCTCAACTCCGACGCGGAGATCTACGGCGGCTCGGGCCTCGGCAATCGCGGCGGCATGCACAGCGAGGCGATCGGATCGCACGGCCACGCGCAGTCGATCGCCGTCACGGTGCCGCCGCTCGCGGTCGTTGTGTTCGTCGCGCAGTAGCCTAGTTCCCGAGGCCGCGCGAACGGACGAGGTCCCACCGGACAGGCAACCTCGCGGTGGTACGGTCCGCGGATGGACAAGCTGTTCGTGCTGCGCCCCGGCTTCGATGACGGTGGAACGAGCTACTTCTGCCCGTACTCGGCGCAGGTGATCGGGTTCCTCGCGTACTACCCGGAGGTCAAGGACACGATCGAGGTGATCGAGCTGGAGTTCCCCAAGCCGCGCGAGCCGCTCGCGAGCATGCTCGGCACCCAGCACCAGGCGGCCCCGATGCTCGTGCTCGCGGGGACGCCGACGAAGGTGCCGAACGTGACGATCGCCGAGGCGAACGGACATTCGTACGTCGAGAAGACCATCGAGATCCTGAGATATCTCGCGGCGACGCGCAGCGTTCCCGGCCCGCACTGATCGCTGCGATCTCGATCGGGCTTGACGCGTTCGCGATAATGCACTACCAAATGGTTGTACAACCAAACGGTGTTGTAATTACCACCGAGGAGAATTCCGATGACCGACATCCTTCACGAGCTCCACATCCAGGCCCCCGCGTCCAAGATCTTTCCCGCCCTCGCCACCGTCCCCGGGCTCGCCCGGTGGTGGACGACCACGACCGGCGGCGAGAGCAGCGTCGGCAAGACGATCGAGTTCCGCTTCAATAGCCACGTCGTCCCGATGCGCGTCGAGGAGCTCGCGACCGACAAGCGCGTCGCGTGGCAAGTCGTCGGCACGGGTGACGACTGGGAGGGCACGAAGATCACCTTCGACCTCACCGAGGACAACGGACGCACTAGACTGCGGTTCGGTCACCGCGAATGGAAACAAGCGAACGACTTCTACGCGCACTGCACGATGAAGTGGGCGACGTTCCTCTTGAGCCTGCGCGAGTACGTCGAGAGCGGGGCGGGGCGGCCGTTCCCGCACGACCTGCGCATCTGAGGGAGCTCGCGTGAGCGCGCGGGAAGAGGCGGTGCTCGATGCGGTGTTTCACTGCCTCGCGGATCCGGCGCGGCGAAAGATCGTCGCGCTCTTGCGCGAGGCGGGCGAGATGACCGTCGGCGAGGTCGGCAAGGCGTTCTCGATGACCCAGAACGGCGTCAGCAAGCACGTCAAGGTCCTCGAGGATGGCGGCCTGATCACGCGCAGGGTCGTCGGCCGCGAGCACTGGATCTCCGTCAAGTGGGAGGCGATGCAGCCCGCGTACGAGTACCTCCACTTCCACCACCACTACTGGAGCAAGCGGCTCGACGCGCTGGTGGACTACACGAAGAAGAAGAAGAAGCCATGAGCCTGCGACTCGAACGAACGTTCTCTGCGTCCGCGCGCACCGTCTTCGACGCGTGGCTCGATCCCGAGGCGCTCGCCCGCTTCATGTGCCCGCAGGAGGGCATGACGACCGGTGCGATCGAGGTCGACGCCCGCGTCGGTGGAAGCTTCTCGATCACCATGATCCTCGGCGGGCGCGAGCTGCCGCATCGAGGCGAGTACCTCGCGATCGAGCGCTACACGCGGCTGGTGTTCACGTGGCGATCCCACCACGCGGGCGAGGGAAGTCAGGTGACGCTGATGTTCGAGGCGCTCGGGCCCGAGCGCACGCGGCTGGTGCTGGAGCACGTAGGCCTCGAGGACAGCGCGATCGCTGCGCATACACACGGCTGGACCTCGATCCTCGCGGCGCTCGACGGTAATGTGTCCCGGACGTGAACGACACGAAGTGGGTCTGCATCCACGGGCACTTCTATCAGCCTCCGCGCGAGAACCCGTGGCTCGAGGCGATCGAGGTGCAGCCGAGCGCGCATCCGTACCGCGACTGGAACGAGCGGATCACGGCGGAGTGCTATCGGCCGAACGCGGCCGCGCGCGTGGTGGATGACAGAAACCAGATCATCCAGATCGTCGACAACTACCAGCGCATGAGCTTCAACGTCGGACCGACGCTGATGTCGTGGCTCGACGAGCACGCGCCCGACGTTCACGAAGCGCTGGTCGAAGCGGATCGGGCGAGCAAGAAGCACTTCGGCGGGCACGGCTCGGCGATGGCCCAGGTCTACAACCACGTCATCATGCCGCTCGCGACGCCGCGCGATCGCGCGACGCAGGTGAAGTGGGGCATCGCGGACTTTCGCCACCGCTACGGGCGGGCGCCCGAGGGCATGTGGCTCGCCGAGTGCGCGGTGAACCTCGCGACGCTCGACGCGCTCGTGCAGGAAGGCATCACGTTCACCGTGCTCGCGCCGCATCAAGCAGCGGCGTGGCGCGCGCCCGGCGAGACGGCGTGGCGTACGTCGCCGATCGATCCGGGGCGCGCGTATCGCTGCCGCTTGCCGTCGGG
The DNA here is from genome assembly GCA_964617845.1 of uncultured Kofleriaceae bacterium. GTDB lineage: Bacteria > Myxococcota_A > Polyangia > Haliangiales > Haliangiaceae > JABFXX01. The sequence goes on along the minus strand of CAZUAR010000008.1, from coordinate 6,793 downwards.
GCGCTCGATCGATCTGTTCTTCTACGACGGTCCGACCTCGCAGGCCGTCGCGTTCGAGCGGCTGCTCGTCGACGGACACCAGATCATCTCGCGCATGACCGCGCGCGGACCGGTCGAGGGCGGCGCGCCGACGCTGTGCCACATCGCGACGGATGGCGAGACGTACGGCCACCATCATCGCTATGGCGACATGGCGCTCGCGTGGGCGCTGCGCCAGGTCGAGCAGGGCTGGAACCACACGCGGCTGACGAACTACGCGGAGTTTCGCGCGGCGGTGCCGTCGACGTGGGAGGTCATGCTCGCCGAGAACACGTCGTGGAGCTGCGTGCATGGCGTGGAGCGCTGGCGCAGTGACTGCGGCTGCAACACCGGCGGGCGGCCGGGATGGAACCAGGCGTGGCGCAGGCCGCTGCGCGACGCGCTCGACTGGCTCGGCGAGCGCGCGTACGAGACGGTCGATCGCGTCGGCGTGAAGCTGTTCAAGGATCCGTGGGCCGCGCGCGACGCGTACATCGACGTGTTGCTCGAGCGCACGCACGGAGCGCGCGATCGCTTCCTCGCGACGTATCAAGCGCGCGAGCTCGCCGGCGCGGAGCGCGTGCGCGCGCTGTCGCTGATGGAGCTCGCGCGTCACGCGATGCTGATGTTCACGTCGTGCGGCTGGTTCTTCGATGACCTGTCGGGCATCGAGACCGTCCAGTGCCTGCAGTACGCGGCGCGCGTCACCGAGCTGATCGCCGACGTGACCGGCGAGCGGGTCGAGGCGGCGCTCGTCGATCGGCTGGCGTCCGCGCGCTCGAACATCCCCGACGAGGGCGATGGTCGCCGCGTGTGGGAGCGCCGCGTGACGCCGGCGCGCGTCGACCCGGAGAAGGTGGCGGCGCACGTCGCCGTGCAGACGCTCGTCGAGCCCGATGCAGCCACGAGCTTCGAGGTGTACGGCTATCACGTCGACTTCCTCGATCGCGTCGAGCGTCGCTTCGGTCGCTCGCGGCTCGTCGCGGGGATCGCGCGCGTGCGCTCGCAGCTGACGGAGACGGCGACCACGCTCTCGTTCGCGGGGCTTCACCTCGGCGAGCAACACGTCACGGGCGGCGTACGCCCGCCGCCCGACGAGCGCACGTGGGGCAAGGTCCTCGACGAGCTGACCGCCGCGTTCAAGTCGGCGGACGTGTTCGCCGCGCAGCGCGTGATCGATCGTCACTTCCCGAGCGACGCGAAGCTGTCGCTGTCATCGCTGTTGCCGGGCGCGCGCGAGCGCGTGCTGCAAACAGTGCTCGGCGACGCGATCCGCGACGCGGAGCAGCAGTTCGCCGTCGCGTACGAGGAGCACGCGCCGCTGATCCGGTGGCTCGTCGCGCACGACCTCCCGGTCCCGGCGGCGCTGCAGACCACCGCGGAGGCGGCGCTGCGCCGTCGCGTGCTCGCGAACCTCCAGGCGGCGGATGCTTCGTTCACCGCGCTGCGCGAGCAGATGATCGAGGCCAACGAGGTCAAGGTCAGCCTCGACACGCCCGAGATCGCGCTCGCCGCGAGCGAAGGCCTGCAGCGCTTGCTCGCGGGCGCGGTGACCGCGAACGGCGAGCTCGATCCCGCGCGCCTCGACATCGCCGCCAGCGCGGCCGAGGTCGCCGCGCGCATGAAGAGCACGGTCGACCTGTGGTTCGCGCAGAACGCGACGCATCAGCTCCTCGCGCGGCTGCCCGCGATCGACAGAGCCGCGCACGCCGGCGATTCGCAGGCCGCGCTCGTCGGGACGCACCTCCGGCGACTGGCCAGCGCGCTACGGCTCGCGATACCGTGAGCGCGATGTCCGAGTCGTCCTCTCCTGCGGATCTCGCCGCCGATACACGCGTGACCGCGGATCCGGAGGTCCCCGGTCGCTACCACGTCACGCTGCCGGATCACTGGGACTACCTGCTGCCGTCGGGCGGCGCGGTGATGACGACCGCCTTGCGCGCGGCCGAGGCGCACCTCGGCGAGCCGCTGCTCCGGTTCGCGAGCGCGACCACGATCTTCTGCACGCCGCTGCGCGCGACCAAGCTCGTCGCCGACGTCACCGAGCTACGTCGCGGAAAGAGCACCGCGCAGGTGCGCGTGTCGTTGCGCCACGTCGATGCGACGCCGGATCCCGAGGACGAGAGCGACAACTCGCGCGGCCTCGAGCTCCTCGCGACGTTCATGCGCGATCGCAAGGGCCCCGACGTTCGCGGCGTCGCGATGCCCACCTGGGTGAAGAGCGTCGCGGACTCGGCGCCCGTCGACGATGGACTGCCGAACAACCCGCACGGACGCTTTCGCATCTACCAGCAGGTCGAGTGCCGCATCGCGGACGGCCCGCGGTTCTGGACGCAGGAGTACGACGCGGGCCCCGCTCGCTACGCGCGATGGTTTCGCTATCGCGTCCCGCAGCGCGACGCGCAGGGCCGCCTCGATCGCCTCGCGTTGCCGCCATTGATCGACACCATGCCGACGGCGCTCCATCGCGCGATCGGTCCCGGCGCGTATCGCTTCTATGCGCCGAGCCTCGATCTCACGACCTACGTCGTCGACGACACGACACGCGACTGGCTCCTCGTCGCCGCGACCGTGAGGCGAGCCCACCGCGGCTGGGCGATCGCCGACTGCGAGGTGTGGGATGACGAAGGTCACTTTGTCGCCTACGGCGCCCAGGCGATGTATCTGCACGGACTTTCGGGCGAGCCACCGATCGTCGACGCGTCCGGTCGAAAGTGAACTATGATCGGCCCCATGCGAGTGGGGATCGTCGCGCTCGTCTCGTTATTCGCCGCCTGCGCCTCGTCATCCAGCGGCACGCCTGATGGCGGTGGTGGTGTCGATGGCCCGCCACCGATCGACGCCGCGTTCTGCGGTGACCTGCCGTGTGATGCGCTCTACGTCGAGAGCTCCGGCGTCGACTCGGCCGCGGGCACGAAGGCAGCGCCGATGCGAACCATCAGCGCCGCGGTGCTCAAGGCCGCCGCCGCTAGCCCGCCGCTCGCGGTGTTCGTCAAGGCCGGCATCTACACCGATCCCGTCGTGATGAAGGCAGGCGTCGTGGTGTACGGCGGCTTCGATGACATGTGGACGCGCGAGTCCTCGGTCGACACCGAGATCAGCGCGCCGTCACCCGCGGTCACCTTCGACGGCATCCAGATCCACACCGGCCTCGATCGCGTCACCGTGCGCAGCGCCGACGCGACGATGCCCGGCGAGAGCACGATGGCGATCGTGATCACGGGATCGAAGAACATCGAGCTCGTCGACGTCGACGTGCTCCCCGGCGCGGGCGCGGCGGGCGCCGATGGCACCGACGGCGCGACCGGCGGCAACGGCTCCGCGGGATCCAGCGGGCAGCCGGGCTGCGAGGACTCCGGCGGGTTCTGCTCGGGCTGCAGTCGCCCGCAAGGTGGCGCCGGTGGAACCTCCGCCTGCGGACGCACGGGTGGTCGCGGCGGCAACGCCGGTCACGGCGGCGGCGGGGGCGACAACGGCGGCAACGGCGTCGGTCAGACGAACCTCGGCGCCGGTGGCCCGCACGCCACCGTCGGTCAGCCCGGTGGTCCCGGCAACCCCGGAGGTCCGGGCTCGTCGGGGATGGGTGGCATCGAGGTCGGCATGTTCATGGGCACGACGTACTCGCCGTCGAACGGAATCGATGGCACCGCGGGCACGCACGGCAACGGCGGCGGCGGCGGTGGTGGTGGTGGCGGCGGCAATGACGATTGCGACTCGTACGGATCGTCGGGCGGCGGCGGTGGCGCGGGCGGCTGCGGCGGCGGTCTCGGCACCGGCGGCGGTGGCGGCGGCGGATCGTTCGGCGTCGTCGCGCTCGACTCGATCGTCGTCGTCAAGTCGTCGCGCGTGACCGCCGGTCCCGGCGGCGCGGGCGGTCGCGGTGGTCGCGGCGGCGACGGCGGCTCGGGCGGCGGCTCCGGCCCCGGCGGACCGTACGGCGGTGGCGGCGAACAGGATGACGGCGGCAACGGCGGCGCGGGCGGCGCCGGCGGCGCGGGTGGCACGGGCGGACACGGCGGTGGCGGTGGCGGCGGCGCATCGGCCGCGGTCGTCTGCCTCGGCACCTCGAACATCACGCTGCCGCAGACGACGCTCACGGGCGGCACCGGCGGCGCGGGCGGTGCGTCGATGGGCAACGCGGGCCTGACGGGGACCTCGACGCGCGCGATCGGCTGCCAGTTCTTCTAGATCGAGACAACGGCGGTCGTCGGCCGTCACATTTCGGGGGCGCGGGGTCCTGTCCTCATGGAACCCGTAGAGCAGTGCGCTCCCGAGGATGTCTGGGCACCTCCGCCGCAGTCGACGATGCCCGAGGCGCCGCAGGAGGACGTCGCGACCCCGCCGGTCGACTACACAGTCTACTCGCCCAGCTGCGATCAGACGCCCGATCCGATGCCGGCGTTCGGTCACTTCGGCGAGGAAGAAAAGCAGAGCAAGATGCTGAGCGAAGAGGAGCGCGCGAAGCTCCTCGCGAAGCCCGTCAACGACATGAACAGCGAGGAGTTCTCGCAGATGATGGCGGACGGGAACATCCCGACCGATCAGATGCAGGCGATGCTCGACAAGACGTCGGCGAGCCCCGAGCGCAAGCTCGAGCTGTGGAAGAAGCTGCACGGCCAGCGGAACCAGGAAGAGCTCGAGGCGACGCTGCCCGCCGACGCGGTCGGCGATGACGCGGCGAAGAAGGCGGAGCGCGAGACTCGCGAGAAGACCCTCGCGACGACGCAGGACGAGCTGGCGCTCGAGACCAGCGAGCTCCCGAAGAACTTCACGATGAAGGACGTCGACGCGCTGATCGCGCGCAAGGAGAAGGAGCACGCGCTCGAGCAGCAGTACGGGATCAACATCACCGCGACCAACGCGAAGCGCGCCGACGGCTCGCGCGTGATGTGGACCGAGTCCGAGCTCGATCAGATCAAGACGTCATTGGATCAAGTCCCACCGGAGATGTTCGAGGACGGTCGCGTGAAGTTCAACGAGCTCGAGCGCGTCGAGGACATCTTCGAATACAACGCCGACGGCTCGAAGAAGATGCAGAAGGACGGCACGACGCCGGTGCGCAACAACGCCGACTGCCACCCGAACGGAAAGATCCGCATGGCCGACCTGAGCACGAAGGGCGGCCTCGAAGATCGCGACATGAAGACGAACGAGTTCGAGTGCGAGAACGGCTTCCAGAGCACGCCGATGGAGCGCGTGTTCCTCCACGAGCTCGGCCACGCGGTGAACCACGGGGATCCGTCGACCCAGACGGTTCACGAGGAGCAATGGAAGACGCTGCCCGGTGATCGCCGAGGCTCCGGCGAGTACTTCGCCCAGGACTTCAACCACGCGCTGACGGCGCCGGAGAAGTTCTACCAGGACACGTTCCAGGGCACGAAGGATGCGGCGAAGAAGGCGCAGGCCAACTACGACAAGAATCCGACGCCCGAGAACAAGGCAGCGCTCGACGAGAAGCTGGCCGAGGCGAAGGCGTACCCGGAGATGTACAAGAACATGCGCAACAACGTGTTCCACACCGACGTGCGCGAGAACGAGATCGCCTCCGACCTCGAGCAACAGGGCTACACGCCGGACGAGATCAACGCGTTCCGCGAGGAGGCGCTCAAGGTCTCGACGCCCGCGCAGCTCGACGAGCTCGCGCGCCGTCAGGGCTACGAAGTGCGACCGCGCACCCCCGAGACCAACTAATCGCGCTTGAGCCAGCCGCGCTTGCGGAAGATGTAGATCTGGATCGCGACGCCGACGACGAACGCGGCGACCAGCGCCCAGAACGCCCACTCCTCGGCCTGTAGTGGCACGCCGCCGACGTTGACGCCGAGCAGCGAGCAGATGAACCCGAGCGGCAAGAACACGGCCGTGATGATCGACAGGATGTAGAGCCGCTGGTTCGTCAGCTCGCCCATCTTCGACGACAGCTCCTCCTGCGTGACCGCGGCGCGCTCGCGCGCGGCATCGAGCTCCTCGATCGCGCGCATCATCCGATCCGTGGTCTCCGTGATCTCCGCGCGATGCGGATCGAGGAGCCACGGCAGCTGGATCGCGCCCAGCTTCGACAGCGCATCGCGCTGCGGTCCGAGGAAGCGGCGCAGCCCGATCGCGCGACGCCGGTGATCCGCGAGGTACGCGCGCAGATCGCCGCCGCGCTTCTCCGACAGGATCTGGTCCTCGGACGCCGCGATCTCGTCGTGCAGTCGATCGACGCGGGTGACCACGTTGTCGACGATGCGATCGACGAGCTGCGAGGTGACCTCGCCGACGTCGCGCGGGCCCTTGCCCTTCATCGTGTCCGCGGCGAGCGAATCGAGCGAGCGCGAGTGGCGATGGCGCATCGTCACGATCCGGTGTGGCTCGATCCAGATCCGGATCGAGATCATGTCCTCGGGCTCCGAGGACTCGTTGTGGTTGATGCCGCGGACGATCAGCAACAGCTCGTTGTTCGGCTGGGGCAGGGCGCGCGGGCGCGGATCCGTGTCGAGTAGCGCCTCGAGGATCACCGGCTCGATGCCGGACCTCTCTCGCAGCCACGCCGCCGCGTCGGGCGCGGAGTAGTCGAGGTGCAGCCACAGCGCGCCGTCCGCGGGCTTCCACGCGTCCACCCCGTCCCAGTCGAGGCGGCGCGCACCACCCTTGCCGTCGAGCAAGAGCGCATCGGCGAGGCCGCTCTCGCTCGTGCTCGACGCAGGCGTGGACATGCCACGCGGTTGTACTACGCTCGACGAATGGTGCGTCGTGACGACGACGGAGAACTTCCGGCCGAAGGCCGGAGGAAACC
>CAZUAR010000007.1:306536-316020 GCA_964617845.1 uncultured Kofleriaceae bacterium | reverse complement strand
GCGAGCGCAGCACGCTCGCAGCCTCAGGTCAGGACGGGGTACCGCGAGGAGTTACACTTCATCCGGACGCGTTCGCCGAGGTCTACAGCCGGGGCGCGTGCGCGATGCCCGAAAAGGCCGGCGCACTTTTGAGATTCCGCAGATAAGCCGTGGTCTACGTTGCCCCAACCGGAACCGGCACAGTTACGGCGAGCGGTATCAGAACAGGAAATTCGGCCCGCACGCGGTCGTACAGCGCGACGCCAGTTGGCGCGCGCACGGTGACGAGCATCGAGACGTCCAGCGGTGCAACGCCGTCACCTTCCAACAACTGCCCTCCCTCGCGCCTCAAATGATTCAGGTCAATCCGCGGTTTGAAGAGCGCCCCCGCTTCGAGACTCGCGTTGCCACGAATAACGGTCTCCCATTTTCCTTCGTCACGCTGTTTGATCTCTGCTCGATGGCGTTTCCATTTCCCGGCTTCGGGCAATCCGACCTCAATCACCTTCTGCTTCGCCAGTTGCCGTAGGTGCGCAGCGTCGTCAACAAGATCGAAGACCCCGAGTGACTTATTGCGGGCTTTTACGTCTTTGACGCTCACACGGCGTGAGTTCGGTCGAAATGTGACCTCCAGACCAGAGTTCGTGTACTCGAATGCATCGGAGGGATCCGTGTCCGAGAGGAAGGATATCGTCCAGAGGAGCTCGAGTCTCGATGCAGGGGGGATTCCCCTCTCGGGTACAGGGAGATGCATCGCTACAACTTCGCCACGCGCGAGTTTGTCCTCGTAGAGGACGCAGCACGTTGACGACGCGCAGTCCCAAATATCAGAATAGCGATGTCGAATTCGGCCGAGGCCAAGTTCCGCAATTTTGTGTCCACGCGTGCGCGGCGTCGCGTGATGCGCGACGAATGTGCGGACGGTTCGCGAAGTCGCGCTGGCTGGAGGCAGAGAAATCGCGACCTCCACTGAGCCGCGCATCGCGAGGGGCGTCGAGTAGCTCGTCCCAGCGTCCTTCGCGAGACCGCCACGATGGTCTATGCCGATGAAGGGGCTGACGGATTGTTCACGTCCGCCGAACGTCACGCCAAGCGGCTGCGTTCGTAGCCCATAACGACCCGGTCCGAATGCGCTGTACTCGGCGCGCACGAGTGGCTTTGACGGATCGTAGTTATTGCAGGAGCCCACACCAATGCCGTTGACCATGTCGCTTGGCACGAGAACGCGATGCATGCCGCTCACGGGGTCGTCCTCGCCGTTGTTACCGACGGCGCAATGAAACGTGACATCGTACTGCTTCGCGAGCTTGTCGAGCGTCAACGTCCATTGGTGAGGTTCGTCGTCCTCGTCCACAGCCTCGTTGGGACCGAGGCTCAGATTGACGAAACGATGTTGCCCTCGTTCGACCACCTTTGTGATCTGGTCGAGCAACCACGTCAACGAGTGGTCAATGCTCGATGATGGTGGCAACGGGAATACGCGGTAGTGATCGACATTGGCAACAGGCTGAGGAAGCGCGGCGCCAACGATATGTCCGTAAAGAAAAGCGCTCGTCACCAATGCGCCGTGAGCTTGGTCGTCGTCGGTCGCGGCCTCCGTCGTCAGATCGTGGACCTTCACGTACGGTGCAAAGTGCGCGACCTTGGGATCTAGCCCACCATCGAAAATGGCGACTCGCAGGTCCGAGGCCGCTTTTTTCGTAGCTGGAGGATCGGGCGGTTTGAGTGCGCCAACCGATCGCCTCAGCGGACGCACTGGTCGAATCTTCGGCATTGGACGAAGCGCACGCAGGAGGTTGAAGCGCGCCGCCTGCACAATGCCTTCTCGATGGAGAGCTAACGGAACAAAGGAGACTCCATCGATCGTACGTCGATAAGCGACATCAACGTCGCCGCCAAGGTGACGCACAAGTTTCACAAATTTCTCGAATGCTGCGTCTCCCCACGCTTTCACCTCTTTGGCTGTACGACCGATCGGGCTAAGCACCGCCTCCCACGTCGTCAACTCCCCGGAGGGAAGCGAGTCAGGCATCTTGCGGATCACGCGCTCTGGTGACGTCAACCCGATCTCTCTGAACTGCGCGAGCTGCTCCCACTTGAGGGACGTTTCCTGCGGGGGCTGCGCGACCATGGCCGCGAACGTCTCAACGCGCCCACGTGTACCGGCAAGCAGGAATGACTTCGTTGGTGCGTCATCCTTCACACTCGTCTTGGTCTTATACGGAGCCGCCGCGCGTCGGGTTCCGACGACGTACACGTCAGCATCAGCGAACACCGCACCCGGAAAGTATGAGTTGGCAATATAGTTCGGGTGAACCATTGCCTCGAAGACGACATGCTCACCACACATCGCGTCCGGCAGCCGAGTGACCGCTGTAGCGAGCGCCTCGGCTTGAGGCCGCAGAGCCGCGTACGCTTCGCCAATTGTTGCCGGATGAAACTTCGGGCCGCCTCCCGCGCTGCGAACAGTCTCGAGCTTGAGCTTCTCACCGCCCGCAAGCAGCGGACGTCGAGGGAGATCGCGATCACTAGCCATGGCTCACCCTTCTCCTGACGTAGAAGTGGCGCTACGTCCCCGCCGCTTTGCAGTTCCCTTGGAACCCTTCTTGAGTACCTTGCCAACCGTGACGTGAGATACGCCGAGAAGCGCACCAATCTCGCGGTGCGTGAGCTTGAGTTCGTCATGCGCTAATTGGCAAAACAGCGCGCGACTTGCCTCGTCTCCACGTGCGCCACTACGGGCGAATCCCAAGATTGCATTCCGACGCAGAGCTTCATCCAGAGGAACATCACCAAGAACTGACTCCCTCACGGCCGCGCGAACACTTTGGGCGAGATCCGATCCCGAGGCATTGCGAGTCAGACGGGCGACCATCGAGACCGCCATGGGATCGACCGCTCGCCCGTGTCGGACGAGACAGTCATCAATGATGCGCCTTCGCATCTCCTCGTCGGGGAGCGGGATGTCGATCACCACGTCGAAGCGGCGCCATAAGGCACGGTCGAGCAGTTCGGGGTGATTCGTTGCCGCAATGAGAAGACTCGTACTCGGCCAGCGATCCAACTCGAGCAGGAGCATATTCACGATGCGCTTGAGCTCACCCACATCAGCAGCGTCATCCCGCCGCTTCGCAATGGCGTCGACTTCGTCGAGCAGGAAAACGCACGGCGTCGAACGCGCGTGGTCTATCGCACGACGAATATTCTGGCCGCTCTGACCAAGCATGCTTGACATCACCGTGACGAGGTCAAGCGCGATGAGCGGCAAGCCTAAGCGGGCCGCAACGTAGCTCGCCGTCATGGTCTTCCCGACGCCTGGGGGCCCCACAAGCAGTGCGCTCCGCGTCGGCTCTAGCCCCGCAGCGTCGAGTGCATCTATGCTGGCGCGCTCGCGCAGCAAACGTTCGATCGCTTCCGAGACCGCCGCGGTTAAGATCGGGGTGGCCTCCAACTTGGGGGCTTGAAGAACGAGGTCAGCGTCTGTCGACGACGACGACGTCGTCGTTCGCGTTTGGCGACGCGGCGCGACCGCACGGCCGGCATGAACAACCAAAAGCTGCGACAACGCATGCCGGAACGCATCGTTTCCGGACCTACGGAGAATTCGGTTTGCGAAGCGCTCGATCGAAACGACGTCCCCCTTTAGAGCAAGTCGCACGAGCTGAAGGATCGCGTCCTCGTGACTGTCCACGAGTGAACCATGCCGCGCGGCATGGTAACACGTCAACGTCAATTACCAAAACAAACGTAACCGTCGTGATGTCATAGTCTTTTTATTGGTAATCAGATGACATCAAGGGCCTAGAATTCGACGCTCTTCTCACCCGCGCCTCGGGGCGCGCACGGTGCCGTCGCACGGTGCCGTCGCACGCCTTCCGTCAGACGTGCAGGAACGCACTGCCAGACCACTCGCGGTACCGTCCGCGGCAACAAGCGCTCGCGGTGGCGCCGATTGATCGCTTCGAGGCCGTCCTTGACGCCTTCCATTCTCGCCCCGCACAAGATCACGCGACGCCTCCTCGAAGAGAGTGTGCGGCGGGGGAAGCCGACGCACAACACGCGCTACCCAACCAGTACCTGTCGCATTTTGCTGCAGCTTGCGCGGCTGTTATCGGCGCACGAGTACAGCCGTGGGTCGCATGGTGGCGTCACTTGCTCGCGACCTCGCGCTCAGGCTCAGCTCAGGCTCAGCCGGACGCTTGTTGTGTGCGCCAGAAGGTGAGAGTGGGCTGCGGCCTTCGGGTCGTTAAGCAGGCTCCACATCCAGGTAGGAGTCGTTATCGTATTCGATGGTCAGCTCCTTTGGCGGTGCGATGCCGAGCGGTGCCTCGCCGCGCGCATAACCGATACTGCGATAGCCGCGTAGCCGCTTCTCGAACATGCGGAACAGCATCGGCACGTCCCGATCCACGTAGTCATAGATCTGGACCTCGCGCTTGTTGGGGTGAAGCCGATGGAGACGTCCGGCGTACTGGATGAGCGTGCCTTTCCACGACACGGGAAGGGTCAGGAACAGCGTGTCGAGTCGAGCGTCGTCGAAGCCCTCGCCGATGTAGCGCCCCGTCGCGAGCACGACGCGCTCCTCGCCGGGCGGGATCGACGCCATTCGCGCGAACACCTCGCGCGTCTGTTTGGCGCCCATCCCACCACGGAGCACGACCACGTGCCGCACCACACGCTCCAACTCGGCGGCGAGACAGTCGAGATGATCGGTGCGCTCGGTCAACACGATCGGTGAACGGCCTGCCTCGATCGCCGTGATCACGTCGTCGATGATCATCCGGTTGCGGATGGGGTCTTGCGCGAGTTGCGCGTAGAGTTGCTGGATCGGCACGTCGGCGGTTGCCGCGCGAAACGCGGTCTCTCGCGCGAACAAACGATGTTCGAACGGGCGCCGGCCGGCTTGCGCCTTCGCATCGATGGCGAACCGCACAGGGCCGAGTTGCATCTCGACGATCGGATGGTGGCCGTCGCGCCGCTTCGGGGTCGCTGTCAAGCCGATCACGTATCGCGCCTTCGCGGCGGCTACCACGCGCTCGAACGAAACCGCCGAGACGTGATGGCACTCGTCGACGATTACGTGACCGTAGGCGCCGACCACCTCCGCGAAGTCCTCGCGGCGCGCGAGGCTCTGCACCATCGCAACGTCGAGCGTGCCGGTAAGTTTGTCCTTGCCACTACCGAGCTGGCCGATCGTCTTGATGTCGACGTCGAGGAACATCGCGAGCTGCGAGCGCCACTGGTCGAGCAACGGTGCGCGATGCACGAGGACGAGCGTATTGCGCCCGCGCGCCGCCGCCAGGTACGTACCGATCACGGTCTTGCCGACGCCAGGCGGAGCCACGAACACACCGATCTCGTGCTCGAGGATGGCGCGCGCGGCACCCTCCTGGATCGGCGTCAGCGTTCCATTGAACCGAGCATCGAGCGAGGTGCCGCTCGTGCGCTGCTCATCGAGTTCGATCGCAATTCGGTGCTCGTCGAGGATCGCGGTCACGTCGCGTAAGCAACCGCGAGGTAGCGCGAGGTGCATTTCGGACATCTCAGCGCACGAGATCACGCGCGGCGTCCGTGCCGTGGACAGGCGCATCGCCTGCTTCTTATGGAACTCCGGGTTCTCGAACGCAGCCGTGCGCTTAAGCAAGCTCATCAGCGGTGAGGGAAGGCCGACGGTCTCGATGAACAGTCGCTCCGCGAGCACGACCGAGACCCGCGATGGCAGAGGGCCGTCGACACGGACGGGCTTTCGCGTCCGCAGCGGGACCAGCGCGGGCTCGTCGATGCCGTCGCCCGCGCGGACGCCCAGCACGCGATCGTTATGCGAGGCGGCCGCAACCAGACGTTCCACCGTCGATGGAGCGATCCGGGCGATAGCATCGAGGACGTCCCATTGTTGTTCCCCCGGAAACGGCTGCAAATCATCGTCGAGCAACTCCGTGTTGCCTAGAGCGCGCGCCTCGCGCTGAAGCGGCAGCGCGATCAGGTTGCCGAATCCACCCTTGGGCATGTGGTCTTGGCTCGGAAACAGCCGGTCGTACGAGTCGAACGACAGTTCGTGGCGAGCCGCCATCGTCTCGGTGAGGACGTAGCAACCGAGCTTGCGTGCGGCCCACGCCGCGACGGGTGCGGAGAAGAAGAACCACACGTGCGCACCGTTTCCGGACCGGGAGCGCTCGACCACGAACGGCAATTCAAGCCGGCGGCAGGTCGCGGCGAAGGCGCGCACGTCGTCAGTCCACGTCGTCTTGTCGAAGTCGACGGCGAGGAACCAGCACGTCCCGTCAGGGAGCATCGGATACACGCCCATCACATGCTCACCGCGGAGGTGCGCCAGAAACGCATCATCGTCGGCAGGCATGAACGCTTGGTTCCTGCATTCGCCGCATTTCACGCGCGGCAAGTCGCACTTGCCTTTGACGAACTTGTTCGCACACGCAGGCCCGTACCCTTGCTTGCCCTCGCGGCTCACGAAGCGCGTCGGATAGACGTCGGCTCGCCCCCGGAACAGGCTGCGAAAGATCGCGAGCTTCTCGGCGGAAGAACGGCCACGCTGCTCGACCGAAGGTGCCGGGGACGCGGAGGTAGTCGACGAAACGGAGCGCACCGCCGACGGTCCCGTGTTCTCACGCTCGGCGGCTGCAAGCTCCGCCTCGAGCTCCTGTAGTCGCTGCGCCTCGCGCTCCTGTTCCGCTGCCAAGGCTGCAATACGCGAGCGCGTTCGAGCGATCTCGTCGCTCAGAGCGTTGAACCGATCACGAGTCATGAGGCGAGTCGGCGATAGCGTGGTCGTCTGCGTACGTGGCCGGCCACCTGTGTGAATTGTGCAGCAGCTGCTGCACAATTGTGCAACGGGTCGTTGCACGGACAACCGCTTGCAAGCGCCACCTTGCTCGGCAGGTTCTCGAGCGTGTAATGCGCGACGGCGCTGTCCCTCTCGGCGCAAAGGATCAGTCCGACCGGCGGGTTCTCGCCCTCGACCATCCAGTGCTCGCGCGCGTAGTTCAGGCACAGGTGCATCTGGCCGGCGTCGGCGTGCGTGAGCTTGTTGAGCTTCAGATCGATGATGACGAGGCAACGCAGGCGCCGGTGGAAGAACAGCAGATCGATCCGGCACCACGCGTCGCCGACGCGCAGCCGGCGCTGGCGACCGACGAACGTGAAATCGCCGCCGAGCTCGAGGAGGAATGTCTCCAGCTTGGCGATCAGCGCGCCTTCGAGGTCGGTCTCCGAGTACTCGTCCTTGAGGTTCAGAAACTCGAAGAAGAAGGGGTCTTTGATCTCTTCCTCGGGCGTCACCACGTCGTCGGGCGTCTGCTGCTGACCCTTGCGCAGCATCGCGGCCTTGTTCTTCGACAGCGCGGTGCGCTCGTAGAATTGGGTACCGATCTGCCGATCGAGCTGGCGAACCGTCCAGCCGCCTCGCAGCGCCTCGCCTTCGTAGAACCGCTGCGCCTCAGGATTGCGAACTGAGAGCAGCCGCACGTAACAGGACCACGGCAAGCGCAGTTGACTCGCGACGAGAGCCAGCTCCTCGGGCGCGAGGAATTGTCTCGACGCTGTCGAGACAATTTCGCGGCGGTCGATGGGCGACGATTGTCTCGACGGCGTCGAGAGAATCTCGCGGTGCCCGAGATAGAAGGCTCGCATCTTGAACAGGTTCGGTCGGCTATACCCGCGTCCAAATCGCGCTTGGAGGTCGACCGCGAGCTTCGAGATCAGCTCAGTCCCATACTCGGCGCGGGCGCCGCCGTGCTGCTCTTCCTCGACGATGCGACGTCCCACGCCCCAGTAGGTTGCGGTCATGATCGCATTCGACGTCCGTACCGATGCACGTCGCCCCGCATCGATCAATGCGACGACATCCGCGAGCACCACGTCATAGCTGTTCGCGCTACGTACGATGCTGGTTTTCCTTCGCGTCACGACGCCTCCGGCCTGTCAGCCAATTGTGCAAGCGGCGCTTGCGCAATTGGAGGCTGAACGTGTGCTCGCGTGGACAGTGCTCGCGTGGACCCGTTCCCCGCGCGAGATTTTCCAGACGCTGTCTGAAAAATCTGCCAACCAACTCCGCGAAGGATTCTGCAGACGCCGTCTGCAGAATGTTCAATTGTCCCGATCACGACTCGTCCCCCAGACGCACGAACACCTCCCAGCGCAGGCCACGCGGCTCGAAGCCGTACGCGCTGACACGGTACTCGCCTGCTCCGACGCGCGCCACGATGTCCGCGAGCGCGATCGGTCCGGACACGTCGAAGCCACCCAGCTCGGCGAGGTTGCGGTACTCGACGAAGGCAGCATCGGTCTCGGGGCCGTCGGGGATCACGAACTCGCCGAGCATGCGCGCGATACTGATCCGCGTCGACTGCTTCGCCGGCAGCGCGCCGAGGAGCTGCGCGAGTTGCACGGGCGTGACCCGCCGGATCGCATCTTGATCCGTGTGCCGCGCAGGAAGCGCCGGTTCTTTGCGCTGAAGCTCGCCGGCCCACAGGCCGACCAGCCACGTGTGATACAGCTCGCGCACGTCCTCGGGCGGGACGCGCAGCGCGATCACGATCTCCGAGAGCGAGTGGCGCTGCTCCAGGCGCTCGAACACCAGCGCGGCGAGCTCTCCCTTCGTCATCTCCGCGGCGCGCACCACGGCCTTCTGCGCGTTGCGCGGAGATCGCTGCTCCGCTTCCAGCTCCTTCGCGTATCGCTCGACGTCAGACGCCTTGAAGCGCCGCACACCCTTGTCGTCGATCAGCGGGTGCAACCGCGTGCCTTCGAGCCGGCGCACGGTCGAGATGCTGACATCGAGACGTTTGGCGACGTCATCGCGCGTGAGCGCCGCCAGTTTCAGCTCTTCATCGACCTGTTTCGCGGGTACGCGCGGCGGAACACGCAGCTTCGGCACCCGCAATTGATAACCTAACCCTGTGATCTCGAGACGCCGGAGAAAGCGCGCGGGAAATCGCGACCATGTTAAAAACAGGTCGTTTGCCTGCCATTTCATGGGCTGTCACGCCTGGCGACAGGCTTTGGCAGACGGCGTGACACCCCTTTGACAGGCGCGGCCGTTCTACACCGCTTCTACCCCGCGCATTCCCGAACGATCACGCCTCCGTCGAGAACTCGTCCCCCGTTCTCCCGTTTCGTCCCGTCCAGACTCCAACGATCTCAGGCGCTTGGATCGCCGGGGAGAACTACTTCTTCGAGTGGTGCGTGTGGATCGGCTACGCGATCTACGGACTCGCGTTCGGATCGTGGGGATTGATCGCGATCGGCGGACAGCTGCTGATCGTCGCGAGCATCTTCGGCGTTACGGGTATTCCACCGACGGAGGCGCAGGCGGTTCGCAGCAAGGGCGACGCGTACCGCGATTATCAGAAGCGCGTCTCGCGGTTCGTTCCGTTGCCGCCGCAAGGTGGAAAAACCGGAAAAACCGGTACGGGGTAAGTTGGCGGGGCGGGAAAACCGGTACGGGGTAAGTTGAAAGCTGTTCCCACAGGCCGAACTCGTCGCGCGG
>CAZUAR010000007.1:290455-306436 GCA_964617845.1 uncultured Kofleriaceae bacterium | reverse complement strand
AAACCGGTACGGGGTAAGTTGAAAGCTGTTCCCACAGGCCGAACTCGTCGCGCGGCGACCGCCCGTCCCCCGTCCTGTCGTAAGCAGCGGTGGTGAGCAGCAGCCGCGAGCGATCTCGAACTTCGCAGCTCGAGCGCCGGGGACTTGGCGACTGCAGCGTCGTGATGTGCCTCGATGATGTCCGGTGTCCGACGGATGCCGGACACGATGTCCGGGGGGCGGACACGCGAAGCCGTTTCCTCAAAGGTTTCGCAGCCGACGTGGCTGGTGTGGGGCTTGCTGTTCTCGAGCTCGATGGCGAGACCACGTCAGATCCTCGAGGGTCAGTTCTATCTGCTCACGCGCCGCTGCACTCAGCGTCTGTTCCTGCTCCGTCCTGATGACGCGACAACCAACGCGTTCCTCTACTGCCTCGCGATCGCCGCGCAACGCTTCCGCATCGAAGTGCTGCTGACGCTCGCCGAGTCCAATCATCATCACACGGTGTTCTTCGATCGCTACGGCACCGGCCCTGGGTTCGTGGAGTACTTCCACAAGCTGTTCGCGCGTAGTCAGAACGCACTGCGCGGTCGATGGGAGAACTTCTGGGCCGCCGAGGAACCGTGCCTGACGCGTCTGCTCGATCGCGAGACGGTGATCGCCAAGCTCGTCTACACCGCGACCAATCCAGTCAAGGACCGATTGGTCGAGCGGGTTCACCACTGGCCGGGGGCCAACAGCTATCCGAACCTGATGTCAGGACGCGCCATCGTCGCGCGCCGGCCGCTCCACTTCTTCCGACCCACTGGCCCCATGCCCGAATCGGCGACGCTGCAGATGACGATTCCACCGGAGCTTGGCGACCGCGATGAGGTGATCGCGAGCGTACGAGCAGGGGTCGACATCGTCGAGCGCGAAATCGCAGCGCAGCGTGCCTGCACTGGCGCTGGCGTGGTGGGACGCCGTCGGGTGTTGGAACAGTCGTGGAAGGACTCCCCGGCATCCATCGAGCCTCGCCGCACCCTGCGGCCGCGGTTCGCCGGTGGCGTTGTCGAGCGAGCGAACGCGCTGCTCGACTACCGTGCGTTTCTCGTCGCATACCGTCTCGCGCGGGCACGCTGGCTCGAGCGCCGAGAGAGCATGTTCCCGCCGGGGACCTACTGGCTCGCGAGATTCGCCGCCGTCCCCGTCGCTTCCATTCCCCTCCCCTGTTGACTCCGAAGCGCCCGACTCACGAAGCACGCAACGCATGGATGCGATCTCCGCTCCATGTGTCGCCGCTGCATTCCGGATCGGCCGGAACCTGTCGCGCATGGGGCGTCGCGCGTCGAGCGTATTTCGGTTGGAGGACGGTTGAGCGCGCCTGCGTTCTGGTGGCGGACCGAACAAACGCCGTTCTGGTCTTCTCGCCGCGCGCCGTCCGTCGAAGCGCGAACAGTCGTGGGCACGTGTAGCGTCACACGCTACATCCCGCGCGATTCACGCACGGTTTCCACGCGGTTGGCCGTGGCACCGAGGTTGCCTGACGATCGGGCATGAAACGCGTAGCCATCACGCTCGCGGCGCTCGCCGCCTCCACCACGGGCTGTTGGATCGAAGGCGAGGCCGAGGACTCGCTCGTCGAGATCGAAAGTGAGTCCGCGCTGCCGCTGTTTCACGGACGATTCGGATCGCCCACGATCGTGCGCGACGGCGACCGCCTGCATGCGTATTTCGCGATCCAGGCGTTTCAGGGCGAGACCGTGCACGTCGCGCACGCGCGATCCGACGATCGCGGCAAGACCTGGTTGCGAGTCGGCGATGCGCTACCGCAGCTCAACCGGCTTGCGGTGCAAGACGGATCGGTGTGGGCGCCGGGTGCGGCGCGGATCGACGACGATCACTGGATGCTCTACTACACGGCGGTGCGCGCCGGAACCGAGCGGCACATGTGCACGTATCGAGCGCACGCGAAGGGCCCGCGCGGACCCTTCGTGGATGACTTCGCGGGCCCGCTCGTGTGTCCGGACGGCGGACTGTGGGCGATCGATCCGGCGCCGGTGAGGGATGCGCATGGCAACTGGCATCTGGTCGCGCGAATCGACGAACCGAACGGCGTCAACACGATCTCCATTCGGAGGCTCGGCGAGTTCGGCCAGCACTTCGAGGATGGCAGCGAGTGGGTGAAGCTGCTGCGGATCAACAAAGGTGGTTGGGAAGAGCCCGTGATGGAGAACGCGGCGATGGTGCGGCTCGAGGCGAACGGCGAGAAGCGCTGGTACGTGTTCTATTCGGGTGGGTCGTATCGCGACAACAGCTATGGCGTCGGCTTCGCCGACTGCGGCACGAGCATCAACGGACCGTGCACCAAGAAGACCGTCGAGAAACCGTGGCTCGCGAGCCGCCCCGAGCTCCAGATGTTCGGGCCGGGCACCCCGACGTTCTATCGCGACGGTAGCGGCAACGTGCTGATGGCGGTGAACACGTGGAAGTTCTCCGGCGGTCAGTCGAACCCGAAGAACCACGGCCAGATCATGCACATCTTCAAGGTCCACATCGGCGCGAACGGAAAGCCGGTCGCGACGTTCGTGCGCATGGTCGAGTAACTCGGCCTCGTCTTCGTCTTCATCGATCGATGTCTCTCGCGATCACGACGAGTACGACGGAACGAGCTGTCTCGAAACTCCGCTCTCGACCGAGACCGGAACCGAGATCACGAACCTGATAGGTTCGTCGGCATGAAGTTGCTCGAGAAGATCCTGAAGGCCAAGAGCCGCGACTTCCTCGTCATCAAGGCGTACGCCGATGGTCCGAACCGGCTGTTCGTCGCGCTCGAAGCGTTCGACCACAACAAGGACGTTGGCGCGACGTGTGTCATCGCCGTCGACCTCGGCACCCTCGCGTTCGAGCTAGTGCACGAGGCGGCCGGCCCCTCGAACGACTACCTGTACGCGAAAGGCTGGCACGGCATCGTGCAGCCCACGACCTTGATCGAGCTGCAGAACGGAAAGACGACCGTGACGGTGGCCGAGCTTGGAGGTCCGAACGGGCGACTGACCGCCGTCGCGCGCGCGGGTGACACGACGCTGGTCGCGGGCACGAAGCGGGTCGGGAACTACGACGTCGATGGCTTCGTCGCACGCGTGACGGACGGCAAGCTCGCGTACCTCGTCGAGTCGTCCAAGCACCCCGGTCACCCGGGCCCTCTCTTGGCATTGACCGTCGGCGCGTCCGGCAAGATCCTCGCTGCGGGCGAGGCGAAGACCCTCGAGCCGCTCCACAGCCACCTGTTCTGCGGGGACGCGAAGAAGCTCGCGCCGGTACCGCTGCACGGAAACCACCCTGTGTACGCGCTCCACGAGAAGCCGACGGGCGAGGTGATGGTTGGCTGCCGCGACTCCGCCGAGCTGTACCGTCCGGGCGGCGCCGAGACGCTCGCCGGTGCAACACGCCACATGCAAGGCGTCACGGAGTTCCGCGACACGGAGTATTGGATGGGTCACGACGGTGACACGCGGATGATGCTGTTCCGCCGGACGGGCACCAAGCTCGCGAAGAAGTACGCTGCGAAGCATCACTACATCGGATATCGCACCCTCCGCGGCACGCTGGATTCGGCGATGACCTCGACCGACGATCTTCTCGTCGTCACCAACAGCGATCGCATCCACCTGTTCGACGGCAAGAAGTGGACGCAGCTCGGACTCGAGCCGAACGTGAAGAAGCTCGTGAAGCGGTTACCGACTGCGATGAAGTGAGGGCCGGTCCGAGGTCGCCGCGTTCGTGATGCGCTCGCGGTTGTCGCCGTCTGCAAACCGGTCACTCTGATCACAGCTCGACGACGAGCTCCCACGCCGGGCTCGTCGACCACACGGTCAGCGTGCCCTTGCCGTCGGCGGAGCTGATCCGGCACTTCGTCGCGCTGTTCTCGCTGTCGTCGTACTCGATGCGATCGTCGTCGGGGCGCGAGCTGTCGCGGACGTCGAGCGTGAACGCGCCGCGCCCTTCGTAGGAGAGGACGGCCTCGGCGCCGTCCGCGGCGCGACAGCTGACGCGCGCGTGTGCGGTCGGGCTTCCGCGCTCGCGATCGAGCGAGCCGGTGCACTCGCCGCCGACGGCGATCGTTGCGTGGGTCGAGCGGATCGCCTTGCCGGAGAATGTCGCGTTCGCGGCATCGGCGTTGGTCTGCGAGAGCCGGCCGCGAGTGCTCGCTGCAGGTCGTGCGCTGCCTCGGGCGCAGGCCACGAGATCGATGGCGTCGTCGCCCACCTCGAGCGTCGCGCGGTCGACGTGCCACTCGCCGCCGCGCTTGATCGCGTCGAACGACACCGTCCCGCGGCCGCGCGAGCCGGTGTAGGGCAAGGCCCAGCTCGCGTTCCCGTTGCCGCCCGAGCTCTCGGTGCTGCCACACGCGACGCCCATCCGCGCCGGGTGAGCGTCCTCGCCGAGGAGGTCCGTCGCGCGCTTGCACGTCGTGACGAGCTCGGTGACGACTTCGTCGTGGCCGCCGCAGGTCGCGCAGAACGGCATCGCGAGCAGGCACACGACGACGATCAGGACGATGGACGGAATCCCGAAGGCCGCCGATCGCAACCATCCCTTCATCCGCTCGAGGATAGCTCGGCCAAGAGCCGCGGGGCGCTCGACAAGGAACGCGCGAGATCGTCGGCGGACCGAGCTCTGCGCAAATTATGCGGGCCGCTCCATCGCGCGCGGCCCGCCACCGCGCTTCTCGGTGCGGTATTTTGCAGGTGATGGTGCGTGGACTTCCCGAGGGGGACGAGCGGTACGAGTCCATGATTCGCGCGATGCGTGAGGGCGTCGTGGTCCAGGACGCCGACTCCGTCATCCTCGCGTGCAACGGTGCGGCCGAGCAGCTGCTCGGACTCACCGCAGATCAGCTGATGGGGCGGAGCTCGCTGGATCCGCGCTGGCGCGCCATCCACGAGGACGGCTCGCCGTTCCCCGGAGAGACGCACCCCGTCCCGGTGACGCTGCGAACCGGCAAGCCGCAGCGCGACGTCGTGATGGGCGTCCACAAGCCCGACGGTTCGCTCACGTGGCTCGTGATCAACAGCGAGCCGATGTTCCGTGCCGGCGAGACCAGGGCGTTCGCGGCGGTCTGCACGTTCACCGACATCACCCGGCGCAAGCTCGCCGAGGACGAGCTCCGTCGCAGCGAGACGCGATATCGCCTCATCATCGAGACCACGCTCGAAGGCGTGTGGATGATCGATCTCGAAGGCCACACGATGTTCGGCAATCGCCAGATGGCCGAGATGCTCGGCTGCACGCCCGACGAGCTCGCACACTCGCGATTGTGGGACTTCGTCGACGACAACGACCGCGACAAGGTCACCGCGAGGCTCGCCGCGCGCGCTCGTGGCATCGCGGAGGTCCACGACTTCCGGTTCCGCCGCAAGAACCACACGTACGTCGACACGAGCATGGCGACGTCGCCGCTCACGTTCGCCGACGGAACGACGGGCGCACTCTCCATGGTACGCGACGTCTCCGCGCAGCGCCGCGCGGAGGCCGAGCTGCGCGAGAGCAACGAGCGGCTCGAGCTCGCCCTCACCGTCGGCCAGATGGGGACGTGGGAGTGGACGGTCGGCACCGATCGCGCCGCGGGCTCCGCTCAGATGCGCGAGATCCTCGGTCTGGCCGCCGACGCACCGCTCTCGACTCCCGACGCATTCTGGACGACGGTCCATCCCGATGATCGTGCCGCGCTGCGTGCCTCGATGAACGCATACCTCGCGAGCGGCTCGACCGAGCGGTTCGTCAACGTCTTCCGCATCGTGCGTCCGGACCGCAGCGTGCGCTGGGTCGCTCCGCCGGTGGCACCGTCCTGTCGCCTGCGAACCAGCGACGCATTCTCGGCACGATCGTCGATGTCACCGAGAGCCGGGTGCTAGAGGAGCAGCTGCAGCAGGCACAGCGGCTCGAGAGTATCGGGCGGCTCGCCGGCGGCATCGCGCATGACTTCAATAACCTGCCGACCGCGATCCTCGCGTCCGTCACGCTCGCCGAGATGGAAGCGCCGCACATCGGCGGCGAGCTCCAGACGATCCGCACCGCCGCCGAGCGCGGTGCCGACCTCACGCGACAGCTGCTCGCGTTCGCACGCAAGCAGGTCATCCAGCTCGCGACCCTCGATCTCAACACGATCATCCGCACGCTCTCGAACGTGTTGCGCCGGCTCGTCGGCGAGGACATCGTGCTCGACCTCGCCCTCCCCGACCACGTGTGGTCCGTCCGCGCGGGCGCGAGTCAGATCGAGCAGGTGATCGTGAACCTCGCGGTCAACGCGCGAGACGCGATGCCGCGCGGCGGCCCCCTCCGCATGGCGACGGCCAACGTCACCATCGACCGCACGCGCGGCGCCGAGCTCGGTGTGCCCGCTGGCGAGTACGTCGCGCTCGTCGTCACCGATCATGGCACCGGCATCGAACCCGACGCCCTCCCCCACATCTTCGAGCCGTTCTACACGACAAAGCACAGCGGGACCGGCCTCGGTCTCGCGAGCTCGTACGGCATCGTGCAACAGCTCGGCGGCTACATGCACGTCCACAGCGAGCTCGGCGTCGGCACCACGTTCACGGTCTACCTCCCCCGCGAGCACGAACCCTCGCAGCCCGCCGAACCACCCATCGCGCGGAACCGGACCGCGCAACGCGCCACCTCGACGGTCCTCCTCGTCGAAGACGACGATCTCCTCCGGCGCGTGACCGAACGCTGCCTCCGTGACTCGGGCTATCGCGTCCTGGTCGCGTGCGATGGTGAAGACGCGCTCGCCGTCGCCAGCCGGCACGACGGCCCGATCGACGTCCTCATCACCGACGTCATCATGCCCAGGATCTCGGGCCGCGAGCTCGCGGAGCAATTCGCGACGCTGCGGCCGAAGACGAAGGTCCTCTTCACGTCGGGCTACACCGATCAGATCATCGCGCGGCACGGCGTGCTCGAACCGGGCCAGAACTTCCTCGCGAAGCCATACGCTCTCGAGGCGCTCCGGCAACAGATCGACGATCTGCTCGACTGACTGCTTCGCCGCGGCGACGGCGGCTACCGCGGTCGAGCGGTGCCTTCGTACGTGTAGCTCAGCCAGCGAGCGCCGTCGGTGTAACCGGCGTGCAGATCGATGCATTCGAAGCCACCGGCTGCGAGCACGGCCGGCACGTCGCGATCGAGGCGGCAGCCACCGCCGACGCGCGACCACACCGGCGTGAGCCAGCGTTGCCACCGGCGCACGCGCGGATCCGGCGCGAGCCCGTGCTCGACGAAGATCAGCACGCCGTCGGGCCGCAGCACGCGGCGCGCTTCGCGGAGCGCGCGCACCGGATCGGCCATGCTGCACAGCGCGTACGTGACGACGACGGTGTCGAACCGCCGGTCGGGCAGCGGTAGCGACTCGGCGCTCGCGCGCACGAGCTCGACCGGGACGGGTGCCTCCCTGGCGCGGGGTGCCGCCTTCGCGAGCAGGGCCGCCGACGGATCGATCGCGGTGACCGCGCGCGCGTGCTCGAAGAACGCGAGGTTGAGCCCGGAGCCCACGCCGAGCTCGAGCACGTCGCCTTCGGCGCGCGGGATCCATCGGCGCCGCTCCTCGAGGATCGCGCTGCTGCGACACGCCTTCTCGACGAGCCACGGAACGACGCGATCGTTCCACAGGGCCATTACGCTTCCTCCTCCACGAGCATCCGCTTAGCCCCCTGCAGCCGTCGCGATGGTGGCCTCATCGCGGTATCGCCAGGGCGCGCTCGACGACATCGTTGCGAACGATGGTGAACCGGGGCAAGGATCATCTCGCGATCGAAGCTCTCACGTTCGTCGAGCGCAGCGAAGCCCTGGTCGGCCGCGTCGATGGACCGCGCCTCCTCGTCAGGGGCGCACGAGCTCGAGCATCAACGGCGCGTCGACGCAGGTGGACGCGGGGACGCACGAGGTGAACACGAGACGATGACCTCCGGCGACGTCCTCGATCGTGCCCGTTTGCGCGATCTTGCCGAGGGAGACGGTGTCGAGCCACGAGCGAACCGCGGTCCCGGTGACCTCCACGTATGCGACGCCGGTATCGGCGATCGTCATCGGCGTTCCCACGCAACCGAGGCCGTTGTAGTTGTTGAACCGAAAGCTCGGCGTCGAGACGTGGAGGACCGAGGTGCTCACCGTGCCCGTCATCCGCGCGCTGTCGGTGCCGAGCGTGAAGCAGACACCGGTGAGAAACTCTCCCGTGCCGGGATACTCGGCCGCCGAGAGGATCCAGTCGCCACCGAGATCCGGCGGCGGTGACGTACGGCGATACGTGATCTCGGTCAGCGGCGGCGCCTCACCCTGCGCTCGCGGATCGTCGAGATCGACGGAGAGCGCGAGCGTGTCTTGATCGAGCCACGTCATCGTGGCGACCCACACGTTGCTATCGACAGTGAGGATCCACGAGTTGCCCTCGATGGTCAGCTGCCCCGTCTCCTCCAGGAGTCCTTGGCCGAAGCCGTTGCTCAGGGCCATCCCGCGCGAGCGGTGCACGCCCGACGAGATCAGAGCATCCGCGCGAAAGCCGTTGACGAGATCGCTCCGGAAGCGCGGCACCTGCTCTCCGACGAGCTGCAGCTGCTCGACGATCCAGAACCCGTCGACCGAGGGCGTCGCTGCGCCGTCGTTGTCACCGTCGCCGCCGAGCGTCGAATCCGTCGCGCCCCCGTCGTGTGCGCCGAACCCGACGCGGCCGCAGCTAGCCGAGACCATCACCGCGAGGACGACACGGAACACCTATCCAGAGTGGCACATCTCGGATCTCCTGTGGATCGGGCTCGAGGCGATCGCCGGTGACGAGCCGGATCTCGCACCTAGCGCGTCTTGCTGTACGTCGCGCTCGCAGGCGACCTCGCGGCCACCTGCTTCGGAGACTTCTCGACGACGATCTTGATCAGCTCGTCGCGATCTGCCACGCCGAGCGGCACTTCCATGGGGCCGCGAAGCGTGTCGAGGCTCAAGAGCACCGGCTTTCCGTTCAGCTCCGTCGCTTTGACGCCGCGAATCTCCGAGAACCTCACGCGACCTTTGTTGTCGCCGAAGCTCCAGCTCAGTCCATCGGCCCATGCGTACACGCGATGCATGCGTGCCTTCAGGCCGTAGTGAACGAGAACGATCGCGCAGCCCCCGAACAGCAACGCCGACAGCCCGAAGAGGGCCATGTTCTTCCGAGCGTGCGTCGCGGCGTATCCGCACGCCAACGCGATCAGCGCACAGAACGGTGCGCCGACGATGTACGCCCCCATGGAGCCGCGATGCTCGCGGAGCTTTGCGCCGAGGTCGTCCGACATCACCGCGAGCTTACCCGGAACGGCTCGCGGCCAAGCAACGACATCGCGGCGTCCGTGACGGCCATCGCGGCGATCACGCTGGCCGTCACGAGAACACCGATCACCTGCGACACCGGGCCGGCGTCATCCGCATCATCGAGCAGCGCGTCACGGTGGGCGAACGCCATGACGGGCATCGTGGTCAGCGCTCCGAGCGCAGCGGATGCGATTCTCGTTGCCCGCATGGTTCACCTCGCCACGAGGTCGAGGAGCGCCGGAGCGAACTCGGTGGCGCGGGTCGCGTAGCCGGTGTGGGCACCGGGAAGCTCCGCCGGAGCGCGGCCGAGCTTCTGGGCCAGGTTCGCCACCAGCTCGTGCAGCGGATAGCCCCGCGAACCGTGGCCCGCGGCCACCGTGATGCGATCCGCGTTCGCCTTCAACGCATCGATGTCGAGATCGACCCCGCAGTACTGACGGAGCTCGTGCTCGAACCAGTACTCGACGGCGGCGCGGACGCCGGGCTGGCTCATGTCGCGCAGGCGGGCAAAGTGCTCGATGGTCTCGCGGGGAAAGAGCCGGCTGTTGAACAGCTCGAGCGCCGGCTTGATCCCGGACGTCTTGTAGAGCCCGTACACCTCGTCGAAGAGACCGAGGAGGTCCTGCCCGTTTGCGAGCTGCTTCATCGCCGGTGGCTCGAACGCGACGAGCCTCTCGATCGAGCTGGGCCCCTGCGTGATCGCCTGCAGCGAGACCACCGCGCCCGAGCTCGGACCGAAGACCGTTGCTGGTGCGCGGGCGACGGACTCGATCAGCGCGAGCGCGTCGGCGGCATCGGTCTCGAGCCTGCGCGCGTAGTCCTGCGCGCCATCGAGCTGGCTCCGCGCGAACCCGCGTCGATCGTAGGTGATGACCGTGAAGCGCTCCGCCAGGAGCTGCGCGATCGGACCGAAGATGTGAGCCGTTCCGTTGCCCCCGGGGATCATCAGCAACGGCGGGCCACTTCCCACGGACTCGTAGTAGAGCCGGGCGCCCGGCACCTCGAGCACAGCCTTGCAGACGTCGTTTCCAGCGCGATGTGTTGCACGTGCTTCGTTCATGGCTTTCTCCTATGTCAACAACCGTTGACTTATAGATGGATCGACTTTGCGGTTTGTCAACGCGCGTTGACATAGAATCAGGCGTGGCTCGAAAACCAAGACGACCCTCGGCACCTCGGACCCGGGATGCCGACGGCACGAAGACGAAGATCCTCGCGGCGGCGCGCAGCCGCTTCGCGGCGGAGGGCTACGAGGGCGCGACCATCCGCGCGATCGCGCTCGACGCCGGCATCGATCCGGCGCTCGTGATGCGCTACTTCGGCAACAAAGAGAAGCTGTTCGCCGATGCGGCCGAGTTCGACCTGCGTCTGCCCGACTTCGCTTCGCTCCCGCGAGACCAGGTCGGTGCCGCGGTGGTCGCGTACTTCCTCGATCGCTGGGAACGCGACGACACCTTCACGGCGCTGCTCCGCGCAGCCATGACGCACGAAGCCGCCGAGAAGCGCGTGCGTTCGATCCTGGGTGCGCAGGTGACACCGATGATCGGCGCGCTGTCCGATGATCCTGCGCGAGCTCCCGCGCGCGCGATGCTGGTCGCGAGTCAGCTCCTGGGCATGGCGCTGTGCCGGTACGTCTTCCGCATGCCGGCCGCGGTCGGCATGAGTCGCGCCGACGTCATTGCCTGGCTGGGGCCGACGATCCAGCGCTACGCGATGGGGCACGCGAACGCGTGAGTGGCCGTTCGCGCGGATCCGTCGCGCGAGCAGGTCGTGCCGATGTCTCGATCACGCCGGCGCGGTGGCACGAGCGCGCGCGTCGAGGCGCGTCGTCGGCCGAAGGCCCAGCGCGTTCTCGGCGACCGGCAAGCAGAACCAGAACTCGGAGCCACCGCGCGCGCCGCTCTGCATCCCGACGTCTCCGCCGTGCGTCGTGATGATGCGAGCGACGATCGCGAGCCCCAACCCCGTACTCGGCTCTCCGGCGGTCGGGCGCACCGACGTACGGGAGAACGGCCGGAACAGGCGATCGCGTTCGCGTGCGGGCACGCCGGGGCCCGCGTCGGACACGGCGACGCGGACCATGCCGCCCGCGATCGTCACGTCCACGTCGATCTGCGAGCCTACGGGCGAGAACTTGATCGCGTTGCTCAGGTAGTTGTCGACGACCTGACGGAGTCGCTGGGCATCGGCCATGACCGGGGCCACGCGCGCGATGCGGACGCGGTTCACCACGATCTGCTTGGCGGCCGCCGGACCGCGCGTCGCAGCGACGGCGTCGTCGACGATGCTCTCCAGGTCGCACGCACCGAGATCGAGGCTGAGGTTGCGAGTGCTCGCGTGCGTGATGTCGAGCAGGTCCTGCACGAGACGGCGCATACGATCGACGGAGGAGTGCATGTCGATGAGGGTCTGACGCACGTCCGGGTCCGGATCGGGTGGGCGAACGTCCTCGAGGAACTGTAGGCCCGAGAGCAGGACCGTGAGCGGACCGCGCAGCTCGTGCGCCGCCATCCCGATCAGCTTGTTCTTCGCGTCGTCGGCGTGCTGCAGCTCGATGTTGCGCGCCGACAGCGCGCGCTCGTGGACCGCGTTGTCGATCGCGAGCGCTGCGATCGAGTTGGTGGGTGGCGTCGCGGCGATGGGGCGCTCCACGCCGGCGTCGACCGGGACGCTCTCGCGCGGCGCATGGAACAGCGCGCGACAGCGTGTGGGAGCGGACCACAGATCGGAGAGGATCGCGTCGCAGCCCAGCTCTGTGGGATGCCAGCCGGCGGTGGCACGTCCACCGACGACGATGCGACTGGCGTCGAGGCCCGGCGTCGTGCGGATCGCGCGAATGGTGGCGAGGACCGCGCCCTTCTGGTCATCGAGCGTGGCGCCGATCGCGACCACGTCCGCGCGCAGGCGAGCTGCGATCGCGACGATGTCCGCGACCGGTGTATTCGCGCCGACCAGCGTCGCCTCCCAGCCGTCCATCTCGAATTGATCGGCGAGCATGTGCAACGACAACGCGTGCAGGTTGCCTTCGACGCCGGCGACGATCACGCGCCGGTGGATGGGGTCTCTGCGAGGGAGGAAGGCGTGCATCCGCGCGAGCAGCGAGTGAAGCGCGGCGGAACAGTAATGTTCGTCGGCCACCGTCATCGCGCCCGCCTCCCAGCGAGCGCCGATCTCCACGAGAGCAGGCATCACCAGATCGCGGTGCACGCTCGTCACGTCGAGCCCATCGGCGACGCAGCCGAGCACCCACCCGATCGCATCGCGCGAGCGTCCCGCGAGAAGCGAATCGAGGAATTCACCCGCGCCCGGCAGCTCTCGCATGACACGTGCATCGGCCGGCGCCCCGCGACTTGAAGAGTGAGACGCGACTCGGGCGGCCTGGTGTGGGCAGAGGTGAGCCTCGTCAGCGTTCGCTGTAACTCCAGCGCACGGCACCGGTCGCGAGGTCGCGGGCCTCGAGGTTGCCCCACATCGAGACGAGGAGCGTCGTTCCCATCGGGATCATCGCGCCCACGTAGTGGCTCGTCAGGCGCTGCGTCCAGGTCCGGCTCCCCGACGATCGATCGAAGCAGGTCAGATCGAGCGGCTCGGTGCTGCTGCCGGGATGAAAGGTCGCGCACACGACGCTCTCTCCGATCGCGACCTGGGTCGGTGCTTCCTGGTTGGCGGCGAGCGGATCGGGAGGCAGCTCGGCGCGCCAGAGCTCCTTGCCACCGGCATCGAGCGCGACCAGCGTCGGGACGCCGGTTCCTTTGCCGCGCTTGCCGGCGAGGATGCGCGCGCCGTCACCGAGGTCGTGAACGCTGTGCTCGAAGACGCCGATGCCGTGCTTCTTCGCGAGATCCCGTGTCGCCGAGTTGGGCACGTGCGCCACCTTGTCGGTTGGCAGCGGCGCGCAGGACGGCGTGCGCTCGACGGGAACGGCCTCGGTGGATCCGTCGGAGAGGCGCAGGCCGCGACGCACGTCGTCCGCTCCGACCGCGATCAGGAGCGCGCCCCCGTCGCAGAAGGACTGCGTGCGTTCGGGGAGCTGCGTGGTCCAGCGCTGCTTGCCGTCGTCGAGTCCGAACGCGCGTACGTCGCCGCGCGTCCCCGCGAACACGAGCAGCTTGTCGGCGATCACGAGCGGGACGGTGTACGTCGCCATGTACGTACCGATCGGCTCGCTCGTCCAGCGCAGCGCACCCTGCTGATCGATCGCGACGAGCATCATGTCGTCGCCTCGCCGGCCGCGCCCGAGGATCTCGACCGCGCCGTCGCCGTCGATGTCGGCCAGGAGCGGCCGACCACCGGCGTCCCACGCCGGGTTCGCGATGCGGATCGCAGCATCCACGCGGGCCGGCTGGGTCACGGACACGTGCTGCTGCGCCGGCGGCGTGGGGCGTTGCACGTGACGTGTCGACATGCGGATCGCCATCACCGCGCCCGACGTGACGAGCACGGCCGCGAACAGGATCGGTGCGAGCAGCGTTCGCCGCTGCACGGCGATCGGTGCGGGCAGGTTCGGCGCGTCCGCCGGTGGCAGAACGCGCTCGAGCACGCGCGACCTGCGCTGCAGGCGGGAGGCGGTTCCACAGTATTCGCAGACCGCCTGCATCGCCGTTCCGGGTACGTTCAGCCGAGCCCCGCAGTGCGGACAGGTGACGCTGATCGCCTTCAAGGGTCCAACCTACCCGATCCGGCGAATCGCGTCGCGCCCTCGCGTCCGTCGCCCTGCACCTCCCTGCACCTCCGGTGCACGCTCGGGTGCACCTGGTGATCGGAGGTTCACTGTCGAGTACCACGCTGCAACTCGATGAACGCTGGTGCGGCACGCGATGGCACGAGCCGTGATGTTGCACGCGCGCCATGAGCTTCTCGAAGATGGTCCCGATCGCCGCGGCGCTGCTCGCCGGGTGTGGAATGAAGATCAACGTCAACGGCAAGACGCGCGTCCTCGGCGGTGGCGACGAACCGCCCGCGGCGGCGAGCGCACCGTCGAGCAGCGCGCCGGCGTCGAGTGACAAGGCGACAACGAGGGAGGCTTCGCCGACCGGCGCCGCGTTTCAGACGCAGACGATCGCGATCACCGCGCCGCTGACGGGAACGCCGCTCGTCGCCGACGTCGCGCCGGGCATCACGCTGTCGACGAAGCTCGGCAAGAGGTTCGGTGGAGCGTACGCCCCGTGCGGGAACGTGATCACCAGCAAGCCGGTCGTGGTCCTCGACGTGAAGGTCGCGCAGCCGACGGGACAGGTCACGGTCACCGGCGCCGCGGGCTTCGTGCTCGCACGCGGCACGCACTACTGGAGCTCGTGCGACTCGACGGTGCGTCCCGATGGCGGCCTCGAGGCGGGCACGTACGAGGTGTATCCGCTGCTGCAGACGTTCTACGACAAGCCCGTCGTCGCGAAGAGCCTCGCCGTCGGCGTCAGCGATCCGTCGAAGGCGCCGGTGTGGAGCGAGCGAGTCCAGCGCATCGCGATCGCCGCCAAGCTCGAGAAGCCGATGCTGGTCGAGGTGGCGATCGGCGCGGACCGTCACGTGCGCGGCGAGAGTCTGCACGGATCGGACTGTCACCGCGCTGCCTTCCGGATCGAGCCCGACGTGGCCCTCGAGCTCGCGCGGCCGATCAAGGGCCTGCGGATTCGCGTCGCGCCGTCCAGGACGCCGCCGGCGTTGCGCATGTCACCGCCCGCGACGTCGAAGGGACACACGCCGCGTCCGTACTGCGCGCGCGACAGCGAGCTCCGCGTTCGCGACGGCGAGGATGGAACGTTCGGGATCTCCGTCGGCGCGAGCGCGGGCGCCAAGAGCGTGACGCTGATCATCTACGACGACTCGACGACGCTCGATCCGCTCGTGCGCATGCCGCTACTCGCGCAGGGTGCGACCGAGCCGCTGGAGATGAAGCATCGCGCGCTCGCGTACCACTTCCCGTTCTTGACCCCGGATCATCTGACGCTCGAGTCGTACGCGCGTGCGGAGATCGCGGCGAAAGTGTTCAAGACGGCGCCGGCCGAGGCGTTCGTGTACGCGAAGCTCGACCTCGACAAGGAGATCGCGAGCTCGGCTGGTACGGATGCGTACCCGCACAAGAACGAGCCGCTGCTCGTCGTCGAGTACGGCGACGGTCACTCGCGCGTCCTCGCGCAGGATGGCTTGACGTTTGGCGTGAAGACCAGCCACCTCCTCGCGGCACCCGAGGGCGCGAGTGTCCCGCTCGCCGCGCCGCGCCTGCTGCGCGAGGACTACGATCCCTACGGCTCGCGCGCGATCGCGCTGTTGCCTCCCGGGAACGAAGCGCTGGCGAAATCACTGCGCGCGATCCAGGTCGCGCACGATGCGTGCGTCGATCGAGTGTCCGCGCCGTACAACCGGCGTCTGCCGACGATCACGCGCCCCGCGAACGTGGACATCGTCGTGGTGCGGTCGCCGCGCGCGCAGGCGATCGTCGACGCGCGAGACAACGCGATCTACCGTGCATGCGGCTCGTCCGACGCGCTGACCAAGAAGAAGAAGGCGCAGTACCAGCGCATCCTCGCGCGCGTGGAAGTGGGACGAAGAGAGTTGTTCGAGCTCGCGCGACGCTGATCGCCACGCCACGCCACGCCACCACGCCACGCCACGCCACGCCACGTCATCGGGCCACGTCATCGGGCCACGTCATCGGGCCACGTCATCGGGCCACGTCATCGGGCC
>CAZUAR010000007.1:0-290355 GCA_964617845.1 uncultured Kofleriaceae bacterium | reverse complement strand
ACGCCACGCCACGCCACCGCGCCACGCCACGCCACGCGCCACGCCGCCACCAACTCGTCGCAGATCGCGGCGCTACTTCAAGACGATGCGGCCGCCCGCTCCTGCGCCCCGCGTGACGCTCGCGCCCGCACCCGCGCCCGCGCGTTCGACGTCCGCTGCGTTTCCAGGATCCGCGCCGCTCCCCGCGAGCGTCGATCCGTTGGCGACGGAGGGCGCGACGAACGAGCTGCCGCCACCACCGCCGCCGCCGGACGTCGTCGCGGGCGTGCCGTTGCCGCCGCCGCCACCTCCGAAGTAGCCACCACCTCCCCCGCCGCCCGCACCGAAGCCGGTGGCGTATGCGCCGCCGCCGCCGTAGCCCGCGCCGCCCGCCGTCCCGTTGGTCTGCGGGTTCCCGGACTGTCCGCCGGCGGTCGCGGTTCCCCCCTGTCCACCGGTCGATTCGCCCGCGAGACCGACGGTGCCACCGGCCGCTCCGCCATCGCTGTTGTTCCAGCTCGCGCCACCACCGCCGCCGGCGATGACGATCGCGGAGGCGAGGCTCGGGGGCGTCGCCGCGAAGATGCCCGAGAGGCCGCCGCCGCCACCCGCCGCCCCCGTGCCGGCGTCTCCGGCCATGCCGCTGCCACCGCTCGCGAACGCGGCGCCCGGCGCTCCCTGGGATCCGTCGAGCACGCCACCGCCGGCACCGCCGCCGCCGAAGCCACCATCGCCGCCGGTTCCAGCGACCGTCGAGCCGCCGCCACCGCCACCGACGAGGAGCACGTACGTGTCGTCGCAGTCGAGCGCGATCGTGCCGGTCGCGTATCCACCACCGCCACCCTTGCCATCATCCGCGTACGCGGCACCACCGCCGCCGCCCCAGAGCTTCGCGGGCGCGGTGAACGTGCCGAGCGGCGTGATCCGCCACGATCCGCTCGCGCTCAGAGCGAGCGGACCATCGACATCGAGATCCCAGGTCGGCTTCCCGTCGAGAGGCGGATCGATCGCGAACGCGCGATCGTTCGAGCACCGCGGCGAATCGACCGGTGTGATCGGGGCGTCGTCGAGGCTCGCGTCTGGCTGAGCCAGCACGGCGGGCTCGATACCGAGCAGCGCCCCGCAGCCTGCGTCCCACACGAGGATCGTGGCGAGCAAGACCCGCACCGACGAAGCATGTCACACGCCGAGGCACGCCGGGGCCCCCACGCGCCTCGTCGCGTGACGGGCCACGCGACCTACGCGGCAACGATCGCGTCGAGCGTCTGGTAGCAGGCTTCCATGCCCTCATCCATGCCCGAGCTCAGCGCACCGTCGCGCGCTTCCTTGGACGCGTAGGTCTGCGTGATGACCATCAGCGTACCGCCGCTCTGCTCGGTGAACTCGTGGGCCTCGACGAGCGAGAGAACGGTCTCGCCCGAGGGGAGCTTCATCACCTCCGTGTGAACCATGCGCGAGTGCGGGTCGAACTCGGTCCACTCGCCGTCGAGCGTCATCACCGGGTTGGCATCTGCGCTCTTCCACGCGAGGTGCAGCTTCCCGCCGCGTCGCGGCTCGACCTCGCAGACCTCGAGCGTCCAGCCCGGCGGCGGGATCATCCAGCGCTTCATCTTGTCGGGGCTGGTCATCGCTTCCCACACGAGGCGGCGCACCGCCTTGAACGAACGCGTGAGAACGATGGTGGTGTCGGTGGGCGTGCTGATCTGGAGGCGGGAGGGCATACGGATCCTTTGTGAGTGGGGCCAGAGCGGTTAGCGCCGACGAGGACGCGCCTGGTCTTCGGCGGTCATCTCGTCGAGAACGGTGTCGAGGGCCTGGAAGCGGGTCTCCCAGAACTCGCGGAACGACGCGGTCCACTGCATCGCTTCCTGGAGCGGCGCGGCTTCGAGGCGACAGATGTGCTCGCGCCCGACGATGCGGCGGCGCACGAGCTTGGCCCCCTCGAGCACGCGCACGTGCTTGGTGGCGGCGGGGAACGTCATCTTGAGCGGCGATGCGAGCTCGCTGAGGTTGCGCTCGCCCGCCGAGAGCTGACGGACGATCGCGCGTCGAGCCGGATGCGCCAGCGCGTGGAAGACGAGGTCGAGTCGCGGCGACCGGTCACCTGAAACCATATAGTTTACTATACCGATTGGTTTCATATTGCAAGCGTTCGTTGCACGTTCGCCCAGGCCGGGACAACTGACGTGACCTCGCATCGCCGGTCGTGGTACCTCGCGACCATGGCGCTAGATCCGAGGGCGGAGTGGGAGCACGGGCGTCGCGAGTCTCGGCAGTACCTGCTGCTCGGGCTCGGCGTCGCCGTGATCCTCGTCGGTGCGGTCGTGGCGTGGTGGTTTCTTCGCAGCGGCCAGATCGGGGACGAGTGCGTCACCGACGAGAACTGCGTGCGGGGCAACATCTGCGTGTTCGACCAGCAAATGCACGGCTTCTGCACGGTGACGTGCCAGTCCGACTCGGATTGCCCCGACTCGATGACCTGCACGGACACCGAGGCGATCACCGACTACGGGATGCGTTCGTTTCATCGCGAGAGCGCGTGCGCGCCGCGCTAACAGATCGCAGCGAGCTTCGCCGTCGACGTTGCACGGTCGCCCCTGCCCGTGCGCTTCAGGTTGTTTCATCCCCGCGCGCCAACCGCGATCTGGCGGCCACGCTGTCGATTGCCAAGTGGCATTCCGCGTGAAGTAGGATCGGACATGTGCAGACGAGTCACGTGCAAGGACTGTGGTCGCCCCTCGTACGCGGGGTGCGGAATGCATATCGAGTCGGTCCTCGGTGATGTGAAGCCCGCGGACCGGTGCCGCTGTCGCGACGCGAAGCAGTCGGCCAGTAGCACCAAGAGCCGCTCCTTCTGGTCGGCGTTGTTCGGGAAGTAGCTCGGCCGTTCGTCTCGACCGCGCCCGAACGGTTGCGGTCCGCAGCTCGACGTCGCCAGCGCAGAGGGTGCGCAACGTTTGCGCCCAGGCGCAGCGCTCGCGCTGCGAAAATTCATCGCGTTGCGCGATCGCGACGCGATGTGAAAGGTAGCGCGCGATGAAGTCATTCGCCTCGATCCTCTCCGTATCGTTGCTCGTCGCGTGCGGCGACAACCACGACTCGCACGACACCCCGGACGCAGCGACGCAACCCGTGGCCGTGTCGATCCAGTTCGCTGCTGAGGTCGGCGGCACGCCGTTCGCGTGCGGCGACACGTACCCCAGCATCGGCTCGGCAAGCTCCCCATACGTCGGCACCGATTTCCGGTTCTACGTCCACGACGTTCAGCTCGTTGGAGATGACGGCAGCGTCCCCGTCGCGCTCGACAGCAACGAGTTCCAGGACGACGGCGTCGCGCTCCTCGATTTCGAGACCGGTGGAGCCGGTTGCCAGATGGGCTCGCCGAGTACGCACACCGCGGTCACCGGCACGATCACGCCTGGTACGTACACGGGCCTCTCGTTCAAGGTCGGCGTCCCGTTCGCGAAGAATCACCTGGACGCGACGACGGCCGCGGCACCGCTGAACATCCCCGCGATGTACTGGGCGTGGTCGTCGGGCTACAAGTTCCTGAAGGCCGATGGCACGGTCGGTGGTGCCGGGTTCAACCTGCACCTCGGCTCGACGATGTGTCCGGCGATGGGCACGACGCCGTCGACGACGCCGTGCGCTAACCCGAACATCATGGAGATCACGCTCTCGGGATATCAGCTCGAGACGAGCATCGTCGTCGCGGATGTGGCGCGCGTGCTCACCGACGTCGACGTCACGGTCAACACGGCGATGACCGCGCCCGGCTGCATGTCCTTCCCCGGCGATCCCGAGTGCAACACGGTCCTGCCGAAGCTCGGTCTCGCGTACGGCACCAACGCGGCGCAGGCGCAGACCCTGTTCACGCTGGAGTGATCGTGCGCGCGGCGCTCGCAGCGTGTGCGATCCTCGGTGCATGTGGCGAGCCCGCGGCGTCTCCCGACGCGGGCAGCGACGCGAGCGCACCGACGTGGCCGTTCCCACTCCCACCCGGCATGCCGGTGCCGCGTCTCCCCGCGAGCTCGCCGTTGACCGCGGAGCTGGCCGAGCTCGGCCGATATCTCTTCTACGACGTGCGGCTCTCTGGCAACGGCACGCAAGCCTGCGCGTCATGTCATCGCCAGGCATCGGCGTTCACCGACGGTCGCGTGACGTCGGTCGGGTCGACGGGCGAGGTGCACCGGCGCAACGCGATGACGCTGACGAACGTCGCCTACAACCCGACGCAGACGTGGAGCAACCACCTACTCGTGCACCTCGAGCAGCAAGCGGTGGTACCGATGTTCGGCGAGAATCCGATCGAGCTCGGCATCACCGGAAACGAGGAGACCGTCGCCGGGCGGCTTCGCGATGACCCGACGTACCAGACGCTGTTCGCGTCCGCATTCCCGGGCATCACCGATGCCGTGACGATCGGGAACATCGTCCTCGCGCTCGCGGCGTTCGAGCGCCGCTTGATCTCGGGGCGCTCGGCACTCGATCGCTATCGCCAGGGCGAAGCGACGGCGCTCTCCGAGTCGGCGCGTCGCGGAGAGGCGATGTTCTTCTCCGAGACGTTCGAATGCCATCACTGTCACGGTGGCTTCAACTTCACGATCGCCGTCGATCACACCGGCCTCGCGGAGCCCTCGATCGCATTCTTCAACAATGGCCTCTACAACGTCGGCGGCACCGGCGACTACCCGGCGATCGATCAAGGCCTGTTCGAGCTCACGCAGCTGCCCCGCGATCGCGGTCGGTTTCGTCCGCCGACGCTGCGCAACGTCGCGCTCACGGGGCCCTACATGCACGACGGCAGCATCGCGACCCTCGACGAGGTGCTGCGGTTCTACGAGCGCGGTGGCCGCCTCGTCGAGACCGGACCGTACGCGGGCGACGGCAAGCTCAATCCGAACAAGAGCCCGTTCGTGCCGGGCTTCGCGCTGACGGATCAGGAGAGGGCCGATCTGCTCGCCTTCCTCGAGGCGCTGACCGATCAAGAATTCATCTCGGATCCGACGATCGCCGATCCATTCTGATCGAACATCACGGTACGGCGATCGAGCAGCGACAAGCGACACCGAGAAACGAGGCACGAGTGAGCTCTACATTCTGGGACGAACGCTACGGAGCGGCGAGCTACGTCTACGGACGCGAGCCGAATGACTTCGTGCGCGCGGAGGCCGAGCGCATCTCGCCCGGGCCGGTCCTCTGCCTCGCCGAGGGCGAGGGACGCAACGCCGTCTTCCTCGCGGAGCGCGGGCATGCCGTCACGGCGGTCGACTTCTCGCGCGAAGGTCTTCGCAAAGCGACGGAGCTCGCCCGCGAGCGCGGCGTCACCATCGAGACCGAGCTAGCGGACCTCGCCCAGTACGAGCCGCGCGAAGGCGCGTACACGGGCGTGATCGCGATCTGGGCCCACCTGCCCCGCGAGATCCGCCGGCGAGTCCACGGCTGGGTGGCGCGCGCACTTCGCCCTGGCGGAGTGTTCCTCCTCGAGGCCTACACGCCCGACCAGATCGAGCTGGCGACCGGCGGTCCGAAGGACCCCGCGATGTTGATGACGCTCGCGGACCTTCGCGAGGAGCTCGTCGGCCTCCAGATCGACGTGGGGCGAGAAGTGCGCCGCGAGATCCACGAAGGACCGTTTCACGACGGGCCGAGCGCGACCGTGCAGATCGCCGCCCACCGTCCGTGATCGCTCACCGGACGCGAACGCCATGTCGATTCGACCGCGCGTGTCAGCGCGGCAGCTCGACCCACGCGACGCCGCGCAGCTCCCCGAGGGAGTAGCCCGTCGCCTGATCGTCGGGATAGCGCTCTCGCAGGACCGCCGCGACCTCGGGCGCCGGCGTGCCGTGGCACGTCAAGCAGACCTCTCCGATGACGAGCGGCTCCGCGTACGCGATGCGCCCCGACGGCAACAGACGCTCGAAGGGCGGGACCTTCCCGGCGTGCCCGACCTTCTCGAAGTGAGCGATCGCCTCGAGCTGCCAGCCTCGCGCGAGGTTCGACGGATTGCGGGGGCGGCGCGTCGCGCGGCCGATGCTCGCGCCGCTCGAGGCCGCTTGCTGGGTGAGCGCCGGTGCCATCGCGTGGCACGCATCGATCGCGGCCGGTGCACCCGCCTGCAACGCTTGCGTCACGGCGGTGAGCAAACTGCGCTTGAGCTCGGCGACCATCGTGGCCGCTCGCGTGTGTTCCTCGGGCGTGATCTCGGCGGCGCGTTGCCCGCACGCGGCGAGCGCGACCAGCACGATCAGCGCGCCGATCGCGCCGATCGCGCAATCGCGTCGCGATCCTCGAGAGGAAGCGCGCAACAAGTGGTGGAGATCGGTCACGGGGGGCACGGTGCGAACGATACACGGACGATACACGAACGACGACAACGACACCGCCGCGATGGCCCGCCGAGCTGGGTTCGAGAGCAAGCGCAGTCAGGTCGTCGAGCGATCTAGAGGTTGCGTTTCGAGAAGTACCAGTCGGTGACCTCGAGCTCTTGATCGCGGACGCGCTTCTCCGCATCCGCGGTCGTCGCCGGCGCGGGCACGATGACCTTGTCGCCGGGACGCCAGTCGGCCGGGCACGCGACGCCATGGCGATCCGCGGTCTGCAGCGCGTCGACGACGCGGAGAATCTCGTCGAAGTTTCGCCCGACGTTCAGTGGGTAGTAGATCATCGCGCGAAGCTTTCGCGCCGGATCGATGAAGAACACCGCGCGTACGGCGGCTGTGTCCGACGACGCGGCGTGGACCATGCCGTACGCGTGCGCGACCTTCATGTCGAGATCGGCGATGATCGGGAACCCGATATCGACGCCGAACTTCTCCTTGATGTT
This sequence comes from uncultured Kofleriaceae bacterium, assembly GCA_964617845.1. Lineage (GTDB taxonomy): Bacteria > Myxococcota_A > Polyangia > Haliangiales > Haliangiaceae > JABFXX01. The sequence continues at coordinate 283,550 of CAZUAR010000007.1, read as the reverse complement.
TCGCACCCAGGCGATGTGGCTGTAGACGCTGTCGATCGAGTTGCCGAGCAGCGCCACGCTTCGCGCATCGAGGGCATCCTTCAGCTTCGCGAACGCCACGAACTCCGTCGTGCATACGGGCGTAAAGTCGGCGGGATGCGAGAAGAGGATGACCCACTTGTCCTTCGCCCAGGTCGAGAGCTGGATCTCGCCGTGCGTGGTCTTCGCCTTGAAGTCCGGGGCCGGGCCGTTGAGCTGGAGCGGTTGCGTTGATTCGGTCATGACACGTATCCCTTCGCGGTAGTTGCCGAACGCGGATGCATCGCGCATGCCTCGGCGTGGCAACCGCAGCGACGCGCAACGCGTGCTCCCGGCGCGCAAGAGCTGCGCTGAAACGTGCTGCAACCGTCGGGCGCTTCGGGCGCTCCGTCGATCGCCCGCGGCGCGAGGAACGTGGTTGGCGCGATCGTGTACGCGGTTTGTGATCGAGTATCGGCGACGCGCCCCAGCGTCGACACGCGGTGCGGCAGACACGCCGCGGCGAATGGCGCGCGGTGCAGGCCGAGTACTCCAAGCTGCGCGCCACCGCGCTCACACGGATCCGCGGGCGACTCGAGCAGCTCGTGCGCTCCGCGAAGCCGGGCGCGCTCAGCGACTGATCGAGAGACCGCGCGCGTTCCAGTCGAGCATGCCGCCGCGCATCGAGGCGACCCGCGTGAAGCCGGCCGCGATCAGCGCCTGCGCCGCCTTCGCCGAGCGCCCGCCCGAGCGACAGACGATGATCGTCTCGCGGTCGCGCGGCGCGTTATCGAGCGCCTTGGGAATCGTGGCGAGCGGGACGAGCGCCGCGCCCGCGATGTGGCCGAGCTCTCCCGTGAACTCGTCGGGCTCGCGGACGTCGACGAGCGTCACCTCGTCGCGGTGCGTGGCGACCCACGTGACGTCGACCTCGGGAACGCCGGCCGGGCTGATCTCGACGGCGCCCCAGCGCGCTGTCTTCGCGCCGTCGCTCGTGGGGAGCCCGCAGGCCGAGTTGCGCGGAAGCGCGGCGTCGATCTGCTTGGGGTACGGCAGGTTCAAGCCGTTCATGATCGCGACGAACTCGTCCTCGCTGCGCTCGCCGCCGAGACGCGGGTTGTGCATCTTCTCCTCGCCGACGGAGGTCGCGGTGCGTCCCTTGTAGTCGTGCGCGGGGAAGATCAGCGTCGAGTCGGGCAGCGAGAACACCTTGTCGTGCACCGAGTGATAGAGGGCGTGTGCGTCTCCCTGCTGGAAGTCGGTGCGCCCGCAGCCGCGGATCAGCACCGCGTCGCCGGTGAACGCCATCGTCTCGTCGTCCATGACGTACGTGACACAGCTCGAGGTGTGACCGGGCGTCTCGCGAACGACGAGGCCGTAGTGACCGAAGCGGACCTCGTCGCCATCCTTGACGAGGATGTCCGCGCAGCCGACCCCCGCGCGCTCGGAGAGCACGGTCTTGGCTCCACGGCGCTCGCGGAGCGTGCCCGCGGCGGTGATGTGATCGGCGTGGACGTGCGTGTCGAGCGCGTAGCGCAGGGTCAGGCCGAGCTCGTCGAGGAGCGCGAGATCGCGATCGACTTGATCGATCACGGGATCGATCAAGATCGCCTCGCGCGTGGTCTCGTCGGCGAGCAGGTAGGTGTAGGTCGAGGACGTGGGGTCGAAGAGCTGACGGAACAGCATGGTGCCTCCTGGTACTCAATCGGTTCCGACGGCGATGGCCGTCTGGGTCGGTGAAGAGATCGCGACGTGTCGCGAGCGAGTGGAGACGAAGATCGCGAGCGCGATGGTGGCCACCACCGGTCCGAAGATCCACGGCCAGTGAACCGCGAGGTCGACGTGGTAGCCGAGCGCGCGCGGAACCTCCTGGCCGAGGACGAACACGGCCATCACGACGATGAACCAGCCGAACAGGCCCTGGAGGCGCGCGGCCGGAATCTTGCCGGCCGTCCAGCCGCCGAGGATGCTGCCGAGCACGGCCATCACGGCGACCGAGACGATGATCTTCAGATCGATCGTGACGCTGCCGACGGAGCCGGCGAACGCGGCGAACGACTTCAGCGCGATCACCAGCAGCGACGTGCCGATCGCCTCGGCGATGGGGAGACCACCGAGCAGCACGAGCGCCGGCACGACGAGGAAGCCGCCGCCCGCGCCGACGAGGCCGGTGACGGCACCGACGACGAGGCCCTCGACGAGGATGAGCGCCAGGCTCGCACGCTGTCGCGGCGCACCGGACGCGGGGGACGCCTTCTTGCGAAGCATCGCCACCGCGGTGACGAACATCATGACGCCGAACCCCGCCATCAGGATCGCCGCCGGGATGTACGCGGCGACGCGCCCGGCGAGGTACGCGCCGAGCATCGCCGACGCACCGAAGATGGCGCCGGTGCGCCACTGGACGCGTCCAGCCCGCGCGTGCGGGATCAGCGCGGCGAGGCTCGTCGTCCCGACGACCACGAGCGATGCCGCGATCGCGGAGTGAGTCTCGACGCCCATCACGTAGTGGATCACCGGAACGGTGAGGATCGAGCCGCCGCCACCGAGAAGGCCGAGCGAGAGGCCGATCAGGATCGAGAGTGCGAGACCGACGAAGAACATGCCGACTCGAACAGCAAGCGGTGCGCCAGCCGTACATGCTCGTTCGACCTGGATATTGTCGGGCGGGGCGAACAGCGCGAACGCTCCTGTTTCGCGCGCGCCGTTTCAATCCGTTTCGCACCCGGCGCAAAGACTGCCCGGTGCTCGCCGGCGCTGAAACGAATTGAACGGACGTTTCACCCGCGGACGCCTCGAACCATTTCAGCGGCGCTCGCCGGGCGTGCGAGACCACGCCCTTGCGCTTGGCACTCGCGCTGCACGAATGGCTGGCCGAGGAGCAAGTCATGTCGACCGAGATCGAAACCTTCTACGACGAGCGCACCAACACCCTGACCTACGTGGTCCTCGATCCCGCGACGCGCGACGCCGTGGTGATCGACCCCGTCCTCGACTACGACCCGACGAACGGCGCGACGTGGACCGAGTCCGTCGATCGCGTGATCGCGTTCGTCGCCGGCCGCGAGCTGCGACTGCACTACGTGCTCGAGACGCACGCGCACGCGGATCACCTGTCCGGATCGCAGCTGCTCCGCCGCAAGTTCGGCGCGAAGGTCGCGATCGGCGAGCGCATCCGCGAGGTACAGGAGACGTTCAAGCGCGTCTTCGATCTCACGAGCCTCTCCACGGACGGCAGCCAGTTCGATCGCCTGCTCGCCGACGGCGAGGTCGTTCGCGCGGGCTCGTTGTCGATCGAGGTGATCGCGACGCCGGGGCACACGCCCGCGTGCGTGACCTACAAGATCGGTGACGCCCTGTTCACCGGCGACGCGCTGTTCATGGACGACTACGGCACGGGCCGCTGCGACTTCCCGCGCGGAAGCGCCGAGGCGATGTACGACTCGATCCAGAAGCTCTACGCGCTCCCCGACGCCACCCGCGTCTACCCCGGCCACGACTATCAGCCGAACGGTCGCGAGGTGAAGTGGATGACGACCATCGGCGCGTCGAAGGCGAACAACCCGCAGCTGTCCGCGAGGACGACGCGCGAGGAGTTCGTCTCCGCGCGCCAGGCTCGCGACAAGATGCTGGCGGCGCCGCGCCTGCTGTACCCGAGCGTGCAGGTCAACATCGACGCGGGCCGCATGCCGCCGCCGCGCGCCAATGGCGCTCGATACCTCGTCGTACCGCTCAAGACGACCGACGAGGCCGGCGCACCGGCGGGGCGCACATGACCGCGACGATCGCGTTCACGACCGACCTGTCCGGTGACGATCGCACCGCGTTCGTTCACGCGTGCGCGATCGCCGCGGCCAGCGGATCGCGCCTCGTCACGATCCACGCGAACGCGCCCGCGGAGCTCGCCGCGAAGCTCCCCGACGCGGCACCGCTGGCCGCGCAGTGGGGCGTGCCGATCGAGCACCGCCGCGTCTGCCACGAGTGTTGCGACGACGTCACCGATACGCTGCTCGACGCGATCCGCGGGTTCGCACCGCAGCTCGTGATCTGCGGGACCCACGCCCGCCGCGGCTTCGCAGCCCTCGTCCGCAGCAGCATCGCGACCGCGCTCGCGCGCAACGTCGAGATGCCCGCGCTGATCATCCCGAACGACGCGGCCGGCTTCGTCGATCCGGCGACCGGTCGGTTCACCCTGCGCGAGCTGATCGTCCCCGCCGGCACGCGCGACGAGGCCGTGCGCGGTATCGCCGCGGCGCGGTCGCTCGCGGCGCTGATCGGCATGCCCGACCTGCCGATCGAGGTGGTGCACGCCGGCGTCTCCGAGCTCGCCGTCGAGGATCTCGGCGTCCCCGTGATCCGCAAAGCAGGAACGCTCGAGTCGGCGATCGTCGCCGCGGCGCGCGAGCGCGCGAACGCCGCGATCGTGATGGTCACCCGCGGGCACGACAGCGTCCACGATGTCCTCGCGGGCTCGCACACCGAGCACGTGATCCGCGACGTCCACGTGCCCGTGCTGTCGGTCCACGCCTGAAACGACGGTTTCATCTCGTTTCAGCGCGGCGCGCAACGACACGAAACGCGCGCGCTCGCGACGGGCACCCGGGTTGCAACGTCGAACGTTCATGGTGGTGCAAACAAGCAGAGAGGATCGGTTGCTCGCGACGATCGAGCGACTCGAGCGGCGGATCGAGCACATGGACGCGGCGGTGCGCCGCCTCGAAGGTGCGGCCGCGGGCGTGCCCGCGGTGGTTGCGACGGTGACCGACATCGTCGACGGCGTGATCGCGCGGCTCGCCGAGCGAGGCTTCGACGTCGACGCCCGGATGCACGCGTTGCTCCAGGCGGCGGATCACCTGACGTCGCCACGCGCGCTCGACGCGCTCGCGTCGCTGCTCCAGTCCGAGATCATGGCGCACCAGACGACCGAGGTCGTCGGCCGCATGGGACGCGCGATCGTCCACGCGGAGCACCAGGCGCGGCCCGTGGGCATGTGGGGCATGATGCGCGCGCTGCGCGATCCGGAGGTCCAGCGAGCCGCGGGCTTCCTCGTCGCGATGGCGCGCCGCTTCGGTGAAGAGCTGCGCGAGGTCCCCCAACTTCCGGCGGGAGGCGAGTCGTGAGCGCGACAAATCATCATCCGATCCTGATCGTCGGCGGTGGCACCGCCGGCATCACCGTCGCGGCGCAGCTACGCGCGCGCGGCGTCTCGGGCATCGCGATCCTCGAGCCGTCCGAGAAGCACTACTACCAGCCGTTGTGGACGCTGGTCGGGGCCGGCGTGGTCTCGAAGGAGTCCACCGAGCGCGCCGAAGCGGACTTCATCCCCGACGGCGTCACGTGGATCCGCGACGCGGTCGCGTCGTTCGAGCCCGACGCAAACGCGCTCACCACACGCGCCGGCGCGAAGCTCACGTACGACCAGCTGATCGTCGCCGTCGGCATCCAGCTCGACTGGCACAAGATCGACGGTCTGCCCGCGGCGCTCGGCCGCGACGGCGTCGTCTCGAACTACCGCTACGACCTCGTCGACTCGACGTGGCGCGAGCTGTCGGCGTTCGACGGAGGCACCGCGCTGTTCACGTTCCCCGCGACGCCCATCAAGTGCGCCGGTGCGCCGCAGAAGATCATGTACCTCGCCGACGATCACCTCCGGCAGCGCGGCGTTCGCGACAGGTCGCGCATCGTGTTCGCGTCCGCGGGCGCGAAGATCTTCGGCGTCGAGCGCTACGCGCGCACGCTGCGCAAGGTGATCGAGCGCAAGGGCATCGAGACGCTGTTCCGCCACGAGCTCGTCGCCGTGCGCGCCGAGAAGCGCGAGGCCGTGTTCCGCCACTGCGATCAGGGTAACGAGGTCGTCCTCGGCTACGACTTCCTTCACGTCGTGCCGCCGCAGTCCGCGTCCGACGTGGTCAAGCAGAGCGCGCTCGCCGACTCGGCCGGGTGGGTCGAGGTCGACAAGTACTCGCTGCAACACGTGCGGTTCCCCAACGTGTTCTCGCTCGGAGACGTCTCGAGCCTGCCGACGTCGCGCACCGGCGCGGCGATCCGCAAGCAGGCGCCCGTCCTCGTCGAGAACCTGCTCGCCGCACGCGAGGGCAAGCCGCTCGACGCACGCTACGACGGCTACGCGTCGTGCCCGCTCGTCACCGGGTACGGCAAGCTCGTGCTCGCCGAGTTCGACTACGACGGCAAGCCGGCGGAGTCGTTCCCGTTCGACCAGTCGCAGGAGCGCTACAGCATGTACGCACTCAAGGTGTACGGGCTGCCGGAGCTGTACTGGAACGGCATGCTGCGCGGCCGGATGTGAGCAAGCGATCAGACCTCGAGGCCGAGGTCGCGCATGCGCCGCCACAGCGTGACGCGCGACATGCCGAGGAGCTTCGCCGCGCGATCGCGGTTCCCGCTCGTGCGGGCGAGCGCATCGCGAATGCGACCGAGCTCGCGGTTCTCCTCGGGTCGCGCCGACACGTCGTGCACGAAGGTCTCCGGTCCGCCGGCGGCGAGCGGAGACGCGACCTCGGACGGCAGATCCGCGAGCTCGAGCGTCGGCCCTTCACCGATCGCGAACGCGTACGCGAGCACGTTGCGCAGCTCGCGCACGTTGCCGGGCCACTCGTAGCGCTCGAGCGCCGCCTCGGCGGGCGCCGCGATGTTCGCGACCTGACGCCGCCCGCGCGCGTTCAGCTCCGCGATGATCTTCTCCGAGAGGAGCAGCACGTCGGCGGGGCGCTCGCGCAGCGGCGGCAAGCGGATCGGGATCACGCGAAGCCGGTACATCAGGTCCGCGCGGAACCGCCCGGCCTCGACCTCCTCGCGCAACGCGCGGTGCGTCGCCGAGATCACGCGAACGTCGACGGGAATTGGCTCGCGTGCGCCGACCGGCAGGACGGTGCGCGTCTCGATCACGCGCAGCAGCTTGGCCTGCAGCTCCAGCGGGAGCTCCGCGACCTCGTCGAGAAACAGCGTGCCACCGTCGGCGGCCTGCACGTGGCCCGGCGTGTCCTTCACCGCGCCGGTGAACGCGCCCCGCGCGTGACCGAACAGCTCGCTCTCGAGGAGGTTCGCCGGCAGCGCCGCGCAGTTGAGCGCGCGAAACGGCCCTGCCCTGCGCGGCGACAGCTCGTGCAGCGCGTGCGCGACCAGCTCCTTGCCCGAGCCCGTCTCGCCGCGGACCAGCACGGTCATCTCCTCCGCGGCGACCTTCTCGATGATGCGGAACGTCTCCTTCATCCGCGCGTCCTGCGTCCACATGCCGTGGAACAGGACCGGCTCGTGCGCGCCGTCGCCGATCGCGGTCAGGTACACGAGCCACCCGACGCCGTCCCCGAGCGGCACGGAGCGCACGCGCACCTGCTCGTTCGCGTCGCCCTGCGGCCGCGGGATCACCGCGCGAAACGCCTCGCCTCGCGCGAGCGCCTCGGCGAATGGGCGCTTGGGTCGGTCTCCGCACAGAAGCGTCGCCGCCGACGTCCCGAGCGGGATCTCGAAGCCCAGCACCGCGCGCGCCGATGGCGTCGCCACGCGGATCCGCAGCTGATCGTCGAGCGCGAGCGCAGCACCCGCGAGCTGCTCCACGATGCTCTCGAGGAGAACGTCTCCACCCTGCTTGGGCACGGCTCCTTATACCGCGAGCGCTCGCGCGAGCCGCTCGCAACGCGGGGCAACAGTGCATTTCACGCGCGACGTTTCAGGTCGCTTCGCCCAAAACGCGCAAGCTCTGCGTCCCATCCCGTCGACGACGCGCGTCACTGGCACTCGCGCTGCACGAGCACACCGTGATGTCGAGTTGGATGTATGCACTCGCCGGCGGCGTGATGATCGGTGCAGCCGCGGCACTCTTGCTTCTCACCCACGGACGGATCGCCGGGATCAGCGGCATCGTGGGCGGGCTGCTCTCTCCGTCCACGAAGGATCGCGGCTGGCGGTATGCGTTCGTCGGTGGTCTCCTCGCCGCCGGCCTCACCGCCGGCGTGGTCGCCCCGTACGCGGCCGGCGGCGCGTCGTGGGCGCCCGCGATCGTCGGCGGGTTGCTCGTCGGCTACGGCGCGCGCCGCGGAAGCGGTTGCACGAGCGGCCACGGCGTCTGCGGCCTGTCGCGCTTCTCGCGGCGCTCGCTCGTCGCGGTCGCGACGTTCATGACCACCGGGGCGATCGTCGCCACGACTCGCGGGGTGCTCTCGTGATGGCCTGCGGACGTCGTTGTCGCGTGATGTCGATCGTTCTCGCGGTCGCGAGCGGCGTGCTGTTCGGAGCGGGCTTGCTCGTCTCCGGCATGACCCTGCCCGACAAGGTGCGCGGCTTCCTCGATGCGACCGCGTGGGATCCATCCCTCGCGTTCGTCATGGGCGGTGCGGTCGTGACGTACACGCTGCTCTACCGCCTGATCGTGAAGCGGCGGCGCGATCCGTGGTTCGAAGGAAAGTTCCAGCTGCCGACGCGACAGGACATCGATCTCCCGCTCGTCACGGGCGCCGCGATCTTCGGCGCCGGCTGGGGCCTCGCGGGCGCGTGCCCCGGGCCTGGCCTCGTCGCGGCCGCGAGCGGACAGCTCGGAGCGCTCGCCTTCGTCGGAGCGATGCTCGTCGGGATGTGGATCTTTGGCCGCACCTCACGAACCTGATCGCTCCCGTGTCAGGGTTTCGTACTTCCTGGTCACCGCGGAACGAAAGACCAGGCTGGGTTGTTCGTAGAGGACGTGTCAGCCTAGAGGTCGGAACATGACGCAACCCGTTCAGCAGCCCCGTTGTCCCGAGAAGGTGACCGGACTTCGCGAAGTGGACCCGCTGGATACGTCCCGACCGCGCGCGGGCGAGATCGTCGGCTGGGCGCGCGCCGTGGCGTGGCTCGGTGCGATCGTCACCATCATCATCTGCTTTGCGGCGCCGCGGCTGCTCGCGAATCAGGGCGATGACCCGGTGCTCGATACGGCGTGGTTCCGCAACACGCTCGGGCTCGGCGTGATCGGCATGCTCGTGTTCATCGCGTTTCCGATCGCCCGCACGCAGCGCAGCTTGCGCGTGGCGGCGGCGCTGCCGGTGATGCACCTCGTCGGCCTCGCGCTCGCGTGGATCGGATGGACGGCGCTATCCCCGAAGATGGGCGGCGCGGTCGGCCTCACGCCGCTCGTCGAGGCGCTCCCGCTCGGCTACGTGCTCGGCACGGTGGTCGCGTTCACGACGCTCGCGGCGATGCTCGTCGCGCGGCGGCGGCGGCACGAGGTGGTGCATGCGATGGTGATGATCTCGCTCGTCGGGCTGCTGCTCCTCGGCGCGTGGCTGCCGATCGTCGCGCACAGCCTCGACGGGCCGCGCTATCTCGACAGCTGGACGGTGACGCTCGACATGGTGGCGACGCCGGGGATCATCGCGGCGGTGCTGGTGCCACCGTTTGTCGCGGCGGTGCTGTACACGGCGCTCGCGCTGCGCCGCGCGCGCGTGATCGTGCACGGACGGAAGTATCTGCTCGTCGGCGTGGCGGTCCTGTGGTTCGTCGCGCTGTCGCTGCGCGGCCAGGCGACCGAGCTGGCGATGGTGACGTACGCGAACTACCTGCCGTGGCTGTTCGCGGGCGCGTTCAGCGTGATCCTCGCGATCACGGCGCTCGCGGTCTCGACGTGGCGCATGACGCGCGCGCGGCACTCGGGGCAGTACACGGGCATCGTCGGCGCACCGGCGGGCGAGATGGTCGCGGGCTACGCGATCACGAGCTGGCTGCGTGGCCCCGAGCCGGTGTCCAGCGCGTTCGAGCTGACGACCGCGAAGGGCCCGCTGCCGATTCCCGCCTCCGCGCGCGTGCTCGCGCCGCTGCCGCTCGCGTCGACGATGCTGCAGGTCGGCGAGGTCGTGCCCGCGCTCTACGGTGGCGAGGAGGTCGCGGTGACCGGCTTCGAGAAGCACGCGAGCGGCGAGCCGTTCCGCGACTCCAGCGCGCCGATCCCAGGCACGCGCGGCGTCGAGGTCGCTCCGACGACGCCGGGGCACGCGGGTGTCGAGCAGCTCGCCCTCGCCGCCTGGCGACCGTCGATCGCGTACCTGCTCGTGCTGCTCGCCGTCGCGGGCCCCGCGCTGATCACGCTCAGCAACGCGCACTGAGCGTCGCACCGCGCGTGTATGCTGGGCCGCGATGAACGAAGACCAACGCCAGGACCGCGTCCGCGCCCTCCAGCCATCGCTCCCCGCTGATCTCGCGGCCGGTGCGGGTGCGCTGAAGCGCCATGAGGAAGCGACCGACAAGCAGGCCGCACAGCTGCACGCGATGCTCGAGGTCGCGTACCTCGCCGCGAGCGCCGACGACAAGCTCGACGATGCCGAGATCGAGGTGCTGGTCGCGAACCTGACCGCGTGGCTCGGCAACGAGCTCGACAGCGCGTTCCTCGTCGAGCTGTTCGAGCACCTCGCGCAGCAGCTCGCCAAGGAAGGCTTCCAGGCGCGCCTCGCCGCGTGCGCGAAGGAGCTCGACGACGAAGCGCGCCGTGTCGCGTACAAGGTCGCGTGCGTGACCGCACTCGCCGATCACGAGGTGCACGACGACGAGCTCGCGTTCCTCGGCGGGATCGCGGACGCGTTCGGCATCCCCGCGGCCGAGGCGCAGTCGATGTTCGACGCGCTCGAAGACGCGGTCAGCTCGCTCGGCTGACAGCGACGTTCACGTCAGCGCAATGGGTGGGCCGAGATCGCGAACGCGCGCTGGGGTAGCATCGCTCGCGTGAGCGATCGTACGAGCAGCAGCGACGACAGCCTGCTGCGGGAGGTCCTCGGCATGCACGCGCGACCACCGCCGCCGGCGCTGGCGGAAGGCCAGGTGATCGACGGCACGTATCGCGTCGAATGCGAGCTCGGTGCCGGCGGAATGGGTCGCGTGTATCGCGCGCGCGATCTCAAGCTCGGACGCATGGTCGCTCTCAAGCTCCTCGCGTCGATCGCCACCGAGCACTCCGGCGAGCGCCTCGCACGCGAAGCGGCTGCACTCGCGCGGCTCGCGCACCCGAACGTCGTGACCGTCTACCGAGTCGACACGTGGTGCGACCACCCGTACGTGGCCATGGAGTACGTCGACGGAGCGACGGCACACGGCTGGGTCGATGAAGCGCCGCGCAGCTGGATCGAGATCGTGCGACTGTACGTCGCGGCGGCGCGCGGGCTGGCCGCGGCGCACCAGGCCGGGCTCGTCCACCGCGACTTCAAGCCGGACAACGTGCTGGTCGGCAAGGATGGCCGGATCCGGGTCGCCGACTTCGGGCTGGCCCGGACGCTCGACGAGATCGAGAGCGAGCCGCAGGGCGACCGGATCGCGCCGCTCGCCGACGTCACGAAGACCGGTGCGATCATGGGAACGCCGGCATACATGGCGCCGGAGCAACGGCAGAGCGGCAAGGTCGGGCCGGTCGCCGACCAGTTCTCGTTCGCGGTCGCGCTCTGGGAGGCGCTGTCCGGCGCGCGGCCCTTCGCGGGTGACACCGATCCGGCGCTCGTGGCGTCGATCCATGCGCAGCGGATCCGCGAGGCGCCGCCGCATCTGCCGCGCAGGCTGGTGCGCGCGCTCCACCGCGCGCTGTCGGTGGATCCGTCCGCGCGGTTCGCGTCGATGGATGATCTGATCGCCGAGCTCGAGGCGGTGTTGCCGTCGCCGCGGGCCTCCGTCTGGCCGTTCGTCGTCGGCGCGGTGGCGACCGCCGGGTTGGGCGCGGTCGCGGTGCGAGCGTGGTGGCCGGACGACGCGTCGTCGTCGCGCCCGAGCGACGCGGCGGAGTCGGTTCCGCCGCTGCCTCCCGGACTGGTCGATCTCGACGCGGCGAAGCCACTCACCCGCTACGTCTGGGAGGCGTGCGCATACGCTCCAGCGTTCCTCGACACCCAGACGCTGTCGTTCGACTTGACGGTCGGCGACGCGGTCGACCTCCACACGATGCCCGTGATCGGCGGGGAGCCGGTGCGGTTGACCTCGGAGCCGCCGTGGGAGTGGCGATCGCACCCGGGCGCGCGGCCCGGCGAGGTGGTGTACCTGGTCCACGATCAGGAGGTCGCGAGCCGGTCGCGCGTCGACGTCATCGACGTGACATCGCGGCAGCGGCGGACCGTCCAGACCGGAAACGTCACAGACGCGGTCTACGCGGGGGACGACCTCGTGTACGCGGACGACGCCGCGCTCCACCGGATCCGCGACGGCCACGACGAGGTGCTGTTCGCGATCTCTCCGGACCTCGCGTTCGCGGACCTGACGGTGTCGGTCCGGGGCGACCGCGTCGCGTTCAACAACCCGAGCCGTGGTCCGGCGCCGTGCTGGTTCCCGCTCGACGATCCAAAGCTGCGCTGTCTCGACGGGCAGATCGTGGTCGGGCGCCCGGCATTCTCCGCCACCGGAGATGCCCTCTACTACGCCGGGCTCGACGGGATCCGTCGCGCCGACCTCGCCACCGGGGAGTCGCGCATCGTGGTGCCGGGGGTGGCCAGCAGCGGTGTGACCGTCGCGCCCGACGGGTCGTCGCTGGTCTACTCCGACTGCGGCCAGCGCGCCGATCTGCTCGACGTCACGGTGGACCCGCCGGCGAAGCTGGTCGACGACAACGAGGTCGCCGATCCGGTGCTCGGGCCCGGCGGCGCGCGGGCGTGGGTTCGCGGCGCCTCGCGCGTCCTCATCTATCAGGACGCGAGCGGGGTCGAGCGACAGCTCACCGTTCCGTCGCTCGGCCACGTCGCGTTCCCGAGGTTCGACCGGCGTGGTGAGAATCTCGTGTTCCAGGTGGAGACGGGATCCAGCCGCGGCGTCTACGTCGTCGGAGTTCCGCCGGCGCTCAGCACGCCGCACCAGGTGTCGTCGGACCTGCCGGGCCCGGCGATCGCGTGGTCGGCGGACGGCCGGCTCGTCTACAGCCAGGTCGATGACGCCAAGCAACCGCGGGTGCTCGCACTCGACGTCGACAGCGGGACGCGACAGCCGCTGGCCACGGGGCCGCGCTGGGTGCTCGACCTCCACCGTGGCACCGGCGAGCAGCTCGTGATGGCGCGATCGAAGCTGTACTGGTACGACCCGGCATCGGGCCGCGAGCGCGCGGGACCACCGGCGCCGCCGCAACAAGGAAAGTTTGCGGCGCTGTCACCGTCGGGGCGCTGGTTGGTCTACCAGTCCGGCGCCGGCCTCTGGCGGCTGCGGCTCGAGCCGCCGGGAGAGATCGAGCACGTGTTCGAGCTGGGCTCCGGCAAGACGGCTCGAAGCGCTCAGATCACCGACGACGGCCATGTGGTCGTCGCGGTCAGCTCGTGGGGCGGCGACCTTTATCGGGTGCCGGCGCGTCCCGGCTCGAGGCTGTGAGCCGCCGGACGGTCTCGACCATCCCGACGAGCTCTGATCGAGAGCCGGGCTGCGTGCTCAGTTCGTCGCAGCGGCTTCGGGCGTCGCGGCCGGTGGCGCCGCGTCTGCCTTCACGATGCAGATGTGGTTCTCGGCGGCGGCGGGCGTCCCGAGGCACGCGTCCATCTGGCCGTCCGGGCACTCGAGCGCGATCTCCTGCGCGCACGGCGGACCGGCGGCAGCGTCCGCGGCGACGCACGCGTGCACCGTGGTCTTGCTGTCGCCGCATCCGTCGGCGAAGCCATCGCCGCACACGAGCGCGACCTCTTGTGTACAAGGGACGCCGGCGGTGGGAGCCGGGTTCTGTACGGTCGTGTCGCTGCCGCTGCCGCTGCCCTTGCCCATCGTGTCCGTCTTGGGGGAACCGCCACAGCCGACGAGGACTACCGCTCCGATCAACATGGTTCGAATCGTCATGTCCGGAATAACGGGACAACCACGCGGCGCTTACACGCGCTACGGTGCGCGCGTGCTCGAGCGCATCGTTGATCGTGGATGGGTACCCGAACCGATCTTGCGCCTGGCAATTCGCAGCATCTGTGCAATGCGATTGCGCCAGGAGCGTCGCTCCGTCGAGGACGAGCAGGCGCGCCATCAAGCGCTCGTCGAGAAGCTGCGCGCGAGCGAGATCGCGATCGAGACCGCGGCCGCGAACGAGCAGCACTACGAGGTGCCGCCCGCCTTCTTCGAGGCCGTGCTCGGTCCGCACCTCAAGTACTCGAGTTGCTACTGGCCCGACGGCACGAACGACCTCGGCGCGGCGGAGGCGGCGATGCTCGCACTCACCGCCGAGCGCGCGGGGCTCGCCGATGGCCAGGAGATCCTCGATCTCGGCTGCGGCTGGGGCTCGCTCTCGCTGTGGGCGGCGGCGCGATATCCGAACAGCCGGATCACCGCGATCTCGAACTCGTCGGGACAGCGCGCGTTCATCGAAGCCGCGGCCGCGGCGCGCGGCCTCACGAACCTCGCCGTGCGCACCGCCGACGTGCGCACGCTGCTGTTGCCCGCGCGCGCCTTCGATCGCGTGGTGTCGATCGAGATGTTCGAGCACATGCGCAACTACGAGCAGCTCCTGCGCCGCATCGCGGACTGGCTCGCACCCGGCGGCTCGCTGTTCGTCCACGTGTTCGCGCATCGCCGCCACGCGTATCCGTTCGAGGACGCGGGCGCCTCCGACTGGATGGCGCGCGAGTTCTTCACCGGCGGCATCATGCCGAGCGCGAGCCTCCTGCATCACTTCCAGGACGACCTGCAGCTCGTCGACGAATGGCACCTCGCGGGCACGCACTACGCGCGCACCGCCGAGGCCTGGTACGCGAACCTCATGGAGCGCGAGCCGCAGGCGCTCGCCACGCTCGCCGTCGCATATGGCGCCGACGCACGCACACGCTTTCAGCGCTGGCGCGTGTTCTTCCTCGCGTGCGCCGAGCTGTTCGGCTACGCGAACGGTCGCGAGTGGATCGTCGCGCACTATCGGTTCGCGGGGCGTTAGGCTCGGCACATGAGACTCAGTGCACTCGCACTCGTCGCCGGCATCGGCGGCATCGGCGGCATCGCCGGCATCGGCGGCATCGCTCGCGCCGACGTGAAGAGCGACATGACCGACCTGATCGAAGGCCTGCCGATGCGCAGCACCGACAAGGCGAATCCGGTGTTCTCGTTCACCAACAACGATCCGTTCTGGTCCGGCAAGGATCAGTTCGGCAATCAGCCGAACTTCATGGGCTCGGGCGTCGACATCAAGAACCTCGTGACGGCGACGAGCGCCGACGGCAAGGTCGCGTGGCTCGCCGCCGACGTGAAGGGCGTCCCCGATGAAGGCGATTGCGCCCCCGGCCCCTGCCCTCCCAACCGCGATCCACCGCTGCACGTCACCGGCCTGGCAGAGAAGTCCGGCAAGGACTGGACGTGGGTCGCGTGGCACGTCGCGCCGCCGCTCACGGCGAAGGATCAGGTGGCGCTCGCGAAGCAGAACACGCTGCCCGATCCGATCCCGCGCGATCTACGCAAGGCCGACGAGGTCGTGAAGCTCGTCGAGGGCGTGCTCGCGAACCCGCCGGAGCTCGTGAAGCTCGTGTCGGATCGCAAGGACGTCGTCATGTACGGAAGCGCCGGCGCCGAGCGCTACGTCGGCGGCGCGAAGGTCAAGAAGCAGCTCGCCGCGTGGAACCTCGCGCTCGAGGTGCGCGACGGAATCCAGGCGGGGCTCGTCGGAGAGAACGTCGCGTGGATCGCGATGAACCTCGACGCGAAGAGCATGAAGAAGCCGAACGACAAGGCGTCGCCTTATCGCTTGCTCGCGATCCTCGAGAAGGCGGGCTCCGCGTGGAAGATCGTGCAGCTCCACTTCTCCGTCGACCTCTTCACGTACAAGAAGCCGTAGCCCCGCATCGATTGTCCGAAGTTCGGACACGCTCGTGCGCCGGATGTCCGCCGGCTGGACAACTGTCCAACGCGCTGGACAAAAGTGGTGGATTTGACCAAATCGGCGACCGATTGGGGTCGGACCCCATTACATTTGAAAAACGGTGGATTTCGCCAGTCCACCGAGCCCGCTTCAGAGGCCTGCCTTCGAACGCACGCGAGTGCGCTGATGCTCGAACGCGAGCCGGCGCTGCGCGACCTCGGCGTGTCGCTTGCGCACCTCGTCGAGGATCGCTTGCACCCGCTCGATGCGACCGACCACCGCGGCGCGCGCGTCGTCGAGTCGCGCCGCCGGTGGCCCGGATGCGAGCAAGCGCGGCAGCACCTCGTCGACGGGCGAGCTGCGGTCCGTGAAGCTGATCGTGTCCGCGATGCGCGGGCTCGTGTCGTCGGGCGCGGGCAGCGACTCGAGCGCCGCGTAGAAGCCGAGCGCGGCGGCGTGCGCTTCGCCGAGCATCCCGCGCGCGGTCCGCTCGTGCAGCACCGGCGCGCGCACGGGCTCGCGCTTCGCCTCGTCGATCGCGCGGATCACGTCGAGCAGCTCCCCGGTCGCGGCGGCGCCGGCCTTGACCGCGTCGGTGAGCGGCAGGAGCTCGAAGTCGATCGCCTCGATGCGCACGTCGAGCTCGAGCAGCTGCTCGCGGAGACTGCGCGTGCTCGCGAGCGACTCGACCTCCGCGGTCGCCTTCTTCGCGGCTTCCTCGCGCGCGAGCTGCACCGGGTCGTACGCGGCGATGCGCGCGTCGAGCTCGGCGATCTGTCGATAGAGGGCGTCGCGCGCGGACATGCCTTCGCGCAGGCGCGCAGCGGCTTCCGCGGCTTCGCGCTGCTCGGCCTGCATCTCGTCGGTCATCGCGAGCGACTGCAGGAAGCCGAGGATCCCTTCGCGCAGCTGCGCGACGTCGGCCTGCTCCTTCGCGAGCCGGTTCTGTAGCTCGACGACGCGTTGATCGGCTTGCACCGCGTCGGCTAGCAAGAGCGCGCGCTGCCGGTGCAGCCCCGCGAGGACGTTCTTCGGATCGCTCGTCATCGCGCCCCCTGCCTCGCGCGCGACCACGGCATCGCGTCGTTCGTCATGGCGCGGCCGTGTCCGATCCGCGTCGGCTCGATCGCCACGGGATCAGCCGTACGACTCGATCGGCGGGCACGCGCAGACGAGGTTGCGATCGCCGTACGCGTTGTCGACGCGCGCGACCGGCGGCCAGTACTTGTTCACGCGCAGCCACGGCGCCGGGTAGACGGCCTGCTCGCGCGTGTACGGGTGGTTCCACTCGGTGGCCGCGATCGCGGCGGCGGTGTGCGGCGCGTTCTTGAGCGGGTTGTTCGCGCGGTCCATCGCGCCGCTCTCGATCGCGGCGATCTCGGCGCGGATCGCGATCATCGCCTCGCAGAACCGATCGAGCTCGGCCTTCGACTCGGACTCGGTCGGCTCGACCATCAGCGTGCCGGGAACGGGGAACGACATCGTCGGCGCGTGGAACGAGAAGTCCATCAGGCGCTTCGCGATGTCCTCCGCCTCGATGCCCGCGGTCTTCTTGAAGCCGCGGCAGTCGAGGATCAGCTCGTGCGCCACGCGGCCATTCTGGCCCGTGTAGAGCACGGGATAGTGCGAGCTCAAACGATGCGCGATGTAGTTCGCGTTCAGGATCGCGACCTCGGTCGCCTTGCGCAGCCCCGGCTCGCCCATCATCGCGATGTACGCGAAGCTGATCGGCAAGATCGACGCGGAGCCCCACGGCGCCGCGGACACCGGGCCCACGGGCTGCGCGCCCTTGGTCGCGAGCGGATGCCCCGGCAGGTACGGCGCGAGGTGTGCCGCGACGCCGATCGGCCCCATGCCGGGACCGCCGCCGCCGTGCGGGATGCAAAAGGTCTTGTGAAGGTTGAGATGGCAGACGTCGGCGCCGATGTCGCCCGGTCGCGTCAGCCCGACCTGCGCGTTCATGTTCGCGCCGTCCATGTAGACGAGCCCGCCATTCGCATGAACGATCGCGCACACCTCTTTGATGCCGTCCTCGAACACGCCATGCGTCGACGGGTACGTCACCATCAACGCCGCGAGATCCTTCGCGTGGGCCTCCGCCTTCTTCTTCAGGTCCGCGAGGTCGATCGTGCCGTCGGGCGCCGACGCGACGACGACGACCTTCATGCCCGCGAGCACCGCCGACGCCGGGTTCGTGCCGTGCGCGCTCTGCGGGATCAGGCACACGTCGCGCTTGTCACCGCGCGCCGCGTGATAGCCACGGATCGCGAGCAGACCCGCGTACTCGCCTTGCGCGCCGCTGTTGGGCTGCAGCGAGACCGCGGCGAAGCCCGTGATCTCGGCGAGCCATGCTTCGAGCTGCTCGAACATCGCCTTGTAGCCGCCCCACTGCTCCGCGGGCGCGAACGGGTGGATGCGACCGAACTCGGGCCACGTGACCGGAATCATCTCGGTCGTGGCGTTGAGCTTCATCGTGCACGAGCCGAGCGGGATCATCGACGTCGTCAGCGAGAGGTCCTTCGCCTGCAAGCGGGTCAGGTACCGCAGCATCTCGTGCTCCGCGTGGTAGCGCGTGAACGTGGGGTGCGTGAGGAACGCGCTCGTGCGCGAGAGGTTCGCCGGCAGCGGCGGCAGCGCGGTGTCCTTCACGAGGTCCGCGAGATCGAACGGCAGGTCGCCGCGCGCCGGAACGAACGCCTCGAGCACCGCGTGCACGTCGGCGTGCGAGGTCGTCTCGTCGCACGAGATGCCGACGCCGTCGTCGTAGCGACGTAGGTTGATGCCGAGCTCGACCGCGCGCGCGATCACCTGCGCCTGGCGATGCACGTCGAGGTCGACGCGGAGCGTATCGAAGTAGACGCCGGCGCGCGGAGCGTGTCCGAGCTTGGCGAGCCCGGCCGCGATCACGGCGGTGTACGCGCGCACGCGCCGCGCGATCTGCGCGATGCCTTCGGGGCCGTGATAGACGGCGTACATCGACGCCATCACGGCGAGCAGCACCTGCGCGGTGCAGATGTTGCTCGTCGCCTTCTCGCGGCGGATGTGCTGCTCGCGCGTCTGCAGCGCGAGGCGGAACGCGACGCGCCCCTTCGCGTCCTTGGACACGCCGATGATGCGGCCCGGAATCTGCCGGCGGAAGTCGTCCTTGCACGACAGGAACGCCGCGTGTGGACCGCCGAAGCCCATCGGCACGCCGAAGCGTTGCGCGCTCCCGATCGCGATGTCGGCGCCCATCTCGCCGGGCGGCGTGATCAGCGCGAGCGCGAGGAGGTCGGTCGCCATCACCACGAACGCGCCCGCCGCGTGGACCGCGTCTGCGAGCGCGCGGTGATCGAGCACGCGGCCGTCCGTCGTCGGATACGAGAGCAGCACGCCGCACGCCGCGCCGAACGTCGACGCGTCGAACGCCTGCGGCTCGGCGACGCGCAGCTCGATGCCGATCGGCTCGGCGCGCGTGCGCATCACGGCGATCGTCTGCGGATGCGTCGCCGCGTCGACCCAGAACAGCTTCTTTGCGTGCGCGACGCGCTCGAAGCACATCACCATCGCTTCGGCGGCAGCGGTCGCTTCGTCGAGGAGCGACGCGTTCGCCATCGGCAGCGCCGTGAGGTCCTCGATCATCGTCTGGAAGTTCACGAGCGCCTCGAGGCGGCCCTGCGAGATCTCGGCCTGGTACGGCGTGTACTGCGTGTACCAGCCCGGGTTCTCGAGCACGTTGCGCAGGATCACCGGCGGCGTGATCGTGTCGTAGTAGCCCTGGCCGATGAACGACCGCATCACCTGGTTGTCGGCGGCGAGGTTCTTCAGCTCCTCGACGAGCTCGTGCTCGCCGAGCGGCTCGGCAAGGGAGAGCTGCTTCTTCAGGCGGATCGCGGCCGGGACCGTCGCGTCGGCGAGCTCGTCGAGCGACTTGTAACCGAGGGCCGCGAGCATCTCCGCGATCTCGGTCTCGCTCGGTGCGATGTGGCGGCGTGCGAACGTGTCGGAAGGAGCCAGGAGGTCAGGCTGCACGGGCGCACCCTACCGCGCCGTCATCCCCCGAACAACGTCAGGTACCGCTCGGGAAACTCGGCGAGCGACATGGCAGATCCGCACTCCGGGCAGGGCATCGCGGGAAAGTTCTTGGCGCGGAGCGACAAGAGGTTCCCGACCGCGTCGACCAGCGGATCCGCCTCCGCCCCGCACTTGGGGCAGGCGTACTGCGCGTGAAACGACGCGATGCGCACGATGCCCTTGAACTCGGGGATCAGGTTCATCTGCGCCATCAGGCCCTCGGCGACCCGCGCGAGCGTGATCGTGCCGCGGTCCTTGAGGATTCGCACGAGGCGCACCCACTCGCGCATGCCGACGGAGTTGACGAACGTGATGCCCTCGAGGTCGATCGTCACGTCGCCGCGCGGCAGCTTGTCCGCGACATCGGGGAGCCCGACCACCCCGTCGTCGAACCGCCCCGAGAGCTTCAACGCCGCCCCTTGGATCTGGACCTCGAGCCGCCCCAACCTCATGTCGTGCCTTTCTCCGTGAACGTATGGAACGACGCCCCGCGACCCAGCTCGGTCGGCTTGTAGCGCATGTCGAGGAGCGTGATCACCTCGGTCATCCTCTGCGGTGCCATGTTGATGACGAACTGGTTGCAGCACGCGTACGCGAGCGGCAGGCCCATGCCGCCCTCCGCCGTGGCTTGCTTGCTCGAGCTCGCCAGCCGCGGCGCGATGTTGCCCTCGAGCGTGCCCCAGCGATCGCGGACCTCGATCGCGAGGTAGCGGCCGTCGGTCGCCCAGCGAACGGTAACGACGTCCTGGCCGGCGAGCGCGCGCGCGTGATCGCGTGGCTCGTCCCTGCGGAAGCGCGCGCCCTTCTCGTCGATCGGCGCGACGTAGAGCGCGTTCGCGATCAACTCGTCGGCGATCACGCTGACGAGCGAGCCGACGCGATCCGGAAGGCCGACCGAGATCACGTCCTGCGCGAGCGCGTTGACCGCGGCGTCGCGATCGCGCGCGTCCTCGAGCGTGTAGCTGCGCACCTCGGCGCCCCACGCGACGTACTTCTCGAGGCCGAACACGTCGCCGCGGATCAGCTTCTGGACCGTGGCGAGCAGCTCCTCCGCGAGGATCGGCATCGGATGCGCGATCACGTGCGACCACCCCGCGGTCAGGAGCGCGTCGAGGGCGGGCGACTCGGCCGGTGCGAGCCCCTCGCCCGGCACCGCGATCCACGCGCGCGCGGGTTGCTCGTGCAGCCGGGGGCGCGACATGGCCAGCGATGTATCGATGATCGCGATCGTGTGCTCGTCGACCGACGTCGCGAGCGCGTCGACATTGTCGACGATCTCCACCGGACACAGCGTCGCACCGACGAGGCGATGCAGCGCTCGCTGCGCCTTGCGCTCGGGATGCGCGACGACGAGTTTCCCGCGGGGAGCGACGGAGGGCTGCATCAGTAGAGAACGGCGAGCGTCGCGGCGCCGCCGATCGACCGATCCAGCGCGCCGCCGATGTCCTTGGTGTCCGGGTCTCCGTCACGGCTCGTCGTGAGGAGGCCGTTGCCGACGAACGTGAAGCCGATCTGCGCGAACTCGCCGACGAGGCGGATCGCGAAGCGGTTGCCGAGGACGATGTCGAAGCCCGCCTGCGCGGTGACACCGAACACCTTCGCGCGTCCGTACTGGTCGAGCTTCTGGATCGGGCCGGCGTCCTGGATCAGCATCGCCTTCGCCGAGCCCATCAGCGCGAGCTGCGGGATGAACGGGATGCGGAACGCGAGGTTCGGCATGTAGCTCGTGTACGTCGTGTTCGGAACGTCGAGGCTCGACGACATCACGAGCTGTCCGCGGTCGGGGCTGAACGCTCGCTTGCCGTAGTCGACGCCGAGCGTCACCGACGGGGCCGTCGCGCTCTTGCCGAACGCGTAGCGGAAGCGAGCTCCGACCGACCAGTGGTACTGCTTCGTCGGCACGGGGACGTTCGGCTCGGCGGTGGTGCGCAGCGTCAGCGACAGCGTGCGGTCGTACTCGCCCGCGAAGCCGAGACCCGCGGCCGCGCTCTTCGGGTTCATGAACGCGAACGGGTACAGCTCGCCCTCGATGCGAGCGCCGGGCACGTACGTGTTCGAGTACGTCTTGGGCCCCTCGGGAAAGTTCGCGCGCTGCGTGAACTTCAGGATCCGGTTCTGGAACGACGCGCCGATGTCGACGCGCACCGCGACGCGGTTCGCGCTGTGCGGGCTGACGCGAGCGACCGCCGCTTCGATCTCGGGATCCTCTTCGTCCTCGTCGCCGTCGCGGGCGAGCTTCTTCTTCTTTTTCTTCTTCTTGCGGTCGTCGTCGCCCTCGTCGTCGTCGTCCTCGTCGCCCTTCGCCGTCTCGTCGTCATCCTTCGAGGTCGCGGCCGCGATCTTCTCGGTGATCTTGTCGCGCAGCTTGGACTTGAAGTTGTCGGACTTCTCGTTCCGGAACGTGACCTTGAAGCCGCGCTGCTTCTTGCCGCCGATGATCAGCGCGACCTTGAGGGTCTTGTACTTGCCGCTCTTGCCGAGCTTCGCGTAGATGACCGCGTCGGCCTCGAGCTCCCTCGCGACCTTCTTTGCCTGCTTCTCGGACAGCCCGCCTTCGTAGCCGAGCCGGTCGAGCGCCTTGATGACCTTGCGGGTCGCGATCAGCTCGAGGTCGCCGCCGTCGAGAGCGTCGGTGACGGCGTCCTCCATGTCGCCGGTCTCGTCCCCCTCGATCGGCGTGACCGCGACCGTGGGCCCGGCGTACGCGACGCCGACCCAGACCACGAGCACGAAAGTCAGCACCCAGCGCTGCATGCGTTTTGCGAGCTTACACCACCGCCCTCGACGGTGCGCATCGATCGGCCGACGACGGTATCGCCCGCCCGCTACGTGGCGATGTTGCTTGCCAACGGCGAGGAGCCGTGGCCAGCTGCGCATTCATGGACCCCGTGGATCGTCGCAACCTCCGGATCACCGGCAACCATCGCGCCGTCACCGGCCGCCACATCGCGGTCGAGAACGACGTCACCGTGATCCTCACGCAGGCGTACGGTCCTCGCGGCGACAACCTGGTCGGCATCTCCGACGTCGAGTTCGACGGTCACCCGGCCGTCACCATCGGCATCCGTGCAGGCGATCGCGAGGGCCTCGTGCACCTCTCGCCGATCCACGGCGACGGTCGCAAGACGAAGCCGTTCGACATCCCGGCCGGCACGCGGTGCGAGCTGTTCTGCCCGGTCTCGAAGCAGCCGCTCGATCTCGTCGGCGAAGTCGAGGACGGCTCGGGCGCGCGCTACTACGCGATCTATCTCACGCCGCAGCTCTCGCGCGGCTCGATGGTGATGGTCAGCGACGTGTGGGGCCACTACCACTCGCGCATCATCGACGACTTCGAGCTGATCAGCGCGTGGGCCGCTCGCCAGGGCGATTAGCCGTCAGCGCACGTCGTACAGATAGAAGTACGCGCGCAGGTTCGCGTTCGCGAGCGGCTTCTTGATCCGCGGCGGACCGACGATCTGGAAGAACACCTCTTCGAGGAGCGGGTTCGACACGATGAACGCCGCGCGCCAGCCCTTGAACGCGCGCACGCTGTACGCGAGCGCCGCGTAGAGCTCGCGCAGATCGTGATCGTCGAGGCGCTCGCCGTACGGCGGGTTGCACAGGATCAGCCCGGGCTTCACCTCGCGCCCCTTCTCGCGCGCGATGTCCTCGATCATCGCCGGCCCGAGCGCTCGGACATCCGCGCGCTGCCACACGATGTCGTCGGTCACGCCCGCGCTCTTCGCGTTATCGCGCGCCGCCGCGAGCACCTGGAGATCGACATCGCAGCCGATGACCAGCGGGCTCGCATCCGGGAACAGCGGCCCCGGCTTCTCGTCGTCGACCTTCGCAGCGCCTCCGGCGCTGCTACGCGCCCGAGCTTCCTCGGGCTTGTACCGCGGCCCGCGCAGCCCCAGCACGCCGAGCGTGTGCACCTTGCGCGGCACCGCCCTCGCCGCGAGGACGGCCTCGATCGGGATCGTGCCGGCGCCGCACATCGGGTCGACGAGGATGTCGTGCCGCGGATCGAACCGCGCCAGCATCAGCAGCACGGCCGCCAGGTGCTCGCGCAGCGGCGCCTCGCCGGCCTCGCGCCGCCACCCGCGCTGCGAGAGCGAGCCCGCGCCGAGATCGATCGACACGACCATCTCGCCGCGAGCGTCCTGCCGCGCGACCCACCGCGTCGCCGGCCGATCGGCATCCACGTGCAGCGTCGCGCCGCGCCGCCGCGCCGCATCGATGATCGCGTTCTTCACCGTTCCCACGACCTGCCGCTCGCCCGCCGGAAAGTTCTCCACGCGCCGCGACTCGACGCTGATCCCATCGCCATCGCGCCACAGCTCGCGGCGATCCTCGAGCAGGTCGCCCAGCACGTCGTCGTACAGCGGCTCGAGCCGCTCCGCGTCGCTCTTGACCACGTCCCACAGCACGCGCGTCGGCGTCCGCAGATACGTCACCGCCGCCCACGCCAGATCGCGATCGAACGGCATGACGATCTGCCCGAGCCCGTCCTTGCGCACCTTGGGCGGCCGCCGCCCGAGCGCGCGCTGCGCAACGCGGATCAGCTCCGCCTCCATCACGACGTTGGTCTGCGTCGACCCGACGATCCGCAAGTCGTCGACGATCACGCGACACCGTTCAGCGTCGCCAGCATGCCGGCATCGGCGAAGAACCGCTTGTGCAGATAGAGCCCCTTCTGCTTCGTGCCGCGCGGGCCCTTGGGCCGCTCGTGCAGGTACCGCCGCGCGAGCCGCCCGACGTGCGCGTCCCACTCGAGCAGGTACCAGCTGACGATCGTCGCGTCCTCGCAACCATCGTCGCCCGCGATCGTCGCGCGCGCCAACCACAGCGTCCGCTGGAGCTTCGCCAGCCCGCCGCTGTCTCGTCCCTCGCCGACCATCGCGATCGCGGGATCCTCGACGACGCTCCAGTACCCGCTGGCCTCTTGCTCGACCGGCACCGTCTTGATCTCCACGTCGCCGCGCCAGTCCGGCTCGTCGTCGCCGCGCTCGACCACTCCCAAGAGCTGCGCGGCTCGCACGCCCCACGCGCCCTTGTCGCGCCCGCGCGCACCGAGCCGCACGCCGATCGCGGCGCTCGCCGCGTCGAGCAGCTCGTCGATCGAGTCCGGCTCGTCGACCCGCGGCGACCACGCGACCGGCTCGGGCAGCACGCGCGGATACGCGCTCGCCATCGGCGCCATCCCGCGCGGCGGCGCTTGCACGACGAGGTGTCCGCCGAGCACGATCGGCCGCGGCTGGATCATCGTCGAGACACGGACGCCATCGCGCTCGATCTCGGCGCCGCGCTCCCACAGCGCCACGCGCAGCTCGTCGGCGCGCGCGTTGATGACGGCGCGGGCATCGCTGGACGCACGGGCATCGCGGCCATCGTTCGACGCACGGGTATCGTTCGACGCACGGGCATCGCTCGACGCACGGGCATCGCTCGACGCACGGGCATCGAGGGCATCGCTCGACGCACGGGCATCGCGGGCATCGCTCGACGCACGGGCATCGCTGGACGCAAGGGCATCGCTCGACGCACCGGCATCGCGGGCATCGCTCGACGCACGAGCAGCCACCGAGACCCGCATCGCGGTCGCGAGGTCCGCGAGCTCGTCGCGGGTCATCGCGTTGAGCAGCGAGCACAGATCGTTGCCCCATCGCGCGATCACGGTCGCGACCGCCTGCTCGGTGGTCGCCGCCGTCCGCGCCGGCGCGCGCACGCGATCGAAGCGCTGGACGCGCAGCGCCGCGAGTCGGCGGACCGCGTCCGTCGACATCAACGGGGCCATGCGCTCGACCGCGTTCACACGCCGCATCCTACGCGCCGCCGCGTACGCGCGCGAGATCGCGGCCTCGTCGAGATCGGCGGGGCCGGTCCCCTTCGCGCGTGTCCGCCGGCTGGACACGCGTCCAGCGCGCTGGACAAGAATGGTGGATTTGACCAATTCGGGGCCGATGTGGGGTCCGCCCCAACACGCCTCGAAGATGGTGGATTCCACCATTTCGTCGTGTCCGACCGGCGGACAAAACGTGCGCCGCTCTACCGGTGTAACGTCGGCGCGTGAAGGTTGCCGTGGGCTTCGTGCTCGTCGCGCTCGCGCTGGGAGCGTGTACGCCGACCGTGGACGGCCCCGTCGAGCGACAGCGCGCGGCGGATCGCGAGGACGCGGCCGCGCTCGGCGCCCAACTCGCGTCGTTGCCCGGTGCGGTGAGCGCCACCGCGACCATCCACCGCGCGGTGCGTGACCCGCTCGGCACGAGCCCGCCGTCGGCCGCGTCGGTCGCGGTGCTCGTCGTCGTCGATGACGCCGCGGATCGCGCGGCCACGACGGCGAACGCCACGACGCTCGTGCGAGCAGCCGTGCCCGAGGTCAGCGCGCCCGCGATCGTGGTGGTCGTCGGCGCGCATCGCGCGGAGCTCGCGAAGGTCGGCCCGTTCGTCGTCGACAAGGCGTCGGCGGGCGCGCTCAAGGCCGCGCTCGCGATCGCGCTCGCCGTGATCGCGAGCCTCGCGGGATGGATCGCGATGCGCGAGCGCCGAGCGCGCTAGCGGCGGGGGAACAGCGTCCAGTAGTCGAGCTCGAGCACGATGCGCGGGTCGCGCGTCTCGGCGAGCAGCGGCTGGACGGCCGGCAGCTCGGAGGCGGACACGTTCTTCACCGCCGAGAGGCGGAGGCGGAGCGCGCCGACGTCGCGGCGGCTCGGGAGCTCGGCGCGATCGATGACCTCGGTGAACGCGCGCAGCGTGTCGCCCGCGAAGGTCGGCGCGACGTGCGAGCCACCGTTCCACGCGGCGATGCGCAGCTGCGTCGCGAGGCCGTTGTAGGCCAGCGCCAGGGACACGCTGATCACGTGGCCGCCGTAGACGAGGCGGCGGCCGAACTTGGTCTCCGTCGCCTTGTGCGCGTCGAAGTGGACCTGCGCGGTGTTGTGATAGAGGCGCGTCGCCTGGACGTGATCCGCCTCCTCGATCGTCATCGCGTCGGGGTGGTCGAGGCGCTCGCCGACCTCGTAGTCGTCCCAGCGCGCCGTCGAGCCGAACGCCCACGCGAGGTCGGGGAAGCGCTGGAGGTTCATCGCCTCGGGGACCGGTAGCCGATCGGCGGTGACCACCGCGGGCAGCTGCGGGACCTGGTTCACGCCCTTGGCGGCGGCCTTGTCGCGCTTGGGCAGCATCACCCAGCGGATGAACGAGAGGACCTCCTGGCCCTTCTGGTTCGTGCCGCGCGTGCGCACGTAGACGACGCCCGCCTCGCCCGACGACACCTCGCGCAGGCCGATGACCTCGCTCTCGGCGACGAGCGTGTCGCCCGGGTACACGGGCCGCATGAAGCGGACGTCGGCGTAGCCGAGGTTCGCCGTCGCGTTGTGCGAGATGTCCGGCACGGACTTGCCGAACACGACGTGGAACACGAGCAGGTCCGGGATGACCTCCCGCTGGAAGCCGAGCGAGCGCGCGAGCTCCGTCGACGACGCGAGCGGCGAGCGATCGCCGGTCAGCGCCATGTACGACGAGATGTCCCCGCCGTGCAGCGTGCGAGGGACGGCATGGACCAGGTGCTGGCCGATGCCGAAGTCCTCGAAGAAACGACCGGTCGAAACCTTCCTCATGACGCGAGGACGGACCCTATACCCGGGATCGCTCTAGATCAATCCGAGAGCAGGTAGCTGTAGTCGAAGCTCTTGGGCGCGCCGTCCCACGCGGGGAACGAGGCGCTGCGGACCGCCGCCTCGACGCAGGTGCCTTCCGGCTTGCCCGCGAAGTCACCCTTCATGTTGACGGATGTCACCTTGCCCTCGGGCGAGATGGAGACCTTGAACTTCGCGGTGCCCTGCGTGCCCTTGTAGCAAGCGCGCGCCTTGCTCGAGACCGCGTTCATGCCGTTCTTGAAGTCGTTGCCCGAGAGGTCCTTCTTGTCGAGCTTGGGCTTGTCGGACTTCTTCATGTCGCTGACGCCGGCTTCCTTGAGCAGCTGATCGAAGTCCGGGTCGCCCTCCTTCGCGGGCTCCTTGGTCTCCTTCGGCGCCGGACGGTCGTCCTTGATCTCGACCTTGTGGACCTTGTCCTTCTTCTCGTTCTTCGCGCGCTGCTTCTCCTCGTCAGCGGGCGGAGGCGCGGGCTCGGGCTCGGGCTCGGCCGCGGCGACCTGCGTCGGCTCGGGAATCGGCTCGACGACGGGCTCGACCTTGGGCGCGGGCGGCGGTGCGAGCGCGGGCATTTCGGTCTCCTTCTTCGGAGCCGAGTCCATGGCCGCGGCGCTGTGCGACGTGTCCTGGTTCTTGTTGTTGACGACGAGGAAGATCGCGACGCCCGCCGCGGCGGCCATCAGCGTCCCCACGATCGCGATCGTCTTGCCCTTGCCACCGCCCTGCTTCGCGGCGACGCGCGAGCCGATCGGCGTGACGGCCGGCGCCGCAGTGACCGCGGCAGCGGCAGCGGCAGCGGCGGGTGCCGCGTCCGCCTCGACCGCGGGCTGCTGCTTCGACTCCGACTTCGCGCGCTTGGCCTCGGCCTTCGCGGCGGCGGCCGCCGCCTTTGCTTCGGCGCGCGCGTTCTTGTCGTTCTTCTCGATCTCGACGGCGCTCGGCAGCTCGGCGAGCGACGGCAGCGACACCATCTTCGCGGGCTCGGGGAGCGCGACGGCCTTCCATCCTGCCGACGACGACGCGAGGACATCATCCTCGCTCACCGTCGGGTTCTGAGTGGAGCGCCGCGATGACAGCCGAGCCTTCGTCGAGGACGCGAGGCTTCGGATGTCATGCAGGCCAGAGTCTTCCTCGCGTTCGTCGGACTTTTTTGTGCTCATAGAGGTGGGTGGTTGGGTCGCTACTGCTGTTGCGACCACCGGCGCGACCGAAGGCTTCGACGATTCCGAGCGAGTCCCCTGGCTGTCCATGCTGCTGCCATCCTCTAGACGCGCGAGCGTCCGGTTTGGAAGGCCCTCGAAATACCCCGCCGGAACCTGATCGTCCAGGGTTTTCATCGCAGCACGAACTTGTTCATCGAGGTCGTCGGACATGGTCACTTCACCGTCGCAGGGGCCGTCCCAGCGTGGGGCGACGGGGCTTTGGATTCGCTCGGTTCGGTCTGAGCGAGGCGCTGGCGCAGCAGTCGGCGCGCTTCGTTCACGCGCCACGCGACGGTGCCCTCGGGAATCTCCAGGATCTCGGCGATCTGCTTGTGCGGCAGTTCCTCGACGGTCGCCAGCACCAACGTCACGCGAAGCGAGGCCGAGAGCTGGCTGATCGCCTCGAGCACCCGCGCCACTTCACCGGTCTGCTGCGCTTGCTGCGCAGGGTCGCGCGCGACCTGACCGAGCGACTCGGGGCGGCCGCCGATATGATGCGACTCGGTGCTGCCCTTCGACTTGAGCGCGTTGCCGCGCTTGTCGGAGCGAAGCGAGTTGAGCGCGGTGTTCACCGTGATGCGGTAGAGCCAGGTGAAGAAGTCCGCGCGCCCATCGAACGACGACAGCCCGCGATACGCGCGAACGAACGACTCCTGCGTGACGTCGTCCGCGTCACTGTGGTTACCGAGAATATGGAGGGCGGCGGCGTACACGCGGCGTTGATGGCGTTTGACGAGACGACCGAAGGCTTCGCGATCACCCTGTCGCGCCCGGTCGAGGTCTGGATCCTCGTCAGCCATTCCGGGAACTATAAGGTGTTGAGGCCTTAGACGACAAATGAAGCGCCGCCCTTGGGTCCCCAGTTGGCTACGAATGTCAGCGCGTTAGGACGATCATCCACGTACACGCGACCTGCAGGGATCCCCGATCGGAGCATCACCGGCGACGATCCGCCTCGAACAGCTTGGGAACCAGCTGCGCGGCCATCTCGGACAGCCGGGCGATCGAGCGCCCCGCGATCGCGTTCTCGACGAGCTTTTGCCGCGTCCGCTCGGCCCCGGCCATCGCCGTGTCGGACCCTCGCTGGCGTGCGGGCAGATCGAGCACGAGCAGCGGATCCGGGCCGGACTGCACGGCGCGCAGCGCGGTGATCCGCGTACGCGCTTCGCGAAGCGCATCGGCGACATCGTCCGCGTACGCCGCGATCAGCTCCTGCGGCGCCCGCGCTCCGGCGACGAGCGACTCGAGGTCGACGAGCGCGAGGTCACGCAGCCGCGTGCACAGCCCTTCGTCCGGATCGGGCGTGCTCGACGACGAGCCCGCGAGTCCGACGGTGAGGGTCGTGCTCACGCGAATTGCTCCTCGTGCGTGCGCGCGCGGTCGATCGAGCCCGCGAGTCCGACGGTGAGGGTCGTGCTCACGCGAATTGCTCCTCGTGCGTGCGCGCGCGGTCGATCGAGCTCGCGAGTCCGACGGTGAACGTCGCGCGCGCGCGGGTCTGCTCCTCGTGCGTGCGCGCGCGGTCGAGCGAGCTCACGCGTCCGACGGTGACGGTCGCGCTCACGCGTCCTTCTTCTCGTCGGGCTTTGCGTCGGGCTTTGCATCGCTCTTCGCCGAGCCGGGCTTGTCGCCCTCGCCTTTCGCGTCCGCGCCGGCGGCGAGCGCCTTCTGCTTCGCGGCCTTGTCGGCTTCCATCTTCGCCTTGAGCTTGGCGAGCGCGTCGTCGGGGCCGGCGGGCAGCGAGAGGCCACCGCCCTCCTCGACGGTGCGCGACGCCGCGAGGATCTTCGCGTCGAGCGCGGCCGCGTCGGCGTCCTCGCCGCGCATCGCCGAGTCGACCTCGCTCTCGATGACCTCGCGATCGATGCGGTCCTCCGCGGACTGGAAGCGGTCCCACACGCTCGTGTCGTTACCGAACGCGTCGCCACCGGCGGAGCGCGCGGCCGCGATCTGGGTCGCGAGCGTGCCCTTGCGCATCTTGAGGAGCTGGAGCTTGGTCTCGAACTCCTTGCGGCTCTTGTTGAGCTGCACGGCGTAGCTCGCGGCCTCGTTCTGGTCGCGCTTGATCTTCGCCCACTCCTGCTCGCACGCCTTCTTCTCGCGGAGCGCGGTCTTCGCGGCGTCGTCGTCGCCCGCCTTCACGGCGAGCATCGCGCGCTTCTCCCACTCGGCCGCCTTGGTCTTGTACTTCTCGAGGTCGTTATCCATCTGCTTCGCGGTGGCCTTGTACGAGATGAGCTCCGCGATCGCCTTCTTCTTGCCTTCCTCGAGCTCGAGGATGGCCATCTCGATTTCCTTCTCCGGATCGATCGCCTTGTCGATCGCGGCGTTCGCCTTGCTCGAGATGCCCTGCTTGATCTTCGAGAAGATGCCCATGGCGCCTGAAGAGTAGCCTAATCCTTGCCGAGGCCGTACTTGCGATAGCGCTGGCGGAACTGGTCGTACGTGATTCCCAGGAGCGCGGCGGCTTCCTTCTGCTTGAACCGCGTGCGCTCGAGCGCGTCGCGGCACAGCCACTCCTCGAACGCTTCCACGCGCTCGTCGAGCGGCAGGCGGGGATCGTCGGAGAACGAGTCGTTCGCGTGCGCGGAGGCGCCGCCCGCATCCGGCGGTAGCGCGGCGTCGACGTCGGCGGGCGTGAGCACCTCGCCCTGCGCCATGTACACCGCGCGCTCGACGATGTTCTTCAGCTCGCGCACGTTGCCCGGATAGTCGTAGAGCGCGAACCGATCGAGCGCCTCGGCGCTGATCTCCTTCACCGGAATGCCGGCGACCTCGGCGCGGAAGCGCGAGAGGAAGTGCGCGGCGAGCACCGGCACGTCCTCGAGGCGCTGCGCGAGCGGCGGCAGGTTGATCACCTCGAACGCGAGGCGGTCGTAGAGGTCCGCGCGGAACTTGCCGTCGGCGATCGCCTGCTTGAGGTCCGCGTTGGTCGCCGCGATCACGCGCACGTTGACCTGGATCGACTCGGAGCCCGCCACGCGCTCGAAGCGCTGGTACTCGAGGATGCGCAGGATCTTCGCCTGGAACTCGAGCGACATGTTCCCGATCTCGTCGAGGAACAGCGTGCCGCCATCGGCGAGCTCGAACTTGCCTTCCTTCTGCTTCGTCGCGCCGGTGAACGCGCCTTCCTCGTGACCGAACAGCTCGCTCTCGAGCAGCGTCTCGGCGACGGCGGCGCAGTTGATCGTCACGTACGGCTCCGACGCGCGCGGCGACAGCATGTGGATCGCGCGCGCGACGAGCTCCTTGCCCGTACCGCGCGGCCCCAGGACGAGCACCGGGCGCGGCACCGGCGCGACCTTCTCGATCCGGGTCATCACGGTGCGCATCGCCGGCGAGTCGCCGACGATCTGCCACCGCCGGCCCGCGACCTTGCGCAGGCGCTCGTTGGTCGCGCGCAGCTCGCGGTTCTCGTCCTCGAGGCGCTTGCGATCGATCGCGTGCTGGAGGATGCGCTCGACCTTCTCGACCGACATCTCGAGCTTGTCCTCGAGGTACGGGTCCTTCGTGATGAAGTCGACGGCGCCCGCCTTCACCGCAGTGATCGCGTCGTCGATCGTGCCGTGGCCCGTGAGGATGATGATCGGCAGCTCCGGCAAGCGCAGCCGGATCGCGCGGCAGATCTCGATGCCGCTGCGCTTCCCGGGCCCGAGATCGAGATCGAGGATCGCGAGGTCGGCCTCGTTGTTCGAGAGCCACGCGATCGCTTCCTCGCCGTCGTCGAAGCCGACGACCTGACTACCGCGCGACTTGAACGAGTCCGAGAGGAGGCGCCGGACCTCCGCCTGATCGTCGACGCAGACGATGGTCCCGATCATCGCGTGCGCTCCCGCTCTCGCTCCTGCCACAGCGGAAGCGCGGCGAGCTGCGCCTGATCCGTCGGCAGCGTCAGCGTGATCGTCGTGCCGCGCCCCTCCTCGGAGTCGACCGTGATGCGTCCGTGATGCGCGGACACCACGCGCTCCGCGATCGCGAGCCCGACGCCCGAGCCCGTCTCCTTCGTCGTGAAGCCCGGCACGAACAGCCGGCCGAGGTGACTGCGCGGGATACCGGGCCCGGTATCCGCGACCACGATCTCGAGCAGCGGCGCACCGCTGCCACCGGGCACGACGATCGCGCGCGCGCGCACCGCCACGTTGCCGCCCGTCCCGCTGCACGCCTCGGCCGCGTTCGACACGATGTTGAGCAGCGCCTCGCGCAAGAGCATGCGATCGCCGCGCAGATCCGGCAGCCCGGCCGCCGTCTCGAGCGCGATCGGCACCGCCTGCATGCGCGCCTGCGCCGCGACGACGACCTCGTGGAGCAGCGGCGCGAGCGCGACGAGCTCCACCGTCGGCGTCGGCGCCTGCATCGAGCGCAAGTACTGCGCCCACTCCTCGTACAGCGCGGTCACGTCGGTCTCGAGGTCCTTGAGCCGATCGTGCACGTCGCCCGTCGCCTCGCGACGCTTGTCGTCCTGGACCTCGGCGCTGCGCGCCTCGTTCGCGAGCTTCCGCGCGCTGCGCGTGCGCGCGCCGATGATGCCGAGGAGGTTCTTCACGCGGTGACCGTGCGCGTACACGCCCGCGATGACGTCGTGCCGCACGACCTCCGCGGTCGCGGTCACGAGCCGCGGCGCCACGCCCGCCGCCGCGCTGCCCGCACCGGGGTTCGCCGCGTCGAGCAGGCGCCCGACGACGATGCCGAGGCTCGGCGACTGCGCGTCCAGCATGCGCGCCGCGTTTCGCCACGCGAGGCCATGGCTCGAGTCGATGCGCAGCGCGCGCTCGATCTCCGCGAGCGCGCCCGCCTGATCGCCGCGATCGAGCACGAGCAGCGCGAGCTGACACGCGGCCGCGGTGTGCCCGGGCTGGAACGCCAGGCCCTTGCGATACGCCTCCTCGGCCTTGTCGCGCGTCGACAGATCATCCGCGCACAGCGAGCCGTACAAGAACCACAGCCGCGCGCGATCGATCGGCGTGAGCATCTCGCCCGTCGACGCGTGGATCAGCGCATCGAGCTCGCCGAGCAGCGCGAGCCGCTCCGTCGACGAGTGCTTCCTCGACCGGCGCTCCAGCCGCCGCAGCGACAGCGCCGCCGACGGGCGCAGCGCTTCGAGCGCCTCGAGCTCGGCGTCGATCATCGCGTCGGTCACCTCGGTGTCGCCCGCCGCGTGACGCGCCGACAAGAGCGCCGCGGCGCACAGCCGCCTGCCCTCGCCGTCCTTGGCCTCCTCGATCGATTGCGCCGCGTCCGCGCCGCGCCCATGCGCGACGGCGACCGACGCGACCTCCTCGAGCAGCGACAGCGCCTCCACCGACGCGGCACCCGCGGTCGCCGTCGCCGCGACGATCGCCGCATCGAACGCCGCGCCCGCCTGCGCCGCCGCGCCACTCGCGTCCGCCTGCGCATCCGCGCACCGCGCGAGCAACAGGTGCGCGCGCACGCGATCCCACGCGCCGAGCTTGGGCGAATCGAGCGCCGCCGCGAGCGACATCCGCGCCGCCGCGATCTCGCCCGCCGCGAGCTGCGCGCGTCCGAGCAGGATCTTCGTCGTCGGCCCGGGCGCTCGCTTCGCCGCCTCGGCCGCGTAGCCGCGCGCCGCGTTCACGTCACCGACGGCGAGCGAGAGGTCGGTCAGCCGCAGCGCCGGGATGGCGTCGCTGCTCTCCGCGAGCGCGCGGTTCAGCACGCTCTTCGCGGCAGCCGGCAAGCCGAGCGCCCAGTACCGGTCGCCGAGCTCGATCAGCGCTGTCGCGGAGGCCACGGCGGGAATGTACCAGGGGAACCTATCTAGTCGCGCAGCACGATGGTTGCTTTAGCGAGCACCGTCTTGCCGCGCAGCAATCGCACCGTGTAGCTCTTGCCGGCGGCGAACCCGGCCGCGATCGTCGCCTCGGTGTGCGCGATCACCATGCGCTGCTTGCTCGTCACCTCGAACGTGACCAGCGGCGCCGCCTTCGGGTCGGCCTTGTCGGTGACGACGAGCACGAGCGGCTTCTTCTCGTCGCGCGCGATCACGCCGACGAGGTGCATCGGCCACGGCGGCCCCTTGATCAGATCGTACTCGTCGCCCTTCACCGCGTTCGCGGCGAGGTAGGCCGGCAGCTCGGTGTTCACGCTCGGCGGCGCCTCGGGCGAGACCACGATGCGCCCGACGTACGGCTTCAGCGGATCGCCGGCGTGCGCGGTCGCGACGAGACCGAGCAGCACGACGCAGGCGATCGCGAGCCTCACGTCGCGATCCTACGCCGGCGGCGCAGCGCGTACAGCACCAACAGCGCGGGCGCGAGCGACGGCGACCCGCCCGCCTCGCAGCAGCCCCCCTCGTCGATCGGCCCCTCCTCGACGGGCGGCGCCATC
The DNA here is from genome assembly GCA_964617845.1 of uncultured Kofleriaceae bacterium. Classification (GTDB taxonomy): domain Bacteria; phylum Myxococcota_A; class Polyangia; order Haliangiales; family Haliangiaceae; genus JABFXX01. The sequence goes on along the minus strand of CAZUAR010000007.1, from coordinate 248,565 downwards.
TCGCAGGCGAACGTCGGCGTGCAGCGGTTCCCCGTCCCGCACGCACCGCACGGGCGCATCGAGCCGCAGCGATCGGGGACCTGGCCGCACTCGGCCTCGAGATCGAGGCAGGTCTCGGGCGTGCAGCACCCGACGCGCGCCCCCGGGCCGCCGTACGCGAAGCTCGTCGGCGTCGTCTGCCCGATGTCGTAGTACGCGGGGTTCGACACGGTGCCGACCTGCGCGTCGGCCATCACCTGCGTTCCCGACGGGCTCACGAGCGTGAGGTTCGACATCGTGGTCGCGGTCGGGTCGTTGCCGAGGACGCCGTTGCCCATCTCGGTGCACGAGTCGGGGCTCGCCGCGGCGATCTCGCCGAACCACTGCGCGTGACCGACGTCGGTGTAGGACGTGCCCGCGTCCGTCCACAGCGAGCCCGGGAAGTAGCCGAGCGCGTCGCCGTTGTAATAGAGCCACCAGTCGGCGCCCTGGCGCTGGATGAGGTAGTCGGCTTCTTCGCCGGGCACGACGCGCATGCCCGGGCGATTCGTCGTCGAGACCTGCACCCAGCCGCACGCGTTGTAGCAAGTCGGGAGCCCGTCGATCCAATGGAAGACGAACAGGCGCGGATGCGCGTCGCCGTTGACCAGCACGTCGACGTGCCACCCGATCTCGACGATCTGGCGGCTGTCCTCCGACGAGAGCCCGATCTCGCCGAGCGTGTGCGCGTCGTCGATCGCGAGCGCCGGATCGCCTTGCAGCATGCGCGCGCCGGCGCCCTGGCTGTTCGCGCCCGGCGCCTGGTGATAGCCGACGTAGAGGAACGTGTCCTGCGCGTGCGCGACGCCCGGGAAGCCCTTCGGTGCGTACTTCGGCTCCGGTGGATCGACGATGTTCGCGTGCGCGATCGCCGACGCGAGAGTCAGAAGGATCGCGACGCGGCGCACGCGGGCATCCTAGTCGATCCGCGCGTGCGTCGGCCGCACGATGTTCGCGTGCGAGCCGCGCACATTCGGCCACGCGGCCCCAGCGAGCACGACGCCCGGCTACTCGCGTTGCCGCGTCACGCTGCGCGAACCGACGAGAATCGCGTCGCACGAGCGCTGGCGATGCCCTTGCACTCGTCTCCACGCATGAAGCACCTCGCGATCGCCTCGCTGCTCTTCGCTACCGCGTGCGCCACCGATGATTCCGCCGGCGCCAGCGAGCTGTTGGCCACCGACGACGAGCTCGTCGTCGAGATGTCGACCACCGCCGAGCTCGCCGTCGTCGACAACGATGTCGGCGTCGATGACGAGCGCACGATCGAGATCGTGACGGCGCCCGAACACGGCGAGGCGAGCTTCGACGACGCCGGCGTCCTTCACTACACGCCAGAGACCGAGTACCTCGGCGACGACGCCGTGCACTACGCGATCACGAACCCCGACGGCTCCACCGCCGAGGCGATCGTGACGATCGATGTTCGCTGCGCGACCTGCGCGATCGGCGCGCCGATCAAGCTGTCGTGGGACGCCAACGCGCCGAGCGACATGGTGCTCGGCTATCGCGTGTACTTCGGCCCGACCGAGGACGCGACCGGCATGACGATGGTCGACGAGGTCCTCGTCGAGGATCCCGCGTTCGATCCCGCGATGCCCGGCAGCACGTACGACGCGTGGGCCGACTTCCGGCTGCGCCTCGGCGAGACCGCGTGCTTCCGGCTGACCGCGTTCAACGCGTTCGGCGAGAGCGACTTCTCGAACGCCGCCTGCAAGCTCGTCGACGGGGCGATGATGCGCTTCGGTCTGTGAGCTACGACGCGCGCGGCGGGAAGTCGGCGAGGTTCTTCTTGCGCTCGGTCAGGTGCTTCTCGAGCTCGTCGAGCGCTTCGTCGAGCTTGCTCTGCGCTTCGCCGCGATAGTCGGCCTTGTTCTTCGCCTCGCGCAGCGTCGCGAGCGCCTTGTCGAGGGTCTCGTGATCGGCGAGCGCGCGCGATCTGACCGCGTCGTGCATCTCTTTGAAGTTCGAATAGAAGTCCTGGAGCATGTCTCCGTGTCGCAAGGGTGTGACGACACCGAGCCTTCCTACCGCCATGCGGTCGAAGTACATCGAGACCTTGAACAGCGGGCCGGCCACCTTGTGCGTCATGATCAACAGGTACAGCGACAGGATCACGACGAGCCCGACACCGACGCCCACCATCTTGTAGACGAGCGCGCGATCCTCGGACTCGAGGCCGCTCGCGACCGTCTCCTGGAAGTCTTCCTGCGCCGCGTCCGCGTGCGTGAGCGCCTGCAGGTCCTTCTCGATCGACTCGGAGGCCGCGCGCTTCTGCTGATAGATCAGATAGCCGAGCGCGCCGGCGATCACGCCGGACAGGATCGTGACGAGCAGGACGTAGCGAAGCTGCAGCTTCTTGTCGAGCAGGTAGTTCGACAGCTTGCGCTTGTACTTGGGCCGCGGGCCACCGCCCGGCGCAGCCGTGGTGGCGATGTCACTCAATGGCCTTCTCCTTGCGCGCGATGATCTCGCGCATCTCGACGACCTTCGGATCCTCGCCCGCACCCGCAGCCTCTGCGGCGGCGACCACGGCCCGAAGCTTCGCGATGTCGTCCTTCTCCATCTGCACGAGGCCCGCGTGGGCCGTCTTGAAGTGCTCGTAGAAGTCGACGAGCTGGTCGCCCTTGCGGAGGTTCCAGACCTTGTCGAATCGACCGTCGCGCATCTTCGCGAGGTAGAGGCTCACCTTGAACAGCGGCCCCGCCACCTTGTGCGTCATCTTGATGCCGTAGATCGCGAGGCCGGTGATCAGCAGCAGGCCGGTGCCGATCAGCACCCAGAGGATCAGCATGCGGCCGCGCTCGAGCCGGTTGATCTTCGCGCCGAGGTTCATCTCGCACGTCCAGTGCGCGGCGACCTTCGCGCCGTAGTCGTCCGGAACCTTCGGCTCGGGACGCAGCATCTTGATGGACGACTCGTCCATCTGGATCGTCGTGCGGCGGCGCGGCTCGCCGTCGGTCTCGTCGGTCTCGTCGGTCTCGTCGTCACTAGCCGCGTCGCTCGCGTCGCCAGCCGGGGGCGCCTTGCCGTCGGTCTTGCCGTCGACGGTGTCCTTCACGGGCAGCGGTGCGGGTGCGGGCTTGGGCGCGGGCGCGGGCTCCGTCGGCGTCGGCTCGTCCTCGGGGAGCTTCATCGGGACGACGGGAAGATCCGCATCCTCGATGATGTCGGCAATCGCGGGGACCTTCGGGCACGGCGTTCCGCGCACGCTCGCCATCGAGACCGTCGTGGTCTCGTTCGCGACGCGCATGACCCACCAGCCGAGCCCGGCGATCAGCACCGTCGACAACCCGACCATGAACAGCGTGAAACGCAGCTGGTACCTCTTGTTGATCAAGAGGTTCTTCCAGCTCCGCTTGTAGCCTTTGGCGGGTTGGGTCACGGGTTGCCTACCTTGGAATTGATCGTCGGGACTATTTTCTTCGCGATCAAGTCTTCGACCACTGCGATGACGCAATCCTCGCCGGCGAGGTCGACGTCCTTCTGGGCGGCGCTGCCTTGTACCTTGGCGCCACCGTTCAGCATGCCGAAGATCGATTTGTCCGGGAAGCTCGCGAGCAACATGCTGATCTTACAAGTAACCGTCGCTGTATTACCTGACGTCTGAACCTTGAGCTCGTTCAGCGTTCCGTCGACAAAAAACGCCGAATACCCCTTCTGCGCGAATCCCTGGGGGCTGGTCGGTAGTGCGCCGGACCACTTCTGCGCCATCTTGGGGGCGCTGCGGGTCAGGGTGGCCGACGACGTCTTCACGATCAGCGCGCGGAACCTCGCGTCGTTGGTCGCGTTGCCCGTCTTGGAGGACATGGGGCCGATGTTCACGTAGACGAGGCTGCCGCCGCGTGGCGTCGGACCGGTCCCGCCGCCGGAGGACCCGAGCTTCTTCAGCGAGTCCTCCGCCTTCGCCTTCACGAACTCGCTCGCGTCATCCGACGCGGCCTTCTGCAGCGCGGCGATGGCCTTCGCCTTCTGCGCCTTGCTCGCGGATGCGCCCAGCACACCGAGTCCAACGGCCGCGGCGCTGCGAACTTTCTTGTCGCTGTCGTTCGCGATCACCCGGACGAGCGGATCGATGCCGCGAACGTCACCGAGCTTCGTCAGGTTCAGGACCGCCGACAGACGCACGCGCTCGGAGTCTGCCGAGAGCTCCTTGACCAGCGAGTCGAGGTTGTCCGCGAATGCGACGCGAGGAACTGCGATGCCGATCAGCAGCGCGATCACCAGCAGGTGAACCTTGGTCCTCATCCGTTGTCGACTCAGACGTTCCAGGTCGGGAACGCTTCATCGACACACTTACGGTACCGAGGATCCCTTCTCTTCTGCAAGGTACCGACGGGTCAGCTCGACGTAGTGAGACGCGCCATAGCTGATCTGCTCCCGCTCCTTGTCGTTGACCTCGCGCTTCACCCTCGCCGGTGATCCGACGACCAAGCTGTTTGGTGGGATAACCGTTCCTGGTGTCACGAGCGCACCTGCACCCACGAGGCTGCCGCGACCGATGCGACAACCGTCGAGGAGGATCGCGCCCATGCCGATCAGGCACGAATCCTCGACGACGCACGCGTGAATGATCGCGCTATGGCCGATCGTGCAGTCATCGCCGATCGTCGTGCCGAAGCGCTCGCTCGTCACGTGGATGACGGTGTTGTCCTGGATCGACGTGCGTGCGCCGATCCGGATCGGCATGACGTCACCGCGCACGACGCTCGAGTACCAGATCGACGATTGCTCGCCGATCACGACGTCGCCGATCACGGCGCACGTCTCGGCGAGGAACACGCCATCCCCGATCGTCGGGTGGATGCCGCCATATCCGCGAACGGTGGCGGGCATCAGCGCTGCTTGATCGCGAGCCGCGACGCTTGCTCGGCGGCGGCGAACAGCTCGTCGAGCGCTGCAGCGGTGTCCACGCCATCGGCGGCGATGGGCGCGACGTACTGCACGACGCCACGGCAGTCGACGATGGTGAAGTGCACGCGCTCGACGTCGGGCAGCGTGAACTCCTCGTAGACCATCGGATCGGCGAGCGCGAGCGGAACACCGAGCGTGCGCGCCTGGCTCTTGTACTTCGACGAGCGCGCGACCTCTTTCGGGCTGCCGGTGGTGTCGCGCGTGACGGCGAGCGGCATCGGTGGCGCGCCCGGCTTGTCGGCCTGCTTCTTCGCCCAGTCGCCGAGCTTGGTGAAGATGCTCTTGCAGCCGGAGCAGCGCGGATCGAACCACCCGACGACGGTGGTCTTGCCGCGATTCGCGGACAGGTCGAACGTGATGTCCTCGTCGACGCCGAACAGCTCGGTCGTCGCGACCGGCGATCCGACGAGCCGGCGGCGCAGGATCTCGTCGCGCGAGAGCAGCGTCGCCTGGAGCTTGAGCGTCTGGTTGCCGCGCTGGACGCTCACCTCGACGGTGTCGCCCGGCTGGAACGACTGCACCGCGGCGAGCACGGCGTTGCAGTCGGTGACGACCTTGCCGCCGATCGAGCGAATGATGTCGTGCGGCGCGACCCCCGCCGCCTTCGCGCCGCTACCGCGCGTGACGTTCGTGACGGCGCAGGTCGACGGCTGCGCCGGCATGCCGGGCATGGGCGGGATGTCGCTCATCCCGATCCCGAGGAACGCGGGATTGCTCAGCTGATCGGACGCGGACGCGGTGGTCGCGAACGCGAGCGCGAGAAGTGGCAGCCAACGCACGCCTGGACACTAGCGAAGGTGTGCTGCCCGGACCAGTCCCGAGTCGATCGCCTCCGTAAGGAACGAGTCACTCGAGGGTCGATGATGTAGGACAAGGTAAGTTCTTTGACTTCATGAGCGGGCGCGCTCGATCATTATTCTCGTGAAGCGCCAGCGCGAGCCTCTCCCTGACCTCGGTCGTGTCCTCGAAGACTCTCGCCCCCACCGCGTGGAGGCCGCCGTCGAGAAGCGGATCCATACGCGCTTCGATAAGGCGTTCCTCGTCGTGATCGGCAGCGAGCTGTACGGCGACACCTGGGCGATCGCGCGAAACGTGTCGGCCGGGGGGATCCTCGTCGAGATGAGCTACGCCCCGCCGCTGGGCACCGTCGTCACCGTTCACTTCCAGAACGCACGCGGCGATGACCTGATGGACGAGATCGTCGTCCGCGCCGAGGTGAAGCACCACCACTTCCTGAACTTCAAGGCCAGCGAGGAGACCGCCGCCACGCGCGCGATCGGCCTCCGGTTCATCGAGTTCGTCGACGCGGGAGATCGCGTCGCTGCCGATAGGCTGCATTGACGCAGTTCGCGGAATCGACAGGCGCTCGTCGGCGTTGTACCCAACGTTCGATGCTTCGCGCGCTGCTGCTGTTGATCCTGATGACCTCCGTCGTCAGCGCGAAAGCGGAGTCCCGCGACCGCAAGGCCGCCAGGGCCGACAAGGCCGACAAGAAGGCGGACAAGAAGACGGACGACAAGAAGGAAGCGCCCGCTCCGGCGCCGCGCACGCCCGGTCCCGACGATGCGAAGGCCGTCGCGATCCTCGATCGGATCGTGAAGGGCCCCGACACCGCGACGCGCGCCAAGGCGATCGAGGAGCTGAACGCGATCGCGCCCACCGCGATCGAAGCGATCGGCGAGTGGATCGTGCGCCCGCACGCGGCCTCGGAGCAGGAGCGCCGCGACGCGCTCGCGCTGATCGAGGCGCAGGTGCCCGACAAGGACGGCCGCTTCAAGACGCCCGATCGCAAGACGAAGAAGGAGATGACCGCCGATGACGAGGTCGACTGGCTGAAGAAGCTGCTCGAGCTCGACCCGGCGACGCCCGGCGTCGGCGAGGTGATCGCGGATGTCGCGGCGATCCGCGCGCTCGCCGCGACGAAGGACTCGCGCGCGGCGCAGCCGATCTTCGACGCGGCGTTCACCGACGAGACGATGATCTACCGCGACGAGTGCGGCCGCTACTTGCGCAGGCTCGAGCCGTACTCGATCCCCGCGCTGACGAAGGAGTCCGCGGGCAAGGGCGATCGCAAGCGCTACGCGACGTACCAGCTCGAGCGTCTCGATCGTCAGGAGCCGAACAAGGCGTTCGCGGCGGCCGCCGGCGACGAGGCGCTCACGCTCGAGATCATCGAGATGTACCGGAAGACGAAGATCCGCGAGGCGGTCCACGCGATGTGGGGCAAGGTCAACGACGACCGGACGCGCGTGCGCCAGGCGGCGCGCGACGCGTGGATGGACTACCTCACCGGCCCTCCTCCACCGCGCGCCCCGATGAAGAAGCTGCAGCTGCCGGGCGGCAAGCTGACGAAGAAGGAGAAGCCGCTGTGGCTCAACTATCGCGAGCTCGCGGATAACGAGTTGCGCCAGGCGTCCAACGACCTCCTCCACACCGATTACAAGCTCGAGGATCCGATGAGCCTCGACGACAACGACCGCGATCCGAAGATCGACAAGATCGATCAGATCGCGGTCACCAAGGAGCTGTTCGACTACTTCGACGCCGAGCGCCGCAAGCTCGACGGTGCGCAGTGGGCGCAGGCGAGCTCGAAGGCCGCGGCGGGCGATCTCGAGGCCGCGACCGCGCTGCTCGATCGCCTGCTCGCGCAGAACCCCGACCGCGCGGAGAAGGCCGACATGGCGAAGATCTTCTTCGCGCGCGCCAAGCAGCTCGAGGAGAAGAAGGCGTACGCCGATGCCGCGGTCGCCTACTCCAAGGCGTACGGCCTGGCCCCCAAGGGCGAGCGCGCGACCGACGCACTCGCGGCGCAACACTTCATGCAGGGCAAGGCGCTCGAGGCCGCGGGCAAGGACGGCGGGCCGGACTACCGCAAGGCGATCGCGCTCAAGCCCGACTACGCGCCCGCACAGGATGCGGCCGAAGCGGTGTCACCGACGAAGAAGCCGACCTGGATGCTGTACGCCGCCATGATCGCGGGCGGGTTCGCCGCTCTGTTGTTCGGCGCCGCGATGATGAAGCGCCGCCGCGTGTAAGATGCGCCGGTGAGCAGCGGACGGTTGATCGTTCTCGAGGGTCTCGACGGCGCCGGGACAACGACGCAAGCGAAGCGCCTCGTCGATCACCTGACCGCCCACGGCACCAAGGCGCACGTCACCCGCGAGCCGAGCGACGGCCCGGTCGGCCAGCTGATCCGCCAGATGCTCACGGGTGGCCACGCGATCGCCGGCCAGCAGATCGCGCAGTCGACGTTCGGCCTCCTGTTCGCCGCGGATCGCCTCGATCACCTGCAGCGCGAGATCGAGCCGCAGCTCGTGCTCGGCGCGACGGTGGTCAGCGATCGCTACTACCACTCGTCGCTCGCGTACCAGGGCACCGGCGCGGACCGCGACTGGATCACGCTGCTCAACGCGCGCGCGCGAAAGCCGGACCTCACGATCTTCCTGCAGGTCCGCCCCGAGGTCGCGGCCGCGCGCCGTGCCGCCGCGGGGCGCGTGCAGGAGCTGTTCGAGGACATGCGGATGCAGGAAGAGGTCGCGGCCGGCTACAAGGCGACGCTGTCCGAGCTCGCCGCGCAGGGGGAGCGCATCGAGATCATCGACGGCGAGGCGAGCCCCGACGCCGTGTTCGGCGCGATCTTGGCGCTCGTGACCGGCGGGTAGTACGTTCGAGGCATGCGCCGCGTCTCGTTCGCGCTCCTCGTTTCGTTGGTGGTCGCGTGTGCTCCCAAGGTCCAGCCGTCGACGACCGCGTTCGACGAGGACCTCGGCGAGAACGAAGTCGCGACACCGACCGAGGTGACCGCCGCGCCCGAGCGTCCGATCGCGCCGCCGGGCAAGGGGCTGCGCACGGGGACGATCGATCGCGCGAAGCTCGTCGCGGTGCTCGACGCGGGGCCACCGACGTTCCTTCGCCAGCTCGAGGTCACCGCGAAGATGAACGGCGAGCGCTTCGTCGGCTGGCAGCTCGTGCAGCTGCTCGATCGCACCGGGCCGCTCGTCGACGTCGACGTCGTGCCCGGGGACGTGCTGCTCGCGATCAACGGCCAGCCGATCTCGCGCCCGGATCAGCTCCAGACCGTGTGGGACTCGTTACGCACGGCGAACGCGGTGACCGCGCAGATGTGGCGCGGCGACGCGAAGTTCGATCTCGCGTTCACGATCGAGCCGCCGCTCGCTCCCGCGACGAATCCGCCCGTGCAGCTGAAGTAGCACGATCTCTGCGCTAGGGTCGCGGCCATGATGCGCCGCACTCTTGCACTTGTCGCGTTCGCCGCCTGTTCGTCGCCAGCGAAGCCGCCGGTCACCGAGCCCGCCCCCGACCCCAGTGGGAGCGAGGTCGCGACGCCCCAGACCACGACGCCGACGACACCCGGGCCGACGGAGATCCCGCCGCAGAAGATGGCCGCCGACACGCCGAAGACCACGGTCGCCGGCAACACGTTCATCGCGCCCGTCGAGTGGACGCTGCACGTTCGCGGCCCCGGCACGCTGCTCGAGGCGCCCGAGGGCGGCTCGTTCGTCGCGCTCTACGACCTGCCCGAGGCGAAGGACGCCGCGGACGCGGTCACGCAGGCGTGGAAGCTCTACAAGGGCAAGGCGCCGTTCCCGCTGATCAACACGACGACCTCGGCGGACTCCGACGGGTGGTCGAAGATCACGTCGTTCTCGTACGACGTCCCGCCGAACCTCAAGCGGGCGATCGGCGCGAACGCGCTGTACGCGAACAACACGTGGACCGTGATCCTGTTCGACTTCGACAACGCGGTCGCGGAGAAGCGCGGCGCGCAGATCGGCCTCATGCTCGGCAAGCTGTTGCCCAAGGGCGGAGCGCGCGAGTCGTTCGCGGGCAAGACGGCCGCGACGCTCGACAAGGCGAAGATCGATCAGCTGATCAAGTTCGTCGAGGATGCCGAGAAGGCGACGGGCGTGCCCGGCGTGTCCTTCGGCCTGATCCAGAACGGCAAGGTCGTCTATGCGGGCGGCGTCGGCGTGCGCCAGCTCGGCAAGCCAGCGAAGGTCGACGGCGACACGAAGTTCATGATCGCGTCCAACACCAAGGCGCTCGCGACGCTGATGCTCGCGAAGCTCGTCGATCAGAAGAAGATCACGTGGGACCAGAAGGCGACCGAGCTGTTGCCGTCGTTCAAGCTCGGCGACGCCGACACGACGAGCAAGGTGCAGGTCAAGCACCTGATCTGCGCGTGCACCGGCCTGCCCCGCCAGGACTTCGAGTGGCTGTTCCAGTGGGCGGGCGTGACGCCCGAGAAGGTGATGGAGACGCTCGGCACGATGCAGCCGACGAGCAAGTTCGGCGAGCTGTTCCAGTACTCGAACCCGCTCGCCGCGGCGGCGGGCTTCATCGGCGGTCACGTCGCGTATCCCAAGGACGAGCTCGGCAAGGCGTTCGACAAGGCGATGCAGTCGCTCGTGTTCGGACCGCTGAAGATGAACGCGACGACGTTCGACTTCAAGAAGGGCTCGAGCGGCAACGCGGCGGTGCCGCACTCGCCCGACGTCGACGGCAAGACGACGCTCGCGCTCGCGAAGGTCAACACGTCGATCGTCCCCGTGCGCCCCGCCGGCGGCGCGTGGTCGAGCATCAAGGACATGCTGAAGTACGTGCAGATGGAGCTCGCCGAGGGCACCGCCTTTGGCAAGCCCTACATCGGCAAGGACGCGCTCCTCGCGCGGCGCGCGCCGCAGGTCGCGATCGGCACCGACGCCACGTACGGCATGGGCCTCATGGTCGACAAGACGTGGGGCGTCACCGTCGTGCATCACGGCGGCGACATGATCGGCTTCCACAGCGACATGATGTGGCTGCCCGAGCACGGCGTCGGCGCCGTGATCCTGACGAACGGCGATCCGGGCTGGATGATCCGCAGCCAGTTCCAGCGCAAGCTGCTCGAGGTGCTGTTCGACGGCAAGCCCGAGGCCGACGAGAAGGTCGCGGCGAACGCGAAGGCGTACTTCGACTCGATCGCCGCGGGCCGCAAGCTGATCACGGTGCCGGCCGATGCCACCGAGGCGGCGAAGCTCGCGAAGGGCTACACGAGCCCCGCGCTGGGCGAGATCGCGGTGTCGACGAAGGGCAAGGCCGTGATGTTCGACTTCGGCGAGTACGCGAGCGAGGTCGCGTCGAAGAAGAACCCCGACGGCACGGTGTCGTTCATCACGATCGTGCCGGGCATGAGCGGCCTCGAGTTCGTCGTCGGCGAGAAGGACGGCAAGAAGACGCTGACCACGCGCGACGGCCAGCACGAGTACGTGTTCACGGCGAAGTGAGCACGGCGAGCGCGGCGGCGGGATCGTTCGCGAACACGCCGTCGACGCCGAGCGCTGCCAACCGGCGCAGCTCGGCCGGATCGTCGACGGTCCACGTGTTGATCGGCATGCCCATGCGATGCCACTTCGCCACCGTGTCCTCGGTGACGAGCGTGTGCTGCGGATGTACGAGCGTGGTGCCGATCCACGTGCCGACCCAGCCCTTGCGCACGGGCAGCGGCTGGTCGTCGCCGAAGATGTAGCCGAGCGCGACCTCGGGAACGTGGCGATGGAACTGGATCAGCGCGAACGGATCGAACGACGACACGCAGATCTGATCGCTGCGGCCCGAGTCCTTGATCGCCTTCGCGGTCGCCTCGACGAGCTCACCGCCGCGACCGGTGTCGTTCACCTTGATCTCGACGTCGATCTCCATGTCGATCTCGTGCAGCACCTCGGCGAGCGTCGGCACGCTCTCGCCGCCGACACGCAGCGCCTTGCGCTCCGCGGTCGATAGCAGCTCCATGCGGCCCTTCTGGCCGGTGAGTCGCTCGAGCTGGCGATCGTGAAACACGACGACGGTCTTGTCGGCGTCGAAGCGAACATCGATCTCGATGCCGTCCGCCCCGGCCTCCTTCGCCTTTGCGAACGCGAGCATCGTGTTCTCGGGGGCGTGCGCGGACGCGCCGCGGTGCGCCCACACGCGGGGGCGCGAGCGCGTTCGCTTCCAGCGCGATGCACGGCCGTGACGACCGAGGTGCGGCAACAGCCGCGCGAGCTGTGACTTGGGCAAGCGTTACTCGACGAACGTCTTGTGGAGCGCCTTGGTCAGCGCGTCGACATGCTGGCGATCGCACCACAGCGTCACGCGCAACGGCGAGACGCTGACCGCGTTGAGCGGGACGCCGGCGCCGACCGCGGACGCGCGCGCCTTGTTGATGACGCCCGGGTTCGACCCGATGCCGTGACCGACGATGGTGACCGCGCCCTCCTCGCCGAACTCGACCTGGTCGGCGAGCACGTTGTCGAGGCGCTTGCGCACGTCGGCCCAGTCGGGGACGTCGGCGATCGTGAACCACGCGCGCAGATCCTTGCCCTCGAGGTCGAGGTGCGTGAGCGGGATCGACGCGGTCTCGAGGATCTGCAGGCAGTGCTCGACGGCGGCGCCGCCGTTGACGCGCAGGCGGATCAGCGACGACTGGCCGGTGACAGCCGCGACCTGGCGCTCGCGCTCGGGCGTGAAGTCGACGCGCGTGCCGCCGCCGTCCTTGTTGGTGGCGCGCGCGTAGAGCGCGATGCCCGAGCGGCGGGCGAACTCGACGGACGCGTCGTGCAGGACCTTCGCGCCCTGCGCGGCCAGCTCGAGCATCTCGTCGTGACTGATCGAGTGCAGCAGCGTCGCGGCGTCGACGATGCGCGGGTCGGCGGTGTAGACACCGTCGACGTCCGAGCAGATCTCGCAGTAGTCGGCGCGCAGGGCGCCGGCGAGCGCCACGGCGGTGGTGTCCGATCCGCCGCGACCCAGCGTCGTGATCTCGCGCTTGTACGAGACACCCTGGAAGCCGGCGACGATGACGACCTTGCCGCGGTCGAGCTCGTCCTCGACGCGGAACGGGCGGACCTCGACGATGCGCGCGCCCGAGTGGCGATCGTTGGTGAGGATGCCCGCCTGCGAGCCGGTGAAGCTGATTGCTTCGAGCCCCTCCTCGGTACACGCCATCGAGAGGAGCGCCATCGACTCGCGCTCGCCGCAGGTGAGCAGCATGTCGAGCTCGCGACGAGACGGCGACGCGCTGACGCTCTTCGCCTTCTCGATCAGCTGATTCGTCGTCTTGCCCATCGCGGACACGACCACGACGACCTTCTTGCCGGCGGCCTTGGTCCGCGCGATGCGCTGCGCGACGAGCTTGATCTTCTCGGCATCGGCGACCGACGAGCCGCCGTACTTCTGAACCACGATTCCGGTCGGAGTCACGTCGAGCACCATACACGATCAACGCTTTCGTGGTGCCCGCTCATCCACGCCTCGAGAGTGCTAGCGTTACGGGGTGTCACGTCTCGGCCACGCTCTCGTCGCGCTGCTCCTTGGAATAAGCGCGTGCGGTCCGAGCGTGCCGAAGCGGCCGACGTGGCCCGACGCCGCGATCGAGCTTCGCGACGACGCCGACCGAGACCAGGCGATCGACGCGTTCTGGGTGCTCCCGCCCGGCGGCGAGCGCGACCGCGTCCGCGCGGCGATCGCGGCCGCCAGCGCGCGGCGGATCGCCGATGCGATCGAGGAGGAGCGCCCGCACGTCGCGCGCGAGCTCCTCGACGAGCTCGCGTCGCTGTGGGCGTCCGATCCGCAGGCCGTCGGCCGCGGCCTCGCCCCGCACGCGCCCCTGCTCGAACAGCTGCGCGCCATGTTCGCGAAGGCCGGCGCCCTCCAGCCCACGCTGCAGACGCTCGTGCTGCTCGCCGAGGTGCAGCCCGCGCAGCGCGCCGAGCGCGTCGCCGAGATCGACGAGATCCTCGCGTTCGCCGACGAGCTCGCCGTGGCGGACAACGGGCCGAACGCGATGCGCAGCCAGCCGATCGCGCTGCTCGCACCGACCGCGCTCACGCTCCCCGTGCCGTGGGTCGTCGATCGCTACATCGCGCTGCTCGTCGATCGCCAGCGCGCCGTCTCCGCGCTGCTCGCGCAGGGCGGCGCGTCGATGCAGCTCGTGCGCGCCCACTACGACATCCTGTCGACGCAGCGCCGCATCGCGATCGTCCTCGCGCGCGCCGGTCGCGCCGCCGAGATCCACGGCGTCATCAGCAAGCTCAAGGGCATCGGCGCCGACCAGCGCCAGCTCGTCATGCGCGCCGAGATGGTCGCGGTGCAAGGCGACGCCGACTCCTATGCCGAGCTCGCCGAGATCCTGCGCCAGGACGAGCGCGCACCCGACGGGTCGCGCACCGAGCGCCGCTCGGAAGCGGACCCCGCCGCCGCCCTCGCCGTCTGCGTCGCCGGTCTCGCGAAGTTCCCCGACGACGCCGAGCTGCTCGGCGCTGCCGCGAAGGACGCGCACTCGCTCGGCCGCCTCGATCAAGCGATCGCCCTCGCCGAGCGCGCGCTCGAGACCCAGCCCGAGGTCGACGCGGCCGCCGCGCTGCGATTGGGCAAGTGGTACGGCGAGCGCATCGAGCGGCTCGCCGAGAACGGCCGCCCGACCGCCGCGCACGACGCGTGGCGCGGCGCCCTCGCGTTCACGAGCCAGGTCGCGCGTCATCGCCCGCACACCGTGTGGCAACAGGCCGCCGCGATCGCGGAGTCGTCGCTCGGCAAGGGCCTCGCCGGTGAAGGCCTCGTCACCGATGCGCGTCGCGCCCTGACCGGCTCGCTCGAGCGCGCGCCGTCGATCGACGCCTACGAGACGCTCACCGCGATCGAAGTGCAGACCGATCGCTTCGCCTCCGCGAACCGCTGGGCCGAGTCCGGTCTGGGGATGCTCGGCGACACGATGGGCGATCGCTACCGCCGCGCGCGCCTCGAGCGCCTCGCCGGCGACGCGAAGCTCGGCGAAGGTCGCCACAAGGAGGCCGCCGGCCACTACCTCGAGGGGCTGCGCGCCTGGGCGTCCCTCGGCGACGATGATGACCTGCCACTGTCGATCGTCGCCGAGCGCAAGCTCGAGATGGGCCGCGCGATGCTTCGCCTCGGCGACCCTGCCGCCGCGACCAAGCTCGTCGCGCGCGCGATCGACCTCGTCCCCTCGTCGAAGCGCACGCCGTCGGCCGTCGCGCTGCTGCTCGAGGCCGATCGCTACCGCGACGCCGTCGACGCGTTTCACGAGGCGCTCGTCGGCGACCTGCCCGAGGCGGACAAGATCACGCTCGCCCTGTGGATCACCGGCGAATCCCGCCGCCGTCACGAAGAGCCCGACCGCCTCGCGGCCGAGTACCTCGCGTCGCGCCAGGGCGACACGTGGCCCGAGCTGCTCGCGCGCGCCGCGACCAACCGCGCGCCGTTCGAGGCGCTCCGCACCGCCGCGACGACGAAGCGCCGTAAGGCCGAGCTCGCGTTCTACGGCGCGGCGCACGGCTTCCATCCGGACGCGGCGACGCTCGACGGGAGGCGCAAGCTGCTCGCCGAGGTGATCGAGGCGCGCATCGTCTTCGACGAGGAGTACGACCTCGCGCGCATGTACCTGGACCAGCCGATCGCCGCGCCGGGCGCGCCCGGTACCGTCGAGAGCAAGGGTGGAGCGCGGCGGTAGTGGCGCTGCGCGACATCGGCACCGCGCTACGGCGCGCGGGGCTCACGCAGAACGCGCTGCTCGCCTGGTCCGGCACGCATCGCATCTCGACCTGGCCATGGAAGCTCTCGGGCTTCACGAAGCTGCCGATCACGCCGGCTGCGTCCGCCCTCGCGCTGTTCGTCGGCGGCATCGATCGACCGCTCGCACAGCTGCGCGCGTTGCCGATCGACGCGCTCGTCGAGCACGGCCTCGTCGAGATCGCGGGTGACACCGCGCGCGCGAAGGTCGCGATCCTCCCGCTGGAGCAAACGCTCGTCGTGTGCGACCGGCTCGACGCGGACACCGACGAGCGGGACACCGGTGGTGCGACGCGGCGCGATCTCGTGTGCTGGCCCGATGACTCGAGCTACCACCTCGCGACCGCGATCGCGCCCGGTCGCCGCGAGCGCTGGATCGATCTCGCGACGGGCTCGGCGTTCGCGCCGCTCGCGCGACCGAACCTCGCGTCGTCGATCGCGGGGATCGATCTCAACCCGCGCGCGGTCGAGCTCGCGCGGCTCGGCGCGGCGCTGTCGGGCTGCGAGCATGTCGAGGTCTCGTGCCGGGACATCGGCGACGTTCCCCTAACGCCTGCCCCGCTGGTGACCTGCAACGCACCGATCCTCGACGATCCCGATCCCGCGATGTGGCGATCGACCGACCGCGCGTTCTTCGATCGCATGTGGCGATCGATCCGCGCCTGCGTGGCGCCGGGCGGCGAGGCGATCGTTCATTGCGTGCTCGACGGGATCCCCGAGGATCTCGACGGCGACGTCTGGATCGTGGTGTACACGCCAGCCGGCGAGCGCGCGTACGCCGTCACGTGGTGGACGCCCGACGCGCGAGCTCGGCGCGAGCTACGGCATCGCGAGCTCACCGCTTCCCGGCCGCACGTCGATCCACGCGATCGCGAATGACAGACCGAGTGCGACGAGCAGCGGGTGACCAGTGTCCTTGCCACGCGCGCGACACGCGCACGCGCTGTCGATGGGTTGCACGGCGCGCGTGCTGGTCCGCCCCGTGCAGCTCCACGCCGCGATGCTCCGAGGTTCCGCGATGGTCGCCGCGACGGTCCTGTCGGCGTGCGGTACCGATGGTGTTGGCGGCGAGGTGCTGGAGCATCGCTTTCCCTCGCTGACGGTGCCTGCCGGAGGCGAGCTCAACTTCGTGTGCCAGAGCTGGACGCTGCACAACGACACCCCGCTCCACGTGAACGCGACCGAGGTCAACGGCGGTCCCGGGTGGCACCACACCAACTGGCTGTTCGCCGGCGAGGATGACTTCGCGGGACCCGACGGTACGTGGCGCTGCGAGGACCGCGGGTTCGAGCTCGTGTCCGCCGGGATCTCCGGCGGCGTGTTGTTCGCGCCATCGCCCGAGCTCGAGAGCGCGCGGCAAGAGTTCGCACCGGGCGTGGCGATCGTGATCCCCGCGCGAGTGAAGATCATCGCGGAGGTGCACCTGATCAACCCGTCGGATGCCGAGCTCGTGACGAGCACGCACCTCGCGATCGATGCGCTGCCCGCGAGCGAGGTGCACACCGAGCTCTCGCCGCTCGCGATCTCGAACTACGCGCTCGACCTGCCGGCGGCGAGCTCCAGCACGTTCTCGACGTCGTGCGACCTCGAGAGCGTGCAAGGCGGCGAGCTGGCGTTCTCGCTCTACACCGTCGAGCCGCACTACCACGACCTCGGTGAAGCCATGCGCGTCGAGGCGCTCGACGCCGGAGGTGGAGTGCGCATGGTGCACGAGGCCCGCGGCCGGATCGGGAACAACAACCTCGGCGGCGTGCTGGCGACGCCGTTCGACATGCGCGGCTCGACGGGGCTGCGCATGAGCTGCGACTATCGGAACTCTCGCGAGCGGCGCGTCGGCTTCGGCCCGTCGGCGGACGCCGAGATGTGCGTGATGTTCGCGTTCACGGACAGCCCGTACAAATGGATCGCGGGCTCGCTCGCCGATAGCGGGCTCCGGCCCGTCGAGGGTGCGGCAGATCGCGCGAGCTTCGCGAGCGAGTGCAAGGTGACCTCGCTCTGAGACGCGTCACGCTCCGTCGGTGTAACGTCCTTCGCGGGCGGAATGCGGACCCTTCTGATCGCGCTGGTGGCGCTCGGTCTCCTCGCGTGCTCGCAGCAGCACGCGACGGAGCTGCCGCTGCCTCCGCAGGATCCGACGCGCCTCTCGCACGCGCAGCACGCGCAGATCACGTGCGGCGCGTGTCATCGCCCGCAGGGGCGCCCGGGCAAGGACGACCATCGCCCGTGTGACGACGCCGCGTGCCACGCGAAGGACTTCCTCGCGCCGCCCGGCAAGCTCTGCCAGGTGTGCCACGCGAAGGTCGTCACGACGACCGACGGGCTCGAGGCGCCGCTCAAGCCGTACCCGATCGAGGATCTGTGGCAGGTGCTGCCGTCGAAGTTCTCGCACCGCCGCCACCTCGACTCGGGGCTCATGGAGTCGCGCGTCGGGTTTCACGTCGCCTGCGTCGACTGTCACGTGCGCGATGGCGTGAAGACGCCGCCGGATCACGCGACGTGCGCGCGCTGTCATGCGCCCGAGGCGAACCTGCCGAAGGCACCGAAGATGAACGAGTGCGCGGCGTGCCACGACCCGGGCGCGCGCGAGCGCAACCGCAAGCGGCTGATCAAGGACGACCTGCACTTCGATCACGATCGCCACAAGACCGATCGCAAGGGCCGCGCGATCCGCTGCGAGCAGTGTCACGCCGACACCTCGAAGTCGAGCACCTATCTCGATCACGCGCCGCCGCGCGTGCAGCAGTGCGTGACGTGTCACGACGACACCGATCGCACGCCCGCCGAGATGCGCATGCGGATCTGCGAGACCTGCCACTCGGCGCGGCAGGCGCAGCTGACGACGATCGCGCCGCGCAGCCACCTGCCCGCGACGGAGCGCCCGCTCGATCACACGCTCGCGTTTCGCCGCGACCACGCCGAGATCGCCGAGCGCGACGCGCAGCGGTGCGCCACGTGCCACGTGCGCATGAGTGGCAACCCGCGCCAGGCGTGCGACGAGTGCCACCAGACGATGCAGCCCGCGGATCACCGGATCACGTGGCGCGAGCTCGATCACGGACCGGAGGCGGCGGGCGATCGCGATCGCTGCGCGCGCTGTCACGTCGTCGAGTTCTGCACCGCGTGTCACCAGCAACGCCCGCGCTCGCACGGCTTCCCCCGCACGTTCGAGCTCGAGCACGGACGCCTCGCGCGCATCAACGTCCGCGCCTGCACGACGTGTCACATCGAGTCGTCGTGCGCGCAGTGCCACGACACGCTCGCGCCGAGGTTCGCCCCATGAGCGGCCGGGCGACCAGGTCTCGGGGCGACGCGACGTGCGTGCTCGCACTGACGCTCGTCGCCGGCACGGCGCACGCCGAGCCGCGCGTGCCCAAGCCGTCCGAGATCCGCGAGCCGCCGCCGCGCAACCTCAAGATGCGCCCGCGCGTGGCGCAGACGAGCGCGCCCGCTCCGGCGGCCACCACGCCGATGCCATCGGCGCCGCCGCCGATATCGCGCGCACCCGCGCCCGTGACGCGCGACGAGGAGGCGACCGTCGCGCTGCGCGACATCAAGCAGCGCGTCTCGTTCAGCATCGATGTCGGCTATCAGGTCGAGTCCGCGCCGCCGACGGGGCGCGCATCGCTCGATCGCCCCGCGCCCGTCGAGGGCCGCGACTTCGACGCGTTCCGCGCGTACGGCTTTGGCGAGGTGTTCGCGGCCACCCGCGGCGTCGGGCTCTCGAACCTCTCGTCGTACTTCGCGCTGCGCTTCCAGGCGGCGCGCAAGTCCCTGACGACGGCGGCCGACACGCCGACCACCGTCGACGTGACGCCTCCGATCGCGACCTGGTTCCAGCGCTCGGGCGTCGAGGTGCGCTCCGGCTGGGGCGAGGCTCGCGACTTCCTCCCACAGCGATGGGGACTGCAGAAGCTGCGCCTGCGCGGCGGTTCGCAATACGTGTACGGCCCGTGGGTCACGCACCTCGACGGGTTCCTCCTCGGCTACGACGGCGCGATCCTGAAGGCGTCGGCGTACGCCGGGCTCCGTCACTCCGACTACACGCGCGAGCAGCCCGATCGCCGGCCGTCGGTCAGCGGGCTGACGCTGCGCGCGGATCTTCGCGGGTTGCCGCGGCCGTTGCCGCTCGCCGTGCAAGCGGATCTGCTCGCGGTCGGTGCGTACGGCGAAGCAGGTCAGCCCGCATCGCGGAGCGGGCTCTTGCAGGGCGACTGGCGCCCGCGCCGCGACGTCGCGATGATCGCGTCGGTGCGAACGCTCGACGGCAACGTCGCGAGCCAGCGCCTCGAGCTGCGCGCGCGCTACAAGGAGGTCACCAACGTCGTCCTCGATCTGAACCGCCACACGGAGTTCGACTGGCGATGGGATCCCGCGCTCGTCGCGCCGGACAGCTCCGACGCGACCGCGGCTCGTCGCTATCTCGATCTCGGCCCGGTCGTGCCGCGCTTCGTCGGTTCGCTCCGCGCCGGTACGCTGATCGCCGAGAACATCGACGTCCTGCTGCGCGGGGCCTTCGCCGCGGACGTCACGAGCGACGAGAGCGATCGCAAGAACACGTTCGCGGCGCCGTACTACGAGATCGGCGGCGCGCTCGAGGTCCGCCTGCGCCGCACCGTCGCGATCGGCGCGAGCGCGGTGACGCGCGACACCGCGCACGAACAGCTCGAGATGCCCACCGTCGACGTGCGCGGCTCTACACAGCCGCTCCCCGCGAACGAGTATCGCGGCGAGGACGGCTTCACAGAGGCCGGCACGACGATCAAGCTCAGCCTCGGCGCGCGCACGTTCTCGTCGCAGCTCGAGTTCTACGGGCGGCGCACCCGCTACACCGTGCTCTACGTCGACCCCGCCCTCGAGATCCCGTCGAGCGACATCCGCTACGGGGGGCGCATCACGCTCGATGCCTGGGTCGGCCGGCAGCTGCGCCTGTTCGCGTCGTACGACCTGTCGAGCGCGTTCGACTTCCAGCCCGAGATCAACGGCTACAAGACGCTGCGTCTCATGGTCACGGGGGTCTACTGATGCGCCTCGCGATCATCATCGCCGTGGTGTGTGCCGCGCGCGTCGCTGCCGCCGACGACAACGTCCCCGCCGGGTTCGATCACAACGTGCACGCGCGCGACTGGAACACCGCGGGGAACGAGAAGCCCATCCCGTGCACGCGATGTCACGTGATCCAGAACGGTCTGCTCGTCGGTCGGCCGGATCACGGCTCGTGCTTCGGGACGTGTCACGGCACGCCGCCCGCGAAGGGCGTGCGCGGACAGAAGATCGCGATCGTCGAGGAGCAAGCGCGCACGTGCGGCAACTGCCACGCGCCGGCGGCGCTGCAGAAGCCGTTCGAGAAGAAGCTCGCCGTGAGCTACCCGCCCTACGTGCCCACCGACTTCGCGCTCGCCGCGAACCACAAGTCGCACGCGCAGATCACGTGCGCGACGTGCCACGTCACCACGAAGACCGCGCCGCACAAGCGCTGCCTGGGATGCCACGACGGATCGGGCGGTGCCGGCAAGGCATCGCCGATGACGACGTGCGAGCCGTGCCACACGCCGGGCAGTGGAACGCCGCTGCCGCCGCACCTCGCCGAACCGGTGAACACGGTGACCGCCGCGTTCTCGCACCCGAAGCACGCGGCGCGCGGTGGCAAGGGCGCGCAGTGCGCCACGTGCCACGCCCAGATCCTCGAGACGAACGACAGCATCCTCCCGCGCACCGAGGCAACCTCGTGCGCGATCGCCGGGTGTCACGATGGCGCGCCGGTGTTCTCGATCACGGCGTCGTGCACGCGTTGCCACACGACGGCGCCCACGAAGTACGAACAGAAGCTGCCCGAGGTCCGCTTCTCTCACGCGACGCACAGCGACACGGGCCTCGCGTGTGGCGGCTGCCATCCGCTGAGCGCGGGCAACGAGGTCATCACGTCGGGACACGGGCCGTGCGTGACGTGCCACGCGGACGACTTCACGAAGCGCGATCCGCAGTACTGCACCGCCTGTCACAACTCGGCCGAGCCGTGGCGCAAGCTGATCGCGGATCGCGCGCCCGCCGCGCGCACCGAGTTCGGCGCGATGCTCGATCACTCGCGCCCCGCACACCAGCGTGACTGCAAGAGCTGCCACTCGCTCGCCACCGCAGGCTCGCAGCTTCGTCCGCCGCGCGGACATCGTTCGTGCACCGGAAGCGGTTGCCACGCGGCGACGACGGGCCCGGAGCCCAAGCTCTCGTCGTGCGAAGGCTGTCATCGACGCTCGCTCGTCGCGACGCGCACCGCGCAGCGTGTCGCCGCGCAGTGGTCGGTGCGCGCGACCTTCACGCACGCGACTCACACGCGCGCGAAGGATGGCAGCGAGCTCGCGTGCACGTCGTGTCACCTCGATGTCGGCACCTCCGTCGCGCAGATGGCGACACCTCCCAAGTCCACGTGCGTGCCGTGCCACGACGGCGCGACGGCGTTCAAGCTGACGGGGACTGGATGTACGCGATGTCATCCGGGCAAGAAGCCCGAGCGTTAGAGCGCTTAGCGGATCCCGTGTAAGCGCGGCCGATCGAGCCGCGTTGAGGAGGCGCATGACGAAGCTCGCCTCGCTCGCTCTGGTCGCCGCGGTGTTTTCGACTGCTTCCGCGAACACCGTCGCCGTCGATGGTCCGAACGGAACCGTTCGCTACGTCGAGCAGCGCGACCCGAGCCCTCGCCGCGTGGAGGGTCGGATCGGCATGCTGATGGGCGGCACGGACGTCGGTGATGCGGACGGCTTCGGCATGGGCGTCTCCGCGGGCCTCGGCTATCGCGTCGGCGACGTGACGCTGCGCGGTCTGTTCGACTACTTCCGCGTCGGCGATGGCGGCGACGAGGCGATGGATCGCCGCGGCCGCTCGACGCGCGTCGGCGCTGCGCTCCGCTACTCGTTCGCGAACACGGGTGACGACGACGACGGCCCGAACGCAGACTTCTGGGGCGAGCTGGGTTTTGGCTACGAGCACGTGGCGTGGCGCGCCGGCGGTGTCCTCGATCGCCCGAGCGGCGAGGTCGCGATCGGCTTCGAGCTCGACGCGGCCGGCAAGGAGCGCTCGCCCGGCCGGCGCCGCCACATCGGATGGTTCGTCGCGTTCCGCACGCTGCTGGCGCAGGGCCCCGAGATGGATGGCCCGGCGGTGTGCGGTGGTCCATGCACGAAGGCGACGAAGCCGTCGCGCATCGACGCGAGCATGTTCTTCGAGCTCGGCCTGCACTGGGGCCGCTAGCTCTCTAGCTCTCACTCCGAAAGGACTCTTCCGATGACGATGGCGAAGCGGGTGCTGCGGCACTCATGGGTAAGCTCTGTCCTGATCCTCGCGACCGCGTGTGGCGGCATGCAGAAGTCGAGCTCGATCGCGGCGAGCGGTGGAGCTCCGCCGCCGAGCAGCGCGGGCTACGCGGCGACGGAGCCCAGCCACGCCGCCGTCGATCGTCCCGCACAGGTCTCGCCGGGTGGCTACGTCGCGGAGCCCGTGCCCGATCGTCCGGGGCTCGGCACGTCGTGGGGCGAGCAGGTGTCCGCACCGATCTCGTACGCGCCGTTCCAGCGCTCGTCGACGTCGGCGTGGGCCGAGGTCGCGCTTCACTACAACGACGCCGAGGGCGTGCAGGCACACGCGTCGTATCTCGGCGTGCGCCCCGCACCGCTCGAGGTGTACGCGGGCGACGGCGCGCTCTCGGTGTCGCTCGTCAACGACGTCGGGCGCACCCTGCCCGGCCTCACCGCGCAAGGTCGATCGCTGATCATCGGCGAGGACGGCGAGCGCTATCGCATCGTCGTGCGCAACGCGACCACCGCTCGCTTCGAGGTCGTCGCCTCGGTCGATGGCCTCGACGTGATCGACGGCCGGCCCGCCGATCCGAATCGCCGCGGCTACATCGTCGATCCTCACGACACGCTCGTCATCGACGGCTTCCGCACGTCGGACGAAGCAGTCGCCGCGTTCCGCTTCGGCAAGGTCGCCGAGTCGTACGCCGCGCAGACCTCGGGCGATCGCAACGTCGGCGTCGTCGGGCTCGCGATCTTCAGCGAGCGCGGCGCGACGTGGACCGTCGGCGAGCTTCAGACGCGCGACACGGCGAACCCGTTCCCGCAGCGCGGCTACGCGACACCACCGCGCTGACTCGCAGCCTCATGTTGTGAGCCCGCGTGTGTGTGGTGCGGGCACTACGCTCGTCTGCGACTTCCGCAGGCGATGGGTTCTTCATGCACGCGATCCTCGCGAGCTAGGTGGTGGCACGTCCGTCGCACCGGCGCGGCCGCATGCGAATGCTTCGAGCTCCGTCTCTCGTCGTATCGATCCCGCTGCTCTTCGTAGGTTGCTCGGATGACGAGCCAACACAGCCCGATGCGTCCGTGCCGCACTGCGAGGCGACGGGCGCGTTCGCGAACCAGACGCTCGCGAACGGCGATGACGTCGAGGATCGGACGTACTTTCTCTACGTCCCGGTGAGCTATCGCTGCGACGCGCCGATCGCGCTCCTCGTGGATTTCCACGGGACCGCGGGGGATCCCGCGCCCGAGCAAGCGTACGCGAGCGAGGACTTCGCGCTGCTCGCAGAACAGAAGAACGCGATCGTCGTGCGGCCTCGCTCGCGACCACGCCCGTTCATGATGGGCAACATCTATCAGTGGGACGCGAACCCGGGCGACATCGAGCGCAACATCACGTTCACGCGAAACCTCGTCGAGGAGCTGTCGGCCCGGTTCCCGATCGATCCCGAGCGCGTGTTCGCGACCGGGTTCTCGAGCGGCGCGAACATGGCGGCGCAGTTCATCGGTGCGCCCGCGTCACCGTTCCGCGGCATCGGACCGATCGCCGGTGGCGACTGGACGCGCGCGACGATCCCACCGATCACGACGCCGCTGACGATCTACCTCGCGACCGGCTATCGCGACTATCTCTGGCCGTACGCGAGGAAGACCGCCGAGCTCGCGGAGCGCGCGGGCCTCGACAGCGCGAGCATCCACCTGGCCACCGGCAGCGGCGGGCACGAGATCCACGGCTGGCAGCTCGATGAGATGTGGGCCGCGTTCACCAACGAGACCGTCGACGTCACCCCTCCCGATCCGGTGTGGACGCGCGAGGATCTCGTCGAGCGACGCGACGTGACCGCGTTCGCCATCGATGGTGGATCGCTCGTCGCCGCCGGCGCGAGCGGTCATGTCTGGCGGCGCGACGGCGCGTGGATGGTCGAGCGCGAGCGGACCGCGACGGACTACGCGAGCCTGTGCTTCGCGAATGGCCGCGGGTTCGTCGGCGGACGCCAGACGAGCGCGCGGCACGAGAACGGTGCGTGGACCGATCTGGGCGCCGTCCCCGACTACGGAGGAATGCTCGGCACCGGGTGGATCAACGCGATCGACTGCCGCGCAGACGGGAGCATCGTGGTCGGCGGCTACTGGTCGCAGGCGATCAGCGCCGATGGCGGTGCCACGTGGTCGCGGTTCACGGCGACGTCGCGCTTCGGCGTCGAGGCACAGGTCGCCGCGATCGCCACGTCGTCGACGGGCGCGACCGTGCTCGCGGGGTACTACTTCATCGGTCGCGCGGCGCCGGGAACGACGACCGCGACCGCGGCGGCGGATTTCGTGCACTGGATCAACGCGGTCACCGCGAACGGCACGAAGTTCTGGGCGGTCGGTGACGGCGGGCAGATCTGGGCGTCCGAGAACGACGGCGTGTCGTGGTTCGAGCAGTCGAGTGGCACGGGCGAGGATCTGTACGCCGTGCACTTCGCCGACGCGCAGAACGGCGCCGCGGTCGGCCGCCGCGGGACGGTGCTCGTCACGTCGAACGGGGGCACGACGTGGACCCCACGGCCGGGGATTGGCTCGATCCCGTGGCTCGGCGCGGTCTTCGTCGACGACACGCAGATCTGGGTCGGTGGCCGAGGCGGGTTGATCGCGCGAACGCCCCGCTGACCGTTTGGGCGCGATGTGGGTGCAGGATCCTCCTACCCGATCACGATCCGAGCCTACATCGCCTCCCTCATCGGAGGTGCGGCATGGTCGAATCGGCTGCAGTGGACGCCCCTGCCACGCCGGACACGACGCTCGCCGCGGTAGCGCTCGAGCGCGCACGGGCGTTCGCGCCGTTCGTCCTCGCGGGCATCGCGATCTCGCTGATCACGAGCGGTCCGATGGGCATCGTGCCCCTCCCGCTCGCCGTCTACGTGTGGAACGGGTTCGCGATCGCGGTCATGAGCGGGCTCGTCGTCGCCCTGTACCGGCACCGGGTACCGCTGCGGTACGCGCACTTCGCGCTGGAGCTCGTGTGGATCGCACCGCTGACGGGAACGCTGATCACCCAGGTGATCACCGGCGATCCGATCCTCACGTACGTCCTCACCGTCGAGCTGCTCGCGTGCGGCCTGCTGCTCCGAGCGCGCTGGCTGCTGGTCATGTTCGTCATCGTCGACGTCGTGTGGATCGTCAACGCGGTCGTCACGCACACGCAGCTGCCGCTCTACGGCGGGCTGATCGGCATGAGCCAGATCATCGGCTACCTGTTCCACCGCGTATACACGGCGCAGATCGTGCGCGCGGAGACGCACCGGCGCGAGCAGGAGATCACCGCGCAAGCGCTCGCCGCGCAGCTCGACGAGCTTCGCCGCAGCGAGGAGGCGCGCGCGCGTCTGCACGAGCAGCTCGTCCACGCACAGCGCATGGAGGCGGTCGGCACGCTCTCCGCGGGGATCGCGCACGACATGAACAACATCCTCGGATCGATCATGTCGTTCGCCGAGCTCGCCCGCGACTCGCCCGATCGCGCGCGCGAGGAGCTCGATCTGATCATCTCGCAGGCCGCCCGCGGCGCCGAGCTGACGCGCGCTCTGCTCGCGTTCAGCCGCCGTGGCCAGTATCGCAAGCAGGCGCTCGCCCTCGGCGACGTCATCCGCGACGTCGGCTCGATGCTCACGCGCACGCTGCCGAAGTCGATCGAGCTTCGCGTCGAGCAACCCGACGCGCCGATCTACATCGCCGGCGATCCCACGCAGCTCGTCCAGGTGCTCGTCAACCTCGCGGTCAACGCGGCGGATGCGATGAGCGGCACCGGCACGCTCTCGATCGTCGCGACGAGCACCGGCGAGACCGCGCAGATCGAGGTCAGCGATACGGGCACGGGCATGGACGAGGAGACGCTCAAGCGCGTCTTCGAGCCGTTCTTCACGACCAAGGAGCGCGGCAAGGGCACCGGGCTCGGTCTGTCGACGGTGTGGGGCATCGTGACCGGCCACGATGGCTCGCTCGACGTCCGCTCGACGGTCGGCGCCGGCACCACCTTCACGATCCGCCTGCCGCTGACGAGCGAGCGCCCCGCCCCGGCGCCCGTCCCCGTCGCGCCCGTCGACAACCCGACCGCCGCTCGCCGCAAGATCCTGGTCGTCGACGACGAGCCGGACGTTCGCCGCGGCACGCGACGCATCCTCGAGCGCAAGGGCTACGAGACGCTCGAAGCCGCGAACGGCGCGGAGGCGCTCGAGGTGTTCGCCGCGCACGCGGACGAGATCGGCCTCGTCGTCCTCGACATGATGATGCCGGTGATGGGCGGCCGCGAGTGCTTCGAGCAGCTACGGACGCGCAGCGACGTCCCAGTCCTCGTCACCACCGGTCACACGAGCGACGCGGCCGCGCAGCACCTGATCGCGCAGGGCGTCGGGTTCCTCGAGAAGCCGTTCCCGTCCGCCGACCTCGTGCGCGAAGCAACGCGGCTCCTGCGGCTCGACTAGCAGTCCGGGTCCTCGGCTTCGCACGGCTGCACGACGAGCGTGTACGCCCCCGGCTGCTCGCCGTTGCCGCCGGCGAACGTATCGATCACGATGCGCACCTCGCCGGCAGGCAGCACGCGGTCGACGACGCGGTCCGCTCGCTCCGCGCACGTGCCGTCGACGAGCACGTGGACATCCACGTCGACCCCATCGCGATCGAGCGCGACGACGCGGACGGGGCGCGCCGCCGGCAGCGATAACCGGTACACGATCTCGGGACCGCTCTCGTCCTGCGGGCCGCACGCGGGATAGCTCGCGTGCACGCGCTCGCCGCCGCTCGTGTCGAACGTGTGGGTGAACGGCAGCGCGTCGATCTCGAACGGCACCGCCTCGGTTCCCTCGCCCGCGACGAGCGGCAGCGGCGACGTGTCCGGAGCCGCCGCGCCGTCGAGCACGACGTCACGCACCTTCGCGAGCATCTCGATCGAAGCGAGGTTGCGAACGTTGTAGTTGAAGCCGAGCGCTGTCGCGTCGAACACGCACGGCTGCGCACCGCCGTCCGCGTACACGTTGCCGTGGATCCCGTCGGACACGAGGCCCATGTTCGCGAGCGGCGACGACGCGACGTACAGGCTCACGTACGGCAACCGTCGCGCCTCCGCGAGCGCGCGGGTCGCCGCGTCGAACGTCGGCGCCCACCGCGCCGCGCTCGCCGAGTCGCCGCGCGGGTTGAGCCCGCTCACGATCGCGATGACTCCGCGCGCGTCGAGCTCGTCGAGGAGCTCGTTCATCGCGTCCCAGAACAACGCGAGCGACGACGCGTAGGTCCCGCCCGATCCCATGTCGTTCGTGCCGTAGTTCACGAACGCGAAGCGTGGCTGCGCGACATCGAGCTCCTGCACGAGCGGCGATGGCGTCCCCGTGATCGCCCACCGCGCCGTCCTTCCGACCTCCGCGGCGAGCGTGACGCGATCGAACGGCGTCGCGCCCTCGATGCGCCCGGCGCGGAAGTGCTCGATCGCGGGCACGAGCGCATCGCGCCCGTCGAGCTCGAGCCGGTACTGCGGCTGCGCGTCGCCGGCAAAGCAGAACAAGAGGTTCCGGCTCACCGTCCCCGATGCGCCGACCTTCACGAACACGTCGTCTCGCCCTGCCCCGCGCGCGGCGATCGCCCGCATCGCGTCCGCGACACCGGCCGTCACCGGCGAGAGGATCGTATCGGCCGGGTACCGCGACGAGCTCGGCGGCACCGCGCCATCCTCCCCGTCCGGTCCAGGTGACGCGTCGGTCATCGCGGGCGGATCGCCGCACGCGGCGAGAGCGACCACGAACCACCAGCGCATCGGCGCACTTCACCACAGACGCCCGTCGCGCGTAAGCACTGGCGCACGCACGGAGGCGATTGGCGCCGGCGCGACAGGTTCCGCGTTCTGCCACGACATCGTTGACAGGCCACCCTCCACGCCCGACCTGACCGGCACGGCCGAGGAGCCGAACTTCGCCAACGAGCTGCTCCGCAACGGAGGCTTCGAGACCCTCGACGGCGACGCCCCCTCGGACTGGCTCGTGATCGACAACAACCCCCGCGGACACATCGCCGTGGTGACGTCGCCCGTGATGTTCGGCGAGCGCGCGCTGCAGTGGCAGATGCAACATGCGCGACCATCGCGTGTCGTTCGCCCATGCGCGCGCTCGTGCTCGTCCTCTTCGTTCTCGTCGGCGGATGTTCCTTCTTCGCAACGGAAGGTCCGCGCCCGCCGCCCGGCCCCACCGCGTGCAATCGCAGCATGATGTCGGTGCGCGGCGACGCGATCACGAGCATCGGCGCCGCGGTCGCCGCCGGCATCGCGAGCGCATCGCACGCGACCGGCCGAGACGTCCTCGTCGGGCTCGGCATCTCCGGTCTGTTCGCGACATCCACGGCGTACGGTGCGATCCAGGTGCGTCGCTGCCGCGCCGAGCATGCGAAGCGACCCGCGTGGTCGCTCGCTGAAATGCCCGCGGTGATGTGAGCGCTACGGCAGCGCCGCGCGAGTTCTTCCTCGGTTCACCGCGCCGCGCGACATCGAGCCGAAGGACTGGTCGGAGAAGCTCGAGAAGCCGTTCCGCCGCCACGCGAAGAAGCTGTGACTACATCGCGCGTGGGTGCGCGACGAAGAACTCCCACACCGCATCGGTCGCGATGATCGCGTCCGTCTTCTTGCCCAGGAACGGAAGCGCATCACCACCGGGCCACTGATGTCCGCCGTCCGTGACCGTGCACAGCGTGACATCCGCGCCGCTCGCGCAACCACCCTTCGTCACGCACGTGGTGTCGCCGTTCTGGAACGTCTGCGACTCGGTCGTGCACTGGTTCTTGTTCGACCAGAACGTCACGCCCTGCCCGACGAACTGATACTGCGACAGGCTATCGGCGGTCCCGTTGATCATCATCACCGGCACGGGCCGGCTCGGCGTACACGGTGTCTGCAACAGCAGCGCGGACACCGGTCCGATCGCCGCGATCCGATCGGTCATCTTGCACGCGAGCGTGTGAGACATATAGCCGCCGTTCGACATGCCCATCGCGAACACGCGATCGGTGTCGACGCACAGCTTCTCCTCGAGCTCGTCGAGCAGCGCGCCGAAGAACCCGACGTCATCGACGTTGTTCGTGGTCGCCGGATCGCAGCACGTCCCCGAGTTCCACGCGGTCGGGGTGGTCCCCGACTGCGGGTGCACGAGGATGAAGCCCTCGGTATCCGACTTCGCGATCGCCTTCGTGAGCGTCGCCATGCCCGCCGCGCTCCCCGTGCGCCCGTGGATGTTCAGCACGACCGGCGTCGCCCGCGCGGGGTCGTAGCTCGCGGGGACGTGCACGTTCGCGGTGCGCGCGACGCCGCCGACCATCACCGTCCAGGTCGCGTCGACGGGCTGTGCGGTCTTACCAGCGCAGGTCGCCGCGGGCGGCGCATCCTCGCCGGGATCGCCCGCTCCGCTGTCGATGTCGACGCCAGCATCAGCATCCGGTGCGCTGCTGGGATCGGAGGGGGAGCTACACGCGGCGACGACGAGGAGGAGGACGACGAATGACGGGATGCGCACGCACGGTCGAAGTGCAAGGCGCGTGCGTGTGACGGTGCGTTGGGTTCTCGTGCGTTAGCTCGACGTGGACACCGACTGACCATCCGTGGACATCGGTGGACGTCCGCGAGCTTGCGCAATCCGTGCATTCACAGCCGATCACAGATCCTCGAGCAATCCGCGGGCGCGCGTGAACCGCTGCCGAAACGTGTTGGGACGGCCGGCTCCGCGCGCGATGGTGTTCAAGGCATCCCGCCATTCGCGATGGCGGGGATACTTGCCGTGAAGGTCCGTCGCGGTGTGGAGGTGGCCCCAGTGCGGAATCGCATCGAAGTCTTCGACGATCCGTTGTACGGCCTCGAAGAACGCCGGGTTGCCCTCCATCCCCTTGATGGTCCAGATCTCGATATGTCCGCTCTTCGCGAACTGCTGCATGCCAAGGGAGGCGCGCGTTCGCGCCGTGACGCGCAGGTTGAGAATCAGGATCAGCGCGCTCTTGTCGACGTTTCGAACGCGATCCGCGGCCTCCAGAACGCGCTCGTTGATCGCCACGAGCTGATCCGCATCCACGATGTACTCCTGACTCTCCACCAGCTGGATGAGCGGTCCGGCCGGCGTGGGCGCCGTTCCACACGGCGGCTGCTCCGTGAAGATGCGAAAGCTCTGGCCGCGCACTTCGCCCGGCGGTCGCTGCGTCAGCGTGGTGAACATGTTCTGGATCGTGTCGAGGAGCTGCTGGCCGGAGATGTGAAAGAAGCCGATCTCGTGCATCGCGTTGAGAAGCGGCGGCATCGCGGTCGCGAGTGCACGCTCGACTGCCTCGGGCGGGCCATGCAAGTGCGCGTTCAGCGTGTGGATCAACCCGGTGACCGCATCGATCAGCTGCGGGATCACGTCGAGATCGCGCGCGAGCTCGGGGATACGCCACCACAAGAACGGGTTCGTGATGACAACACCCCATTCCGCCTGGCGTTGCACGAAGTACGTCGAGAGACCCGCCATCACGCCCGCGATGACTCCCGTGCCAAAGCCGATGATCGCGCCGCCGAGACCGATGGCCGCTCCGCCGACACCGGTTCCGAACAACCAGACGAGCAGCTCGTGGACGTCGAGCGGATCGTGCGTCGCGCCGGGAGCGGGATCAGGATCCGGAGCCTCGGGGGTAGGTGTACGGGTCGTGTACCAGACCGGCCGCCCGGGCGAAGGGTTCATCGATATCTCGAGGAACCACTCGCCTGCTCTCGCCGGCGTGATCACGTCGTCCTGGAGGCGTCGTCTCGCTTCCTCCCACGTGATCAGCTGGGTTCGCTCGTGCAACGTGTGCGCTGGAACCGTCTCCAGGACGAGCGAGTACACGACACCGGCGGCGCCCATCGCGCACAGCACGGCGTCGAACAGCTGGTTGTCGTAGCGCAGCTGGAGGCACGGATCGAGAACACCCTCGGCCATGAGCTGGCGCATGACGGCCTCGTCGGTCACGGGGTTATCCGCGGGCTCGATCCACCACTGCTGGCCACCGTTCGCCACGAGGTGGATCGCTCGTGCGAGGTCCGTGATCGGTTGCATCGCGCAGTTCGCGCCGTGCGTGCTCGTGTTTATCGTGCCGGCGATCGATTGTCCGCTCGCGCCGCCGAGGTTCGGGATCGCGAGCTCGTCGGTCAACAGTTCGCAGTTCAAGGCGTGGAGCTTGATCCCACCCTCGACGTGCGCGAGTCGCTCTCGCGCGGGCGGCAGCGCTCGCCCCATCTCATCGTTCCACCGCTCGTGCACTTCTTCGCTGAAGACCGATCTCACCTCCGAGCGCAGCGCGCGGGGCAGAACATCGCGGAGCCTCCGCGCGAGCAAATCGGTGTCGACGAACACGACCGTTTGACGCGACAGGACGCAGTCGGTGTACGACCACGCAGTGCCCTTCACGCCGAGCCGGAGATGCAATCGCTCCACGAATCGGACGCTCGCGACGAGCTCATCCAGCGTGGCCGGTGCGACGCTCAGTGCACGTCGCGATACGTTGCCGTGCCAGTTCGTGAACTCGACCGGGATCAGGGCGACAGGATCGTCGGAGAACGGACGGGCGATGCCGATCGAGATCGAGCGCTCGTCGCGACCACATCCTTCGGCGACGAGCGTCGCGCGTAACGTCGCGCGGCCGGTCACGGTGGTCAGCCGAAACGTATGGCTCTCCGCCCGCGCGCTCAGGTGATAGACGTGGGTCCGCGATGGCGCCCCTTCCTGCTGCACCGTGATTCGCAGCTCGAGGCTCCTCGCATTGCAGGCATCGAACACGAACGTGACCGGCTCACCCGAGTGGAGACAACCCGATCCCGACCTCCGGAACTCGCGGATCGTCGTCGCGCCGCCGAGGAACTGCGTCGGGGGCGAATCCATCGTCGCGGGAAAGTCGAGCTCGATGCCGCAGACGATCTGCGGCGGCAGGTACGGGACCTCCATCTCGAGGGGGCCACACGTCGCGCTCGCGGGCACGACGACTTCGACCTCGGTGTCCGTCGCGCCCGGCTCGACAGCAACGAAGAGCGTCGCGCCGCCGCCACTCACGGGGAAGCCGACGCTCGGCATCGTGTCACCGACGACGAGACCTCTCCCGCGAATCGTCAGCGTCTCTCCCGGGCACGCATTGACGGGATCGATCGAGGCGATCGAGAAGGTCGTCCGGTTCCGGATCGCTTCGGCGAGCACCGCGATCAACTCTGGACAATCGTCATCGAACGGAACGGGTCTGGGCCATGGAAGAGGAAACGGCGCGCCTCCGTGCGGCAGGTCGTCGTACGGACAGAGCCCACCGAAGAAGCCGATCAGCTGCACGAAACGATCGCTTCGCCCGCGCAGCGACTCGCGCGCCGCCGCGAACAGCGGCTGGATCTGGCGAACCGCGTGTACCTGATCGCCGATGGCCAGCACGTTGCGAACCGTGCGCACCGGATCACCGGCGGCGGTCATCATCGCCGCCGCGGCGAGCGTGACCAGGGCCTCGCGCTCGAGGACTCCGTCGTGAGCGTGAGAATGCGCGCCCGGCTTCTGTGTCCACGCGGCGAGAAGCTTCTTCGCCTCGTCGCCCGTCACCGCCGGTCGCTCGGGGAACTTGCGCAGGTTCCACGCCTCCAGTTGATCGAGGACGTCGCGAAACGCAGCCGCATCGCCCGCGATCCCCGCGACCGATCCGCGCGCGAACGGCAAGATGTCGGGGATCTCGAGCACGGGCGGCAATCCGCAGCGCAACTGGTCGAACGCTGCCCGTGCCCTCGCCTGTCTACTCGCGTCGAGGCCCATGATCGCGTCATCGATCGTGGGCATCACGTGATCACGCAGGATCGCCCGACCACCCGCGAGGGTGGGATCGACCAGCAACGCCTCCGGAACGTACACGCGCGTGTCGTCGAGATCGCACTCCGCAAGCTCGACCTTCGCCAGCGTTCGGTCGCGCAGG
The DNA here is from genome assembly GCA_964617845.1 of uncultured Kofleriaceae bacterium. Taxonomy (GTDB): domain Bacteria; phylum Myxococcota_A; class Polyangia; order Haliangiales; family Haliangiaceae; genus JABFXX01. The sequence continues at coordinate 214,831 of CAZUAR010000007.1, read as the reverse complement.
TCGCTGACCCTCAGCGTCAGCTGCGGCAACGCAGCACGGACGAGATCCTGCTCCTCTTTCGTGAACGGAATCTGAAAGAGGCCGTCATCTCCCGTCCGGACGAATCGTCGACGAAGCTTGCCTTCGAGCCCGAGTAGCTGGACGCGTACTCGCGCCAGGCCCTCCCGCGACTCCGCTGCATGCACCGACCCGCCGATCACCAACGCTGCTCCATGCTCGTTCTTCATCACGTTGTCGACATGAGAAGCACCGCAGGCGATGTGATCAAGAAAAACCTCAGATGGAGCAAATTGCGGCAGGTCCAGCCGCAGAGTGGGTTCGCTCCATGCGCGCTCTCGTTCCTGCTCTCGCGAGCCATGAGCGCGTGGGCGAGGTCCAGCAGATCATGCCGAACATCGCGCTCGACGATCGCCGCTTTGTGGAGAAGACGACGTGAGCGACGTGAGCGGCTTCGCGCGCGGCACCGACGGGAACGCCGCCGGCCGTGATCACCAGGTGATCGTGACGAGGCCGTTGCCCGTGCGCGCGCCCGCGACGTTCGTTTGATTCGCGCCGTTGTTGATCGATCCGCCGCCGCCGCCGTTGATCGCGGCGGTCTGTCCCGTGGGCACGTTCGCGCCGGCACCGCCACCGGAGTATCCACCGCCGCCACCTCCGCAGTAGCCAGCAGCGCCACCTCCCCCGAAGCCGCCGTTGCGTCCCTGCGTTCCACCGACACCACCCGCGCCGCCGTTGATGAACGCCGTCGCGTGAATGTTTGGCGTGCCGTACGTGGCGCTGCCTTGCGAATCACCGATCGCATTTCCCGAGTAGCCGGCGCCGCCCGTCGGGCCGTGATACGCGGTGTTCGGGTTCGTGGTCCCGCCGCCGCCGTTCACGCCGCCGGCAGATCCCATCGGCATGCCCGCCTGGCCATTGATGCCCGTCTGTCCGGGCCCACCGGGGGCGCTGCCAAACGTGAGTCCCCCCACCGCGCCGCCTCCGCCGCCCGCGATCACGAAGATCGTGTTGCCGCGAACGACGAACGAACCGCCACCACCGGTGCCGCCGCGCTGCGATGCCTCGGTCGTGCTGCCGGCGATGCCGCGGCCGCCGACGAGCACCTGGAGCGCGTCGGCCGGAGCGACCGAGAACGTGCCCGTCATGCTCGCGCCCTTCCCGCCCGGCGTGCCATTCGACTCGCCGCCCTCCGCACCCTCGGCCTTCACCACGATCGACGTCACGCACGCCGGCACGACGAACGACTGCATGCTGCCCGTGTACGCGAGCGTCATCGATCCGGTCGGCGTCATTGGCGTGTGCGTGCAGCCCGTCTCCTCGGTGCACACGTCGGCGGTGCACGGATCGCTGTCCTCGCACGGCGCCGAGCACACGCTCGAAGGCGCGTCGATGTCCGCGTCGGACTCGACGTCGGCATCCACCGGCGCATCGCTGGTGTTGGCGTCAGCGGCTGGGGTCTTGTCCTTGACCGCGCCGCACCCGAACGCGACGACGACACAGGCCACTCCCAGGAACACTCGTCCCGTGATCCTCATCCCGAAACGATAACAGCGATCGCGGCGGTCCAGGAAAGAACCATCATCGCAGCCCGAGCGTGGTGTCGCCGGATCGCGTACTTCCCGACCCCGTGCGCAGGGTTTGCTATCGTCGAGACTTGGGCGACAAGAATCACCCCGTGCCGACGAAGGTGCTGCCGCGCGAGCTCCGGTTCGCGCGGTACCGGCTCGTGGTCGTCGAGGGGCCGAATCCGGGAACCACGATCGAAGGGAGCGAGGAAGAGGTCTCGATCGGCAGCGCGCCGGGCAACTCCCTGGTGGTGGACGACCGCACGGTGTCTCGACATCACGTGGCGATCGCGCCGACGCCGCGCGGCCACCTCGTGCGTGACCTCGGCAGCACGAACGGCACGTACGTGAACGGCGTCGTGATCGATCGGGCGTACCTCGCGCAGAACGCGACGATCGAGATCGGCGACGCGCGCCTCCACTTCGAGATCCTCAGCGACGAGGAGTCGGCGACGCTGTCGTCGAGCTCCAAGTGGGGACGCGCGCTCGGCACGAGCCCGGAGATGCGCCGGCTGTTCGCGGTGCTGCCCAAGCTCGCGGAGGCGGAGGTGACGGTGCTCCTCGAGGGCGAGACCGGCACCGGCAAGAGCTTGATCGCGTCGGTGCTGCACGAGCAAAGCCCGCGGGCGAGCGGACCGTTCGTCGTCGTCGACTGCGGCGCCATTCCGCCGAACCTGATCGAGAGCGAGCTGTTCGGGCACGAGAAGGGTGCGTTCACTGGCGCCACGTCGTCGCGCGCCGGCGCCTTCGAGGCCGCGAAGGGCGGCACCGTGTTTCTCGACGAGATCGGAGAGCTACCGCTCGACATGCAGCCTCGGCTCCTGCGCGCGCTGGAGGAGCGCGTGATCAAACGGATCGGGCGAAACGACACGACGCCGCTCGATATCCGGTTGATCGCCGCGACGAATCGCGATCTCCGCAAGGAGATCAACAAGGGCCGGTTTCGCTCCGACCTCTACTACCGGCTCAACACGATCCGCCTGCGCGTTCCGCCGCTGCGCGAACGACGCGAGGACATCCTGCTGCTCGTCGAGCACTACTTCGAGGAGATGGGCGGCGGCGAGCCACCGGCGAGCCTGTTGACCGATTTCTCCCGACACGACTGGCCCGGCAACGTGCGCGAGCTCCGCGCAGCCGTCGAGCGCGCGGTGCTCCTCGGCGACCCGATGGTGTGGCAAGGGGTGACCGACGGCATCCCGGCGGCGCGCGACGACGACAACATCTCGTTCCGCGCCGCAAAGGAGCGCGCGATCGTGCACTGGGAGCGCGACTATCTTCGCGCGCTGATCACGCGGCACAAGGGCAACGTGTCTCACGCGGCGCGGGCGGTGCGCATGGATCGCAACTACCTGCGCGAGCTCCTGGCGCGTCACGACATCGATCCCGAAGACGTCAAAGCAACGACCCGATGACCGCGCAGGACCTCGCGCCCGGCAATCGCCTCGGCGAGTACCAGATCCACTCGCTGATCGCGAAGGGCGGGTTCGGAGCCGTCTACAAGGCGGAGCACGTCCTGCTCGGCAGGGTCGTCGCGATCAAGGTCCTCCACGAAGAGTTCGGAGTGTCCTCGGAGGCCGCGCTGCGCTTCGAGCGCGAGGCGCGCGCTGCCAATCTGATCCGGCATCACAACGTGGTCGACATCTTCGACTTCGGTCGGCTCCCGAGCGGACAGCCCTACTTCGTGATGGAGTTGCTCGCGGGCCGCGACCTGCACACGAAGATCGAGGAGGAAGGCCGGCTCGCGCTCCACGACGTCGTCGCGCTCGTCGAGCCGCTGTGCAGCGCGGTCGCCGCGGCGCACGCCGCGAACATCATCCACCGCGACATCAAGGCGTCCAACGTGTTCCTCCACGATCAAGGCGACGCGACGCGCGTGGTGCTGCTCGACTTCGGTGTCGCCAAGATGCTCGATCCGACGGAGACGTCGCTGACGACATCGCGGCAGGCGATCGGAACGCCGGCATGCATGTCGCCGGAGCAGATCGTCGGCGATCCGGTCGACGGCCGTACCGATGTCTACGGTCTGGCCGCACTGTGCTTTCACGCCCTCACCGGCGCGCCACCGTTCGCGGATCCGGCGATCACGATGGCTCATCACATGCACCTGCACGCCCGCCGGCCACGCGCGTCGGAGTACGTGAGCGTTCCGCCGGCGATCGACGACGTGATCATCCGCGGCATGAGCCGCGCACCCGACGATAGGTTTCCCGACGTGCTCGCGTTTCTCGACGCGTTGCGCACCGCGACCACGCCTCGCCGCACGACGCGGAACCTGCCGCGCTCGACGTTCGCGCTCGGTGTCCACCTCGAGATCGTCGTCGCAGCCGGCGCGCTCGTCGAGCCGGACGAGCGCTTGCTCGACGACATGGAGGCGATCCTTCCGGCCGCGACGCGCGAGCTGGCGACGCACGGATTCCGCGTCGCGTTCGACGCGAGCACCTCGGCGTTGTTCGTACTCGCGCTCCCGCCCGATGACGCGATCGCACGTCGCGACGCCGTGCGCGTGCTGTGCGATCTCGAACGATCGATGGCGGCGCGCCCGACGCGCGACGCTCGCGTCGCGATCTGCTTCACGTTGCGAACCGGCCAAGTCCTCGTATCCGATGACGGCAGCGTGCGCGGCGGCGATCTGCTCGGCATCGCCTCGTGGGTTCGCCCCGAGCGCGTCGCAGGTCTCGTCGCGTACCTGCCCGTGACCGAAGGACTCGCGCTGCGAACCGAATCGGCAGGAGATGGCGTCGTTCGCATCGTCGGTGACAGCATTTGACAACGCGTGACATCGACGCGCGACGCCCCTAATTCGATTGCCTGCGACGTCCGCGCTGTAGCAGATTGCGGCACGTTTCTTCAGGGGGGTCGACGTTGCGCCAGACATCGAGGGTTTTGACATTCGTGATCGCGTTGCTGCCGATCGGCTGCGGCAACGTCGACGATGACACCGCGGTCACCGAGCTCGGTGTCTCGTCGATGGGCATCGAGGGGAACGCGCCCGGCTACGGCTACAACGCTCCCGGCTACGGATACAACGCGCGCGGCTACGGCTTGAACGCGCGCGGCTACGGCTTGAACGCGCCTGGCTATGGCTACAACGCGATCGGTTACGGCCCCACCAACCTCGGCTACGCGCCGAGCGCCGGCCAGCACGCGTTCGGTGATCTCGCAGGTCGCCTCGTACGCGCGTACGAAGCGGGCACGCTGCCCTGGTACGTCGTGACCAACGAGCTGACGCCGATCGTCCAGCCACGACCGCTCGGCCCGAGCCACGTAGGCAACGGGTGCACGAGCGCGACTGCATTCACCAGCATCTGGTCGCACGACGGCATCGTCGAGCCGATCCGCGACTGGAAGTTCGCGCGCAGCTACATCGACAGCAGCGGCAGCACGCGATCGTCCGAGATCTGGGTCGAGACCGCTCCGGGAGCCTGGCAGCCGCTCGTGTTCACCGCGTCGTCGCGGTTTCGCTTCCCCGCGAAGGTGTCGTCGGTCGGCGCGACCACCGCGCCGCTCGACGCGATCGTCGAGGTATCGGCGCCGCCCGCGACCGGCTGCTACTACGAGTGCACGCCGTCGTATCGGGTGATGGCGTACGAGATGAAGGTCTCGCTCGTGCGCACCGACCTCGGTGACGGGCAGAAGCACTGCTTCGACTGGGCGACGCTCGGCCTCTCGGCCGCGCTCCCCGCGGTGACCAACGTGCTGACCGGCCTGCAGGCGAAGGGGGACGGCTGGGCGATGCTCGCGAGCGCGCACGCCAACTCGGCCATCTTCAAGGCGGCGCACTACGCGCAGGCGATCCTCGACTTCCAGCACGCGAGCGACACGACGGATCGCTGGCGCTATCGCTATCCGACCACCGACGCGTCGTGCGAGGCGCAGCCCGCGAGCTGCGTCGACGGCGCGACCGTCCTCGCCTCCTACGCGCTCGCGCTCACCAACCTGATCCCGTTCCGGTTTACCGGCGTCGATCCATCGGGTCCGTACAACATCCTCGCCGGTCATCCCGGCACCATCACCGGCCAGGCGATCTACCTCTCGGCGACACGCGACAATCGAGCGCTGCGTCTCACCGACATCGAGAGCCCCGGCGTTCGTCGCGAATCGGATCAGCTGCGCCCTGGCACTCGCGAGCTCGCGAGCCCGTTCTCGTACGACGCGGTCGTGGGCCCCCCGACGTCGGCGCACGCGTGCGCGGGCTCCGCGCGCGCGGGCGTCGGCGGCGCTCCGCAGCGGGTCGACGCGATGGGCTTGTCCGACGAGGTCATCCCGGAGGTCCGCACGCAGGCGCTGCTCGCGTACAACACGTGCCGTCTCACGAGCTTGCTCTCGCCGAGTAGCATCTGGACCCTGTCGTCGGACACGACCGGCGGCGGCGCGACGTTCTCGACGACGGCGATGCCATCGACGACGACCGAGCCCGCGTGCACGTTGATCGATGGATGGCGACGCCGCGTCGAGGTCTGGGGCGCGCGCTTCTTCTGTTCGCCGCCGCAACCGCCGAACGATCCGCCCAGCACTGGCTCGGGCTCCGGTTCGGGCTAACTCGATGCCTCGCTGCCCACGGTGCTACCGCCGCCTCGCCTTCGGGATCGCGTGTCCCGACGACGACGCGCGCGCCCCGCTCGCGCCCGCGCCCTCGCCCGCGCGCCCGGCGGTCGCCGACTACGTCCTCGGCGACGTGCTCGGCGCCGGCGGCTTCTCGATCGTGTACGCGACGACCAACGCACCGCTCGCGATCAAGGTCGCGCACGACGCATCGCCGCTCGCCAACGCACGCTTCGATCGCGAGGCCACCGCGCTGCGTGCGCTCGCGTCGCCGTTCGTGCCCGCGCTCGTCGACAGCGGCCGGCTCGACGATGGCCGTCCATTCCTCGCGATGGAGCGCCTCACCGCGCCGACGCTGGCCGACGTCCTCGCGACCGCGAACGAGCCACTGCCGCTCGCCGCATGCGTGCGCATCGCCGAGCGCATCGCGACGGCGCTCGTGTTCGTGCACGCGCGCGGCTTCGTCCATCGCGACCTCAAGCCCGAGAACATCGTGCTCCGCGGCGATGACGCCTGTCTGCTCGACTTCGGCCTCGTCGCCTCGCCGGATCGCGCCACGAGCCTCACCCGTGACGGCACCATCCTCGGCAGCGCCGAGTACATGGCGCCCGAGCAGCTTCGCGCCGGCGTGGCCGCAGCGCCCGCGGACCTCTACGCGCTCGGTGTGCTGCTGTTCGAGCTGATCACGCTGCGCGTTCCGTTCGCTGGCGATCGCTCCGCGATCGAGCACGGCCACCTCCATCTCCGCCCGCCCCTGCCCTCGCGCGTGCGTCCGATGCCGGAAACGCTCGAGTCGCTGATCCTCGACCTGCTCGCCAAGTCGCCCGAGCGCCGCCCCGATCTCGCGTCCGTCCGCGGACGGCTCGCTCGCGCGCTCGCCGGCGACACCGCGCGCTCACCCGCCGAGCGCTCGCTTCGCGCCGCCGAGGGCCAGCGCCCGGTCACGCTCGTTCACGTCGCGGGCGCGCTGCCGATCGATCAGCTGCGCGATCTCGCCGCCCGCGTCGGCGCGAGCATCGTCCGCCAGCGCGGCGCCGATGCGCTCCTCGTGATCCTGCCGACCACGCACGATCCGCTGTCCGCCGCCATCGCACTCGCGGGCGACGCCGCGATGCACCCGGCGACGCGCGCCGCCATCCACGTCGGACGCGCGCTCGTTCGCTCGACGCGCCACGGCGTCGCGCTCTATGGCCGTGACGTCGATCAGCCCTCGTGGCTTCCCGCGTCCCCCTGGGACGGCGTGGTCTTCACGCGCACGGCCGCCGACGCGCTCGGCCTGGACGCGGATGGCGACTTCGTCCCGGGGACATCGCTGGACGAACGGGCGCCCGCCTCGTCGCTGGTCGGGCGCGATGCCGTCGTCGCGCACGTCCACGACATCGTCTCGCGCGTGGTGCGCGAGGCAACGCCGGCGTTGTGCGTCATCGCGGGCGACGAGGGCACGGGCAAGTCGACGCTCGCCACGAACATCGTCGCGCGGGTGCGAGGCGACCTCGATGCACGGGGCAGCCTCGATGTCCTTCGCATCGCGTGCAGTCGCCCCGGCGCGACCGCCGAGTCCTCACTGCAGCTCCTCGTGCGTGCGCTCCTCGACGTCGACGAGGGCGTGCCGCCGGAGCCGATGGCGCTCGTCGCCGAGCGACTCGGCGCGGACGTCGCCGTGATCGCCGGGCGCAGCGTGGTCGTGGCCATGGGATGGCTCGACGGCGACGACGCGGCGCCTCCGGGCGCGATCCGCGACGAGCTGCGGCGCGCGATCACGGCGGGGATCGTCCATCGCGCGAGCGCGAGACCGCTCGTGATCGTCGTGGACGACGCGCAGCGGGCGGACGACATGACCCTCGAGATCCTCGAGCGTGCGTGCGAGACCAGCAGCGCTCCGCTGTGCGTGGTGCTCGCGTGCACGACGCGCTTCGCCGACTCGCGCAAGGCCTGGCACCGCCAGCAGGACGCGACGCGGCGGCGCATCGAGATGCTTCGCCTCGAACCGCTCGGCGACGCGGACGCGGCGGCGCTCGTCGGTCACCTGTTCCCCGTGGGGACTCGGGTGCCCGCGCAGGTCGTCGCGCGCCTCGCGAGCTGGTCGGGCGGCAACCCCGCGTTGCTCGTCGATCTGATCGCGCTGTTGCGTCGCGAGAAGATCGTGCGCCGGCACGAGGGCACGAATGCGTGGTTCGTCGCGGCGGACGAGCTCGATCGCTTGCCACCGCTACCCGCGGCCCAGTGGATGACGACCCGCGAGCTCGACGCGCTCGCGCCCGAGCTGGCGGACCTGGCGCGCATCGCGTCGGTGCTCGGCGCCGACGTAGGTGTCGACGAGCTCGACGCCGTGCAGCGCACGTTGCAGCGTGACGGCTTCGATCGCGCGATGGCAGACGCAGCAACGGGCGTCGCCCGGCTCGTGCGCGAGCGCCTCCTCGTCGAGCGCGCGGACGGACGCTTCGAGCTCCGCCGCCCGGCGCAGCGCGAGGCGCTGCTCGCGCTCGTGCCGGTCGAGCTTCGTCGCGCGATCCATACCGCGGCGCTTCGCTACTGGAGCTCGCAGGCTGGCGACCACCTCGCGCGGGCGGCGTATCACGCGGCCGGGTGCGGCCAGCGCGAGGTCGCGCGCGCTCACTACGCGACGCTCGCGGCCCGCGCGAAGGCGCGGCACGACTACCTCGAAGCCGAGCGCATGCTGACGGCTGCGCTCGAGCTCGGCGATGACCTCGCACTGCTCGAGGAGCGTGGCGCGGTGCGGCGGTTCCTCACGCACTACGAGGAGGCGCGCGCGGATCTGGCGGCGGCACGCGCGCTCGCGGAGGAGCTGGACGACCCGCTGCGACTTCTCTCGATCCTCGTCGACGAGGCGGCGATCTGCGACTTCGTCGAGGAGTGGGAGACACAAGCGCAGCTGATGGAGCGAGCGGAGGCGCTGGCGGCTCGCGCTGCGCTGCCACCGCCGCTCGAGGCGAAGTACAAGAACTGGCTCGGCGTGTCGCGCGCACGGCAAGAGCGCGCGGACGAGGCGGAGGTACTGCTCGAGTCCGCCGCGGCGCTGGCGCTCGAGCTCGGCGATCACGAGACCCGCGTCGGCTGTCTACTCTTGCTCGGGTGGATGTGGATCGGTCAGGGGCGAACGGCCGACGGAAAGCGCGCGCTCGACGAGGCGATCGCGCGGTGCGAGGCGGCGTCGGATCACTATCACCTCGCGATCGGCCTCCTGAATCGGATCTCGTACTGGCAGACGGAAGGACCGTGGAGCCGCGCGGAGGACGACAGCCGGCGGTCCGTCGAGATCGCTCGCGAAATGGGCTTCCATCAGATCGAGTTCTTCAGCCTGCACAACCTGTCGATCGCGCGGTTCTGGAACGGAGACCTCGCTGGCGCGCTCGCGGCAGCCGAGCAGGCACTCGCGATCACGCGCGAGCGGTTCGGCGCGAAGGGATGCCGGACCCACCTCCAGACCGCGTTTCTCCTCGCGCTCGACGGGCGCGACACGGACGCACGCCGCGTTCTCGACGAGATCAACGACGACGACTTCAAGGGCAGCACCGCCGATTGCTCGTACCTCGATGGCTTGCGCGCGGCCGTCGCCCACGGAAGCGACGAAACGTGGCATCGCGTGCTCGACGAGCTACGCGCGCAAGGCGATCGCCAGGTGATGGTCGAGATGCTGTGGCTCCGTGCGCGCACGGCGATTCGTGCCGGCGACGGCCGCGCGTCACTCGCCGCGCTCGAGGAAGCGCACGCGAGCGCGGCGACGTTCGATGTCCCGCTCACAGCGCAGATCGCGGACGACCTCCGCGCGGTCCGTCGTGATCGCGAGCTCGGCGCGGCCTAGTAGCCCGAGTTGCTCCCACTGCCGTCGCCACTGCCGCCGCCGTCGCCAGGATCGCTGCCATCGAGGGAGTACGGCACGATGCACGGCGGATTCGTGCAGCTCGGCGGCGGCGCTGGATCGGGCGCCGAGTAGCTCACGTTCCAGCAGCGTCGCCAGCAGACGCTCTGGAGGACGTTGCGGAGCCGCGGATTCCAGATCATGCATGTCTGGTCGTAGAGCATTCCGCACAGCGGCGTGGGCTGCAGGATGCTGCAGTATCCCCCGACGTGCCAGTACAGCCTCATCCATCGATATGGGTTGAAGCACATCGAGATCCGGTCGTAGTAGTTGAAGGCGACGCCCGCCTCCTGCTCGACCTGACCGAGCTCCGGCTCGGTGGTGTCGTCGTCGGTAAAACAACCGGTCGCGGTCGTCACACCGAGACAGAACACGATCCCGATGGCACTCATTGCGATGTAGCGATGCTTCATGTCGAAAGGTTCCTTTCACCCCGACGCGCACGAGTGCATGTCGAGTGCCGAAACGACGAATGGGGCGAGCGTCGGGCTCACCCCATTCGCGCGTCACGTGACGATCGCTACTAGATCGGATCGGCGCCCGCGTAACACATGCGGCACGTGTTCCACCAATCCCAGAAGAAGTCCGCACCGAGCAGAGCACCCGCACTGATTCCGAGCGCCGCGGCGAGCTCGGCCTCGGTCAGCAGGCCGACCGCCGACCACCCACCTTCCGCGAGGAGCGCGAGGAACGCGCCCGGCGCGCCGACGCCGGCGGCAGCTAGCGCCGCGATACCCGCGGTCGCGCCCGTGTTGCACGCGAGGCACTGTCCGACGCAGTACCAGTAGCCGTACTGCGTGTAGCAATCGCCGTTGGATCCGGACCCGGATCCCGATCCATTGCTACCGAGATACGACACCTGCTCGCTGTAGTCCTCCCGATCTTCCGGATCGAGTTGCGAAGCGTCGTCGCCGTCTGTCACGTGGCACCCGACCGGTACCGCGATCATGCAGCACACCAGCAGGACGCTGATGAGCCTCGGCACGTAGTGTTCGCGCCGCTTGCCATTCCTGTTTGTCATGTCTCGTTCCCTCCAGTGAATTGGCCGAAAAAAGTTTCAGCCAACGCCCGCGGAGCAACGGGCATGCCGCGCGACGAGCTCCTCGTCGGAGCGTGACGTCATCGGCGACGAGTGCGGCCGGGCTCGTCGTCGCGACCGCCCTGCTGCTGGCTGTCACCCATAGTATGGGCTCGACCCCGCACGTCACTCGCAGGTGCAGTCGCGCAGCCCGTACGCGCACTCGAGCACGGACTTGTACGCCTCGTACCATTCGAGCGTGCAGGCAGCCATGCAGACGACCGGGTAGCAAGTCGGACAGCCCGAGTCGAGACAACCGCGATAGCAGTCGTCGTGCGTCATGCACTCCTCGGTGCAGAAGTGGTTGCCGTCGATGCCGTCGCACCCGTTGCCGCATTCGCCGCGGCACTCGTCGTCGTCGCCAGGATCATCCTCGAGACATGGGAACGGGCAATCGTCACCGTCGTCGCTCCCGCCTCCGCTTCCACTTCCGGTCACGTAGGACTCGTCGACGTCCATCCGCGGCGTGCAGTTGGCGAACGGGATGAGGAGCGCGATCGACGCGCCGAGAACGACAGCACTGAAGTGACGGGCCATGCCCTCCAGACAGGCACTCGTCGTGCCAGCGTCAGCGCGGGCCGAAGAACATCGGGTTCTTCGCGCTCGGCCGGCGCTTCGCGTGCGCGCGCTTCATCGGGTTGGGTTGCTCGGTGCCGGCGAGCGCCTCTCCCGCGATGACCTTTGCGCGGCCGCTCTCGACGTGCACCGTCACGTTGCCGGTGCCGGTGAGGTGCAGGATGTGGAACCCCGGCATCAGCCGGTACCACAGCTCCTGCGAGGTGCTCATCGTCTCGAACGTCAGGCGTTCGTTTGCACGCACGCGAACATCGCGCGGTCGCTTGGTCCGCAACGCCAGCCCCGGACCGCTCGTGTTCGTGCGCGTCGCGACGAGGCGAATCACCGTCGGTTCGAACGCCTCGATGCACGCCACCGCGTTCGTCTGGCGCAGCAAGATCGGCTCGGCGATCGGCGAGGTCACCGCGCACGACCACCGCTGCGCCTCCAGCGTGCGGGTCTCGACCAGCATGCGATCGAACTGTGCGGCATCCACGTCGAACACGAGGTGAGTGTCGTCGATGTGCTCGGTCGGCGGGATGGTCTCGCGAAGCCAGCGATACGCCTCGAACTGCTCGTACGACCACACCCCCGCGACGGTGTTGACTGCGAAGATGTTGCGCCCCACGAGCGGATGCGGCGGGTTCACGCGCTCGGCGGGCAGCACGCCTTCGCGCACCTGGCTCGCGATCGTCTCGTCGTGCTGGCCCCAGTCGAGGTTGGAGTCGGCGACCCACTCGTAGGCTCGTTCCTTGTCGATGATGAGGCTGTTCGTGAACGACAGCGGGTTGGTCCAGTACCGGACGTTCTCGACGACGCCGAGCACCACGAGCACGCCGATCACGCACGCCATCACGCGGGTGCGCGCGACCTGCGCGAGCACATCAGCGACCAGCACGAGGACCAGCGGCACGCACAGCAACGCGAAGCGATACCCGACCTGATCGCGAAAGATGAACGAGAAGTACGCGAGCGGGATCGCGATTGTCACGGCGACGAGGAGATGCGACCGCGTCCACATCCGCCGCCACGTCGCCACTCCGAGAGCCGCGAGTGTCAGCGCGACGAGCCCGAGCGGCGTCTTGATGAGGTAGTGGAACAAGAAGTAGTACCAGACCCCATCGGTGTGGTGCTGCCCGAGCACCACTACGTTCCACACGGCCTCGCGCTCGCGAGCGATGCACATGTCGAGGCCCGTCAAGAACGCCTCGGGGAGCGGCAGCGGCAACCACGGCACCGATCGGGTCAGCGAGACGAACGGCCTCGACACGAACCGGATGTCCGCCAGCGGCGTGAACATCCCATCGAACCCGAAGAACACCGCGATCACGAGCAGCGCGGCGCCCCCGCACAAGAGGAGTGACCCGATCCCACGCCGGAGGGGCACGCTCTCCCGCTGGACGTACACCGCGACCGCCGCCGCGATGAACAACGGCGCCGCCACGAGCACCGCGCTGAACTTCGCGACGAGGGTCGCGCCGAGCGCCGCGCCCGCCCACAGTCCGCGCGCCGGGGACACCTGCTCGCAGAACCGCTGGAACGCCAGCACCGACCACACCGTGCACGCCGCCAGCGGAACATCGACGGTGACGACCGTGCTGTGCGCGATGATGTTCGGCTCGAGGCATAGCAGGATCACCGCGAGCGGCCCTGCCTCGCGCCGCCCCATTCGCCGCGCGAGCAAGAACGTGCCGGCCACCAGCGCGAGGAACCACGCAACCATCGGCAGTCGCGACAGCACTCGGCGCATCTCGGAGTCGCTGCCCGCCAGTCGCTCGAACAGCGCGTTGGGGACGCTGATCGGTGTCTTCGAGTCGTACCCCGGATTGCTCCATCGCTCCGAAACGCCCTCGAGGAAGCGCTCGCTCCAGTCGAGGTGAAGCCGCTCGTCGTACGTCCACCCTTGCGACTTCGACGTCGCGACGATGCGCGCCACGGAGACCGCGGTGAACAGCACCGCGATCAAGACAAGTGCGTGCTTGGTGGCGAAGCGAACGAGCCGCGCGGTCACGTCGCCTCCTCGGAAGGAGTCGACCACCCCCAGACTCGGAACCCAGGACCCGCTCGTCGCAACACGGCAGCGTACCGACATGATCGCGCGATGTGCACGCCGAATGCCGCGACCCACGCCACGAAGCGGCCGGTTCGTGCGGCACGAGCGACGCGGACGCCGCTGGTAGTAGCCCACGCTATGGGCAACACCCCGCAGATCGCGAGCACGCTCACCCGACCGCCCCTCGGGCGGCGATCACCGCGTGATGGTCCATCGGTTGCAGCCACGCCTGGCATGAACGACACACTCACGTTCCTCGTCCCGGCCTTCCGGGAGGAGCGGACCATCGAGACCCTGCTCGATCGCGTGCTCGCGGTTGCGACCGAGACCGTCGGCTTCCAGAAGGAGATCGTCGTGTGCGACGACGGCTCGAACGATCAGACGGCGGAGCGCGTCCGCCAGGTCGCCCACCGCGACCCGCGCGTTCGCCTGGTCGTGCACGCGAAGAACCAGGGCAAGGGCGCTGCGGTCCGCACGGCCCTCGCGAGTGCGCGCGGCTCGTGGGTCGTGATCCAGGACGCCGACCTCGAGTACGACCCGCAGAACATCGTCCCGATGCTCGCGCTCGCGAAGGCCGGCGCTCGCGCCGTGTACGGATCGCGCTTTCTGGCGAGTCGTCACCCCGAGGGAATGCAGCGCGCGAACTGGATCTGCAACAAGCTCCTGACCGCGACCGCGAACGTGCTGTTCCAGATGTCGATCACCGACGAGGCTACCTGCTACAAGCTCGTCCGCACCGACGTCCTCCGCTCCCTCGATCTCGAGAGCACCGGATTCGAGCTGTGTCCCGAGATCACCGCCAAGCTCGGCCGACGACGTGTACGGATCGAAGAGGTCCCGATCCACTACAGCGCTCGATCGGTCGCGCAGGGCAAGAAGATCCGCTGGACCGATGGCGTGAAAGCGCTCTCGACGCTGCTTCGCTATCGCATGACGCCCGACCGCGCGCCCGCCCTCCTCGCATCGTCGCCTCACCGCGCTCGCGAGGCGCAACGCAGCACGCTGCTCTTCGATCTGTGAAGATCCGTGGTGCTCGCACCGGCCGATAGGATCGGAAGCTCTAGATTTCGACGCGCGATCGTTCGTCGGAATGCGCATGACGATCACGAGCTTCGCCTCCCTGTTTGCCTCGCTCGCTCTCACCGCGTGCGCGGCCACACCTTCACCAGCGCCGTCCACGCCCGCGCCCGCGCCGAACGCCACCGTCCCCGACGGCTGGAGCGCGCTCGCGGGTCCGCACGCCACGCTCGAGGCGGCATGCGCCGGCTGCCAGCTCTCGCCGATCCGAGCGTTGCCGGCGGGCGCGGCGTTCGTCGCCGTCGCACAAGGATCGCGCGGCCTCGACAGCGTCATCGCGTTGCAGACACCGCGCGGCTGGTACGTCGAGACGCGCGAGCCGATGCCACCGATGCAGTCTCATCACGAGCCTCGATCGGTGTTCTACGAGCTCGAGCGCACGCGCGTCGCCGACGGCGTGGTGGTTCGCATGGTGGACCATCAATCCGTGTTCTATCCGGGCCAGGGGAACGCCGGCTCGTCGCACACCGCGTGGTTCGATCGCACGTGCCGCGCGTTCGGCGATCTCGTGGCCTGCAGCGCACCCACGTCGGTGGCGTCGAAGAATTGCACGCGCGACAGAAGGAACGATGGCACCACGAACGAGGAGTGCTCGGGCGAGGCGCCCTGACCCGAACGACTATTCGCGCGGCAGATCGACGAGGAAGCGCGTTCCGTCGCGGCTCGACGACGACACCTGCACGCGACCATGATGCGCGCGCACGATCTCACTGACGATGTACAGACCGAGGCCGAGCCCGCTCTGCTTGCTGTAGCGCTTGTTGCCGCCGCGGAAGGGGTCGAAGATCTGCGGGACGAGCACCTCGGGAATCTCGCCATGGTTGTGGACCGAGAGCTGGATCCGCTCCGGCTGCGTACCGTCGATCTCGATGACGATCAGATGACCGGCGGTTCCATGCTGGCAGGCATTCCCGGCGAGGTTCGACACCACCTGCGCGAGTCGATCGGGATCCCATGATCCGCTCGCATCGCCACGGGGCGCGACCTCGAAACGGCACTCGGGGTAGACCAGCTCGAGCTCGCCCGCGACTTGCGCGACGAGCTCGCTCAGGTTGCCGGGCTGGCGATGGATCTCGATGCCACCGCCGACACGCGCACGCGTGAAGTCGAGGAGCTGCTCGATCATCCGCTTCATTCGCCCCGCGCTCGACAGGATCCGGGTGAGCGGTTTCCGCGTCTTCTCGTCGGCGTCGATCTGATACAGCGCGACCTCCGTCGCGGTCACGATCGCGGCGAGCGGATTGCGAAGATCGTGGGCGAGCACACCCGCGAACAGCTCGTTGTCGCGCACCGTCCGCTCCAGCGCGGCCAGCGTGGTGAACCGGCTGATCGTCGACGCGAGGTGGTTCGAGATCGCGGTGGCGACCTCCATCTCGACGACGGAGAACGTTCGCGCCGCGCCGTAGTACACCATGAACTTCCCGAGCAGCTCTCCGCGGCTGATCAGCGGGATGAACGCGAGGGCGCCGATGCCCTCGGCGCGAAACACGTCGGCGTAGGCCGCCCACGCCGGGTCGTGGAGACAGTCGGAGACCAGCACCGGCTTGGGCGCGCGATGATCGCGTTGCCACGGAGAGTGCCCCTCGACGGCCTGGCGGTACGCGTCCGAGAGTCCGCGCCATGCCTTGAAGCGCATCACGCCATCGTCGAAGAGGAGCACCGCCGCGCGGTCTGCTTCGAGCGCTTGCAGGATCGCGTCGATGCCGGCGTCGCAGACCCGACCGAGCGAGTCCGCGTTGACCGCGGCGGTCGCGAATCGATAGAGCTGCTCCGCACGACGACGCCCCGCCTCTGCCTCGGCGTTGAGGCGGCTGTTCTCGATCGCGACCGCATCGGCCCGCTCGCGGCTCCTCCGTTCGGCCTCGACGACGCGGAGTCGCTGGAGCGCGAGCGTCGCGTAGCGCGCGATCAACAGCAGGAAGCTCTGCTCGCTCGTGGATGCTGGCCTTCCCTCGTCGAACGTCATCGCGAGCGTGCCGAGCACGGCTCCTTCGATCGCGAGCGGGAGACACGCGACGCGATACATGCGGCCGATCGACGTCGCGTCGCCGAGGTGCGGATACCGTTCGAGGAGCGCCGTCGTCGATCCGATCCAGATCGCCTCGCACGTCCGGAACGCGTCGAGGAACGGGTACGACGGCGCGTGAGTGAGCGGCACCGTCGCGAATCGAGCCTGCGACTCCGGTCGGTAGCCCACCTGGCGGACGAGACGGAGCGAGTCTCCGTGGGCGAGCCACAGCGCGCAGGTCGAGGCCGAGACCGCCGCCGCGACGTGATCGACCAGCGTGGCGTGAACGTCGGCTTCGGTGAGCGATGCGGCGAGCGCCGTCGTGATCCGCAGGAGTGCGCCGACGTGCTCGTCGCTCACGACCTGGCGAGCGTCCGCGAGGCCTGCGCCGGCCCCCGGAACGAACACCTCGATCGTCGGGATATCGGCCCGCGGATCAACCATCTGCGAGCTGCCAGCATCGAGCGGGTCATCCCTCGATCGCAAGCGAAGTCTTCGGATCTCCAGTGCGCGAAATCGCTCGGCGGATCGCGAGCGCCAGCGCACGGGAGGACGCGAAACCAGAGCCTGTGCACCTTTACGAGGGTCGCGACGCGATAGTCTGGAGTGCATGGCGGGAGCGCCCCCCACCCTCGCGGAACGCTCGGATGCCGCTCGCTCGGCGCGACGGCTCTCGCAACGCGCGACAGAGGATCTGTTGCGAACCGTCCTGGCACGAGTCGAGGAGCGCCCGCGCGTCGTGGCGGAGATCCTCGCAGATCACGGCGAGCCGTTGATCGCGTTCGCCGCGTCGCGAACGATCATCTGCGCGAACGCGGCCGCAGAGAAGCTGTTCGGGTATGGGCGCTACGAGCTCGACGGAAAACCGAGCGACCTCCTCGTTCCCGTGCGACTGCGCCAGCCCGATGCGCCATCGATGCAGGCGACCGACACGCTCACGACGGTCGAGCTTCCCGGCCTCCGTCGCGATGGAAGCGAGCCACCTCTGTCGTGGACCTTCGGCGCGACGACCCGTGTTGCCGAGCCGATCTTCGTCATGGTCATTCGCGATCGTGCCGAGATCGAAGCGGCCCTCGAAGAGCTGTACACGAGCGAGCAACGGTTCCGCTGGCTCGTCGAAGGCGTTCGGGACCACGCGATCCTCATGCTCGACGCTGACGGACGCATCGCGACGTGGAACAGCGGCGCGGAACGAATCAAGGGATGGCGGGCCGAGGAGATCCTCGGGCAGCCGTACGAGACCTTCTTCACGCCGGAGGATCGCGCAGCGGGTGTCCCAGCGGAGAATCTCGCCGCCGCCGCTCGCGAAGGACACATGCACGTCACCGGTTGGCGAATGCGCAAGGACGGGTCGCGCTTCTACGCCGATGGCGAGATCTGGCCGCTCTACACGCAGGACGGTCACCTTCAGGGCTACACGAAGATCACCCACGACCTCACGACCCAGCGGCTCGCGGAAGAAACGCAGCAGCACCTCGAGATCGAACGCACCGCGCGAAAGCAGGCGGAGTCTGGCCGCGAACGTCTCGCGCGACTCCACCGCGCGGCTCGTGCCCTATCGGCCGCCACCACGCACGACGAGGTCGTCAACGCCGTTCTCGACGAGTGCTTGACGGCCGTCGATGCCGTCGCCGGCGCCCTGTTCTCGAGCGACGACACGGGCATGCTGACGCTCGTCCGCGAGCTGCGTCATCCGAGCGTGTTCTCCGAGCAGTACGCGACGGTGCTACGCACCGCGGACACGCCGGCCAAAGACGCGATCATGACGAAGGAGCCTGTCTTCCTCGCGGATGCAAGGCAGCTCTCGACCCGATATCCCGATCTCGCTCGCCTCCTCGAGAACGCTCGCTTCGAGGCCACCGTGGCCTTGCCCCTGATCACGCGCGGTCGCGCCGTCGGTGTCCTCGTGCTGCGCTATCCGACGCCGCAGACGTTCTCCGCCGACGACCGCGCGCTGATGCTCACGCTCGCGGAGATGTGTGCTCAAGCGCTGGAGCGCGCGCGCCTGTTCGAGGCGGAGCTGTCGGCGAGCCGCGCGAAGGACGAGTTCCTCGCGATGCTCGGACACGAGCTACGAAACCCGCTCGCACCGATCACGACCGCGATCGAGCTCATGAAGCTGCGCGGGGAGACGCACTCCATTCGCGAGCGCGAGGTGATCGAGCGCCAGCTCGGCCACATCACCCATCTCGTCGACGATCTGCTCGACATCTCGCGCATCACGCGCGGCAAGCTCGATCTCGCGCTCCGGCCGACCGACGTCGCCGACGTCGTTGCTCGCGCCGTCGAGATGGCGAGCCCGCTCCTCGAGCAGCGTCTCCACGAGCTGTCGTTGACGGTTCCGCAGGGGCTCACCATCCACGCCGATCCGGCGCGCATGGCGCAGGTGATCGCCAACCTCCTCACGAACGCCGCGAAGTACACGCAGCGCAAGGGCCAGATCGCGGTCGACGCGAGCGCCGAGAATGGCCAGGTCCAGATCCGCGTTCGCGACAACGGATCGGGCATCGACCCCGAGCTCCTGCCCCGCGTGTTCGATCTGTTCGCGCAAGGCCGGCGCACCTTCGACCGCTCCGAGGGCGGCCTCGGCATCGGCCTCGCCCTGGTCAAGAACCTGGTGTCGATGCACGGCGGCACCGTCGAGGTGACCAGCACGGTCGGTGTCGGCAGCGAGTTCACCGTCCGGCTCCCCCTGCACACGGCCGCGACCACCAGCGCTTCCTCCTCCGACGCACCGACGGCGTCGCGCGCCGGCAAGCGACGCATCCTCGTCGTCGACGACAATCGCGACTTCGCCGAGATGCTCGCCGACTCGCTGACCTCGATGGGCTACCAGGTCGCGCTCGCATCCGACGCGGTCACCGCGCTCGAGCGCCTGCGTGACTTTCACGCCGAGGCCGCGTTGCTCGACCTCGGCCTCCCCGTGCTCGACGGATTCGAGCTCGCGCGCCAGATCCGCGCGCAGTTCCCCGATCGTACGCCGCGCCTCATCGCGGTCACGGGCTACGGCCAGCGTCACGATCGCGATCGCTCCGCCGACGTCGGCTTCGCGGACCACCTCGTGAAGCCGATCGACCTCGATGCGATGGTGTCCGCGATCGAGCGACCGTAGCGCCGGTCACGATCTGCTGCCTGTTGCCAACTCGCGCCATTGGCGGTCCGGCCAATGCGACCAACAATGGCCTCCATGAACCGCGCGTCCGTTCTCGTGTTGGCGAGCTTGTCTGGGTGCTACTTCGACTCGGAGGAGCCACTGCCTCCTCTCGAAGGCGAGGTGTATCGATACGTGGTCAGCGACCTGCGGGTCCCGACAAACAACAACGATGCGCGCGAGTACGGCCTCGATCTCAACGACGACAAGACTCCCGACAACCAGCTCGGCATGGTGTTCGGTCTCCTCGAGAGTCAGGGCCTGGGCACCGCGAGCACCGCGCGCGAAGCGCTGCTGCGCGGTGGCCTCGTCATGCTCGCCGAGCTCCAGACGGTCTCGCTCGACAACAGCGACGACGCGGGCCTGACCACGTTCCTCGGCGGCGCTCCCGTCCCGAACGCATGCCTCGACGAGGCCAACATCGCGACGTGCGGCCAGCACCTGAAGGGTACCGGCTCGTTCACCATCGATCGCGATACCGCCTCGCACCAGGCGCGAGGTCCGATCGAGAACGGCCGCTTCCTCGAGAGCACGGGGATCATGCCGGTCGAGCTCGCGATCAGCATCGCCGGCGTCATCCGCCTCGATCTCCGCGGCGCTCGCGTCAAGCTCACGCAGATCACGCCCGACGGCGCCGAGGGCGTCCTCGCCGGCGCGATCGCACCCGTCGACATCGACGGCGTCGTGATCCCCGAGGCGCAGCAGCAGATCGAGCGCATCGTCAGCACCGAGTGCACGGGGACGAGCACGCTCTCCAGTCCGTGTGGCTGCACGGGTCGAAGCGACACGCTGCAGGATCTGTTCGACGACAACGGCGACTGCCACGTCGATCTCGACGAGGTCGCGACCAACTCCGTCGTGCAAGCCCTGCTCGCGCCCGATCTCCGCATGCACGGCATGGACATGCTGTCGTTCGGCGTGGGCGTCAGCTTCGCGCGCGCGACGTTCTGAGTCAGTTGCTCGCCGCGACCAGCTCCCACAGCGGCTGCGCCAGGACATCGGGCTCGCCGAAGAAGTCATTCGAGAGGACGGCGATGCAGTCGCCGCTCGCGGGATCGATGAAGACCTCGGCGTTGAAGCCCATCGTCGAGCCGGTGTGGCCGACGACATCGATGCCACCTCGGCGACGCAGATCCGTCGCGACGCCGTAGTTGGTGTTGGTGCCATCCGCCGGATGGCTCTCGGTCGTGAGCAGCGCGCGCAGCGACGACGGCAACACCGTTCCTCGATACAGCATGTCCGCCCATCGACAGAGGTCATCGCCGTTGGACACGAGCGATCCGGTCCCGAAGCCCCAGCTCGCGTCGTACGGTGGTGGCGCCGCCGTGAGCAGATAGCCGGGGACGAGGCCCGGCGCTGATTCGCCGCCTTCGATGAACGTGTTCTCGAGCCCCAGCGGATCGAGGAAGCGAGCCCGCACGACGCCCGCGTAGTCCTCGCCGGTCACGGCCTCGATGACCATCGCGAGCAGGACGAAGTTCGTGTTCGAGTAGCTGTAGCTCTGGCCCGGTGGCGTGAACGCGCGCGGATGCTCGAGCGCGAACGCGACGAGGTCGGCCGGTGCGATCGGAACGGCGACGCGGTTCAGGAAGCTGGCGTCGTCGGTGAAGTTGTACAGCCCGGTGAGGTGACCGAGCGCGCGCTCGATCGTGACCTCCGCCCCGAGCGAGAAGCCAGGGACCCACGTGTCGATCGGATCGGCGAGCGAGAGCGCGCCCTCGTCGGACAGCTGGAGGATCGTCGCCGCGGTGAACGTCTTGGTGATGCTGCCCACCCGCATCCGATCGGCCGGTACGAGATCGATCGCATCCGCGACGTTCGCGACTCCGCGCGCATACGTGCGCGTGGCGCCGTCTTGCCGTACGGCGACCGTGATGCCGCGCGCGTTGACATCGACCCAGTGCGCGTCGAGCACCATGTCGATCTCGTCGGGGACGTAGGCCGCTTCGGGGTCACCGCACGCTGCGATCGCCAGGACGAACTGAAGGCGACGGTGCATGGAACGATCTCGCGCGCGCGAGACGTGGCTGTCAAGCGCGCGACGTTCGACTCAGGGGACCACCGGCGCCACTCCGCGTGCCGCGGCGTCTTCGGCGGCTTCCCGCTCCTCGCGCTCCTTCTTGAGCTTCTCCTCCGCCTTGCGGATCTTCGCGCGCTGGATCGCTTCCTTCTCGTAGTCGAACGTCGGCGGATCCGGGTGCGCGGCGTCGTACACGCGCACGATCATCGAGCCGGGGACGCGGACCTCGAGCTCGTTCCAGCCCGGCGGCATGGTCGGCTCGCTCCACTCGTAGACCCACCTCGCGTCGGCGGGTGACAGGTTCACGCAGCCGTGACTCTGCGGCGTGCCGAACCGATCGTGCCAGTACGCGGCGTGGAAGTAGAGACCGCTGCGGAACCGCGTGGCCCACGGGACCTCGGAGACCTCGTAGTGCGCGGCCTCGCGCTCCTCGGCGGCCATCTTCGTCAGCGAGGACTTCGAGCGGATGCGATAGATCGCCGGCGGCGTGTCCTTCTTGCGGCGCCCCGACGACACCAGCGTCGCGTACACGGGCGTCTCGCCGTCGTACGCGATCATGACCTGTTGATCGCGATCGACATCGATCCACTTCGCGTGCGCGTCGCTCGCATCCGGTCGCGTGCGCTTTCGCGCGATGCGCACGCTCTTGGTCTCGAGCCACTGGCCGTCACCGATGCGCACGTACGCACCCGCCTCCTCGAGGATCGGAACGATCTCGCGGTGGGCCACCGTGCCCGCCGCCGCGCCCTTCTTCTCGGGCGTCGCGCGCACCGTCACGGCCTTCTTGTCCGCGGCGATCACCCACGCGAACGGCCATGCCGGCGGCGGCGTGCGAACGAGATCGACGCCCGCGAACGTCGACGGCCAGTGCCGGTAGAGGTCGCTCGTGGCGACGAGGCCCACGCTGGTCTGCGCGTACTTGACGCCGTCGATGTCGATCGGCTTGTCCTCTTTCGTCACCATGTACGACGCCTGATCGCTGCGCTCGGGGCGCGGGATGCCCGCGCGCACGTCGTCGACGCTCGCGTAGCGATGCGCGCCCTTCTTGATGCCGAAGTAGGTCTGCGGGAGAAGCTCGCCGTCCGGAACGATCGGCTGCGCGATCGCCTCGGGCGGCAACTTGCTCGCCCTCGCGTAGCGCGCGCAGATGAAGCCCTGCGGCACGGCGAGGAACATCTTGCAGCGCTTGTCGCCGGCCGCGGTCGCACCGACGGGCAAGCGCGTCCCCGCGAGGATCTTTCCGAGCGGCTCGAGCTTCATGTCCGGCTGCTCGAACACGTGCGCCGAGGTCTTCACGACGAACGACGCCGTGTCGGCGGGCCAGCCGAGCGCCTCGATCGTCGCGGCGTCGGGCGGCGCCGGCTCGGCGACGGCGGCGGCACTCGGCGCGGGCACCGGCGGCGGTGGCGCCGGCGGTGGCGTCGGATCGGGTGCGGGCGCGGGCGGTGCGGCGGTCGTCGTCGCGTGCGGTTGATCGTGGAACGTGTCGAGGTCGTGCGGCGGCGGCGCGCTGCGCGAACGATCCGCTGCACACGCACCGGTCAAGACGATCAGGAGCGTCCAGCGACGAAGCACGCTCTATTGTAAGGGATCGATCGGAGTGCTGCATGCTCGCGGCGGATCGCTCGTTCTCCGAACGTGTGGCCGCGACCGTACAATCGGGGCATGAGGCTCCGAAGCACGTCCGTCGACGGATTCCGCCGACAACCGGCGGGCTCCGTGGTCCTCGGCGACGGGTGGCTCTACTACTGCGTCGACGCGGGCTTGATCGGGTTCGCCGGTGGTGGGGGCGTGCCCACCGTCGAGCCGCGTCGCATTTCACCGCGTCGTTTCGCCGCGTCACCGGCGAGACTCCGAGTGCCTGGCGCGCTCGTCATGGCGCACCTGGCGCACAAGCGATAGCGATTGGCGCGCGAACGCAAACGAGGGTCAGTAGGGTGCCCGCCCATGACCCCTTCGATTCGCGTACTCCCTGTCGTTCTCCTCGCTGCATGCATTCCGACGATGCCCGGATCCTGGTCCGGGTCACCTCCGCCGCCGCCGCCCGCCCAGAGCGCGTTCGATGACGAACACATCGCGCGCTCCGATGATCGCGACGACGATCGCGACGACCGCGACGACCGCGACGATCGCGACGACCACGACGACGGTGACCGGCGGCGGGCTCGCACGACCGAGTCGCGCACCGAGAGCCACAAGATCAACGGTCGCGAGACGCGCGGCGGCGGTGGCGGCGGCGGAAGCGGCGGCACGTCGCAGAGCGAGGACTTCCCGCAGCCGACGCCCCGTCAGCTGAAGGATCTGAAGCGCACCCTCGACGACCTCCCGCAGGGAGACCGGATCAAGAAGTTCTCCGGACTGATCGATCCGTTCTATCTCACCGTCGATCAGCTCGCGGAGCTCGTGGAGGTGTTGCCGAGCTTCGATCGCGTGAGGGCGATCGATATCGCCGCATGCAGCGTCGTCGATCCCGAGAACGCGAGTCGCATCACGGATGCGGTTGTCTACAGCGATCGCTCCAAGGCGCTCGGCGCGCTCCAGACGCAGTGCTTCCGGAAGAACAACTGGGACAAGCGTCCACCCGGCAAGATGGGTCATCGCGCTGCTCCGCCTCCGGGTGCGTATCTGCTCCCGAGCGAGCGCTAGTCACGAGTGAGACAGCGTCGGCGACAGCGACAGTCCCGGTGTCGCACGATGCTCGGCCTCGTCGATCGATCGTGCACGCGATCGACACGCTGTACGCTGCGCACACGATGCGAGCGATCCTTCTCGTTCTCCTCGCGGCCTGTTCCGGGTCTGCGCCCTCCACGACCAGCCCACCGACGACGCCGACGACGCCGGCGACACCGTCGACGACTCCCTCGTCGACATCGAGCGTGCCCTCGCCCGTCGCGGATGCGAAGCCCGATGCCGGCACGATCGATCCGGGGCTCGCGGCCACGGTGACGGGCATCCTAGAGGCGTTCACCGAGTACAACCCGGACTTCACGCCCGACGGCAAGCGCGTCGTGTTCATGTCGAATCGCGACGGGCTCCCGCAGCTCTACCTCGGAGATCCCGCGAAGCCGGCAGCGCCGCCCACGCGCATCGTGACCACGACCGAACGCATCGGCGGCTATCAGCTCCTGAAGGACGGCAAGACGATCCTGTTCATCTCCGACGTCGGCGCCGACGAGAACTGGTCGATCTTCCGCGTCGGCATCGACGGAAAAGGCCTGATCGATCTCACCCCCGGCGAGCGCATCAATCGCGACGGTCCGGTGGTGCCCGACAAGAAGCAGGACACGATGTACTTCACGGCGCGCACGATGAGCGAAGCGAAGAGCACGCTCTACTCCGCGTCGACCAGGACGCCCGGTCCCGCGAAGGCGATCTACACCGACGACCTGCCGATGTTCCTCTCCGCGATGAGCCCCGACGGCACGAAGGCGCTCGTCTCGCAGGTTCCCTCGGGAGACGAGAACTACGCGCTACTGATCGACATCGCGACCGGCAAGGCCGAGCGGATCTTCCCCACGACCGGCAAGGCCGCGCTCTCGGCGCTCGAGTTCTCGCCCGATGGCAAGACGATCTACATCGGGACGGACAACGGCACCGAGCAATCCACGCTCCTCGCGATCGATGCCCGAACGAAGAAGATCCTCGCCAAGCACGACTTCGCACCGACGGGCGCCAACGCCGGCGTCACGCTGGTCTCGCGAAAGACCGGCGCGATCGCGATGACGGTCACCGTCGGCAGCTACGCGGAGATCCGGATCCTCGACGGCAAGACGCTCGCCCAGAGGTCTGCGTTGAAGATGCCGCTCGGCGCAGGTGCGGCCGTCGACTGGTCCGACGATGGCAAGCGCCTCGCCGTTCACTGGTCGACGCCGAGCACGCCGACCACGCTGTTCACCGTCGACGTCGCGAGCGGCACGTCCACCCCGATCCGCACCGAGCCGCGGCCGACGCTGAAGGATATGCCGGCGATCGACGCCAGCGTCGTCGACATCCCCGCGTTCGACGGCGGCAAGATTCCGACCAACGTCTACGTCGCCAAGGGCGAGTCGACCAAGCCGCACCCGACGATCGTCTACTTCCACGGTGGTCCGTCGAGCGTCTCGATGATCAAGTGGCAGGTGCTCACCGCGTTCTTCGTGTCGCTCGGCTACGCGGTCGTCGAGCCGAACGTGCGCGGCTCGGGCGGGTACGGTCGCGCGTTCGAGGCCGCCGACAACGGCCCCAAGCGGCTCGATGCGTTCAAGGACATCGAGACGACCGGCCGGTGGATCGCGCGACAACCCTGGGCCGACAAGGATCGCCTCGTCGCCATGGGCAGCAGCTACGGCGGCTACTCCACGCTGATTGCACTCGCGCGCTCGCCCGACATCTGGCGCGCCGGCGTGGATCTCGTCGGCATCGTGAACCTCGAGACGTTCATGAAGACGACGGCCGGCGTGATCCGCACGCTGTTCCTCGTCGAGTTCGGCGACCCGGACAAGGACGCCGCGTTCCTCCGGCAGATCTCGCCGATCACCGACGTCGACAAGATCGTCGATCCGACCTTCATCTACGCCGGCGCGAACGATCCGCGCGTGCCGCGCACCGAGAGCGACCTCATCGTGAAGGCCCTGCGCACGCGAAAGGTCCCGAGCGAGTACATGGTGGCCGAGAACGAGGGCCACTCGCTCGCTCGTCGAGAGAACCAGATCGAGCTGTACGCGCGGGTCGCCCGCTTCCTCGCGACCGCACTCCGCTAGCCACCGCGCCGCACCTCCGTCACGATACCTGGAGCGATGACCGCCCTCGACGAGCTGCTCGCGCTCCTGGACACGACCGAGTGGCAGTCGCGCTTCGTCGCCATCACGCGCACGGATCCCGACCTTGCCGACGGCGACGCCGTGCTTCACCTCCTCCGCGCCAACGGCGTCGAGATACCGGCGTGGTTCTCGTTCGAGCGGCTGACGACCATCGATCGAGCGCTCGCCGAGCGCTACCTGCCCGTGTTGTTTCGATGGGAGCTCGCCTACGGAACGGAGCGACTCGCCGCCGCCGACGCGCGACGCGCCGCCGAGCTCTTCCTCGCCCCGTTGGGCCCCCAGACACGCTTCTACGCGACCATCCACCTCTCGCCGGAGCTCGTCACGGCCTTGGAACAGCAAGGGCCGGCCTCCTACGCATGCACGCTCGGAGTCTTCGGCAGCACGCTCGAATCGGGGCTGTTCGCGGTGGACCCCGCGGGTCTCGTCGGCGGGGTCGACATCGGCGACGAGGACTGAGCCCGGTCGGTCGAGATGCCCGCGCGATGCGGATATCGTGCGGCATGGGCACGCGACCTCCCGCCTACTACGAGCTCTCGGGATACGGCCATCACTATCTCGACCTGAAGACCGCCCTCGAACATCGCGGACGAGCGCGCGCAGTCGACGTGCGACACGCGAAGTCTCCCGCCGACGCGAAGAAGCTCGCGCGCGTGATGCGGCTCGACATTGGTGACGCGGCGTTGCCGAGCTGGATCGATCGCCTCGAACATCTGCGCGTCCTCAAGTGGAGCGGCTGCCCGAAGAAGCTCCCCGAGAAGCTCGTCGCCCTGCCCGCGCTGCGCGAGCTCTACCTCGACGACTCGCAGCTCCACGACATCTCCGCGCTCGCGAAGGCGGGGCCGAACCTCGAGACGATCTGCATCTGGCGCACGCCGCTCTCCGAGGACGAAGCCGGGCTCGCATCGCAGATCGCGGCGCTGTCTGGCTGGCAAGGCGGCGGCTTCTTGAAGCGCGCACCGGCGGCGAACGTTCCGCGGTCCAAGGATGCGCTGGTCGCCGCCATCCAGTCGAACACGCTCGCCGATGGTGCGGACCTCAGCGGCCGCGATCTGAGCGGCATCGTGGTCGAGGACGCCGTGCTCGTATCCACGAAGATGGCGGGCGCGGATCTGTCGAACGCGATCTTTCGCCGCTGCGACCTCGCGCATACCGAGCTCGACGGCGCGAAGCTACGCGGGACGCGGTTCGAGGACTGTCACGTCGACTGGCGGCACCGTCCGGCGTCGAAGGTCGATGCGACCAATGCCGTGTTCACCGGCGGCTCGCTCGGCTTGCAGTGGAGCAAGTGCACGCTCGTCGAGGCGCGGTTCGAGAACCTCGAGCCCGGACCGTCGCTCACGTTCGAAGCGTGCGATGGGCGCCGCATGCACCTCGAGGTGGCCGCGGCCTACGAGTCGAGCGTCAACCTCGATCTCTCCAGGTCGGATCTGCGCGACGCGACCGTGCGTGTCGACCTCGTTGCCGAGCGACGTCGCGAGCTCGAAGCGAAGCCGAACCCGCGCCTGAAGTGGAAGCCCATCGTGGCCAAGGGCGTAAAGACCGACGCGTCCACCGTCCTCGAACAGGTGCCGCTTCCCGCGAAGAAGTCGGCAACGAAGGCGAAGCCGGACGTGGCGAAGAGCCAAACAAAGCGGGGCCGGTCGACTCCGACACGTAGGTGAGGCGACGTTCTGGAACATCGCCGTCAAAGAACGGAGAAGCCGTCGACTGGCACCGTATGCTCGGAGTGTGGATGAGGACAGCGAGCAAGCACTTCACGGCAGTCGCGGCTTTCGTACTGAGTGGATGCAGGGATGCGCCCTCCGTCGCTGATGGATCATTCGATGACTCTTCAAGCGACGCGACGACGCGATGCGCCCCGACAGCGCCATTCAGCGCGCCCGCCAAGATCGTGGAGCTGGCTTCTGATCGGAGAGACACGGTCCCTCGCCTTACAGCCGACGAGCTCACACTCGTCTACGCACGACAAGCGAGCAATTTTCCGGGCGACTTTGATTACGACCTCTACATCGCCACGCGCTCGAGCACGGCCGAAGCGTTCGGAGCCCCTGTTCCGATCACCCAACTCAACACGACGGCGACGGAGACCAATCCCGCTCTCAGTTCCGATGGCTTGTCGCTGTACTTCAATGCGCCGAGCGGCGGCGTCGACCTCTTTGTCTCCACTCGCTCGTCGAGCGCCGACATGTTCGGCCCAGGCACTCCGCTGGTCGAGCTCAACACTGCAAGCGTGGACACGTCACCCTTCATCACCAGCGACGGATCGGAGCTCTGGTTCGCATCCGACAACTTTGACCTCTTCCGCGCTCGATGGATCGGCACCCAGTTCGGCGAGGTGACCCGACTGGACGCGCTCAACTCTGACTCGGTTGACATGTACCCCGTCCTCACGGCGGACAACCTCGGCATCTACCTCGCATCCTCTCGCCCCGGCGGTATGGGCGAACTGGATGTCTGGCGCTCGAGCCGATCGACGACATCAGAGATGTTTCCCGCACCGGTACTGGTGCCGGAGTTGAGCTCGAGCACCGATGACTACCCCGGATGGCTGTCGCCGGATGGCTGCCGCTTCTACCTCTCATCAGGGCGCGAGGGAGTCCATGCGCTGTTCGTGGCAACTCGGGAGCCATGACTTCCTCCCGAAAGCAGAAAACCCGCTGCTTCCAGCGGGTTCTCTTCGAGGTGCCACCCAGATTTGAACTGGGGAATGGTGGTTTTGCAGACCACTGCCTTACCACTTGGCTATGGCACCGAACGGCCCGCTTTGTAGCACAGACGCCCTACCGAGCCCATAGCAGCAATGCAGCGATCACCAGCCCGGCCAGCGCCTCGCCGCCGATGAGGCCCGAGGCCAGGGCCACCCCCTGCTCGTCCGCGGCCTTCTTGGACCGGCGCGCGACGATCCAGTACACGAGGCCGCCGATGGCGATCGTGAACGAGAGGTACGGCGGCAAGATGAACGCGAAGCCGAGCGCCACCGGAGACGGCCCGTACTTCGCGACCCGCTTCAGCGAGAGGATCACGCCCGCCGCGAAGCCGAGCGCCGCGCCGAGCGCCGCGTAGTCGGGCATCGCCGAGATTCCGTTCGCGGCGATCTCCGCGGTGGCCTTCCACGAGATCGCGGCGGGCGCGGGCATCGCCTCGGTGCCGAGGCCGTAGGCGGAGTGAAGCAGCGTGAACACGACCGCGCAGACGAGCGCGCCGACCACGACGCCGACGAGCTGCGCGACGAGCTGCCAGTGCGGCGGCGTGCCGACACGCGCGCCCGTCTTCCAGTTCTGCAGCGTCATCGACGTGTGCATCAGCGTGCCGCTGACGACGCCGCCACCCGACAGCGGTGTTGCGATGCCGCCGGGGGCAGACACGCCGATCACGAGCTGCGCGAAACCGCCGAGTGGACCGGCCGGCGTGTTGTCGGTCTCGCCCATCGCGTGCGCGGCGGCGGTGGAGAGCAGCGCGGAGAGGACGAGCGCGAACAGCGGAATGATCGGGCTGACGTCGAACGCGATGGTGCCGAGCACCACGACGGCGGCGCCGCTGACGGCGAGCGCGAGGACGTGCCGGCGTGTCATGTGGAAGCCACCGCTCGCGCTGACCTGGCGGAGCCCCGAGCGCAGGCTGCGCCACGTGCCGATCAGCGACGGGACGGTGCCGCCGATCATGAGGCCCGTGCCGGCGAAGAGGAGCCAGCCGAGGAGCGAGAAGTAGTCCGGTTGCGCGATGCCGGCGGCGACGAGCTGCGGTGCGATCACGAGCCACGCGATCACGCCGCCGAGGGTGAGGGCGATCGCGACGCGCGGACCGGAGAGGAAGCCGACGGCGACCGTCAGAGGGCTCCAGCCGATGCCGAGCGCGATCGCGTCGGCGCCGATCTGGCCGACGGTGACGGGGAGTATGTACATCTCGGGGATCCAGCCGAGCTGCGAGCGCGCGAACGCGAACGCGAATGCGATGACGCCGCCGATCGCGAGGGGGCGAACGCGTGCGGCCGCGGCGCCCGCGTGCTGATAGACGTCCTCGAGGACCTCCGCGGTCGCGACGCCGCTCGGAAATGGGAGGCCGCCGTCCTTGATGAACGCGGCGCGGAGCGGCACGGCCATCAACGTGCCGGCGACGCCCAGAGCGATGCCCCAGAGGACGACCAGCGCGAGCGACGGCATCGCCACGCTCGAGCCCTCGAGCGCCATGGCGGCGACCGGGCCGAGCAGGCCGCCGGTGATCGCCATCATCGCGGCCGAGCTCGAGACGGTCTGCACGAGGTTGCCGTCGTCCATCGATGGGCGGCGGCGGGCGACGAGCGAGAGCGCGCCGAAGCCGAGGAGCGCGGCCGGGATGTTGCCGCCGTCGATGAAGCCGATCTTCTGTCCCGCGTAGCTCGTCGCGGCGGCGAACGCGATTCCGAAGACAGCGCCGACGATGATCGCGCGAATCGAGAGCGATGCGTCGCGCGTCACGTCTCGATGGTACTACCCAGGAAGTTCGATAAGTGACAGCTCGCGCAAAACTTGCCCGCGGATCCGGCGCGCGCGATGTCTGGTGAATGCACGAAGCCGCCATGGAGGATCTGACGCGTCACTTGCGGCCGCGGTTCGATCCAGCGCACCTCGTCGAGATCGGGTGGTTCATCCTCGACGACGATGACGAAGCGTTCATCTCGTCGTGGGAATCGGATGGCGTGGTCGAGGAGCCCTACGAGCTGACGCCGTCCGAAGTGATCGCGATCGTGGTTGGCTAGAGCCGGCTCATAGGTGATCACTTAGGAACGTGCCCCGACGACGACGAGGCCGGTCCGAAGACGGCCAGATTGCCGGTCTCGACCGGGATTCGACCGGCGTGCATTGGCGAGTAAGAAGCGCATCCCGGATGCAAATGCAGTCGCGATGCTGACGCACCCGATGAGCGCTGCGACGAGCTCGTCGATGATGTGGCCGGAGCACATCGCCACGCGTCGAGTCGAGACGTGTTTCCCGCCAACAAGTTGTGCGGCGTGCGCCAAGAATCGTTTGAGAACGGCTGCGCAGAGACTCGCCCAGATGAGACCTGCGGCGATGTTTGCGTTGGCGGTGTCGAACTTGTGGAGGTTCGCATAGGACTTCCACTCCTTGAAAACCAGCTCGATCTGCCAGCGAAATCGATACAGGCGAGCAACGAGTCCGACGAAGAACGGTGTCCGCGGCAAGTTGGTGCACAGACGAGTCATCGTGGCTTCACTGCCGGGCAACACGATCACGCGAAAACGCAGCTCGCTCCGCGCGTACTCGACGTCGAGGTCCATCTGTTGTCCGTGGTTACGCCGAATGAAGCGCGACAAGAGCACGCCCTTGTTCACCGCCACGCGCTTACCGTCGATCCAAGCGGCGCGTACGAGCGGATCGTGGCTCCGACTCAGTCGGACGATGAAGCTGCCACCAGCACGCCGAACCTCGTCGAAATACTTCGTGCTGGGGTAACCACGATCGGCGAGAAGCAGCCGATCTTTGAGCGTGGATGGCTCGGGCAAGAATTGCCGCTCGGCCTCGCTGTCCGGTGCGATCTCAACCCTACTGACCTCGTCGGCGAATCCGCTGTAGGTCGCATGAACCTCGACCGCGGCCGGCTCGGCTGTCGTGAACCTGCCAGGAAAAACGTCGCGCAGCTTCTTCTTGAGCGCGAACGAAGATCCGTCTTGAACGACGAAATCTTTGAAGCGCGAAACAGCGGCGTGGCCGTCGGGTGCGAGGGTCTGGATGCACAGTTGCTCGACGAGCCGAGCGAACATCTGCCGCATGAATGCGGCGAACCCGGGCCGCGCGAGTCGGTTGTAGAACGCCTTGTACGCGACCGTGACGTCGTTCTGATGATTGAACTCGCGTTGCAAGTCCGCCAGCGACTCGACTCGACCACCTGCAAGCGCCGCGACCGTCGACAAGAACAGCCTGTGCGGCGTGATCAACCGCAGTCGCTCACTCTGACCCGTCGAGCGCCCGA
The DNA here is from genome assembly GCA_964617845.1 of uncultured Kofleriaceae bacterium. Lineage (GTDB taxonomy): Bacteria > Myxococcota_A > Polyangia > Haliangiales > Haliangiaceae > JABFXX01. Next base: position 182,133 of record CAZUAR010000007.1, on the reverse strand, counting down.
GTTGGTTAACGTCTTCGACGGACAACGCGCGTGCGAGCGCGGTCCGCATCCTGGTAAGGTGCGATGTAGACAACGCAGTCTCCGAACTGTTGGCGTGGTAACCGCAGATTGGAGGCTGTCGTTGTCGCTTGTCGATCCCAGGGATCTCCCGTCCGATTCCTCGTCGGTGACCGCTCTTAAGATCTCACCTATGAGAGCCGGCTAGAGCCGCGCGAGGAGCGAGAGGCCGAAGCCGAAGTCCCAGTCGGCGCCGTCGTCCCAGCCGAGCGGGAAGAACATCGAGACGCCGGGGCGGAACTTGCCGCTGATGAAGCGCGCGCCGAAGGCGAAGACCGAGTTCGTGTCGTCGCCGTCGGTGTCGGTGACGAGCGTATCGATCTCGACCTGGATGGCGACCTGTCCGAGGTCGATGCCGCCGCCGATGTTGGCGTAGTACGCGGGCGACGCGGAGTCCGCGTTGTCGTCGTCGAGCGCGATGTCGATGCCGAGGTCACCGCGCCAGAACAGCTTGCCCTGGCGCCCCATCGGCGAGAAGCCGAGTCGCAGCCACGTCGACTCGGGGATGCGTTCGACGAGGTCCGTGTAGCGCGGCGCGCTCGCGGCGACCGAGAGGGCACCGATGGCGTCGTTCTCGGCGGAGTGCGTGGGGACGGCGACGCCGACGTGGGCGACGACCGCGAGGTGGCGCAGCTGCTTGGCGAACATGCCGCCGACCTCGATGTTGCCGAGCGAGAACTCGCTGTCGTCGATGGTGCCGAAGAGGCCGAGATCGATCTCGCCGGCGACGTACGACATCGGGACGGTGAGGTATCCGCCGAAGCCCGAGCCCGGATCGACGTAGTGACCGTGCACGTTGATGCCGACCGTGGTGAGCGATTGGTTGTCCGGGGTATCCCAGATCGGGACGCCCACCTCGAGGCCGAACGTCGAGACCGGCGTGAGCGAATTCATCGTCAGCGGGTCCCCGACGTCCCGGGGTTCATCTTCGGCAACTGCGACGCCGGTGGAACCGGCGAGGAGCACGACGAGGAGGAGCTGGGTCTTCATGGCGTGGCGATGTTGTCACGGGGCACGTACGACCGAGTCGGCGTGAAGACCCTTTCGTACAACCAAGTGCGAGGCCCCGCCCGCGACGAAATGCGGCCCCGACGAGGACTCGTGACGTGACGCTCGCATCGCGATACGTTCGGCGGGTGAGAGCTGTGGCGATCGCGATCGTCGTCGCGGGATGCGCGAGGGCGGGCAACGAAGCACCGACCGACGGTGGCAACGTGGATGTCGCGCCGACCGACGACGCCGGCGTCGACGGGCCGCCGAGTGATGCGATGCCCACCGCGCGGACCTGGCGCGATGACGCCGCCGCGGACTTCGCGATGGGCACGGTGACGAGCGCGGTGATCGAGACGCCCGGCTCGATCGTCTCGTCGGCGTACTACACGGGCGGTCTGCTGTGGCGCGCGTCGAACGCGATGACGTTCGAGACCGGCGCGGGCACGACGTGGGCGCAGGTGTCCGCGTTCGCGCCGACGAACAAGATCGCGGTGACGCGGTCGACGTCGCTGTCGTTCTTCGCCGACACGCCACCGTCGGTCGGGCTCACGGATCCGGATACGTTCTCGATGTGGTTCGAGGGCGAGGTGTTCCTCGATGCGGGGACCACGACGTTCGAGATGCTCGTCGACGATCACGGCTTCGTCGAGCTCGCGCCCTCGCCTACCGCGGCGTTCCAGCGGGTCGCGTCGTGCGACTGGCCGACCGCGGCGTCGGGCGCGTTCACCGTGGCCGCGGCCGGGTGGTATCCGATCCGCTTCGCGGCGTCGGAGGGCGCGGGCGAGTCGCTGATCCAGCTGCGCGCACAGGGGCCGGGCCTCCCGGTGTTAGCGCCGATCACGCGGCACCGTCTGCGCGCGACCATGAACGGCATTGTCGGCATGGTCGAGTCGGGCTTCGACGACGGCCACCTGCTCGGCGACGTCGAGCACACGATCGATCAGGTGACGCCCGCGAACACGGACTGGAACGTGGGCAACCCGGGCGATCTCGGCATGACGGCGTCGGACGACTTCAGTGTCCGGTGGTCCGGACAGCTCCGCATCGATGTCGCGGGTTCGTACACGTTCCGCTACGTCACCGACGACGGGCAGCGGTTGTGGATCGACGGCCAGAAGCTCCTCGACGCGTGGGACGACACGACGCACGATCAGACGACCGCGCCGATCACGCTGTCGGCCGGCTGGCACGATCTCGTCGTCGATCAGACCGAGCGCGCTGGTGGCGCGATCGCGGTGCTGTCCGTGGCGACCGGTCCCGAGCTCGCGGGACAGACGCTGCCGCTCGATCGGCTGCGCCCCGTCGAGGGACGCGCGCGGCGCTGGGAGGGCGGCGTCGATCGCACCGATCGCGCGATTCCGGATCTCGGGACCGCGCCCGACTCGACCGTGGTGCTTGCCGCGCCGGCGGGCGCGCAGGTCAGCGGCATCGACGTCAGCTACAGCTTCACGCACACGTACTGGGGCGATCTCGAGATCCGCTTGTTCGCACCGAACGGCACGGTGACGCTGCTCCGCGACAACGTCGGCGGCAGCACGTCGGGCACCGAGACGCAGCGCCTGTACACGACCGCGCTCGACGGCGCGCCCGTCGCGGGCACGTGGATCCTCCGCGTGACGGACACCACCGGCAGCGACACCGGCACCCTGCTCGACTTTCAGATCACGCCGCACTACACGGGCGGCGAGCCGCCGATCGCCACCGCGAGCACGTACGACTCGCAGGTGAAGGATCTCGGCGAGGGCGTCGTCGAGATCACGCGGGTCGCGTGGGTCGAGAAGCTGTCCGCCGGATCGGACATCGCGGTGCGCATGCGAACGTGCGACACGGCGGCGGCGTGCGCGGCCGAAGCGTGGAGCGCGCCGATCACCGATCCGCTGGGCGGCGTACCGGCCGTGCAGGCGCGCCGCTTCGCGCAGTATCGCGTCGAGATCACGACGAGCGGCGAGCAGGGCGCGCAGCTCGACGAGCTCACCGTCAGCTACACGACGACCAACTAGCCTCGACTCGCCTACGGACAGCTCACCGTGAAGCCGAGCGTGTTGTTGTCCTCGCGGCACTCGAGGTTCACGCCGCCCGCGTCGCCGCGATCGTCGACGGTGACGTGCCCCATGCCATCGCCGCCGGTCCACGTGCACGTCGCCGACACGCAGTTGCCCGGGATGATCCGCTCGGACGTGGTCGCCATGCACTGCAGCGTGCTCGGCTCCGCGTAGATCGCGACGGGCAAGCCGGGCGCGACGGGCTCGGTGCCGCGGTTGCACACCTCGGCGGTGATGACCGCGCCGCTCGCGTCGCACGCCACCTTGACCTGCTTGACCGTGAGATCCGGAATCGCGCCCGCGGTCTGGCCATCGCCCGGCGAGTTCTGCCGGTAGTTGTTCAGGCCGGGTTGGGTCCAGTTCTCGAGCCACGCGCTCGTCTTGGGGATCGCGCCGGTCACGTCGACGTTGGTGACCGAGTAGTTGTGCTGGTTCCAGATGCCGCGCGTTGCGACCCAGCGATCGACGGTGTCGGCGAGCACGCGGATACCCTGCAGGTCGCCGGGCGGATGCGATGCTCGGCACACCTTGCCCGCCGCCGACGCGCCCGCGATCGGATCGAGGCACACGAAGCCATCGCCGCCGCAGTCCGCGTCCACCGTGCAGCGGCAGCGTCCGAGCGCATCGCTCGCTTGCTCGCGACCGCACGGCGCGTTCGGCGGGCAGTCGGAGTCGTCGAGGCACTGCACGCCGTCGAAGATCGGATCGACCGCCGGGCACACCACGTTGCAGTTGCCGTTCGACGTGCTGACGATCTCCGCGTTGTAATCCGCGTCGGTGTCCGCGATCACCGGCATCTCGTACCAGGTGCACGACGTGCGGTAGCGCGAGTACAGCACCTTGCCGGTGATGCCGTCGTAGACGCGCGTGAAGCACTCGTCGCCGTACACGACCTCCGCGCGATCGTCGCCGTCGAAGTCGAACACCGTCGAGCCGGTCAGGTTCGACGAGAAGTCCTGCGACTGCTGCACCCACGCGAGCCCGTCGGTCGTCATCGACGGACAGAACGCGGGATCCGGCGTGCCCTGGCAGTCGAGGTCGAACACGTTGTACGCGCTCGCTCCCGCCGACGCGAACTCGACGCGGCCATCGCCGTCGAAGTCGGCGATCGTCGGCGGCCCACCGCGCCCGATGCGCGTCTCGCCGATCGGCCGCGCGACGAGCGCGCCCGCGAAGATCTCGCGACCGTAGATGTTGAACACCTTCACGAGGCCGTTCGCCGGCGCCGCGGTCGTCGCGTACACGACGGCGATCTCCGCGATGCCGTCCTTCGTCCCGCGATCGTCCGCGCCGAGCGCCTGCGGGAACGTGCCGAAGTCCGCGACGGCGGTGTGGCCGAAGTTCGCGCCGGGCAGCGCTTGCTTGAGGTTCCACGTCCGCGTCGTCGTGTTCCACGCGTAGATCTGCGAGCCGGTGATCAGCTCGACGACGCCGTCGTTGTCGACGTCCGCCGCCGTCGCGAGGTAGCCGTTGCCGACGGAGTCGACGGTCGCCGCGATCGATTCATCGATCGTCGCGCCGGTCTGTCCGTCGTACACCGCGCCGTAGAACAGCACCTCGGGCTTTCCGTCGTCGTCGATGTCGTGGATCGACGGGCCCGCCCAGTCGCACAGCGTGTCGGCGAACTGCGACGGTGTCTGCCAGAACGTCGTCCATCCCGTCGGTCCGAGCGTGAACGCGACGAGGCCACCATCGCTGCGCGCCGCGACGATCTCCGGCGTCGGATCGCCGCCGAGGTCACCGATCGCGACCGACGCCGACGCGACCAACGTCGGCGACGCGATCGTCGCCTGCTGCTGGCACGTGCGCCCGTCGATGATGCGGATCACGCCGTAGTACGACGCGGGCTCCGAGCTCATGCACGACTGCGCGCCACCATCGTCGAAGTTGTACGAGGTGAACACGATCGACGGCACCGGGAACTCGCCGTTCTTGTAGAACGTCGCGACCATCGGCGTCGCGAGCACGTTCTTGTGATCGGGAAACGGATCGCCCGCCGGCGGCGCCGTCCACTCGCACTGCGCGCCGGGGAAGAACACGCCCGGCACCGGATCGCGCTTGCACTCCATGTCGCTCGCGCCGCCGGGCCCCACGCCCCACGGGATGCACTCCATGGTGCCGAGCTCGCAGTAGTTGTCGTTGCGACAGTCCGCGTTCGACGTGCAGGGCGTCGGCTCGGGGATGCACGTGTCGAAGCGACATGCCTCGCCGCTCTCGCACGGTCGCGGCGGGAAGCACGGAGCGCCGTCGGGCTTCGCTGCGTTGTTGTTGCAGTTACACGCAGGAACGAGCGCGAGCGCGACCGCGACGACGAATCTCATCACCGCGATGGTACTGCACGGCTCGTCGAACTAGCAGCCCTTCTTGCCGATCACCCCGTCGAGGCACTCCTGCTTGATCTTGATCGGGCCGAGTCGCTCGATGCGCTCCCTCTCGCGTCGGGCCGCTTCCTTCTGGCGATCGATCTCCCGCTGGCGGTCCTGCGCCTCCTTCACCTTGCGCTTGCTCTCGGCGATCGCGAACGCGTCCTCGGCGTCGAGCACGGCCTGGACGGCCTTGTTCAGCCGGAGGTTGTTCTCGGCCGACTGTGCGTTGAGCGCGACGATCTGCGCGTCGAGCTCCCTGATCGCGCGCTCGTTCTCCTCGGCCCGGCGGTGCGCGTCCTCCGCGATGCGATCCGCCTCGGCCGCGGCTCGCATCCGATCGATCGCGAACCACGTCAGCCCCGAGGCAGCGAGCACGGCGCCCACCGTCACGACGAGCATCCATTTCGGCTTCGTGCGCCGCGCGAGCTCGCGCGCGATCTCCATCTCCTGCGCGAGCCGCTGCTCGTCGAGCGCCGCTTGATGTCGCGCGCGCTCCGCTGCTTCCGCCGCCTCCACCTTCATGCGCGCTTCGCGTTCGGCCGCGAGTCGCGCCTCCTCGATCGCGAGCGCGGCCGCTCGCTCCTCGGCGAGCCGCTTCGCCTCCGCCTCGCGAATCGCCTGTTCGGCGGCGGCCTTCGCGAGCCTCCGCGCTTCCTCCTCCGCCATCCGCGACGCTCGCTCCGAGGCGATCCGTTGCTCCTCGATCGATCGGAGCTCTGCCAGCGATGTCATTACCGAGCCTTCGACGCGCATGCGAACCAGACACGCGTCGATGGGGCAGATTGCAACGATCGCGATCGTCCCGAAACGACGAAGGGCGCCACGTGGGCGCCCTCCTCGTACACCGTGCTCGACGGGGCTAGTTGCAGCCCTTGGCGAGCGGGTTGGCCTGACACTCCGCCGAAATCTTCACGCCCTTGAGGCGCTCGGCGCGCGCGGCCTTTGCCTTTGCTTCGGCGATGCGCTGCTGCATCTCGGCCTGCTCGCGCTGGAGCGCCGCGAGCTTCTGCTTCGCGGCCACGCGGTCGGCTTCGTTCTGCGCCTGGTCGACGGCGGAGATCGCGCCGTTGATCGAGACGATCATGTCGGCCGCCTGCTTCTCGAGGCGATCGACCTGCTCCTTGGCTTCCTGCGCATCCTTGCGCGCCTGATCCGCGATGGCCTCCGCCTTCGCCTTCGCCGCCTCGGCTTCCTCGGAGGCGCGCATGCGCTGGATGGCGAAGAACACGAGACCGATCGCCGCGAGGATCGCGATGCCGGTCACCGCGAGCATCCACGTCGGGCGCTTCTTGGCCACCTCGGCGCGGCGCAGCTCCATCTCTTGCTGGAGACGCTGCTGCTCGAGCGCGGCTTGCTGGCGCTGGCGCTCGGCGGCTTCCGCCGACTCGACGCGCATACGCGCTTCGCGCTCGGCTGCCTCGCGCGCCTGCTCGATCTGCAACTGCGCTTCGCGCTCGGCACGAATGCGCGCTTCCTCCGCCTCGCGTGCTGCACGCTCGGCGGCTTCCTTCTTCGCGATTCGTTCCTGCTCGGCCGAGCGGACGGCCGCCTCCTCTTCCTGCACGCGGTTCTCTTCGATCTGACGAAGCTCGCGGAGGGAGAACAGAACCGAGTTTTCGCGCTTCTCGCCTTGGGCCATTGAAACGTCCTTCGACCCGGAGAACCCCTCCGGGACCCTCCATCAGTATCACGCAGGATCCCGCGCGGCAACGCGATGTTGTGCGCACGAGAGGCATGCGATACACCCCGCACGCCGATGGGTTACGTCGATCTGCACAGCCATGTGTTGTACGGCTTGGACGACGGCGCTCCCGACGAGGCAACTTCGCTCGCGATGCTCGATGGATTGGCCGCACTCGGGATCTCCGAGCAATGCGTGACCCCGCATCAGAAGGCTGCGCAGTACCTCCCCGCGTGGGATCGGATCGAGCAAACCCTCGCGCAATTGGAGTCCGGCCGGAAGCCCCATCACCCCACCCTGCGCCTCGGGGCCGAGAACATGTGGGATGATGTGTTCTACACCCGACTCACCGAGGACAAGGTCCCCGGTTATCGAGGGACCGTCGCGTTTCTCGTCGAGATCCCACCGCCGCTGATGCCCGTCGGGATGCTCGACGTCCTGTTCAAGCTGCGGATGGCCGGCAAGGTCCCCGTCCTCGCGCACCCCGAGCGGTACCACGCGCTGTGGGATGACGACGCGCTCGCGCGATCGCTGCGCCAGGTCTGCGCGTTCGTGATCGACCTCGGTGCGATCGCCGGCTTTCACGGGCGCCGCGAGACCAAGGCCGCACGGCACCTCCTCGAGTCGGGCCTCGCCGCCGCGGTCGCGACCGATGCTCACCAGGTCGGTGACCTCCAGCAAGCCGCGGCCGGTCTGGCGTGGATCGACAAGAAACTCGGACACGCGACCACGGTGCGACTGTTCGGGGACGCACCGCGCGCGATCCTCGCGGGCGAGCTTCCGGACTGACGATGAAGCTCGCGATCAACCTCGCGCTCTCGTTCGGCATGCTCGCGCTGTGCTTGTGGCTCGTGTGGCCTGGCGCCTCCGAGCGCCACGAGCTCGTGCTCGCGTTCGAGCGGCTCGAGTGGGCGAGCTTCGCGCCATACCTGTTCGGGTTCCTCGGGCTGCAGATCGTCGTGCACCTGTGTCGCTCGCTGCGCTGGAACCACCTGCTCGCCCCGCTCGGCGTGAGGATCCCGGCGGGCCCGCTGCTCGCGATCAGCTCGGTCGGCTTCATGGCGATCCTCGCCCTGCCCGCGCGCCTCGGCGAGTTCGTGCGCCCCGGCCTCTTGCGCCGTCGCTACAACATCTCGGCATCGTCGGCGCTCGGCACGGTCGCGGTCGAGCGGATCGTCGACGGCCTCATGATCTCGCTGTTCGTGTTCGTCGCGTTCTTCTCGCTGCGCGGACCGGCGGCACCGGGTTGGATGATGCCGACCGCGTACACCGTGCTCGGCGTGTTCAGCGCGGCGCTCGCGTTCCTCGTGTTCGCGATGTGGCGCCCCGAGCCCACCGTCGAGCTCTGCTTGACCGTGTCGCTCCTGCCGCGCATCGCGCCGAGGATCGCGGACGTCATTCGCATCAAGCTCCTCGACATGATCCGAGGGTTCAGTGTCCTCAAGGACAAGAAGAACCTCGTCGCGTTCATCGCGTGGAGCCTCGTCTACTGGACGTGCAACGGGCTCGGCGTGTGGCTGCTCACCCGCGCGTTCGGTCTCGACATCAGCGTCATGGGCGGCATGGCCACGATGGCGCTCGTCGCCGTCGGCATCTCGCTGCCGAACTCGCCCGGCCTCGTCGGGCAGTTCCAGTGGTTCACGCTGCTCGGCCTCTCGCTCTACCTCGGCCCCGAGGTCCTCAAGGAGGGCAGCGCGCTGCACCCGCTCGCGCTCGCCGCCGCGATCACGCAGCACCTGCTCCAGGTCATCTGGTACGTCGCGATGGGCTTCCTCGGCATCGCGACGCCGTGGGTGTCGTTCGCCGACGTGCGCAAGGCTCGCAAGAGCGAGGCCCCGCCAGAAACTGGCCCGCAGAGCGCCGGCGCGTGACCATGCGCGCATGCGCCTGGCCGCGTCCCTGATCGCGATCCTCCTCGCCACGAGCGCCGCCGACGCGCGCTCCGAGAAGACGCTGTCGTACGAGCGCGAGCAGGTGTGGCCGACCGCCGTGCGCTTCCTCGTCGTCGACGAGCGCGTGCGCGTGATCGAGAAGGACGCCGACGCGGGCTACGTGACGTTCGAGCTCAAGGACGACGGCAAGGTGTTCCGCGGCTCGCTCGAGGTGATGACCGTCGAGCGCGACAAGCGTAAGAGCGTGCGGTTCGTGCTGCAGATCGAGGATCGCCCCGACTGGCTCGAGATCGCGATGCTGACGCGCCTCGAGCGAAAGCTGCGCTCCGAGCTCGGCTCGCCCGCTCCGCCGCCGGCGAAGGATCCACCCAAGGCGCCGCCGCCCAAGGATCCAGCGAAGCCCGAGGACGGCGGTCCTCCGATCTCGCCGACGCCCTGACGCCGACATCGCGAACGCACGACGGCGACGATCGCGCTCACTCCATCGCGTCGTCGCGTCCTGCCCTTGCTAGGCTCCGCGCATGGCGATCGTCGATCTGCGCTCCGACACCGTGACCCGACCGACGAAGGCGATGCGCCAGGTGATGGCCGACGCCGAGGTCGGCGATGACGTCTACGGCGAGGACCCGACGGTCAAGCGCCTCGAGCATCGCGTCGCCGAGCTCCTCGGCACCGAAGCCGCGCTCTTCGTGCCGACGGGCACCATGGCGAACCAGATCGCCCTCAAGGCGCACACGCGACCGGGGGACGAGGTCATCGCCGGCAAGGACGCGCACTGCTGGCGTCACGAGTCCGGCGCCCTCGCCGCGCTCGCCGGCGCGCAGACGCAGCTGACCGCGGACTATCGCTTCACCGCCGCCGAGGTCCGCGCGATGTTCAAGACCGCCGACGATCCGTACGTCTCGCCGACGCGCGTCGTCGCCGTCGAGAACACGCACAACATGGGCGGCGGCCTGTGCTGGGATCACGCCGCGCTCGCCGAGGTCACGCACGCGGCGCACGCGCTCGGCATGATCACGCACCTCGACGGCGCGCGCCTGTGGAACGCCGCCGTCGCGGGCAACACGACCGAGAAGGCGCTCGCCACCGGCTTCGACTCGGTCAGCGTGTGTCTGTCCAAGGGCCTCGGCGCGCCCGCCGGCTCGCTCGTCGCCGGCACGCGCGACTTCATCCGCCGCTGTCACCGCCTCCGCAAGATGCACGGCGGCGGCATGCGCCAGGCGGGCATCCTCGCCGCGGGTGGCCTCCACGCGGTCGACCACCATCGCGAGCGCCTCGCGGAGGATCACGCCAACGCGCGCGCGATGGGCGAGCTACTCGTCGACGCGAAGAACATCCACGTCGACCTCTCGGCGATCCACACGAACATCGTGATGATCGACGTCACCGCCGGCACCGCGGACGCGGTGATCGCCGTCGCCCGCGAAGATGGCGTGTTACTCGGAGCCGCGGGCCCACACCGGATCCGTGCGGTGACGCACCTCGATGTCGATCGAGCCGGAGTCACCCGCGCGGCAAAGGTCATCGCAGATATTGCGGCGTCGCTGGGATGAGCCCGACGTGGGTGCCGCTTCGAGGCCGAAGAATCATGGCTCGCCGATGACGTCGAGCCGTAAGCTCCGCGCGGATCCACGGACGCGTGGGTCGACGTCGGCACTCCGATCCGCGCCAGCACGCGACGGCCTCTCCCAGAGATTCGACAGGGAGAAGGCAGCCGCGCTTCGATCGGTGCCAAGCGCCCATTCGTCGCGAAGCGAGAACAAAGTCTCTCCTCCATTCCTCCCTTCCTCCGCGTCGTGTCCTTCCGTCGTTTCGCCTGCCGCGCTTCGAGCAGCGTCCGCGACGACACGCAGTGCCGCAGGATGCCAGCCAACCCGAAGCGTGCGCGCGCGCTCCAACCGCTGGTGGCCTCTCGCCGTTGCGTTGCTCGTCGCGTGCAGCGCATCGCCGCCGATGACCGAGCTCACCACCGCGCATCAGCGCGAGGACGCCGGCGATATCGACGGCGCGATCGCGGCCTATCGAGCCGCGCAGCAGAAGTGCGGTTCGTTGAAGCCACAGCGCCGGGCCAGAGCCGCCTGCGCCGAAGCGCTCCTCGGCGAGGCCGAAGCCCTCGAGCACGCCCAGCGCACCGAGGAGGCGATCGCGACCTATCTCGCGATCCCGGCGAAGGCGCCCGACGACACCGCGACCGCGTCGATTGCCACGCTCCGCGCCGGCGAGCTGCTGCTGCGCGCTGGCCGGACGACGGACGCGTGGACCGCGCTGTGGAAGTGCGTCACCGACTGGCCCGATGAAGCGAGCGCCGGGGACGCGTTGCGCGCGATCGTCGAGGACGGGCGGCGCCGCGATGCCCGCGCGCTGGCCGATCAGATCGGCAAGCTGCTCACGTCGCTCGCGGAGACCCAGGTCGCCGACAACCTCCTCTGGGCGCTCGCCGATCTGACGGAGCACGAGCTCGGCAACGCGGAGGCCGCGCGCGCGTTCTACGACCGCATCCCCGCCGACTATCCGAAAAGCGGCATGCGCGACGACGCGCGCTGGCACGGGGCGCGGATCTCGCGCGCGATCGGTGATCCGCAGGGCGCGGTCACGCGGCTGCGCGGCCTCTTGGCGACGCGCGAGGTCGCGTTCGGGGCCGGCAGCTACTTCAGTATCTGGTTAGATGACGCCCAGCTGGAGCTCGGGAAGGTCCTGCGCGACGACCTCGGAGATTTCAAGGGCGCGATCGCCGCGTTCGAGCGGCTGCCGAAGGACTATCCCGCGAGCATCTTGAAGGACGACGCGCTGTGGGAGCTCGCGGTCACGCACGCGAAGGCGCGAACGGACGCGGGCAAGGCGTGCGAGATCGTGCGGAAGCTGGCGAGGCAGTCGCCCGACTCGAAGTACCTCGCGCGCAAGGGAGAGCTCGGCTGTGAGTGAGGTCGCGATTCACTTCGCGAACGTCAGCAAGGCGTACGGCGCGCGCAGCGTGCTGCGCGGCGTGTCGCTCGAGATCGCGAAGGGCTCGCGCGTGGGGCTGATCGGGCCGGCGGCGAGCGGCAAGAGCGTGCTGTGCAAGCTCGCGTGCGGGCTCGAGGCGCCCGATGCCGGCGAGATCCGCGTGCTCGGCGAGGATGTCGTCGGAAAGCGAGAGGTCGATCTCGGCCCGCTGCGACGGCGCATGGGCATGCTGTTCCAGAACTACGCGCTGTTCGACTACCTGACGGTGCAGGCGAACGTCGCGTTCCCGCTCGAGCAGCGCGGCGGGTTCACGCGCGACGCGATCGACGCGCGGGTCACGGAGCGGTTGCGAGCGGTCGGGTTGGCGGGCAGCGAGCTGAAGCTGACCGGCGAGCTCAGCGGCGGCATGAAGAAGCGCGTCGGCATCGCGCGCGCGACCGTCGCCGACGCGGAGATCGTGATCTACGACGAGCCGACGGCGGGCCTGGACCCGGTCACGACGCAGAAGATCTACGACCTGCTCGCCGCGGATCAGGCGCGCACGGGCGCGACCGTGCTCGCGGTATCGTCGGACGTGGCCGCGCTCGTGCAGTTCGTCGACGAGATCGTGTTCCTCTATGCGGGCGCCCTGCACTATCGCGGGCCCGCGTCGACGATCGCGGATGCCCCGGATCCGCTCGTGCGTCAGTTCGTGCGCGGCGAGCTCGAGGGGCCGCTCGCGTCGTGAGGTTCGTCGCGCGCGGGATCGAGGGCGTGGGCGAAGGCGCGATCCGGATCGCGCAGGAGGTCGGCGGCATCGTGCTGCTCGCGGGCCAGGTGCTCGCGGCGTTCGTACCGCCGCGCATCGATCGCCGCGAGCTGGTGAAGAACCTCCACAAGATGGGCAACAAGAGCGTGCCCATCGTCGTGCTCACGGCGTTCTTCGCCGGTGCGCTGATGGTGCTGCAGGCAGGGCCGTTCGTGAAGAAGTTCGGTGCGACCTCGCTCGCCGGGTATGGCGCCGGCTACGCGGTGCTGCGCGAGATCGGCCCGATCCTGATCGCGCTCATGTTCTCGGGCCGCGTCGGCGCGAACAACACCGCCGAGCTCGCGACGATGACGGTGACCGAGCAGCTCGACGGTCTGCGCGCGCTCGCGATCGATCCGGTGAAGTTCCTCGTCGTACCGCGCGTCATCGCGATGATCGTCATGCTCGTCGCGCTCACCGCGATCGGCGACCTGGTCTCGCTGCTCGGCGCGTCGGTGGTCGGCCGCGCGATGCTCGATATCGACTGGTCGACGATGTACTACTCGTTCCGCGACAACCTGAAGCCGCACGACTTCTTGCTCGGCATCTACAAGTCGATCGCGTTCGGCGCCGCGATCTCGATCGCGTCCTGCTACTTCGGCGTCGCGGTGCGGGGCGGCGCCGTCGGCGTCGGCAAGGCCGTCAACGCCGCGGTCGTGGCATCGGCCGTCTCGATCATGCTGCTCGACTTCTTCCTCACCTACCTCATCGGATGACGCGCTTCCTCACATCGACCATCACGTCGCTCGGCACGAAGGTGCTCGACGCGACGCGGGCGATCGTCGAGCTGTGGCTGGTCCTGATCTCGACGATCGCCGGCATCATCCGCGGTCGCCGGGGCCGCCCGCGCGGCGAGGTCGTGCGGCAGATGCACGCGATCGGCAACAAGAGCGTGCTGTTCATCGTCGTCACGCTCGGCTTCATCGGCATGGTGATGGCGTACGAGGCGTGCAGCCAGCTCTCGCGCATCACGGGCGACTACTCGCAGGTCGGCCCGCAGTTCATCCGGCTCGTCGTCAGCGACTTCGGCCCGACGCTGACGGCGCTGATGCTCGCCACGCGTGTCGGCGCGGGCATCGCGGCGGAGATCGGCTCGATGAAGGTCACCGAGCAGATCGACGCGCTCCGCATGAGCGGCGTGTTGCCGATCGACTACCTGATCGTGCCGCGCTTCATGGCGTCCGTGGTGATGACGCTGCTGCTCTCGGTGCTCGGCGGCTGCGTCATGTACGCCGCCGGTGGGCTCACGGCGCAGAGCTCGTTCGGCGTGAACCCGAACCTCTTCTTCGACATCTCGCTCGTGCGCCCGCGCCACGTCGCGCTGATGTCGATCAAGGCGCTCGCGTACGGCGCCGCCATCCCGATCGTCGCCGGCTTCTGCGGCCTGCGCGCGCGGGGCAGCTCCGAGGGCGTCGGCTGGGCGACGACCGCCGCGGTGATCGGCGGCTCGTTCGCGGTGATCGTCCTCGACTTCGTGATCAGCGCCGCCGCGCTGTTCTTGTTCGGAGGTGACCTGTGACTGCGTTCCTCGAGTGGAAGGACGTCACGAAGTCGTTCAGCGGCAAGCCCGTGCTGCGCGGCATGAACCTCGCGGTGAACAAGGGCGAGGTCATGTACATCATCGGCACGTCGGGCGTCGGAAAGAGTGTGACGATCAAGCACCTGATCGGCCTCTTGCCGATCGACAGCGGCGAGATCTGGTTCGACGGCGCGCGCGTCGACAAGCTGCCCGAGCGCCACCTCGCGCCGCTGCGGAAGCGCATCGGCATGGTGTTCCAGAGCTCGACGCTGTTCGACTCGATGACGCTCGCCGAGAACGTCGCCCTGCCGCTGCAGAAGCACCAGCGGCTGTCGTGGCGCGAGGCGGTCGACGCCGCGATCCCCCGCCTCGCACAGGTCTACATGAAGGAGTACGCGGACCGCTATCCGGCGGAGCTCTCCGACGGCATGCGCAAGCGCGCGGCGATCGCGCGCACGCTCGCCCTCGGCCCCGAGGTCGTGCTGTTCGACGAGCCGACGACGGGCCTCGATCCCGTGAGCGCGCGCCGCGTCGACCGCTTGATCCGCGAGCTCGCCACCCAGCTCGGCGTCACCGCGATCGTGGTCTCGCACGATCCACCGTCGATCTTCGGCGTCGCCGATCGCGTCGCGTTCCTCTATCGCGGCGTGGTGCACGTCGTCGCCACGCCGGCCGAGCTGCGCGCATCGCCGGATCCGATCGTCCAGCAGTTCATCACGGGACAGTCGAGCGGTCCGATGGAGACGCCGGGCTTCTGATCACGGCGACGGAGCCGGCGACACGGACATCGGATCCGCCGTCGCGCCCGAGAGCGAGTGAATCCGCACGAAGCCGACGCCACCACCGCCGCCGCCGCCGCCGCGCCCCGAGATGGTCGCGGCCTGCGCGGCGTCCGCGCGCGCACCGCCCTTGCCGCCGTCGGTGCCGGATCCCGCCTTCGCTCCGCCGCCGGCCGGCATGACGCTGTCCTCGCCATCGCTGCCTTCGTCTGCCGTTCCGCCGTCGGCCCCGCCGCCTCCGCCACCGCCGTTCGCGGCGACGCGACCGTCGATCGTGATCGTGATCGTCGTGGCCTCGAGCACGATCATGCCGCCGCTTCCACCACCGCCGCCGCCGCTGCGCTCCTTGCCGCCGCCTCCGCCCGCGCCGCCGACGTTGACGACGCCGCTGATCGTGATCGTGTCGCGCGCGACCAGCGCGATCGCGCCGCCGCCGCTGCCGGCGCGACCGGCGGCCGCGCCGTTGTCGAGGCTCTCCCCGCCGGCCCCGCCCGCGCACCCACCGCGAAGGTTGGGCGGACGCGTCATCACGGCCTCGCCGAAGGTTCCGCCGGGAACCGGCCCCGTGCCCGCCGCGGCGCAGTTGCGCCCGCTGCCACCACCGCCGCCTTGTCCGCCGACCAAGGCGAAGCTCCCGCCGCCGCCACCCGACGCGCCCTCGGCCGCGCATGGTTGGCCCGGCCCGGCCGGCGCCGCATCGCACTCGGGCGGATTCGCGCCGGCGGGGTTATCGCCGGCGACCGGCGAGTCCGCGTGGCCCGCACCGTCGAGGTCGCCGTCGATCGTGATCGCGCCGGTCGAGATGAACACGACGGGCAGCGAGCCCGTCACGCGGAGGTCTGCCTCCGTCCCGATCGTGAGCCCCGTCGTCCACACGACGAACACGTCGGCGATGACCTCGCCGAGGATGTCGATGGCCACGGGTCCGCTCGTCAGTGTCCCCGCGTCGGTGTCGAGCACGGCGTCGCCGGTCACGAGCTCGATCGCGGGGCCCGTCTTCGCGGGGCATGGCGTCGCGTACTCGGCCTCGTACGGCCACGGGCAGATCGACGCCGCGTCGCCGGCGTTGCCGTCGCTGCCCGTCGCATCGTCGGGCGTCCCGCTGCCACCCGGGATGTTGAAGCCGCACGCGCTCGTCAACGCCAGGCTCGCCAGCCCGATGTAGGTGCGCGATCGCATCACGATCAGCATACAGGAGTCGGGCGCGGCCTCGGCATGAACGAGCGTTGCACGACGCTAGTCCTTGGGCTTCGCGATCACCTTCCACGGCCGGCGCTTCAAGATCTTGCCGAGCTCCTTCGCATCCTCGGGGAACTCGGGGTCGTACATCAGGCGACCGATCGAGCCCTCGTGACGCGCGAACCGCGCGGAGATGTCCTCGACGGTGGCGAGCAGCGGATCGACCTTGTCGAGCGCCGCGCGAACCTTCGCGAGCACCTCGGTTACGCGCGCGGGCGGATCGTGCGCGACGACATGATCGCGCACGCGCACGACGTCGCTCTCGAGGCGCGCCGCGATCGGTGCCAGCTGATCGATCGTGGCCCGCAGCCTGCCGATCAGCGCGCGCGCGTTCGCGACGGTCGCCTGGAACGCGGCGACGCCGGTCGCCCCGCCGAGCGACTGCTCGTACGTCTTCTGCGCGAGCGCGACCAGCTCGCTGGCCTCGTCGACGAGCGGCCCGACGCCGCTGATAAGAGGCAGCAGCTGATCGATCTGCGTCGCGATCGCGGCGAGCTCGCCGATCATCTGATCGCGCGCGGTCCGCAGCGCGGCGAGCTCGGGGCCGACCTCGGCGACGAACTGCTCCATCGTCAACATGTTGGCCCACGTGCGGCGCAGCACCGTGTCCATCATCGGCGGATCCGCGCCGCGAAGCTCGGCGCCCTCGCGCACGGGCTGCGCCGGATCGCCACCCGGTGCGACCTCGAGGTAGCGCTCCGACAAGATGCCGCGGGACGAGACGAAGATGTCGGCGTTCGCGGGCACCTTCCACGCTTCGCCGTCCTCGATCGCGACGATCGCCACCGTGCCGACGTCGCCGTTCAGCGGATTGTCGCCGCCATGCGCGACGCTCTCGATCGCCTCGATGCGGCCGACCTGCGCACCGCCGACGACGAACGGCGCGTTCTCCCGCAGCCCGGTGCTGTTCGTGAAGTACACGCGGATGCGCGTCGGCGAACCGAGCTCGATCTTGTCGAACAGGAACACGAAGAACGCGATCGCGCCGCCGAGCACGCACAGCGTGATCGCGCCGACTCGACGAGCGAGCCGCTCATTCTGTGCGAGGAGCGACACTCACTCCTTCCAGAAGAACTTCCAGGGATTTCGCTTCAGGTCGCGGATCAGCTCGCGCAGATCGCTGTACAGCTCGTCGCGCGACAACAGCGCGCCCGCGGTGCCCTTGCCCGCGCGCAGGTCGACGACGAGCCCGTTGGTGGTGTCGAGCAGCGTGCCTGCCTTGCCCGCCGCGCCGCCCGCGCTCTCGATCGCCTTGTCGATGTTCGCGAGGCGCGGCTCCGTGAGCAGCCCGGTCACGCGCGTCGCGTCGGTCATGAGCGCGGCCGCGCTCGGCGTGAGCGTGGTCAGCGAGCTCTTCGCCGCGTCGAGCGTCGCGTCGGCGCTCGCGATCAGCCCCGCGACCGGCTTGCCATCACCGAGGCCGACGTTGAGCTTCTGCAGCGTCTGCTTGCCCTCCGCCGCGAGCTGCGCCGCCGACACGAACAGCTGCGCGATCGACGTCCGGTTCTCGACGAGCAGCTTGTTGACCTCGGCGACCGCACTCGCGCCGTTCGCGAGGAGGTTCTTGATCGCGTCGCGATCGTCGCGCAGCACGCTCGAGACACCGTCGAGCACCTCGTACAGGCGCGCGACGACGAGGTCCGTACGCGGCGGGTTCTTCACCCGCGCGTCGTGGATCACCGCGCCCTCCGCGATCGGCGGCTTGTCCCAGTCCTTGCCCGGCACGATCTCGAGGTACTGCTCGCCGAGGACGCCGGCGGTGTTGATGAAGAACTCCGCGTCGGCGCGGATCGAGTCCTTCACGCGATCCTCGACCCACGCGGTCACGCGCACCTGCACGCGCTGGCCGAGCTTCTCGTCCTGCCGGCCGCCGAAGAACTCGATGCCGGTCACCTTGCCGACCTTGATGCCGGACACCTTCACCGGCGCGCCCTTCTGAAGATTCCCGACGTACTCGTAGTCGAGATGGATCTCGAAGCCCGAGCGCAGCGAGAAGTTGCCGAGGATGAAGATGAACCCGAGCAGGATCGCGCTCGAGACGAGGATCAACAGACCGACCTTGAACTCGAGCCCGCGTTCTCGCGCCATGCGCGAAGCGTAGCCGAAACGCGCGGCGTCCCCGACGAGGAATCGAGGAAGCCGCGCTTCGATAAGGGTTGCCCGAAAAGCGCGGCGCCGAAAGCAGCAACGGCCCCCCTCGAGGGAGCCGTCGTTCAGTGCGGGTTGCTCGCTAGCTGGTTATTGCCAGCCACCGCCACCTTGCGGCGGGTAGCCACCGCCACCGCCTTGCGGAGGATAGCCACCGCCACCTTGCGGCGGGTAGCCACCACCTTGCGGAGGATAGCCACCACCTTGCGGCGGGTAGCCACCGCCTTGCGGAGGATAGCCGCCGCCTTGCGGAGGATAGCCACCACCCTGCGACGGCGGCGAGCCGCCCTTCTTGAACATGCGCATCGCTTCTTCGTACGCGTTCGGCGCCGCCATCATCAGCACGCCGAAGTACGCGACGATCGGCAACAGGCCGTGCGCCATGATGAGGATCGCCGAGATGCCGAGCGGGCTCCAGATGAGGAGCGTGAGTCCGATCAGCACCTGCTGGAGCGGCAGCCACGCGATCAGGATCGCCGCGAACAGCGGTCCGAGCGCGTCCACCGCCTGCAGCGCGGGCGGCAGCTTCTTCGGCGGCACGACGAACACGATGCAGAAGACGCCGATCGCGAGGACCACGAACCAGAGCAGGTTGTGGATGATGAACAGGAACGGCATCCCGCTGAAGTGGAACGCCATGCTGATCGAGTCGATGAACGTCGGGATCAAGCAGCCCGCACCGACGGCGATGATGATGCGCGCGGTCTGATCTTGTGGCGCCATGATGCGCGACAACAAGCCGAACACGAGCGTCGAGTAGCCGAGGATGTAGAGACCACCGGCGCCGCCCATACCGCCGCCACCGGCGCCCATCATCACGCCCATCATCCCGAAGCCCATCTGCGAGATGAAGATGCCGCTGTACGCGACACCGAAGGGCAACCACTGCAACACGATCGGCGGGACCTTGTTGCGCATGTCCTGCGGCGCGATCGTGAGGAGCAGATACGCGCCACCGGCGATCAGCGGCCAGATGAAGAAGTTGAAGCCGCCGCCCTGGAACGGGAAGCGAACAGCCGGCGTGATCATGACGGGCACGAACACGCTCGCGACGAGCGCGACGCCGGCCATGAACAGGATCTTCTTCTGGAGTGCCGGATCGCGAAGCGCCGACACCTGGAAGCCGAAGATCGTCCCCGGCGCCGACGTCGGAATCTTGCGCGCGAGATCATCGAGCGGTCCGGGCAGATCCTGCTGCGGAGCTCCGAAGCCCTGCTGCGCCTGCGGATACCCGCCGCCAGCGGGCGCTCCATAGGGGTTCTGCTGCTGCGGCGCGCCGTATGGATTCGGTTGCTGCGCCGGCGCACCGTACGGGTTCGCTTGCGGCTGCTGCGGAGCGCCGTACGGGTTCTGTTGCTGCGGCGGCTGCTGCGGAGCGCCGTACGGATTCGCTTGCGGCGGCTGCTGCGGAGCACCGTACGGGTTCTGCTGCTGCGGCGGCTGCTGCGGACCACCGTACGGATTTGGATTCGCCTGCGGCGGCTGCTGCGGAGCGCCGTACGGGTTCGCTTGCGGCGGCTGCTGCGGAGCGCCGTACGGGTTCGCTTGCGGCGGTTGCTGCGGAGCGCCGTACGGGTTCGCCTGCGGCGGCTGCTGCGGAGCGCCGTACGGATTCGCCTGCGGCGGCTGCTGCGGAGCGCCATACGGATTCGCCTGCGGCGGCTGCTGCGGAGCGCCGTACGGATTTCCTGCCGGCGGCGGTTGCTGCGGAGCGCCGTACGGATTGCCTTGCTGCGGAGCTTGCGGCTGCGGGAACCCAGGCTGCGAGCCGGGTGCACCCGGACGCGGCTGCGCCGCCGGAGGAGCACCGGCACCCGGGCGATTCGCTTGCGGCACGACGGGCGCCGCATATCCGAACATCGTCTTCGCGGGCGCGCCTCCCGGCGGTGCGCCTGCCGGCGCCGCGGGCATGGGCCGACCGCACGTGCCACACGCAGGCGCGTTCATCAGGACGGCCGCTCCGCAATACGGGCACGGCCTAGTTGGTGTCGCCATTCGGGATCCCCTGTCCTTTCGAGCCAAAACGGTAACGCGGGTGTGCTCGCCGACGCAACGCAGTGCGGTGATTTTGCACGACCGATCGGCCCCTCGATGATCGGCGAGCATATCCAGCCCGTCGCGATCGTGGCAGGCCGCCCGCAGCGGGTTTCGTCTTCGGGAACACGCTTCGCTCCGCGGGTGAGCGGCGATGCACGAGTGAGCCCGAGTACGAACATGCGTACGCGGACGCGATCGATGCGGGCGTGATACACGAGAAGCGTGGCGCGGCGGCTGCCTGGACACGACGCGGTTCGGGGGGATGCGGTCGAAGTGCGGATCGCAGACACGACCGTGCGCGCGTTCACCGGCGAGAGCATCGCCGCCGCGGCGCTCGCGAGCGGCACGCGCGTGCTCTCGCGATCGCTGAAGTATCACCGCCCGCGCACGTTCTTCTGTCTCGAGGGCCATTGCTCGGGGTGTCTCGTGCGGCTCGGCGGCGTGCCGAACCTGCGCGCGTGCCTCGCGCCGTGTGAAGCGGGCACGGAGGTCAGCGGACAGAACGCGTTTCCGTCGGCGGAGATCGATCTGCTCGGCGCGGTGGACTTCCTGTTCTCGCGCGGCATGGACCACCACACGCTGATGACCGGCTCGTCGGTGCTGAACAAGCTCGCCAACAAGGTCGTGCGCCAGCTCAGCGGGCTCGGCAAGCTTCCGGATCGCGCGGCCGGCGAGCTGCCCGACGTGCATCGCTTCGATGTGGACGTCTGCGTGATCGGCGGAGGCCCCGCGGGGCTCGCCGCGTCGACGACGAGCGCGCGCGCCGGAAAGTCGACCGTGCTCGTCGACGATCAGCTGCGCCCGGGCGGGAGCTTGCGCGCGGATCCGCGCGCGGGACGGCGCGAAGCGGAGGCGCGCTGGGCCGCTGCCGTCGAGAGCGGCGTGCGCGTGCTCGCGCGCTCGACGGCGATCGGCTACTTCCCCGAGGACGATGGCGGCGTGCTGGCGGTCAGCGCGCCCGATCGGCTGTATCGCGTCTACGCGAAGCACTGGGTGTGGGCGACCGGCGGCTACGTCGTGAACCTGCCGTTTCCCGATAACGATCGCCCCGGCGTGATCGCGGCGCGCGCGGTCGGCCGGCTGCTCGTCGATCACGGCATCCTCGCCGGCGACAAGATCTGCATCATCGAGGCGCCGGAGGTCGCGGCCGATGTCGCCGCGCTCGCGAGCGCGCTGCAGCAAGCCGGCGCCGAGGTCGCGCGCGTTCCGCTCGCCGAGGTCGCGGGGACGCGCGGTCGTGGCTGGGCGACGACCGTCGACACCAAGCGCGGCCGTATCGAGTGCGACATCGTCGCGGTGGCGGCGCTGCCCGCGCCCGCATCGGAGGGCGCGCGCCAGCAGAAGTGCAGCGTGGTGCTCGACTCCGCGGCCGGGGGCTTCCGCGTCGTCATCGACGAGAACGGCAGGACCACGACCGCGAACGTGTGGGCGTGCGGCGATGTCACCGGCTACGTCGGCCCGCAGGCCGCGGCGGAGCACGGCGCGCGGATCGGCGAGCGCGTCGTGGAGGCGCTCGCGTAATGGCGGGCAAGGTCGTGCTCTGCCGCTGCGAGGACATGACCCTCGCGGATCTCGAGCACTCGGTCTCGCGCGGCTATCGCGACATCGAGGAGGTCAAGCGCTACACCGGGTTCGGTACGGGCCCGTGTCAGGGCAAGGAGTGCCTCGCCGTCGTCGCGCTGCAGCTCGCGCGGATCACGGGCCAGCCGCCCGCCGCGATCCCACCGTTCACCTCGCGACCGCCGCTCGCGCCGACGCCGATCCGCTTGCTCGCGAACGATCCCGCGGCGCACAGGTTCGCCGACGAGGGCGGCGACGACACCGGCGAGGAGCACTGATGCAGGCCGTCGCCGACGACGAAGAGGACGAGACGCGCGCTGACGTCTCCGGCGAGATTCGCCTGCCGGCCACGCTCGAAGGCACGACGGGTCCCGTGCCCGAGAAGGCAGAGATCGTGATCGTCGGCGGCGGCGTGATGGGCCTCTCGATCGCGTATCACCTCGCGAAGAACGACATCACCGATGTCGTCGTCATCGAGCGCGGCTACCTCGCGGAGGGCGCGTCGGGCCGCAACGGCGGTGGTGTGCGCCAGCAGTGGTCGACCGAGATCAACATCCGGCTCATGCAGGACAGCGTCGAGCTGTGCCGGCGCTTCGCCGTCGATCTCGGCGTCAACGTCTGGTTCCGCCAGGGCGGCTATCTGTTCCTCGCGCGCACCGCGAAGGAGGTCGCGCGACTCGAGAAGAACATCTCGCTGCAGAATCGCTTCGGCGTCCCGACGAAGATGCTCGAGCCGAAGCAGGCGCTCGACATCGTCCCCGAGCTGAACCTCGATGGCATCGTCGGCGCGTCGTACAACTCCTCCGACGGCATCCTGTTCCCGTGGCCCTTCCTGTGGGGCTACGCCCGGCAGGCGGCCGCGTACGGCGTTCGCATTTTCACGCAGACGCCCGTCGGTGGCCTCGAGGCGCGCGCGGGCGGCGGCTACACGGTGCACACGCCGCGCGGGGCGATCCACGCGCGGCGCGTGCTCAACGCGTGCGGCGCCTGGTCCCCGAAGCTCGCGGAGATGATCGGCGTGACCGTGCCGACGTGGCCCATCCGCCACGAGATTTGCTCGAGCGAGCCGCTCAAGCCGTTCCTGCGCCCGATGGTGAGCGAGCTGACGAGCGGCCTCTATTGTTCGCAGTCGATGCGCGGCGAGATCGTGGGCGGCGTGTCGCTGCCCGGGCACGGCTCGACGTATGCGATGGGCTCCACGCTCGAGTTCCTCGCGACGTACTCGCGGCGCCTCGCGCGCCTGATGCCGATCCTCGGTGACATCAAGATCCTCCGGCAGTGGGCCGGTCCGTACGACCAGTCGCCCGACGGAAACCCGATCGTCGGCCCTGCGCCCGACCACCCGGACTTCTTCTTGGCGTGTGGCTTCGTCGGCCACGGCTTCATGATGGCGCCGATCGTCGGCAAGCTGTACGCGGAGTGGCTCGCCGGCGGGACGCCGCACGAGATCTTCGAGCGCTATCAGCTGCGCCGATTCGCAGACGGTAGCGGTGCCCAGCACGAGAAGGAAGACTTCAACATCGGGTAACCTCTAGCGCGGTGGGAGCTGGACCTCTGCGCTTGGTGTGCTTCGAGCTTCGTGGGCAAGAGCTCGCGATCCCGATCGACGACGTGCGCGAGACCGTGCCGGTCCAACCGGTGACGCGCGTGTTCCTGACGCCGTCGTGTCTCGCGGGCGTGTTCAGCCTGCGCGGCGAGATCGTGCCCGCCATCGATCTCGGAGTGCTGTTCGGTATGCCTCGCACCGAGGTCGGCACGGACTCGAAGATCGTCGTCATCGAGCACGCGGCCGGCACCGCGGGCGTGATCGTCGACAGCCTCAAGGACCTGCGCACGATCGACGCGCTCGATCCGCCGCCCGCGAACCTCTCGACGAACCTTGCCTCGCTGCTGCTGGGCGTGGCCTCGACACCGACGGGGACCGTGCGCGTGCTCGATGCGCACGCCGTACTCACCGCCGAGCCGCTGCGCGTGCTCGCCGACAAGACAGAAGGACGTTCGCCATGACCCGGAAGCTGCGCTTTCCGATGTTCCTGAAGTTCCTCCTCGCGTGCCTCGTGCTCGCGGGAATGCTGATCTTCGGCGGCACGATGGTCGTGAAGGACCAAGCCGTGCTGCGCTCGCGCGGCAACTGGCTGGTCAAGCACCTGCGCCGCTACGAGTTCTATCAAGAGAAGGTCGGCAAGGCGATGACGGGCATCGTCGAGCTCATCGTCGGCGATCCCGAGCTGCGCGCCGCCGTCGCGAACGCCGGAAAGGGCGCCGCATCGCCGACGCCACCTCCGCCGGGCACGGCACCCGCGCCCACCACGCCCGCACCCACGGCAACCGAGCCCGCCGAAGCGCCGGCGATCGCGGTGCTCGGCAAGGCGATCTTCGAGCGACTGTCATCGAAGAACTCGATCCAGCCCGACCTGTTCGCGATCTTCAACACGAACGGCAAGCTGCTCTACACGTCGCCGAACACGGCGCTCGATCCGACACAGACGTCGTCGATCGCCGGCATCGAGAAGGCGCGCAACGGCTCGACGTTCATGCATCGCATCTCGCTGGTCGAAGGCACCGTGTACCAGGTGACCGCGCTGCCGATCCGCGCGCCGGGCGCGGAGCAGGTCGTCGGCGGAATGATCGTCGGCGTCAAGCTGCAGCGCATGTTCAACGAGTACGCCGAGCAGACCGACGAGAACCCCGACGGCCGGTTCCGCCCGACGCTGCTCGACGGCTCGACGGTGTACGCGACGGCGGTCCCCGGCAATCCGACCGACATCGGCCGAGCGATGCAGCCGGACAAGCTCGTGACGGTCACCGTGGGCCGCGACACGTCGATGGTCGTTCGATTGAAGGAACAGGACTTCGACCAGTACGGCGAGGATCTCGACGGCTATCGCAACGCCGACTCCGCGACGCTCGGCAAGCTCTTCATCATGCGCAGCCGCAAGAGCGTCGTCGATCCCGCGAAGAAGCTGCCGATCGTCGAGATCCTCGTCGGTATCGGCCTCTCGATCCTGATCGCCACGGGCCTCGCGTTCTGGGTCACGCGACCGATCAAGCAGATGGTGCGCCAGTCGCGCGACCTGCTCGCCGGCGACACCGACCTCACGCAGCGCATCGTCGTCAACTCGCGCGACGAGACGGCTGACCTCGCCGAGAACATCAACCAGGTGTTCGCGCGCGTGCATTCGCTCGCGGTCGGCGTGCAGTCCGCCGCGTTCCAGGTCGGCGCCTCCAGCGCGGAGATCAGCGCCGCCTCGCGCGAGATGCTCGGCGGGCTCAAGGATCAGACGCTGAAGATCGAATCCTCGACGACGGCCGTGACCGAGCTGTCCGCGTCGATCCAGCAAGTCGCGGGCAACGCGGCCCAGGCCACCGAGGTCGCCGAGCAGTCGAGCACGGCGGTCAACGACGCCGTCTCGCGCATGGACCAGATCCGCGCCTCCGTCGAGGACGCGGCGATCAAGATGAAGGACCTCGCCGAGAGCAGCAAGCGCATCGGCAACATCGTCGAGGTGATTCGCCAGATCAGCGAGCAGACCTCGATGCTCGCGCTCAACGCGTCGATCGAAGCCGCGCACGCCGGCGAGCAGGGCCGCGGCTTCGCGGTCGTCGCCGACGAAGTGAGCTCGCTCGCGCGCCGTGTCGGCCAGTCCGCGAAGGACATCGAGGCGCTGATCCAGACGGTCAAGGAGCAGACCCAGGCCGCGATCACGTCGATGGAGCACGGCACGCGCGAGGTCGGCAACGGCAGCGCGCTCGTCACCTCGACGCTCACCGGCCTCGGCCAGCTGATCTCCGTCGTCAAGGAGACGGCGAACGCCGTCACCGAACAAGCGATGGTCTCCGACGAGATCGCGCGCAACATGGACGCGGTCCGCCACATCGCGACCGACGTCCTCTCGGGCTCCGAGGAGTCCGTCGTCCAGGCCGAGCGCCTCCACGAGCTCGCGTTCGAGCTCGAAGAATCGATCGGCGGCTTCAACCTCGACGGCAACCGCGTCGAAGCGAAGCGCCGCCCCGCGAAGAAGTCGAACGGCAACGCACAGCGCCAGCTCCCTCCCGCACAGAAGAAGACCAAGCCACCCGCGAGGCGCCCCGCCCCACCCGACGACACCGACGACGAATCGCCCGAGGCGAGCGGCTAACACGTGTCGCTCGCGCCGGACATCGTCGCGGGTGTCGCGCGACGGCTCGCAGAGCACGCAGGACTCGAGCTACCCGCGTGGGTCGTCGAGGCGCGCACCGCCGCGCGGCTCGCGGCGCTCGAGATCGATCCCGCGAGCTACGTCGAGCTGATCGCGACCGCGCGCGGCGCCGGCGAGCTCGCGGCGCTCGTCGAGGCCGTGCGCGTCGGCGAGTCCTCGCTGTTCCGCCACAAGCCGCAGATCGCGGCGCTCGTCGACGTCGTCGTGCCCGCGCTCCGCGCGAAGAACAAGCGCGCGATCCGCGTCTGGTCCGCCGGCTGCGCCACCGGCGAAGAGCCGTACACGCTCGCCGCCGTCCTCTCGCGCGCGATGCCGGGCGTCCAGCTCACCGTCCTCGCGACCGACGTCTCCGCCGAGGCGCTCGAGCGCGCTCGCAACGCCACCTACCCCGCCGGCGAGCTCCCCGACGTCCCCGACGAATGGCGCGATGGCTTCATCGTCGACGGGGACACGCTCCACGTGCACCCGGACATCGCGCAGCTCGTCACGTTCGAGCGCGCGAACCTCGTCGACGCGCTCCCACCGCGCAACTGCGACGTCGTGTGGTGCCGCAACGTCCTCATCTACTTCTCCGCCGACGCGCGCCGCCGCGTGATCGATCGCCTGATCTCCTCGCTCGTTCCCGGCGGCTTCTTGTTCGTCGGCTACTCCGAGACGCTGCGCGACATCACGCAGCTCGAGACGCACCGCCACGGCGACACGGTCTTCTACGCGAAGAAGGAGCCCACCTCGCCCGGCCACGACGCCTACCGCACGCCGCCGTACGGGACGCAGCTCCCTCCACGCACGGCCTCCCTGCCGATCCAGCTCGACGACGA
The DNA here is from genome assembly GCA_964617845.1 of uncultured Kofleriaceae bacterium. Taxonomy (GTDB): domain Bacteria; phylum Myxococcota_A; class Polyangia; order Haliangiales; family Haliangiaceae; genus JABFXX01. The sequence goes on along the minus strand of CAZUAR010000007.1, from coordinate 155,073 downwards.
TCGCGAGCAAACGCAGGTCGGCGTGCCGCCGCCGCCCTCGCGGCCGACGCTCCCTCCTCCACGCTCGTCGGGCAAGTCCTCGCCGAACATCGCGCTACCACCGACCTCGTCGGGCAAGTCGTCACCGTCGCTTCCCAAGATGTCCGCCGGCAAGTCGTCGCCGTCGATCCCGATCCCGGTCCAGCCGGCGGGCAAGTCGTCGCCAAACCTGCCGCTCTCGCGCCAGACGCCGGTCGCCTCGTCGATCATCCGGCTCGCGCTCTCGGGCCAACCAAATCCGCAGGAGCTGTTCGCGTTGATCAGTCAGCGCCTCTCGCTGCCCGACATCGAGCGACTCGTGATCGATCTCGATTCGGCTCAGATGCTCTCGGATGACCTCGCTCCGGTGCTCAAGCGAGCGCGCGCCGCCGCCAGCGCCGAGGATGTAGCGGTCGACCTCGTCGCGACAAAGCCTGGCACCAAGCGATGGCTCTCGCGCCATGGCCTCTCGGAGGACACGTGATGCGCGCGCTCGATCTCGCACCGCGCCTGTGCGGGGACACGTGTCCAGGAGACGCGCGGTGAGCGAGCACGCCATCCTGTGGGACCGCTTCGTCGCGGCCGGCGTGCACGACAGCAACGTCCTCGCCGCGGCCGTCGATCGCAGCTCGCGATCGTTTGGCGCCGAGGACGCGGGCTTGGGGCACCTCGCATTTCGCATCGGGCTCTCGAGCCTGCTCATCGGCGCCGAGGATGTCGGCAAGCTCGCGCTCGCGACGGAAGTCCACCTCGACAAGGCGGCCGAGGGCGCGCTCGACGATGGCGCGTGGATCGCCCTGCGCGACGCGGTGCTCACGCTGCGCGATGCGTTCCAGCAGCTCGCGAACGCCGACAAGAGCGGCGCGCGCGTCGAGAACCTGCCGCTCGCGGAGCGCGTCGAAGCGCTGCGCGGATTGGCTCCCGCGGCGGCGAGCGCGCCGAAGCGCTTCGTGCCACCGCCCGCGGCGGTCGAGAGCGCGCCGGCGGGGGGCGGGGCGGCGGCGTTCGTGTGGACGCCGGCGGTGGACGAAGACATGATCGAGCTGTTCTTCGACGAGGCGGGCGAGCGCGTGGAGGCGCTGGCGGAGAAGCTCGTCGAGATCGAGCGCCGGCCCGACGATGCCGACCTGTTGCGCGACGTGTTTCGCGACATGCACACGGTGAAGGGCAGCTCGGCCATGGTCGGGTTGTCGCCGGTCAATCAGCTCGCGCACGCGGCCGAGGATCTGGTCGGCCAGATCCGCGATTCCGGGCGCGCGGCGGATGGGCCGGTGGTCGACGCGCTGCTCTCCGCGCTCGACGCGCTGCGCGACATGCTCGGCCAGGCGCGCGCGCGCGTACCGATCAGCGTCGACCCGACGCCCGTGGTGGCGAGGCTGCGCAATCCGGGCGCGCCGGTGATCGCGGCGCCGAGGGCGACGAGCGCGCAGGCCGCGAGCCCCGCGGTGCAAGCGGCGCATGACGCCGCGCGCGCGACGATCCGCGTCGACTTCGACAAGCTCGATCGCCTGCTGAACCTCGTCGGCGAGCTGGTGCTCGGGCGCGACGAGCTGAGGCACGCGGTCGACTCGCTGTTCGCGATCTCGAGCGAGCTCGCGGCGGATCGCGGCGTGGTGAAGCGCGTCGCGACGGCGCGCGGCTCGACGGGCCCCGCGCTGCAGAAGGGGCTGGCGACGCTGACCGAGGAGCTGTCGCGCGTCGAGCGCGTGCTCGGCGACCTGACGATGGAGCTCGACCGCGGCACGGATCGGCTGGACGCCATCTCCGACGAGCTGCGCGAGGAGGTCATGCGGCTGCGCATGGTCCCGGTCGCGGGCGTGTTCCGGAAGCACGTGCGTACGGTGCGCGATCTGAGCGCGAGCCTCGGCAAGCGCGCGCGGCTCGAGCTCGTCGGCGATGACACCGAGCTCGACAAGCTGCTGGTCGAAGCGGTCGACGAGCCGCTGATGCACCTCGTTCGCAACGCGGTCGATCACGGGCTCGAGCCGCCGAACGTGCGCGTCGCGAGCGGCAAGCCGGCGGAGGGCGTGGTGCGGCTGGCGGCGGCGCATCGCGGGAATCAGGTCGAGATCCGCGTGTCGGATGACGGCAAGGGCCTCGACCCGGCGAAGCTGCGCGCGAAGGCCGTCGAGAAGGGCGTGATCACGCCGGACGAGGCCGACAACCTCGACGACGCCGACGCACGCATGCTGATCTTCCGCGCGGGGTTCTCGACGGCGGCGCAGGTCAGCGAGGTCTCGGGCCGCGGCGTCGGCATGGACGTCGTGCGCACGACGATCGTGCAGAAGCTCAAGGGGACCATCGACGTCGAGTCCACACCGGGCCAAGGGAGCGCCTTCGTGTTGAAACTTCCACTCACGCTCGCGATCATCCAGGTTGTCGTCGCACGCGCCGGCGGCGAGACGTTCGCGATCCCGCTCGATGTCGTCAAGCGCGTGATCGCCATCAAGCCGAAGGACATCGAGCTGATCGGCGATCGCGAGGTGTGCGTCGTGCGCGAGAAGCACGTGCCCGTCATTCGCCTCGAGCAGGTGCTCGAGCTCGACGACGGCAGCGACGCGACCGATCTGCAGCTCGTGCTCGTCGAGAGCGGCGGCGCGTCGTACGCGCTCGTCTGCGATCAGCTGCTCGGCAAGCGCGAGATCGTGATCAAGTCGCTGGGCCGCCTCCTCGCCAACGTCGAGTGCGTCGCCGGCGCCACGCTCCTCGCGGATCGCGTCGCGCTGATCCTGGACGTGCCCGCGATCATCGCGCGGGCGCTCGCGCAGCCGAGTGGAGTGCGGCGCGTCGCGAAGCGCAGCGCGGGCGCGACCGGCGCGCACATCTTGCTCGTCGAGGATGGAGACATCGTGCGCGAGTCGCTGCGCCGCTTGCTCGTCGACGCGGGCTACGTCGTCACGACGGCGATCGACGGCCAGCACGGCCTCGAGCTCGCGAAGCAGCGCCGCTACGACCTCGTGTCGACCGACGTCGTGATGCCGCGGATGGACGGCTACGAGCTGACGCGTGCCCTGCGCGCGATGCCCGAGTATGCGGAGACGCCGATCGTGATGGTCACGAGCATGGGCGAGCGCATCGATCGCGTGCGCGGCTTCGACGCCGGCGTCGACGAGTACATCACCAAGCCGCACGATCGCACGCAGCTGCTCAAGGCGGTACGCAAGCTGCTCGGTCACGCGCAGGGCGCGGATCCGACGGAGACGGAGACGCCGTCGTGAACATCGTGATCGTCAGCGACGAGCCCGTGCTCGCGCAGCTCGCGAAGCGACCTCTCGAGCCGCTCGGTCACGTCGTCACGCACGTGTCGAGCGTCGCGGAGCTCGAAGCGCGCCTCGACGAGCTCGCCCCGGGCGCCGCGCTCTTGCCACGCCGGCTTCCAGATCGGGCGCTCGCGGACACCGTCGCGATGCTGCGCGGTGCGAAGACACCGGCCGCCACGGTCCTCGTCGGGCTCTCGCCATCGGATCGCAACATCGCGCGCGACGTCGACGCGGACGGCTTCCTGATGGTGCCGTTCTCCGACGCCGAGGTGCTCGAGGTGTTCGGCGCCACCACGCGGTCGAAGCGGCTGATCATCGTCGCGGACGACTCGCCGATGATCCATCGTCACACCGTCCCGATCCTCGAGGACGAGGGCTACGAGGTGCACTCGGCCTACGACGGCGAGGAAGCGCTCGCGCTCGTGCGGCAGTATCAACCCGACCTCGTCATCACCGACGTCGAGATGCCCAAGCTCGACGGCTACGGCGTGTGCGAGGCGCTCAAGGCGGACCCCGCCACGGCCCACCTCCCCGTCCTGATGTGCAGCTCGCTCGGCGAAGCGGCCGACCTCGAGCGCGGCTTCGATGCCGGCGCCGACGACTACCTCGTCAAGCCCGTGATCCCCGAGGAGCTCTCCACGCGCGTACGCGCGCTCGTGCTCGGCTCGCTCCCCGCCTCGCGCGAGAAGGTGCTCGTCGTCGACGATTCGCCCGCGCAGCGCCACTACGTCGCCGACTGCCTCGCGCGCCAGGGCTTCGTGGTCACCACCGCCGAGAACGGCAAGGTCGCGCTCGACAAGGCGCGCACGATCCAGCCGGCGCTCGTCGTCAGCGACTACGAGATGCCCGTGATGACCGGCTTCGAGCTCGTCCACGCGCTGCGCCGCGATCCCGAGCTGCGCCAGATTCCGGTCATCATGCTGACCGCGCGCGACTCGAAGCGCGACATGGCGCAAATGCGCGCGGCCGGCGCGTCCGCCTACCTCGTGAAGCCGTTCTCGCAGGACAAGTGCATCGCGCTCGTCGAGCGCACGCTCGCGGAGCGCCGCCTGATCGCCTACAAGGAGGCCTCTGCCCTGTTCATCTCCGAGGGTGCGCGTCACGCCGCCGAGGAGCGCGCGTTGCGCGGCGAGACGCTCGCGTTCCGCGCCGACGAGCGCGTGTGTAGCGTGATGTTCAGCGACCTCGTCGGCTTCACGCCGATGTCCGCCACGATGACGGCCTCCGAGGTCATCACGCTCCTCAACGACTACTTCGACGTGATGTGCCCGATCGTGAAGGCGAACGGCGGCGACATCGACAAGTTCATCGGCGACGCGATCATGGCCATCTATGAAGAAGTGCGTGGACAGCCTCCCCCGGCGGTCCGCGCCACCCGCGCCGCGCTACAGATGCAGGCGGCGATGCCCGCATTCAACGAAGGCCGCGGCACCAAGCTCGCGATGCGCATCGGCATCAACACCGGTCCACTCGTCCGCGGCGACCTCGGCTCGCGCGTGTTCCGCCGCGACTACACGGTGATCGGCGACACCGTGAACCAGGCAAACCGCTACGAGCAGAAGTGCCCGCACGGCGGCGTCCTCGTCTCCGCGTCGACGCGCGCGCTCCTGGGCGATGCTGCGAGGGTCCGTGCCATCGAGGGCCTCGAGCTCAAGGGCGTCGCGAAGCCGGTCACCGGCTATGTCGTCGAGTCGCTGCCCGACGAAGGAGAGCCCTCGTGAGGCGCATCCGCGTGCTGATCGTCGACGACTCGCTGTTCATGCGCGCCGCGATCGCGAAGACGCTCGGCACACCCGCGTTCGAGATCGTCGGCCAGGCCAAGGACGGCAAGGACGCGCTCGCGCAGATCGCGAAGCTCAAGCCCGACGTCGTCACGATGGACTTCAACATGCCCGGCATGAACGGCGCCGAGACCGTCCGCGAGGTGATGCGCACGCACCCGACGCCCGTCGTGATGTTCAGCGCGCACACCAAGCAAGGCGCGAAAGAGACGTTCGACGCACTCGCCGCCGGCGCCGTCGACTTCGTCACCAAGCCCGCCGGCGAGGTCTCCGTCGATCTCTCCAAGATCGCGAACGAGCTGATCACCAAGCTGACCGCCGCCTCGCAATCACGCCCGCGCGTCGCCGTCGCGCCTCTCCCGTCGCGCCCGTCGGGCGTCATCCCGGCGCAGTCGGGCACGCCCGCCTACGGCACCTCGCTGCGCACGGGGCAGTCGCTGACGGGCACGTCGACGCGCGTGTGCGTCATCGGCATCTCGACGGGCGGCCCGGCCGCGCTGTCCGAGGTCATCCCCGCGCTCCCCGAGAACCTCAAGCTCGCGATCGTCGTCGTGCAGCACATGCCCGCCGGCTTCACGGCCGCGCTCGCCGAGCGCCTCGACGCCGCGAGCAAGGTCAGCGTGCACGAAGCGCAGGCCGGCGACCGGCCCATGCCGGGCTCGGTCCTCATCGCGCCCGGCGACAAGCACCTCGAGTTCGACGATCGCGGCAACGTCGTGCTCACCGACGGTCCCATGGTGAACGGGTGCCGCCCGGCCGCCGACGTGACGATGCAATCCGCCGCGCGCGTCTTCGGAAGGCGTACGCTCGCGGTCGTGATGACCGGCATGGGCAAGGACGGCGCCGCCGGGGCGCTCGCCATCAAGCGCGCCGAGGGCAAGACGCTCGCGCAGGACCAGCAAACCTCCGTCATCTACGGAATGCCGAAGGCCGCGATCGACGCCGGCGCGATCGACGAGGTCGCGGCGCTCGGTGACATCGCAGCATGGCTTCGCTACGCCTGATCGCCTGCCTCGCGCTCGCGAGCTGCTACGACGTTCCGCGGCCGGAGTGCGGCTTCCAGTGCAGCTCCGCGGGCGAGTGCCCGAGCGGATACACGTGCGTCGAGGATCGCTGCCGGCTCGACACCGACCGTCCGTTCTCGTGTCCCGCGATCGTCGATGCGTCGCTCCAGGAGATGATCCCGCCGAAGATCCTGTCGCGCTCCCCGACGCCCGGCGAGACGAACGTCGACCTCGATACGGTCGTCCTCGTGACGTTCGACGAGGGAGTCACCGGCGTCGACGCGTCGACGTTCGGGCTCTCGACCGACACGGGCTTCGTCATGGGCGTCGTCACGGTCGCTTCGATCGGCCGCGCGTTCCGGTTCACGCCGGATCGCCCGCTACGCGTCGGCAAGACCTACGAGGTCGTGCTCGGTACCGCGATCCGCGACCTCGCCGGCAATCCCCTCGAAGAGACACGCTGGACGTTCACGACCATCCCGGACACGACGGGTCCGCAGATCGTGGCGATGTCGTTCGGAACCGAGGGCGTGGACCTGGTCGACGCCCTGACCGTCATGTTCGACGAGGAGATCACCGGCGTCACCTCCTCGAGCGTGCGGCTGGAGCAGGCGGGCACGCCGGTCCCCTCCACGCTGGTGTTGTTTCCGGAGTTCCCGAGGCAGTTTCGGCTCGAACACGATCCATTTCTGCCCCAGACGACCTATTCGCTGATCATCACGAGCGACATCGAGGACCTGCAGGGGAACGCGTTCGTGGGCACGACGCTGACCTTCACGACCGGGCGCTGACGGTATGATGTCCACCCAGCGTTCCTCATGACCGCCCTGCTCAACATCGACCTCGATCTCACCGGCGAACAGCCGTTCGACACGCTCCATCGCGAGCTCGAACAGTCGTTGTTCACGCTGTACGAAGAGGTCGACGAGGGCGGCACGCACCACGCGTCGTACGAGACGAACCTCGCTTCGATCAACAATCCCGACGAGGTCCTCGGCGAGTTCGTCCGCGTGCTCGACGGGCTCGGTGCCGTCGCGCTCGCGCAGTGGCGCTCCCTCGACGAGCGCGTGTTCGATCTCGGAGTCCGCGCCGAGGTGCCGTCGAGCCATGTCGAGGTGAGCCCGACGATGCTGCAGGCGATCGGCCGGCTCGGCGCGCAGCTCGTCATCACGACGTATCCCCCGGACCCCGTGGCCGCGCCCACCAAGAAGCTCTGATAGGGTGAGGCGATGTCGATCCTCGCCGCTCATACGATCGGGTTCATCGGCGCCGGCAACATGGCCGAGGCGCTGATCCGCGGACTCGTGAAGGGCAACCACGTCGCCGCGAAGCAGGTGTATGCGTCGGCGCCGCGGCGCGAGCGGCTCGACGAGCTCGAGACCGCGTACGGCATCCACGTGACCACGGACAACCGCGAGGTCGCGCGCCACACGGGGTTGCTCGTGCTGTCGGTCAAGCCGCAGATCATGGACAAGGTGCTGCGCGAGGTCGCCGATCAGATCCGGGCCGGCACGCTGGTCGTGTCGATCGCCGCCGGAGTCGACACCGAGTCGATCGAGACGGCGATGCCGGAGGGCGTGCGGGTCGTGCGCGCGATGCCGAACACGCCGGCGCTCGTCGGCGCGGGCGCGACGGCGGTGTCGGCCGGGCGGCACGCGAGCGAGGCGGACCTCGCGACGGCGAAGGCGCTGTTCGAGGCCGTGGGCATCGCGGTCGTGCTGGAGGAGAGCCACCTCGACGCGGTGACCGGGCTGTCGGGATCGGGTCCCGCGTACATCTTCTTGATCCTCGAGGCGCTCGCGGATGCGGGCGTGAAGGTCGGCCTGTCGCGTCGCAACGCGCAGCGGCTGGCGGCGCAGACGGTGATGGGGTCGGCGAAGATGTTGCTCGAGACCGACGAGCATCCGGGGCGGCTCAAGGACATGGTGACCTCGCCGGGCGGCACCGCGATCGCCGGCCTGCACACGCTCGAGCAGGGCGGCCTGCGCACGACGCTGATCAACGCGGTCGAGACCGCGACCAAGCGCGCGAGAGAGCTCGGCCGCGGCAGCAAATGATCGCCCACGACGACGCGGGCGGCGTCACGGTCGACGTGCTCGTCCAACCGCGCGCGTCGCGTGCGAAGATCGGCCCCGTGCACGACGGGCGCATCAAGGTCAGCGTCACGGCGCCGCCCGTCGACGGCGAGGCGAACGCCGCGGTGATCGAGCTGTTCGCGAAGCAGCTCGGCGTTCCCAAGAGCGCGGTCAGCGTGATCGCGGGCGCGTCCTCGCGACGCAAGCGCGTGCGGATCGCGGGCACGACGCGCGCGGCGGTCGAGGCGCTGCTCGCGTGAGGCTCGCGCTCGCAACCGTGGCGCTGGCGGCGTGCAACGCATCGACGGGCACGCTGACGCTACAGCTCGCGACGGCGCCCGGGTCGACGCTGCTGTCGAGCATCGAGCGCGTGGAGCTGACGCTGACGAACCCGCCGGCGGTGTTCGAGGCGGAGCGCACGGACGATGGACTCGACATCGCGTTCGAGATCGAAGCGGTCGAGACCGACGGCTCGATCTACATCCAGGGCTTCGACGCCAACGACGCGACCGTCGCCGTCGGTCAGTCGCCGCCGTTTCCCCTCGGCGGCAGCGATGGGAGGGTCATCATCTACGTCGCCCCGCCCTACTCGATCCTGCAGGCGCCGGTGGACCTGTTGCCCCCGCGGTCGCTCGTCGGTGGCAGCGAGATCCTCTACGGCGCTGCGCTCGCCGGCGGCGTCGATGCCGACGGTGTCGCGAGCACGTCGATGGTCATCTACAACATCTACGACCACACGGTCAGCGAGGGCGAGGAGATGCCCGTGGCGCGCGTCGCTCCCACGCTCGCCGCGAACGACTTCGCGACCATCTACGTCGCCGGCGGGCTCGACGAGAACGGGGCGGCGACGTCCACGCTGTTTCGGTTTCAGAGCAACATCGCGCCGCGCGGCAGCTACTCCAATGTCGAGGCGTACCCGGGGCTCGAGTCGAGCGGCGAGCGCGCGATCCAGCTCGGCCCCGACACGTTCTTCGTGACCGGCGCGCAGCCCGCGCTGCTCGCGGCCTCGACGATGACGCCGATCACCTCGCTCGCCGACGTGCCCCCCACCGCGACCGCCGCGCTCACGGCGGCCGGCGAGCCCGTGGCCGTGTTCGTGCGCGAGGGCACCGTCGGCTTCTACGACGCGAACGCGACGATCGGCGAGGTCACGCTTCCGTCGGTCGACACCGGGCGCGCGATCGTGGCGGGGAACGAGCAAGGCACCGTCATCGTCGTCGGCGGCTCCTCGCGCGAGGCGATCGTCGTCTCGCTCGCATCGCAGTCGGCCGTGGCGCGCGCCGACGTGCTGTCCGTCGCGCGGCGATCGCCGACGGTCGCGGCCACCGCGCGGCACATCCTCGTCGCGAACGGCGTCGACGAGAACGGCGCGGTCATCGGCACCGCGGACATCCTCGACCGCGCGACGCTGGCGCTGATCACCACCGTGCCGCTCGATCCGCGCCTCGGCGCGGTCGCGCTGCCGATGCCGAACGATCAGATCCTGATCGCCGGCGGCGAGTATCCGGGAGACGTCGCGAACGGCCTGATCGAGCTGTTCACGCCGCCGGCGCCGTGAGATCCAGCGCGGCCGTGACGGTCACGGTGCCGTTGTCGACGCGCGCGGCGAGCCGGCAGTTGCCCTCGAACGCGATGCGCACGAGCCCGAGCCTCGACGGCGCGGTGTCCTCTTCGTTCTGCGCGATCTGCATCATGCGCGCGCGATAGGCCGCCTCCGGCTTCGGGAAGCTGTTGATCCATTCGATCGCGGAGAGCAGCGCCTGGGCGTTCGCGTCGCTGTTGTCCTTGAGCGGGTTCTGCACGCTCACGGTCACGACGTTGTTCTTCGTGCCGTGGACGCGCAGGCGGAACATCGCCTTGTCGCCGCCGAGCCAGTCGCCGTACTTGAGCGCGTTCTCGAGCAACTCGCCCGTGACCATCGCGATCGCGTGACACCCGTCGACGTCCGCGAACACCGCGGTGAAGCAGTTCTGCACGCTCGTACGCAAGAGGTCGACGTTGCGCCACTCGTTGCGCACCGTCATGTCGATCGAGAATCCGATCTCGTCCTGTTGACTCATGCAAACCTCAGAGAGAACAGCTCGTCGTTCTTCTCGAACACGCGCAGCGCGTCGAACGACAGGCGCTGCCACTTCAGCGTCTGGTCGTAGACCATCGCCAGCTTGATGTTGGACTTGCGGCAGAACTGGATCAGCCGGATCAGCGCGGTGATCGTCGAGGAGTTGAAGTGCTCGATCTTCTCGAAGTGCATCTCGATCGAGCCCTTCTTCTCACCGGCGGCGGCGAGGAGCTTCTCGAACCACGGCTTCAAGATCTCGGGCGGGTTGCGCTCGTTGCTCTTGCCCTTCCACCAGCACTTGAATACCGAGTCGGGTGTCTCTGTCACCTCGATCGTCAGATCACCTGATTGCAAGTTGTCCATGGTTCTCCCTACAGGTCGCGAGCGAGTCGGACGCCGACCCGTGCCGAGTGTTCGGTTGCGAGATAGCGACGTCGCGACGCGAGGCGACAGTCGATGGCCCAATCACACCACGCCCCGCCGCGCGAGACGACTTCTCGCGGTTCGCGCGGCGCGGTTCGCCGCGGATCGGGCGTGCACCAGTCGGCGACCCCGCCGGCCATGTCGCAGACACCGTACGGCGAGACGTCCCACAGGAAGCTGCCGATGGGCTCGGCGAGCGGCAGGCCCGCGCGGCTATCGCGCATCTTGCAGAACGTGGCATCGAAGTGGTCGCCCCACGGGAACACGCGGCCGTCGGTGCCGCGACCCGCTTTCTCCCACTCGATCTCCGTCGGTAGTCGCCAGGCGCGGCCATCGCGCTTCGATAACCACTTCGCGAACGCCTCGGCGGATGTCGCGCTGACGCCGAACACCGGCAGCCGGTTCGGATCCGGCTCGTTCGCCTCGGGCAGCACGATCGCGGGCAGCGACACGTCGGCGACCCACGTCTTCTTCGTCTTCGCGTAGTGCCAGGTCGGCAAGCCGATGTTCGTGCGCGGCAGGTGCTGCTCGGCGAGCGCGGGGTTCTCTGCGCGTAGCTCGTCGAGGAACTCGAACCACAGGCCGAGCGTCACCGGGTAGCGCTGGATGACGAAGCCCGGCACGTCGACGATCATCGTCTCTTCGGTCTCGGTGCTCAGCGGATCACCGCCGAGGCGCGCCGGGCCGGCTGGGACGAGCACCTCGTCGGGCCGCAGGTCGCGCGCGGCGAGCTCGATCGTGACGCGGGTCGTGCCGCCCGGCTCGATGTTGATCGGCCACGCCACGGACTGACACGACGCGGGGTCGCCGCCGAAGGTCGCGCCGACGATGTAGCGCCCCGACGGCAGCGAGCGCGTGTGCGCGGGCCGCGCCGCGATCACCTCGACCGAGCCCTCGACAGAGCGGCGATCGCGGTCGACGAGCTTCGCGAGCGTCACGCGCGCCGCGTCCTCGGCGATCGAAAGCGACAGCGTTCCATCGCGCGACAGCTCGTGCGCGAGCTCGCCGTCGTCGACCTCGCGAAGCAGCTGCTCGTACGCGATCTCGGCGAGTGCATCACCGCGGCGCCGCGCGAGCTTGAGCTCGGAGTAGTACAGCCGCGCGAGGCCGCGCCGGGCGCGCACGTGGTTCGGCACGGCCTCGATCGCGCGCTCGTACGCGGATACCGCCGACTGGAACGTGCGCACCTGCAGCGCGTCCGTCACGCGGATGATGTCCTCGGAGTCCCACAGGTCCTGCTTGTCCTCGGGAGGAGCCCACGGCACGACGTCGGCGCGCAGCGCGCGGAACACCGTGACCTTCTCGGGGCGCGACTCGACGAACTCGTGATAGCGCTCGGCGAGCTCGTCGCCGGCGTCGGCGCTCTTGTTCGCCTCGAGACGCTTGCGCTCCTTCTCCTTGCTGCCCTCGATGAATTCGTCGATCGCGTCCGCGAGGAAGCGCGCGCTCGTCAGGCGCTCGCCGCGATCGATCGCGATCGCGCGCATGCACAGGTCCTCGAGCTCCGGTGACACCTCGAGATCCGGCGCGACCTTCGACGGGATCGGCGGCACCTGGTACATCGCCATCGGATCCTTGCCGACCGTCGTCACGTCCGAGTTCTTCACCTCGGGGAACGCGAGCTTGCCGGACAGGATCTCGTAGAGGATCGCGCCGAGCGCGAACACGTCGGTGCGCTCGTCGTACCGATCGATCGACGCATCCATCTGCTCCGGCGCCATGTAGCCGAGCGTTCCACCGCGCACCCCGAGCGGATGCGTCCGCGACTGCGCGAGGCCCCAGTCGACGAGCAAGACCTCGCCGTAGTCACCGAGGAGGATGTTCGCGGGCTTGATGTCGCAGTGAATGACGCCGCGGTGGTGCGCGTAATCGACCGCGTTGCAGATCTGGAGAAAATATCGGAGCAATCGATTCATCGAGTACTCGCGATCGTCTCCCTCGTTCGCGCGGCGCCTGCGCAGCAGCGCCTCGAGCGAGGTCTCCGTCACCTGGCGCATCACGTAGAACGGCCCGCGCGTCGGATCGGTCCCCGCGTCGTAGATCGGTATGATGTTCGGGTGCTCGAGGTGCGAGATGATCCGCGCCTCGCGCGCGAGGATCACCTTCGACGAGTACGAGTCCACGCCGCCCTGCAGGTGCCCCGCCTTGACGGCGACGGTGCGCCCGAGCACCAGGTCCTCGCACGCGACGACCTCGCCGAGGCCACCCGCGCCGAGCGGGAACAGCTTCTTGTAGCGCGATCCGAGCATCTCCGTCGGCACGGGCGGAGGCGCCATCGCGGGCTTGCTCGCCTGCGATGGGATCGGCGGGCTCAACGACGCCGCCGTCGGTGCGGTCGCGGTGCCGACGGGCACGGACTTGAGCTGCTCCATCGGCGGCGGCTTGATGCGCACGGTCGGATCGCTGTTGAGCGGCTTGGGGATCGCGTGCTGGCCGCTCTCGACCGCGTACAGCATCGTGTCGCGTCCGGTCTGCGGGCCGATCGCGTCGAGCACGGTGGCGAACTGACTCTCGTCGAGGCGGTCCGGTCCGATCCACAGCTCGCGGATCGACTGCGCCTGCCCGTTCTGCGCGAGCGTCCCCATCGTGCGCGCGAACGTCTCCAGGGTGATGAAGCCTCGCGCGAGCGCGACCAACCCCACGTTGATGTGGATCTCGGCCATTACGTCGTTTGCTTCCCCGATGGCGCGCCGTAACGCAGAACGAGCATTGTAGCGTCATCCGCCAGCGCGGGGGAATGCTTCCTCAGCGCGCTGAACACGCCATCCCGGATCGCGACGACGGGCTCGGTCGCGCGTGCCTCGACGATGCGCCGGACGCCCGCGTAGTCGAACGCCGTCCCGTCGGCGCCCTCCGCCTCGGTGACGCCGTCGGTCAGCAGCACGAGCACGTCGCCATCCTCCAGCGCCCACGTCGTCTCCTGATTGACGTGGTCGATGTCCTCGGTGATGGCGAGGAACGTGCCGACCGTCGGCAACAGCTCGGTCGTCTGGGTCTTCGCGCGCCACACGACCGCGTCCATGTGCGCACCCGCGACCACGAACGTGCCGTCCGTCCGATAGCGCATGAGGGAGAGCGTCATGTGGCGCTCGGTCTCGAGGCGGTCGTGGATGTTCTCGTACATGACCGTGTTGAGCGCGCGCACCAGATCCTTGGGGCTCGCATCCGGCGTCGCGCGCACGAGCGTGCCGAGCCCGCTCTGCACCATCATCATCACGAGGCCCGCGGTCAGCCCGTGGCCCGACGCATCGCCCACCGCGATCCAGCAGCCGCCGGGCACGGCGATCACGTCGTAGTAGTCGCCGCCGACCTCGGTCGCGGTCAGCATCTTCGCCGCGATGTCCAACCGATCGACGACGAGGTTGCGCGGCAGGATCGACGTCTGGATCCGCGCCGCGATCTCCATCTCGCGCGCGAGGCGGTCCTTGTCGAGCAGCGCGGCCCTGCCCTCGTCGATCTCCTTCGCCATCGCGTCCATCGCGGCGCCCAGCGCCTTGACCTCGGTCGGTCCCGCCACCGGCTTCGCGCCGAGGTCGCCACCGGCGATCGCCTTCGTCCGCGCGACGAGCGCATCGATCGGCCGCGCCAGCCCGCGCGCCAGCCCGAACGCGAAGATCAACGTCGCCAGCGCCGCCGCACCGACGATGAACAGCAGGAAGCGAATCACGCGCCGCGCGGGCGCCAGCGCCTGATCGATCGACCGCACGAGCAGGTACTCCGCGGCGTGCTCGCCCTGATACCCGGGAATCGGCACGAGCTGCGCGAACCACGCCTCGTCGCCGAGCGTCACCTCGCGCTCGCCCGCGCGCACGCGATCGATCGCGCCCGCGACCTCGGCCTCGCTCGTGTCGGGCGGCATCAGCGTGATCGGCTTCTGGTCGATGGCGACCACCACCGCGCCATCGGTGTGCTTCGACGCGGTCTGCGCGAACGCGTCATCGATCGCGTGCCCGATCACGAGCGCACCGACGACGCGCGCGCCGAACTCGAGCCGGCACCCGGCCACCAGGTACGCCTTGTCGTCGGCGAGCCACACGCCGACCTGCTCGCCGGCCTCCGCGGTCAGCGCGTCCTTCACCACCACGCGGTCCATGAGGTCGAACCCTTCCGCCTCCGGGGCGGCGCCGTCCGCGATCAGCGCGCCCTGCGCATCGACGATGACGAACACGCCCGCGTCCACCGTCTGCGACAACGTGCGCACGGCATCGAGGATCGTCTCGCGCGCAACGTCCTCCGTCGCGACCACCGCCTTGAGGCGCGGCTCCTCCGCCACCACGCGGCACTCCTGCCGCGCCAACCGCGTGCGCTCCTGATGGAGGTCCATGACGACCTCGCGATTGCGCGCCGCCTCCTCCGCCAGCCGCGATCGCGTCGAGCGATCGAACACGACCGCGATCGTCCCGATCGCCGCGCCGAGCACCGCGAGGACCAGCACGATGACCCAGAGGAAGACCGTGGTGCGCAGCTTCACGCGCGCGCCTCCCCGATCAGCGACGGGCACAGCTTCAGCGCACGGTACATCACGGCGCGTTCTCCCTCTTCTTCGCAGGTGCGCGCTTGCCGGGCGACTTCGGCGCGTGGGTCACCGTCTTGGGCAGCTTCGCGCGGGCGGTGCCGCTCGGAGCGCCGAACGGGACCTCGAGGGTCGCGAGGACTTGCAGCTCGACGTCTTTGACGTGCAGCAGCGCCGCCGCTTCCTCCGCGAGGCCGACGTAGGCGACTTCGACGATCACCTTGCCGCTGTTCGGCGCCGCGCTCTGCCACGAGTCTTTCCACGTCGCGCCCGGTGCGATGCGCGTATCTCTGAAGACCTGCGTCGCGCGCCAGAACGGCGCCCATTGCTTGTTGTCATCGGCGAGCTCGCGACCGAGGTGCCACGTGAAGCCGAGGTTCGCGTCGGTGTTCTTGTCGTCGACGATACGGGCGCGCACGGCGAGACGGCGCTCCGGGAGGCCCGCCGGGATGTAGTGCGCCGCGGTCGTGTTCGTGACGGCGATCTGCACGTCGATGCCCGCGACCTGGTTCCACTCGGGCCGATCGGGCGCGGGCTTCACGGTGACCTCGACGGCGACGGAGCGCGCGCGCAGATCGTTCGCGATGCCGAGCAGGCCGTGGTGCGGCACGCCGGTGCGCACGGGCGAGCCGTTCGCGAGCTCGGCCTTCTCGCCGGGCATGTGGCAGTCCTGGCAGACGGTGCCCTTCTTCGCGTCGTCGCCGTCGATGAAGTCCTTGTACTCGGTGAACACGGGCACGCCCTTGCGCTCCCACCAGTGGCAGCCGCCGCAGATCTCGGCGGTGGTGTGCTCCTTCGAGCAGCCCATGCGGTGGAAGTAGTGATCGTCGAGGTCGCAGCGCGGGCCGTACTTGACCATGTCGTCGATCGCGAGGCGGAAGTCGCCGCCCTTCGCGGAGGGCTTCGGATCGCGCATCGTGTGGCACACATCGCACGTGATGCCTTCGGCCGCGACGGGGTCGGTCTCGCCGAGCGGCTTCGCGAGTGGCGTGTGGCAGCGATCGCCGCAGTCTTCGTTGCCGGCGTTCTTGCGCGCGGCGAGGTAGAGCGGCGAGGTCGCTGCCTGCGCGTGCGACGAGGGCTTCCACTCCTCGAACATCTTCTCGTGACACTCGCCGCAGCGCGCGGAGCCGTGCACGAACGCCTTCTTCGGACGCACGGCCGCATCGATTGCCACCTCGCGAACGGCATCGGCCTTGGCCGCGAGAGGCGCGGCGTCGTGCTTCTTCGGCGCTTCGCTCTTGCCGCAGGCGGCGAGAGCCAGGAGCGCTACTTGTAACGACCGTATGGCGTGCCGTCCTTTCGCGTGTGCGTCGTCTTCTTCGCGACCTCCGCGACGTCGAGCTTCACCTCGGCCGTCTTGCCCGCCTCGATCTTCACCGTGCCCCTCACCTCGTCCCCGGTCTGAAGCCACGCGACGATCGGGTACTCGCCCGCCGGCACGCCGTCGATCGTGAACGAGCCGTCCGCGCCGGTGATCGTGTAGTACGCGTTGTCGAGCACCTTGACCTTCGCGACCATCTCCGGGTGGATGTTGCAGTACACGTCGACGACGCCCGCGCGCTTCATCTCGACGGACTTCTGCGTGCCGCTCTTGTACAGGCCGAGGTCGAAGCGCGCCGGCCGCGAGACGCTGAACACGTTGTGAAAGATCTTGTCCTCGTTCGGGAAGTCGACGGTGGTTCCCTTGACCACGATCGTCAGCGGCGGATCGAACTGCTTCTCGCGCTGGCGGATCGTCGCGTTCTTCTGCTTGGGCGGCGTGCCCGGCACCTTCTCGAGGTAGACCACGGCGCCCGACTTGTTCGCTTTGGGCGATCCACCGACGGTGATGGTCACCGTGCCCTTCACGCCGCCGTTCGTGGACTTCGTGAGGGCGAGCGTCGCGGTCAGCGTGAGCGCGGCGAGCGGGATCGCGAGGAGGAGCAGCTTCTTCATAGCTTGATCACCAGGGACGTCGTGAGGACGTCGTTCGGGAACTGCGGGATCGCGCCGAGCTCTCGGTTCTTCGTGGCTTCGATCTTCCAGATGACACGTGTTCCGATCTCCGCGCGGAGCCCGGCCGTCGCGCGAACGAGCTCGGAGATGTAGACGAAGCTCGCGCCGCTTCGATGCAACGCATCGCGCCAGTCCACGCGGACGTAGGGCGTGAACGTGTTGGTCAGCCGGTACGCGCCCTGCCCGTACGCGGCCTTGTACTCGAGGCACGGGGCGAGGTCGCAGACGGCTCCGGACATCGTCCCCATCTCCGACGTCGAGCCGGGCGCCTTGCCCTGGATGTACTCCGCGGTGACCTCGACGTCCGCGATGTCGACGTGCGCGTCGGCGCCCGCGTGCCACTGGTACGTCGCGTTGTCGCCTTGCACGTCCTGCGCGCCGAACGCGCCCGAGGCGCCGACCTCCCACGCGCCATCCTTGTCGCCGTACGACAGGCGGCCCGCGACCGTCTTGAATTCGTTCGTGTCGGTCTCGTCGTGAAACGAGAAGCCCTCGGTGAAGTGGCTGCCGTTGGTGACCGCGACGTTGGCGATCAGCGACTTCGCGAACGTCGCGCGCGCCTTGACGCCGATCGGCCGCCCGCACAGGTAGCGGCACAAGAGCGACGGCGTGATGCCCGTGCGATCCGGCGCTTCGATCACGCGGTACTCGCGGCCGACGACCGAGTCGAACTTGCCCGCCTGCAGCGCGAGGTCGAGCTTCTCGAGCGCTGGCTTCCACTCGCCGTACGCGAGCTTCACGTCGATGTAGTCGCCGACGAGGATCCCCGCGACGTCCCCGATGTCCCGCGCGCGCGGCACGAAGTCGACGCTGACCGTCGCCGAGCCCGTCTCGCCGATGCCCGTGAACAGCGTCAGGTTCACCGCGTTGATCAGGAACGTCGAGTTGCCGCGCGAGTTGATCGGATCGAACGTGATCGCGCGCGACTCGCCCGTGTCCGCGACATCACCGCGCGAGTTGACCTGCGTCGATAGCGGATCGCCCATGAACACCCACGAGCCCGGCACGATGCCGATGTACTCGGGGAAGTACTGCCCGATGAGGTCGCTCCGCGTGCCCGCGCCGTTGCCCGTCGTCGCGAAGAAGCCCGCGTCGACATAGCCGGTCAGCTTGCCGGCGAGCGGCAGGAGAGCGTTGATCTTCTCCTCGAGGTACGTGTTGTCGTCCTTCGCTTCCTCGAGCTTCTCCTCGAGCTCCTGCATCTTCTGCTCGAGGGCGTCGAGCCGCGGCTTCGTATCGTCGGCGACGGGTGGCTCCGGTTCGTCGACGACGGGTGGTGGAACCGCGGGCGGATCCTCGGCGGGCGCCTCCTGCGCGAACGCCGGCGAGGCGAGCGCGAGAATCGCGAGTGTCAGAGAGAGTCGATCCATAGGCGTACGAGCTCGATTCCATCCGTATCGGGCAGCTCCGTCGCGAGCGGCGGCATCTGCATGTTCGCCGTGCGCTGGCTCATGCGGTAGGGGATGGCGCTCGTATCCGCATCGCCCGCGACGATCCGATCCGTGTAGCCATGGTTCAGCCACTGCTGCAGCGGCACGCCTACCGTCGACTGATAGAGCTCCGTGGCGGCGGGATCGCTGTCGGTCGCCGCGAGCCGCAGCACCATGCTCGAGCTCGACCACGCGCTGCCGTTCGGGTTGTGGCAGTGCCCGCAGTTCGCGTGCAAATAGCCCATCGCCGCGTTGGGCGCCGCGTAGGTCCCCGTCGGCGGATCGGACAGCGGCCACCCGTCGAGCGACGCGAGCTGGATCGCGGACACGCCGAGCGCACGCCCCGGCTCGCCGACGTGGCACTTCCAGCACGTGTCCGCCGACGGCGCGTCGTGCTGCGTGCCGCGCAGGTTCTCGCCACCCTCGCGCGCGAAGGTCGCCTCCGTCTCGGACTCGTTCCACAAGTACGCGCCGAACAGCGTGTCGCGCTCGCGATCGCCGGTGTCGGCGACGCGCCAGATGAGCCGCGTCTCGAGCCGCTTGCCGTCCTTCGCGAACTCCTTGAACAGCTTCGTCCCGACGGGAAACTTCCAGTGATCCATGTCGCTCGTGTCGATCACTTCTCCATCCGGGATCACGATCCACCGTGTCTTCACGGCGGCGTCGCTCCACAACACGTTGCGCGGCGCGAGCTCGCGCAGCCCCGGTGCGAGCGCCTTCGCGCCGATATCGTCGTAGAGACCCGTCTGCGAGAGCAGCATCGGCAGCTCGGTCGGCGCGGCGTCGATCGGAACGTCGATCGCGGCGTCGGTCGCCCCACCGGGCTCCGAGCACGAGCACATCACCACGCCGACGAGTACTGCCGCGACGCGCACTACGGCACCGGTGGCCCCGCGCAGTTCGTGCCGGTGTCGTTGTCGATGGCGGGCAGCGACTTGATGTAGTTCGCGATGTCGGTGAGGTCCTGCGGATCGAGCGCGGCGTACGGCGAGATCAAGCTGCCGTGCGTGGCGGCGCACACGGCGTTGCCGTCGCGGTCCTTGCCGTCGGCGATCGCGGCTTCGATCTGATCGACGCTCCAGCCCTCGAGCCCCGTCGCGTGCGGGGTCAGGTTCCGCGTGGTGATCATCGCCGGGTATGACGCGTCGACGAGGCCGAGCTGATCCTTGAAGAACACGCGTCCGCCCGCCCACAGCTTGTCCGTCTGCACGGGCGTCGGGAACAGCGGAGGCGGAGCTCCCATGACCGGCGGCGGATTGTCCGGCGTGTGGCAATCGACGCAGAGCCCGGCCATCGACGACAGGTAGCGGCCGCGCATCGCGCTCGCCATGTCGGCGGTCCCGGCGCTCGGCATCGGGATGTCGGCCGGATCGATCGGCGTCGCCGTACACGTCCCGCCGTTGCACACCGGGCTCGCGGTGTTGTTCTCGTTGATGTCGTTCCACGGCGGCTCGTTCGGCGGCACCGTGTTGTCGACGCCGGGCACCGTACGCAGGTACGCGACGATCGCATCGAGATCGTCGTCGGTCATGTTGTGAAACACCCAGTACGGCATCACCGGAACGATCTTCTTGCCATCGGTGCGCGTGCCGTTGCGGATCGCGTCCTTGATCGCCTGATCGGTCGCGTTCATCAGGCCTGTCGGATGGTTCGTCAGGTTGCGCGCGCCGAGGCAGCCCACCCCCGCCGTCGTCGGATCCGCGTCGAGGAACGGGATCGTGTCGTTGCACGACCAGCCGGCGAACAAGCGGCTATTGTTGCGCGAGCCGTCGGGGTTGAGCGGCGTGTGGCAGAACGTGCACGCGCCGAGGTTGTTCATGATGTAGCGGCCGCGCTCGACGGGCGTGCGCCCCGCGTCGACCATCACGTCGTTGCCCGGCCTCGCGTCCGGCGTCTCGAGGTTGTCGCCACACGCCGATAGCGCCACCACCAGTGCCACGGTCCATCCACACGCGTTCGTCATCGGGATCCTCGGTTAGGGGAATGCAGTCTTCGCAGGCAGAGACGGTTGTGACGTGATCGCAGGATCGAGCGTGCTGGTCAGCGTCTCGAGGAACGCGACCAGATCGTCGATCTCTTGCTCGGTCAGGTTCAGCGGCTTGATCTTCTCGTCGAGCACGCCGATCGATTCGCCGCCGAGATCGACCACGCCGCCCTTGTTGTAGTGCTCGACGACCTCCCGCAGCGTCTTGTAGACGCCCGTGTGCATGTACGGCGCGGTCAACGCCACGTCGCGCAACCCCGGTGTCCTCCACTGCCCTTTCTGCGCGTCGGTCAGCGGCAGGCTGTAGTACTTCACGCGCCCGTCGCACTCGTCGGGGTGCTCGGCCGCGTAGTTCGGATCGGTGTGCACGCTGTTGTGGCGCCGGCACTCCTCGTCGTCGGACCACACACCGTCGCGACGAAACTTGCTCGCCTGCAACTTTCGTAACCCGTCGCGATACCCGTGCGGCAAGCAGTTCATCGGCTCGTTCTTGTCGTCGCTGACGCAGTCGCACCAGTCGCCCGCGGGGCACATCGACGTCTGCGGGATGTACGTGCCGCTCTGCGGGACGCCGATCGCGTGGAACTCGTTGTCGGTGAACAGCGGGCCCGCGTGGCACTCGGCGCACGCCGCCTTGCCGACGAAGAGCCGTGCCCCGCGCTCCGCCGACGCGCCGAGCTTCGCGGTCTGAAAGCCTCCCGCGGCCCACTTGTCGAACGCGGAGTCCTTCGACACGAGCGTGAACTCGTACGCCGCGATCGCCTTCGCCCAGTTGACGTAGATGCGCGTGATGGCGAGCTGGTCGTCGAGCTTCATGCAGTCCCACGCGTCGCCGTACGGCTGCAGGATGTCGTCCGCCGTCGACGGATCGCACACGGAGAGCTGCCCGGCGCGCACGAAGCCCGGTCGCCCCTCGAGCGGGAAGCGCGGCGTGCACCGCCCGTACGTGTCGTGACAGAACTCGGGAGGACACGCGCCGTTGTCGAGGGTGCACGTACCGTCGGGCTCGAGGCGCGCCTGGTGCGCGGCGATCGAGTCGAGCTGGGTCGGTAGCGGATACGCGCCGAACACCGCGGCGTACTCGTCGCGATACGCGTCGGCGATGCGCCACGCGGTGCGCATGCGGCTGCCGTTGACGGAGACGTGGCTCTCGGCGACGGCGACGATCTGCGACCACAGCGAGTCGTTGCGTCCGTTCCAGTACACGAGCGTGTGGAACGCGGAGTTGATCGTCTGCTGCCCGTTCAGGTCGTACGCGCCGCCGCCGAACGAGACCCAGTTGCCCGGCGGATCGCCCGTGTGATCGCTGCCGCCGCGCGAGACGTCGTGGCAGGTGTTGCACGCGACATCGATCGCGTTGCCCATGCCCGCACGCCCGGGCGTCGTCATCGGGCGGAGCAGCATGTCCGCGTAGACCTCGACGCCGGAGAAGTTCGTGTCGAAGTAGAACTTCTTGCCGAGCGCCGCGGCGGCCGCATCGAACGCGTACGCATTCGAGGTGTCGGGCGGCGGATCCCCGACGTTGGTGTGCTTCTCGAGCGCCGGCAGGAACGGATCGTCGAGCTCGTCCTCGCAAGCCGAGCCGATGGCGATCAAGGCCAGACAGAGCGCTGCACCCCGGAGCACTATGCCGATCAGACCACGGGACCGATCAGAGGGTCAACGTGGCGTTACCCCTGCCGTTACCGACGGTGCCGAGGGATCACATCTGCACCGGCACCGGCGTCCGCTTTCGGCCCGCCAGCATCATCCCGATGAACAACAGACCTACACCGGCTCCCGCGATCACGAGGAACGCCTCCCCGCTCGCGGCGTTCGTGACGATCGGCGGGGTCGCGGGCGGGAGCGAGGCGAACCCGAGCGCATCGCCGATACCGCGATCCGAGGTCCGCATGTCGGACGTCCGCATCATGTCGGGCAGGCCGGTCACGGCGACCTCGGTGCCATCGAAGCGGATCGCGACGAGCTCGAGGACGCCGCCCGCGGCGAGCATCTCGGGTGCGATCGTCGCCCCACCGACGCAGTCGTGCTTCCCGATCTCGAGCACGCTGCGCCCGTCGTCGCCGACCTTCGCGGGCTCGATGTACTCGATCCGCTCGCCGATGTCGTCGAGCGGCGTGAACCGAACGCGCAGCGCTGCCGTCGGCTGATCGATCTGGATCATCCAGCTGTCGGCGTACGAGCACGTCCACTCGGACTGGTTGTGCCAGTACTGCACGACGCGCGGCGCGGTCGACGGTGCCTTCCACCGCGGATCGAACGCGTACGTCACCTGCTCCCAGCCCACGCCGACCATCGCCGAGCTCGCGAGCCCCGCCGCGTAGTCGATGCGAACGACGGTGTCGGACACGCGCGTCGCTTCCCACCGATGTGCCACGCCGTCGGCGAACACGACGCCGTCCTCGTCGCGACGGCCGTAGCCTTCGTCGAACATGTAGAGCGATCCGTGCTCTGGAAGCACCGTGCCGCTCGGCGTCCCGATCCACGTCTGGATCGCGCAGTCGGCGTGAGCGGCGGGTGCGAGCGCGAGCGTCGCGAGCGTGGCGAGCAGCAACTTCATGGCGTGAAGACACGAAGCCGCAGCGCCGGTTGCGCCGGTCGCTACCGGCGAAAGCTCGTGATCGCGGGGAGCTTCCGGACCAGCTCGTCGAAGCTGCGATCGCGATGGACGTCGATGAGGATCGTGCCGTCCTCGAACGCGATCGCGTAGCGGTCGCCCGGGCCGGGGATGCGCACGCCGGTGCGAACGCCGTGATCGATCTCGGTGGCGGTGCCCGCGCTCGACCAGCGCTCGACCGTGCCGCC
The DNA here is from genome assembly GCA_964617845.1 of uncultured Kofleriaceae bacterium. Lineage (GTDB taxonomy): Bacteria > Myxococcota_A > Polyangia > Haliangiales > Haliangiaceae > JABFXX01. The sequence goes on along the minus strand of CAZUAR010000007.1, from coordinate 131,723 downwards.
GCGCGTGATCGCGTGGACGGTGCCGTCGTCGTCGATCGACAGCTCGGTCGCCGCGCTCGGCACCGTCGTCGTCGCCTGCTCGCCGAGCGTCGCCCCGTCGATGCGCGTGCGCACGAGCGTCGCGTCGCGGCCCGCGGAGACGAGCCAGCGCCCCGACGGATCGATCGACATCGCGGTGATCGCGCCGGTATGGCGCGTGACGAGCTTCTGCGATGCGATGTCGACGGTGCCGTTCGCGACCTTCCACGCGACGACCGCCCCGTCGTTGCCGGCGACGACGACGAGCTGACCGCCCGGCGTGAACTGAACGAAGTGCGTGTCGCCGCGCAGCCCGGCCTCGAGCGCGGCGCGCTGCACGAACGTGTCGCCCTCGCGGTGCCACACGCGGATCGAGCGGTCCTGCCCGCCGGACACGAGCAGCGTGCCGCTCGCATCGAACGCGAGCGCGTCCGTGCCGCCGGGGTGACCCGCGAGGTTCGCGAGCGGCGCGCCGTCGTGCGAGAACATCGCGATCGGCCCCGCCGACGACGCGACGGCGACGCGGTCCTTCGACGTCGCGATCGAGCGCACGATGCCCTCGACCCGGTGCGACGCGTGCGAAGGCCCGAACCAGGTGAGCTCGCCCTCGGCGGAGCCCGTGATCACGACGGTCGCATCGACGACGAGCTCCGTGATGCGCCCGGCGACGCGCCCGAGCGGCGTCTGCCGTCCGTCGGCGAGCGTCCACACCGACGCGGCACCATCGGCGTCGATCGCGGCGAGCCGCGCGCCGTCCGCCGACGCGGCGATCTTCGTCGCGGGCGCACCGTGCGCGTCGAGGAGCCCGCCCTGCATCGTCGACACGTCCCAGCGGCGCACGATGCCGTCGGAGTCGCTCGACAACAGCCACCTCCCGTCGCGCGAGAAGTCGACATGGCGAATACGCCCGCGATGCCCGCGCAGCGAGTGCACGCTGCCCGTCACCAGGTCGCGCAGGTACAGCGCGCCGTCGTCGGCGCCGTCGGCGATCCAGCGGCCGTCGCGCGAGATCGCGAGGCTGCGCACCTGCGAGCGATGCACGCCGAGCTGCTCGACGGCGCCGCTCGCGGTGATCCGCGTGAGCACGCCGCCGACGCCGCCGAGCGCGAGCCACGTCCCGTCGTGCGAGAAGTAGCCGCGCTTCGTCTTCATCTGCGTCGCGATCGTTCGCTCCGGCTCGAGCGCGCCGCCCGCGATCTTCCAGCTCCGCACGACGCCCTCGGTGTCGATCGATTGCAGGCGTGCACCGTCGGCCCACGCGGTCACGATGTCCGTGCTCGTGTTCGTCGAGCGCACCGGCGTGGTCGTCGCGTTCGCGAGATCCCACATCCAGATCGCGCCCTCGTGATCGCCCGCGACGAGCTCGTTCGTCGACGAGAACACCACGCACCCGATCTGCGACGTCGACGTGACGAGCGTGCGGCCCGGCGCCGCGCCGCGAGGCCACGCGATCAGCTTTCCTTTGTCGTCGCCGGTCGCGAGCCAGCTGCCGTCGGGCGACCACGCGATCGCCTGCACGTCGCCGGCGTGGCCGACGAGCTCGGTCTTCGCGCTGCCGTCGGATGTCGCGACCCACAGCTGTCCTTCATCGCCACCGACCGCCACGAGTGCGCCGTCGGGCGACGGGATGGCGAGGTGCACGCGGCCATTCACGCGCGCGAGCTCGATCGGCTCCAGGTTCGGCGGATACCACGCGAGCGCGAGGCCGTCGTAGCCCGACGTGATGAAGCCACCCGCCGGCATCGACTCGACCCAGTGAACCTCGCCCGTGTGGCCGCGCAACACGTCGTGCGAGACGCCGCGCGCGACCGCCTCGTCGGCGATCGCCCACGCGGTGCCCGCGTCGACGTCGCGTCCGGTCAGAAGGCCGAGCCACGCGATCGCGTCCGTCGGATCGCGCGCGAGCGCCGCGCGTGCCTGGCGCAGCACGAGCTGGTTGCCGCGCGACTCGAGCTGGGCGCGTGCGTCCTCGGCGACGCCGCGCGCCTTCTCCGCCGTCGCGCGTGCGTCGCGAGCGTCGAGCCACAGCACCGTCACCACGCTCGCGAACGTCGCGCCCGCGATCAGCGCTCCGGCGATCGCCGCGGCCGCGAGCGGACGCCGGCGCACGAAGCGCTGCACGCGCTCGACCGTCCCCGGCGTGCGCACCGACACCGGCGCGCCCTGGAGGTACCGGCGCACGTCGTCGGCGAGCGCGGCGACCGACTGATAGCGCTCGCTCGCATCCTTCGCGAGCGCCTTCGTCGTGATCGCCTCGAGGTCGCCGCGCAGCGCGGCGTCGCGCTTGCCGAGCGGGACCGGCGGGTCCTCGCAGATCACGACCGTGATCGCCGGCAGCGGCATCCCGTCGACGTCGTACGGCAGCTTGCCGCACGCGAGCTCGTAGAGGATCACGCCGAGCGTGTACACGTCGGAGCGTGCGTCGACCTCGTCGGCGCGCAGCCGCGCTTGCTCCGGGCTCATGTACAGCGGCGTCCCGACGAGCTCGCCCGCGCGCGTCGCGCCCGGCGTGGTGCCGTCATCGTCGGCGAGGCGCGCGACGCCGAAGTCCAGGATGATCGCGCGATCGCTTCCGGTCACGGTGCTCGTGGCGGCGTCCGCGAGCCGCACCATCACGTTCGACGGCTTGAGGTCGCGATGGATCACACCCTTGACGTGTGCGTAGTGGACCGCGTCGCACACCTGCACGAACAGCTGCAGCTTCTCGACGAGCGCGTGCTTCTGCGCGTAGGCGTCGAGCGTGATGCCTTCGACGTGCTCCATCACGAGGAACGGATGCCCGTCGGCCTCGCCTGCTTCGAGCACGCGCGCGATGCCCGCGTGATCGAGCCGCGCCATGATCTGCGCCTCGGTCTTGAACCGCACGAGCGCGTTGAACGAGCGCGCGTGCAGCACCTTGATCGCGACGCTGCGCTGCGGCTCCTCTTGCTCCGCGGAGTACACGGTGCCCATGCCGCCCTCGCCGAGCACCTCGCGGATGCGATAGCCCGGAATCTTCAGCGGCGCGAGGCGGCGCGCCCCCGGCAAATCGTCGACGGTGGGAGCGAGCGCGCCCGTCGCGAGCGCGCGCTTGTTCGCGGCCTTCGCGTCGACCTCGAGCAGCGCGGCGAGGTCCTCGGCGAGCGCACGATCCTCGGCGCGCACGCGATCGATCAGCTTGACCTGCTCGGGCTCCGGCAGGTCGAGCGCTTCGGCGAACAGCTCGGTCAACCGTGCGTGCTGCGCCGCGGCCGTCATCAGTCCTCGGGCGGACGAATGTCGGCGAGCTCTCGCGACAACCACGCACGCGCGAGGCGCCACTCCGCGTGCACCGTGCGCTCCGAGACGTCGAGCGCTTCCGCGGTCTCGACGACGGACATGCCGATCAAGCAGCGCATCTCGACGATCCGCGCCTGCCGCGGGCTCAGCTCCTCGAGCTTCTTCAGCGCGTCGTCGACGGCGATCGCGTCGAGCTGCTGATCGGTCTCCGCGATCCCCGACAGCGTCACGCGCACCTGCTCCGGGCCGCCGCGCTTCGCCGCCATCTTGCGCCGCGCGCGATCCGTCAGGATCTGCCGCATCGCGAGCGCCGCGATCGCGAAGAAGTGCTTGCGGTCCTTCGCCTCGACCATGTCCTTCGAGGCGATCAACTTGAGATACAGCTCGTGCACCAGTCCTCTCGGCTCGAGAGAGTTCGCGGAGCTCACGTACGCCCGCGCGATCTTTTCGAGCTCGCCGTACACCAGCGGCAACAGCTCGTCGCGCGCGCTGCCATCACCGTCCTGCATCTTGTGCAGGAGGACCGTGATCGCCTTCGGCGGCGTGTCGCCAGACATGTGCCGGCGGCATTGTACAGCTAGGCCCGCTGGACCCAATACACCTCGACCGCCGGGTATTGCGGCACCATCTCGTAGACGCCCGTCGGGCCTTCGAAGTCGTCGTCGCTCTCGAGGTCGATGTCGGGGACAGGCAGCTCGGCGGTGTCGGCCGTCTCGATCTCCTCCTCGCGGGTCGCGCCCTCGAGGTCCGCGCTCGAGATCTCCGGGAACGTCACGGTGCGTGCCACCGCAACACCGGGCAGCGTCTTCGACTTCTTCTCGACCACGAACATGCGTTCCTTGGTGTCCATCGCGCCTCCGAAGAGACCTACGCAATCCGGGGCAAATCCCTGCAACGCTCGGAACACCGCGAGCCGGCTCGGGATTTCGACGTACGATGGAGCGCACGTGACACAGCTCCAGAAGACGCTCGGGCCGCTGATGATCTGGGGGCTCGGCGTCGGCTACGTCATCAGCGGTGCCTACTTCGGGTGGAACCTGGGGCTTCCGGCCGGCGGCCCGTACGCGCTCGTGCTCTCGCTCGTCGCTCTCGTCGCGATCGTGGGAGCACCCGATGCTCGCCGCGATCTACGCCGCGATCGTCGTCGGTGCGTGGCTCGCGTTCGTGCTGTTCGTCCCGACCGACCGCCGGACGACGTTCGAGGGCGCTTCTACGCCACCCGCGTGATCGACGCGGCGTGCGTGCGCGCGAAGTCCTCGAACACGCCGGGGTGAACGCATGCCGCCATGATCTCCAGCGACTCGACGAGCCGCGGCCCCGGGCGGTTGAAGTACTGGTTGCCATCGGTCACGTACACGCGTGCGCCTGGATTTCGCGCGACGACATCGCGCTCGATCACCGCTCGCTCGTCGAGCGCGCGGGCCAGCGAGAAGCCGCACGGCTTGACGATGACGACCTCGGGCGCGAGCGCGGCGAGCTCGGCCGGCGTCACCGTCGGCGCGGGCGCACCCGCGGTCGCGCCCACGGCCACGCCGCCCGCCAGCTCGACGAGCTCCGGCATCCACGTGCCTCCGATCATCAGCGGCTCCATCCACTCGAGGCTGACGACGCGCGGCCGCACCGACGGTGCACGCGCACAGATCGCCGCGATGCGTGCCTCGAACCCCGCACGCACGCTCGTACCGCGTTCGCTGCAACCGATCGCCTGCGCTACACGCTCGATGTCGCCGAGCACGTCGGCGAGGCGCGTAGGCGAGAGACTGACGATCTGCACGTCGTCTCGATGCGCGAGGCGCGCGACGGCTGCGCGAACATCGTCGAGCGAGACGGCGCAGACCTCGCACAGATCCTGCGTGATGATGACGTCCGGTGCGAGCCGCGCGAGCACCGCCTCGTCGACCGCGTAGATCGACAGCGCGTTCTCGATGACCTCCCGCACGGCCGTGTCGATCGCGCGGCTCGATCCGGTCGCGTCGATGCGGGAGCGCGTGAGGACCGTCCGGACGCGAACCGAGGGCGGGTAGTCGCACTCGTGCGAGATGCCGACGAGCGACTCTTCTGCGCCGAGCACGCACACCATCTCCGTGGCGGAAGGTAGCAACGAGGCGATTCGCATCTCGGGCATACTAGCGTCATGGTCGCTGTTGCGCCGACGCCTCCACGCTGTCCGAACTGTGGGGCACAAGCCGTCTTCCATCCGATGCACCAGCAATGGGGCTGCGATCACTGCCGGCAGATGCTCGGCCCGGTCGCACAGGGACGCGCGCAGCCGATGCGCGGTGGCGCCGCGCCCGCGGTGGCGGTCCCGTTCTGTCCGCGTTGCTGGACGCCGGGCACGTGGCACGAGGCCGCCGGCAAGTTCGGTTGCGACAAGTGCCGCACGCTCCTCGACGCTGCGCCCGCCAACGCACCCGTGGTTCCACCGAACGCGATCACGAACCCGCACCAGATGAAGAGCGACGCGGGCTCGGCGTTCGGCAAGGTGGTCCTCTGGATCGTCGTCATCGGCGTGCTCGTGGCGATCAAGCTCGCGGTCCGCGGCGCGCTGCGCTGACAGCGTCGCGGCGTGTAGGGCATCATCGACGCGTGACGACGCTGCTGTTCGGCGCGAGCTCGATGCTCGGCTGGTCGATCGTGCAAGGCGCGCTTCGCGCGAGCATCGAGGTCGCCGCGTTCTGCAATGGCAACACGCGGATCCTGCCCGCGGGCGCATCGCACCGGATCGACCTCGACGAAGAAGCCGCGGTCGAGGAGCTGTTTCGCACGATCGATCCTCCGTCGCTGATCATCCACTGCGCGGGCGTCTGCGACGTCGCCGACTGCGAGCGCTCCCCGGAGTTCGCGCAGGCCGTCAACGTCGATGCCACGCGCTTCCTCTGCGCGCACGCGCCACCGTCGGCGCGCATCGTCTATTGCTCGAGCGATCACGTGTTCGGCGGCGACGCCGGCCCGTACTTCGAGGACTCGCCGCCCGCGCCGATCAGCGTGTACGGGCGCACGCGCGTCGAGGCCGAGGCGCTCGTCCGGGCGCGCCCCGGCACGCTCGTGATTCGCTCGGGGCTGTGGATCGGCCCGTCGGGCAACGGCCGCATCGGCCACCTCGATTGGCTCCGCTCGCGGCACGAGCGCAACCTGCCGATGACCGTGGTCTCCGACGAGATCCGCTCGGCGGTGTGGGCCGAGGATGCGGCAGCGCGCGTATGGCAGCTCGCACGCTCGACCGTGACCGGCACGCGCCACATCACCGCGACGCGCGCGATCGATCGCCCCGCCCTCGCCGCGTTCGTCAACGCGCGCTTCTCGATCGGCGCGACGTTCGACACCGCACCGCGCGCCACGCGATCCGCGCCGCACCTCGGCAACGTCGAGCTCGCGACGCGCTATGCGGACGCACTCGCCGTGCCGCTGCGCTCGCCGATCGAGTCGGCTACTTGAACACCCACGGCTGCGCGGAGAGCTTCGCGCCCTTCGCCACGTCCTCGATCGCCTCCGAGCACTTGTAGGTATCGGCTCGGCAGATCACCGTGGCAACGTGGTCGTCATCCTGGGCGAGCTCCACCACGAGCTCGTCGCCGGGCGCCGCCGCGATCACCTCTTGCATCGCGAGCGTGGTGGTCATGGACGGGCGCCCCCGCGCGGTCTCGTACGTGGCGACCGTCGTGTTCATTCCGTCCTCGAAGCGAACGTTGCACGACGAGGGTCCGTAGATCTCGTCGTTCGACTCGCACCACACGACGTACGAGGCCCACCTCGGGTCGAGCGTCCCGGCGACGTCCGCGCTCTCGACGCTGCACAGCGGCGGATAGTTGTGATCCTCGCAGCCGTTGCCTTCGCAGCTCGCCTCGAAGCGTCGCCCTTCCTCCTCGACCTCCGCCCGTCGCTCCTCGATGCCGGCGCATGGATCGAAGCGGGGCGCCGCTTCGCCGACCTCGACGGTGATCGATGGCAACGGACGTGGCGACGACCAGCCCGCCGGCGTCGTGCCCCACGCCTCGAGCTCCGATACGCTGATCTCTCGCCACTTCTTCTTCGTGCCCTCGACGATCTCGCGCACCTCGAGCCGGACGCTGTCCGTCGCGGTGATCGGAAACGCCTGCAGCTCGCGCTTGTCGACGTCGAGGTAGATGTCCGGCTGCGGCTGTCCATCGGCGAGCACGCGCAGCTTGCGGATGCGCGGGTTCATCGTGAACCAGTCCTCGCCCTTGGGTCCCTTCGCGGTGAAGCCGGGCGTCAGCTTCACCGTGTGGATCTCGGCGCCGTCGATCGGGCGGATCTCGATCCACGCACCGACGAGCTCGCCGGTCACCGAGTTCCACGCCGTCGACAGGTTCTTGTCGACGAGGTGCGTCGGCTTGATGTTCGGATTGGCGACCTGCGACGACACGCGCACGGTCGCCGCGGTCAGCTGCACGAGCTCGACATCGACGAGCTGCGCGGCGCCGGCGGCATCGATTGCGGGTGCATCGGCGCTCGCGACGGCCGCATCGCGCGCCTGGTCCGGTGGCGTCGCCGGCGGCGTCGGCTCTGCCTTCTTGCAGGCGACGAGCGCGAGGACGAGATAAGCGAATCGCATGGGCGTCGAGCGTGACATGACGATCGACCGCTGAGGGTATGGCATTCCGCGGCAACGCGGAACCGCGTGCACGTCACCCGCAGGGATCGAGCGACGCGAGAGCATCGAGCTCGCCGCGAACCGGCGAGGTCGCGGGCGCGAGCACGAAGCGCCACACGATCTTCGCGTCGCCGCACGCGGTGCGCTTCGCGGTTCCCTCGAGTTCGATCGCGGCGGCGTCGTTGAACGCGTCGAGCACGCGCGCCTTCACGACGAACACCTCGCCCTGCATCTCGGCGCTCGCCGTGATCGCGTTCGCGTCGATGCGCTTCTTGTCGCCATCGACGGCAACGAGCAGTCCACGGAAGTACGCGGTGAGCTCCGCGCCGAGCGCCACCGCGTCGAGGTCCGCGGCGTCGGTGATCCTCCACTCGAAGGCGTAGGACCAGCGATTCGGCGACTCGGGCGTCAAGAAGCCCGGCGGGAAGCGAAGCTCCTCGACGCCCCGATGCGCGAGCGACGGCGCGAAGTCGAGCGGGAACGGAATGGTCTCGCTCTTCCATCCGGCCGGCACGGGCCACGCGACCGCCGGCTTCGCCTGCGGCGCCGATCCGCAACCGAGCGCGACGACCAGCACGAGCGCACGCATCACGCGCACGAGCGTATCAGCGCTACGACGCGAGGTACGCGTGCTGCGCCCCGCGCGGAACGATCGCGCGACAGCGTCGCGGTGCCGCACATGTGTGACGGAAACGACCGCCCTCGGCGACGGCAGGTCGTGGGGAAGATCAGGTCGGAGACCATCGCAGGGCCGTCCGGGGCGCCCCGAGATTCCCCACGCGTACCAGAGCTCCCCACGAGGACTCGGCAAACGGCGCACTGCGCGGGCGAGCGATTTGCATCACTTCGGCGCGGAGGACCGTATGAAACGCATCACCGCCGCACTTCTGTTCTCGACAGCTGCCGCGTGTGCGGGCACCACGGAGGTCATGTATCGGGCGCCGCTCCCGACGCAGACCTCGATGGTCGAGATCGACCCGGGCGTGTACGTCGTGGCCGGTCAAGACGAGCCCGTGTTCTACGCGGACAACTTCTACTGGCGCTATCACGACAACGCCTGGTACCGCACCGGTGGCTCCACCGGCGATTGGATCCGCATCGGTCGCCCACCACAGAGCGTGATGCAGATCCGCGAGCCGCATCGCTACCGTCACTACCGTCCGCACAGCAGCGACACCGTCGTGATCCGCGATCAGCGCGGGCGCTGGCATCGACGCTGACGCGGTGGTGTTAGGCTGGGCGCCGTGGTGCGCCCAACTCGGCGAGAGCTCCTGGTCGGTGCTGGCGGCGCGGCCGCCCTCGGAATGTTTGGCCTCCTCGGCGGCGCGTGCTCGCGGCACGCCGGCAAGGATCCTCGCCTCGCCGGACGCAAGACCGGCAAGTTCGCCGACTGGTCGCTGATCTCTCCGCGCGAGCGGCTGCTCGACACGAAGCGCACCGACGTCGTGATCATCGGCTCGGGGTACGGCGGCGCCGTCACCGCCGCTCGTCTGGCCGCCGCCGGCGCGAAGGTCGTCGTGCTCGAGCGAGGCCAGGAGTGGCTGCCCGGCGACTTCCCCGAGACGCTGACGGAGCTGATGGGCTCGACGCGCGCGATGGATTCGATGGGGCTGTTCGATCTGTACACGCCGACGGAGTCCGACCTCGACATGATCAGCGCGTCGGGCATCGGCGGCACGTCCCTGATCAACGCGGCGATCTCGACGCGCCCCGAACCGCTCGTGCTCGCGCAGCCCGAGTGGCCCGAAGCGATCCGCGGCGCCGCCGCCGATGGCTCGCTCGCGCGCTACTACGACCGTGCGAGCGAGGTGCTGTCGCCGAATCAGTACGTCGGGCCCGATCCGATGAAGGTCGAGATGCATCGCTACGTCTCGGGCCAGCGCAAGGCGTCGTTCTCGTACCTGCCGCTCAACATCACGTACAAGGACGCGATGCGCGGCGATCCGAAGTGGCCCGTGCAAGGCCACGAGTGCTCGCTATGCGGCAACTGCACGACGGGCTGCAACGTCGGCGCGAAGGGCACGCTCCAGACGAACTACCTCCCGCGGGCGCGCGCCGCCGGAGCGCTCCTGTTCGCGGGCATCGAGGTCGACCGCGTCGAGAAGCATCGCTCGCGGTGGCGCGTGCACTACCACGCGCTCACGCCGACCTCGCGCGAGGCGAAGCACATCGACGCGGACCACGTGATCGTCGCCGGCGGCTCGCTCGGCTCGACGGAGATCATGATGCGATCCGCCGCCGCGGGGCTCTCCGTGTCACCGCTGCTCGGCACGCGCGTCTCGGCGAACGGCGACATGTTCGGCTTCTGCTACAACGGCGAGCGACAGACGAACCTCGTCGGCGAGCCGGCGTCGCACGCGAGCGGCACGGTCGGCAACGCGCTGATGTCGTACATCGACTATCGCGGCGCGAACGCGCTCGGCCCCGACCTGCAGGACCACTTCCTGCTCCTCGAGTCGACGATCCCGATCTCCGTCGCGAACACGGCCGCGAAGACGCTCGCCGCGTTTGCCCTCGCGGCGCCCGACAGGTTCTCCGAGGACCAGCTCGATCGCGCCCGCCGCGACCTCGCGGATCCGAACGCGCACGATCCCGAAGGTGCCCTCGCCTACTCGACGCTGTACCTCGCGTGCGGTCACGACGACTCCAACGGCCGCTACGTGTATCGCTCCGGCGACCGCCCGAAGATCACGTGGAACGCGGTCGCCGCGAGTCGCTTCTACAAGACGATCACCGCCGAGATGCAGGCGTACACCAAGGCCCGCAACGGCTACTTCATCGAGAACCCGCGCACGACGCTGTTCGCCGGCCGGTTGATCGTCCCGCACCCGCTCGGTGGCTGCCCGATGGCCGACGACATCCGCACCGGCGTCGTCGACGATCGCGGGCGCGTGTTCGATCCATCGGGCGGCGTGCACCGCGGGCTGCACGTGCTCGACGGATCGATCATCCCGCGCTCGCTCGGCGTGACACCGCTGCTCACGATCAGCGCGCTCGCCGAACGCGCCTCCGAGCAGCTACGCGGCTAGGCGCAACACGCGAACGAGCTCGGGGATGAACGCGTCGGGGTGTTCGCGGTGCATGAAGTGGCCGCCCGGCACCTTCACGACGTCATAGGCGGCGGCGTACGAACGGCGCGCGCGCTCGTACGCGCTCGGCGAGAACGTGTCGTGCAGCCCCGCGAACGCGACCGCGGGCACCTTGATCTTGGTGCGCAGCGACGCGGACACGCGCGGCTTGAGCGCCGCGTAGTACCCGCACGCGGCTTCGAGGACGCCCGGCTGCGCGAACGTCTCCTTCACGCGCGCCGTCTCCTCGGCCGGCAGGTCCTTCCATGCGGGCGACCAGCGGCGCACGAGTTGGTCGATGTACTCGTGGTTCTTCGCGCGGATCTTGTCGGCGGCGCCCTTGGCGCGCAGCACCAGGAAGTGACGCACGGACCACAGCATCGCCGGCGTCGGCAGCACCGAGCCCGGATGCGGCACGCCGACGGTGACGAGCAGTCGCACGCGCTCGGGCCCGAGCGAGGCGGCGGTGAACGCGGCGAGCGCCCCCCAGTCGTGACCGACGACGATCGCCGACTGCTCGCCGAGCGCTTCGATCAGGGCGAGCACGTCGCGACCGAGCGTGTCGCCGTCGTAGCGACCGTCGGCGGGGATCGAGGTCGGGTGGTACCCGCGCATGAACGGCGCGACCGCGCGAAAGCCGGCCTGCGCGACCGCCGGCATCACGCGATCCCACGAGTGGGCCGTGTCGGGGAAGCCATGCAGCAACAGGACGAGCGGCCCCTTGCCTTCGGTTAGATAAGCGAACCGAACCCCGTTTGCCTCTACGAGCTCCACGCCAAAACCGTACGCGGGATCGTTCGGAAAGGCATGGTCGCGATCCCCAGCAAATTGCTGCACGCGATATCGTGGAGACACAGCACGGATGGGTGGGGTGCACAAAGTCAACGCCGGGTTCACGGTGCTTCTGCCGCTGCGCCCGGAGTGCGTCGAGCCGGCAACGACCTTGCTCCAGGCGATGCACGCGGATCAGGCGCGCATGCCGTTCGCGAAGTCGACGACCACGCACTTCGCGACGATCACGATCGTGCCCGCGCAGCGCTACAACGAGGAGCTCCTGCCGGCGACGCTGTTGTTCGCGACGAGCTTCTGCGGCCCGACGCGCGTCCACCTCGACGAGCTCGTCGACGTGATGGGCGGCGGACTCCGCGCGATCTTCGCGCACGTCGATGGGTTCGACCCGGATTGCACCGACGACGAGCTCGCGTGGTTCCTGCTCAAGAACCGCAAGGACGACACGTTCTACTCGGGTATGCAGAACCTCAGCCCCGAGGACGTGCGCCGCAACCGGCAGCTGCGCGAGGTGATCCAGGCGTTCGTCGACGAGCGACAGGCCGCGGGCGGCCTCACCGGATCGGCGGACGACGTTCGGCGCGAGATCCAGGAGTACGTGAAGTCTCGCGAGGACCTCGCCTGGTCGCGCGAGTCGGACAACCGGCAGTGGTTGGCGTGGCTGGTGTTCCATCGCTGGTCACTGCTCGTCGAGGGCGCGTTCATCGCGCTGGTCCTCGCGTCGATCGCGTGCTGCTTGTGGGGCGGCGCGATCCTCGGGACGATCGTCGCGATCGGCTGGGCGCTCGTCGTCGGGTTCATCGCGCTCGTCGTCGTGATGCTCGTCTCGATCCGCGAGGCGGAGGACGAGCAGACGTACATCTCCCAGCGACCGAGCGACGACCGCGCTCGCCTGCTCGCGTCGACGCAGACGCGCCCCGTGATCAACGAGTTCACGCTCGCGGGGCCGATCAAGACCGAGGGCAACCTGCGCCCGCTGTTCCTGCGCATCTCGCTGTGGGTGATCGCGCGCGTCGCGGAGGGCGTGCCGTTCCTGCCGAAGATCGGCAGCGGCATCAACATCCCGACGGTGGCGACGGCGCGGTGGATCAGCGCCGACGGTGGAAAGCGCCTGATGTTCATCTCGAACTACCACAACGAGGGCAAGGCGTACGTCCGCGACTTCATCGAGACGACGGGCGGCGCGATCCGCATCAACCTCTCGTTCGGCTTCGGCACGGGCTATCCGAAGACGCGCTGGATCGCGCTCGGCGGAGCGCTCGACGATCCGAACGCGTACCTCTACTCGCTCGCCGAGAACCAGCTCCCGACGCTGTTCTGGTACGGGCCGTACAACGACGTGAGCATCGACAACATCAAGCGCGACCGGAAGATCCGCGAGGGTCTCTTCGACGACAAGCAGGACCCACAGGCATGGCTGCACCTCCTGTAACCGAGGAGCTCGACACGCGCGACATCCAGGGCCTCGTCCTGCGCGCCTACGGAAAGTTCAAGGCCGCGCGCTACTTGCTCCTGCGCGTCGAGGACGCCCACGAGGCGCGCGCGTACCTGCAGGACGTCCACGCGCGCATCAACCGCGCGAGCGTGACGCCCGAGACGTACGCGCTGCAGATCGCGTTCACCGCGTCCGGGCTCGAGCGACTCGGCGTGGCGCCGCAGGTGCTCGCGACGTTCTCGCGCGAGTTCCTCGAGGGAATGGACCAGACGGACCGCGCCGACGCGCTCGGCGATCGCGACGCGAACGATCCGGCAGGCTGGGACTGGGGACAGCAGGCCAAGCCCGTCGACGCGATGCTGATGGTCTACGCGCTCGAGCCGCTCCTCGACACGCACGTCGCGAGCGAGCGCGCCGCGATGGCAGGCGGCTTCACCGTCGTGCGCGAACAGCCGACGACATCGCTGCCCGACGACCGCGAGCACTTCGGCTGGCGCGATGGACTGTCGATGCCGAAGATCGCCGGCGTGCCGACGACGGATCCCGAGCGCGAGGCACAGCGCACGCTCAAGCGCGAAGCGTGGACGGATCCGATTCCCGCGGGCGAGTTCGTCCTCGGCTATCGCAACGACTACAAGGTCTACACGGAGAGCCCGACGGTCGAGCTCGTCGACGATCCGGCGAACCTGTTGCCGACCACGCCCGACGCGTCGAAGAAGAGCATCGGCCGGAACGGCTCGTACCTCGTCTATCGCGAGATGACGCAGGATGTGCACGCGTTCTGGAGCTACCTCGCGACGCAGTCGCGCGAGCTCGGTGACGACCCCGCCGCCCGCGCGATCGCCCTCGGCGCGAAGATGGTCGGACGCTGGCCCAACGGCGCCCCGCTCACCACGTCACCCCTGAGCGACGATCCGGCGCAGGCGAACGCGAACGCGTTCCTCTACGCGAAGGACTTCGTCGGCACGGGCTGCCCGCGAGGCGCGCACATCCGCCGCGCGAATCCGCGCGACGTGCTCGCCCTCGAGGATCGCGACGCCGAGGCCTCGCAGCTGATGGTGCGCAAGCATCAGATGGTGCGGCGCGGTCGTCCGTTCGGCCGCCCGGTCGTGCCCGACCTCGATCCGCGCGCCATGATCGCGGCGCCGCGCGACACCGAGCGGCGCGGTCTTCACTTCATGTGCCTCGTCGGCGACATCAACCGCCAGTTCGAGTTCGTGCAGCGCGCGTGGATCCACTCCGGCAACTTCGACTCGATGTACAAGGACGGTGATCCGATCTCCGCCGGCCGCCGTGGTCCGAACAGCGAGAACCCGAACAGCGAGTTCACCTGCCCTGCCGTGCCGCTGCGCCGGAGGTACAAGGACATGCCGCAGTTCTCCTACGTCGTCGGCGGCGCGTACTTCTTCCTGCCCGGGCTCGCGGCGCTGAGCTTCATCGCGCGCCACCCCGGCCCCGTCGGTGCGCCGTGACCACGCTGCGCACGATCGGCCTCTCGCTGCTGTTCGTCGCCGGCATCCTCGCGGCGCTGATCGTCTCGATCTACATCTTCTTCCGCAGCCTGTACCGCGCGCGCCGCGCCTTCCACGCGTACGGCTCGGTGTGCACGGCGCAGATCACCGCCCTCGACGAGACCGTCGGCCCCCGGCTCGCCGGCACCGCGCGCGTCCGCTTCTCGAGCAGCACCGCGGCGGAGAACTCGCCCGACGCGAGCATCATCGGGCTCGCGATCAAGATCGAGGACCAGCAGGACATCGTCGTCGCGACGTTCGAGTCGTTCATGAAGGTGAACGAGGCGACGAAGAACACCGACATCACCGACTACATGCGGAACCAGTACGGCTCGGTCGCGCCGTGGCGCGTGCCCACGCTCGGCCCGATCTGGTTCCGCGCGATTCCCGACCCCGCGTCGAACACGCCGAAGACGGGCTCGCGCACCGAGCGCCTCGAGGCCGACATCGCCGCCGACCGTGCGAAGTTCGTGATCGAGGCGCGCACGGGTCCCGGCCCGAACGACGCGGTGATCAAGCCGCTCGCCGAGCTGCGCCTCCTCGAGCGACTGCCCGACGACGATCGCAACTTCAAGATCTCGATGTTCAACACCGGCCGCGGCATCAAGCCGACGGGCTTTCGCAACGGCGTGCGCGTCGTCGTCTACCCGGTCAGCCAGCTCGCGCGCCGCCTTCGCGGCGGTTAGGCCCACGAAGCCTCACGGCGCATAGAGCGCGACGAATGCGTCCGGCTTCTTCACTTCCTCGGTCATGAGGAACGACAGCGCGGCCTCGCGCAGCGCGGTTCCCTCCTCGCCGTCGAGGAGCGCGCCCAGCCGCATGCGTGCCGCCGCGGCGTGCGCGCCGAGCTGCGCCTCGTCGCACGCGGCGATCGCCGACCGGAGCTCGCGGATCGCGCCGTCCTTGTCACCGCGGATCTCGCGAGCGCTCGCGCGGCGCAGCGTCGTGACCGCGTTGGTCCAGCCGGAGCCCTCCTTGCCAATCTTCTCGATCTGCTGCTCGGCGAACGCGACGAGTCGATCGCGCTCGGCGCCGCTGCTCGCGCGCGCGGCGGCGAGCGCGGCGCGTGCACGCAGCTCGGTGACCTCGAAGCGGATGATCTGGATCCTCGTCAGCTGCGAGCGCGAGATCGGGCCCCAACCTTCCTCCATGCGCCGGTGCGCCGCGTGGACGTCGCCCGCATAGATATCGAGGAGCGCGTTGGACGCCATCGCGTTCCAGTGCTGGATCTGGTAGCCGCGCAGTGACCAGCGCTCGCTGATCATGTCGGTCGCCGCGCGCCCACCCGCCACGTCGTCGCGCGCGATCCAGTGGACGACGGAGATCGTCGCGGGCAGCGCCCACACCGCGTAGAGGTTGCCCTGCAGCTGTGCCTCGTGAAGGCGCGCCGGCAGCATCTGCCCGAGCGTCTTGAGCGAGCCGAGCTGCACCTGCGCCCAGTGGCTGAGCGCGTGCACGGTGTCGCGCTCCCACACGACGTCGGTGCAGTTGCCGCTGAACAGCGCGTCGGCGCGCTCGGCGCCCTCGAAGGCGTCGCGCCATCGCCCCGCGAAGTACGCGATGTACGCGCGCGCGAGCTCGACCCAGCCGCGCAGGTACGGATCGTCGAGCTCCTTGCCGCCGGTCGCCGCCTCGACGAGCTTCTCCGCACGCTCGCTCGCACCGCCGCTCGCCGCGACGTGACACGCCTCGAGGAGCAGCGCGCGACGCGCGCGGACCGACTCGCCCGCGTTGAGCGAGAGCAGGAGGTTCAGCGCCTGGAACGACGCGCCGCGGATCCAGTCGGTCATCGACAGGCCGCACGCGGCGGACCACACGATGTCGATCTTCGCGAGCTCCTCGCGCGAGAGCTGACTCTCGTCGCGCGGCTTGAACTGCGCGCCTCGCATGCGCACGCGCGCGCGTCGCCACAGTAGGCTCGCGAGCGCGCGGTTCGGTGTCTTCGGCAGCGCGATATCGACGGACGCGAGCAGCTTCTCGAGCACCTTCATGCCGTCGTCGATGTGCCCGCCGCGCAGCAGCTGATGCGCCGCCTTCTGCTCGAGCTCGAGCGCATCCGCGGCGACCTTCGACTCCTTCGCGAGCGCGAGATACATGTCCGCCGCCTCGCGTCCGCGCCCCGCGTTGGCGTACGCGTCGCCGAGCTTCTGGCGCAGCGTGGCGCCCATCTCCGGCGCGAGCGCGAGGCACTTCTCGTACAGCTTGACCGCGCGCTCGAACGCGAACGCCTCGGTCGCGTGATCGCCTGCTCGCGCGTACAACGCCGCCGCGCGCGCCGGCTCGCCCGCCTGCTCCCAGTGTCCACCGACGAGCATCGGCTGCGTCTCCGCATCGCTCGCCTCGAGCGCCACCGCCAGGCGCCGGTGCAGATCCGGCTTGCGCTCCGCGTAACGCGCCATCACCGCGCGCCGCGTACTGTCGTGATACGGCTCGACCGAGTCGCGTCGCGTGCGCCCCGTCGCGCGGAGCAGCGTCGCCGACTGCAGATACCCGATCAGCGGCACCAGCTTCGACGGCGTCACGCCGAGCGCGCGGCTCGCCACGTCGAGCGGCAGCGGCTGCCCGGCCGCCGCGACGAGCTCGAGCAGCTCGCGCTCCGCCGGCTCGAGCGCCTCGATGCGCTCCGCGAGCACCGCCTCGAGCCGCACTTCGTCGCCGCTCGCGCCCGTATCGCCGCGCATCACCGAGTGGCGCACGAGCTCGGCCACGAACATCGGGTGGCCCGCCGACTCGCGCACGATCGTGCTCGCCATCGCATCGGCGACCGGCGCGCGCATCGCGGTGAACAGCGCGCGCGCGAGCTGCGTGCTCTCCTGCTCGCCGAGCGGCGCGAGCTTCATCTTGCGCAGGTTGCCGCCGAACTGGATCGGCGACTCGTCCGCCGCGCGCGGCCACGCGGTGCTGATCAGCATCACGCACGGCGCATCCGGCGGACGCAGCACCGCATCGAGCAGCGCCAGGCTGTCCTCGTCGGCCCAGTGCAGATCGTCGATGAGGATCACCAGCGGATACCGCGCACCGATGCGCGCCAGCAGCTCGCGCACCGCCGCGAACACGCGCCGTCGCTCCTCGTGCGGGTCCGGCACGTGCGCGGCGGGCGGCTGCTCGACGATCACCCGCACGCCGCGCAGCACGGGGAACACCTCCGCGAGCAAGCTGATGTGAAACGGCAGCAGTGCCGCGGCCTGCTTGTCGCTGAGCCGCGTCATGAACCGGCTCACCGAATCGATCACACCGTCGACGCCCTTGTACGGCACCGACTCGCGCTCGTAACAGCGCCCCCGCAACACGACCACGTCGCGCCGATCGAGCCCCGCGATGAAGTGCTCGCACAGCGCGCTCTTGCCCATGCCGCTCTCGGCCTCGACGAGCAGGTTCACGGGCACGCCCGTATCGCACTCCTGCAGCGCCTTCATCAGCACCGCGAGCTCCGCCTCGCGACCGACGAACGTCTGCCGCGGCAGCGGTGTCATCGTCATCGGCTCGCGCAACGTCACCTGCGGCGCCGAGTCGCGCGAGCTCGCCTTCAGCCGCTTGAGGATGTCCGGCCTCGTCGGCCGCGCCGCCGGATCCACGCGCAACAGCTCCACGCACAGCGCATCGAGGTCCACGGGCACGTTGCTGATCAGCGTCGACGGCGGCGCCGGCGTGATCCGCTGCTTCTTCATCATCATCTCGAGGGCGTGCCCCTCGATCGGCAGCTTGCCCGTCAGCGCCTCGTACAGGATCACGCCGACCGAGTAGAAGTCCGCCTCCGGCCCCACCACCGCCGCGCTCGCCTGCTCCGGCGCCATGTACGCGGGCGTGCCGACCATCTCGCCATCGCTCCACGACAGCGGATCGCGGTCGTGCCGCACCACCAACCCGAAGTCGAGCAGGATCACGCGCCCCTCGGACACGAGCACGTTCGTCGGCTTCACGTCGCGATGCACGTGACCCGCGTCGTGCAGCGCGCCGAGCCCCATCACCACCTGCGCGAGCGTGTCGCGCAGCCGCTGCGTGTCGCCCGACGCCAGCCACGACGTGAGATCGATGCCCTCGATCAGCTCCATCGTGAAGAACCAATCGCCGCGCGACTCGATCAGCTCGCCCAGCTTGATCAGATTCGGATGGTGCACGCCGCTCACCGAGCGGAACTCCTGCTTGAACATCAGGATCGCGGTGCCATCGAGGTTGCGCAGCGTCTTGAGCGCGACCTTCTCGCCGCTCTCCGTATCGAGCGCCTCGTACACGACGCCCATGCCGCCCATGCCCAGCTGTCGCAGCAGCTGAAACCGCTCGGTCCCCGAGAACTCGCGGCTCCCCCGCCGCCCCGGCGTCGACGCAGACGGAGACGGCGCTCCACCGGACGGTGGAACGACTCCACCTCCAGATGGCTGCGTCGATGGCTCCTTGCGCCTCACCTCCTCCATCATGCACCACGAACGGAACCCCGATCGCGTCGTCACGGACGCGATATTCACGGCCGGCCGACAGACCTGTCGCAGTTCGTTGACACAGAACGACGAAAGAATGCCGGAACATTCGACGGTGCCGTGCGTGATCTAGTGGATGAGAGCTCGCATCGCCACCGCACTCTTGCTCGCCTCGTTCGCCTTCATCGCCTGCTCGAAGAAGGACTCCTCGACGGCCGCGGTTGCCACCTCGATGGGTGACGCCCCCACGACCAAGAACGACGCTATCGACAAGCGCGCGGGCGCCCTACCCGCCACCGATCCCAACCGCAAGGTGATCCGCACGGGGCGCATCGGCCTCGTCGTCGCGACCTACGACGACGCCCGCGCAAAGCTCGACAAGCTCCTCGAGGCCGCCGGTGGCTATGTCGACTCGACGCAGGTCCGGCACTACCGCGGCAACGTCTCCAGCGCGACACTCGTACTCCGCGTCCCGCAGCAATCGTTCGGCCAGCTCGTGCCCGCCCTGAAGCAGCTGGGCCAGGTCTCCGAAGAGAGCACCGACGCCAACGACGTGACCGATCAATTCGTCGACGTCTCGGCGCGGCTCGCGAGTGCGAGGACGCTCGAGAAGCGCTTGCTCGAGCTCGCGAGCGATCGCGCCTCGGGTGTCGAAGCCCTGCTCGCGGTCGAGCGCGAGCTGTCGCGCGTGCGCGGCGAGATCGAGAGCTACGAGGGACGCCTCCGTCAATGGAACGATCAGATCGACATGAGCACGCTCACGCTCTCCCTGACGACCGAGGCACCCGCGATCGCAGCCGCCGAGACAAGCCTCGGCGAGCGCATCACGAGCGGCTTCTCCGAGTCGGTCACCGCGCTCCGCGACTTCGGCGCGTGGCTCGTGATCGCGGGCACGACGCTCCTGCCCTGGATGCTCCTGTTCGTGCCGGGCTTCATCTTCGGTCGCCGCGCGTACCGCCGCGTGTCGAAGAAGCTCCCCACGGCGGTCGCATCACCGCGCACCACCGAGCCGAGTAGCGGCTCGCTCACCTAGTTCGCGCTCTTGCGCTTCGGCATCGTTCCCCAGCCGTCGTACGCCGCGCCGAGATCCGCGGCCATCGCACGCAGCATCATCGTCGTGTCGTCGAGCTCGTCCTGATCGAGCGGATGCTCGCCGGACATCGTCAGCGACTCGCCGTTGACGCGACCGGCGTAGCCCTGGGCCGTCATCACCGCTTCGATCTCCTCGAGCGCCTCCGTCGGTCCGACGAACGTGTGATCGAGCACGTGCACCTGATCGAAGTCCGCGCCGGCATCTCGCAGCGCCATCAGCACGTCGCGATTGCCCATGTGATTGAAGGCGCGCGCATCGGGCTTGATCTTGTCGTTGAAGAACTTCCAGTCCGCGTGCTCGATCAGCTTCATGCCACCGAACCGCTCGTCGAGCGCCTCGTAGACCTTCGCGAAGCCGGCGAGGTCATCGACCTGAAACAGGAGCTCGCGCATGCCGCGATATACCTGCTTGCCGATCAGCCACGCGCGCACCTTCGCCTCGGTGAGCGCCTTCACCGCCGCGTCCTCGATCGCTCGCATCCGCGCGAACATCTCCGGCGACGGCATGCCCGTGGGGCCGACGTGCTCCTCGGGCGCGAAGCAGATGATGCGCCGCAGCTCGGACGGCTTCTGCTCCTTCGGATCGCACGCCGCCACGTCGAAGCTGACGACGCAGCGCTCGCCTTCACCGAAGCGATAGGCGTACCCGTTCCAGACATCGCGAACGACAGGCGGCGGCTTCGAGAACCGGTCGAACAGACCCATGAGGATCCGGACGGTACGCGATCTTCGGCAGTCGCAACCCGGATCGCGGCCTACAGCCGCGGGTCGACAGGCTCGCTCTCCAGCGCGAGGACCGCGAACGCGCACTCGTGGACGCGATACAGCGGCTCCTTCTCGACGAAGCGATGCAGCGCCTCCAGGCCGAGCGCGTACTCGCGGATCGCGAGCGAGCGCTTGGCTCCCACCGCGCGAGCACGGAGGCGCTCGATGTGCTCCGGTGCCGTGTACTCGGGGCCATAGATGATCCGGAGGTACTCTCGACCGCGGCACTTCACCGCGGGTTGCACGAGACCGCGAGTGCCACGCGCCAGCCACGAGAGCGGCTTCACGACGATGCCCTCGCCACCCGAGGCGGTCAGCTCCTCCCACCACGCGATGCCCGCGCGTTCGCTGTCGTCGTCTCCGAGCGTGACGAGCACGTTCGGCGTCGCCGAGATCAGCGCCGGATCGCCCGAGGCGAGCTGCGCGAGCGTCTCCATGTGCCAGAGGTGATCGCGATCGACGTGCACCACACCTTCGCTCGCCAGCAGATGGAACGGTGCGATCTCGAGGTCGTCGATCGACGCCACGGGCCAGCAATAGCCGCGATACGCGTTCACGAAGGCGTCGGCGGCCCCGGCGCGCGAACGAAACCGATCGAGGAGCACCTCCGGCTGTGCGGTACGGGTCGCGAACGCATCGAGCGCCGCGACGGCATCTGCGAGCGCTCGACGCGCCGTCGAGCCAACCGGCGCATACTGCGTGCGCAGCAGCTCCTGTGCCTTCGCGGACCAGGGCATCAGCTCCGTATCGAGGCACACCCAGCTCGTCGCGAGCTCGTCCCACAGCCCCGCACGCTGCATCGCCGCCGCGACGCGGTCGAGCACGGCGCGCTCGATCGCATCGTCTCCGAAGAACGGACGCCCGGTGCGGGTGTAGATCGCGCCGCCGCCCGCGATACCGAAGCGCTCGACACCGGCCGCCTCGTCGCGGCAGACGACCATCACCGCTCGCGATCCCATGTGCTTGCGCTCGCAGATGACGCGATCGATGCCCTCCGCGCGGTAGTACGCGAACGCTTCTGCCGGGTGCTCGAGGTACTCGCCCTCCTTGCGCGTCGTCGGTGGAGACATCGTCGGCGGCAGGTAGATCAGCCAGCGTGGATCCACGGCGAACCGGCTCATCACCTCCAGCGCTGCAGCCGCGTTCTCCTCGCGCACCGTGATCGTGTGATGCACGCGAGTCGTGATCGCGCGCTTGCCCTGCACGTCGTCGATATCGAGCAGGTCACCGTGAGCGCGTTCGGGCACAGCGGGCTGCAGCGGCTTCGCGGGTTCGTAGTACGTGCGCCGGGCCGGCACCTGCACCAGCAGCTTCTCGGGATAGCGCAGCGCGGTCAGCTTGCCGCCGAAGACGCAGCCCGTGTCGATGCAGATCGTTCGATTGATCCACTCGGCTTCGGGGACGGGCGTGTGGCCATAGACGACCATCGCAGCGCCGCGATAGTCCGTCGCCCAGTCGTAGCGAATCGGAAGACCGAACTCGTCGCGCTCGCCGGTCGTTTCGCCATAGAGCGCGAACTCGCGGACGCGCCCCGACGCGCGACCCTGGAAGCTCTGCTTCATGCCCGCGTGCGCGACCACGAGCTTCCCATCATCGAGGACGAAGTGGCTGACGAGACCGTCGATGAAGTCCGCTACTTGCTGCGAGAGCTCGGGCGGTTCCCGAGCGAGCTGATCGAGTGTCTCCGCGAGTCCGTGGCTCGGCTTCACGTCGCGGCCTTGCAGCTTCTTCAGGAGCTTGATCTCGTGGTTGCCCGGAACGCAGAGCGCGACTCCCGCACGCGTCATGTTCATCACCAGCCGGAGCACCGACGGGCTAGCCGGGCCGCGATCGACGAGGTCTCCCACGAAGATCGCCTTCCGACCGTCTGGCGGTGCTGCTGTCATCGCGTCGGTGTCGACCTGATACCCCAGCGTGCACAGCAGATCGACGAGCTCGTCGAAGCAGCCGTGCACGTCGCCGATGATGTCGAACGGGCCGTGCTCGTCTCGCCGATTCGTCCACAGCCGCGTGCGCTCGATCGATGCCTGCTCGATCGCTTCGGGCGAGTCGAGAACGCTCACGTAGCGGAACCCCTCACGGCGCAGATCGCGAAGCGACTGACGGAGCTGCGAGGCGTGTTGCCGCACGACATGGAAGCCGAACTGCCGATCCGCGCGCCCCTGATTGCGCTCGTGACAGAGCTTCGCCGGGAGGTCGAGCACGATCGCGACGGCCATGCAGTCGTTCTCGCGGGCCAGCGCGACGAGCGACTTCCGCGCATGCGACTGCACGTTCGTCGCGTCGATCACCGTTAGCTTCTGGCGCGCGAGCCGCTTGCGCGCGAGGAAATGCAGCACCTCGAACGCATCGTCGGTCGCATCGAGGGAGCTCTCGTCATCGGACACGAGGCCGCGGCACGTATCCGACGAGATGATCTCGGTCGGCAGGAAGTGCTTCCGCGCGAAGGTCGACTTGCCACTTCCGGATGCGCCGATCAGCACCACGAGCGATGTCTCGGGGATCGAGATCTTCATTTCGAGAACACCCCCATCTGGGTCGGCGACCCGAGCGCTTCGTCGACTTCACCGATCGGCACGAAGCGAACCGCGTATCCATGGCGCGCGGCCACTGCACGAGCCCACTCCTCGAACTCGCTGCGCGTCCACTCGAACCGATGGTCGCGATGGCGCATCGTGCCCGCCGGCAGCGAGTCGAACTTGGCGTTGTACTCCGCGTTGGGCGTCGTGATGATCACCGTGTTCGGCTTCGCGTACTCGAACACGACGCGCTCGAACGCCCCGAGGCGCGACGGCTCGACGTGCTCGATCACCTCGATCGCACACGCCGCATCGAAGCCCGCGAACCGCGCATCTCGATACGTCAGCGATGCCTGGAACAGCGCAACCCGCTCGCGCTGCCGATCGGACAGCCTATCGCGCGCGATCTCGAGTGCGCGTGGCGAGACATCGACGCCGACGATCGTACCGAGCTGCTTCGCGCGCTCGAGCCGAGCCACGAGTCGGCCCTCGCCACAGCCGAGATCGATCACGCTCCGCGCCCCGGACGCCTCGATCTCCGCAAACACCGCAGCGAGCCGCGCATCGTCGAGCGAGACGCGCTCCTCGATGACCTGCTCTTCGTGCTCCTTCGCCGCCTCGGCCTCGTCGATATCGGGCTCGTCGTCTGCGAGCAGTCGCTCGAGCGCCTCTCGCGTCAGCCGCCGCTGGCGCTTCAGATAGCGAAGCACGATCTCCTCGCGAGCAGGATGCGTCACGAGCCAGCCCGCGCCGTGATCGAGCAGCTTCTCGAGCTCGTCCTGGCCGACCCAGTAGTGCTTGTAGTTGTCGAGCACGGGCAGCAACACGTACAGATGCCCGAGCACGTCGGCGAGCGGCGCTCGGTGCCGCAGCGTCACCCGCAGATACGGGCCATGACCCCACTCGGGAAACTGCTCGTCGAGCAGCATGCGCTCGGTCGCGACCGCGTATCCGAGGGGCTCGAACAGCGCGCGCAGGAATCGCTCGCCCCCACGGCTTGGCACCACCGAGATCTCGACGACGAGCGGAATGGCCTCGCGCGCGAGCTCGGGTCGCTCCCTCGACACACCTCCGAGCGCACTCGCGAACACGCGCGCGATCGCGACGCTCATGAACGAAGACGCGACGTACGGCCGATCATTCACGTAACGCGCGAGCGTCGCGTCCTCCGGCCCCGCGCGATGATTCCGCACGAGCCCGATCGGATCGATATCGAGCAGCAAGCACGCCGTGCAGCGCTCCGCACTCGCCTCCGGATAGAAGACGTGCGCGTTTCCGTAAGCGAGCTCGAACGTCTGCAGACGCTCGGGATGCTTGCCGAGCAGGTAGCCCAGATCGGTCGCGGGTCGATGCGTGGTCGTGATGCGAAGCAGCATGGACGTGGTTGTCCCCAGGGAGGTCGGACGTCCTCCGCGGTGTTGCCTCACGCATCGCCGGCTGACCGGCGGGACGAGGTTCGGCCCGAGCCGATTGATTACGCCGCCGCCGCGAGTGCGTCAACCCACGACCGGCGCTCCCCCCCCAGCGACCACGAATCCGCCGTCGGTGAGCCGCACCTCGAACATCTGGTCGAACCCTTCGTTCACCGTCGGCAGCACGAGCCGCTTCGCGACCGAGAAGATGCCGACATCGAGAATCCTCGCGCGCCCCACCCTCGCCGCGTTTCGCTGCAGAGATTCCTCGACGGTCACAACGAACGAGTAGCTCGCGACACGCACGCCGATCGCGCGCGCGATCGCGATCAGGGGCTCACGCTCGACAGGCGTCGGATTCGTGTTGTCCACGACGACCGACCGTCCCGCGCGCAGATGCTCCTCCACCAATCGTCGCTGCCGGTCCTCCTTGTTGCGCGCGTTCGGCCACGCGTCCTTGCTCACGTGCACGTGCGTCGCCGCAAAGCGCTCGCGATAGAACGAGGTCTTCCCCGAGGCCTGCAGCCCGCTGAACACCACGAGCTCGAGCATCACGTCCTCGCTACCGGATCCGCGCGTTCGAACAGCACCGCTGTCAGATTCGCGATCTGGCGCACGGGCGGGAGATCCAGCTCGACCACCTGCGTCCGCTGCACCGTGGCGCCGACCGGAGGCCGGTGCGGCTCGGGAATCCGCGCGCGCTCCTCGTCGGTCAACACGCGCTCCACCGCGCGCCGCTGGACGTACGTGCCGCGCTTGAAGAACCGCGGGAAGTCGTTCCAGTTGACTCCCTTCTTCCACAGCAGCTCCTGCTTCACGCCCGAGTGCGCACCATCGAGCTCTGCGTCCGAGTAGTACGCGCCGGCGGCCATCGACACGCTGTTCTTCGTCGCATCGTCCTCGCGCCAGACAAACACGTCCGCCGCGTCGTCGAGCGTCGGCACCTGCCACACGCGGCAGTCGAAGTGCGGCGTCTCGTGGACCTTGCTCGGCAGATGCTCGGCGACGAGCTTCCCGAACCGCGCCGACGCCATTCCCGCGAGCACCGACGCGAGCTTCTGAAAGCGACCATCGAACGCGTAGTCGGACGCCGACTGCGACGGCTCGAACCACGCGAGCGTGATCTCGTCGCTCTGCGTGTACCCGAGGAGCGCGATCATCTCCTGCACGAGATAGCGAGTCGTTTCGATCATCGAAATCGACATGCCGTGCTCGTACGGCCGCTTCAGATCGCGGGTGAACGTGTGAAACGCGCGACCGTCGAGACGCGCGAGCAGCGGGAGCCCACGCATCGCGCGGCGGCTCGCCTCCGCTTGCTCGAAGCTCTTGCACCGATCACCGAGGCCATCCTTCGCCATAGGGCCCAAAGATGCAGCCAACCCTGCCGCCTGGCCAGCGGCTCGCTACCAGGTGTCCAGGAATCGCGGCGTGCGCTCTGGTTCCACGGGCATCGCCGCCATGCCGCGCGCGATCCACGCGCGGGTCTCGCTCGGATCGATCACACCGTCGATCTCGAGATACGACGCCATGCTGATCGCCTTGCCGCGCTCGTATGCCGCCGCGACCTGCTGCGCGACGAGCGCCTCCCCC
Source organism: uncultured Kofleriaceae bacterium (assembly GCA_964617845.1). Classification (GTDB taxonomy): domain Bacteria; phylum Myxococcota_A; class Polyangia; order Haliangiales; family Haliangiaceae; genus JABFXX01. The sequence goes on along the minus strand of CAZUAR010000007.1, from coordinate 105,239 downwards.
TCGTCCTCGGGCATCGTCGCGAGCTGCTTCTTCAGCGACAGCCGCACCGCGCCCTCGAGCCCCATCGCACCGAACTCGCCGCTCGGCCAGCTGATCGTGAACGCCCCCGCGTGAAAGTGTCCGCCGGCCATCGCCTGCGCACCGAGCCCGTACCCGCGTCGCAGCACGACCGTGAAGAACGGAACGCGCAACCGGGCCGCCACCGCGAACAACCGCGACGCGTGCCGCACGAGCCCGGTCGCCTCCGCCTTCGGCCCCACCATGAAGCCCGGCGTATCGCACAGCGACACGATCGGAAGCGCGAACACGTCGCACAGCTGCAGAAACCGCGCGAGCTTGTCGCACGCATCCGAATCGAGCGCGCCGCCCAGGTGCTGCGAGCTGCTCGCGATCACGCCGACGGGCCGCCCCTCGATGCGCGCGAGCGCCGTCACCGCCGCCAACCCGAACTCGGCGCGCAGCTCCAGCACCGACGACGAATCCGCCAGCGCCTCGATCAGCGGCCGCACCTTGTACGCGCGTCGCCGCTCGGCGGGGATCATCGTGCGCAGCACCGTCTGGTCCGCGCACGTCCACGCGCCGGTCGCACGCGTGAAGTACGCGAGGTACCGCCGCGCCGCCGCGACCGCCGCCGCTTCGTCCGCAACCCGGACATCCACCACGCCACTCTTCGCCTGCATCTCGATCGGCCCGACCTCCTCGGGGCGAAACGTCCCCAACCCACCGCCCTCGATCATCGCGGGCCCGCCCATTCCGATCGAGCTGTTCTCCGTCGCGATCACGACGTCGCACAACCCGAGCAGCGCCGCGTTGCCCGCGAAGCATCGCCCCGACACGATGCCCACCTTCGGCACCACACCACCGAGCCGCGCGAACGCGTGAAAGCTCGGTGTGTCCAATCCCGCCACCAACGGCATGTCCGTGTCGTTCGGCCGCCCGCCGCCACCCTCGGCAAACAGCACGACCGGCAGCTTCCACTCGAGCGCCAGCGCCAGCATGCGGTCGAGCTTCTTGTGGCTCATGCCGCCCTGCGTGCCGGCGAACACCGTGTAGTCGTACGCGAGCACCATCACCCGCGCGCCCTCCACCGTCGCGGTCCCCGCGATCAACCCGTCCGCCGGACTCGCGACGACGAGCTCCTCCACCGAGTGCCGCGCACGCTGCGCCGCGATCGCGAGGCCGCCGTACTCGCTGAAGCTCCCCGCATCGACGAGGTCCGCGATGTTCTCTCGCGCGGTCCGCTGCCCCGTCTTGCGCCGCTTCTCGACCGCCTCGGGCCGCGCCGCATCCAGCGTGGCCTCCACGCGCTTACGGAGCTCGGCAAGATCGGGACGCACGGCATCTTGGTCGGACACGTGCGCAGTATCCACCGACCGCTATCTGCGTGCTCGCAACTCTGCCTCGACCGCGATCACCGCCGCGCCCGCGCCCAGCTTTCGCGCGCGCGTGCAGTAGCCGATCGCGCGATCGATCGACAGCGTGCCGCCCCTCTCGAGCACCTCGAGCGCTGCCTTCGCGGCGCGTACGTACGGCGCCGACGTTTCCGCGGGAATGTCCGCCACCGCTTTCGCGTACTGCGCCCTCGCACCTTCGAGCGCGCGCCGCTTCTGCGCGCAGGGCTGACACCGCGTCGAGGTCTTGTCGACCTGCACGCCGATCGTCTCGTACAGATGCTTCTGCGCACTCGCCGACCACGTGTACGGCTTCTTGCAGTCGCGACAGCGCAGGTGCAGCGGCGCGTAGGCGACGTTGTGTCCGCCCATGCCGAACTTCTGCTTCTCGCGCTCACCCCAGAGGAAGCCCTTCGGCAGCGACTGCCCGGGGACGATCTCGTAGCGCCACGTGGTCCCCTTGATGACGTCGAGCGACGCGACCGCCGTGTACGGCACGACCGGAAAGCCATCGCGATTCCAGGAAGCGGCGGGCTGCTCGAAGCGAATCGCCACGCCGAACTGCGGGTGGTACCAGACGGTGATCGTGGTCTCCTCGCCGTCGACGGTCGCCTTCTTCGCAGCGGCCCGCTTCTTTTCGGCGAGCGCCTTCTTCTGATCGCGCGTGCGTGGATGCTTGGCCATCGCGTCTCGCGAATCCTACGTCGGATCGTATCGGGCGCCCCCACGTCAATCCGCTGGCTCCAGCACAGGCGCCGGTCTACAAGCCGGCCATGCAGCAACGCATCTGGGCGTCCGTGCTCGTGGGATTGGCAGCATGCGCGAGCCCATCAGGCGTTCCAGCCGATGGCGGCGAGGTCGACGGTGGGCACGGCGGCGATGGCGCCGCGATCGATGCGACTGACACGGATGATGCGAACATCGACGGCGCGAGTGGCCCGACGGCGTGGACCAAGACGCTCGGTGGCCTCGCGTTCGAGGGCGCGACGGACATCGCGGTGCTCTCGGATGGCAGCATCGTGGTCGCCGGCGGCGCGTACAACGCGATCGATCTCGGCGGGGGCGTGATCGGCGAGGTCGGCGAAGAGCAGACCTGGGTCGCCCGGTTCTCGGCGAGCGGCGAGCATATTTGGTCGCGTACCTTCGCCACGAAGTTCGCGTCGATCGTCCGGCTCGCGGTGGCCGACGACGACACGATCTACTTCGGAGCACACACTGCGGCGGCGACCCTCGATGTCGGCACCGGTCCACTCGCGAAGATCGGCACACGCGACCTGCTGCTCGTGAAGCTCGCACCGGCGGGTACGGTCTCGGGTGCAATCCGGCGCGGTGGAGCGCGCGGTGTGGTCGAGCTGCGCGGCATCGCGATCGATGGCCAGCGCGTGATCGCGACCGGATCGTTCGACACCCACGAGGCGTTCTCCCCGAAGTCGATCAATCTCGGCGCAGGCGCGCTTGTCGGCATGGGGGCCCTTGCAGATGCGTGGGTGGCCGCGTTCGACACCAACCTCGTCGCGACCTGGAGCAAGAAGCTCGGGGCCCCGCCCCAGCTCACGCGCGTGATCAGCCACCGGATCGCGATCGACCCGATCACGCACGCGGCGACCGTGTGCGGCACCTTCGACACGCCGACCAACTTCGGCGGTGGTACGCGAACGCCCACGGGCAACATGACGTACCAGCCCGACGTCTTTCTGGTGACGCTCTCCGGGACCACCGGCGCCTATCTCAGCGACATCACCTTCGGCACACCCGATTACGACAGCTGCGACGCCCTCGAGATCGATGCAGCCGGAGGCGTGCACGTCGCAGGTTCGTTCGATCCCGGAACGCTCTCGCTCGGAGGCAGAACCGCGACTGCCGTGGGCGACAAAGATGCGTTCGTCGCGCGCCTCGTCAATGGCAGCGCCGACTACCTCGTGTCGTTCGGTACGCCCGCGAAGGAAACGTTGGCAAGGGTGGTGACGGCATCGGGCCTGATCTCCGGATCGTTTCAGGGACCGGTGCAGATCGGCGGCACGAGCCTCACGACCACCGCGACCACGGGCGCGGTCCTCGCGCAGCTCGACGCGAGCGGAATGTCGACGTGGGCGATCCCGTTCGGTATCGAAGGAGCCACCGGCATCGCAGCGGTGGCAGAGGTGCCTGGCGCGGTCTACGTCGTCGGTTCGTTCCACGGCGCGGTGATCGTCGACGGCGTGCGGTACGAGAGCGCTGGCGCGAGCACGAATGACGATGTCTTGATCGCGCGTATCGAGCCCTAGCTGACCTCGCTGCGTGCTCCTCGCGCGACGCAGTAGCACCGCGCTGGATCGCTCCTCGCGAGCTGCTACTTGTCGAGCTTCATCTTGTGCTTCGCGGCCAGGGCGTCGACCTCTGCGAGGGTCCCGCCCGAATACTCCGTGAGTCGCCCGGTGTCGAAGAACTTCACGGACCACGTCCGCCCGTTATCGGCGGTGCGCGCCTCGATGCTCTTCTTGTCGCCGATGTATCGTCGAATCATCGACTATCTATAGCTGGGTTTACCCTCAGGCGTCCGATGCGGCATCACGCGAACGTCTCGTGGCGACCGCGCGCCACGCGATCCACGCGACCGTGCCGACGATGATGATCCACGCGATCACGCGCACGTCCTTCGCGATCGCCAGGTCACGGTGGAGCACGCCCCACCGCGTGAAGATGTGCTCGAAGTCATGCTCACCGCCACCAACGAGCGGCAGCTCCTTCGCGCGCGCGTCCGCCATGTAGCGCGCGATGTTGAACAGGTTCTGTGCGGCCCAGATCGCGCCGACCGCCACGCCTGCGGCTTCGCGACGAACGAAGAACACTCCCATCGCGACGATCGGGAACGTCAACTGGCCGAGCACGCCGCCGTAGAGCTGCGCGGTGTCACCGAAGATGCCGTAGACGATGTGCCCAGCCTCGTGAAACGCGAGGTTCGCGGAGTCGAGCACGGGAATCCATGGGTCCTCCCCTCGGTAAACGAGCACGAGGATGGCGGCGGCGAGCACGGCGACCGCGATGACATGCGTGCGCCTGACCGGGTTCCAGGGATCGAGTGGAAGCGAAACGCGAATGCTTCATCGTAGCAGTCGCCGGCGTCGCGCTGCGCTCGCCGATAACGCCGGCCGTGACGAAGCGCCCACCCGTGCCCCACAGGCGTGCGCATACAGCTCGATGCGAATGGTCCCTATTCCGTCCTCGGGGATCGATCCCAACGACGCGCCGAATCTCCGCGCCGGATATCGCGTGGAGCGCTGGCGCGCACGATGCACCAATCCAAATGCGGACAATCCGCAAAAAGGAACACGGCGATGGAACTACAAAAGCAACACGAGCCCAACGAACTCAGCGTGGCCACGAATCCCGAGAAGCAGAAAGGTGCGATCGGCATCGCCCTGCTCGTCTGGCTGTTTGGTGGCGGCCTCGGTGTCGCGGTTCTGGTGTTCGTCCTTCTAAAGGCCTGCTAGGCGCCTCGCGATCGACCGCAATAGCTACGCGCCTGATCGGCCTCCGTGCTAGATCCTGCACATGTCGGTGACGATGCGAGTGCTTCTCGATCCAGCACGATTGCCATCGACGGCCGCATGGGCGCGGGAGATTCGAAGCCAAGGCTTCGCGATGGATCTCGACGTGGGGTTCGATCCGAAAACGTTCTCCGGCTTCCTCCCGTGCGTTCACCAGGGGCGGCCAGCAGGCTTCGAGTACTTCTTTCAACCCGATGCTGACCTTGATGTCGAGTCGCATCAGGCTGCAGGGAGCGCGCGGACACTCGAGATCTCGTTCGTCACGCACTCCGACATGCGCGAGCTCGTCAGCTCGATGATCGCGAGTGGCGTGCTCGCGCTGCTATCCGACGGCGTGGTGTGGAGCGACGAAAGCGGCGAAGCCCTTTCGCCTCGGGATGCGCTCGACCTAGCGCGCCAAACCGAAGGCGAGCTAAAGGCCGAGTGATGCCGCTCAGTCGCCACGTCGTGCGGATCAAATGGCGTCACACCAGCTGGGCCGCATGTTGACTGGCGATCTGGTCGTCTACGTACGTGGAGGATTGGGGGATCGAACCCCAGACCCTCGGCTTGCAAAGCCGATGCTCTCCCACTGAGCTAATCCCCCAGGGAGGCTTGAGGTAGCCCGAGCCGCGCTGGACGTCAAGGCTCGCGGCGGGGTTGCGTCGCGCCCACGTGGGCGCCGTCAGCGGACGACTTCGACGCCGCGCTTGACCAGGGTCACGATGGCCGCGCGGCCCGCGGGCGAGAGGCGCACCTTCGAGAGTCCGAGGATCTTCAGCTCCGGGAGCGCGGCGAGTGTGAGCGGCGTGGTGATCTCGGTGCCCGAGAGGTCGAGCGCGCGCAGGGAGCGTGCGTTGGTCAGCGTGGGCAGGTCCGCGTCGCCAAGGCGGAGGAAGGTGAGCGAGAGCGTACGGAGGCGCGGCCAGGCGGAGAGGTCGGCGATCGCGTTGTCGACGCGCGTGTCGCCGATCGTCAGCTCGGTGAGCTGCGTGTACGTGCGGAGCGTGGGCAGCGAGGCGTTGGTGATCGTCGTGTTCGCGACGTGGAGCGTGGTCATCGAGGTGAGCCGCGAGAACGTGGTCAGCGTCTCGTCGTCGAGGTTGGTGTCGTCGAGGTAGAGACGCTCGAGCGCGTAGAGGTTGGCGATGGCGGTGAGCGATGCGGGTGGCGCGGTGCACTTCGAGAGGACCAGCGTGCGGAGCTCGGTGAGCGTGCCGATGCGCGCGAGCGTTTGCGCGTCGATCGCGGTGTTGCCGAGGCCGAGCGCCGTGAGGTGCGGCGTGCGATCGAGGATCGCGAGGCCCGCGTCGGTGACCTTGGTCTTGGAGAGGTACAGCTCGGTCAGGGTGGCGGGTGGCGGGGCGAGGCCGGCGTCGGTGATCGCCGTGCCGTCGAGGCGGAGCATGCGGAGTGCGGGGAGCGCGAAGAGTGGTGCGGCGTGTGCGTCGTCGAGCCTGGTGTCGGCGAGGTCGAGCTCTTCGAGGAGGAAGCGCGTGGCGAGGATCGCGATGCCGGCGTTCGTGATCGGCGTGCGCGCGAGCGAGAGCTCGTGGATCGGCAGGTTCGCGATGGTCTTGATGGTCGCGTCGGTGATCCGCGTTTGCGAGAGGCGCAGCTCGTGGAGCTGGGTCGCGTTGGCGAGCCAGCTCACGTCGGCGTCGGTGGCGGCGTACCCGACGGGCTTCGAGAGGTCGAGGCGGAGGAGCGTCGGCGCGAGCGGGGCGAGGCGCTTGATGCCGCGGCCGGCGCGCGTGTCGTCGAGGAAGAGCTGCGTGACCTTCGTGGACGCGAGCGCGGTGACGGTCGGTTCGCCGACGAGCGTGCGGCCGAGGTCGAGGATCTCGAGGGCGGGCAGGCTCGCGAGCGCGACGCCGCCGACGTCGCCGACCTTCGTGTCCGCGACGTTGATCGCTTTGAGGGATGCGAGGGACGCGAGGGCGCGCGCGGCGGGATCGCCGATCGGCGTCTCTTCGAGATCGATCGCCTCGAGGGTGGGCCAGCGCTCGACGAGTGCGACGACGGCGGCATCGTCGATGCGCGTGCGCGCGAGGTAGAGGCGGCGCAGCGGGGCGTCGATCTGGGCGAGCGAGGCGCCGGCGACGTCGGTGTCGTCGAGGACCAGCGCGGTGAGCGTCGGTAGATCGCGTAGCGCGGGGAGCCACGCAGCGACCGCCTGGCCGCGCAGCGAGAGGCCCGGGATGGATTCCTCTCGGAGCGCGAGGACCACGCGGTCGAACGCGGCGCGATCGAGGGCGCGCGTGGGCTCCACGTACCACGGCGTCGACGGTGGCTGCGCGATGGGCAACATGCCGACCTCGCGCAGGCCCGCGTCCGTCCAGGTCAGCACCCGCATCGGTACCGGCCATCGCGAGATGGGTGGTGGTGGTGGAGGTGGATTCAGCGCCGGCGGTGGCGGTGGCGGTGGCAGCGGTGGTGGCGCGGCGGTCGTCGCGCATGCAGCGAGAAGCGGCAGGAGTGCGCGCATCGGTAAGCGGACAGGGAGCATCCGTCGCGAGTTGCGTATCACGGGCGTGTATTCTCAGGCGCAGGCCGCCCCGATGAACATCGAGCTCACGCCCCATGACCTCCATGCGCTGTCCGACCCTCAGCGAGCGGCGGTCTTGAACTCGCTCTATGCGGCGTTGTTTGCCGATGGCCACCCCGAACAGGCGGAGGTCGCGGCGTTCGTCGATGCGATCTCGCGGCTGCCGTGGAACTACCCGCTCGAGGCGCTGATGTCGAAGGCGAACGAGCTGCAGGCGTGGATGGACACCGTCGACAAGGACACGCGGACCGCGTTCCTGCGGGATACGGCGGCGAACGTGCCGATGGAGCTGCGCGAGAAGCTGGTGCTGACGATGATCGCGATCGCGGCGGCGGACCGGCGCATCACGGAGCACGAGTGGAATCGGATGGCGTCGTTCATCAAGCAGTTCCAGCTCTCGCCGATCCAGATCGAGCTGATTCGCCGCAAGATCGCGCCGCTGATGCGCTGAGGCTCGCGTTGACCGCGCCCTGGCGCGTGGATGGATCGCGTCAGCTCGCGGGCTCTTCGGACTTGTCGCTCGGTGCGGGCGTGTTGACCTCGCCGGCCGCGTCGGGATCCGGCGTCGCGTTCTCGGGCGCTTCGTCGAGGACGATGTCCTCGATGTCGGCCTGCGGGCGCAGCAGCGGCTTGACCGGATCCTTCTTGGGGAACAGCGGCGGCGGGTACATCGCGCGCGCTTTTGCCGAGGCCTGGCCCCAGATCAGGAAGATGATGCACCAGCCCGTCGGCATCCAGAAACAGATCTCCGGGAAGTGCATCGCGAAGCCGCAGATGTAGCCGGTGATGACGAGGGTCAGGAGGCCCGCGCTGACGAGCTTGTTCTTCGTCATGCCGACCTTGGGCATCGGCAGGCGCGACGCCATCAGGTAGCCGAACACGACGACCGCGATCGGGAAGTACTTCCACACGACGACCGGCGTCTCGAGCGAGTCGCCGAACAGCTTGGGCCCGCCGAAGTGGCCGCCGAACTGCTCGATCTGCGGATCGTACTTGAGGAGGAGCAGCATCCAGATCGCGAGCATTCCGCCTGCGAGCGTCGTGGGGACGCCGAAGAAGATCTTGGTCGGGACCTGGTCGTCGGTGAGGATGTTGTAGCGAGCGAGGCGGAAGACGGCGCACAGCATGTAGCCGCCGCAGGCGATCCAGAGCAGCGTCTTGCCGGTGCCGTCCTGGAATGGCAGATCCGTTCGGTGCGAGAGGTACGACAGCACGAGGTACGCGGGCGCGACGCCGAAGTTCAGGAAGTCGGCAAACGAGTCGAGCTGCATGCCCAGCTCGGACGTGCCCTTGACGGCGCGCGCGACGAGACCGTCGAGGCGATCGGTGAGGACGGCGTAGATGATCATCCACGCGGCGAGCGCCGGATCGTTGTTCGCCGCGGAGCGCAGCGAGACGAGGCCGAAGATCATCGACGACAGCGTGATGAGGTTCGGTGCGAGGTATCGCAGGAAGCGAGCGGAGGCCATCGTGTCTATGTCTTTCGCTTCTGCGCGTGTTCCATGAGGCGAGCCGACAGCCGCGGGCCGAAGCTCTCGGTCATCATGCCTTCGACGATGCGCGCGATCTCTGCTTGTGGGTCACCTTCGCGATACACGAAGCGAATCGCCATGCCGGCCTCTTCGTCCCCGGAGGCATCGATGATGCGCTGGACTTCACCGTGGATGGTGAGCGGCTCGGTGCGGCCCGGGACGAATAGCTTGAACAAGAACTCGGTCCCGACAGGGAGCGGCCGGCTTGTCTTGATGAATGTGCCGCCGCGCGAGATGTTCTTCGTGTAGTCGGCGAAGAACGTGTTCAAACGCTTGTACTCGACCTTCAGCTCGATCGGACGGCGCGCGTCGCTGCGGCGCTCGTTCGTTGGGGCTTCGTCGGCCACGGCTGACCATACCAGGAACCGCTCGTGAGCGTCGGTCACGCCCCGCCGTCTGTGCGCGCGATGTTACGTCTGCCGCGAACGCACGGGCGGTGGTCGAGCGTTCACTGGGCGGCAGCGCTCGTCTTGACCGGCGGCATCGCGGTGGTCGCGCGCTACCTCGGGCGGCTGTGGACGTGGATCCTCGCCGTCACCGTGATCGGTTTTGCGATCGGAGCGGCGCCGCTGTTCAACGTCGTCGGCTTCGAGCTCGCGTTCGCGATGACGATTCCCGCGGCGATCATGGGGCTCGACGTCGGCAGCGCGATCGCGAGGGAGTACCAGCGCGTTCCCGCGGAGGGGCTCGCCGGGGCGCGCTACGCCGGGCGCACACTCGCGCGCGGAGCGCTGGTGGGCGCGGCGGTGCCCGTCGCGATCATGCTGATCCCCGCGATCATCGCGGCGGTGCGCGGCATCTGGCTGCCGACGTGCGACTGGTGGTTCGGCCTCGAGGCGTACGCGCTGTTGCCGCTGACGACGGCCGCGCTCGCCGGCGCGGCGGGGCACGCGATCGGCGTGGTGTTCCCGCGCGCGGATCGGCGGCGCGCCGCGGGACAGCGCGGGATCGTGAAGCGCGTCGTGTTCGCGGTGATGCCGTTCGTGCCGGTGATCGCCGTCGCGGTGTTCGCGCTGTGGCGATTCTACGCGGCGCCGCCGGTGTTCACGTACAACGCGATCCTCGGCTACTTCCCGGGCAACCTGTACGACGAGAACGTCGAGCTCGGCATGCCGCTCGTGTGGTCGCGCCTCGAGCAGCTCGCGTGGCTCGTCGCGGCGCTGTCGATCATCGCCTACTCGTTCGACGTGCCGACGTATCGCACGACGATGTCGCCGCGGCCGGTGCACCGCCCTCGCCTCGCGATCGTGCTCGCCGTGCTCGCGATCGCCGGCGGGCTGCGGCTGCGCACGTGGAGCGGCGACCTCGGCTACGCGCCGGATCCCGAGGACATCCAGGAGGCGCTCGGCGGTCGCATCGAGACGGAGCACTTCGTCATTCACTACGCGCAGGTCCCCGAGCTCGAGGAGATCATCCCGCTCGTCGCCGAGGATCACGAGCTCCGCTACGCGCAGGTCGTGGCGCAGCTCGGCGTCGGCGCGTCGCGCAAGCTGCACTCGTACTACTTCGCCGACCGCGAGCAGAAGGCGCGATGGATGGGTGCGCGCGACGTCGAGATGGCGAAGCCGTGGCGTCACGAGATCTATCTCGAGCACCGCGGCTGGCCGCACGGATCGCTGCGCCACGAGATCGCGCACGCCGTCGCGAGCGAGTTCGGCGATCCGTACTTCGGGGTCGCCGCGCGTCGCGTCGCCGGCCTGCCGGTGATGTTCCAGCCGGGCCTGATCGAGGGGCTCGCCGTCGCCGTCGACTGGCCAGGCGGCAACTACGATCGCATGACGCCGCACGAGTTCGTCCGCGTGCTCCAGCTGCTCGGCAAGCAGCCCGCGATCGGATCGCTGTTGTCGCTGCAATTCTTCAACTTCTCGTCGACGACGAGCTACACGACCGCGGGCTCGTTCCTCAAGCACCTGCTCGACACGTACGGCGCCGCGCCGCTGCGCACGCTGTATCACTCGGGCGGAGACTTCGAGGGCGCGTATGGCAAGCCGCTGTCGGAGCTCGAGAACGAGTGGCGGCTGATGATCACGAAGATCAACTTGCCCGCGGGCGCTGTCGAAGCGTCGCGTGAACGGTTCCGCATGCCGAGCGTGTTCGCGCGGCCCTGCCCTCACGCGATCGCCGCGCGCCGCCAGATGGCGCAGCGTGCGCTCGGCGATGGCGATCGCGGGCGTGCGCTCGCGTTGATGGCCGAGGTGTGCAAGGACGCGCCCGACGAGCCGCGCTACCGCCTCGAATTCGCCGACTACCTCGGCGGCGGCGACGAGAGCGATCGCGCGCAGGCGCTCGCGATGTGGACGCACCTCGCGCTCGATCGCGATCGCGTGACGTCCTCGCTGCGCGCCGACGCGTACGAGCGACTCGCGTTGCGCGCGGCGCTCGCCGGCGATCGCGAGACGTTGCGGCGCGTGCTCGTCGAGGGAACGAAGCTGCAGCTCTCCGACAACGAGCGCCGTCAGCTCGACGCGATGCTGTTCGCCGTCGACTACGCGGGTCCCGCCGGGCCCGCGCTTCGCGGCTACTTCTTCGCGGGCGGGCCGGGCATGCCCGACGCGGTGACGTGGGCGAAGCTCGCGCAGCTCGCGGAGCCCTCGCTCGGCCTCGCGCACTACCTCGTCGGCCTCCAGCACTACAACAAGGGCGAGCTCGCCGATGCGTCGAGAAACCTCGCCACGGCGCTGCGGCTCGGCTTGCCGGGCCTTCCGTTCGTCAAGAACGGCGCGCGCCGCCTCGCGCTCGCCGCGTATCGCGCCAACGACACGACGCTCGTGCGCGTCGCGATCGCCGTCCTCTCGGGCGAGGACATGGCCACCGGCGATCGCCTCCTCGCGAAGGACTGGGCCGAGCGGCTCGACTTCGATGCGCGGCGGCAGGCCCCGTGAACGGGGGCGGCGCTACATCCCCGAGATGAAGTGCCAACGCGAGCCGTCCCACTCGAGGAGGAACTGGTTCTGATCGCGCTTGTCGGGGCGCACCTGCTTGCCCTGCACGTTCTGGATCGTGAAGCTCGCGTCGACGATCACGTCGACGGTGGCCTGACAGCCGGCCTCGAGCGCGCTCGGGCACTGCTGCGAGACCTTCATGTAGCGCATCGAGTACCGGATCTCGCTCGCCTTCTGGAGGCGCGTCGCGAGGACGTTGGCGAGACCTTCGTAGCCGTAGTCATCGCTGCCCGAGGGCGTGCCGCTGTCTTCCCAGTACTTCGTCTTGTGGGCCATCAGCAGGAGCTTCTGCGCGTCGCGCTCCTCGACGGCGAGCCGGTACTGCTCGACGGCATCGAGCACGCTCTGGTTCGCCGAGCTGTACGGAATGCGGGTGCCGGGGACGTATCGCGCCTTCCCACCGCATGCAGATGTGACTGTCGCGAGCGCGGCGAGCGTGAGCAGAGACAACCGATTCATTGCGTGCGCCTTGCGTGGAATCCAAGAACCACGCCAGGGCGCAGACGCTACAACACCGAGGAAAGTTGGCCAAGTGCAGGACCCCGCCAAGCCTTGCAGCGCGCCAGAAAGGCACGGAAGTCCTTCTCGGGGTTGTCGACCCTTGCCAAATAGACATCCGTGATGCGCGTGATCGTGAAGCGCGCGGCGGCGGCCCGCACTTCAATAGGTAGCGCTTCGCGATCGCGCGGGGGCAGCGTGCGGATCCGCTGGTAGCCGCCGACGAGCGCGCGCGCGAGCTCCATGCGGAGGGCGCCGTCCCAGCACCAGTCGTTGATGCACACCGCGAGGTCGTAGGCGAGGCTGCCGCCCGACGCTTGCTCGAAGTCGAGGATCGCGCTGATCGCGCCGTTCTCCCACAGCACGTTGTCGCGGAAGAGATCGCCATGGATGATCCCCTGCGTCGCGTTCGCGCGGATCGACTGTGCGCGTGATGCGATCGCGAGCTCCTCGGCGAGGATGTCGATCGCGGCCCGAAGCGCGGGATCGAGGCTCGACTCGATGCGCGCGAACCGCGTGACGAGATGATCGTGGTTGTAGATGCTGCCGCGGCGCCACGCGGCGGGCAGCTCGAGCCCCACCTGATGCAGCTTCGCGAGCTGCGCGCCGAGCTCGCCCGCCAGCTCGGGCGTGACGTCGCTCGGCTCGAGGTGCTTGCCGGATCGCCACGGGAACACGCTCACCCACTTGCGCGTGTGCGCGAGCGGCGCGTAGGGGCGGCCGTCGCGCGCGACAACGGGTGGCGGCGTGGCCACCCCGCCCTCCGCGAGCGCGGACACGAGGCGCGCTTCCCACGCGACGTCGGCCTCGGCCTTGCCTTCGTTCACGCGAACGAAGTAGCGACCGCGCGCGGTATCGATGCGCACGTTCGTGTTGATCGTCCCGGCCGCGATCGACTGAAAGCCGATCAGCTCACCGAGGTCGAACGCCTCCGCCACCTCGCAGAGCTCGGATCGGCCGAGCTGCGTGAACACGCCCACGCACCGAACGTACCGCATTGCTGATACGTTCGCAGCGTGGATCAGGCGGAGCGCGAGAAGCTTGTCGAGCAGCACCTCGACCTCGCGAACAAGGCCGCGCGCATGGTGTACCCGCGCGTGAAGAAGCACTGCGAGTTCGATGACCTCGTCGCGCTCGGCACGGTCGGTCTGGCGGAGGCCGCGCAGCGCTTCGATCCCACGCGCGGTGTACCGTTTGGTGCGTTCGCCTGGTACCGCACGCAGGGCGCGATCATCGACGGATTACGCCGTGCCTCGAATTTGCCGCGAAGCGTGTGGCTCCAGCTCGTCGCGCTGCGCGCGGCGGCCGAATACTTGGAGCACCAGGTCGAGCGCGAGGCGGGAGCGGCGAAGCAAGGCGTCGCGCCGGCGTCGGGTGCGGATGCACTCGCCGCGATCAAGTCCGCGATGGGCGCGATCCGTACGATGTACCTCACGTCGCTCGAAGGGCTCGCCGAGCAGAAGGGCTACGACCCGAAGGCGGACACGGTCGATCCGCGCGACACGATCGACTCGCAGCGCATGGGCGCGAAGATCCGCGCGGCGATCGCGGAGTTGCCCGAGCGCGAACGGGCGCTCGTGACGAAGCACTACTTCGAGGGCAAGAACCTCCTCGAGGCCGGCGAGGAGCTCGGCATCTCGAAGTCGTGGGCGAGCCGACTGCACGCACAAGCGGTCGACAAGCTGCGACGCGCGATCGACGAGACGGCCCACCGTCGAAGACGACCGCCTCCCGCGTCTCCCTGAGTCACCGTGTCGTGCGGCTGCCTACATCGCACGGCCGCGTCGACGACATGTACAATGAGGGCTGTTGGGGGAGAAGCGTCCGGTGCACGAGGTCCCGAACGGCGCGACGGAGATCCTGCCGCCGAACCACCGCTTCGGGCAACCACCGGAGCCACGCTCGGAGACCGGGCGCAAGAAGGCCGACTCGCGCCAGCCGCTCGAGTTCGCCGAAGCGCAGCAGATCGGACGCTTCGGGTTGATCCGCGAGATCGCGCGCGGCGGTATGGGCCAGGTCTTCCTCGCGCGTGACACCAAGCTCGGTCGCAAGGTCGCGATCAAGTTCCTGCTGCATCCGGATCCGAACTTCGTCTCGCGGTTCGTGATCGAGGCGCGCGCGACGGCGCGATGCACGCACGAGAACATCGTCACGATCTTCGAGGTCGGAGAGCACGCGGGCCTGCCGTTCATGGTGCTCGAGTACCTCGAGGGCAAGACGCTCTCGCAGCTGCTCGAGAACCGCATGCCGGTGCGAGCGTTCGTCGAGCTGATGATTCCGGTCGCGCGCGCACTCGAGCGCGCACACGAGCACGGCATCGTTCACCGCGATCTCAAGCCGAGCAACATCTTCGTCACCGATCGCGGCCACGTGAAGGTGCTCGACTTCGGCGTCGCGAAGGCGATCGGGACGCAGGCCAACGACCTCGACAAGATCGCGGCCCCTGTCTCCGAGACGCGCACGATGGACGCCGCCGAGCCGGGGGTAGACGCCGTCACGTACGTGACGTTCTCGGGCGGCGGATCGCTCGTCGGAACGCTGCCGTACATGTCGCCCGAGCAATGGGGCGCCGACGCGGTCGATCACGCGTCCGACATCTGGGCCGTCGGCATCATGTTCTGGCGCGCGCTGGTGGGCGTGCATCCCGCGGGCACGATGACGCCCGACAAGCTCAAGGCGCGGCTCACCGATCTCGACACGCCGCTGCCGAGCATCCTCACGCGCGACCCGACGCTGCCGCGCGAAGTGGCGGCGATCATCGATCGCTGTCTCGCGAAGCGAAAAGCGGATCGCTATCAGAGCGCGTCGCAGCTGCTCGCGGACCTGCAGGCGTTCATCCAGCCGCGCGCCGTGATCGGCGAGGAGTGCCCGTATCGCGGGCTCGCGGCGTTCGGCGAGGGCGACGCGAAGTACTTCTTCGGTCGCACGAACGAGATCCGCACCGCGCTCGGTCAGCTCGAGACGTGGCCGCTGCTCGCGGTGATCGGCCCCTCCGGCGTCGGCAAGTCGTCGTTCGTACACGCGGGCCTCGTCCCCGCCGTCCGAGCGAGCGGCGGCAACTGGCAGATCCGCGTGCTGCGCCCCGGCCGCTCGCCGCTCGCGTCGCTCGGCTCCGTGCTCGGCGATGATCCGGCGCGCGTCACCGAGATCCTCGCGCAGCTCGTCGATTCGCCCGGCGTGTTCGGCGAGGAGCTGCGCCGCGAGGCCGCGCGCAACCGCCAGCGCATCCTGATCGTCGTCGACCAGCTCGAGGAGCTGTTCACGCTGTCCGAGGACGACGTCACGCGGCGCGCGTTCCTCGCATCGCTGCTCGCCGCGGCGGACGATCCGAGCGCGCCCGTTCGCGTCGTGCTGTCGATGCGGGCCGACTTCCTCGATCGCCTCGCGGGACACAAGCAGTTCCTCACGGAGCTATCGCGCGGCCTGTTCTTCCTCAGCGCGCCGGACTTCGACTCGCTGCGCGAGACGATCGTGCGGCCCGCCGAGCTCGCGGGCTATACGTTCGAGAGCGTCGACATCGTCGACGACATGCTGCAGATGGCGACCTCGCGCGGCGCCCTCCCGCTGCTGCAGTTCGCCGCGACGCGCCTGTGGGACGGCCGCGATCGCACGCGCCGCATGCTCACGGTCGCGACGTACAACTCGATGGGCGGCGTCGGCGGCGCGTTCGCGCGTCACGCAGACGAGGTCGCCGCCGCGGTTCCGCTGCACCAGCAAGCCCTGCTGCGGGCGGTGATGTCGCGCCTCGTGACGCCGGAAGGCACGCGCGCCGTCATCGATCACAACGAGCTGCTCTCGCTGTCTGTCGATGCGGCCGACGTCCAGGCGATCATCGACAAGCTCGTCACGGCGCGCTTGATCCAGCTCCACACGGATCCCGCGCAAGGAGCCACCGTCGAGATCGTGCACGAAGTGCTGATCACCGAGTGGCCCACGCTCGCGCGCTGGCTCGAGGACAGTCACGCACTGCGCGGCTTCATGCACGAGCTGCAGACCACCGCGCGCCAGTGGGCCGCGCGCGGCCGCCCCGCCGACCTCGTGTGGCGCGGCGCCACCGCCCAGGAAGCGCTGTCGCTCACGTCGCGCCACGTGCTCGACCTCGCCGCGACCGAGCGCGACTTCCTCGCGGCGGTGAAGAACGAGACGGCGCGCGGCCGCCGCCGCAAGGTCGCCGCGTTCACGGCGATCTTCATCGTGCTGGGCGCCGTGATCGCGGGCGGCGCGGTCGCCGTGATCCGCATCTCCCAAGCGGAGAAGGTCGCGACCGAGAAGGCGCGCCTCGCCGATGACCGCGCCAAGGACGCACAGGACGCACTCGAGCGCGTGACGAAGGCGCAGAACGAGAAGGCGGCCGCCGAATCCACCGCCGCCGAACGCGCGCGCGACGCCGAGGAGGCCGAGAAGAAGCTCGACCTCTCGAAGGAAGAGCTGCAGAAGAAGAACGCCGAGCTCCTTCGTCGCGAGTCCGAGGCTCGCCTCGCGCAGCAAAAGGCCGAGAGAGCCGCGAGAGAGGCCGCCGCGAACGCCGAGGCCGCGCGCAAAGCGACGGAGGAGGCGAAGGTCGCGAACCAGCGTCTCAAGGTGCAGCTCGACGCCGAGAAGGCTCGCGCCGACAAGGCCGAGCGCGAGAAGAAGGCCATCTCGACTGGCTCGCTGAAAGAGAAGCTATGAAGCACGCCCTCCTCACCGCCGCGCTCGTCGCCGTCCTCTCCGCCCCTGCCCTCGCGGCGCCACCGCCGTGGGCCGACGGTGTCCCCGAGGCCACGCAGGACCAGGCGAACGCGATCTACGAGGAAGGCAACACGTTGTTCGCGCAGCAAGCGCACGCGCCCGCCCTCGAGAAATACCGCGCCGCGATCGCGCTCTGGGACCACCCTCGCATTCGCTTCAACCTCGCGGTGACGCTGATCCGCCTCGACCGCCCGCTCGAAGCCGCCGACGAGCTCGAGAAGGCGCTGCGCTACGGAGACGCTCCATTCGACAAGGGCCTCTATCAACAAGCCCTCGACTACCAGGCGCTGCTCAAGGGCCGCGTCGGCTACGTCGAAGCCACGTGCTCGAAGGCCGGCGCGAAGGCCACGCTCGACGGCAAGCCGTGGTTCGACTGCCCGGGCACGCAGAAGATCCGCGTGATGGCGGGCGAGCACATCGTCGAAGGCAAGCTCGAAGGCTGGGTGCCCGCCACCACGGGGCGCGTCGTCGTCAACGGCGGGTCCGAGGCGAAGGTCGACATCCAGATGAAGTCGATCGAGTCCGCGGTCGTCATCAAGTATCGCTACCCGCGCTGGATCCCTTTCACGATCACCGGCACCGGTCTCGCCGTCGGCATCGGCGGTCTCTTCGTCTACCTCTCGGGCCGCAGCCAGATGAACACGTTCGAGGACGAGTTCGCGTCCGCGTGTCCGAGGGGCTGCCGTTCCGACCTCTCCGACAACACGCTGCTTCGCGACCTCCGCGATGGCGCCGAGCTCAAAGGCAAGATCGGCATCGGGCTCATGATCGGCGGCGGCGCCGTCACGATCGCGGGCGCGGTGATGGTGATCATGAACCGCGGCTCGAAGGAGCTGCCCAAGCTCGAGGTCTCTCCGACCGAGGGCGGCATGACCGCGTCGACGACGTTCCGGTTCTAGCCGGATCGTCTGCGCGACCTCAGGCCGTTCGCGCGGCGTCGCTGGGCTCGGCGAGCGTGCCGTTCGCTTGATAGTGATCGAACAGCTGCCCCCAGTGCGTCGACTCGCGCCATTGCTCGAACACCTTCCGATCGCGCAACGGCCACCGGTAGTAGTCGTGATAGGCCTCCGAGCCCATCACGAACAGGTTCACGAGCGGCGTGTGGAAGAACAGCTTCTGGAACCGCTTGAGCGGCCCGAACCACATCACGTCCCCGACCATCGACGCACCGTTGTCTCCAACGGAGAACCCCCAGCGCTGATCGGCGAGCTCGACGTCGCCCGTGATCTCGATGTTCTCGCGGCGGCCGTTGCCCAGGCCCGCCTCGTCGGCGAGCTTGATGTACGGAAGCGACATGGGATCGAAGCCCATCATCGACGCGG
The DNA here is from genome assembly GCA_964617845.1 of uncultured Kofleriaceae bacterium. Lineage (GTDB taxonomy): Bacteria > Myxococcota_A > Polyangia > Haliangiales > Haliangiaceae > JABFXX01. The sequence goes on along the minus strand of CAZUAR010000007.1, from coordinate 86,769 downwards.
CGACGGCGTCGATCGCGACCTGGTCGCCCGATGCGAGCATCACGTCCTTGATCACCGGACGCATCGTGCGCGGTCCCGGCCCATCACCGGCGGTCGTGCCGTCCATCACCGCGAACAGACCCGAGTGGATCTCCTGCTGGATCGCGAGGAGGTCGACGAGCGTCTCGTGGATCCACGAGTGCGTGTAGTGGCGCTTGGTGTTGAGAAGACCGCCGAACGCGTTCTTCATCGCGCCGGTGGTCTGCGTGTAGATGTGGCACTTAACCGTCGGTAAATGCACGATATTTGTGTCGTGGAAGGCATCGGGGATCTGGATGCCCTCCGGGAAGATCGTGTCGAGCACGCGCATCTTCGCGCGCGGTCGATAGACCGACCACGACATGTCCTCGGGCTTGAAGTTGTAGCGAACCGGGATGTCGTACTTCTTGAAGATCGGGACGTAGCCGTTCAGGTCCTCCCCCTTGAACGCATCCGTGACGACGGTCTTGTTCTGCACGCAGACAAGCTCTTCGAAGCCGCGCTTGCGCAGGCTGCGCACCGTGCCTTCGAGCTGCCACGGCGTCGTGTTCGCGCCGGGGAACGGGAAGTGCCACGAGATGTTGTCCTTGAGGATCGTCGGGGCGTCGAGGGAGAGCGAGTGATCGACGTCGCCGAGCGTGAACAAGCGATCGATGTCGTCGAGGATCGAATCGGGGCGGACGCGGATCACCGCGACCTTCGAGCGAGGCATGCCCGCATCTTAGTCGCTAGAAGGTCCGCGCGAACAGGATCGAACGCCCGTCGGTCGTGACGGCGGTGGTCGGTTGTTGCGAACGCGGTTTCGTCACGAAGTAGTAGGCGACGCCGCCGCCCGCGAGGAGCGCGCCGGTGATGAGGAAGGTCACCCCGATGCGGCGCTCGCCGGTGGCTTCGTCGAGGAGGCGATCGAAGTCGTCGGAGAATTGCGCGCTGTCGGCCTGGTCACGCGTCGAGCTGGAGGCGAACAGGAAGCCCACGCCGACCGCGAAGCTCACCGTGCCGGCGAGGACGGCGCCGCTCGCGGGGTTCTTGTACCAGGGTAAGCCGCTCTCGACGGACGGAGCCGACGGGCATGGCTTGTTGCCCTCGGGTGGAGGGAGCTGCATCCAGCACTCCGCGATCACGCCTTTGACCTCGTTCGGGAAGTCGCTGCGCGATGCGAGGTACTCGCGGTAGTGCGGGAGCGCGAGGTGGCATTGACCGAGCTTGCGTTCGGTCTGCGCGATCGCGAACAGCGTGTCCGGATCCGGATCGAGCTTGTAGGCGGCGTGATACTCGACGAGCGCGTCGGAGAACCGGCCCGCACCGAAGTGCTCGTGACCGGCCTTGAGTCGCGCGGCCGCGGCCGGATCGGTGTCGGCGTGCGAGACGCTCGATGCGAGGAGCGCGACGGCGAGGACGGCGAGACGGTTCATCTGTGGCGAGGCTTGGGAGGAGTCGGCAGATCGTACGTGCCCGTTCCACGGTTCGTCCGCGGCCGCGTGCGCTTTTCCTTCTTCGGCTTCGTCGTCGTCGCCGAGCCGGAGCCGGAGCCAGAGCCGGCGCCCGCGTCGATCGTCGCCGGTACGGCGGCGCTGCCCGCGTCCGGAGGCACCTCGGGCTCGTCCTCCTCCGGCGGCGGTGTCGTTGGTGTCGTCGCCGTGGTCGCGCCGGCATCGGGGATCGCGGGAGCGACCACGGCCGCGTCGGGCTCCGGTGGAGGCGGCGTGACGGTGCGCACGGGCTCCGTCGTCGTCGGTGGCTCGGGCGGTGGCTTCTTCGTGTCGTCGGTACCACCGCCGGTGCACGCCTTGATGATCGCGATCAGGAACACGAGCGCGAGGACGGCGCCACCGATGCGATAGAACTGCCTGCGCATCTGCTGCGCCTGCTCCTCGGAGAACGGCAGCCCTTCGTGCGACGGAACGCTCACGTTCATCACGCCGGGCGGCCACGACGGGCGTGGGATGCCGTCCGTCGGCGTCGGCGTGTGCGCGTGCGGGTTCGGAGGCGGCGGCATGATCGGCACGCCCACCGGGGTCATCGCGCGCCCGACGAACGGCATCGGCGTGCTCGGCGTCGGCGCGATCACCGGCCCCGACGGCGATGCGCTCGCCGGCGCGATCGGCGCACCGCTGGCGGGGGTGAGGGGCGTCGGCGGCGGTCGCGTCGGATCCTTGCGCGGCGGCAACGTCGGCGCGATGACCGGGCCGAGCGCCGGCGCCGACGAACGTACGACCGGCGTGCTGCCCGCCTTGCCGATCGGGATCGGCTGGCTCGACGTCGCGGACGGCGCGAGCACGGGCGCGTTCGGCGCGGCGCGCCGGGGCCACGCTTCCTTCGTCTCGATCGTTCCGGAGATCGCGGCTTCCTGGAGGTCGTCCTCGATGTCCTCCTCGTCGTCGTACTCCTCGTCGTCGGGATGGATCGGCTCGATGAACTCGCTCTCGCTGATCGGCGTCGTCAGCTCGTTCTTGTGCTCGTGCACCTGCGTCAGGTGCTCGGAGAGCTGCGTGCCGGCGGCCTTCGCATCCTTCCACGCCGCGATCTCGGGCTGGAACAGCACGCTCATGTACATGCCGAGCGCGCCCGACGACTGCACCATCTGCTGCGTGCGCACGAACTCCTCGAGCTCCGCCTGTAGCTCGTGCGCGGTCTGGTAGCGCTGCGCCGGATCCTGCGCGAGCGCGCGCAGCACGATGCGCTCGAGGTCCTTGGGCACCTCGGGGTTGACCTCCGACGGCTTCTTCGGCGCCTCGTTGATGATCAGCTGCAGCGTCGCGAGGTCGTTCTCGCCGCGGAACAGGCGCGACGTCGTCAGCATCTCCCACAGGCAGATGCCGAGGCTGAACACGTCGCTGCGCTTGTCGACCGAGCCGCCCTTTGCCTGCTCGGGCGACATGTACGCGATCTTGCCCTTCAGCGTGCCGGTGCGCGTCTTCACCGACGACGTCGCCGCCTTCGCGACGCCGAAGTCGAGCAGCTTCACCGCGCCGTCGTAGCTGACGATGATGTTCGAGGGCGATACGTCGCGGTGCACGATGTCGAGCAGCGTGCCGTCGGGCCGGCGCATCGAGTGCGCGTAGCTCAGCGCCGACGCGACCTGCGTGGCGACGTGCACCGCGTGCTTGATCGGCATCTTCTCGTCGCGCTTCCAGGCGCGATGCAGGATCGAGCGCACGTCCTGGCCGTGCAGGTACTCCATCGCGAAGAACGTCTCGCCGCCGCTCCCGCCGACGTCGAACACCTCCACGATGTTCTTGTGCTTGAGGCTCTTCGCGAGCCGCGCTTCATCCGCGAACAGCTGTACGAACCGCGGATGGTCCGCATAGCGCGACAGGATCTTCTTGATGACGACCAGGCGCTCGAACGTGTCGGTCACCGTGCGCGCCAAAAACAGATCGGCCATGCCACCCCGCGCGAGGCGGCGCACGATCTCGTAAGGCCCGACGCGGCCTACGCTCCCCTGCCGTTCGGCGGCATCCACGGCTCTTCGACGATAGCAGGTCGTTTGGCATCGAAGACCTTTTGTGTCGTCGATTCAAGTGGGTGGATCGAATGCACATCTTGTGCACGGATCTGCAGAGACCGAGAGCGCTGGACCGATCGCGATACGATGGCGCGGGATGCCGGTACTCGCGGGCAAGTACGAGTTGGACCGACGACTCGGCATTGGTGGGATGGCCGAGGTGTTCCTCGCCCGGTTGGTGGGCAAGGACGGCTTCACGCGCCGGGTGGCCATCAAGCGAGTGCTCGCGCACCTCGCAGCCGACGACACCTTCGTGAACATGTTCGTCGCCGAAGCGCAGATGTGCGCGCGACTGCAACACCCGAACATCGTCTCGGTGCTCGATTTCGATCGCGACGAGGATGGTCGTCCGTTCCTCGTGATCGAGCTCGTCGATGGACCGAGCTTGGCCGATCTCGCCAACGGCGACGCGCTGCCCGCGCACTGCGCGATCCACGTCGCCACCGAGCTTCTCCGTGGGCTCGCCTATGCGCACGACCTGCCCGATGGCGAGGACGGCGTGCGAGGCATCGTGCATCGCGACATCTCCCCGCACAACGTGCTCCTGTCGTGGGAGGGTGCGGTCAAGCTCTCCGACTTCGGCATCGCCAAGGCGCGCGCGGCGAGCGGAGTGACCGCGAGCGATCTGCTCAAGGGCAAGCCCGCGTACATGAGCCCCGAGCAGGCGAACGGAGAGGCGCTCGATCGCCGCAGCGATCTGTTCGCGGTGGGCATCGTGCTGTGGGAGCTCCTCGTCGGTCGCTCGTTGTTCTCGGGCAACACGACACAAGAGACGCTGGCTCGCGTGCTATTCGCGCCGGTCCCGTCGCCTCGCTCGCTGCGTCCGGAGGTCCCTGCGGATGTCGACGCCGTGGTCACGAAGCTCCTCGCGCGCGACAAGCGCGATCGCTACGCGAATGCAGACGAAGCGATCGCGGCGCTGATCGCGTGCAAGGATTCACCGCGCGATGGACGCGGTAGCTTGGTCGCGGAGCTCGCCGATCGTTTCGCGAACGACGCACGGAACGGGCGACCGCTCCTCGACCATGCGCCCACTGCTCGAACACCGGATGCGCAGCCGCTTCCATCGCCGCGCGATGCCACGCGTCCTGCTGGCTCGCGTGCGCGTGCGCTGCTATTCGCCCTCGGAGCGCTCGCGCTGACGAGCGTCGCGGTCGCGACGACGGTCATCGTGCTCGAGCGCCGCGAGGCTCGCAGCACATCGCCGACACCGTCGGAGGCAGCGCTCGGCGATGCCATCGTCGTCGACGGCGCCACGCCCGCCGATGCGGCAACGGTGGTCGCGAACATCGATGCAGGTGTCCGGATCGCTGCGGTTGTCGATGCGCGCACGAATCGCGCATCGCACGCGGATGCGCGGGTTCCCGGCAGTGCCGCGCGCGATCGCGGCGATGCGCCGTCGAGCCGCATGCCCACGCCCGATGCGCGAGTGGCCGACAATGCAACCAGCGATCCCGTACCCACACACAACGCGATGGAAGACTCAGCTGTCGACGTACAAGACAGGGACCCGAAGGCAACAGCTCGCGCGGCAGCCCGCAAGCAGTTGCTCCAGGAACAGGGTGGATACGGTGGCTGGGTCGAGTTTCCCGTATCGAGCCCGATCCGACCAGACGAGGTCTACGCACGCGCACGACGGGAGGCGGAGCGATTGCTCGGCAAGGTCGAGGATGGAGAGGTCTTGTGGAAAGCCATCAAGCCTGATGGAACCGTGGACATGTCAGGCGGAGGGTTAGTTCGTTTGCGGCTTGGCGCGGTGCAACCCGAGGACGCCGCACGGTGCTACCGCGTAGATATCCGGTGGGATCGCAACAACGCGTACCTCGACAAGCCCGACTGCCGTCGCGGGCTCCAACCTCCGCGCTGCACCGCCCGCCAGTTACATCAACGTGCGGTGGCTCAAGGTGCTCCGGCTACCGTGTTGATAACCGCGTTGTTGACCAAGTCTGGTTGGTCGATCACCGGGGGCGATCGGGACCTCTTGGTACCGAACGACTGCAACTGATCTCGCACGCTGCCGAAAATTTGCCGCGACGATCACGGGATGGGACGGTGCCCCCATGGGCGAGACACTGTTCACCAGCACCTACACCCCGGATCCGAAGCGGGCGCTGGACGTCCTCGCCTTCGTCCTCACCCCGATCGAAGCGTTCGCGAGCGATCCAGACGAGCTCGAGGCGGTGGCCGAGCTACTAGGCGCTGCGAAGTCCGAGGCGATCGAGCGGTGGCAGTCTCTGCAGTCCGAAGCGCGGCGCGAGTAGTCGCTACTCGACTTCCATCGCCGGGTACCAAAACTTCATCCGCTCCGTGTAGAGCTCGACCTTCACCATCTTGATTTCGCCGGCCGAGGCATCGGACTTGTCCGGCGTCACCGAAACGATCTCGGCGTCGTAGAACTCGAGCGTGACCAGCGTCGTCTTCCCGTCCTGGCCATACGTCTGGATGTAGCCAGCCTTCTTGTCCGAGTGCGACTTCAGCTCGCCGTCCACGATGCGCTTCTTCGCCTGCTCGAACAGCGGCTGCGCATCGGACTCTGGGATGTAGAAGACGATGTTCGGGAAGTCGACCGGGGACGCGCACTTGATCGGTGCGCGGAAGCCGCCCGAGTGATAGTCGATCACGGTTTGCTTGATCGTGAACGCGTCGACCTTGGCGCAGTTGCGGCACGCGCTCTCGAAGCCGTCAAGGGAGAAGCGGAACCTGTTTCCCGTCCACTCCTTCTGCGTCTGCATGCCCTTCGACTGCATGATCTTCTCGCCCTGTTTGCCCGGGACGAACGTCATGCCTTCGATGGCCATGGTGATGTTCATGTAGACGGCCTGGCTGTCATTCGCGACAAGCGCGGGGAACGTGAGCTCCTTGATCATCGCCCCGGTGAACTCGCGACGTGCGCGCTCGTTGTAGTAGAAGTCCGCTGCGACGATCGCGCCGTTCTTCTGGATCACTTCGCCCTCGAAGAACTTCGCAACCCAATCATAGAACGGCTTGGACATCGCCATGCCGACCTGGACCTTGATGTCCTCGAAGTTCGGCTTGCCGAGCTGGCGCCACTTCTCCAGGCCGTGGCCGTACTGGTAATTCATCACCTGGGCCTTGAGGCCACCGCCCTCGATCGTGCGGAACAGACCAAGGTCCTTCTTGCCGTCGAGCTCGAGGCCGAAGTGAGCCGCGCCATAGGCCTGCTTGGAGTAGTCGCGTTTCTGTCCAGGTGGCATGGGTGCCTTTGAGCCATTCTACCTCAGCAGGCCTAGCGCCTCCGAGGTCGAGGGTCGGGACATGCTACGCTCGTCAGACGACTCGCCTTCCTAGTCGGGCAGTCATTCCGGTGGCTTCGCAGCCATGGCCGATCCCACGTCATCGCCGTCTCGAACTCCCGCGCGGGGGAATGAAATCCCAGCGATCCCGGCGCGTTGGGGTTTCACGAAGGGCGTGATGACGGGAGCGGCGATCGAGATTCCCGCCATCGCGTCGACGGTGTGGGTCCTCGCGCGCTTCGGCGTCGGCGATCCGGACGCGTCGTTCATGCACATCGTGCGGCTCACGACGGTGTTCGCGGGGATCGCCGCCGTGCTCACCGCGGGCGGCATTGGACGACTCGCCGCGCACGCCGCGGCGGAGGGCGGACGGCGCCGCGCGATGTTCGTCGCCGGCCGCGCGCATGCGGTCGCGAGCGCGGGGCTCGTGCTGATCGCGGCGGTGCCGCACGGCGACCTGCCCACGACGCCGCTCGGGTTCCTGCCGATCGTCAGCGCGGGGTTCGCGTGCGGCGCGATCTGCGGCGCGATGATCGGCGCGGTCTGCGGTGGCGTCGCGCCCGTCGGCCTCGCGGATGTGTGGTCGCTCGCGAAGCGCCCGAGCGTCGCGCTCAAGCAGCTGCTCGGCCCCGAGGACATCGTGCGTCTCGGCACCGCGCTGCGCGAGCGCACGACGCATCTGTTCGAGGGCATCTTCGAGCCGGCGCCGAAGCCTCCGGACGCTCCGCCGACCGAACCGAAGGCTGCCGAGAAAAGCGACAAGTGACCGCGAAGCGCACCGAGCTGCGAACGTTGGCGCTGGCGCTCGTCGCGTCGCTGCTCGTGTGGAACCTGCCGTTCGGCAACTTCGTGCTGTATCCGTTCAAGCTGCTGGCGACGTGGCTGCACGAGCTGTCGCACGGCATCGCCATGACCCTCACCGGCGCGGGCTTCGACTACGTGCTGATCTATCGCGACACGAGCGGGCTCGCGTACGCGCACTCGAAGGTCGGTCCGTTCGGCACCGGCATCATCGCCGCGGCGGGCTACATGGGCACGTCGCTGTGGGGCGCCGTGCTGCTCGTCGGGACACCGACGGCGAAGGCGGCGCAGCGCGCGCTCGTCGTGCTCGGCGGGCTCCTCGTCGTCAGCGCGTTCACCGTGATCGCCGCGCGGCCGGACGATCCGTTCGGTCCGTGGGCGATCGGCACGATGGGCGCCGCGTTCATCACCGTCGCGTTCCTCCCCGGGCCGTGGCGGTTATGGGCCGTGCATCTGATCGCCGCGCAGTCGTGCATCAACGCGCTGCTCGATATCCGTGTGCTCCTACGTCCGATGCAGGTCGTCGGCGGTCAGTTCACGGGGCAGTCCGACGCGCACAACATGGCCGCGGTCACGTTCGGCACCACCGAGACGTGGGCGGTGCAGGTGTGGGCCGGCATCTGGATCGCGTGGTCCCTGGTCGTGCTGTTCCTCGCGCTGCGCTTCTCCGGACGACCTAGTGAATGGCTTGCGTCGAAGCGCGCAGCGAAGCGCGATCGGGCCACGGCTTCGCCTCGAGATGAAAGTGATCATGATGAGCGTCGTCGTAGTCCGGCGACAGCACCAGGTGAAACAGGCCCGAGCGCACCAGCTGACACTGGAGCACCTTGAGAGTCGCACCACCCTGCGTCAGCGGCGCGCCGACGCAATCGACCTCGTCGCCGAGCCCCTGCTCGTAGTCGCGATCCACGCGCACCGTACCGAGGTCCGGACCGGTGAACGTGTGGACGTCGATCGCGAGCCCGTAGCTGTGCTTGCTCGGGCGATTCGTGCCGCGCACGTTGCGGCGCGAGTACGCCGACGAGAACGTGACCTTGTCGATGCCGAGCGCCTTGATGTAGCGACCGGCCTCGTCGAGCGAGACCGCGAGCGAGCAATCGATGACGAGCGGCTGATCGATCGCGGTGAACGAGACGCCGCCGAGCGGTCCCGTGATCTCGACGGCCTTCGCGATCCCCGGCCGCGAGGCCTTCTTCCAGCTCACGCCGCGCGCGTCGAGCTCCGCGGTGCAGTCACCGAGCGGATCCGCGTGTGCGGTGGTCGAGAGCAGCGCCAGTGCCAATGCGAAACACGCCCGCATCCCCCGAGCGTATCCAGGGCGCGGACCGGGGCAACTTAGTAGAGGCGCACCGACGAGATCAGCCGCGTGAGGTACGCCGGCGCCGCGCGCGCGACGGACTCGGGGGACATCAGCACGACGAGGGCGAGCTCGCCCTTGAACTCGAGGCCACACGTGACGATGCGGTAGTGCTGCGTGTAGCCCATCGCATCGACGAACGAGCCGATCATCTCCGACCCCGTCCATCCCTCGGGGAGCGTGATGACGTTCGACGACGCCGGCATGATCTTGTCGAACCGGTCCTTCTGCATCTCGGGCGTGTCGGCGACCCACATCGCGATCTGCTTCTGCGCGTCGTGCGCGACCTCGCGCTTGAGCGAGACGATCACGAGGCCATCGGGCTCGGAGAGCTCGACGTTGTTGTTCCACGTGGCGGGCGCAGCGATCTGCACGTTGTTGACCCAGTGACGGATCCGCGGCGAGCGCGTGAGGCTGTCCTCGACGGAGCTGCGCGCAATCTTGTACGCGGAGACGACGATGAACAGCAGCGCGACGACCGCGATCACGCGACCGATCTGACGACCGACGCGCACCCACGGAGCGTGCGGCGAGAACAGCGCGCCGAGCACGGTGCCGGCGACGAGGCCCGCGCCGTGCGCCCATTGATCGATCACCGGGTAGAAGAAGCCGTAGCCGATCTGCGCGATGATCACGACGGCGAGCCCGCCCCACATGCCGCGCTTCCACGCGGCGCGATAGCGCGGGCGGTGCCAGGTCAGCTCGATGAACACCGCGCCGAGCAAGCCGAACAGCGCGCCCGATGCGCCGGCGGAGATGCCCGCCGGTGACGACAGGTAGCTCGCGATCGCGCCCGCGAAGCCCGACAGCGCGAAGATCGCGAACGTGCGCGCCGTGCCGAACAGCTCCTCGGAGATCCGGCCGACGAAGAACGTACCGACGACGTTCACGAGCAGGTGGAGGAAGCCGACGTGGATGAAGATGCACGAGAAGATGCGCCACCACTCGCCGCCGTCGACGAGCCCGCGCACGAGGGCGCCCGCGCGCATCAGCACGCCGAGGTCGCGCGTCGAGCCGACGACGAGCGCGATCAAGCCGGCGGTCGCGAGCAGCGCCGCGGTCAGGCCGTACGTCGCCCACGGACGGGGCAACGCCGGCGGCGCGATCGTCGCCGGCACCGGCGCTGCTTCGACGCGCGCGACGACCTCGGTCGCCTCGTCGGACAGCTTGACCGCGATGCCATCGGCCTTCGCGAGGTTCTCGAGCGCGCGATCGATCAGCTCGCGCGGCCGGCCCCGCGAACGCGCGCGCGCCTTCTCGTAGGCGGCGGTCGCGGCGGCGCGATCACCTTCATGCTCGTGCGCGACGGCGAGCCAGTACGTGCGCGCGGCGGGCGACATGTGGCGCGCGAGGCGCGGCTCGATGAGCGCCTTCACCGCGGCGGGGCGCCCGGCGAGCGCGAGGAACATCAGGCGCGCGCGATGCAGCCAGACGCCGGCGTCCTCGCGTCCTTCGCACACGTCCTCGAGGCGCGCCAGCATCTGCGCGGCGCGGTCGAGATCGCCGATGCGGCCGTACGCGCCGAGCAGCTCGACCCACACCGGCGGCGCGAAGCCGAGCGCGCGACGCAGCGGCGCGGGCTGCGGTGGAGGCTCGGTCGGAACCGCGCCGAACAGGTGCTCCTCGGCGTAGGCGACCGCTTCGCTCCAGCGGTATGCCGCGAGGTAGAGCATCGCGATGCGCTCGTCGATCGCGAGGCGCGCATCGGCGGGCGCGCGATCCTTCGCGGCGGTCAGCGCGTCGACGGTGTGCTCGATGTGACCGTCGCGGATCTCCTTCATCGCGCCGATCAGCGCCTTCTCGTCGGCGACGCCCGAGCCAGGCGCGAGCAGATCGGCGACATCGAGCAAGCGCCCCGCGATGCCGAGTCGCTCGGCCGCCGCGAACCGGCGCGCGAGCACGCGCACGAGCGGACCGACGACGAGGAGGCACGTGCCCGCGCCCAGGCCGATCGCGCCGGCGATGCCCATCCAGCGCGCGCCGTCGTAGCGATGCGCGTAGAGGCCGACGCCGCACAGGATGGCGGCGACGAGCTGCATGATCCCGAACGTCGCGGTTCCGTGCGGCTGCTTCGTGAGGAAGTACCAGCCCCAGTACGCACCCGCGACGACGACGGAGATCAGCGCGAGCTCGTAGTACATGGGCTACCCCGTCGACTCGACGAAAGCGCCCATCGTGCGGAACTTCTGGTAGCGACGCTCGAGCATCTCGGTCGTCGACATCTGCGTCAGCTCGCGCAGGTGCTTCTTGAGCGCCGTGCGAAGGCGCGCTGCCGTCATCGGCGCGTTGCGATGCGCGCCACCGGCGGACTCGGGAATGATCTCGTCGCAGATGCCGAGCTGCAACAGGTCGGGCGCGGTGAGCTTCAGCTGCGTCGCGGCCTCGGCGATCTTCGCGGGGTCGCGCCACAGGATCGACGCGCAGCCCTCGGGCGAGATCACCGAGTAGATCGAGTACTCGAGCATCAGGATGCGATCGGTGACGCCGAGCGCGAGTGCGCCGCCGCTGCCACCCTCGCCGATCACGACGCTGATCATCGGACAGTCGAGCGAGGCCATCACCTGCAGCGCCTTCGCGATCGCCTCGGCCTGGCCGCGCTCCTCGGCGCCGAGGCCGGGGTACGCGCCGGGCGTGTCGATGAAGCACAGGATCGGCCGCTTGAAGCGCGACGCGAGGCGCATGAGCCGCGTCGCCTTGCGATAGCCCTCGGGACGCGCCATCCCGAAGTTGCGGTGCATGTTGTCCTTGGTGTTGCGGCCCTTCTGATGGCCGAGCACGAGGACCTCCCACTCGTCGAACTGGGCGAAGCCGCCGACGATCGCGGGGTCATCGCGGAAGCTGCGATCGCCGTGCAGCTCGACGAAGTCGTCCATCAGCAGGTGGACGTAGTCGAGCATGTACGGCCGCGCGGGGTGCCGCGCGAGCTGGACCTTCTGCTGCGCCGTCAGGTCCGCGAAGACTTCCTTCTGGAGCTTGCGCGCCTTCTGTTCGAGCTTGCGAATCTCGGTCGAGAAGTCGACGGCCTCGGTCGACAAGCCGCGGAGCTCGCTGATCTTTCGTTCGAGGTCGATGATCGGACGCTCGAACTCCAGGATCATGCGATCCGAGAGTTGTGGCGGTGCCGGGGGGATCGTGTCGGTCGCCATCTACTAGAGCCCAGCTAGGTACCGCTCCAGGTCGGCGAGGTCAACGCTACCGACGCTGGCCGACCAGCGGACATCGCTCGCACCTGATGACGGTGCGCGATACCAGGACAGCTGCCGGCGGGCGTAATGCCTGGAATTCCGTTTGATTAGCTCGATCGCGCGATCTCGGGTCACCCTGCCCTCGACCAGGTCGTGAAGCTCCGCGTACCCGATCGCCTGCTGCGAGCGCAGCGGCGGCGCGTAGCCTCGCTCCCGCAGCGCAGCGACCTCGCGCTCGAGGCCCTCGGCGATCATCTGATCCACGCGAGCGTCGATCGCGCGGTAGAGGTCGTCGCGCTCGGGCGCCAGGCCGACGATGCGGACCGGATAGCGGAGCGGCATCGTCTTGTGATCGTGACGCGCCTGGTGCGCGGACATCGTCTCGCCCGTCAGCCGATACACCTCGAGCGCGCGGATGATGCGCTTGCGATCGTTGGCGTCGATGCGCTGGGCGGCGGCGGCGTCGACGCGTGCGAGCTCGGCGTGCAGCGCGGCGGTGCCCTCGCGATCCGCTCGCTCGGTCAGCTCGGCGCGGAGCTCCATCGAGGCGGGCGGCCCTTCGAACAGCCCGAGCAGCAGCGCTCGCACGTAGAGGCCCGTGCCGCCGCAGACGATCACCGACTTCCCGCGCGCAGCGACGTCTGCGATCGCCGCATCCGCGAGCTCGATGAAGCGCGCGGCGGTCATCTCCTGATCCGGCTCGACGACGTCGAGCAGGTGATGCGGCACGCGCGCGCGCTCGGCGGCGCTGACCTTGCCCGTGCCGATGTCCATGCCGATGTAGACCTGCTGGCTGTCGGCGCTGATCACCTCGCCGTTGGTGCGCGCGGCGAGCTCGAGCGAGAGCCGCGTCTTGCCCGCGCCCGTCGGACCGACGATGACGACGAGACGCGGCTTCACCGCGCGAGCATACCGCCTAGATCGTCACGTGGACGCCGAGTGACAGATACCCCGTCGTATCTAGCCCGTCGCCCGACGTGAGCACCCCGAGGCGCATCGCGACGAGCGCCTCGACCGCGAGGTACGGGCCGAACCGAAGCCGCGCGAATAACGCACCTTCGCCGAACACCGCGTCGTGGTCGTCGACCCACGATTCCTCGCCCTCGCGATACGTCACCTCGTACTTCAAGTAGCCAGCGCTCGCGCGCGCGCCGACCGCTGACACCTCGGACCAGCGGATCGAGCTCGCGCCGACCTGCATGCTCCAAAGATCCTCGTCACTGATGGGGTCGTCGCTGCGAACCCGTGCGCCGACCGCCACCTGTGCGTCGAGGTAACGGGATCCGATCACACGCGCCGCCATCGCCAGGTGGTAGCCGCTCGACGGAAACCTCACCGAGAAGATCGAAGCTCCGAGCGTCACCTTCGGAGGTTGGTCCGCTGCTGTCGGGATCGGGTCCGCCGCCGAGGTGGACGCGATGAAGAGGACGACACACGCCGCGCGCATCCTCGGCGAGACCTTCATGCGGCGTGCCGGGGCGAACCGACGAGAACCACGCCGGCTCGACCTTTGCCACGTGGTCACCGATGTCGTGATGCCGACGAAGATCCGTCGAAATCTCGCACTCGCGTCGCCCATCAGATCGTGATGTGGAGGCCGAGCGACGCGTAACCCGTCCCCGCCGAACCATCGCCCACGGTGTGCGCGCCGACCCGCAGCGCGACCAGCGCTTCGATCGCGAGGTTCGGCCCGAGGCGACCGCGCAGGAACAGCGCCCCCTCGCCGTAGATCATGTTGTCGTACTCCGTGTACGGCTCGTCGTCGAATAGCGCCTCGAAGTACGTGACCTCGGAGCGCTGGTATCCCAGGCTCGCGCGCGCCCCCACCGCCGAGTGCTCCGTCCACAGCACCTTGCTCGCGCCGATCTGCGCGCTCCAGACATCCGCGTCACGAGCGTCGGGCACGAAGAGACCGAGGCCCAGCTGCGTGTCGATGTACGCCGTGCGAGCGACACGCACGCCCGTCGTGAACTGAATGCCGGCCGTGGCTCCGCGATACGCCGCGATGCCCAACGTCGTCTTCGGCGCTGTGTCGGGCGGTGGCGTCGGTTCCGCAGCCGCCCCTGTGGCGACGAGTAGGACGGCATAGGCGAGGCGCATCCTCGACGAGATATTCACGTCGCGAGCCCGCGCGAACCGACGAGAACCAGAGCGGCTCGACCATTGCCACGTGGTCATGTCTGTCGTGGTCGCGACGAAAATCCGTCGGTGGCAAATCCCGATCACCGCCCGACACCGACACGCGACGCGATCGTCAGCGGCCGAAGCGCCGCGCGATCTCGGCGAGCGGCAAGCGCAACAGGATCGGCCGCCCGTGCGGACCGACCGCCGCCTGCTCGACGGTATCGAGCTCGCGGAGCAGCGACTCGGCCTCGCTCGCCGACAACCGATCGCCCGCGCGCACCACCGAGTGACACGCGAGCTCCGCGAGCATGCGATCGATGCGCTCCTCCTCCGATGGCGCTCCTTCCGCGCCCCACTCGGCGAGCAGCGCGCGCAGGAGCTGCGCGGGATCGCCGTGGCGAATGCCGGCGGGAACCGCACGCAGCGCGAGCGTCGCGGCGCCGAACGGCTCGACCTCGAAGCCGACACCCGCGAGCGCTTGATGCAGCATCGGCCGCGAGACGAGCTCGAGCTCCGCGGGCGATGCGTCGAGCGTCGTCGGGAAGAGCAGCTTCTGCACGGGCACGTCGCGATCGCCGCGCGTGCGCAGCCGCTCGAGCTCGACGCGCTCGTGAGCGGAGTGCTGATCGATCAGCACGAGCTCGCCGTCGCCGTCGCACACGAGGTACGTCAGGTCGAGCTGGCCGAGGTAGCGCAGCGAGCTGAAGAACGTCCCCGACGTGGGAACCGGCATGGAGGCGCGCGCGCTTCCGCCGGGCCCCTCCACGGGACCCGATCCTTCGGCGACCGGCGCCGGCTCCGCCGCGCGATCCGCCCGCACGACCTCTCGCAGCTCCGCGCGCTCGGCCGCGCGCGACGCGCGGGTCTGGCGCTGGATCGACTCGGTCCAGGCGCGCGGCGATTCGTCGAACAGCGTCGACTGCATCGGGGACTGGAGGTGGCGAAGCTGCTGCGCGTAGCGCTGCGAGAGCGGCGTCGCCGGCGTGTCGTCCACGGGCAAGCGCGGCGCCGCGATGCTCGTCAGGATCGGCACGTTCGGTCCGAGCTCCGCGCGCCACGACGCCGACGCGACGCCCGCCTGCACCACGTGGCGCACCGCCGCCGCGACCGCGCCCGGATCGCTGAACCGCACCTCGTGCTTCTGCGGGTGCACGTTGACGTCGACCGCGCCCGACGGCACGTCGACGAGCACGATCGCGAGCGGATACCGCCCGCGCGGCACGAGCTCGCCGTAGCCCATCGCGATCGCGTGGAGCAGGCCGCGATCGCGGATCGGCCGCTTGCCGACGAACAGCTGCACCCCGCGCGCGGTCGCCTGCGCGAGCTCGGGCGCGCCGAGGAACGCGGTCACGCGGACGCCGTCCTCCTCGCCGTTCGCGCTGATCATCCGCGATGCGATGCGCGCCCCGAGCAGCGCCTGGGCGCGCGCGAAGTGATCGCGATCCGCCGGCAGCTCGAGCGCTGGTCGCCCGTTGTGCTCGAGGCGCAGGTGCACCGCCGGATGCGACATCGCGATCCGCGCGCACAGCTCGGTGACGTGCGTGGCCTCCGTCGCGTCGGACTTGAGGAACTTGAGCCGCACGGGGAGGTTCGCGAGCAGGTCGCAGACCTCGACGGTGGTGCCGACCGGCGCACCGACCTCGGTGACCTCGACCAACCGCGAGGCCTCGACGATGACCCGCGTCGCCGCGAGGTCCGACTGCCGGCGCGTGGTCAGCGTCATCCGCGAGACCGAGGCGATCGACGGCAGCGCCTCCCCGCGAAAGCCCATGCTCGCGAGACCCCACAGATCGTCGACGGTGCGCAGCTTCGACGTCGCGTGGCGCTCGAGCGCGAGCACCGCCGACGCGGGGGACATGCCGACGCCGTCGTCGCTGACGCGGATCATCGCGCGACCGCCCGCCGTGGTCTCGACGGTGATCGTGCGCGCGCCCGCGTCGAGCGCGTTGTCGACGAGCTCCTTGACCACCGACGCGGGCCGCTCGATCACCTCTCCCGCGGCGATCTGATCGATCACGTGGGGCGGCAAGACCGCGATCACGGGCTCGGCAACGGTCACGGCTTACGGGGTACCACGCCCGTATGATCATCCCGAATCCTGAGCTATAAGGCGCCCATGCCGTCCTCGCCGTCCCCCACTGGCCGCGTCGTCGCGGTGACCGGGGCGTGCACGTACCTGGGCGCGGAGCTGTTGCGGCGGTTGGAGGAAGACCCGCGCTACACCAAGGTGCTCGCCCTCGACATTCGCCCGCCTGCGCTCGCCCCCGGCGGCAAGGTCGAGTTCGTCAAGCTCGACCTCACCCAGCCGACGGTCGACAGCGAGCTCGCGACGCTGCTCTCGAAGCACCAGGTCGACACGTTCGTCCACGGTGCGTTCCTCTCGCATCCGACGCACGCGTCCGAGTGGGCGCACGAGCTCGAGGACGTCGGCACCATGCACGTGCTGAACGCGTGCTCCGGCGTGCCGCCGCGCCGCTTCATCATGATCTCGACGACGCTGGTCTACGGCGCGCACCCGAAGAACCCGAACTTCCTCACCGAGGAGAGCGAGCTCAAGGGACATCGCGACTCGCGCTTCGTCAACGACAAGGTGCGCGCGGAGCGGCAGGTGCAGCGGTTCGCGAAGGAGCACCCGAGCGTCGAGGTGTGCGTGCTGCGGTTCGCGCCGATCCTCGGGCCGTCGATCTCGAACATGTACACGCGGTTCTTCTCGCGCGTCGTCGCGCCCGTGATGATGGGCCACGATCCGCTGATGCAGTTCGTGCACGAGCAGGACGCGTCGTACGCGCTGTTGCGCGCGGTCGAGAGCAACGCGAGCGGCGCGTTCAACATCGTCGGCAAGGGCGTGTTGCCGTACACGACGGTGCTCGCCCTGCTCGGCCGCGTGCCGGTGCCGATGCCGCAGATCGTGGCGCGGCAGATCACGAAGCTGTTGTGGACGACGCAGATCGTGGGCTCGCCGCCGAGCTTCCTCGACTTCTTGCTCTACCTCTGTGTCGCCGATGGAGCGAAGGCGCGGCGCGAGCTGGGCTTTGCCCCACGCCTCTCGATCAAGCGGACGATCCTCGACTTCGGCGGCGTGCCTCCCGAGGATGGCGCGACCGACGTCTCGCGAGCCCAGGCCTGACCATGACCGACGACCCCGACGACGATAACGACTGGTACGGCGACGCGGACCCGCGCGTGCCCGATGCGGGCCCCGTGGATCACGTGTTCGGCGAGCGCGACATGGGTCCGTACACCGACGTGTTCGGCCGCACGGATCCCGACGTCGGCGACTCGTACCTGAACCACGAGCGCGAAGCGGCCGAGCTGCGCGAGCTCGAGCGCCGGTTGGAGCAGCAGGGCACGCCGGCGTGGATGGATCTGCGCAGCCGCTTGCCGCTCGAGGGCGTGTGGAAGCGCTGGCGCGCGATCTCGATGTGGGGCCGCTCCGACGTCGTCGACGACTTCGGGCGCGATCCGCGTGCGACCGCGCGATGGGAGTGGCTGTTCGAGTTCCTCTACTCGAAGTGGTTCCGCGTCGAGACGACGGGGCTCGAGCACGTGCCGGCACGCGGCCGCGCGCTTCTGGTCGCGAACCACGCGGGCACGCTGCCGTACGACAGCGCGATGGTGATGCACGCCGTGCGTCGCGATCATCCGTCGCGGCGCGACGTGCGCCCGCTCGTCGAGGACACGGTGTTCCACCTGCCCTTCCTCGGGCCGATCATGAACCGCATCGGCGGCGTGCGCGCCGATCCCGAGAATGCCGAGCGCTTGCTGCGCAAGGACGAGCTCGTCGCGGTGTTCCCCGAGGGCGAGAAGGGCATGGGCAAGCTGTGGAAGGAGCGCTATCGGCTGCAGCGCTTCGGCCGCGGCGGGTTCGTCAAGCTCGCGCTGCGCACCGGCGCGCCGATCATCCCGGTCGCCGTCGTCGGCGCCGAAGAAGCCGCGCCGATGCTCGGCAAGGTGACGTGGTTCGCCAAGAACATCGGCATCCCGTGGGTCCCCGTGACGCCGACGTTCCCGTGGCTGGGCCCGGGCGGCCTGTTGCCGCTGCCGAGCAAGTGGCGGATCGCGTTCGGCGCGCCGATCGATCTCGGCGCGGGTCCCGAGGGCGCGGAAGATCGCCTGCTCGTGAACAAGCTCGCGGACCAGATCCGCGCGCAGATCCAATCGATGATCGAAGAGCAGCTCGGCAAACGCCGCTCGCCGATCCTGCCGGCGTACCTCGGCTGATGGCCGGCGTCGTCGACATTCGAGCCATCGCGCACGTCGGGATCCGCGTCCACGATCTCGCGCGCTCCGTCGCGTTCTACGAGCACCTCGGCTTCAAGAAGACCGTCGGCCCGATCGGCCCCGAGCCCGTCGCGATCCTCGAGCATCCGTCGGGCGTGGAGCTGAACCTCGTCCTCAACGCACCCGATCCCGCGGCGCCGAACATCCTCATGGACGTCCCCGAGAAGCACCCGGGCTACACGCACATCGCGCTCCTGGTGCCCGACCTCGACGCGGCGCGCGCCACGGTCGAGGCCGCGGGAATCGCCCTCTCCGGCGGGCCGATCCAGTTCTACGAGGGTGCGCGCGGGTTCTTCATCCGTGACCCCGACCGAAACGTGATCGAGATCCACGAGAGAACCGAGCAGTGACCTCTCGTCCTATCGGTTTCGACCTCGGGAACAAATCGCCGCGCCGTCCGTGAAATGTTCGCGGGCGCAGCCCGATCGCGCGTGTTAGCGTGAAGCGAATGCGCCGCATCGCCACCGAGTTCGATCGCCTGCTCGAGAGGGCGCGCGAGCTGCTCGGCGCCGGTGACGATCAGCTGCTCGGCGAAGCGAACCTGTCCGTCAACCACGCGCTGGTGCTGCGCCCCGACTCGGTCGAGGGGTGGCTCCTCAAGTGCCAGGTGCAGTCCGCGATCGGCGATGACCTCGCGGCGCTGTCCGCGGCGGAGATGGCCGTGGCGCGTGCGCCGCTGCGCGCCGAGTGCCTGTTCTGGCGTGGGGCGGTGCTCGCGGACATCGCGCGCTACACCGATGCGCTGCGCGCGATCGAGGCGGCGTTCGAGCTCGCGACGCTCGACGATCACTGGCTGCTCGAGGACCTGTACTACGAGAAGGTCATGATCCTCGAAGCGCTCGAGATGCCCGAGGCCGCGGTCGCCGCGTGCGAGGCGGGCCTACGTGCGTGCCCGGGGTCTGCGCTCCTGCGCGCAGCGCTCGCACCCGCCGAACGCGCGAAGCTGCGGAGCACGCTCAAGGTGCTGCGCGGCGGCGCGGGCTGACGGCGTTCTAGGGCCGCGCCGTCGCAAGTGCTACGATCGCCTCGTGCAACGCGCTCGCACCGCGGTCGCCGCGGGCCTCTCGCTCACCGCGTTCGCGGGCCTCGTGTGGCTCGGCGTCGCGATCGCGAGTGACCCGCTGCCGTCGACGGCGCCCGCCGACGCGCCCGCCGGGCCGATCGCGCAAGCGGTCGCGCGCGGCCAGCACCTGCGCATCGATGGCCCGCGCGGACCGGTGCACGTGTGGATCCCCGACGGCTATCGCGCGGACACCGGCGCGACGATCCTGTACGTGCATGGCTACTACGACAACGTCGACACCGCGTGGACCGGGCATCAGCTCCCCGAGCAGTTCGCGGCGTCGTCACTGAACGCGATCTTCGTCGCGCCCGAGGCGCCGGTGTCCAATCGCAGCGGCGTGAACTATCCTGACCTCGGCGAGCTGCTGCGCGTCGTCGAGGAGAAGGCCGGCGTGCCGCGCGGCGCCGCGCTCACGGTCGCGATGGGACACAGCGGCGCGTTCCGCACGCTCGAGACGTGGCTCGACGAGCCGCTGCTCGATCAGGTCGTGATGATCGACGCGATGTACGGCGACGAGGACAAGATCATCGCGTGGTACCGAGCGTCGCCGTCGCATCGCCTGATCCTGATCGGCGAGGACACGGTGCTCGGCGGTGAAGGCATCGCGCAGAAGTTGCGCGAGGCGTTCATCCTCGATCGTGTCCCGCCGAGCTACGATCTGTTCCCGGCCGAGGCGCGAACGTCGCGGCTCGTCTATCTGCGCGCGCAGTTCGGGCACATGGCGCTGGTGATGGAGGGGATCGTGCTGCCGTCGGTGATGCGGCTCCTGCCGATCGAGCGGCTCGTCGATGGCCCGTGGAAATTGCCGATGGGACCGCTGACGCCGGGCCCGGATGCTGCCATGGTCGAAGGCGTCGCAGCGCCGCTCGGCTCTGCCGGCTCCGCTTCGAATTGAGTCACGCTCCCCATGCGTCACTGGATCGCATCCATCGTGGTCATCGCCATCCTCGGGGCGATCGCGTGGGTCGTGCCCGACCGCCGGCGCGTGGTGCTCCGCGCGATCACCACGTACGACGCGGAGCCCACGGATCCCGCGCCGCTCCCCGGAGGAACGGGCCCCTCGCTGTCGCGCACGCCGCGCACGCGCGTGGTGCTGATCGACGGACTCGCGAAGCCGATCGCGAGCACGCTGCCGCGCTGGTCGGCGCTGTGCAAGACGGGGACGACCCTCGACATCGACGTCGGCTTCCCGACGGTGTCGCTGCCCGTCGAGGTGGCGCTGTGGACCGGTCTCACGCAGCAGCAGACCGGCGTCGTGTTCCGCTCGAATCGTCCGCTCGAGCCCCCGCTCGGCAAGAAGGGCATCCCCGCGCAGGTCCCGGGCAGCCACGCCGTCGCCGAGTACTACGGCTACATCGTTCGCTCGCTCGGCTTCGCGATCGCCGAGCCCGCGATGGATCCGCAGGCGAACGGCAAGGACCTCTCGCCCGAGGAGTGGAAGTCGCAGTGGCAGGCGCGTGCCCTCGACGCGGTGAAGAGCGCCGCGCCGCTCGTGTTCGTCCACCTCTTGCGCGTCGACACCGCCGGGCACAAGCACGGCGTCGGCGTCGAGTACGTCACGGCCGCGACCGAGTCGGACGCGATCGTCGGCTCGCTGATCGACGCCGATCCGACCGCGCGCTGGTTCCTGCTCTCGGATCACGGTCACCTCCCGACCGGCGGGCACGGCGGGGAGGAGCGCGAGCTTCGGCACGTGCAGGGCTGCATCGCCGGTCCGGGCGTCTCGGTCGCGACGGGCGGCCCGGTCCACATCGTCGATGTCGCGCGCGCGATCGCGGAGTCCGTCGGCGCGACGCTCGATCCCGCCTCGCGCGGGCGCCCGCTGTCGGCCGCGCTCGCGAGCCCGCTCGCACCGGATCAGGGCGTGCCGCCGATGGGTCTCGGCACGGGCGCGATCGCGATCTTCATCCTCGTCGCCGGCCTGGCGCTGTCGTCGTGGGGCGTGCGCAAGTGGTACCTCGCGCCGTGGTGGTTCTTCGCCGCGGGCGCGCTGCTGATCGCGATCCGCGGCGTGCCGTCACTGTCGACGCCGATGATCTACAAGCCCGAGGGCCGCGACATGTACCTCGCGTGGCTGCCCGCGCTCGCGCTCGCGATGGCCTCGACCGCGATCGGCGTCTATCGCACGCCGATCGCGCGCGTCGTCGTCGCGCAGCTCGCGCTGCCGTTCGCGGCGGTCGCCGCGTGTGTCAGCGCGGCCGGCGCGTGGGGCGCGTTGCTCGGCGAGCCGACGGCGCCCGTCGTGCCCTACTTCACGGCGTGGATGTCGCCGCTGCTGCTGGTCGCGGCACACGGTTCGGCGGCGGTTGCGCTCGCCGTTCTCGCCACTTCCGTCCATCGATCGTTCGGTCGACGGGCACCTGCGGAGCCTCCGCGAACCGAGCGCGCAGCCGAGCCACCACGTCCGGATGCGACTCCCTGAGGTTCTCGGTCTGCGCCGGGTCTGCCTCGAGATCGTAGAGCTCGACGAGATCCTCCGCCGGCCGCACGAGCAGCTGATGCGGCCACTCGACGACGCCCCACTGCTGCTCCTCGTGGATCGTCAGCGCGCGGTGCATCGGACGTAGCGCCTCGGGCGCACCGAGGATCGACGGCAGCAAGTCGATGCCGTCGAGCGGGGCCATCGCGTCGGGTGCGCCGAGCAGCCCGAGCAGCGTCGGCGCGAGATCGACGAGCGTCACCGCGTCCGTGCGCACGCCCGGCGTCACGCCGGGGACGTGGATCGCGAGCGGGATGCGAACGAGCGGCGCGTAGCCGACCTTGCCGTGCGTATCGCCGAGCCGCGGATCCTCGCCGAGCGACTCGCCGTGATCGCTCGCGAACACGATGATCGTGTCGTCGGCGAGCCCGCGCTTCTCCAGCTCCGCGCGCACGCGCCCGATCTCGCGATCGATCGCCAGCAGCAGCGCGCGATACACGTGGCGCTTCTTGCCGCCCGCGTCGCTCACCCCCGAGAGCAGCGATTTCGGCACGTCGATCTGATGGTGCTCGTGCACGTCGAAGTAGTGCAGCCACACGAACCAGCTCGCGCTCTTCGCGTCGTCGAGCGCGCGGATGCCCTCGAGCGTCGTCGCGCTCGCGCTGACGTGATCGCCGACGTCGCTCGTGCCCCAATCGGTGTGCACGGTCTTCGGGCGATCGATCCCGCGGCGGAGCATCGTCTCGCCGACGTAGCGCTCGACCTCCTTCGGTAGCGCGCTCGTCGTCTTGCGACCGAGGTTCCGCAGCGCCTCGGGCAGCGTCCACTCGATCGTCTGGAACGGATCGATGCGCCCCGTCAGCAGCGTCCCGAGCGAGATGTCCGTGCCCGCCGCCGGCGCGATCGCGCGCACGAACCACACGCTGTCGTCCAGCAGCTTCACGAGGTTGGGGAACTCCGCGCGATCCGGCGTGCCGGGCGCGAGCACGTCGAAGCGCAGCGCGTCGACGGTGACGAGCAGGACGTTCATCTTCTTCGTCCGCGCGAGCAGCTCCTGCACCTCGGGCGTCGCGCGCCACACCGCGAGGTCCTCTCCGGGCGTGGTCTCCGCGGCGAGCGGCGCCGCGTCCGCGCCATCGCAGTCCTGATCGATACCGTCGGCCGGGACGTCGATCGCGCCCGGATGCCGCTGCGCATCGCCGTCATCACAATCGCCGCCGCCGAGCAGCACCGAGCTGCCATCGCCATCGGCATCGCGCAGCGCGCGCACGAGCCGCACGAGGTCCTTGCCCTGATCGCCGATCGCGACGAGCACCTGCCGATCGCGCGGCGACTGGAGGCCCTCGAGCGACGCGGCCGTCGCCGTGCCCAGCGAGAGCGCCGCGGCGACCGCGGCCACGTACGGCGACACGCGCCCGCGCCACGCCACGCGCAGCGTGCACCCGGCGAGCACGATCACCGCGAGCGTCGCCGCGACGTGTGCATCGGGATAGCCGCTCTTGAGTACGTTGCGCTCCGCCCACACGATCGCCCCGAGCGCACCGGCGCAGCCGAGGATCGCGATCGATCGCGTGGTCAGATCCGTCGCGCGCAGCAGACGCCGCCCACCGGCGATCGCGACGGCGACCGCGACCCACACGACGAGCGGCAGCACGTAGGGCAAGAGGTTCGCCATCGGCAGCGTCTGCGCGTACGCGCCCTGGAACACCGTGCGCGACACCGGCACCATCACGACGAGGCTCGGCGCCGCGAGCGTGAACGCGGTCAGCCACGGCCCGCGCTCGCGGACCACGCGTGTGATGCCCGCGACGATCGCGCCGATGATCGTGCCGAACGCGGCGAACAGCGGGATGAGGACCATCGCCAGCGACGAACCACCGAGGCGCGCGGCCTCCATCGCGCCGATCGCGGTGCCGCCGATGGTGTGCGCCAGGACGATCCACGGCAGCGAGGGAAGCGCCGTGCGCTGCGGTCCATCGATCGTGGGCGTCGATGGATCCGTGCCCTTCGCCGTCGGCGTCCCCAGCGCTTCGAGCGCCGTCGAGCGCGTCGGCTCTCCGAGGAGCTGGGGCTCGCGCGGCACCTCGGGCTCGCGCGACGGCGGGCTGGACATCGTCGAGGATACAAGCACGCTCGGCTGACGCCCGCCAGTCCACCGTGCCGCGACGCGAACGCCGTGACTACTTGTTCGGCGGGTACTTCTGCAGCTTGCGCTGCAGGCTCCGGCGGTGAATGCCGAGGCGGCGCGCGGCTTCCGAGATATTACCGCCCGCGTCGGACAGCACGCGGTTGATGTGCTCCCACTCGGCGCGCGCGAGCGACGGCGCCTTGAAGTCCCCGCCGTCGGCGCCCGGCGGCTCGAGCGGCGGCGCGTCGGCGCGAGCGAACGCGCGCACGATGTCGTCGGCGTCGGCGGGCTTGGACAGGTAATACGTCGCGCCGAGGCGGACCGCGTCGATCGCGGTGGCGATCGAGCCGTAGCCCGTGAGGACGACCGACTTCGTCGCGGGATCGATCTCGACGAGCGCCTTGACCAGCTCGAGGCCGCTCTTGCCCGGCATCTTGAGATCGACGACCGCGAACTCGGGCGACTCCTGCTGGGCGGCCGCGACCGCCGTGTCGTAGTCCTGCGCGGTGCGCACGTCGTAGCCGCGATCGACGAACGCGCGAGCGAGGCGATTGCGGTAGACCTCGTCGTCGTCGACGATCAGCATCGACGGCTTGTGGTCGGCGGAGCTGGTCATGCGGGCTTGGATACCATTGCCGGCGCAGAAGATTCGTCCTCGCGACGGATTTGCGTGGCGATCGTGGGCTCGGGGCCGCCCGTCGCCACGTCGGTCGGGATGCGGACCCGGACCTCGGTGCCCTCGTTGCTCGTGTCGATCTGCATGGTTCCGCCGACGCCCTCGATGACGGCGCGGGCCAGAAACAACCCGAGGCCCATGCCGCGGCCGGGCGCTTTGGTCGTGAAGAAGGGCTCGCCAATACGTTCGAGGACTTCGGCCGGGATGCCGGGCCCGCGGTCGCGGATCGAGATCGCGAGGGTCGCGTCATCTCGCCGCACCACGATCACGACCGACGTGGTGGCCGGCGATGCGTCCTGCGCGTTGGTCACGAGCGAGCGCAGCGCCTGGCTGACCGCGCGCGGCGGGAGGCGGAGCGCGACCTTCGCGAGGCTGGTCGGCAGATCCTTCACGACCGCGGGGGTCGGGCGAATCCCGACGAGCGTCTCGTCGATCAGCTCGCCGATCGAGCACGCCGCGACGCCTTCGCCGACGGTGCCGGCGCCTTGCTGCATCTGATCGAGGATCACGCGGCAGCGTCCGACCTGCTCGCGGATCAACCGCGCGTCCGCGGCGAGCTCCGCCAGCGAGCTGACAGGCGAGCCAGCACCCTCGGGGTGTTTCATGCCCTCGGCCTTGGTCAGCGCGCGCTCGAGCTCCTTGGCTGCGAGCGCGACCGTGCCGAGCGGCGTGGACAGCTCGTGCGCGGCGCCGGCGGCCATCGTCGCGAGTGACGCGAGGCGCTCCTGTCGTGCCGCGAGCTCGCGCGCTTCCGAGAGCTCGGCTTCGCGAACGGCGAGCGCGAGGTTGATGCGGCGCAGGAAGTAGACGACGAACGCCGACGCGACACCGAGCGCGACCCACATGCCGATCGCGCGGCTGTCCTCGGGGATCTCGAGCGTCGGGCGGGTCACGAGCAGCACGCCGAACGACACGAACGAGAGGCCGACGAGCATCCACGTCCACGACGCGCGCAGCAGCACCGTCGATAGCGCGATCTGCACGAGGTACAGGAACGCGAACGGGTTGCTCGTGCCTCCCGTGAGATAGAGCAGCGCGGTGAGGATCGCGATGTCGAGCATCATCACGAGCGCGGTCTGCCACTCGTGCACCGGACGCGACGGCCTGCCGTCCTTGCCGGGGCGCTGCCGCTCGCCGAAGAAGTACAGCTCGAGGTAGAGGTTCGACACGAGGCCGACGCCGATCACGCCGAGGAGCCCGAGGATCGGCAGCGCGCCGTCGAGGAGGAACTGACCGACGAAGACCGTCGCCGCCTGTCCCGCGATCTGCGCCCAGCGCAGCCGCGCGAGCCACTGGATGTTGACCCAGTTGCGCTCGGGGATCGCCGAGGGCGTCGCGGATGGCTTGGCCACGCGTAACCCTACTCCGAAAATGACGAAGGCCGACCCGCCTGGATCGGCCCGCGTCAAACCACCGTGCTGGCTAGTTGCGCTCGACGGTCTTGAGGCCCTTCTGGATGACCCACTGGTTGTAGTAGTCGGCCGCGGGCGTGCCCTGCTGGACGCGCTCGTTCGCCTTCTTCAGCTCCTCGTCGATGAGAGCGCTGAAGTTCTCCATCGGCATCGCGCCGGAGAGGAAGCGACCGTTGATGAAGAACGACGGCGTCGCGCCGACGGCGAGGCGCTGCAGCTCGCCCATGTCCTTCTGCACGAGCTGCTGGCACTTGCCCTTCATGTCGGCCTTGAACTTCTCGACGTTGAGGCCCATCTCCTGCGCGAAGCCGACGACGATCGGGCAACCACCGGGCGCGTCCCAGCACTTGCCGCCACCGCCGCCACCCTTCTCGGCCGCCGCGGGCATGTCCGAGTTGTCGAGCTGGCGGGCCTTGAAGCCCTTGTCCCAGAGCATCTCGTCCATCTTCTTCGCCTTGTCGATGCCGCCCTGCTCGTTCGCGGCGCAGAACGCGAGAGCGCTCGCCATCGCGTTGCGCGGGTGAACGACGAGCTGCTTGTAGACGATGCGGAGGTCGTTGCCGTACTTCGCCTTGAGGTCGTTCATCGTCGGGCGGACCTTCTCGCAGTACGGGCACGCGTAGTCGTACGCCTTGACGAGCGTGACCTTCGCGTCGGCCGGGCCCCAGACGGCGTCGCCGTCGATGGGCACCGCGTACGTCTTGCTGCGATCCGGTTCGACGCGCTGCGGGCGCTGCTGTGCGCCGGCACCCATGCCGCCCTTCTGGAGGGCAGCGAGCGACGCCTTGATGTCGCGGATGTCCTTCTGCATCTCGTCCAGCTTGCGGTCCTGGTTCTTCTGGTCAGGGGTGCAGGCCGCGGTGGCGACCATCAGGGCGATCAATCCAAGCTTCTTCACGGGGCTTCTCCTTCGGCTCGTTGGCAACTCGTATCTACAGATCCGGCCGCGGCGGGAGTCATCCCATCACTCGGCCCGCAATTGCAACACAGGGGTTCGGACAGCAGCTGATCGAGCTGCTGCTGCGCTTCATCAGACAGCGTCGAGACCTGCTGACTCGGAGGCAGCTGCGCGCCATGAGCACGCGCGCGCACGAACTCGAACTGGAACACGCAGGCCTCGTCCTTCGACAGATAGCCATCGCGATCGCGGTCCGCCTCGGGATGCGCGACGTAGAGGGCGTTCGCGAGCTCGGGCGTGTAGCGGCACGTCTCGTCGCTCGCGTGCGCGGTGGCCGAGCGAGCGCCACCGAGCGCGACCGCGGCCCACGCACCGAGCGCGAGCCAGTGCACGACGCCGAGACGCGCGCGCACCGCGGGGCCGAGCACCGCGCTGACCCGCGCGTCGAGCGTGCGACGAACGGCGAGGTTGGCGGCGGCGGCGCTGCGGAGCGACGCCATGTTCACCAGCAGGCGCGCGTACGCGGGACGCGAGACCTCGGACGACTCGAGCGCCCACGCATCGCACGCGGCCTCGCGCGCGAGATCGAGGCGCTTGCCGACGAGGCGAACGACGGGCCAGAAGAAGAACATCGACGTGGCGACCAGCTGCAGCGCGCGACCGATCGCGTCGAGCCGACGGACGTGCGCGAGCTCGTGCAGGAGCGCGGCGCGCAACAGCGCGGGATCCGCGAGCAGCGACGGCGGCGCGACGATGATCGGACGAAGCACGCCGACGACGTACGGCCCCATCGCGTCGTCACCAACGACGAGGCGCGCGCGGCGAACGCGCATCTTCGCGGCGAGCTCGCGGAGCAGCAGCGTCGCATCGGCGCCGGCGAGCGGCGCGTTGCGAGCGAAGCGCACCGCCGCGCGTTGCGAGCGCAGCGCGCGCACGAAGACGAACGCGGCGCCGGCGAGCCAGATCGCGGCGAGAACCAGCCAGCCGATCGCGGGCCACACCGACGGCGCGACGGCGACGACCGGCCCCGCCGGGATGACGACGGGCGCGTGCACGGCCGGGCTCGTCGACAGCGACGCGACGAGATCCGAGAGCGACCACGGCATCGCCGGGCCCCACGGCAGCGCGAACTTGACGAGCACGATCGTCCAGATCGCCGCGCGCCACGCGGGACGCGGCCGGCCGATGCGTACGAGCGCGATCGCGATCAGCGCGAGCACGGTGCCCTGCACCGCCATCATGCCGAGCGTGGCCATCGCGTCCTTCGCGACGTGGCCGGCCTGCACGAGCGCGCTCACTTCTTGTCTCCTTTGCGCTCCGCGTCCGCGATCGTCTTCTCGATCGCGCGCAGCTCGGCGCGAGACAGCGTCTCGTCCTCGACGAGGTTCAGCACGAGCGAGTCGGCTTGACCGTCGAACACTTCCTTGACGAACTCGCGCAGGCGATCGCGAAGCACCGACTCGCGGCGATGCGCGGGGCGATACACGAACGGCTCGCGCTCCTTGTCGACCAGCGCGGCACCCTTGCCCGCGAGGCGGCCGAGCAGCGTCATCACCGTCGTGTACGCGAGATCCTGGCCGCGGCGTGCGAGCGCGCTGCGAACCTCGGCGACCGTCCCCTGCTCGACCTCCCACAACGCCTTCATCACCCGCAGCTCGGCGGTGGTGAGGTCCGGGGAGGAGGGAGCGCGGCGCATTACGACGACCTTCGTAGCATTACTACAGGTGTAGTTTTGGGAGCAAGCGGCATTCGCTGGCGGGACGAGCCGGTGGAACCGCCGTCACGAGGATGGCATTCCTCGGCGCTTGCGCCACCGGGCGCGAGCCCACACGAACGGGCGCTCCGCACGAAGCAGCGGCAGGTACGCAAGCCCCAGCAGCGGATAGGGAAACCAGATGTTCATCAGCGCGACCACGCCGGCGTGGAAGCCCCAGGCCATGAGCGCCCACCACCGCCCTACCCGCTCGTGGAGGAGCGCGACGACCGCCCCGATCTCGAGGATGATCGTCATCACGCTGAACACGGTGAACCCGCTCGGGTGATCGAGGAACGGCGTGGCGAGCGGCGCGATGGAGTCGCCGAGCAGCGCCTTGCGCAGGTTGTCGACCGCGATCTGGTTGCGCAGCTGTTCGCCATCGAGCCACGCCATCCCGGCGATGCGCAGCTTCGCGATCCCCGCGAGCACGTACGTGATGACCGTGATCGCGAGCAACAGCTTCAGCACCCAGCCGTAACCGGCCCCCGCGTCGTCGCGCCGTCGCGCGAGCGCGAACGCGTCCGCCGACGGCGTGAACGCGAGCACGAGGACGTGCAGCACGAGCAGGTTCTCCGTGTGAAAGATCATCCCCCACGAGTTTCGATACGTGAGCGTCCACAGAAGGCCGAGCGCGGCGAGCGGCGCCAGATAGCGATGCAGGATGCCGAGCACGAACGCCGCGAGCAGCACCGCGGTCGCGATGCCGATGACGAGCACGAGGTCCGGCGACAGCGGCGCGTCGAGCACGCGCACCACGCCGGTCGGCTTGAAGTGCGCCTTCGGGAGCTTCGCGACCGACCAGAACTCGCCGAGGCGAAACGTGACCCAGCAGAACGCGAAGGTGCCGACGAGGATGCGCACGGCGGCGAGGCGCTCCGCCGGCGCCGGGGCGAACCACCAGTCCGCGACGATCTGGTTCGGCGAGCGGTGCTTTGCGGGTGTGGCCGGCTTCGCGGGCGAAGCGCTTGCGGGCGCTGCTGCGTCGGCGCTTGCGGGCGCTGCTGCGTCGGCGCTCGCGGGCGCCGGCCTCGCAGGCGATGACTTCGCAGGCTTCGCGCCCTTTCGCTTCGTGCTCATCGCTTCACCGGGCAACGAGTCCGTTCGACCTCTTTCCCGATCTGATCGCGGACCAGGAACTCGACCGCGTCGTGCGTTCCGCTCACGATCTTGATCGTGACGACGTCCTTGTAACGATCGAGCGTCGCGACGCGAGCGGCGATCGTCTCGCACAGCTGCGGCAGCTGCCTCGCTTGCCGCGCGCGGGCGATCACGTTGAGCGCTTGCAGCACCTCGCCCGAGCCGACGATGCGCGGCGTGAGATAGCGCCGCTCGCCCGTCGCGGTCTCGCCGAGGCCGTAGTCCATCGTCAGCTTCGTCGGGCGTGCGAACGCGAACATCGCGTACGGCGAGAGCGGGAAGCCGTCGTTCCACGGCTCGCGAAGGATCGGCGACGCGACGACGAGCAGCGTGACGATCGAAGCGATCGCTGCGGCGCGCCGGCTGTTTCGGACCACGCCCTACGTTACTGCCGGATCACGCGCCACGAGGTGCGCGACTGGCCGATCTCGAAGAAGAACGAGAACGCGAACGTGATCTGGCCCTCTTTGTTGACCAGGCCATCGGGCGGGTTCGGGAACGGCGCGGCGGCGTGGAACGACCGCACGGCTTCCTCGTCGAGCTCGGCGACACCCGACGGGTTCGTCACGACGATCTTTGCGAGGTCGCCCTTCGGCGAGAGGCTCACGCGCACCTCGGTGACGCGCGTCTTGAAGCCGTTCTTGTTGCCGTCGGGGTCGGTGCGGCGCCACACCGTCGCGGGATCCCAGTTCTGCGCGACCTGGCGCTTCAGGCGGTTGAAGAACGTCGCGTACACCCAGCGCTTCGCGGACAGCGCGGTCTCCTCGCCGTTCTCGACGTCCTCGAGGTGATCGACGGAGCCGCCGCCGAGGGCGCGCTCGAGCGCTTCGGGCGTGGGCTTGAGGTTCGGCACCTGCGGCGAGCCGCCGCCCGCGCCCTGGTTGCCGGGCCGGAGCTCGCCCTTCTCGCGGCGATCCTGCTCGATCATTCCGTCACCGCGGCGCGGGACGAAGCCGTCCGCGACGAGCGGCCCCCTGTCGCCGGTCGTCGAGCCCTTCTCTCGCGCTTCCTGCGGCGCCTCCGACGGCTGCTGCGTTCCCGGCGGACGCATCGCGAGCTTGCCGGGGAGCTCGGGCGCCTTGGGCTGCTTGCCCGGGTCTTCCTTGGGCAGCTCCTGCATCGAAGCTTCCTTCGGATCGTTCTTGGCCTGCAGCTCCTCGGGCTTGCTCTTCGCGACCATCGGCTCCTGCACCGAGCCGCGCGCGACCTTCTGCTTCTCGACGACGACGTTGTGCTCCGAGAGGAAGCGCGCGTTCTCGGGCTCCTTCTCGCTGTTGGGCTTCGCCACCTCGACGACCTGCGCCGGGCGCTGCGGCGGCGGAGGCGGCGCCTGCTTCTGCGGCTCGGGCTGCGGAGGCGGCACCTTCTTCGCCTCCTCTTCCAGCTGCTGCTTGAACTCCTCGAGGAGCGGCTCGGGATCGATCGCCGCGAGCTTCTCCGCCTCGCGCTGTGGGACGAGCGTCAGTGGCGCGGCGGCGATCGCGTCGGTCTGCGGCGTGCACGCCGACAGATCCATCCACATCATCGTCGTGACGTTCTCGCGGCACGTGTCGGCGCTCTGGGCGCTCCACGGCGCGAGGCACATCGCCATGCGAGCGCTCGTCGCGAGGAGCACGTCGCCGGTGCACGACGTCTGGAGGTCCGCGTCCTCGATCACCTGCGCGAGCACGTCGCGCTTCACCGCGAAGCCATCGCCCGCGAGCGAGAGATCGAACGCCTCCACGCTGCCGAGCACGGAACCGTGAACGAGCAACGCGGCAATTGCCGCAGCCCACAACGTCTTCTCACTTCCCCGTCTATGGCGGCGGTGCGTCGGCATCGCGGGCTGCACTAGTATAGGAGACGCACGCCACGTCCGTCAGGTCCGAATTGCTCCACATCCCGGTCGCTGACCCAGCAGACCTCGGAGAAAGACCGGCGCCATATCGCGTGCTTCGGTGAATTTCGTGTAGGCGAAGCGCCCGCCGGGAGCGCCAAAATCTCGCCCCGCTCACCAAGCTCGGATAACGACGATCTCTGGAGGGATCGTCGATGTCGCGAACGCTAGCCTGCCTGCTCGCCTTGACCACCGGCGCCTGCATCGAGGATCCGGACTACGTCTACGGGCTCGAAGCATCGTCGGTCGAGCTGCCGCGCGGCGTGACGCGTCCGATCGGTCTCACGTCGGCAGGCGCGTTGCCGGCGCTGTCCACCTTCCTGATCGACGTCGACGATCCCGCGCTGGTCACGGTCCGCCTGTCGGCCGACCAGCAGCGCTTCGAGCTGCACGCGATCGGCGAGGGCTCGACGACGGTACACCTCATCTATCGCGACTCGGTGCTGCACGTGCCGACCACGATCCTCCCGGCCGCCACCGTCTCGATCGCGCTCCGCCCCGGCGACGTCAGCGCTCCGATCGGCGCCGCGGTCTCGCTCGCCGCGATCGCGACCAACACGGCCGACGAGCTCGTCGACGTCACCGGCCGCGCGCTGTGGACCGTCGAAGATCCGCACGTCGCGCGCCTCTACTCCGACGGCACGCTGCAGGCGATGTCGGTCGGGACGACCTACCTCCGCGCCGAGGTCGACGGCGTGGTGCAGACCGCGCCCGTCGCGATCGTCCCCGCGAACTGAGCGGAGCTGCTAGAGGGCCTCGACGAACGTCGCGGTCAGCGTCTCCATCTGCGTGCACGGCGCGTCCTCGGACGCTTCGAGGCCCTTGTCCGTCCAGCAGATGCCGTCGCTCGTCTGGTAGTCCTCGCCGATGTGAATCGCGCCCTCGATGCGGAGCGCGTCGCCGTCGAGCGCGAGCGTGAGCCGCTGCATCTCGGGCATCGAGCACGTGCTGCCGCCGTCGCTGTAGCCCGACGTCGACATCGTGCCGGTGAGCAGATCGCCGTCGACCGCGCTGAGCGTGAAGCCAAAGTCGATGACGCCGGAGAACTGGCTCTGCGCCGCCTTCTGCCGGCAGTCGTCGAGCGACGCGCACGAGTAGACCTGGAGGTACTCGGTGCCGAACACGTTGCCGCGCTTCGCGAACGCGAACCGATGCGAGTCCTGCATCGCCGAGCCGCCGGGTGCGCACGCGGCCTCGTTCATGAGGTGGCTGTCGACCCGATAGATGCCCTCGACCTCCGACGCGCGTTGCTCGAACTCGAGGTCGCTGCCGCCTCCCATGACGCAGGCCGAAAGCGAGAGAAGGGACAAAGCGAACGAAGATAGGAGGTGCTTCATGCGCAGCCTATCGAGCAACGACCGGGCCACGCGCTCCCGATGAATAATCGCGCGTGCCGCGCGTCGTTCGCGCCCTCGCCGTGAACCGCGCGTCACGCCCGGTGTCTCGCGCGCCACCCACTGTAGACGGGCGGGTCACAGTGACGGGTCGCCAATTGCCGACGACAATGAAAGCTTCGCGTATCGCCCCACGCGGCCGGAGCTGACCGCGACCAGCGCGGAGCCGACCAGGAGCCCGAGATCGAGCGAGACGCCAAGGCGGAACACACCGAACAGCGCGTAGAACAGGGCGACGCCCGCGAGCGTCAACGACCACGCGCGCGAGCCTCTGGCGAGCAACGCGAACCCGAGCGCCATCGCGAGGGACGGACACGGCACGAGCCCCACGGGCGCGGCATAGAGGTACCGAGCTGGACTGCCCGACAAGAAGTGCGGATAGAGCCAGCCAAACGTGATCATGATGGACGCGCCGATCCGGACCCAGCCGGGCGGCGCCGCCAACGTCGCGCTGTGATCGCGCAGCGCGAGCACGACCAGCGCGATCGCGAGCGCCGCGAACACGATAGCGTTGAACGGGTTGCCATACGCGGCGGCGAAGACGGCGACGGAGACCGGGAGAAGCGCGATCGCGGATCTCGCGACCCTCGGCTGCGGACGCCAGCCGGCCGTGATCGCCACGAGCGCGGCGGCGATCACGACGTGCCACGCGACCGCGACGATCAGCCACTCGTTCGCGATGCGGGTCAACCCTCGCAGGATCTCCGGCGTCGTCGGCATCGGTCGGCCGCCTTTCCCCCTGCGAGTTCTGCATCGTCGATGCCATCCCTCACCTCACGCGTCCGGGCTCGAACGCGCAGCTCCTGCTCGACGCGGGCTCGCGACGCGCGGTTTGTGCGCGACGGTCTCGTTCTACACGCGTGGCGCACAGCGCCGCGGTGGAAGGTCGTGTAGCTTCGTCAACGGAAGCGCGCGCCGGACTGGTGCCGGCCTCGGTCTTCAAAACCGATGATGCTCTGCGCGAGCAGCGGCATGGTGGGTTCGATTCCCATGCGCTTCCGTTTGTTCGTAGCGTTGGATCACGAGCAGACGTCTGCTGCCACGATCGATCGCGCATCTCGGCCCTAGATCCTGCTGCCACGCGTTTCCCGTGCGGGTCCGTGTGGCAGCAAAGGGCGCGGCCGGCCAATCAGGTCTGCGTGCTACGTTGTTTACGTGGCGATGATCGCAAAGGCAGACCTTCTCAAACTCGACGTCGCGGAACGTCTCGAGCTGATCGAGGAGCTTTGGGACAGCATCGCGAGTGACCCGAGCGCCGCAAGTCAGCTTTCGCTCACAGATAGCGAGCGTGCGCTCCTCGACGAACGGCTTCGCGAGCATCGTGCCAATCCCGATGCGGCGCGCCCGTGGGCCGAAGTGCGGGCCGAGATTCTGAACCGGCGATGACCTTCGAGCTGGTGGTCGAGCCGTCGGCGGCACGAGACATCGCCGACGCCGACGCGCACTATGCACAGTTCGGCAAGGCGGATGCGTTTCTATCCACGATCGACAACGTGTTCGAACACCTCACGAGCAGGCCGCTGATGTATCCGGCAATTCACGGAGACGTAAGGCCGCCACTACTGAAACAGCGAGTAGTCATGGCGCGGTCCGATGTGACCCAGCCAGCCCCCCGATGCCGCGTGTACCTGCGTGGACGACACACCGTCGGCCTCGAAGTAATCGAGCGCACGACCAACAACTGGAGGGCACGAGCCAAGGGTCGCGCGACGCATCACCGTGGAGCTACGAGCCTCAGGGTCTGTGCGCAGCCGAGCGCGTTCTACGTCAGAGCGCAGGCCCGCGCGCTGCCGTAGTCCTCGGTCACGATCGACGGGGCGCTACACGTCGCGCGTCTCAGTAGCCCGCGATGTCAGCAAGCTTCTCGCTCCAGCGGAAGATGTCGTCCTCGGTCGCGCCTTCGACGCACTCCAGCGCAGGCGGATTCTCGACGCTCCCCTCCTGCGCGAGGAACTCCGGGATCATCATCTCGGACGGAGGGCCTTCGCCTGCAGCGACGCACGCGTCATATGCCTTCTGGAGCGCTGCCGTCTCGGCCGCGTCGTCTCCGAGCGCCTTCTCGAGGTCTCGCGCAAGCTGCTGTGCGATCGCCTGCCAACTCGCTCGCTTGTCCATGGACTCCATCCTGCAACATTCGCTGCCCGCGCGAACCTACGGCGGCACCTATTGAAACGCACGGTGATCCGAATCAAGCGTGTTTCAGGTCGACACGCTCGAGCGCCGGGCCGTCCACACACTGGATGTTCGAGCGATGTAGTCGCGCAACGCGGTCGGTGGACGCTCGAGGATCTGTTCGACCGTGGGGTCCACGACCTCGGCATCCCCTCGACGCAGCCCGACGTGCAGGATGGTCTGCACCGCGCATTGCGTCCACGACAGACCGCGACGGCGAAGATGACGGACGTAGCCGATCACACTGGCAGGCTCGTAGCGGATCGGCGTCGCGAGGATCTCCGTCAGGAGCCGCGCAACGTCGGAGAACGTCACCGCGTGCGGGCCGGTCAGCGTCAGGGCGCGACCTCGAAACGCATCCCGCGTGAAGATCTCCGCGGTGACGGCGCCGATATCGCGCACGTCGAGGAACGCGACCTTTCCGTCGCCGGCCGGAACGTACAGACGGTGATCCTCGACGATGTCCGCCTTGTACGCGTCGGCGAGGTTCTGCGCGAAGAAGCCGGGCCGCAGGATCGTCCACGCGGTCCCCACCTTCTCCAGGTGCACCTCGACCTTGCGATGTGGCACCCAGCTGCGGCGCTCCGCGCCTGCCACCGACAGGAACACGACGTGACGCACGCCCGAGGCGTAAGCCAGTCGATGAATGGAATCAGCGTCGCTTGCATGTCGCTGATCGGCGGCGGGCGCATCAGGAACACGCGATCGCAACCGTCGAGGGCCGGTGCCCACGTTGCCCTGTCGAGAAAGTCGAGCTGGACCGAGGCTCCGTCCGAGCTCGTGTGATGCGCGGCGCGCGTCGAGAGCCCGCGACCGCGACACGCGGTCAGAACCTCGCGACCAACGTTGCCGCGAGCGCCCGTGACGAGAATGGCCGACATGTGCCGACACTACGCGACGTCCGAGATCGTGCCCGTCGGGCTACGCGGAAATCCCGAGGTTCGCGCGATCGTGGAGCGCCTCGCGAACGGGTCGTGCTCGCTCGGCGACGACCGCCGTGCTGCGCTCGAATGCGGGCGAGCCCCGCAACGGCGCGAGCATCGGGCAGTACTGGAGCCAACCGGTATCGACGAGCCCCGCTTCGACGGAGCGCTGGATCGCCGCGAGAGCGCGCGGGTGATCACCGACGAACACGTTGTACTCGGCGAGGAATTGCCAGCGGCTCGCGCGCAGGCGCTCGTTCGTCGCGTTCGCGACCTCCTCGAGGATCTCGCGATCCTCCTCGGTCATGGTCCGCGTCCTGTGGATGCGCGCGACGGGGCCGAGCCATCGGCCGAAGTCTCCCGGGAGCTGCACCGTGGGCACCACGTAGTCGTGCACCCTGCCCTGCCACATCGTGAAGCGCGCGAGCTGGCTCTCGACGTACGGCGCGTTGCCGGCGGCGCGCCGCAGCACGGACAGGCCGTCGTCGAACCGCCCCGCATAGATGTATGCGCGAGAGAGATCGCCGCCCTGCGGTCCGCCCGGATCGAGCGCGAACGCGGACTCGAGGTGGGCGATCGCGTCGTCGAGGATGCCCGCCTCGAGGGCGATCGCGCCGAGCGTGGCCTGCGCGAGAGCGAGGCCCGGGCCGAGCGTCACGGAGCGCAGTGTCGCGCGGGCCGCCGCGACGTACTCGCCCGCGTAGAGAGACGCGAGGCCGAGCGCCAGCCACGGCTCTCCGCTGCGTCCGCCGGACAGCGAGACCGCTCGCTCGGCGAGCGCGCGCGAGAGAGGCAGCTCTGCGACGTCATTGAAGAAGCCGAGTCGCGCGAGCGCCAGCGCGAGCGCCGCGAGGATCGCCGGATCGTCGGGTGCGAGCTCGAGCGCGGTCTCGAGGTCGCGCCGCGCGACGAGCAAGCCGCCGCTGTACCAGTTGTGGCGCATCTTCGCCTTGCCCTCGAGGTAGTGCGCGGTGGCGCGCGCATCCGCGGCCCCGCGCTCCGGCGTCGACAGCACGACGGTCAGCGCCGCGGCGACGGCACGCGCGATCTCGTCGCCCGCCTCGAGCAGCTTCTCCGGTCGAGACTCGAAGCGATTCGCCCACAGCTGGAAGCCATCGGCGACGCTGATCGCGCGCGCGGCGACGCGCAGTAGATCGCCGTGCCGACGCAGCGAGCCCTCGACGATCACGTCGACGCCGAGCTCGGCGCCGAGCTCGCGGCCGTCGCGATCGCCGATGGCGGCGCGGCGAACCGCGAGCAGTGGACGGACGCGCAGCGAGCGAGTCATCGACAGCGCGTCGACGATCTCCTCGGTCAAACCGCTACCGAGCTCGGCGAGCTCGTCGCCGGCGCGCAGCGGGAGAACGGCGACGGCCGGAGACGTGACCGCCGGGACGATCGGTTGTGGCGACGCGGCGAGCTCCGTCGGTCCGTCGGGACGCACCGAGGCGAGGACCTCGGCGAGCTGCCGCCCGTCGCGGTACCGCGCGGACGCATCGCGGGCCATGCACGCGAGGACGATCGCGGCGAGCGCGTCGGGGACGGGGCGGATCGAGCGCGGATCGGGCGCCGGGTGATCGAGCCGCGCGACGGCGACGGCGAGCGCATCCTGGCCCACGAACGGTCGGCGGCCGGTGAGCATCTCGAACAGGATCGCGCCGAACGAGTAGACGTCGGTGTAGGGACCGATCGCGACCGTGCCGCGTACTTGCTCGGGAGCCATGTAGGCTGGCGTCCCGACGAAGCGATCGTGCGTCGTCGTGGCGCTGTCCGCGGGCCGCGCGATCCCGAAATCGGTGATCGCGACACGACCGTTCATGCCGACCAGGACATTGTCCGGCTTGAGGTCGCGGTGGAGGACCCCGGCCTCGTGGGCAGCGGCCATGCCCGCGCACGCGGCGCGCGCGATGCGGAGCGTCTCGGTGAGAGACGGCACGGCGTCGACGAGGAGGCGCGCGAGCGATTGACCCTCGATGTACTCCATCGTGATGAACTGCTCGTCGTGGTGCTCGCCGAGGTCGAACGTGCGCACGACGTGCGGGCTCGTGACGCGACGGGCGAGCTTCACCTCCTGCCGGAACCGCTCGGCCACGCCTTCGGTCGCGAGGAGCTCGCGCCGCAGGATCTTGAGCGCGACCACCTCGTCGAGCGTGCGGTCCTTCGCACGGTAGACGCGGCCCATGCCGCCCGCGCCGAGCAGCGTCTCGATCTCGTAGCGATTGGCGATGAGCTTCGGTGGGGTGTGCGACGACGGCGAGGGCGCAGCGGGCTGGCTGTCGGCAGTCTGCGCCAGCGCGGGATCGGCGTCGTCGACCATGCTGGCTCATCATACCCCCGCGCCTCCGTTCGCTGCTCGGTGAACGATCAGTGGAACCGAGCGCGCAGCCGATGCACGAGCTCGTAGAACGTCGGCAGCGCGAGCAGCGTGAACAGCGTCGACGTGACGAGGCCTCCGATCATCACGATCGCGAGCGGGCGCTCGATCTCGGTGCCGTGCAGGCGCAGCACGAGCAGCGGCAACAGGCCGAGGATCGCGGTGAGTGCCGTCATGATCTTCGGGCGCACGCGGCCGAGGCTCGCCTCGCGAAGCGCGCTCTCGAAGTCACGACCCTCGGCCACGAGGCCGCGCGTCTGCGTGACGAGGACGAGCCCGTTCTGCACCGCGATGCCGAACAGACCGATCAGCCCGACGAGCGACGACACGCTCCACGTCTCGCCCGCGATCCACAGCGCGACGATGCCGCCGACGAACGCGTCGGGGAGCGTCGCGAGGATGACGAGCGTCTCGGCGATCGAGCCGAGCGCGATGTACAGCAGCAAGAACACCGCGAGGATCGCGATGGCGACCGCGAGGTAGAGCGCGCGCTGCGCACGTGCCTGCGTCTCGACCTTGCCGCCGACGTCGACGAAGTAGCCCGCCGGCAGCTCGAGCTTCGCGCCGAGCGCTTCGCGGACGTCGTGCGCGGTGGAGCCGAGATCGCGGTCGGCGACCGACGCCTCGACGGCGATGCGGCGGCTGCCGGCCTCGCGCTTGATCGCGCCGAGCCCGAACGTCTGCTCGATACGCGCGAGCTTGCCGAGCGGGATGCGCGTGCCGTCGTGCCCGTCGATCAGGAGCGCGGACAGCGACGCGGCGTCGCGGCGGTGATCCTCGGCGAGCTTGATCACGAGATCGAAGTGGCGCTGGCCGAGCCAGATTTCCGAGACCGTGCGGCCCGCGAGGCCGATCTCGATCGCCTCGATGACGTCGCCGGGGGTGAGGCCGACGCGTGCGACCGCGCCGCGATCGATCTGCACGCGGAGCTGCGGCAAGCCGGTCAACCGCTCGGCGCGCACGTCGGCGACGCCGTCGATCGTGCGAAGGATCGTCTCGGCAGACTCCGCGAGCGCCGCGAGCCGCTGCGGATCGGGGCCGAAGATGCGAATGGACAGATCCGCTGGCGTGCCGCCGAGGCCCTCGTCGATACGCATGCCGAGCGGCGTCGTGAACGAGGCCGAGACGCCGGGCACCTTCTCGACGGCCTCGCGCATGAGGCCCTCGAGCTCGGAGGTGCTGCGCTCGCGATCGGGCTTCAGCACGATCAGGACGTCCGAGAGCGTGTGCGGCATCGGATCCTCGGTGCGCTCGGCGCGGCCGGTACGGCGCACGACGTCGTCGACCTCGGGGAACGTGCGCAGCACGTCCTCGACGCGGTGGTTCAGGCGATCGACCTCGTCGAGCGATGCCTCGGCGGGCAGCGAGGTCTGCATCAGCACCGCGCCCTCGTCGAGCTCGGGCATGAAGTCCGAGCCGATGCGCGTCGCGAGGTAGAGCGCCGGGATGGTCAGCGCCAGCGTCGCGACGCGCACGAGGCCTGCGTGCCGGAGCGCGCCATCGAGGAGCGGGCGATACACGCGCTTGATCGCGCGGACGATCGCGACGTCCTCGGGCTTGCCCGCGGCTCGCGGGCGCAGCACGCCGGCGGCGACGACGGGCACGAGCGCGAGCGACAGCACGAGCGACGCGAGCACGGCGGCGATCACCGCGCCCGCGAGCGGCTGGTACATGCGGCCCTCGATGCCGCTCATCGCGAACAGCGGGACGAACACCGCGCAGACGATCAGCGTGGCGAACGCGATCGGCCGGCCGACCTCGACGGCGGCGGCGAGTGCGAGCGCCTTGCGATCGCCGGCGTGGTGTTGCGAGAGGCGATGGATGACGTTCTCGACGACGATGATCGACGAGTCGACGAGGAGACCGACCGCGATCGCGAGGCCTCCGAGCGTCATCGTGTTGATGCCGATGCCGGCCACGCGCAGGAGCACCGCGGAGAGTGCGAGCGAGAGCGGCAGCGTCAGCGTGACGATCAGCGCGGCGCGCGCGTTGCCGAGCAGCGCGAACAGCACGAGCGCGACGAGGACCGCGCCGATCAGCACCGCGCGACCGACGCCGCCGAGCGCCGACTGCACGAGCTGCGATTGGTCGTAGACGGTGCGGATGCTGACGCCCTTCGGTAGGCTCGGCTTCAGATCCTCGAGTGCGGCGCGGACGGCCTCGGCGACCTTCACCGAGTCGGCGCCGAACTGCTTCACGATGCGGCAGCTCACGACCTCGCCGGCGAGCCGATGCGCGAGGCCACGGCGCACCGCGGGTGCCTCGCGCACGTCGGCGATGTCACCGAGCAGGACCGGCGTGCCGCCGCGCACCGCGACGACGGTCTCGCGCAGATCCTCGACGGACTGTGCGAGGCCGTTCGCCCGCACGCTCCACTCCATCTGGCCCTGCGTCACGAAGCCGCCGGCGGCGCTGACGTTGGCGCCGCGGGTCGCGTGCACGATCTCGTCGAGCGTGACGCCGCGCGCCGCTATGCGGTCCGGATCGATCTGCACCTGGAACTCGCGCAGGTAGCCACCGAGTCGCTCGACGGCAGCGACGCCGGGCACCGCGAGCAGGCGGTTCTTGATCTCGTTCTCGGCGAGATCGCGCAGCGTCATGAGATCCGCGGCGCCGGGCTCGGCCTCGATCGTGATCTCGTAGATCTCGTTGAGCCGGCCGGTGAGGCTCGAGAGCAGCGGCTCGCCGGTTCCGGGCGGGAGCTCGACGGTGGACAGGCGCTCGGCGACGAACTGACGGCTCTTGTGATAGTCCGCGTCGGCGTCGAACTCGATCGTGATCTGCGCGACGCCTTGCGTGGACTGCGAGCGCACGCGCCGGACGTCCGGCAGACCGGACAGCGCGGTCTCGAGCGGGATCGTCACGCGCGTCTCGAGCTCCTCGGAGCCCATCGCCGCGTTCTGCACGATCACGTTGAAGACCGGCGCCGACAGATCCGGAAACACGTCGCGCGGGAGGTCACGGAACGTGACGACGCCGAGCGCGGAGCACGCCAGCACGAGCAAGATCGCGACGAGCGGCTTGCCGAAGCTGGCGACGATGAAGCCGCGGATCATCGGAGCCTCCTAGTGGTGATGGTCATGGCCACCCTCCCCTCGCGCCTTGTCGAACTCCGCCTTGAGGAGGAACGCTCCGTCGACGACGACCTCGGTCTCCGGTGTGAGGCCGCTCAGGATCTCGACTTCACCGCCGAGGTCGCGACCCCGTCCGACGGCGACTGCCTCGAATACGCCCGGGCCCTTCGGTA
Source organism: uncultured Kofleriaceae bacterium (assembly GCA_964617845.1). Classification (GTDB taxonomy): domain Bacteria; phylum Myxococcota_A; class Polyangia; order Haliangiales; family Haliangiaceae; genus JABFXX01. The sequence continues at coordinate 44,766 of CAZUAR010000007.1, read as the reverse complement.
GGAACACGGACCACTGATCGCCGACGCGCTGCACGGCGGCGATCGGAACCGCGACGACCTTCCCGCTCGCCTGCCCGATCGGAATCGACACCGTGGCCGACATGCCCGGGCGCAGCACGCCATCGGTGTTCGGCACCTCGAGGCGAACGGGCACGGTGCGCGACGCGGTCTCGACCTCGCGGCCGATCCACACGATGTCGCCCTCGACGGTGGTGCCGGGGAGCGCGGCGAACGAGGCGGTGCCCGTCGAACCGACGCGCACGCGAACCGCGTCGCGCTCGAACACGTGCGCGACGAGCCACAGCTTCGATAGATCGCCGATCCGGAACAGCGTCTTCGATGGATCGGCGAGTTGACCGACCACGACATCGCGATCGATCACCGTGCCGGCGACCGGCGCGCGCAACGTGAGCCCCGCGCCGCCCTCCGCGCCCGCGAACTGCTTCAGCGCACCCGCCGCGATCGTCCGCGCGGCCTCCGCCTCGGAGACCGCGTTCTGCGCGTCGATCACCTCGCGCTCGGGGATCAGGCGCTCGGCGAGGAGGCCCTTCTTGCGCTCGAGGTTCTTCCTCGCGAGGACCAGCCTCGCGTCGGCGGCCGAGATCTCCGCGCGCGCCTTTGACATGTCGCCGCTCGACAGCTCGACGAGCGGCTGGTTCGCCTTGACCTCGTCGCCCGCCTTCGCGAGCACGCGGACGACACGCGCCGGCGCCGGCGATGCGACCTCGGCGTACGCGTCTTGATTCACGCGTAGCTCCGCGAGCACCGACACGCGCTCGCCCGTGGCGCGCGCCTCCGCCTTCGCGGTGGTGACGCGGAGATCGCGGATCATCTCGGGCGCGATCTTGACGATCCGCGCGCCCGTCGGGCCGTCGTCGTGATCCGCGTGCGCCGACCCGCTGCCCTCCTCGTGGTCGTGGTGATCGTCGTGCTCGTCGTGTTCGGGCTTCTTGTCGCTGCACGCGAGGAGCGCGAGCGCGACCAGGATCGTCGTCTTCATGGTGTCACCCCCGCGATGAACCGCGCCGTGGCCGCGGCCTTTGCGAGCTGTAGCTGTCGTTCGAGATGTTCGTGCCGCCCGTCGAGCACCTGCTGGCGCGCGACGAGGTAGTCGTTGATCGTGATCTGTCCGGCGTCGACGCTCTTCTGGAGCAACGCCTCGCTATCCGCCAGCAGCGGCGCGACATCGCGCTCGAACACCTCGACCGCTTCGCGTGCGCGTCCGTACGCCTCGAACGCGTCGACGAGCTGTCGCGATGCCACTCCTTTCAAGGCAGCGCGCTCGAGCTCGACCGCCTTCTGCGTCGCGCGCGCGACCGCCTTCTCGCCCTGCGAGCGGTTCCAGAACGGCAGCGTGATGTCGATACCACCGAGGACGATCGACTCGCCGTCGTCGCGCTCGTACGCGACCCACAGCCCGAGATCCGGACGTCCGTTCGCCGTCGCGAGCGCGTGGTCGGCGCGGGCCCGCGCCAGCGCCGCATCGAGCGCGCGAACATCGGCGCGTTGCTCGACGCCCGCGCGGAGCTCGTCGATGGTCAGCGCCGGCGGCCGCAGGTCGCCCATCGGCGTGATCGGCTGCTCGGGCGTCGCGCCGATCACCGCCCCGAGTCGGCCGACGGCGTCTGCGCGGACCGCCTGCGCGGACGCGAGCGCCGAGCGCGCACGACCGAGCGCGATCCTCGCGAGGTTGACGTCGAGGTCGGTGATGTCGCCCGCCTTGCGCCGGCGCTCGGCCGCCTCGACGGTCCTCGCGGCCACCTCGAGGTTCTTGGTCGCGAGCTCGACGGCGAGCTCGGCGAAGCGCGCGTCGTAGAAGATCGTGGTGACCTCGTAAGTCAGCTCGCGCAGCTCGGCGTCGCTCACCGCCTGCGCGTGCGCGATGGTCGCGTCCGCCGCGCGAAGGCGAGCGCCGCGCCGCCCGAGCTCGAGTGGTTGCGATAGCTGGCCCTCGACCGCGAGCGAGCGCGGATCAGCGAAGCGGCGACCGGCCCCGATCTGCAGCGCCGGGTTCTGCGTGAACAGCACGCTCGCCCCGGCGCGCGCGGCCCGCGCGTTGCCGAGCTGTGCCATCGCCGCGATCGCTTCGGGCGCACGCTCGCGCGCCTGCGAGATCGCCATCGACAACGTGACGATGCCCGGCGGCGGCTGCGCGCGCGGTGGCATCTCCGCATGAACGGTCGGAACGGAACACAGGATCAGCGCGGCGCAGACGAGCCGCGCGCGGACACGAGTAGACATGACGCACCTCGCAGCGGACGCAGGTCCGCCGTTGGTCGTGTTGATTCAGTGGATGGGAATCAACCGACGCGTTTCGGTACGCGCAGGATCTCGCGCGGGTCGGGGCTCGCGTGCATGCGTTGCTCGACCGCGCTCGGCACGATGTCACTCGGCGTGAGCATGGACGCGACGGACTGCGCGCCGTCTTCGACGAGCGGCATCGCGCTCGGGCAGTGACAGCGACACGCGACGCCCGGCAAGCAGTCGGTGCATCCGTCGTCGGCGCACTCCTCGGCGCACGCGTCGTCCAGCACCAGGTCCGCGAGGCCAACCGCGTGGGTCAGCGCGAGCGCGAACACGATGATCCGGGCGACCGACACGCTCAACGAGTAGCACGCAATGGTGGTGCGAACCCACGTGAAGTCGCGCCCCTGCACACTTCGATAAGCATCGTGCTCCCGCGCCGGCGAGGTGATCCCTCTTCATTCCAGGCAGATGAGGGCGCCCTCTCCCTTGGACGGCTTAGTGGAGGGATGTCGCACTCGGGGTTGGCGTACAAGACGCAATGTTCCTCGATACGGCGACGCGTGGCGTGGGTGGGTTGTTCGCGGGAAGGGACTACTCGGCGCCGACGGCCGATCAGCCGCAGATGTGCACGCCGGACGATGCCGGACCGCTCGGTGGCATCCCCGGGATCGGGCAAACGATCGGCGACTTCGGACGCGGCCTCGCCGATGAAGGGCTCGCCGGACTCCTCGATCCAGCCGGCATGCTCGATCGACAGGCCGCGCAGCGCGAGCTCGCGACGATGTTCAACGTCGTCAACCCCGAGGACATGGTGTGCTCGCCCGACAACCCGAACCCCGCGGTCGCGGGCAACACGGTGTCGCCCGAGGAGTTCCGTCGCATCGCGCGGACCTACAGCGACATCCGCATGGGTCGAAGCGACATCGCGCTCAACACGGCAGGCATGTCTCCCGAGGATGCGACGCAGTTCCGCGGCGAGACGATGGGTGACATCGGGAACCTGTTGCAGACGGAGTCGGGACGCGAGCTGATCAACAGCCTCGCGTACCAGCCCGACGATCACACGACGACGATCAACCTGCGCACGGACGCCGCCGGCAATCGCGACAACTCCAACGCGGAAGGTGGCTCGGCTCCGGGCTCGGTGGCCGGCAGCTGGGCCGACGGTGTCGGTACCAACGCCGCGGTCACGTACGTGCCCGGCGATCAGGGTGGCATCGTTCAGCCGGGCCGCCCCGATGCGTGGCTGCCCATGCGCAGCGACGTGACGCTGTTCCACGAGCTCACGCACGCGCGTCACGCCGCGTACGGCACGCTCGATCAGACCCAACTGGATGCAACGCACGGCGACGACGCAGGTCAGTGGGGCCTCGAGCATCAGGCTGTCGGTCTCGGTGACTACGCGCACGATCACGACACCGAGAACGGCTACCGCGCCGAGCGTGCCGCGATCGGCCGCACCGGCATCGGTACGCGCGACACGGGTGGTGTGCGCGACGTCGACATGCCGCAGCGCACGACGTACGTCTGGCACGATCCTCCGCCGCCCGCCGGACCGTGAGGTACGCTCGCTCCATGAACCGCCTCGTGGTCGTCTCGCTGCTCGCGATCGTGGCCGCGTGTAACTCCGCGCCTGCTGCTCCGGGTGACGGCAAGAACAAACCCGCGTCGAAGAACCCATCCGCCGTACCACCCAAGGTGGCTCCGCCACCGAAGACGAACACGAAGCCCGCCATGCACCCGATCCAAGTCTCCTGGAAGCTCGAGCGCCAGAACAACGCTCTCGAGCTGACGTACACCGTCGAGAACACCTCCGACAAACCGGTCGTCCTCCTCGATCGCCTCTATCAAACGACCGCGAAGGGGAACCTGCCGCTGTTCGATCGCGCGATCGTTCGCGACGACACGTCGGAGAACACGGTGTCGCTCGTGCGCGGCTTCGTTCCCGCGCCGCCGTCGGTCGGCATCGGCAACCCCACGCCACCTGTCGCGCGAACGCTCGCACCGAAGGAGAAGGTCAGCGATCGAGCGACCATCCCGTTGCCGCTCGCGTCGTGGCACAACTTCGTGCGCCAGTACCCGACGCTGCGCGGCGCGAAGACGGAGGCGGTGTTCGAGGTCGGCTACATCCTCGGTCATGACAAGTGGGCGACGATCGAGATGACCGACGGCAGCAAGCAACAGACACCGTCGCATCCGTACGTGAGTGCTCAGGTCATGTGGCGCTCGGAGCCGCTGGCGATCCCTTGACCGCCTCGGCGAGCAAGCGCACCACGTCGTCGCGCAGCCGAGCGTACGCCGGGATCTCCGCGCTCGCCCCGATCACGCGATAGCCGTTGGGCGAGCTGACCGCGAGCACGAACGGCGTGCCTGCCTGTCTCGCGACCTCGCTCGTCTCGACCGTCACCGCGAGCCCGAGGCCGCGATCGCCATCGCCGACCGCACGAAACGCGAGCAGCACGGTCTCGTGATGCAGCGGCTCGACGGCATGCACGCGAAAGCCGGCGCCGTCGAACTGATCGAACACGAACTCGGTGACGAGGCGGACGCGCGGATCCCGTGCTTCGCGCCACGCACCGCGCACGCGGTCGCGCGCCGCCTGGCCCTCTTCGAATCGACCGAGCGCGTAGAGGCACTGCGCGATCTTTCGCAGACTGGCGAAGTCGCCGCACTGCTCGAACGCCGCGAGCGCGTCGGCGTGATTCGCGAGCATGAAGTGCGCCTGGCCGATGTTGTAGAGCGTGTCCGGATCGCCGGGCGACGTCGCGAGCACGCGCTGCCACGCGGCGATAGCGCCGGCGTGGTCGCCGTCGGCACCGAGCGCCACGCCGAGCAAGTAGTGGGCTTCCTCGGACGAGTCGTCGAGCGAGAGAGCAGCGCGAAAGCTCCCCGCCGCCTCCGCGTGCCGACCGAGCGCCGCGAGCACGCGCCCGCGGACGACGTGATCGCTCGCGCTCGCGCTCGCAGGCAACGGCGCGGCGATCCTCTCGCGCAGGATCGCGCCGTCGATGTTGACCGCCGGCGGGCGCTGCGGGCCGCGCTGCAGCGTCTGCGGGCCGAACTCCCACGCATCGGCGAGGCTCGCCGGTTCGGCGCGCCAGTCGGGTCGTCCCTGGTCGAGGATCGCGAGGATCTCGGCGCCGTGCGCCTCGAGGTCCGCGGTCGTCCTCGTGCGTACGGTCGCTGCGGCGACGTGCTCCATGAAGGAGTAGAACGCGCACAAGCGCGCCTCGACGATCGCGCCTGTCGCGTCGATGCTCTGCGCTTCCACGAGCGTGAGTGGCCAGCCCGCCGTCGTCCGGCGCTCGATCGTTCGTCCGACCTTGGTCCGCAGATTCGGTGCGTCGCGCGCCACCCGCTCCATCCATGCGCGCGGCTCGTCGGGCCGCACGAGCAGCGGCCCGTACGTGACGACGACGGCCGGCAGCTTCGGATCCGTGCCCGGGCGGATCGCGGCGCGCTGCTCGTTCGATGCGACCTTGTGGATCCAGCCGGTGGGCGGGAATGTCAGCGAGAGGTGCATCAGCTCACCCAGTGCGAGAAGAGTGCGTCGGGCTGGGTCGCGAACGCGGTGCCCAGGCGTACCTCGAGCGCGGACGGCAGCGGCTTGAACGACCGAGCGACGGCATGAAACACGTCGCGTAGCTGGAGAAGACGCGCGGCGTTCTGCGTCTCGAGGACGAAGCGATAGATGTGGTGTTGCACCACGAACATCGCGAGCTCACGGATCAGCGGTGCCGGGTTGCCTGCGCGGGATCCCTGGAGCCGAACTGCGATGCCGGCGTCGCCTGACATCGACACGATCTCGTCGCGCGCGATCGTCGTGTTCGCGAGGCCGACCTGAAGCCGCGCGACCATCTCCTCGCGGGCTTGATCGGCGCGTCCCGCAACGTTCGCGGCGGGCGGGACCGCGATCGTCGTCCGCTCGTTCGGGAAGTCGAGCGGGTACCAGTTCGTGGTCGACGCCGACATCACCGGCTGCCAGTCGAGCGGTGGCACGTAGAAGAATCGGCGCGGCCGCGCGGTCATGTCGTGCACGTCGCGGCGAATCAGATCGAGCGAGATCTGCGAGACATGCGCGAAGTGCTCCGGGAGGATCGCGATCACCTCGAGCGAGGACGCGAACTCGTCGACGAACACGGCGCCGATGAACTTCGCCGCGGCGCGTCCCTCTCGCCGCCCATCGATGCGGACCCACGCACCGTACTCGCCTTCGACGGTGACGATCCGGATCATCTCGCCGACGTGATGGACGGCGAAGTCAGGATCGGACGCGAGCGACCGCTCGACGATCGTCGCGAAGCTCGGCTGCGGGCGAAGCCGTTCGCAGTACCGGAAGCGCGCGCCGAGGTCCGGCGGGTACGCCGTGACCATGTTCATGCCGAACTGCTGCACCCATTCACCCGGAAACGGAACCACGGCGCCGACGGTACTCCAGTTCCGAGGCGTTCGCGGCGTGGGGTACGACTGGGGTACCGCTCCGACGAGGGTGCCGCACGTTGCGGCACGTGCTCCGGCCCGCATCGTCTCCGATCAAGCAGTTGGACTCGCGGCGACGATGTACTCCCGCGAAGCACCCGATCCACCGACGACGCCATGCCACTGTGAAGTCTGCATCACGCAGCGTAGCGTTTGGTTCTGCCAATGCAGCGCGAGCCTCGTCACGTCCTGATCATCGAAGACGATCGAATCACCGCACTCGTGCTGTCGGAGTTTCTCTCCGCGTATGGCTATCGCACGTCGGTCGCCACCAACGGCGAAGACGGCGTCGTCCGCTTCTTGATGGAGCAACCGGACCTGGCGCTCGTCGACGCGCTGTTGCCGCGCAAGAACGGATTCCAGGCGTGCTTCGAGATGAAGCAGAGCCAGCACGGCAAGTACACGCCCGTCCTGATGATGAGCGCGGTCTACAAGAACACCGAGACCGCGATCGAGCGGTCGCACGACGTGAAGGCGGAGGCGTTCCTCCAGAAGCCATTCGACCTCGACGTGTTGCTCGAGAGAGTGCAGCAGCTCGTCGGCGATCCGTGACACCGAGGCGACTCCTCGACGAGCTCGCGAGCCTTCGCAACCCGAAGACGCTGATGCTCGGTGTGGTCAGCGGATATGCGCTGACCGCGTGCTTCGGGATCCTGCTCGCCGCCGCGCTCGCGAGCGGCGTGCTCCGCTGGCACCTCGCGTTCGGCGTGCTGCTCGGGCTCAAGCTCGTCACCAACACGCTCGCGCTGATCGCGCTGCGCACCGATCGCTTCGCGCTGGAGCTCGGTGGGCTCAACGTCGCGATGGATGCGGTCGTGATGACCGGCGCGATCTGGGCGACCGGCGACTCCGCGAGTCCGCTCGTCGCGATCTACACGATCGAGGTCACGGTCCTCGCGCTGCTCACGAACCTCGTGACGACCGTGCTGATCGGCGGGTTCTGTCTGATCCTGTTCGTCGTGATGGGCGTGTTGTGCGCGACCGGTGTGCTCCCGCAGTTCCCGACGCCGGCCGAATGGGGCGGTCGCGATACGACGTACCTCGCGCTCGCGTTCAGCTTCGTCACGTTCGTGATCGGCGCGCCGACGTTCTACACGGCCGGCATCCTCAGGAAGCTGCGCGAGAACGAGCATCGGCTCGAGCAACGAACGCACGAGCTGATCGACGCGGGCAAGCAGAAGGCGCAGTTCATGGCCAACATCACGCACGAGCTGCGCACGCCGCTGCAGGGGATCATGGGCCTGTCGGATCTCGTCGCGAAGGGTATCTACGGCGAGCCCACCGAGAAGCAGAAGCACGCGATGAAGGAGATGAAGGCGAGCGCGCACCAGCTGCTCGCGCTGATCGATGACCTGCTCCAGCTCGCGCGCCACGACGCGGGCAATCGCTCGCTCGACGTCGGCTCGGTCGACATCGCGGAGGTGCTCTCGTCGGCGGTCGCGACGGCGCAATGGATCCTCGCGGGGAAGAAGCTCGACATCCGGGTCGACGCCGTCGACGTGCCAGCGGTCGTCACCGATCGCGCGAAGCTGAACCAGATCCTGCTGAACCTGCTGTCGAACGCCGTCAAGTTCACGCCGGACGGAGGCTCGGTCGTCGTCCGCGCGCGCACCGCGGCGAGCGGCGACGCGATCGAGATCGAGGTCGAGGACACGGGCATCGGCATCGCACCCGCCGATCTCGAGCGTGTCTTCGACGAGTTCCACCAGGTCGACGGCTCGATGTCGCGCGACTACGGCGGCGTCGGCCTCGGTCTCTCGCTGGTGCGCCGCCTGCTGCTCGAGCTCGGCGGCACCATCTCGGTCAAGAGCGAGCTCGGACGCGGCTCGACGTTCACCGTGTGGCTGCCGCTGATCGCGTAAGATGCACGCGCCATGAGCGTCCAGCGCTGGACGAGCGCAGCCCTTCGCAACATCTCTCGCGGTGCGTTCCTCGTTCGCCAGGCGCTCGCGTCGCGCCGCCGCGAGCTCCACGAGCAACGCCGTCGCGACTCGCTCGCCGATCTCGAGCTCGGACGCTCGAAGCGCGGCCCCGGACGCCGTCGCAACATCCTGTTCGTCACCGTCGACCAGCAGCGCTTCGACGCGCTCGGCGTCAATGGCGGCACGATCGCGCGCACGCCCACCCTCGACGCGCTCGCGAACGCGGGCCTTCGCTACACCTGCGCGCGCGTGCCCAACGTGGTCTGCATGCCGTCGCGCGCGTCGATGCTGACCGGGCAATCCCCGCAGACGCACGGCGTGATCGCGAACGGCGTCCCGCTGACGCAAGATGCACCGAGCGTCGCGCGCCACCTTCGCCGCGCGGCGGGCTATCGCACCGCGCTCGTCGGCAAGGCGCACTTCGAGCCGCACCTCGATCCCACGCTGTTCTTCGACGAGAACCGCATGGCCGCCGACGGCGCGTGCGGCCCGTGGCACGGCTTCGAGCACGTCGAGCTCGCGACCCACGGCCCGCTCGGCGGACATCACTACGCGAACTGGATGTGGACGCACCACCGCGACGAGCTCGGCGGCTTCGGCGGCGTGCTCACCGGCGTCGGCGGCGGGGACACGGGCGCGCCCGAGGTCACGCACAACCCGGTCGCGCGCGAGCACTATCACACCGACTGGGTCGCCGATCGCACGATCCGCTGGCTCGGCTCCGTGCCGACCGACGAGCCGTGGCTGTGCTGGATGAGCTTTCCCGATCCGCATCACCCGTTCGACCCGCCGCTCGACGAGGTCCGCGCGCGCATCGACTGGCGCGACCTCCCGCTGCCGCCCGGCCACCCGGGCTCGCGCGAGCGCATCGAGGCGCTGCTCGCCAAGCGGCCGCGCCACTGGCTCGACTGGTACCGCGGCGACTTCCGCAACCCGGAAGGCGGCCCGATCGCGTTCGTCCCGTCGCAGATGACGGACGACCAGCTCCGCGAAGTCCACGCGATGATCCACGTCGAGAACGAGCTCATCGACGAGGCGTGCGGCCGCGTGCTCGCGTTCCTCCGCGCGCGCGGCCTCGACGAGCACACGGACATCGTCTACACGTCCGACCACGGCGACCTGCAAGGCGACCTCGGCCTGTTGTTCAAGGGGCCCTATCACGTCGACTCGCTGATCCGCGTGCCGACGATCTGGCGCCCTGCCCCGTCCGCCGCGATCGCGCCCGCGCGCATCGACACGAACGTCTCGCACATCGATCTCGCGCCGACGTTCTGTGCGATCGCGGGCGTCGATATGCCGTCGTGGATGGAAGGCGAGCCGATGCCGACGACGCCGACGGAGTCACGCCCGCCGGCGCTGACGACGTTCGATAGCCAGTTCATGGGCGTCGGCATGCACCTGCGCACGATCCACAAGGACGGCGTGGTGTGCACGCTCTACGAGCCGCGGACCCACGACCGCGGCGGGCGCTTTCGCGTGTACTGGTCGATCTGGGGCGCCGCCTCGCGCATCCCCGACTACGACGGCAGCGAGGGCGAGCTGTACGACACGAACGAGGATCCGCTGCAGTGGCACAACCGCTGGAGCGATCCATCGCTGCGGGCGCTACGCGACGAGCTCATCGAGGAGCTGCGCGCGCGCCTTCGCCCCGAGCGGCAGCCGGCGCTGCCGTTCGCCTCGCCGACCTGATCACGGGCGCACTTCGACGACGCGCAGGCGCTTGGTCCCATGGGGGACGCGCCACGTGATCGACTGGCCGACGCGCAAGCCGAGCAGCGCGCTGCCGATCGGCGCGAGCACCGAGATGCGGCCGTGCTCCGCGCTGGCATCCTTGGGAAAGACGACGCGAACGGTCCGGGTGGCGGACGTCTCGCAGTCCTCGTACACGACCTCGCTATTCATGGTGACGAGGTCGGCGGGGACGTTGTCGGGCGCGACGATGCGCGCTCGATGCAGCTCGGCATCGAGCAGCTCCGCGGCGGGGGAATCGTGTTGATCGATGAGCGGACGCAGTCGCTCGAGATCCGTGGTGGTGATGATGATGTCTTCGTTCGTTTCGCGCATGACAGCTCCAAAGGCGACCGATCTTCGTCGGTGACGGTCAAGCGCGATGAGCGCACTCGACGCGGAGAACTGAAGGCTAGTGCGCGAGCAGGGATTGTCAAGCGAGCGCTCCGAACTGGACCGGTGCGGCAACGGCGCGGGCTGACGACCTACGATCCGCGCTCCTCGACGAGCTCGCCGATGTTCTTCGCGTGCTGGCTCGCCCGGAACTCGATGATGCGAACCTCGGCGAGGCCACCCGCGACGAATGGATCCTCGGCGGCGATCGCTTCGATCGCGGCGCGGTCGGCACCGACGGCGAGGATGATGCCGCCATCGCGTGGGACCTTGCGACCCGAGACGAGGAACGTGCCCGACGCGTAGTGCTTTCGCAGGTAGGCCATGTGCGACTTCATGGCGGCGTCGATCTCGGCGAGGTCGGCCTTGTAGACGAGCTCGATGACGAACATCACGGCGTTGGCTCCATGTCGATCGTTGTATAGCGCTCGCGGCGCGTGTCCGGTCGCTTCCTTGTTCCTCGACGGGTCACGCCGTGATGATAGTGTCTAGGCGTGGCGTCGTCGCTCCCAAGTTCTCGCGCGGGCTGAAGCTGTCGCGGCTCGGCATCATCGTGATGTTGCTCCAGCTCGCGCTCACCATCTTCATGACCATCAAGTCGATGGCCGTCTCCGACCTCGACGGCGCGATGTCGGTCATCGAGTGGACCGGCTACCTGATGATCGCGAGCATCGTCTCGACGGGCGTCTTGCTCCTCGGTGTCATCACGTCGGTCGCAGAGCTGCGCCGCGTCGGCATCGACATCAAGGGCATCCTGATCGCGCTCGTCGGCTTCGCCATCGCGACGATCGCGCTCGTGTGGACCTACCGCGTGTACAGCGAGTTCGTCGACATCCTCACGCACATCGACGCGGACGGTTCGCTCGAGCGCCTCGAAGCAGCGACCAGCGACGTCGAGTCGCTGAAGTTCGTCGTGATCGTGAAGGACATCGGCTACAGCATCGGCCTGATCATGCTGCTGCGCATGGTCCAGCGCATCGCCGCGTTCAATGACCAGCTCTCGCTGCGCGACGACGCGGGGCACATGAGCCGCGCGATCATCGTCATGATGCTCGGCGATCTGTTCTACCAGGCGACCTACGGCCTCGGCGGCGGCACGGGCATCCTCGGTGCGGTCGGCGGGCTCTTGATCGGCGGCTACTGGATCTGGTGCCACATCAAGCTCGTGCGCTTCTTCGAGAACGCCGCGCACTTCGTGAACGAACCGCACGATCTGCCGCTCGCCACGGTGCTCAAGGTGCCGGAGACGAAGGACCTCAAACAGAAGCCCTCGCCGATGCCGCGCCAGTCGCGCCCCTCGATGCCGAAGATCGCCGACGCCTCCGCGCCGCCACTCGTGATCGAGCGCCCCTCCGCGCCCGCGATCGTCCCGCGCGCTCCGTCGGCCGCCCCGTCCGAGGGTGAGGCGCCCCCCGGCGACGGTCCCAAGTTCCTGCGATAACACGCGCCGTCCATCAAGCTTGCGCTCGCGGCCGTACCTGTGCGAAACGCGACGCGTCATGTCGCTTCGCCTATCGCTCTTCGCGCTGCTCGCAGCCGCTGCGTGCGCCAAACAAGCGCCGCAGGTTCGCGCGCCCCACCCCGCCCCGCGCCCGATGTTCGATCTCTCGCGCATCTGCGACGACCCGCACTACCGCGGGGTCTGCTCGGACACGCAGTCGCCGATCACGCCGGCCTCGTTCCCGACGCGCTCGCCGATCCGTGTCGACACGAACCTCGCGACGCCCCCGTCGACGACGTTCGGTCTCCAGGGCTGATTCAGTTCACGTTCACGCCGACGCCGAGCATGCCGAACGCGCTCGACGTCGATAGCGTCGCATCGGCGCGCACGTCCAGCACGAACGATCCGGCGCGCAGCACCGCGAAGCTCACCGCGCCCACGCCGCCCGGCGCGATCCGCGCACTGCCCGGCATCGGATCGACATCGATCACCATCGCCGGCCCCGCCCGGAGCGACAGTCTCTCCCTCGCCCAGTACTGCGCCGCGAACGCCCACGAGTGGCCGTGGACGTACTCGCCGTTCGCCGATCCATTCACGAACGAGTACGCGCCGACGAGCGCCAGTCGCGGGCCGATCATCCCGCCGATATACGTCGAGAGTGATGGCAGCGGCGTGGACGCATCCTCCAGCCGCCCCATGCCGATCGAGAGTCCGAACACCACGCCCGTGCGCGCGTTCAGACCGTCCGGAATCCCCGCCGCGAGCCAGCCGCTGTCGAACTGGAGCACCCGTCCATTCCCATCGACGAGCGCGGACGCGATGTCGTAGTCGTACGCGTCGATCGATCCCGGCCGCAGTGCCGCGTCGACCGCGAAGCTCGTCGGCGACACGTCGAGATTCAAGTGCCCGCTCGCGAGTCGAACGTGGTGTCCGCGCCGGGTCCACCGCAGCGCATTCGCGCCATCGGGCTGCGTGACGATCGTCGCCGGCGCCCCCATCCGCGCTTCGAGCTCCACTCGCGCATGGCCTCGCCACGCGGGGTTGATGTCCCGCGCAGCCCTCGGTCCCGAGTAACAGCCCACGCCGGCCACGATCGACGCCAGCGTGAATACATGTCGGCGCATTCAGCCTCCCGTCGAGGACGGCTGCACCCATCGTGCCCGCGCGTATCTGCGCGGAGCGAGTCGCGACCCGCGTCGAGCGTGACCGCGGCGTCACAGCCCGTGCATCGCGTACGCATCGTGCGAGCTATCGCTCTCGATGCATCGCGATCGCGTCCCAGCACACGTCCCAGCATGTGTGCTCCATCGCTCGAGCGATCGCTCTCGATGCATCGTCCCACACGCATGCTCTGTCGCTCGAGCTATCGCTCTCGATGCATCGCGATCGCGTCCCAGCACGCCTGCTCTGCGCCGGCGATCGTGTCGTCATCGAGGACGATGCGCTTCTCCCAGTACGCGCGCAGCATGCCGACGAACGCGCCGAAGACGAGCTCCATGAGCACCTTCGCGTCGAGCCACTTCACGAGTCCCTCGATCTGCGCGCGCTTGATCACCCCGACGGTGAACTCCTTGATCGTGCGATCGATCGCGAGGCTCTCCTGGTCGAGATACGACGCGTGGTTGTGCAGCTCGATGAACGCGAACGCGGTCGGATTCTTCATCGCGAACTCGACCATCACCCGCCACATCGTCTTGAACTGCTCGCGCACCGGCGCGCCCTGCGGGAACTTCGCGAACACCATCTGCGAGATGTTCGACTTCCACGATCGATAGAGCGCGTTGACGAGCGCCTCCTTGCTATCGAAGTAGTGGTAGATGGTCCCCGCCGCGATGTTCGCGCGCTCCGCGATCTGCGGGATCGCGGTGCCGTGAAAGCCGCGCTCGACGAACGCGTGGAGCGCGGCGTCGAGGATCGACTCGCGACGGTCGGGGTGCGCGGGTGGGCGTCCTCGTCGTCGCGCGGGTTCGTTCGGTCGGGCCGTCATACGATTTTCCGAATGAATATTCGGACTATTTTCAGGTGGTTGTCAACATGCGTTTTTTTGGTGTTGACGGAGTGAGAGTCGGTCTTGTAGGTATGGCTCAACAGATTTACCGAACGAACATTCAATCAGCAAATCGGAGAGACCCTGCCATGATGACCCACGCCGCCCTCGCCTCGCTCGCTGCCCTCGGGACCTGCGCTGTTCCCAACGGAGACCTCAAGGACCCGCAGGTGTGGGGCGACTACTTCCTCGACAAGTACGCCGCCTCCTACGAGGACGCGATGACCCACATCGAGGCCGGCCCGCCGCCGCTCGCGCAGCCCCGAACGGTCCTGTTGATCACGGGCGTGACGATCCCCGCGAAGTCGTTCGACCCGATCAAGGTTCGTCTCGAGCGGGATGGATTTCGCCCGGTCGTTTACGAGCCGCCTGCCCTGTTGAGCGGTGACCTGTTCGAGAACTCGGAGCGGCTCGCGCAGGTGGTCGACGACATCCTCGCGCAGACCGGCGAGACGAAGATCGACATCCTCGCCGAGTGCACCGGCGGCCTGATCGCGCGGCACTACGTGCAGTCGCTCGGTGGTGACGAGCACGTGTCGCGGTTGGTGACGTTCATCTCTCCGCAGCACGGCATCGCGAAGGCGCCCCTCGCGGCCGACTTCGCGCAGTGGCCCGCGCTGTACGACCTCTCCCCCGGCTCGACGTTCCTCGAGACGGTGAACAGCCACTCGGTCCCGTCGCACATCCCGGTGACGTCGATCTACACGTGCACCGACGAGTACATCCAGCCGTACGAGACGTCGATCATCCCCGGCGCGACAAACATCGGGGTCGGATGCAACGGCGAGTTCGTCGGCCACTTCGAGTTCTTCTACGACCGCGAGATCTACCGGATGATGCACAGCGCGCTCACGGTCCCGGTCGCCGACGATCCGACGCCGCCGACGCAAGATCCTCCGACGCAGGACCCGCAGGATCCGACCGACGACGAGAGCACGATCGACGAGGCCGGCGGATGCTCGACCGGCACCGGCACGCACGGCGCCTCCCTGCTCGTCGGCGCGATCTTCTTCGTCGCGCGCCGTCGCCGGCGACGTTGATGGTGCGACGATCGCGCTTCTCGGAGACATTCGCTTTGCTCGAAGGACGATCGCGCTCCCCGACGACATTCGAGTTGGGGCTGCTGCTCGGCGCGCACGGCGCCTGGGCGGGCACGGCGTTTGGCGGGCACGGTCACCGGGGCGCGCACGCGCGGACAAGTCGTGCGCGCGGTTGCGCATCGCGTGCAGGTGGTCGCGATGCGATCGGCGCGCGCGATTTCGGTCCCCGCTCGACGAACAGAGCGTGTTACGTGGATCGCGATGAGGACGGGACTCTCGCTGATCGCGATCGCGTGCGTAATCGGATGTGCGGCCCCGAGGCGCGATGACGGAAGCGGCGGCGGCGATGACCAGCCGGGCACGGACAGCGCCGTCGGTGGTGCCGACTGCGCCGACGGGACCGAGCTCGTCTACACGATCGATCAGTTCAACAGCAAGCTGTCGACGTTCGACCCGTCGACGAAGACGTTCCACGACCTCGGATCGCTGCAGTGTCCGGTGACCGCGGGCGGGACACCGTTCTCGATGAGCGTCGACCGCGCGGGCAACGCGTGGGTCCTCTACAACAACGGCGAGCTGTTCAAGGTCGGCATCCAGGGCCTCGGCTGCATGAAGCTCACGTGGACACCGCCGAGCGGGTTGCACGTGTTCGGCATGGGCTTCTCGACGGACATGGCAGGCGGCGAGACCGAGCAGCTCTACATCGGCGGCGGGCTCACGCAGATGCAGACGAGCTACCTGCTCGCGCGCGTCGATCCGACCACGATGACCGCGACCACGTTCGGCTCGCAGCCGCAGCTTCCGGAGATGACGGGCAACGGCAACGCGGAGCTGTGGGGCTTCATGCCGGAGGCGACCACGGCGCGCGTGGTGCAGTTCGACAAGACGACGGGCGCGGTGACCCGGACGTTCATGCAACCGACGCTCGGCGGCACGAACACCGCGTACGCGTTCGCGCACTGGGGCGGCGACTACTGGGTGTTCCTGCAGCGCAACGCCGAGACGAACACGACCGTGTATCAGGTCGACGGCATGAACGGCACGATCAAGTCGATGACGCCGGCGGTGGGGCACACCGTCGTCGGCGCCGGCGTGTCGACGTGCGCGCCGCTCGTCTTGCTGTAGCCCTCAGCGCGGCTCGCTGACCGGCGCGCCGTTGCGTCCGTGCCGCATCACGGAGATCGCGTGATAGACGGCCTTGCGCGCGCGGTTGATCCCGCCGAGCGGGCGATGCGCCTCGAGCGAGTGCCACGGCGTATACGACAGGTTCTCGCACGCCGCGTTCTGCTCGGGCGTGTCGAACGTCTGCGCGGGAATGCGCAGCGTGGCGACCTTCACGAACGGCGCCTTCGCCTCGCTCCACTCGACCGTCGGGTCTTCGATCGGCATCAGGCGCGCGTCGGTCTGGGGCTGCACGAGGAACTCGAAGCAGGCGTCGCTCGAGCGCAGGGAGCTCTGCAGCGCCTCGCGCAAGTACGTCGGGCTCGGGTTCGGCGGGATCGTCGGCGACGGCGGCATCGCGCACGGACGCGCGCTGTACTTCACCGCGGACGCGCCGAGCTTGTACGGCGTCGTCGAGAAGTAGCGAGCGTCGAGCGGGTTCGCGACCTCGTGGCTGATCATGCCGAGCAGCGTGGTCAGCCCGCGCAGCTCCCAGTCGGCGATGTTCAGCGACAGGAAGAACGTGATGATCGAGAACTGATTGCTGCTGTTCGCGCGGTTGATGAAGTCCGCGTACGTCAGCACGTTGCGCACCATCAGCGTCGGGTGGTTGATCAGCAGGAAGTCCTGCGTCGTCGCGGTCGCTTCCTCCGGCAGGATCTTCGTGCCGGGCACACCGACGAGCTTGATCGCGAGGCCGCGCACGTCCTTCTCGTCGTCGGCCTTGATCATCGAGTCGCCGTTGGAGAACCGCGCGATCGCCCGGAACGATCCGGGCTGCGCGAACACACCGGCGCGCAACGCCGGCGGCACCGAGCCATCGACCTCGAACGTCGCCTGCACGCAGCCGTGCGCCTTCGCGTGCTGGCCGCGGGGCATCGCGCCGCTCATGTACTTCTTCAGCATGAGCGCGCTCATCGCGAACATCGTCTCGTCGATCGCCTGCGCCTCGCCGTCGGGCGCGTACTCCTCGCCGAGCTTCGGGCCGTAGCCGTTCTCGATCGCGTACGTCTTCAGCTTGTAGAACGTCTGCGGTCCGACCCACGCGATGTCGTCGAGCGCGTCGAGCGTGCGGATCGGCTTGGGGGCATCGGCGATCGCGCGCGCGGGCCACCGCGTCAGCCCGGCCTTGTCGTAGAGGGTCGCGTAGTCGGCGCGGTTGACGAGCCGAAGCACCGCCTCGGAGTCCCACGAGTTGTCCTCGACGAACCAGACCGAATCGGCCTTGGTGTCCTCGTCGACGATCGGGTCGTGCTCGCCGTCCTCGGCGAGGTCCTCCTCCACACAGCCCGCGATGCCGATCCCGAGAATCAACGCGACGCACGCGGCACGAGCAGGAGCCATGTGGCCAGACCACGCAACGCCGATGCCATCGCAACCGACCAGAACCACGAACGCCGCCGACCGGAACGACTAGCTCCGGCAACTCGAGTGGTCGGCGGGACGCGTTAGCGAGCGCCGTTCGCCGTGGCGCGCAGCGCCAGTACCGCGGCGAGGCCCTCGTCGCAGGTCGGCCGGATCTGCTCGGGTGGAAGCACGAAGCCACCGCGGCCCTTGGGACGCAGCTCGATCGTGTACGCGAGCGCGCCGACGTCGCCGTACATGAAGTCCTGCGCGGTGCCCGAGGCGGGATACAGCTCGACGCCCGACATCAGCCGGTAGCGCTCGCCGTGCTGCGCGAACATCGCGGAGGCCATCTTGTCGCCGGCGAACGTCAGCTTGTCGTGATCGTCGGCGCGCTTCGCGGTGTAGTTCCACGGATAGAGGACGAGCTGGCCGTACGAGTGGAAGTCGATCGCGAGCCTGGGCCGCGTGCGTCGCGCGAGATCGCGCACCGCGGCCGACTCGGGCTCGCTGAACGCGTACTCGCCGCGATAGATGTCCGAGCGCTTGTTGCTGCTCGAGCCTGCCCCGCCGAACGCGACGGACCAGTTGCGGTTGAGATCGACGCCGAAGCCGCCGCGGCGGTTCTTGCGCCAGTAGCGGCTCGACGACCACGAGTACTGATAGCCGTCTGGGTTCACGACGGGAACGACCCACAGCGTGGTGCTGTCGACGAACGCGCGGATCGTTGGATCGCGATCGTAGTCGCGGACCATGCGATCGGCGACGCACGTCGTCGTCATTGCCGCGATCCACTCGCGCGCGTGCTGCGTGCCGTTGATCAGCATCGGCGTGGGCCCGTTGCCGATGCGCAGCGCCCAGATCGTGCGCCCGTCGATCGACGAGCCGATGCCGTGCAGCGACACGCGGTCCGGCGCGAGCTGCGCGAGCTGTGCGATGTGCTCGCTGATCGCGGCGTAGTCCTTGTACTCGGCGAACCAGTCCGCGTTCGCGGCCTGCGGCGCGGCGAGCCGAGCGGCCTCCGCCTCGGCGACAGCGTCGATGTCCGGCACGAGCACCTGCCACTCGATGCCGCGCGCGGACAGCCGGGGCAGCGCGCTCGCGTCGACCACGATGTCGATCGGCGTGCCCGGCGCGCGGCGCTCCGTCCACACGTCGAGCGCGAGCGACTCGGCGAGCTCGCTCGGTGCGACGCGGATCGCGACGCGCGTGGTCGTGGCCGGCCGCATCGCGAGCACCGAGGTCGCGAAGGCGGCGGCGAGGATCGAGGGCCACAGACGGGTGGTCGCGGCGTTGGGGCGGGTCACCTCTGAAGTCTAGGGCATCTCAGGCGACCGCGCGAAGCGACCACACGTCGTCGAGGAAGGCGAGCAACGCGGCGTCGAGCCGCTTGGGTGCGACGCGCCACTCGTAGATCGACCGCGCCCGCGCCAGCTGCGCGTTCGGCAGCTCGCGCGCGATGCGGTCCGCGTCGCTGAACGGGTGGATCGGGTCCTTGGGGTGACCGATCACGAGCGTCGGATGCGTGAGCGCGCGGCGCTGCTCGATCGGCGGAGCCACGCGGCCGAAGATCAGGCCGTCGAGCACCGCGAGCGACGCGGTCGGATCGCGGCGGACGAAGTCGAGACCGATGTCGATCAAGAAGTGCGTCCGCGGGATCTTGCGCGTGAGCCACGACACCGCGCGCATCGTGCGCTGGCTGATGCGCAGCGCGAGCGCGAGCGGTACGAACGCGGCGGCCGCGGCG
Organism: uncultured Kofleriaceae bacterium; assembly: GCA_964617845.1. Classification (GTDB taxonomy): domain Bacteria; phylum Myxococcota_A; class Polyangia; order Haliangiales; family Haliangiaceae; genus JABFXX01. The sequence goes on along the minus strand of CAZUAR010000007.1, from coordinate 25,217 downwards.
GGAAGCGCGTTCTCGAGCACCGGCATCTCGATCACGAGTCCACGCACCCGCGACGGCGCCGCGCACGCGACCTCGAGCGCGACGTTGGCGCCGAGCGATGTCCCGCCGATGACGGCTTGCTGGATATCGAGGTGATCGAGGAGCGCGATCACGTCCTGCCCGAACTGCGTCATCGAGTACGACGTCATGTCGTGCGGCTGATCGGACTCTCCGTGACCGAGCATGTCGACGGTGATCACGCGGTGTCCGCGCGCTGCCAGCGTCGGCGCGAGCCGCGTGTACATGCGGCTATCCATGAGGAGGCCGTGCGTCAGCACGATCACGCGGTGGCCGTGACCGTACTCGCGAAACGAGATCCGACGTCCTCGCAGCGAGACACTCGCACTCGTAAACATCGCGACATCGTACCGTGAGGCAGGCCTGCCGGGGCGCGCACCTTGCAACCCCCGAGATCATGTCGGAGGTCGCGATCATCGGAGCAGGTATCGCCGGGCTCACCGCGGCCCGCGTCCTCGTCGAACACGGCATCGATGTCGAGCTGTTCGAGGCGAGCGATCGCGTCGGCGGAAGAATTCGGACCGTGACGTCACCGGATTGCTCGTTCCCCATCGAGCTCGGCCCCGAGTACGTCCACGGCCGTCCCGAGGCGACGCTCGGCCTGCTCCGCGAAGCGGGCATCGAGCTCGACGATGGCGAGCAGACACATCACGTGCTGCGCGACGGCGTGCTCGTCGAGGTCCCGCCGATCTGGGACAAGATGGGTGCGATCCTCGACCGCGTCGAGCGCGACGAATCCGCGACGTCGTTTCTGCGCCACGCGGACCTCCCGCCCGACGACGCGAAGCTGTTCGCCTCGTTTGTCGAGGGCTTCTACGGCGCCCAGCTCGACCAGATCGGCATCCTCGGCGTCGCCCTCGACGCGAGCGGCGCCGGCGGCGACGATGACGGTCAGGCCCACGTTCGCGGCGGCTACGCGCGGCTGGTCGACTGGCTCGCTGCGCGAGTCACCGCCGCGGGCGCGAAGATCCACCTGCGCGCGGTCGTGCACGCCATCGACGGAGATCGGTCACCCGTACGCGTCCGGTACCGCACGAGCCGCGACGAGCACGTCGCGGCTGCACGTCGCGCGATCGTCACTCTGCCCGTCGGCGTCCTGCAGGCAAACGTCACGTTGCGACCGCCGCTCGTGCCGCAGGCCCTCGCCCTCTCGAAGCTGGCGATGGGCCAGGTCGTCAAGCTCGCCCTCGTCCTGCGCGAGCCGGCGTGGCCGACGCGGCGCGATGCGCACCTCGCGTTCGTCTACCGCGGCGATGGCCCCTTCCCCACTTACTGGCTCCGGTCGCAGAACGGCAGCCACCTGCTCACCGCGTGGGCCGGCGGCGCGCACGCGACGGCGCTCGCGAACGTGTCGCACGCGGAGCGCGTCGAGCTCGCGATCCGCGGCTTCGCGACATCGCTCGACATGCCGTTCGCGCACCTCGAGGCCGCGGTGACGAGCGTGCACCATCACGACTACGACGCGGATCCGTTCTCGCGCGGCGCGTACAGCTACACGCGCGCCGGCGGCACCGGCGCCTGCGACGAGCTCGCGCACCCGCACGAGGACCGCCTGTTCTTCGCCGGTGAAGCCACCGACGCCGCGAACGAAGGCACCGTCGCCGGTGCGATCGCGAGTGGCCTTCGCGCCGCGCGCGAGATCGTGACCGCGCGCAATCGCCGCAAGGCCGCGTGAGTGACTTCGCCGCGTGCAGCCTCGTGTGCGGTCGTGGCTCGTGCCATCGTCGATCGCATGACGAACCTCGATCGCACCAGGGCGTATCTCGCCTCGTTCGAGACGCGCGATGGCTCGAACCTCAGCTACTACGCCGATGACGTCGTGCAGCGCGAGCTGCCGAACCGCCTCGTCCCGAACGGCGCCACGCGCGATCTGGCCGCGTTGCGCGCGGGCGTCGAGGCCGGCAAGAAGTCCGTGGCCGAGGAGCGCTACGAGATCGTGAACCTCGTCGAGCAAGGCGACGAGGTCGCCGCCGAGGTGATCTGGACGGCGCGCCTCAACGTCCCGTTCGGCAGGCTCGCCGCGGGAGACCTCATGCGTGCGCACCTCGCGATGTTCATCACGTGGCGCGACGGCAAGATCATCTCGCAGCGCAACTACGACTGCTTCGAGCCGTTCTAGCCGCCTCGCCGACTACGGCTCGTGCTGCGCGAGCTCGACGATCGCGCGCTTGATGCCGTCCTTCTGCGGGACGCTCGCCATCTCGAGGTTGTCCGCGAGCCCGATGCCCGGCAGGTGCCCGCCCGCGAGCAGCTTCGGCGGCGCGTACAGCTCGTAGAACAGCTCCTCGACGATGCGGCGGATCAGGTGCTCGCCGAAGTTCGTCACCTCGGTGTCCTCGTTCACGCACAAGACGCGGTTCGTCTTCCGTACGCTTGCCTTGATCGCCTCCCAGTCGTACGGATGCAGCGAGCGCAGGTCGATCACCTCGGTGTCGATGCCCTCGGACTCGAGCTCCTGCGCGGCCGCGAGCGACATCTGCACGTTGCGGCCGTACGTCAGCACGGTGACGCTCGTGCCCTCGCGCGCCACGCGCGCCTTGCCGATCGGGATGTACAGCTCCTCGAGCTCGGGCCACGTCGGCTTCCACGCGCTGCGGTCGCCGAGCGGCGCGTCGATCATCTGCGCGAGGCGCTTCTCGTCCTCGGGCTCCCCGGGCAGCATCTCGTCGGGCCTGGCCTTGAGACGCAGCAGCGCCTTGGGCTTCAAGAACATCACCGGATTCGGATCCTTGATCGCGCTCAGCATGAGGCCGTACGCGTCGAGCGGATTCGACGGCATCACGATCTTCCAGCCCGGGATCCGTGTCGCCTGCGCGTCGAACGAGTGCGAGTGGTACAGGCTGCCGCGAATGCCCGCGCCGACCGGCGTCATCAGCACCATCGGCACGTTCCAGTCGCCGGCGCTCGCCCAGTACGTGTTGCCGGCGAGCTTGAGCAGATCGATCGTGTTGAACGCGTAGTCGCAGAACTGGATCTCGGCCACCGGTCGCTGTCCCGCGAGTGCGAGCCCGATCGCCATGCCGACGATGCCGCGCTCGTCGAGCGGCGTGTTCCACGCGGTCTTGAGGCCCTGCGTGCCCGTGAACACGCCACCGAGTGGCGGCCCGACGTCCTCGCCGAAGATGTCGGTCACGCCGAGCCTCGACTCGCCGACGTGCAGCGCCATACGAATCGCCTGGATCATCGTCGCCATCAGCGCTCGCCCCCGACGATGTTCTTCTCCGCGAAGATGAACTCGGTCACCGACTCGGGCGACGGCTGCGGTTCGTCGCGCACGCGCTTCGCCGCCTCGCCGAGCTCCTGCGTGTACTTTTCGCGGAGCTCGTCCATCTGCGCTCGCGTGAGCAGCCCTCGCTCTTCGAGCTTCCCCTCGAACCGCACGAGGCAGTCCTCCTCCTTGGCGAGGTTCGCGCCGCTCGCCGACGAGTGACCGCGCAGGCGCGACACCATCGCCTCGAGCAGGTACGGCTTCTTCTCGGTGCGCACGTATTCGATCGCCTTGGTGATCGCGGCGTGGGACGCCTCCGGGTCGTTCCCGTCGACGATTGCCGTCGGCATGCCGTACGCCTTTCCGCGCTCCGCGATCTGCGCGTAGCCGTGCTGCCCCTCGTACGACGTCGAGATCCCCCAGCGGTTGTTCGTCACGATCATCAGCAGCGGCAGCTCGTTGCCCTTGCGCGAGCTCCATACGAGCGCGGTGGCGAAGTCGCCCTCGGCGGTCCCCGCGTCACCGCCCTGCACGATGGTGATGCCCTTGGCCCCGGTGCCCGCCCGCTGCGCGCGCGCAGTCCCGATCGCGATCGAGAACTGCACCTCGATCGGCGACGTCACCGGCACGACGTTCCACTCGCGCTTGGAGAAGTGACCGACGAAGTTGCGCCCGCGGCTGTACGGGTCTGTCGCCGTGTTCTTCATCTGGCGCATCGCATCGACGGGGTCCGCGCCCATCGCGAGCAGCGTCGCGTTCGAGCGGTAGTGCAGATGCAGGTAGTCGTGGTCGACGCCCTGGCCCTTGTCGACGAGGAGGCCGAGCGGGACGTTGAACGCCTCTTCGCCGGGCCCGCCGATCCAGAAGAACCCGTCGCCCTGCTTGTACATCGTGATCAGGCGCTCCTCGAGGACGCGCGATCGGACCATCAAGTCGTGAATGCGCAGGCAGGTCTCGGGCGAGAGCGCCGGAGCGATCGACGGGCGGCTGGCGGATGCAACGCTCATTGGACGCACCCGTCTTACCGCAATCGGTGCGGATGTCACAGGGTCCATGACCGCGTGATCGTTCACGCTCTGCGTCATCGCGTGACAGCCGCGTCTGCTTCCTCGGCGGGCCGCTGGGGCGCCTATTCGTAGTGGATCGTGATCTCGTCGCGTTGATCGCCGAGCGCGACCGCGAGGCGGTGCTCGCCCGGCGTCGGCACCCATCGGTCAGCGGGCTGACCATCGATCGTCCACGTCAGCGGCGCGCCGTGCGGCACCGCGTTCATCGGCGGACGCTGCGACTCGGGCGCGCGGAACGGCTCGAGCAGGAAGCGCGCGCCATCGACCGGATACGTGATCGCGACGCGGCCCGTCGCCTCCGCCTTCGGGCACGCGCTCGGGGGCACGCGGCCGTAGTACGTCGCCCAGCTGCGCACGCCGTGCGGATACACGACCGTCGGCTTGCCGCACACCACCTGGTGCCAGTCGCACGTCTCCTCCGGCACGTGACCGGCGATGAACAGCTCGCGCTTGTGGTGCTCGCAGTGCGGGCCCGGGCGCTTGCCCGAGAGCGGACAGATGTCGGCGGCGACGATCGTGTCGGGCCGCGGCGGTGCGGTCGGGTTGCCGTAGCGCGCGGCGATCGCGGTGTACGTCGCGCGCAACAGCGGCGTCGCGCCCTCGGTGGACATCACGTGGTGCGTCGGCGAGCCGTCGAAGTTGCCGGCCCACACGCCGACGGTGTACTCGCGCGTCGCGCCGATCGCCCACAGGTCCGTGTACGCCTTCGTCGTGCCGGTCTTGAGCGCGATCGGGAATGGCAGATCGAGCGGCACGCGATCGCCGAACATCGGCTTGCGCGCGTCGGGGTCGCGGAGGATGTCCCAGACGAGGTACGTGACCTCCTCGGAGAACACGCGCGGCCGCTCGGTGACGGGCTCGGTCCACGGCGCGCTGCCGGGGACGCTGGCGCGAGCGATCGCGCGCGGTGCGATCGGCGTGCCGCCGCGCCCGAACAGCGTGAACGCGCTCGTCAGATCGAGTAGGCGCACCTCGGCGTGACCGATTGCGAGGCCCCAGTCGTACTCGTGGTCGGGACGATCGAGCGTGGCGAGGCCCGCGGTGCGCAGCTTCTGCAGCACGGCAGGGATGCCGACGCGCTGGAGCGTGTGCACGGCGGACAGGTTGTACGAGCCCGCGAGCGACTCGCGGTAGCGCGCGAAGCCGTGGCTCTTGACGTCCTTCGAGTAGAACTGGTGCGCGTCCTCGGGCAGCACGACGTCCTCGGCGATCGTGGCCGGCGTGTCGCCGCGCTCGATCGCCGCGCCGTACACGAACGGCTTCAGCGTCGAGCCGGGGCGCAGCCGCGCGGTGACACCGTCGAACGCGCCGTTCGCCGCGCTGTCCTCGTAGTCGCGCGAGCCGACCATCGCGAGGATCGCGCCGTCGGAGTTGCGCAGCACGACGACCGCGGCCTGCGAGATGTTGCGATGCCCGACGCGATCGATGTGGTTCTTCAGCGCGACCTCGACGTTGCGCTGGAGCGCCCAGTCGAGCGTGGTCGACACCGTCGCGCCCTGCAGCATCTCGTCGGGCAAGCGCTCCTTGACGAGCTCGACGAAGTGCGGCGCGCGGAAGTGAGGCCGCATCTTGTCGACGCCCAGGGGCACTCGCTGGGCAAGGCCGCGCTCGAACCCGTCGATGTAGCCCTCGTCCTCCATGAGCGCGAGGATGTGCTCGCGGCGCTCCTCGACGCGCTCGGGGTGCGCGAACGGGTCGTAGTAGTGAGGCCCGCGCGGCAACACGGCGAGCATCGCGGCCTCGCCGACGGAGAGCTCGGCGGCGGCCTTGCCGAAGTAGACGCGCGCGGCCTGCTCCGCGCCCCACGCGCCGTTGCCGTAGTAGACGCGGTTCATGTACTGCTCGAGGATCTCGCGCTTGGAGAGCGACCGCTCCATGCGGCCCGCGAGCACCATCTGGCGGAGCTTGCCGCGCATCGTCCGCGGCGTGCCCGCGGTCAAGCGCACGAGCTGCATGGTGATCGTGGAGCCGCCGAAGTCCGCGCCGCGTCGCGTGACGTTGAGGTAGATCGACCGCAGCATCGCCGACCAGTCGACGCCCGCGTGGTCGTAGAAGTCGCCGTCCTCGCTCGCCAGCGTCGCGTCGATCAGGTGCTTCGAGATCTTCTCGAGCGGCACCCAGCGCTCGCGCAGCCCCGCGCTCGTCGCCTCCTGGCGCAGCACGATCCCGTTCGCGTCGCTCACCGTCATCGACGTCGCCGCCGACTTGTCGAGCAGCTCGAGGTCGTAGTCCGCGGCGCGAATCGCGATGTGCCACGACGCGGCCGCGAGCACGGCGAGCGCGGACAGCACGTACGCGACGCGCCGAGGCCACCGCCACGAGCGCGACGTCGCGATCGATCGCGCCGCGCCGGCGACACGCGAGAGCAGCGCGCGCACGCGACGCATCGCTACTTCGCCTTCACCTCGATGACATCGGCCGCGGTCTGCCCGCGCGTCGCCGGGTCGTACATGAGCTCGGTCACGGCCGGCGGGCGCGCGAACGTCCCGACCGAGGTCGCGCGCATCGTGTACTCGTAGACGTACCTGCCGTTCGACGACCACTCGTTCGTGAAGATCACGTGGTCGTCGTGCATCTCGCGGTAGATGCCCCACGACTCCGTTTGCTTCACGCCCGCGTCCCCGGTGGTCACGAGGCGCGTGTTGAGCGGCTCGAACGCCGCGGGAATCGCATCCGAGATGATGATGTGGTTCACGTCGTCATTGAGCTGTAGCGAGAGGCGCACGACGACGACGTCACCGACGGTGAACGACGCCTTCGGGACGCCCTTCTCGTCGAGGTACTCGCGCGTGATGCCGAGGCCCTTGTTCTCGAACTTCAGCGCGTCCGGCTTGCGGCGGTACTTCAGCTCGACGGAGTAGCTGACCTCGCCCTTCGGCGAGAACGTCAGCTCGCCGTTCTTCGCGAGCGGGACGGTAGCGACGCGCATGCGCTGCTTGCCGGACAGCTGGCCGCTGATCACGCTCTGTCCGTCGAGCGCGACCGTCACCGACGGTGCGTTCGCGTTGTTCGCCTTCGCGTACGCGGACAGCGCGAGCAGCGAGTAGAGGTTCGACTGGGTGTCGATGTACGGGCGCTTGCGGCGGTCCTTCATGATCGCGCGCACGAGCCCGGGAATCGCCGGGTTCTTGCCGTCGAGCTCGACGAGCGCATGGAGCACCATCGACGTCGTGCGCAGCGGGCTCGACATGTACCAACCCATGTCCTTCTCGTTCGGCTCTTCGATCAGCGCGTCGGACTTCGCGGCGGTGGCGGCGAGCGCGGACAGCTCGCCGAGCAGCTTGGTGACCGCGGCGTCCTTGGGACCGACGGACAGCGCGAGTGCGCGTAGTGCGTAGGCCTTGCCGTAGACCGGCAGCTTGGGGTTGGTGAGGAGCGTCGTCGCGCCCGGGCCGTCCTTGTCGCCGAAGACCGCGCGCACGTAGAGCGCGAACGCTTGATTGCCGAGGTTGCCGTACTCCGAGTACCAGTGATGCGAGGTGTCCGGGTTCTTGCCGTCGTTGCGCAGGTACTCGAGGCCGTCGTCGATGCGCTGCTGGTCGACCTTGTAGCCGGCGCTCTTCGCGATCGAGAGGCCCCACAGCGCGTAGGCCGTGTAGTAGGCCTCGGGCGAGCCGCCCGGCCACAGCGAGAAGCCGCCGTACGCCGTCTGGTGGCGACCGATCTTCGCGATGCCCGCGTTGACGAAGCCCTCGAGCTTGGGGCCGGCGAGGCCGTCGATCGCGAGCGCGTCGGCGAGGTCGCGCACCGCGATCATCGGGATGACCTTCGACGTGGTCTGCTCGAGGCATCCGTACGGATAGCCGACAAGGCCGCGCAGGCTGTCCTCGATGCCAGCGAGGCCGTCGGGATCGACGGAGATCGCGAGCTGCACGCTACCGGGCTCCGCGTCGGCCGGGACTGCGACGGAGACCTTGGCATCCTCGGTGACCGCCGCGTGACCGACGTGGTCGGTGTAGACGGGCGACGGATGGATCACGGGGAGCGTGAACTCGACCGCGTCGCTCTCGCTGTTCATCGTGACGGAGAAGCGCAGCTTCGCGTCACCGACGTCCTTCGCCGCGATCTCGAACAGCACCGGCGTGCGCGCGCCCTTCGCGAGCTGCACCGTCTGCTCGGCGGGGCCCGCGAGCGTCACGTTCTCGCCGACGAGCTTCACCGTGGCGGTTCCGGCGGCGCCGGTCTCGTTGTGAACGATCACGCCGCCGCGCAGCTTGTCGCCGATGGCGAGGAAGCGCGGGAGCGCGTTCATCAGCTGCAGCGGCTTGCTCACCGTGAAGCGCTTGTCCGACGAGCCGAACTTGTAGGTCTTGTCGGCGGCGACGGCCATCACGCGGAACGCGGTGAGGTTGTCCGGCGCGTTGAACTTCACGGTCGCGACGCCATTCGCGTCGGTGACCGCGCCCGGTGCCCACACCGCCGTCGACGCGAAGCGCGAGCGCAGCGTTCCCGGCGCGTCGCCACCCGTCGCGGGGCGCTCGAGGTTCGGGCCCGGGATGTCGCGGATGTACTCGAGCTGCGTCGCCGTCGTGGTGCCGATGCCCCACGGTGCGAAGAAGGTCGGGATCGGGTTCGGCGTCTCGTATCCGATCAGCGAGAGCACGCCCTCGTCGGCCGCGGTGATCGAGACCTCGGCGCTGACGGGCTTGCCGTCCTTGTCGACGACCTTCACCGTCGCGGTGACGGGCGCGCCCGGTCGATAGTCGGCCTTGTCCGTCTCGATCGACACGGTGAGCTTGTTGTCCGCCGGGCGGACCGGCAGGTTGACCATGCCCATGCGCATGCGCGGCTTGCCGCGAGGCCCATCGCCGGTGCGGCCCTGCACGAGCGCGACGGAGACGTACACGTTCGGCGCCATCGCCTCGGTGATCGGCACGGTGAGCGACTTCGTCTTCGGGGTGACGTCGATCATCCGTTGCTCGATCACGCCGTCACGCTCGATCGTCACGAGCCCCGTCGCCTGCGCGAGGTCGGTCTTGAGGATCAGCGTCGCCGTGTCGCCGGCCTTGTACTCCTTCTTGTCGGCGACGACGTCGAACGACAGCGAGTCGCTCGAGCGCCACGAGCCACCGTCGCCGCCCCACGCGTACACCTGCAACGCGGCGACCGCGGTCTGGTCCTTGTCCTTGTCGCTCTCGCTCTCGACGAGGATCAGGTAGTCGCCGTCCTTGTCGGGCGTGAAGTCGACGTCGGTGGGCTTCTGCGACGAAAGCGTCACGACCTTGGTCAGGATCGTCTCCGTCTTGTCGTTGCACGAGTAGCTGCCGCGATAGCCCCAGTCCTCCCACACGCAGTTCCAGTCGCGGCGCGTGATCGTGACCTTCGCGGCGCCGTCGATCATCTTGCCGTCGGGCGACGCGCCGACGACCTTGACCTTCGCCGGCTTCTTCACGTCGAGGAACCAGCCGTCGGTCTTCGCGCCGAGGTAGCGCTTGTACTTGAAGTACGGGACGGTGAACGACTTCGCGATCACCTCGTTCGACGGCGACGTCACCGCCGCGCGCACGAGCAGATCCGAGTCCTGATAGACGTCGGTCGGGCTGATCGCGATGCCGAGCGTCGCGTTGCCCTTGTCGTCGAGCGTCAGGTGATCTTCGGTGACGAGCTGCTGCGAGTACTCGGACTCGTCGTAGTAGTAGCTGTCGTAGCGGCGATCGTCGGCGAACTGGAACTCCGCGAGCGCGCCCTCGAAGTCGACGCGGCGCTTGCGCTGGTACACGCTGACGTCGACCTCGCCGCTGCGCAGCGGCGCGCCGTAGAGGTAGCTCGCGTTGATCGTCGCGGCGACCTTGCCGCGGTACACGATGCGCGGCTCCTTCAGCTTGCCGGTCACCTCGAACGTGGCCGCGCGGTACTCCTCGACGGAGAACTCGCGGGTGAACGTGCCGAGGTCGCCGACCTTCGCGCGGATCGTGTAGTCACCGAGTCGCGCGTCGGCCGGCATGTCGACATCGAGCCAGAAGCCGCCGAACGCGGACAGCTTCGCGGTCGCCTCGGTGAACTGCTTGCCCTGCGGCCCCGTGATCTCGACGTCGACCTTGGCACCGGCGGTGGGCGTGGTCAGCGGCTCGCCGAGCTTGGACACGCGCGCGATGCCCTTGATGTGGACCTTCTCGCCCGGGCGATACAGCCCGCGATCGGTGTGCATGAAGCCACGCAGCTTCTGCGTACCCATCGAGCTGTCGACGGAGACGTTGAAGTTCCACGCCGCGAGGCCGCCCGAGCGGTTCGGGTTGATCATCGTCCAGTCGTTGCCGAGCGCCGCGTAGATGCGGATGCCCGTCTCCTCGGACGACCACTCGTTCTCGTCGTCCGGCGCCGCGGCCTTGCCCTTGATCTTGCTCGTCGGCGGCAGCACGGCGACGCCGTTCGCGTCCGTGGTCCCGGTGAACGTGACCTTGCCCAGCGCGTCGCGCACCGTGATCGTCGCGCCCGGCAGCGGCTTGCCCGTCGAGAGCTTCGTCGCCCACACGAGGCCGCGCGACGGCGAGAGCTTCGAGACGAGGCCGATGTCGGTGAAGTTGACGAGCACCTTCTGCCGGCCACCGTCGACGTATGGATCCTTCTCGACCTCCTTGCTGCCGACCTCGACGTAGTACATGCCGGGGCCCGGCTGCGTGCCGAACAGCTCCTGCGCGCCGAGCGAGTGCTGTCCCCACTTGTTCTTCGTGCCGGTGATCGGGATCGTCTTCGTCTTGCCGACGAGCTTGTTCGCCTTGAGGTCCGCCGGCTTCGGATCCCACCAGTCGAGGAGGCCCGCGACCTGGTGGAAGTTCGCCTGCGTGATGTCGACGGCGGTCACCTCGAGCTTGGTCACGTTGCGCGTCCAGATCGGGATCACGGGGCGCGACAGCTCGGCGACGAAGTAGCCCGACTCCATCGAGATCGTCGGCTTCGCGTCGGTGGTGCGGAACTCGAGCGTCTCGCTCTTGCCGAGCGCCTGTCCGAACACGTCCTTCTGCTTCGCGTCGATCGTCAGCGTGTAGCTCGTCAGCGGATCGAGCTGGACCGCGCAGCTCACGCCCGCGGGCTGCGCGCCGTCGTGGCAGCGCTGCGGAAAGCCGGGCGCCTTGGGCTCGAGCGTCATCTCGTACGGCTCCGCGAGCGGATTGGAGAACGCGATGTCGAGCGTCAGATCCTCGTCGGGGACGATGTCGTTGCCCGTCGGCGTGAGCCCGACGAACTTCAGCGCGCCGTACGTCTTGAACTTCTCGGTCGCCGGCTCGGCGAGACCGAGGTTACCGACGGTGCCCTTGAGCCCCACGCGGCACGTGATCGACCACTCGGTGTCGAGCGCGAGCTCGCCCGCGGGCTGCACCGTGAACGTGCGCGCGCTGCCGGTCGCCGAGTCGGGCGCGAGCTTCACCTTGTGCTTGTTCGCGCCGGACTCGTAGCTGCAGTTCTGCGCGACCTGGTCGAACGCGACCTCCTGCGTGAAGTCGAGGCGGACGATCTGATCCTTCGTCGCGCGGTCCTTGATGCCCAGGACATCCACCGTCGCGCGCAGTCGCTCCGTGAAGAACTCGAACGTCGTGGGAGTGCCGAGCACCGCGCCGTCGATCGCCTTGGTCTCGCCCGGAACGGTGACCGTGTACTTCGTCGACACGGGCAGGCTCGCCGACGGCACGAACGCGAGCGTCTTCTCGTCCGTCCACGTCGCGGTGCCGGCGATCGGCGGCGACAGCGTGAGCGGCGGCTTCGCGACCGGCTGACCGAGCATCGTCTTCACGACCATCGGTCGGCTGAACGCGAGCACCACGCGCATCTGGCCGGTCACTTCCCCGGTCGGCGTGCCGGCGACATCGAGCTCGCCTTTCGTCTTCGATCCACCGCATGCGGCGAGCACCGCACAAACCACAGCTATTCCGACGAGACGATTGTTCCCCATGGCGTCGCCGCGAAGCTAACACGCCGATCGCGAGCGTGCCGGCGGCACACCTCTACCGAGACGACACTTTTGAGTGACGCTTCGAGCGGTGATGCGATCGATGGCGATGGCGTTGCGGCCGCGTGGGATCAGACGTGATCGTCACCGCGCGCGTGTCGATCGGGTACTTCGTTCGCAAGTACGCGACGATGTCCTTCGCGCTCGCGGCGCCCGCCACCTTTCCGCGCTTGACGACGAAGCCGCCAACACGTGTCACGAAGAATTCGCCGTCGCCAGGCGTTCGCGTTCCCTCGAGGTCGACCACGAGTGGATAGCGCTTGCCATCCTCGATCCGCGCGGGCAGCGAAACGCGCAAACGTTGCGCGCGTCCGTCCTTGACGAACGAGTCGGGCCGCTCGCGCGTGACCGGCGGCAACACCGGCACCGCCCACGGCGACGGTGGCTCGATCGCCGCCGCCGAGATCGCGAGATCGCCGAGCAGCTCCGCGCGCTCCCGATCGGACAGCAGGCGCGGCTGGCCGTGCTCGGTGCGCGTGTAGATGTGCGCGACGGAGAGCAGCGTTCCGTCGTGAACGAACAGCTTGTCGACGGTGGCCTCGCGTTGACCGGGGCGGTACTGCGCGAACAGGATGTTGCCCGGCCCGTAGTGCACGTACGCGCCGTGGTGCACGTCCCACGGATGCGCGACGTGCGCCTGGCTGCCGAGGACGAACATCGCGCCCGCCTCCGCGAGGCCGCGCAGGTCGCGAACGAGATCCGGCGCGGGCGTGTGCGTGCGCAGCTCGCGATGCTGCACGGTCGCGATCGGCAGGTAGCCCTCGCGCCGCAGCTCCTGGATCTGCCACGTCATGCGCGCCCAGTCGCAGTTCGCCGTGCCGAGCCCCGCGCTGATCGCCTTGACCCACCAGTTGACCGCGTTGCAGCCCACGAACGCGAAGCGATTGCCGTGATGCTCGACGATGCGCGGTGCACTCGCTTCGATCTGCGTGCGCCCGCCGCCGAACCACAGCCAGCCGCGCTTCTCGTACATCCTGATCGTGCGCGCCAGCGACCGCGTGCCGTAGTCGGTCAAGTGACTGCCCGTGAGCTCGACGATCGTGGTGTTCAGCGCGCCGAGAAGATCGATGTAGCGATCGCGCGCGCAGAACTTGAGCTCTGTCTTGTCCTGCCCGGTCTCGGGCCTGCAGCCGCGCACGAACGCGACCTCGTTGCTCACGTGCACGAGGTCCGCGCTGCGAAAGAACGGAGCGATGTGCTTCACGGTGTCGCGAATGCCGGTGTCGTCGACGCGCTTCGCGGTGCGCCCCGTCAGCGCGGTGGTGCCGCTCATGACGAGCGTGGTCAGCTTCTCGCGATCGATGTTCCCGGCGCCGCACACGGGCAGTGCGAGGACGCCGTCATCGACGAGCGGATGAGCGCCGTCGACCGCGATCACGCTCCACGCCGGCGAGAGCTCGTGCGCCGGCACGATCGCCCAGCCACTCGCTACCGGTTCGCGCTCGCTCACGATCGTGGAGCTCCGTCGGGCGCGTCCACCGTCGACGATGGTCGGCCCATCGCCGCGTGGTCCGAGCACGCCTGCGAGCGCGCGCGAGGTCGCCTCGCTCGCCGCGATCGCGCCCGCCTGCCACTTCGCGACGAGCTCTCTCGCGGCGATGTCCTGCGTCGGCTCGAACGCGCCCGCGATCAGCGCGTACCGCCACCGCGCCGTCGGTGTCGAGCAGGACCGCGTGTCGGCGACGGCAACGCCGCAAGCGCTCGCGATCGCCAGCCCCACGACGATGGCCACCCTCACAGATCACCATCGTATCAGGGCTCCGATGTAGGCATCGAGGCGTCACGCCCGGTTGCGTGATTGTTTGCGACGCGAATCGACGAGCTTCCTCTAGCTGGCAATGAAGCAGCTCCGACTCGCCGCGATCCTCATGACCATCCTCGGTGTTGGTTGCATGACGACGGGGACGTACGACACGTACGGCACACCGCAGTACGCACAGCCCTACGCTGCGACCGCGGTCCATGGCACCGGTGTGTTCGTGAACGGCACGGAGCTCGGCGCGAGCGACAAGGCGCAGCTCGATGCGATCGTCGGACAGAGCGTGCCCGCGGGACGCTACTGGATGGATGCGAGCTACAACTTCGGCTACGAGAACGAGCCAGCATCGGTGAACCTGCGCGACCTCTACCTCGCGAAGTATCCGCCGGAGCGATCGCAGGAGCGAGGGGTGTCGATGTACAGCACCGACAGCGCGGGCCGCGGCAGCTCGATCGTCAGCGAAGGTGGCTGCACGATCTTGAGCACGCCGAGCGGCTCGCTCTCGTCGGGTTGCTAGCGCTTCTTGGGCGGCTTGCGGGCCGGCTTCTTGGTCGGCTTCTTCGTCGGTTTCTTCGTCTGTTTCTTCGTCTGTTTCTTCGTCTGTTTCTTCGTCTGTTTCTTCGTCTGTTTCTTCGCCGGCTTCTTCGTCTGTTTCTTCGCCGGCTTCTTCGTCGGCTTCTTCGCCGGCTTCTTCGCCGGCTTCTTCGTCGTCGGGATCGGAAGCCCCGCGTCGTACGCCGCGACGACCGCCTTCGGCGCCATGCAGCGCCACGCCTCGACGATCAGGCGCTCGAGCTCGCCCGACGAGACGTTCGCGAGGCGCACCAGCACGGCCGGATAGTCGTTGTAGTGCGGCTCGGTGAAGATCTTCGACTCGTCCTGCGCGAGGAGCAGCGCCTTCTCCTCGGCGTTCGCGACGCGGCACGCGAGGACGTCGCGGTTCTCGACGCGCGGCTTCTTCGGATCGACGCGCTCCAGCCACGACCAGACGAAGCCCTTGTCCTTCCCTTTGTCCGAGACCGAGAACACGAGGCGCTCCTTGGTCGGCTGGTACTTGTCGTTCGTCTTCTTCACGCCCGGGAGCGCGAGCGCGATCTTCCAGACGTCCGCTTCGGTCGCCACGCGATCCCTGTAGCACGCTACGGTGCGCGGGCGTGTCGACCATCGAGGACGAATGGCTATGGGGCTGGGACCCGACGCCGGGAATCGTCTCGGTGTGGTCCGAGGGCGATGGCCGGGTGCACGTGTGGCGGCGCGTCGACGGCGCGCTGGTGCACGAGCAGGTCGCGTTCCGGCCGTGGATGCTCGTCGACGCGGTCGACGGCCTCGATCGCGATCGCGTGACGGTTCGCGAGCTCGCGGGTGATGGCGAGCTGCGCTTCATCGTCCGCGCCGACGACATGGCGACGTTGAGCGGCGCGGTCATTCGGGCGGCGACGCGGCGGCTCGGCCAGCACGTGAACCACGTGCGCGATCTCGGCGACAGCGTGCTCGTGCTCGCGCCCGAGGATCAGTACCTCGTCGCGACGGGGCGAACGTCGTTTCGCGACATCGGCGTCGATGACGTGCGGCGCATGCAGATCGACCTGGAGACCACCGGGCTCGATCCGCAGCGCGATCGCATCTTCTTGTGTGCGATCCGCGCGCCCGACGGCGAGGTCACACTGATCGAGGATGCCGACGAGGCGCGCTTGATCGCGGCGATCGTCGAGCGCGTGCGCGCGATCGATCCGGACATCATCGAGAACCACAACCTCCACGGGTTCGATCTGCCGTTCCTCGATCGCCGCGCGCGGCTGCTCGGCGTGCCGCTCGCGATCGGGCGCGTCGGACCGCCGGGCTTCCGGCAGCGAGGCGCGCGGCGTGGGGTGGCGATCGGATCGGGCGACGCCGCGCGGCGCGTGCGATTCAGCGCGCCGGGGCGCGAGCTGATCGACACGCTCGACGCCGTGTTGCGGCACGACTTCGCCGCGCGCGATCTGCCCGGGCATGGCCTCAAGGCGGTCGCCCGGCACCTCGGCGTCGCGGGGCCGGATCGCGAGCACATCCGCGGCGACCAGATCTGGGACGTCTACCAGCGCGATCCGGATCGCGTGCGGCGATACGCGCGCGCCGATGTCGAGGAGGTCGCCGGGCTCGCGCGCCTGCTGTGCGGCGCCGCGTTCGCGCTCGCGCGCATGGCGCCGCGGCGCTACGAGCGGCTCGCCGATGCGGGGCCCGCGACCGGCGTGATCGATCCGCTGCTCGTGCGCGCGTACCTGCGGTCGGGCGAGGCGCTGCCCGCGCATCGCGCCGGCGATGGCACCGAGCACAGCGGCGCCGCGCTGCACCTGTTCGCGGCCGGCGTCGCGCATCGTGTGGTCAAGGCGGACGTCGCGAGCCTGTATCCGTCGCTGATGCGGCAGTTCCGGATCTCGCCGGCGCGCGATCGCAAGGGCGCGCTCTTGTCGATCGTCGACCGGCTCGTCACGCAGCGCCTCGCGGCGAAGGCCGCTGCGAAGGCCGCCCCGCCCCACTCCGCCGAGCGGCACGGTCACGAGGCGATGTCCGCGGCGATGAAGCTCGTCGTGAACTCCGCGTACGGCTACCTCGGCGCCGGCGGCCTGACGCGCTTCTCCGACATCCACGCGGCGAACGAGGTGACGCGACGGGGCCGCGAGACGCTGACGCTCATGTGCGATGCGCTCGCCGCGCGCGGCGTGACGCTGCTCGAGGCCGACACCGACGGCGTCTACTTCGCGGTGCCCGACGCGTGGACGCCCGACGACGAGGCGCGCGTGGTCGCGGAGGTCGCCGCGCTGTTGCCGCCGCTCGTGCACCTCGAGCTCGAAGGTCGCTACGCCGCGATGCTCTCTCACGAGCCGAAGAACTACGCGCTGCTCGCGTACGGCGGCGAGCTGATCCTGCGCGGCGTCGCGTTTCGCTCGAGCCGCGCGGAGCCGTTCGGCGAGGCGTTCCTCCGCACCGCGATCGCGCGCTTGTTCGCGAACGACATCGCCGGCGTCCGCGACGCGTACCTCGCAACGGTCAGCGCGCTCCGCACGCGGGCGCTGCCGGCGTACGACGTATCGTCTCGCGTGAAGCTGTCCAAGACGCCGGCGCAGTACCTCGCCACGCGCGAGTCGCGCCGCGAGCTGACCTACGAGGCGATGCTCGCCAGCGGCCGCACCACGTGGATCGCGGGCGAGCGCGTCCGCGTGTACCGAACCGCGCGCGGGACCGGTCGCGTGATCGAAGAGCTCGACGACGATGAGGTCGCATCACATGCCGCGATCGATCCGCGAACAACCGTGCGCGATCCGCGCGACTACGACGTCGATCACTACGTCCGGATCCTCCGCGACAACTTCGCGAGCCGCCTGGCCCGCGCCCTTGCCCCCGAGAACTACGCCGCCGTGTTCGCCGACCCCGACCAGCTCCAGCTGTTCTCGCCCTCGCTCGCGACGATGCGACCGATCTTGACGCGCGTCCTCGAATCGTCGACGACGCACCAGGAGGAAGACGAATGAAGATCGCCGCGGCCCTGATCCTCTGTCTCGCGAGCACGGCCGCCGCCGCGCCGCTTCGTGCGGTGAAGCTCGCGGCCCTCAGCGGCACGTGCGCCATCCAGCATGATGGGACCCTCGTCTGCGAGAAGGCCACCGACCTGCCCGCGGTCGAGATGCGCATGCGCGACCTTGTCCACGCGTACACGCCGCTCGTCGTTCGCGAGGATGGCAGCCTCGTCCGTGTGGACCGGAGCTACTCCGTCGTCGACAAGCTCCGGGTCGAGACGCTCGCGGTTCCGTTCAAGGTGCAGACCGCGGGGCTCGTCGGCAGCTCGAAGAACGATCAGCTCTGCGTGCACGGCGAGAAGGGAGAGCTCGCGTGCCGGCCGTTCCAGCACACCGGCGATGATCCGAAGGCCGCGTTCACGACGCTGCCCGGACGCTTCGTCGACGTCACGTTCGCGCACGACATCGTATGGGCGCTCGATGACAAGGGCGCGCTGTGGTGCGCGGGCGCCTTCGACTGTGCGCGGCTGCACGTGGCCGCGAAGAAGGCACCGAAGAAGACGCTGCTCGAGCTCGACGCGACCTATCCGACCGCGTTCGACGAGCCGAAGGACGCCCCGTTCTGGCGGATCACCGACGGGGTGAAGCGCGTGTACGCCGCCGGAGCGCCCTGTATCGAGCGCACCTCGGATGCAAAGACGCTCGTGTGCTGGGGCTGGACCGACGGGCCGAAGGCGTATCCGCGGCCCCAGGCCCAGGAGCTCGCCTCGGTCGGGACGATGATGTGTGCGCGGACGGGTGATGCCATCACCTGCACGATGTTCGGCAACAAGTCTCACGAGCCGTTCACGGTGCGCGTGAAGGACGCTGCGAAGATGCACTACGGCAACTCGAGGTTCTGTGTCGAGACAAAGACCGGCGAGCTGCGCTGCGCGAAGCTCGGCAATCCGCTGCCTCCGTTCGAGAAGGTGACGTGGGCCGTGCGCACGCCGAAGGAGTAGTGCGCGTCGATCGCATCGCGCCCATACTGCGGATATGGCGCGCGCGAGCGATGCGATCGCGGACAACGTCGACGGCGACCTGTTCGTCGACTCGAGCTGCATCGACTGCGACCTGTGCCGCCAGCTCGCGCCGAGCACGTACGCGCGCACCGATCGCCACGCGCAGTCGTTCGTCGCGCATCAGCCCGCGAACGACGCCGAGCAGCACCGCGCGCTGCTCGCGCTGATCACGTGCCCGACGAGCTCGATCGGCATGCGGCGCAAGCTCGACGCGACGGCCGCCGCGCGCGCGTTTCCGATTCCCGTCGAGGGTGTCGACGACGTGCTGTTCTGCGGCTACGCGTCGGCGTCGTCGTACGGCGCGTCGAGCTGGCTGATCGTGCGGCCCGAGGGCAACGTGCTCGTCGATTCACCGCGCCACGCGAAGATGCTCGAGGATCGCATCGCCGAGCTCGGCGGCGTCGCGACGATGTTGCTCACGCACCAGGACGACGTCGCGGATCACGCGAAGTGGCACGAGCGTTTCGGGTGCGAGCGCGTGATCCATCGCGCGGACGTGCGCGGCGAGACGCGCGCGTGCGAGCGAATCGTCGACGGCGATGACGCGATCGCGATCGCGGACGACCTGCTCGTGATCCCGGTGCCCGGGCACACGCGCGGCTCGATCGCGCTGCTGTGGCGCGACGTGCTGTTCACGGGCGATCACCTGTGGGCCAACGATCGCGAGGACGGCCTCGAGGCGGGCGCCGACGTCTGCTGGTACTCGTGGGACGAGCAGCTGCGGTCGATCGAGAAGCTCGTCGCGTACGACGTCACGCACGTGCTGCCGGGTCACGGCCGGCCGTTCCACGCGGCGAGCCCCGGCGCGATGCGCGACGCGCTACGTGCGGCGGCTCGCTAGGGCCTTGCCGAGCTTGCCGAGCTCTTGCTCCCAGCCCGCGGCCGCGCGCTGCGTCCACTCCTCGGCGTGCATCGCGTCGAACGTCAGCACCATGCGAACGCTGTCGCCTCGGGGGAACAGCTCGACGGTGTGCGTGACGTCGTACGGCTCGACGTCCTTGATGAAGTCGGTCGAGTGGGCGTAGACGAGCCGCTTCTGCGGCACCACCTCGCGATAGCGGATGGTGTTCTCCGTCGCCGTCGGCATGCCGGCGGACTTCATGAACGCGACCATCTCGGGCGCCTCGGCGATCATCAGGTAGACGAGCGTGCCGCCCGGCCGCAGATCGATCGAGCGCACCTCGACACGGAACCCCTCGGGGCCCCACCAGGACTCGATGCCGGCCTTCGTGGTCCACAGCTCCCATACGTCTGAGAGCGCGGCATCGAAGGTGCGCTCCATGGTGATTTGCTTCTTGCTCACGGCTTCGGGTCCTTTCGCGCTTTCTTTCTGCGTTCGAGCTCGGCGGCAAAGCGATCGAGACGTGCGTCCCACGTCTTCTGAAACTGCGACAGCCACGCCTCGAGCTCGTCGAACGGCTCGCGGCGCAGCGAGTACAACCGGCGAGCACCGTCGGGGCGTACCTGGACGAAGCCCGCCTCGGACAGAAGGCGCAGGTGACGCGACACGCCGGACTGATGGATGTCCATCTGCTCGACGATGTCGTTCACGGCCCTCTCGCCGCCGCGCAGCACCTCGACGATCCGGCGGCGCGCGGGGTCTGCGAGCGTCTCGAAGACGACTGCTTGCATGGCTACGCATATACATATCGGTGCATACGATGGCCGTCAAGCAGTACCGCGATCGAAGAAAGATGATCCCGGCGGCAACACTTTCGCGGGCGGCGGCAAGATGGGCGCGAGAGCTCCCCCGTGTCCGCTCCTGCCCCTAATGCCGACGAGCTGTTAGCTCACACCGACTGGCTCCTCCAGCTGGCGCGCGCGCTCGTCGGCGACGCAAACGCGGCCGATGTCGTGCAGGACACGTTCGAGGTGGCGATCAAGCAGCCGCCGAAGAAGGACGGACCGCTCCGTCCGTGGCTCGCGGGCGTGGCGCGCAACCTCGCGAAGATGTCGCTGCGCGGGAAGGCGCGGCGCGAGAAGCGCGAGACCGACGCGCCGGTGGCGAACGAGGTTCCGACATCGGACGAGCTCGTCGAGCGCGCGCGGATGCAACAGAAGGTCGCGGCGATTGTCCTGGAGCTGCCGGAGGCGCTGCGCGACGTGCTGCTCCTGCGGTTCTTCGAGGGCATGAGCGCCGCAGAGATCGCACGCGCGCAGGGAATCCCCGGCGCGACGGTGCGATCGCGGCTGGCCGAGGCGCTCGCGCGCGTGCGCGGTGCGCTCGACCAGCAGCACGGCGGTGATCGCAAGCGCTGGATGGCGCTCGTCGCTCCACTCACGCCGCTCGCCACGCCGTCGGGGCACGGCACAGCCGCAGTCGTTGGAGGGTTACTCGTGAAGACAGGAATCAAGATCGCCATCACCGTCGCCGTGCTCGCCGTCGCGGCGTTCTTCGCCGGCAGACACTTCGGGTGGTTCGGCAGCGAGAAGGCCGCCCCCAAGGATCCCGTGCGGATCGCGGATGGCAGCGCGAAGCCGCCCACGCCCGCGGCGCCGCCCGCGTCGACCAGCGCCGGCGCATCGCGCGGGCCCGAGCTCGCGCACGACGACGATCCGAAGGGCACGTTCCGCCTCGAAGGCCTCGTCGTCGACGAGAACGACCAGCCCGTCGCGGGCGCCACCGTCGCGATCGACTCGCACCCGCCGCGGTCGCTCGAGACCGAGGCCGACGGCGAGTTCGTGTTCGAGGGGTTGATCGCGCGCGACTACACGATCGAAGCGACGACGCAGGGCGACAAGCCCGGCTACGCGGGGCCGACGCGGCTGCGCCTGACCGAGAAGACGGAGCCGGTCACGATCCGCTTGCGTGAGGGCGGCTTCGTCGAGGTCGTGGTCTCGGGGACCGACGGCGCGGCGATCAAGAACGCGACCGTCGAGCTGCGCTCCACGCTCGTGTGGACCGGCGCGACGAACGACAAGGGCGTCGCGACGCTGCGCGGCGTCGGGCCGACGTGGGCACCGCTCGTCGCATCGGCGCCGGGCTACGCGTCCGCCGCGATGATGCTCGGCACGTCCGGCGATCCCGCTGCACCGGCGCGCGTCTCGCTGACGCTCGCGAAGGGCGCCGCGATGGCGGGCAAGGTGATCGACGAGGCGGGCAAGCCTGTCGCGGGCGCGCGCGTCGTCGCGACCTCGACGAGCGAGCCGTTCCCCGTCGTCGACGCGCGCCGCGATGGCGTCGAGACGAAGGCGGACGGCACGTTCACGCTGCCGACGATCGCGAGCGGAACGTGGCGCCTCACCGCGACGCAGGGCGACCATGCACCGGCGACGACCGCGCCGATCACCGTCGACGGCGAGCACGACAAGCGCGGAATCGAGATCGTCCTCACCGCGGGCGCGACGATCAGCGGCACCGTGCAAGACGCGACCGGCGCGCCGATCGCCGCCGCCGACGTGCGCGTCGTCGTTCGCGGCACCACGTTCTGGCGCGCGCAACGCCAGGCGTTCACCGCACCCGACGGGACGTTCGCGATCGAGGGCCTCCCGCGCCGCGCCGTCGACATCGTCGCTGCGCACACGTCGGGCTCGTCGGCGATCGTGCCGATCGATCTCGCGGAGAAGCCCACGCACGAGGTCACGCTGAAGCTCGACGTCACCGGCGCGATCGAAGGCACCGTCGTCGACTCCACCGGCCAGCCGCTCGGCGACGCGCAGGTCAGCGCCGAGCCGACGTACACCGGCAGCCTCGAGCAACAAGAGGTGTGGAGCGTGCGCGGCTCCCAGCTCGCCGTCACCGATCAAGGCGGCGGCTTCCGCTTCGCCGGCCTCCCGCCCGGTCCGTACCGCCTGCGCGCCGCCCGCCTCGGCGCCGCGGAGTCGTCGATGGCGCTCGCCAAACCGCTCTCGGTCACCGTCACCGACAAGCCCGGCGACAAGGTGCGCCTCGTGCTCCTCGCGGAGGGCGTGATCGAGGGCAAGGTCGCGCTCCCCGACGGAACCGCACCCGCCGCGTTCACCGTGTCGATAGGTGGCACCTACCCGACCCCGTTCGCGACGCCCGACGGCTCGTTCTCCCTGCCGGCCGCGGCGGGCACGCACACGATCGTCGTCGACGGTCGCCGCTTCCTCGCCGCGAAGGCGAAGGAGGTCACCGTCGAGCCCGGCAAGCCCACCGACGTCGGCACGATCACGGTGCAGCCCGGACGCTCGGTCTCGGGGCGCGTCCTCGACGAGAACCGCATGCCGATCGCGAACGCGAAGGTCGCCGCCGGCAAGCTCCTCACCGGCGGCGGCACCGAGCTCTACATCGAGAACGAATCGATCGACGCGAAGGACACCGTCACCGACGAGACCGGCTACTTCCACCTCGAGGGCTTCCCGCCGACCCCGATCACCATCGTCGCCGGCAAGGACACCCAGCGCTCGCCGTCGATCCGCCTGCCCGCCTCGCCCGACAGCGCGAACATCGACCTCGTGCTCGGCAAGACCGCCGGCCTCGACGGCACGATCACGCGCGACGCAAAGCCGCTCGCCGATACGATCGTGATCGCGAACCCGGTCGGCGCCAACGGCTCCAACTTCTTCACGCAGACCGGTCCCGACGGGACGTTCACCATCGATGGCCTCGCGCCCGGCCCGTACGTCGTCTACCCGATGATCGGCGGCGGCGGCCCGCGTCCCAAGGACATGTACGCGCTGCGCGTCGAGATCGCGCCGACCGGCCGCACCAAGACGACGATCGACGCGACGCCGGGCACGTCGACGGTCACCATCGACGTGAAGCTCGACGACGGAACGCCCGCGCCGATGGCGATGGTGTTCCTCGTGCAGATGGCGCTCGACATCAAGACCGCCGAGCAGCTCCGCGATCTCGATCAGGTGGCGGTCAACACGAAGGACCCGCTGCCGATCTACATGCGCGCCGCGATCGGCGGCCCCGCCGAGATCGCCGGCGCGCGCACGGGTACGCACACCGCGTGCGCGATGCCGCCCCCGCAAGCCGCCCTCATGGAGGTCAAGTGCACCGCGGTGAAGGTGACGGGCCCCAAGGCCTCCGCGACGATCACGATCCCGAAGAAGTGGTACGAGAGCGGCGCTCCGGCGGGCGGACCACCATCGGGCAGTGGATCCGGCAGCGCGAACTAGCCCGCGCTTGTCCGCCGGCCGGACAACGTCCAACGAATTGGAGTCAGAGTGGTGGATTTGACCAAATCGGAAATGTAATGGGGTCCGACCCCAACTCGCTCCGAAAGTGGTGGATTTGACCAGTCGGACGAATCGAGCTCATCGTTCAGCCCGCGCGCCGGCTCAGCCACAGCGTGCCGGCCGCGGTCAGCGCGAGACCGAACCACATCCAGACGGGCATCGAATCATCGTCGCACCCGCCTCTCGCGCGGCACTCCATCTCGCGGATCTCGCGATGCGCCTCCGCCCAGAGCATGGTTCCGCACTGTCGGTGGGCGCGACGCTCGACCAGCCTGCCCTTCGCGAGCTCGATCGCGTAGGCGGCGCCGAGGCGCGCGAACTTCACGGCGTGCAGCGCGTTGTCCTTGCTCTGCTCGAGCGTGTCGTTCTTGGTGTGGATGCGCTTGTTCATCTCCTTCGAGCGCGACTCGAACGGCATCGAGGCGGGCACGCCCGCGCGATGCCACGACGCGTGATCGGAGCAGGCGTAGCCGCACTTGTCGGAGCCCCAGGTCGCGACGGTGTACGTCTCGATGAGATCGATCAGGAACTTGTTCTGATCCTTGCTCGTGTAGTCGTCGATGATCCAGATGTCTCGATCGGAGCCCTGGTAGTTCGTCATGTCGAGCTGGAGCGCGCCGACGACGTTCACCTTGCGCGCCTTGAAGTCGCGCACGATCGCTTGCGAGCCGCGCAGGCCGACCTCCTCCGCGGCGTATGCCATGAACTTGATCGTGCGCTCGGGGCGGACGTCGGACTCGAGCAGGACGCGCGCGACCTCGGTCAGCGTCGCGATGCCCGATGCGTCGTCGTCGGCGCCCGGCGCGTTCGAGGCGTTGCCTCCCGGCGCGATGGAGTCGAGGTGACCGCCGATCACGATGACCTCGTCGGGGCGGGTCGTGCCGGGGATGGTCATGATCACCGACTTCTGCGGGTAGCCCTGATCGAACAGCTCGATCGTCACGTCGGTGCGGGTCGTGAAGCTGCGCCACTTCTGCGCGAGCCAGGCGGATGCCGCCGCGCCGCTCTCGGAGCGGTAGTAGCGGTTCTTCATCGACGAGAGCTCGCGGATCGTCGTCAGGAGCCGCTGGTCGGAGAGGCGCAGCAGCACCGCGCGCACGACCTCGGGGCGATCGATCGTGTACTCGACGCGTTTGACAGGGGCCGCCGGGGCCAGCGCCTCCTCGAGCGACTCGTGCACGATGAAGCCGCCGCAGCGATCGTGCCGCTCGTGCATCTCCTCGGACAGCGCCTGGAGCTGGGCGTCGTCGATCGTGAGGACCACGCGTTCGTCGTTCGCCATCTCGAGGTGGATCGGGGTGCCGTGATCGCTCGCGAAGGTCGTGAGCGTGTCGATCGCATCGGCGCCGACCGAGATCACCCGGCGATCCGGTTCGGCGACGGCGATCCCCGACACGAGCAGCGAGGCGGCCAGGAGCGTGCGCATTGGTAGATCTACTTTCCCTCGTTATGAGTTTCCGTACGACCCCCGTGGA